>JAPPFL010000021.1:0-29284 GCA_028823855.1 Albidovulum sp.
CACGGAAACACCATATCTGGGGAGGCCATCCACATTCTAGGTCAAACTCTTAGCCAAGCGACGCAAGATATGCCGCGCATCCCTTAAGCGCGGCGAAATCATCTTCAATTGCATTTACGCTGAATTGGTCCATGAATTCACTGAACCTGCCCTTGCCGAGAAACGCTTGAGCATATCCACTTTTCTCCAGTCGCGGAACCAAAGCCCTTGCGACGCCTCCAGCCAAAAAGATCCCGCCGAAGGGGAGATGAATCAGCGCCAGGTCGCCGCAAACAGATCCGAGCAAGTCAACCACGATTCGCTCCGTATCAACCGCAGCCTGATCTTGCCCCGACGCGGCGGCATCAAGAATCGAACCTGCGCATTTGTGTTGCTCGCCGTACTTCCCGCCGGCAAGCCAGGAATACGTCGTTTCGATTCCGGGGCCTGAAAGCACGTCCTCCAACGACGCAAAACCAGCGGCCTTAGAAATGTGGCTGGCGAGTGCGAATTCCTCTGCGTTGCGAACGCAAAGCCCAGTGTGGCCGCACTCCGATGCGGAAACATGCCAAGTGCCATTGACGTAGGACGCGACGGCAGCGTTGAATCCCGTACCGACGCCGACGACAAGGCGAGTCGCGTTCTGTCGCGACTTGCGACCCTTCAGTACAGGCTTAATTTCTCCGGGACCAAGAATAGCAAGCGAATGTCCAAGTGCTTGGAGGTCATTGATCAAGACTGTTTGCGTCGCGCCGATTGCTGTTCTCAATGCGTCGGCGTCAATTGCCCAGTCCGAATTGGTCAGGGCGGTCCTTCCATCGTTAACTGGTCCCGCGAATGCAACGCAGGCGCTATCGAAGCTTGCCCTGCATTCATTTTGCGCGAATTTGGCGGCCAGATCTTCGAAGCTCCGCCATTCCGCGTTAAGATAGCGTCTTACAGACCCAGGTACGACTGCATTGCCGTCTGCTACCGCGACGCGCGTACGAGTGCCTCCGACGTCGGCGACAAACGCTATCCGGCGCCGTCCGATGTTCACGAGCAGATTGCCTCTAGGTGTCGGGTGCCTAGGACCTCTGCAATTCGAATATCAATTTCGCGGCAAGCCTGCATAGCGCGACTAGTTCTTGAAAATCCAACGAATCCGTAAACACTTTGCATTGATCGGAGACTACCCAAATTATACCATGCGCGACGCGGACTTAGTCATCAGACTATGGCGGATGCGCCCTCCGTCGCAGCTCCCACGTTTTGGCGGAATAGCTTGAATAGTTCCCGTCCATTGTCCAGATAGCCGTCTTCGCCAAATTCGCAAGCCGGTATTCTTGAGCTCACGGAATCCGACAGTATTTGAAGTTCTTTCGAATTTGCATCCACGCGAATGATATCTCCATCGCGAATCTTGGCAATCATTCCCTGATCCGCCGCTTCCGGAACGACATGAATGGCGGCGGGCACTGTCCCCGATGCTCCGGACATTCGTCCGTCGGTCACAAGCGCGGTTTTGTAGCCCTTCGCCTGTACCGAAGCCAGAATCGGAGTAAGCGAATGCAATTCCGGCATCCCTTTCGCCTTAGGTCCCTGAAAGCGCACGACAACTACGACATCCCGATTCAGCAATCCATTTCGAAATGCGGAACGGACATCGGCTTGGCATTCGAAGACCAGCGCCGGCGCTTCGACTATGTAATTTGCTTCCGCGACAGCCGAGATTTTCATGACGCCCTTGCCGATATTGCCTTCGAGATGCCGAAGCCCGCCCGTTTTGCTGAACGGGTCGCTAGCAGAACGAAGTATATTTTCATTCAGAGATTTCTCGGGACCGTCAATCCACTTCAATTCGCCGTTCGAAAGCCTCGGCTCCCGACAATACAGCCAAAGTCCGTCACCGGCGACAGTACTGACATCCTCGTGCAGCAACCCTTCGGACAGCAAATCCGAGATCATGAAGCTAAGCCCGCCAGCGGCATGGAAGTGATTTACGTCGGCAAGCCCGTTGGGATAGACCCGCGCCATAAGCGGCACGATATCTGATATTTCGGCGAAGTCCTTCTGATCTAGAATTATTCCCGCGGCTCGCGCCATGGCGGTCAAATGTATCAATAGATTCGTAGAACCGCCCGTCGCCATCAAGCCTACGATTCCATTTACAAAAGACTTTTCATTCAGGATTTCGCCGAGCGGACGGTAGTCATTTCCGAGCCAGGTTATCTCGAGCGCCCTTTGGGCGCCCGCCTTGGTCAATGCATCCCTCAACGGCGTTCCGGGATTGACGAAAGATGCCCCGGGCAAATGTAGGCCCATAAATTCCAGAAGCATCTGGTTAGTGTTGGCGGTTCCATAGAAAGTGCAGGTCCCGGGACCATGATACGAGGCCATTTCCGCCGCCATCAATTTTTCTCGGCCGATTTTGCCTGCGCTAAACTCCTGCCGAATCTTGGCCTTCTCGTCGTTGGGCAGTCCGGAGGGCATTGGTCCCGCCGGAACGAATACGGCCGGCAGATGGCCAAACGTAGCCGCCGCAATCGCAAGTCCGGGCACAATTTTGTCGCACACGCCTAGAAATACCGCGCAGTCGAATGCATTGTGCGAAAGCGCTACAGCAGCCGATAGCGCTATGACATCACGGGAAAATAGCGACAGTTCCATTCCCGATTGCCCCTGCGTGACTCCGTCGCACATCGCCGGAACGCCCCCGGCGACTTGCGCCGTCGCGCCCGCCTCTCTTGCTGCTTCCTTGATTAACGAAGGGTAGTTCTCGAAAGGTTGATGCGCGGATAGCATGTCGTTGTAGGCGGTAACTATTCCGAGATTTGGCACCGAATTCCTGGTTAGCGCGTTCTTGTCCTTTTCCATCGCCGCGTAAGCGTGTGCCTGATTGCAGCAGTCCAGATGCGATCGCGCCGGCTCGATCTCGGCTTTTTTCCTAATTTGTTCGCGGTAGCCGTCGCGCGTCTTCGCGCTACGATGCCGTATTTCCTCGGTTACGGCTTCAATCCCTGAGTTGAGAGGCATCGCGGTCTTGCTTTCTTGCGTTGGCGTTTCAAATGAATGGCGGCTATATAACCGAAATTGCGGAAGCAATTATTTCCGCGCTGATTCAAGCCGGCAATCTGGTTCATCCTTAGTGCGGCAGCGAATCGGATCGTTGCGCGATCCATATATCCGCATTCGGCCAGAAATCGAACCAGACGTACGTATTCCTTAGGTTTTCCTAGGCGCCGGCGCGTTTAGTTCGCCGCGGCATCGCAAATAGATGTGCTGGCTGTTTCCTGCAAGCTTCTGATTCTGCTTGAGATTCTGGTATCCTTTTGGGGTCGTTGCTTTTATGCGACTCGCCTAATCAGGCTGTAAAATTTACAGTGCGCCCGCTGACTTCATAGTCGCGCCTTTCCATTTCGAAAATAGACCGCGCGCCTGTTTCGACGGAGCGGCGCGGAAGCGGGCAAGCGACTTTCCTATGCGGTACGCCTCAGCTTCACGCCGACGATTTCTTCCGCGACGCGTGTGACGGTCCAATTGTCCCCGGAAGGATACCTGGTTCTCCCCGCCTCGAAAAGCTGCATCGCCGTCGATGCGGTAAAGAGTGGAACGCCGAGTTCGCGGGCTAGATCCATCACAATCGTAAGATCCTTGTGCATCGTGTTGATATGGCTCCCCGTACCTTCGAACTGACCTTCAATGATGTTTTTGATCGCGACATTGGTAATTGGGCACGACGCTCCCGAAGTTGAGAATACCTTGTAGAGAGCGTCGGCATCCACGCCGGCCTTTGCCGCTAGGACCGTAGATTCGAAAGCGGCCGAAAAAATTGACCCGATCAATGACTGGAGGCACGCCTTTACCGTTTGGCCCATGCCAGGGTCCCTGCCGACATGATGGATGGAGCCGGCAACGGCATTTAGCACGTCGCGGAATTTTTCGAATACGTCGTCCGGCGCCGAGGTCATCAAGGTCAGGTTGCCCGTCTGTGCGCCTTCGTATCCGCCGCTGACCGGAGAATCGATCAGATGAATCCCGGTTCCTTCCACTGCCTCCGCAATTTCGCGCACTTCACGCGGCCGGATCGTCGCGGTCAAAACGATCGCCGAACCTGGCTGAAGCTCCGAAGTCAGACCATCGGGTCCCGAAATGACCGATTTCGCCTGATTTCCGTTCATGACCATTACAAAGACTGCGGCGCTGCCCTTCGCGGTCTCCGCAGGGGACTCGGCTCTTATGCCGCCCATGTCAGCGAGAGCCTTTAGCCGAGGTTCCATCAAATCGTAACCGGACGTTTCGTAGCCTGCGCGAATGAGGTTTTTGGCTATTCCGGAACCCATGTCCCCAAGGCCAACTATTCCAACGCGTTTCATTTCTTTCTCCATAATTGGGTGGCGATTAATTCGCTAGGCGAAAATCCGACACACGTCGCCTCGGCCGGTTTGGCATAGGTCGAATAGGAATTCCGGACTCCGCTTTCGGCCAATGCTCCTAGGCGTCGACGACATGGCGGATCGCGCCAATTACGCAGCCTTCGGCCTTGGTCATTTTCGGCGCCGTATCGCATCCGATCGTCCTTCTTTCTCGCCATGCCGAGGGTCTCGAATACCATACACAACAATTGATCTGGCGGCGAAATTATTAAGCGCGCAGATTTTCGCCAGCCTCTTTTACAATCGGGTAGACGGCATCGACATCCGCCTTCGTGCATTCGAACTGGCCTGCCGTCATTCTTATTGCGAATCTTCCGCCAATCGTAGTT
Source organism: Albidovulum sp. (assembly GCA_028823855.1). Taxonomy (GTDB): domain Bacteria; phylum Pseudomonadota; class Alphaproteobacteria; order Rhodobacterales; family Rhodobacteraceae; genus JAPPFL01. The sequence goes on from JAPPFL010000021.1 coordinate 4,724, forward strand.
TGCGTCAGGTATATTTGCCCGCCATTGTTGACTCTTTCTAGCAGCTGCCTGGTATTTTTGTCAGCGAATTCATCAGATCCGGATAATCGAAAAGTGAACAGGCCGAATGGGCACGTTGTCAGGACCTCGAATTCGGGGTCGGAATCGAATCTGGATTGCAATTCGCGGACCCAGGAGACATGGTTCCGAATCATTTCGCGCAATCCTTCCACGCCGTAGGCGCGAAAAACGAACCATAGCTTAAGGGCGCGGAATCGCCGACCGAGCGGTATTGTCCACTCGTTGTAGTTCGTAATCTGGCCAACTGAAGACGTGCTGAGATAGTCGGGCCTGAGCCCGACCGTACGAATCTGCGAATCCGGATTGGCAAGAAATTGAACCGAGCAATCAAACTGAGCTCCGATCCATTTGTGCGGATTTATGACGATCGAGTCAACCTGTTCAATGCCTTCCCAGTGCCTCCGAAATTCGTCGCATATCATAGCCGCTCCTGCCCAAGCGGCATCAACATGAATGTTCAATCCGAAATTTTCGGCGACCGCCGCCACGGGCGCGATGCCGTCGACTGCGCCCGTGGAAGTGCCGCCGACGCAAAGCACTACCCCTGCCGGGACAAGCCCTGCGGCCAGGTCCGCCTCGATTGCATGTCGCAACGATTCCGGTCGCATCGAACGCTCGTCGTCGGTAGATACCCTTACGAGATTGGCGGATCCTATGCCAGCTATTCGCGCGGCTTTGTCGATGGACGAGTGGTTTTCCGATGTAGCGTAGATTCTGGGCTGGCGTTGCCCGGAAATGCCGTTGGCGACTCCGTCCCAGTTCAAAGCCTTTTCGCGCATCGTCAGAACGGCGCATAAATTCGCGACGGTCGCGCTGTCGTGGATGACGCCGCGGAAATGCCCGGGCAGACCGAGCGAATCACGAAACCAGTCAACCATTCGGGTTTCAAGTTCTGTCGCAGCGGGAGAAGTCTGCCATAGCATGCAGTTGGCCGCGATGTAGTTCGCAAGCTGTTCGGCCAAAATCGAAGCGGGCGCCGCATTGGCGGAAAAATATGCAAAGAACCGCGGGTGCTGCCAATGCGTCATTCCATCAGGCACCATGCGCTCGAAATCTTCGAAAATAGTGTGCATGTCGTCAGGCTTTTCGGGAGCCGCCGCCGGCAGCTTCGAAAGAAATTCGCCGGGCTTGGCGGAAGAGCGTACCGGCCTCCGGCGTATCGTCGCAAAATAATTCTCGCCCCAATCGGCGGCCATGCGCGACCATGCCGGCAAGTCTTTGTATTTCATTTGAATCGGAATCCTGAAATGCGCTCAATTGGCGAGCTAAGTCGCTTCACATAACGGCTGGCTCGCTGAATCTACAATATAAAATCCGGGAACCAGGTTTTTGCTTCCTTGGACAGCGAACCGAGGGCGAAATAGGCGGCGAGAGCCACTATTTCGCCAAGCTACAGTCAAGGAGAGCCGGTGAGCAATTCTTAATGAATTATTCTTGCACAAGTGAATTCGACTCTTGATATTCGACGAGAACGTCGCAATAATTACAGCTATGAACGCGCCGAACCGCATAATTGGAATCATTATTGGCGGCTGACGAATCGTCAGGCGGCCCGAACTCAAGCAATTATCTTTGGAACCGAGCCGCTGCTCAAGGCAAACGGCGAGAGTAGGCTTATGGCAGAAATCACGCTTTGGAACACTGCAACTCGAAGGAAGGAACTATTCAGGCCGATCGACCCCGGCAACGTCCGCATGTATCTTTGTGGTCCGACGGTCTACGAAAGGGCGCACATCGGAAATGCCCGTCCTTCGGTCGTGTTTGACGTGCTTTTTTCGTTGCTGAAATTCTCCTACGGTGCCGATTGCGTAACTTTCGTTCGCAATTTCACCGATATCGACGACAAGATCATTGCAAAGGCGGAACAACGAAGGTCCCAAGGCTGCAAGAATTCTGTGGCGGAGCTGACCCGGAGCATCGCCGACGAAACTATCCGATGGTATCACGAAGACATGGATTCGCTCGGCGTAGCAAGGCCGACTCACGAGCCGAGAGCGACGGAATTCATTCCGCAGATGATTTCGATGATAGAGGCGCTTTGCTCTAAACAACACGCATACGTGGCCGAGGGCCATGTGCTATTTAGCGTCGACAGCTACCGCGCGTACGGTTCGCTGGCGCGGCGCGACCTGGCGGACATGCGCGCGGGAGCGAGAGTCGAGGTCGCCCCGTACAAGAAAAACCCGCTGGACTTTGTTCTGTGGAAGCCGTCCCCTCCCGGTTGGCCGAGCTGGCCGAGCCCATGGGGCAGGGGCCGACCGGGATGGCACATCGAATGTTCCGCGATGAGCAAGCAGCTATTGGGAAAAGATTTCGACATTCACGCCGGCGGAATCGACTTGGTGTTTCCGCATCACGAAAACGAAGCCGCTCAGAGCCTTTGCGCCCACCCGGGTAGCGCGTTCGCCAATTTCTGGATGCATAATGGCATGCTCCAAATAGAAGGCGGTAAGATGGCCAAGAGCCTCGGCAATTTCCGTACGGTTAAGGATTTGCGGGAGCAGGGAATACAGGGCGAAGTCGCAAGAATGGTCTTGCTATCGGCGCACTATCGCCAGCCGCTTGACTGGACGGGAGCGCGCGTCGACGAGAGTGGAGCCGTATTGGCTAGGTGGCGTCGAATCACGCGCGATGCCGAAATGTCTGATTCGCCCGACCAAGAGTTTTTGGAGGCCCTTTGCGACGACTTGAATACGCCTAGGGCCATTGCGAGGCTTCACCGGCTTTTTGCAGCCAAATCGGGTTCGGAACTAAAGTCGTCTGCGTGCCTTCTCGGGCTTCTAGGCACGAATTTCCCGCCAGGCAGCAGCGCCGAGCCCGAGGCGGCCGATGTTTCGGAGGCAATTGAGTCGCTGCTCGCGGTCCGTTCCGGCGCGCGCGCGGCTCGCGACTATCGGAGGGCGGATGCCATTCGGGATGCGTTGATCGACGCGGGCGTCGAAGTGAACGATTCCGATGGCGACTCCAGCTGGCGGCTTGCGCCTGGCTTCGACAGCGACGGATTGGAAAGAATCGTGCTCATGGCAAAAGAATACTGAGATGAACAAGCGCGAAATGCCCTTGGCGGATCTCGATAGCGGCGGTTCAGACCGGAAGGCGAAGAAATGACCAGGGAACGGATATTCATTTACGACACGACGCTGCGCGACGGTCAGCAGGCCGCAGGCATTCAGTTTTCGACGGCGGATAAAATCGAGATTTCTACTGCTCTCGATGAGATTGGCATTGACTATATCGAGGGCGGGTGGCCCGGCGCAAATCCGACGGACAGCGACTTTTTCAGTACCGCGCCGAAGCTAAAGAACTCGAACCTGACGGCGTTTGGCATGACGAAGCAGGCCGGAAAGTCGGCGGAAAACGACAATACGCTTGCTGCCGTCGTGAACTCGGGCGCAGAATCCGTTTGCCTCGTGGGAAAAGCGCACGATTTCCACGTTTCCTCCGTTCTGAATATATCTCTTGAAGACAACCTAGAGAACATCCGTAAATCGATCAAGCACTTGGTCGATAATGGTCGCGAGGCGGTTTTTGACGCGGAGCATTTTTTCGATGGGTACAAGGACAATCGCGCTTATGCGATTAGATGCGTTGAAGCGGCATTGCTGGCTGGTGCGCGGTGGGTAGTACTATGCGATACCAACGGCGGGACACTTCCCGAGGATATCCGAAAAGTCACTTCGGAAGTAGCGAATTCAATTGTCCCGCCCGGCAAACTTGGAATTCACACGCACAATGATTCCGCTATGGCGGTTGCCGGGTCGCTAGCCGCCGTCGACGCCGGAGCTCGGCAGATCCAAGGCACGATTAACGGCATAGGCGAGAGATGCGGAAATGCGAATTTGATTTCAATTATTCCCGCTCTTTTGCTGAAGGAGCCGTATTGTTCGAAATTTGAATCCGGTATTTCAAGCGACGGCCTGAGGTCATTGACTCGGCTTTCCCGGCAATTCGACGAAATTCTCAACAGGGTGCCCGATAAGTCCGCTCCGTACGTCGGTGCGTCCGCATTTACCCACAAGGCGGGACTCCACGCTTCGGGAGTGCTTAAGGACCCTTCGTCCTATGAACACATCAGGCCGGATACTGTTGGGAACCACCGGACAATTCCTATGTCTAACCAGGCTGGCAGATCGAATCTTCGCCGAAGGCTTTCCGAGGCCGGAATCGAGATCGACAGCCGCGACCCTCGACTGGCATTGATTCTCGACGAAGTGAAAACTAGGGAGGACAGGGGCTACAGCTACGATTCCGCGGAAGCGTCATTTGAAATCCTGGCTCGCCAAAAGCTCGGAATCCTACCGGAATACTTCAGAGTGAATCGCTATCGGGTGATGGTCGAGCGGAGAAGGAACGAGCGCGGCGAATTGGTTTCCGTTTCCGAGGCCGTTGTGGTTCTCCGTGTCGGAGGAGCTCGAAAACTGTCCGTTTCCGAGGGATTAGAGGAGACAGGGCGCGACAGCGGACCGGTGCACGCGCTGTCTAAGGCTATCGCCAAGGATTTGGGTCCTTACCAGGATTGTATCGACGATATGCGCCTCGTCGACTTCAAAGTCCGGATTACAAGCGGCGGCACTGAAGCAGTTACGAGAGTAATCATCGACTGCGAAGACAGGTCTGGGGCGAGGTGGTCGACCGTGGGAGCATCCCCGAATATCATCAACGCTTCGTTCGAAGCGCTTAAGGACGCTATAGTCTGGAAACTCGTCCGCGAAGGGCCGCCCGTCGCGTGATTTCGGATCGGGTTCAAGATCTTGTCCGACGCGGGGACCCGGATCGATATTTTTCTTCTAGAGCGGCTCCTCCCGAACTTAGGCCGAGACTTTGGTCTTTATACGCGTTCAACCTAGAAGTTTCGCGGGCACCCTGGGCCGTGTCGGAGCCCGGTCTCGCCGCCGCGCGACTACAGTGGTGGATTGACGCTATTCGACAAATTGAAGCCGGCGGACCAATTCCCAGATACGACGTCTGCGAAATGCTGCGGGATACCGTCGTTTCGGTCGCGCTTCCGACTGAGCCTCTCATAGCGTTGATTGAGGCAAAAAGGACCGAAATCTCCGGTCTCCGGCCGGAGCTGGAACCAATCAGGCGCTATGTTGACTCGACATCGTCGAACCTAATGTGGCTTGCGGCGGTCGCGCTAGGAACGCCGCGAGAATGCGAAGGCGCCGTTAGAGAATTCGGATGGGGCACAGGCATAGCGTCTCTTTTTAGGGCGGATCCCCAAATGGCGGGCAGAGGCCGCGCGCTCTTCCGGGGACGTCCGGAACTCGTAAGGAACCTGGCTTTGGCCGCCATATCCAAAATTGCGTCGGCAAGGTCGTCGCGGAGGGAGATTCCAACCAGAGCTTTGGCGGCAATGCTTGCCGGCTGGCGCGCCGACAGGTCACTGAGACTGGCGGCCGAAGATCCTGGGAATGTCGAAAGAGGCGAATTGGCCGAATCTGAGTTTCGAAGGCGGGCGACGCTGTCGTGGCGCAGCTTGACCGGGCACTGGTAGCCATTGGATGCTCTCGCAAATCTAATTTGAGCTCCTTGGCTGGTAGGCCAAACGCATTCCTTCGCGAGTGCAAGTTATTCAAGTAGACTTGGTAGCCAATCTGCCGCGCGAACCGAAAAATGCAAGCCATGCCAAAGAGACGCCCGCTACGAGCAAGAGAGGGGCCATGGCGAAATTTACGGACATCCATCCCGCTTCAGCAGTGCTTCCGCTGCAATTCATGAGAATTCCGGAGGCAAGAGAACCAAGCGTAACGAAACCGAATACGCATGCGTCGTTCAGGCCTTGGACGCGACCGCGCTCATGAGGTTCATGCTCATTAACCAGCATAGCGGTCGCTCCGATAAATCCAAAATTCCAGCCAATTCCCAGCAGCGCCAGGGCCAAATAAAAATTAACGAGCTCTGTATCCGCAAGTCCCGTGATGCCGGCGCAAGCAAGAAGAGCGAGTCCAGTGGCGACGATTTTCTTCGCGCCGAAACGAGCTATGAAGTGGCCGGTAAAGAACGAAGGCGCAAACATGGAAAATACGTGAGCCGAAACCACGTTCGCCGCATTCGCCTGGCCGTATCCGCATCCCACGATAGCGAGCGGTGTCGCGGTCATAACTAGATTCATTAGCGCATACGATACCATTGCGCAAAGAATTGAAACGACGATTCCTGGCGTTTTCAAAATCTCGGCATAGGATCGCTGCTTGGCCTTGAATTCAGGCTTGGTTTTGACCGTTGGAAGGTCGAGCAATGTCAAAAACACGGAGCCAACTAAGTTGATCGAAATTATTGTGAAATAGGTTCCTAGGAACGGGACGGCAAAAGACTCCGAGGTCAAGGTGGCCAATTGCGGCCCAATGATTGCCGCGGCAAGTCCGCCCGCCATTACGTACGAAATCGCTTTCGGCTTGAAATTTTCAGATGCAGTGTCGGCTGCCGCGAAGCGGTAGAATCCGTGCGCCGACATGTAAATTCCCGTGAACCACGAACCCACAAGAAAGAGCGGAAACGAGGAAATAGTAAGTGCATACGCCCCGATAATCGCACCCGCGCATCCACCGGCCGAACCGATAAAGAATCCCAATTTACGACCGTATTTCTGCATAACCGGGCTGAGCCAGGTAGCCGTAGTCATAGAACCGAATACGATGAGCGAAATTGGCAGAGTAGCCCAGCACGGATTGGGCGCCAGCGACATTCCGGCAAGCCCGCCGACAATGAAAATCATGGGCAGCTGAGCTCCAAGCAGCGCCTGCGCCAAAACTAGTACGGCGACGTTGCGCTTCGCACGCGAATCATTGATTTCGGACATCCTGAGGAGATTCTCCGCTGCGACCTGCGCTCTTCGCTCCGGATCGGCAATTTACTACGACCAATCTGGGTCGTGCACCGAGTCGTACGCATTCACCACTAGCCGACCGTGAGCACCGATTCAAGGCGCGATCAAAACGGCAGAAAGCGAGATCGAGGCCTCCGAAAGGACCTAGAGTTCGAAATCCTGGATTGAACTTCAGTCCTTGTAACGGCCCCGCGTGCGGCATATTGGAACCTCGCCTCAAGTTGCGACGCGCAGATTAGGAAGCATGAGATTTCAGGCCTACAGAACAATCGATTCGCCGGACGATATTGACGAAGGGCTAAGGTTTCTGGCCGGCGTTGAGCCCAGATTTGACTATGCGCAGGAATTGACCGGGCCATTGCCGCTTCGCCGAAGAAACGAAGGATTCGAAGCATTGCTCGACATGATCGTTAGTCAGCAAGTATCGGTGGCCGCGGGCGACGCAATTTGGAAGAGAATCGAGCGGTCGGGTCTGGACAAGCCAACCAGAGTCATCGTTGCGTCCGACGAGGAATTCCGCGAATGCGGCTTGTCTCGACAGAAAATTCGTTATGCTCGAGCGCTTGCGGAAAGCAATATTGATTACGACGAACTACGGCAACTTCCCGACTCCGAAATTGTGTCGGTTTTGACAAGAGTAACGGGCATAGGCAGGTGGACGGCCGAAATCTACGCAATGTTTGCGCTAGGGCGGAGGGACGTTTTCGCGGCGGGCGACCTGGCTCTGCAGGAATCGGCCAGGAGGCTTTTCGGCATGGATCAGCGACCCAGTGAGGCGAGACTGCGCGCGCTGGCTGCGCCATGGAGCCCATGGCGCGCCGTAGCGGCTCGCTTATTGTGGGCGTTTTACCGCGTTGCGCTAAATCGGGAAGGCGTACGCTAATGCGAAAACTCAATTCGAGTTCACGGCCGCCGCGTTCGGGGTCTGCAAATAGCTTAGTTATATTCTTGCACGGATACGGTGCCGACGGCGCCAATTTGCTGGACTTGGCAGGCTTTCTTGCGGCCTTCCTTCCTGATTCGTCGTTCCTGGCGCCCGATGCGCCGGAGATATGCCGGTCAAATCCGTTCGGATTTCAATGGTTTCCTATTCCCTGGATTGACGGCTCGAGCGAACAGGAGCTGTCGGATTCGTTCGAAGCGTCAAAAAGAGATTTGAACGAATTTATCGACAACGCAATCGAAGAAAGAAATCTGCTGCCTCGAGACGTAGCGCTACTTGGGTTTTCGCAAGGAACGATGCTGGCTCTTTCCGTCGCGCCGCTGCGACCCGACCCTGTCGCTTGCGTCGTCGGATTTTCGGGACGGCTGCTCAACGGCGAAATTTTGCAGTCAGGCAAAATCGTCCGGCCGCCTGTATTTCTTGCGCATGGCGACCGGGATGAACTTGTTCCGCCGTCCAGCCTGAAATACTCTGGCGAGTCGCTCATTCGAGCCGGCTTCGAGGTCGAAATGCATGTTTCGCAAGGGTTTGGACACGAGATAGCACCTGAGGAATTGAAAAAGGCCGGATCATTCATGGCGAAGCGGCTAGGCTCAAATTGAAAGGCTCGATCAGCCGCGCTAAAGTCGCATAGCGGGGTGCCAACGGTTTGCCCGAACGGGCGGGATAACGATTTGCGCCCGATATATATGAATCTAGCATCCGTTCATGAAAGACAGTCCTGGAATCGTAATTCCCGATAGGTCGGCGGCCGACAAGCCGCCTAAATCTTGTCGAAATGTTGCAAAAAGTTGAAATTTCCCCAATTCTTCCCTATCCAGACCCGTTGCTAGTGCATTTTGTTGCGAACGGAATCGAAATCCCTATATTGTGCGCTTGTCGCGGTCGGCTCGAATTCGGGGCTTGGCTCAATAGGGGGACGAACGAGGTCCGGAGCGAATTATGCGAGTAGACTATCGTAAAAGCTTAAATCGCGACACCGCGAACCTTAGCAGTCTTTCGGCTCTCGTTTTGAATGCTGACTACAGGCCGCTGTCATATTTTCCGCTTTCGCTTTGGAGCTGGCAGGATTCAATCAAGGCAGCGTTCCTCGATCGCGTCGACGTCGTTTCGGAATACGACCGCGTTGTGAGATCGCCTTCCCGGGCGATCAGGGTGCCGTCGGTCGTTGTGCTGAGGAACTACGTAAAGCCTGCGAAATCCGCCGCATTCACGAGATTCAATTTGTTTCTACGCGATGAATTCGCGTGCCAGTACTGCGGCGAACAGGGCGAGTTGACCTTCGACCACGTGGTGCCCCGATCCAAAGGCGGAAAGACCAACTGGAGCAATGTCGTCGCTGCCTGTGCCCGATGCAATCATCAAAAGGGCGCTCGCTTGATATCCGAATGCGGATTCAGGTTGCGCAGGCTCCCTTACGAGCCTTCCCAAATGCAACTGCTAAACCAGGGTAGAAAATTTCCTCCAAACCACCTTCACCGAAGCTGGGTTGATTTTCTTTATTGGGATGCCAAGCTGGAAGAATAGGTGCGCTACGTGAGACTATACGAGTCGGGCGGCGACAGCACCTTTCGACCATAAGGCGGCCGCCACTAGGCAAAAGATCCCGTTCCAGGCGGCCATCGAAAGACCGAACATCGACCAGGCAGCCTGGCTGCAATCTTGAGGGAGGTTTTCTGAAGCGGAGAAGTCCAGCAACTCCTTGCCGGTCATTTCTTCCAGTGGGCTGGACGAGCACGATTCCAGCCCGAGAAAAATTCCCTGTTCGACACCTACATGGTAGAATGCGATTCCCGCTCCCGCGGTAAGCAGAGCCGCGCCGGCAAACGCAAGCCAACGGGCGGAAGAGGCAATTGCCAAGGCTCCGACAAATACGGCTATCGCGTGCGGCCAGCGCTGCCAAATACACAGTTCGCAGGGCTCGAAGCCGCCAAGATACTGGAATCCGAATGCGACAGCTAAAAGCAGAAGCGACAAGGAGGTTGCCAGAGAGATATAGAATTTTTCGCTCATAGCAGCCGCACGCCATAGAATCCGGCTGCTAGTAGTACCAGGAACAGCGCAAACATCATTCCCAAGCGTTTTTCAATTAGTGTTCGTATAGGATCGCCGAATTTCCAGAGCAAGGCGGCAACGAGAAAAAATCGAGCCCCTCGCGCAACGATGCTCGAAACAAGGAATACTGTAAGCGAAAGCCCGGTTGCACCTGACAAAATTGTGATGACTTTGTACGGAAAGGGAGTCAATCCGGCGAATAGAACCGTCCATGCTCCGTACTCGTTGTATCTCTCTGAAAACGTGGCAAAATACTGTTCTTTGCCAAGCAGCTGGAGCACTGGTCGGCCCACCTGTTCGTACAGCCCGAATCCGATATAGTATCCAAGGAGGCCTCCCGCGACCGAGCTAACCAGACAAATGCCCGCGATTATGAAAGCCTTGCGCGGCACCGCTAGAATCATCGGTATCATTATCAAATCCGGCGGAATCGGGAAAACTGAACTTTCAAGGAAACTAACGGCAGCCAAAATCCAGAGCGCGTATGGATGACTGGCGACGTTCAAAGCCCAGTTGTACGCAAATCTCATCATAAATATTATTAGCCTCGCAAATTTATTCGAACATTGGTGCGCCGCGGACGATTCCGAAGTTCTACCAAACGAGATTTTGCAGTTAGATTCCGAATCGCATGAAAAATTCGAAAATATGCTACACCGCGCTTATTGGAATTATTTCAACTGCCTTCAAGGTCGGCATTCTCTCGAATTGAAAATCAAAATGATTCGGCGATGCATTGACCGACGTATAGCGTTCGACTAATACGGGCCGGTTGCCCGAGTGGCGGAATTGGTAGACGCAGGGGACTCAAAATCCCCCGACCCTAGGTCGTGCGAGTTCGAGTCTCGCCTCGGGCACCAATGCGCAATGATCGCGTGTCTCGCAGCGCTTGGTGATGATTTGCCAATTAAATTTTTCGCTTCTAGAGAATTCCGGCCCGGGACAGATGATTCATTTGTTTGATCGAATTGTCCGGGTTCCCAAGCAAACATCCCATGCAAATGAACTGTCAAATCAAATTAACGGAAGGCCGCTTCTTTTTGGTCTTAGTCAATCAAAAATGTGATTCGGCGCGATTTAATGTTCCCAATTTCTGGAGGCGTTTGCCTTTTACATGGTCGGGTCGCCGTCAAATTGCTGGTCGAAGGCATAGTTTCCAATGCATGGGACCGAACAAACGGCTGGAATGCGGATAGTCGGCGATTTGAGGCGAAGTCCGGCTTTTTCAGCCGATCCATTCAGTGATTTGCCTATTCATGGTATTCGAATAAATACATTCTGTCATTCCGGACTCAATTCAATCCTGCGACAAATGCGCTCAATTGCAAAATTTTTTGCTATACTTTCCGTTGCCTCCGGAGCAATCGCCGCAAGGGCCGAAGAAGCCTTGGTTGCGGTCGCATCGAATTTCGCGGAGCCAGCGGCGATGCTAGCCGATGCGTTTGCGGCTGATTCGGAGTATGAAATTAATCTGGTCTTCGGTTCGACCGGCAAGCTGTATTCTCAGATTGTCAACGGTGCTCCGTTCGACATTTTTCTCGCCGCGGACGAGGCAAGGCCGAGAGCACTCGAGGAATCAGGACTTTTTCTCGATCCATTTCCTAGCGTTTACGCCATAGGTCGTCTCGTCGTTTGGTGGCCGGCGAGAAACGATATAGGCGAAAATGGAGCCGCCGAATTGAAAAAGAGCTATCGAAGCCGCATTGCAATTGCCAATCCGAAACTTGCGCCGTACGGACAGGCATCCGTCACGACGATGGAACGGCTGGAACTGGATGGCGAATTGTTGAACGGCTTGGTCTTAGGAGAAAATGTCGGCCAGGTTTACGCATTTGCGTCCTCGGGTAACGTCGATATCGGTTTTTTGCCATATTCCTTCATGCTGAGCCCTAGCCATAGCGGCAAAGGCTCGTTCTGGCTTGTTCCGGAATCATTGCATGAGCCAATTCGGCAGGCCGGCGGGCAGCTTTGGCGTTCGCGAGCGAATTCCGCTGCCACCGAATTCCAGGAATTTTTGGGCAGCCCGGAGGCGGCTTCAATTATCGAAAAATTCGGATTTTCGGTAAAACAAGCGGATGATTGATTTCGGTTCCGTAGAGGTTTCGCTGAAGCTGGCGACTGCATCCACGTTGCTGCTCCTGTTTATAGCGACGCCCCTCAGCTGGTGGCTGGCCAATACAAAGTGGCGCATAAAACCAATTGTCGAAGCTGTAACCGCTCTGCCGTTGGTATTGCCTCCGACGGTGCTCGGATTCTACCTGCTCATTCTATTCAATCCTAATTCTGTTGCGGGTTCGCTGTGGCTTCGCATCACAGGCGATACCTTGGCTTTTTCTTTCGTCGGCATATTGATCGCCACCGTAATCCATTCGCTGCCATTCGCTGTTCAGCCGCTACAAGCCGCGTTCGAGTCGGTTGGGCGCAGGCCCGTGGAAACTGCTGCGAGCCTCGGCGCGAACCCGCTCGACGCTTTCGCAACGGTTGCGGTACCGCTGGCAAAGAGGGGGTTTCTGACGGCGGCAGTTCTCGGGTTTGCGCACTCTCTGGGAGAATTCGGAGTTGTTCTTATGGTCGGAGGCAACATACCGGACAAAACTCGAGTTATTTCGATCGACATTTATACAAGCGTTGAAGTTCTCGACTACAGGCAAGCGCATATTCTTTCGATTGGCATGCTGTGCTTTTCATTTGTGGTGCTCGCGGCACTATTTGTGGTTAACCGAAGATACTCTTTGAATGATGAAGCTCGCTAAACGGCTAGAGTTAGATATCGGAATCGAGTTTCCGGGATTTCGACTCCAAATCGACCAAGCGACCGCTATTGACGGAGTTCTAGGACTATTCGGACCAAGCGGAGCAGGGAAAAGCACGATTCTTAGAATTGTTGCAGGCGTTGAATCGAGTGCAACCGGAAAACTGAAATTCGATGGAGAGGTCTGGCAGGACACGTCCAATCACCTTTTTGTCAAGCCTTTCAAACGAGCAATAGGGTGCGTGTTCCAAAGTCCGCAATTGTTCCCGCATTTGAGCGTTTCTGGCAATTTAGAATACGGCTACCGCAGAAAACGAGGTCGGCGCGGCCCGGAATTAACCGACGTACTTCATGCAATGGACCTTAAACCGCTTTTGTCTAGGCCCGTTGACGCTCTTTCCGGAGGAGAAAGGCAGAGAGTTGCACTTGGGCGAGCATTGCTTGCAGCTCCGCGGCTGATGCTGCTTGACGAGCCCATGGCGGCTTTGGACGATGCCAGGAAATCTGAAATCATGCCATATTTGGAACGTGTCGTCGGCGATTTCGGAATTCCGTCGATTTTTGTATCGCACTCCGTTGCAGAGGTTTCTGCGTTGTCGACAGATGCGTGGATTCTAGAAAACGGAAGAGTAACCGGGTGCGGCCTCTCTGAATTGCCCTCAACCTACGGTCCGGTAATCCGACTTAGCGCGACGGTTGTTGGGGAAAGCAAATCGGGCCTCCTCATCTGCAGGATTGGGGACGATGAAATTTTAGCAAAATCAACGCAGCATTTGGAGCGCGAGTCCCTGGTAAATTTAATGCTGCTTGAAAGCAGCGTGCTGTTCGCTGCCACCGACTGCCCTGGCATGCCTAAAGCCGGAGCGATTAGAGGCGTAGTAGATTCTGTGGCGCAGAGTGAAAATTCGGGAGAAATTAGAATCGAATTCAAAACGAAGGGCGGAAATTTTGAACTCTTGATTCCTCCCGGTTTGGCAAGCGATTTTGAAATTTCTAAAGGGCAGCCCGCATGCGCGATTGTTGCAAATCCTCCATTGGCCGAGAGGATTTAAACCGCAGTCTGCGAATTACGCCGTCAAATTGCAATATTTGGAATTCAATGGCATGATTTGGTTGCCGGAAACTTTCGATGCGATTTCGTCGGGCAATGTACTTGAGAAGGCTCGAATTGCTCGAAGACTTTGTAACGAGAAACGGCGCACCCTCATCGGCGCGAACATTCCGGGTTCATTCGGCGGGTCGAAAAGATAGTCCCTAGGCACTAGGCAAACAAGTTATTTCGTTCAAAGCTTGTACGAAAACAAGAATGATTAAAAAGTGCGAATACGGCACTTGCAGCATTTGACTGTGGCAAGCGGCCTTCGCTCCAACAATGAACGGCTCAAACAGACCCTTTCGCGCGATAAATTGACTTGACCTGCAATAAACCGGCGGGGAGTTCAGGTTTGCCGATCGAAAATCATTTCAGCGCCCAATCCGGGAAGCAATCTGAATTCAGCCTTGCCAAATGCGAACGCTTCGGAAGATGCTTGAACAATCGAGAGAAATGCGATTTTGGCACCGTCTGCAGAATTCGCGCTAACTTGTCGGACAGGTTACTAATTCGCTGGAAACGCCGGTTGGATGCTCTGCGTGTTGACAATTTGCTAGCCGCCTGAGTTAATTCAAACGACGAAATTTGCCTAAACCCGCGTTAGTCGATCGAAAATCCTAAGCAATTCTAAGGGAAGAAAAATGGAGCTTGAAGGACAACGCAAGATAGAAAACAATCCGAATTGCGTATGGGAAGCGCTTGTCGACCCAAATGTACTTCAGGAATGCATTCCCGGTTGCAAATCGATGATCGGCGATCCCAACAGCGGATTCGAGGCTGTGCTCGTCGAAAAAGTCGGGCCGGTAAAGGCGACATTCAAATGCCAAATCGAACTCACGGATATCGTGCCGGGGCAGAGTTGCACGATTTCGGGCCAGGGAAAAGGCGGGCCGGCCGGATTCGCAAAGGGAGAGGCGAAAATTGTATTGGAGGAATTCCAAGGAGGGACTCTGTTGTCCTATAAAGTCCAAGCGAGGGTCGGAGGCAAGATAGCCCAGTTGGGCAGTAGAATTATCGACGGGTTCGCGAAAAAAGTGGCAGAGGAGTTTTTTGCAAATTTCCAGGAATCGATCGAAAATCGGGATCAGGATTCCAGGGCAGCGATCGATGCACAAGAATCGACCGACAATATTGAAACGTCGCCGGGCGGCAAAATTGTTTCCTGGCATGAAAAGGCCTGGAACTGGGTTCGTTTTAGATTTGGTGATTCCAAGTAGAAGCACAACTTTAGCACATACCTCAGCGAAAGAGGCTTGAACAACTTTTTCGCCTGGCAGATTCAGGAAATCGCGTCGCAAATAAATTCAATTTAGGTGCCCGTCCCCATAGGAACTCGGAGCATGCCTAGAGATTCCAGAAGTTTGGCGCAATCGGAATTCAACTGATCGGCCGCCGCCTTTTGGACACCTGCAAGCTGGAAACGCCTTGACAAATCCAGAGCTGTACAACCCTTTAGAACCTCGACCAAACCTGTCTTAATCGCTTCAACGCATCTACGCTGGAGGGAAGGGGGGGGCATACTCGCGACGATTAAGCGCTGCAGAAGAATGGACACCGAGCGCCCGTTTTGACGGATGAGTACAAGTCCAGCTCTATCCGCAACGAATCTTAATTCGGCATCGCGATTCGGATTCTGACCAAGAAGATCCGAATCGAAGATCAAAAATCGGTGTGCATTCGCGGATTTGGGTTTGGGAGATCCTTGTTCAAGCGATTCCGCCGCCGTCCGCGCCAGAGCAAAAGGGTCACCGCTTTTCGCAACCACCTTCGTTTCGATTTGAACCGGCGAATCGCGCTCGTTCGCAATTCTTTGAAAAAGGGCCGCAATTCCCCTTTCGCTTTCGCTCTCACATCAAAAAATCTAGTACGGCGCCGAATGAACTTGGGCATGCGGATTAGCCGACAATCGAAATAGCGCCATAGTCTCCGCTCATAAATTTGCCGGAGGAGTTCTCGTCGCGCCAAACGCGTTCAATTTCAGCCAGTCCGAAGACGGTCGTTCGACCTAGCGAATCCTTTTCGCAGAACAGTACTTCTCCTATTGTTAACTCGGAAAGCAAACTAGCTTCGTGGCAAGCCATCCGAAGCTCGGCGTGATTCGGATTGCAATTTTCGTTACCGAATCAACGAACAATTTCGGGCAAAGGGAGCGGATGAATCGCAGAGTCAACGTCGTCTATTGCGGCTAAACTGCCCCGTTCGAGTGCCATCCGGATGTACGGCAGAATTCTGATTGGTTGTCGAGACGCGCGACTTTCCAATAGAAGGGAAATAGTCTTGTCGCAATAATCTTGACAAAAACCGGATTGGCTGATTTTCGATTTGAGCCGGCTTGCGGTTTCGGGAAGGTTGTATTGAGTATTTTGCGTTGAATGGAATAAGAACCGTGGTTGGCGAATAGCGGGCGTGGCGGAATGGTAGACGCAACGGACTTAATCGATTTGGGTGCTCGCGCGGGAAACCGCCGATGCAGAACTGCTCAAATTCGGGGAAACCTTTAACATGGCGATCCCGAGCCAAGACCGGACGTTATCCGGGAAGGTGTAGAGACTAGACGGGCAGCGCCTAAGGCGGAAGCGCTACGGTGAAGGGATAGTCCAGACCACAAACTTCGTTCTCGGGGCGAAGGCGGCGAAAGCCGCAGATGGTACGAAAATCCGTGTGCCTTTTGGCAGTGAGGGTTCGAATCCCTCCGCCCGCACCAAACATCGGCCGATGTTATCGCTGCCTGTTGCGCCAGGCATTCCAGTCGTCGCGAGTATCAAGATCCAGCAACGCGGCGTCGCCGGGAAGGCGCACGAGGGAAACGCATTCCGAATAAGCGGCCAATACCGACCGGGCACCCGAATCCCCCTCTAGCATCAAAAGCTCGGAAAAGAACCTTTTGGCGAAATATACTGGATTTCCAGGCGTTCCATCGCAGGATGCCGCCCTAACAATATTGTCCAATCGGGCATGTGCGAGGACAGCGTCAATTTCCTCCGTGCCGATCCCTGGCATGTCGGGCAGCAACAGCAAGGCTCCGTCGAAAGAATCAGGTAATCTTGCGATTCCGGCGCGAATAGATCCCGCCATGCCTTCAGCGGCTAGGGAGGTGACAACGATTTCGACATTGACGTTTCGAAGCTGGGCTTTTCTGGCTGCATGCTGTTCCCCGAGTACCACAAAGACCTTTTGAGCTTTGGATCGGGCGGCGGCATCCGACGACCGGCGAATCAGCGCGACCCCGTCGACTTTTTCTAGCAGCTTGTCCCGTCCAAGCATTCTTGTAGATCGACCGCCCGCTAAAATTATCGCCGCTGCCGAAATTGGGTCCGATTCGGTTTTCGGTGTCATGCCGCTACCAAAATGCTACAGCTACCCAACCTTTCCGTCTCTTCGCAAATCCTTCAGAGCGGGCGACGGGATCGATACGGGCACTAGCCTCTCATCCGGGAACCGTCGGCGTCGAACAAAGCCTCTGTTAGCATGCGTGCCGGTCGCATCTCGCCGAGGATCTCGATTTCGGCCCCGCGACCTTCGTCGAAATCGCTCGGAACGAGCGCCAGCGCGATAGATTTTTCTGCATAGTGCGAATAGCCTCCGGAAGTACAAAAGCCCTTCACATCGCCGTCTATCCAAACCGGCTCGTAACCGAAAACGTCCGCGTCCAGCGCCTCGACCTCGAATGGACGCAATTTGCGCGGCGCGCCGTTGGCGCGTTCGCGCTCCGCTGCCTCACGGCCGATGAAATCTACGTTTTTTGACCAGTTCACGAATCTGTCGAGGCCAGTTTCAAACAAGGTGTAGTCCGGCGAATATTCGCGCAGCCAAGCTCCGAAGAATTTATCGAGTCTTAGCGACAGCATTGCTCTCATTCCAAATTGACTGAGCCCGAGATCGCCGCCGGCGTCGACTAGCGCGCGATACAGCGACCTTTGGCACGCGGCGTCGACGTAAATCTCAAAGCCGAGATCGCCCGTGAATGAAATACGCTGGACAATTGCGTTGCACATGCCGACTTGCAACTTGCGAACATCCAGAAATCGAAATGCGTCGTTCGAAACATCTTCGGGCGTTACGCGCCGTAGCAATTCGCGCGCGTTCGGACCCGCGATTTGAAATCCGATTCTTTGATCGGAAATGTTGCTCAATTCCAACTCGGCATCGGGAAGGTGGGCTTCAAACCATCGCAAATGAAATGCTTGTGCGGCGTAGGAAGCGGTTAGCTGGAATTCATCCTCGGCGAGACAGCTTATCGTAAAGTCTCCGATCACCTTGCCCTTCGGCGATAGCATCGGCGTTAGAGAAACCCGTCCAGGTTTCGGGATACGGCCGGCCATAATTTTGTTGAGCCACTCTCGAGCTCCCGCACCAGCTACTCTGTACTTGCCGAAATTATGCACCTCGTTGATGCCAACCTTCCGCCTTACGGCAAGAACTTCCCGGCGCGTAGCTTCCCATGCGTTGGAACGCCTGAAGCTCGGGGTTTCAAAAGTCGGCTCGCCTGGAAGCGCGAAATAATTCACTGACTCTATCCCGTATTGGAATCCGAATACCGCATTATTTGCCGTGAATTCATCGTACATCGGCGTCGTCTTTAGCGGTCTAGCCGCGGGAAGTTCTTCGTTGGGGTAGTTGACGGAAAACCGCCTCCGATAGAATTCCATGACTTTTGGAAGCGTGAATCCCGGACTAGCCCAATCGCCGAAGCGAGCGACGTCAAGCGCCGAGGAGTCTCGTTCCGTTTCTCCCTCGGTCATCCATTGGGCCACGCTCAAGCCGACGCCGCCACCTTGGGAAAATCCGGCCATCACGCCGCAGGCTGCCCAGTAGTTTCGCAATCCGGGTACGGGGCCAACCAATGGGTTGCCGTCGGGCGCAAAGGTGAACGGCCCGTTTATGATTCTCTTGACGCCCGTCCTTTCAAGCACGGGATAGCGGCGAAAAGCAAAGTCGATGGAATCCGAAATGCGATCGAGATTGTCTTCCAGGAGCTCGTGTCCGAAATCCTCCGGAGTTCCGCCAACGGCCCACGGGTCGCAGTTTTGTTCATAAAATCCGATGCAGAGGCCGTTTCCTTCCTGGCGCAGATAGTTTTCGCCGCTGGGGTCCACGACGTGGGGGTGCTCCTTACTCGAATCTCGTATTTCAGGGATGTCTTCCGTGACGAGATACTGGTGCTCCATCGGGTGGAGCGGAAGATAAACGCCCGCAAGCATGCCAACTTCCCTTGCCCAAAGGCCGGCCGCGTTGACGATATGCTCGGCGTGAATCGTTCCGTTGCGCGTTACCACGGTCCAGGTTCCGTCGAGTCGCTGCGTTGTTTCCAATACCGGATTGTTAGTTTCTATTTTTGCTCCCGACATGCGCGCGGCCTTCGCGTAGGCATGCGTTGTCCCCGAAGGGTCGAGATGCCCGTCCAGCGGATCGTACAGCGCTCCGATTATGCCCGAGACATCTGCCACATGAGCGGATTTTCCGATTTCGTCGGGACCAACAATTTCAGTTTCCAGCCCCATGTATCTATGCTTTGCGCGCTCGGCCTTGAACATGTCCAGCCGTTCGGGCGACTCCGCAAGTGTAAAACCGCCGACATGGTGAAGTCCGCAGGAGACTCCTGATATTGCCTCAAGCTCTTTGTAGAGCCGAATCGTGTAGCCTTGCAGGGCCGCCATGTTTGTATCGCCGTTAAGCGTATGGAATCCGCCCGCGGCATGCCAAGTAGAACCGGAAGTCAATTCAGATCGCTCGACCAGGAGAATGTCCTTCCAGCCGAATTTCGCAAGGTGGTAAAGAACCGAGCATCCAACGACGCCTCCGCCGACCACGCAGACTCTTACGGCGTCAACCATTCGATAGCTCCCCATCAATTTGCCGAAATGATTCGCACTGCAAAACACGAGATGAAAGTGAAGTAAATGACTCTGTTCATGAAATTGAAGCTTACCGGAACAATTCCGAGCAAATTTGCGCGTTTGAAGTGGCCAAGAAATTCTGGTGTAGAGAATTTCCCGGAGCCGCCACATTTGAATTTCGGCCGCGACGCGGATTTGGGCAGGTAGGCCGCGGAACTTACCGTTCAATCGGGCAGTCGTCGCACAGGGCGTCCATCCGCGTCTTTCCACGCACGCGCTGACGCATCGGCACCGGTTTTCCGCTCTGCCGCCCGTCCGGTCAAACTTGGCTTCCTCGAACACGGTCGCATCGGGAATCCAGCGGAGCGAGTTTCCGACAAGATAGCGCGCCGGCAAGACCGCCGGAAACCGCATCGGACCGATCTTCGTACGTGGCAAGAAACGGCGAGTCCCGGCCGTTGCTCGCCGAGCGCGTATGATGATTGAAATACTCGATGCTTGTCCCAACGTGGCTCGGAAACGATCAGTTTATCCTAACACGCTATCGAAGAAGTCAGTGAGGGAATTCAAATGTCGAGTGTTCGGAACATATCTGAATTCCGAAAATAACACTTCGAAAATTTTGATATTGTATACAAATTGGAAACCCAAAAAAATTTCGGCGGCTCGCAGGAGAACATCCGTTGAGCCGCAGTCATACGAATGTTGACTTAATTGCATCGCGACTGTTGACAGGCAGCGAGCAAAAACGCGCGCTGAATTCCGTTAGAAAGAAAATTGCCTTACGGTCGGCACGAATCCCGAAGCGCGCAATTCACCGATTTCGTATAATCCGACTTTACCTGCGCTTAGCTTGACGACTTGGACCGCATTTGCGTCGCGACGCGAATTCCTGCGGGTAATTTCCGGGGTCGAATAGTATACGGAAACGGCCGGGAGCATATGGCCGACGCTACTTCTCCGGGATAAGTCCCCGCGGATAGAACCGAAGCATAAGAAGCAGAATCAGACCCATCGTTGGAAGTCTCATATAGGCTACAGATTCCATAACGTGCATTCGAAGCGCGCTACCTTCGCCAAGCCAAAAAGTGAGGCTGTCGGCGAGAATGGCGCCTATGTATTCGACCTCGATCCAAAAAAACCAAACGAGAATACCGCCGAGAATTGCGCCCCTGTTGCTTCCCGCGCCTCCAACGATAACCATTACCCACGCGAGAAAAGTGAACCTCAAGGGGTTGTATTGACCCGGCGTCAGTTGTCCCTCTAAAGTTGTCATCATTGCTCCCGCCAGGCCGCAGATCGCCGAACCGATAACAAACACTTGGAGATGCCGGCCGGATACGTCTTTTCCCAATGCCTCCGCAGCATTTTCGTCGTCCCGGATTGCGCGCATCATGCGACCCCACGGCGAGTTGAGAGCCAACTGGGACAGTGCGTAGAGCGCCAATAGCACGACTAGAAATAGCCCGCCGTACGAAATCTTTACGAATAGTGAAGATGCCGTTGCGGCATCGAGGCCGATTGAATTCGCCGCCGACACGAATTCGTCGGAATTCTGCAGATCGATTTCATATGGAACAGGACGCGGTAAGCCGATGACGTTCTTGACGCCTCGCGTCAGCCAATCTTCGTTCTTGATTACCGCTATGATTATTTCGGCAATGCTCAGCGTCGCTATGGCCAGATAATCGGTCCTCAGTCCCAGCGCTACCTTGCCGATGAGATAGGCCGCGCCGGCTGCCAGCAGCGCCCCGACCGGCCAGGCGACAAGTACGGGAAGGCCAAAGCCGCCTAAAAATCCAAATCTAGCGGGCTCTATGCTTTCAATTGCTTCCACGGCGGGATCGAAAAAACTTCTGTAGAGAAACAATCCGATCAAAAGAATTGCGGCGGTTCCCAGCGCCCGCACTCGTCCTCGACGTAGTTTGAAAAACGCGATTCCGGCGCAGACGAAAGTGGCGAGGCCGATCAAGGCCGCGAATGCAAGCCCGCTGCCTCCGGCGCGCCATGCATCTTCTACCGGCGGCGCAGATACCAAAACAGTCGCCACGCCGCCCAGCGCGACAAAGCCCACTATGCCAAAATTAAACAGTCCGGCGTATCCCCACTGGAGATTGACGCCCAATGCGACAATGGCCGAAACGAGGCACATATTGAGAATTGCTAGGGCGACATTCCAACTTTGGGCGAAACCGACCGCGGCGATCAGCAACGCGGCGAAGGCGAACATTGCCGGATCGCGAATCCTCATTGCCTGGCTTCCCCAAACAATCCCGTTGGCTTTGCAAGTAGCGTAATGACGAGTATCGTGAACGAAACCGCTAGCTTGTAATCCGTTGACAGCAATTGCGCCAAGCCGCTTGGCTCCAGGAATTCCGGCAGCAAGTATCTGAAAACCTTTTTGAATGCGTAGGTGACGGCGATTTCTGAAAATGCTACGAGGTAGCCGCCCGCGATTGCTCCCAGCGGGTTGCCCAACCCTCCAACAATTGCCGCGGCGAAGATAGGCAGCAACAATTGAAAGTAAGTAAAGGGCTTGAAACTCTTGTCCAGGCCGTAAAGGACGCCCGCGACGGTCGCGAGCCCCGCGGCAATAATCCAGCAAATTGCAACGACGCGTTCGGGCTTGATTCCCGAAAGCAGCGCCAGTTCCTGGTTGTCCGAAAAGGCGCGCATCGCCTTGCCCGTTCGAGTGCGATTCAAGAACCAATAAAGCCATGCGACGATCGCAATCGCGGCCAGGACGGTTATCCCTTGACTTGTTTTAATCGCTAGCCCCTCGTCGAGACCGGTGGCTCTTTTGAATTCCCGGGCCGAAAGAATAAATCGCTCGCCGTCCGCAAAATTTTGATCCCAGGGGCCGATGATTAGCCGAACCAGGCCGTGAAAGAGAAGCATGACGCC
Source organism: Albidovulum sp. (assembly GCA_028823855.1). Classification (GTDB taxonomy): domain Bacteria; phylum Pseudomonadota; class Alphaproteobacteria; order Rhodobacterales; family Rhodobacteraceae; genus JAPPFL01. The sequence goes on from JAPPFL010000021.1 coordinate 27,197, forward strand.
AATGGAAGCCGCCACAAAAATGACGGGCGGGGAATGCTGCGCTCTATAAAACCGGTAAACGAAACGGTCGGTCGCAAGAAGCAGCACCGCCGTAACCGCGATCGAGAAGGGAAGGGCGATCAACGCTGTCGGCAACGGGTGAATCCCGATTCCAAGCGATTGTAGCCACCATGTCGCCAGAATGGCGACCATGGTGCCGAACGCCATCGTGTCGCCGTGCGCAAAATTCGAAAACCGAAGGACGCCGAATACCAGCGTGACACCCAGCGCTCCGAGAGCAAGCTGGCTGCCGTAGGCCAGAGCCGGGACAGCAACAAAGTTGCAAATCACGATCAGCGCTTGGAGAACATCCATGCCGTGTCGCGCCTTGCTGAATGGTTCGGCGTACGTCGCAAATTAGACAAATGCTAACCTCCTAAAAAGGACTTGCGAACTTCGTCATTCGCCAAAAGATTGGGACCGGTATCGGCAAACCTATTTCTCCCTTCGACCAGGACATAGCCCTTGTCGGCGATTTCGAGCGCTTTGCGCGCATTCTGCTCCACCATTAAAATCGAGACTCCCGAACTCGCGATATTCCGGATGTGGCAAAAAATCCCCTGCATAACGACCGGCGACGTGCCTGCCGTCGGTTCATCAAGCATGAGCAGTTTCGGTTCCGTCATCAGCGCTCTGGCGATGGCAAGCTGCTGCCGCTGGCCGCCGGATAGCGAGTTCGCGCGCTGGAACCGTTTCTCGACGAGGGCCGGAAACAGACCGTAAACCTGTTCCATAGCAATCTTTATTCCCGTTGGCCTCAGAAACGCGCCCATTTCGAGGTTTTCTTCGATCGTCAGGGATGCAAAAACGTTGCGAGTTTGAGGAACGAAAGCCATGCCCAGGGCAACTCGGTCCTGAGGCTCCAGAGCGCTTATGTCTTCATCGCGGAATTCGACAGTGCCCTCCCGCAGCCGCACCATGCCGAATAGCGCCTTCATCGCCGTGGATTTTCCCGCGCCGTTAGGTCCGACAATAACGACGATCTCTTTGTCGCCGGCCTCGATTTCGCAGCCGAAAATTATGTCGCCGCCGCCGTATCCGCCGGTCATTTGCTTTCCCGAGATGACTTTCAATCGACTCTTCCGATCGGTTTGGGATAGCCGTGATGTCCAATCGGCATCATTGCCCCAGCTCGTTTACGCCCTTTCGGCATCCGGCGTTTCCGTATGCCCTGAGCCCAGATAAGCTTCGATCACGCGCTCGTCTCGGCGGATTTCGTCGGCCGTGCCTTCCGCAAGAAACTTGCCGTCGGCCATGACGATAACTGGATCGCAAAGCCTAGAGATCAGAGAAAAATTATGCTCGATCATGCAAAATGTATAACCGCGCTCCGTGTTCAGCCTCGCAATTGCGTCCGCTAGAGCATTCAATAGGGTAGGATTTACGCCCGCGCCGACCTCGTCCAGCAAGACGACCTTCGCGTCCGCCATCATGGTTCGGCCGAGTTCCAGCAGCTTTTTCTGCCCGCCGGATAAGTTGCCCGCCTTTTCTTCCGCCAAATGCCCGATCGTCAGGAAGTCCATTACCTCTTCGGCCCTTTCGAACATTGCGTTCTCGTTTCGACTGATCTCTCCGCGTCGAAACCATGCGCCGATCAAAGATTCGCCCGTCTGGCCGGGAGGAACAACCATAAGGTTTTCGCGAACCGTTAGGGAAGGGAACTCGCGCGCGATTTGAAACGTTCGCAATAGTCCTCGATGAAAAAGAACATGCGGCGCCATTCCGGTTACGTCGACGCCGTCGAAAAAAACTGCGCCGGAGTCCGGAGCGAACATTCCGGCAATTACATTGAATAAAGTAGTCTTTCCTGCGCCGTTTGGACCGATCAGCCCGGTGATTTTACCTTTTTGTACTTCGATGGAAATTCCATGAAGCGCGACGATGCCACCAAATGCCTTCGTTAGCTCTTCGACGACAATCATTGCCTAGCCAAAAATGCCGTGGGGGGGGGGGGGGGGGGGGGGGGGGGCGGGGGGGGGTTTTTTAAAAAAAAAAAAAAAAATAAATAAAATAGAAAAAAGAGGGGGAGTTGTTGTATGTAGTGTGAGT
>JAPPFL010000021.1:29294-48254 GCA_028823855.1 Albidovulum sp.
ACACCCCCCCCCACCACCCAACAAACTGCTTCTTACACCCCTCACAAAAAAATAATCACAAAACAAACCCGCGCGCCCCCCCCCCCCCGCCGCGCCCCCCCCACGTCGAATTAGATTTCAAGCGTATCAACGAAATTCGACAGTAACGAATTCGCCGTTCTGAATTTCCTTGATCGCATAGTTGCCGGCGGATTCGCCCGGTCCAATCAATTCTACGGCGGAGCCGCCTACGTAGTCAATTTCGGCTCCGGCGGCGAGTAATTCCAGTCCCTTGGCTAGTTCACCCGGAAAGATCTGCTCGCCGGGCGCATTCGCAACGTCCATGACTTTGTTCATCAAGTCCGCGCTCGCCGAAGAATTCGCCGCTTGCATGGCCAGCAGCAGCAATGCAGCCGCATCGTAGGATTCCTTCACAAAAGGACCGCTGGCGTCAACTTCGGCGGCTCCGGCCACATCTGCCAACATGCTTGCGCCGGGACTGTCAGTTCCTGGCAATGTCCCGAAGGAACCGTCGATTTCCGAACCGAATGCGTCCGTCAACGAATCGCCGTGCATGCCGTCCGGAAGGACAAAGATATCAAAGGAGCCGCTGTCGAGAGACGCGCGAATGATTCCCTGTCCTCCCTGGTCTACATAGCCCGCTACGACCAGTGCGTCGCCTCCTGCAGCGTCGAGGGAAGCGATTTCCGCTGAATAGTCGCCCTTGCCGTCTTCGTGGGCTACGCTGGCAGTCACGGTTCCGCCCGCCGCGGTATACGCGCTTTCGAAGCTGTCGGCCAACCCCTTGCCGTAGTCGTTGTTCGTGTAGGTGACCGCAACGCTTTCAATGCCGCGTTCCATGATGACATCGCTTAGCACTTGGCCTTGACGGGCGTCTGAGGGCGCAGTTCTGAAAAACAGGCCATTGTCCTCGACAGTAGAAAGACCCGGCGAAGTTGCCGAAGGCGAAATCATGACGACGCCGTTTGGAATGGCTACACTTTGGAGTATTGCGCCCGTTACTCCGGAACAGTCCGCGCCTACGATTGCATTGACTTTGTCAACCGTGATCAAATTTTCAGCAGCGCTTGTCGCGGCCGCGGAGTCAATGCAGGTTGAGTCTCCCCGCACTGCGGCGACCGTTGCGCCTCCCAAGAGCATTCCCGAATCCGAAACCTCTTGGGCGGCGAGCTCGGCTCCAGCGGCCATTGCGGGCGTCAAAGTTTCGATGGGCCCGGTAAAACCGAAGATAACTCCGATTTTTACCTGGTCGGCGGCTTGCGCGCTCGCTGCGACAACCAAAGCCGAAATAGTCGTGAGCAAAAGTTTCATTTTTCGCCTCATTTTTTTGATTGACCTAATCCAAACCATAATGGGCAATGGTTGATCAAAAGTCAAAAATTTCGCATGCGCGGCCGGTCCAGGACATTCGGTTGCAAGGAGGCCGGGCAAGCGGGAGGCATGGAATGGACGGGTTTGGGCCGGACGTACCGGCGGAAGGCGGAGCGAAGCCCCGGCAACGCAACTTTTGGAGATTGCGGTCTATGGCGGTCTAGCGATGCCGTTCGCCTCCGCATTCGAGTACTGTTCCGGTTTAGGAGATTGCGCGAGCACTACTTGCCGAACATTTTCGCTGCAAACTGTCTATTCCCGGCCTATCCGGCCCGGCAATTCGGGATTTCGGTCGATCCCCTTTAGCGTCGACCAGGGCGACCGGTGTCAAGCGGATCCGAGCAGCCACTATCGGCGCTACGTTGAACGGCATCAGGTTTTGCGAGTAATTCCCGCAAATTGCATTGGCCGACGCTCCTCAAAACGGAAGCGAATTTGCAATTTCGGCGATGGGACGGAATTCGCTGCTGGGTAAAGCCCGATTTGGGCAAGCGACCATTGCGGGACCATGAAGGGCAGCATTGCTGCCTACGCCCGACAGCGCATCGCCTTCTTTTCGGCGTCTATCCGGCTAGTCCGTGCAAAATGAACTTGGTGCCGACTTGCCTTCGGCTACAGTCATGAAAATTGCCGAGCGCGAAGAGCATCACGGAAATGTTTGTGCGTGCGGATTTTCGACCAAAGGCCAAATCCTGCGTTTGAGGTTTTTGTAATTGTTCGTCCTTGGGTCGCTGGGATAAATTCCTTTGACATCCGCGTAGAGAATTTGAGAGGCGACAGGCGCGAATGCGTCGTAAAAGTGATGTGTGGACTTTACGATCAATATCTTTTTTTTGAACACGTCAATTCCAAGCTTGATGAATAGGTCCGGAGAAAATGCTTGGCTGCGATTGGAGTTCAAGACGATTTCAATCCCGTCGATCCAAACGACCGCGCAGTCGCCTAGCGGAACAAGCGAGCCTCCGAACCCTTGAACGATATCGCGACCGAGTCGCATCACTTTTACCCGTGCGTCGATAGGCCGCCCGGCGTTTGACGAGATTTTCCCTCCGAGCCTAAGGTCGAACACCGCGCCTTCGCCGGCCAAATGGCAAAGGCGCACGGCTTTCGGATCCCAAATTGACCCGATCGCTAGATTCGTTAGACGCAGCCTGCGGGCCTCCTCGGCGAGGACGGTCGAGTCTCCCCCGACGCCTCCGCCGGGATTATCCCAAATGTCCGAAATCACCACGGGCCCCTTGGCATTCCGCGACAGTTTTTCAGCCCTTGAGAGAGCATCCTCCGGAGTGAGAAGCTCCGGCATCGTGCTTCCCCTGAAGGAAAAGAGCTCCATGCCCAGCTCTTTGGCAAGACGGTCGCCGCGTTCCGGAGCGTTGTCCGTTACGACTATTATTCTTGCTCCGAGATCGGGGGAGTCTCCCGCCATGAAGCCGTGGATGGCAGAAACCGACAGGGCGCTCCCATCCACCTCCAATTTCACCATCTTGTCCACGAAACTTCGCATCGGTTCTCGGCTTGTTGGCATTACGTCTATCATGCGGACATCGAATTGGGATACGACCGGATTAATCCAGCCGCGCGCGGCGCGAAGGGTCAAATCGACGCATGCCTCCGCTGCCTCGACGAAATCGGTATGCGGAAATTCTTTGAATACTGTAATTACGTCGGTATTTTCCAGGCATTGGGCGCTTAGGTGGCTATGCGGATCAAGCGTGATGCCAACAACGGCTTTGGGACCGGCCGTTTTACGAATTTCGGCAACGAGTTCGCCCTCGCAGTCAAGGCAGTTGTCCGCGATCATTGCTCCATGGAGACCAAGCACAACCGCGTCCACGGGCAATGCTTCCGACAATTGACCTAAAACCTCCCGCAAGAGGCAGTCCCACGTTTCAGCGCTAACGATGCCTCCCGGCTCGGCCCAGGCTGCCGTGCCCTCGATCAGTTCAAACTTCTCCTTGGCCGCGAATCGCCGTAGCTCGGTAAATACGGCGCTGCACAGGGTAGGGACATCTGGGTGCTTTCCGGGCGGAAAGTAGTGGCTCCGCTTGAAATCGACCAGCGATGTTCTAAGAGGTGAGAATGTATTTGATTCGGTTGCTATGGAAGCGCAGAACACCCGCATTCTTCTTGTTCCGGCGCCGCGACGGGCGGCACGAATCGGATCCGACGAATTCGATTGCTGCCTCCTCATTTTTCGCGGCCCGTGTAGTCGAATCGCGGGATGCGAGGAACGGCGCCAAGTAGAGCTTTTGTGTATTCATGTTCTGGCCTTGAAAATATTCGGCTCTTGCCGCCAAGTTCTACGATTCGGCCGCGATGCATAACGGCGACCCTGTCGCAGACATATCGAACGACGCCTAGATCGTGGCTTATAAACAGCATTGAAACGTTGTTTTCGCGTTGCAGCCTTCCAATGAGGTTCAAGATCTGCGCCTGAATGGAGGAATCTAGCGCGGAAACTGCTTCGTCGGCTATTACGAGACGCGGAGCGAGAACCATGACTCGCGCAATTCCGATTCTTTGGCGCTGCCCGCCTGAGAATTCGTGAGGGAATTTTTTCATGGCCTCCGGCTCCAATCCGACGCGCTCAAGTATTCGGCCGATTTTCTCGCGTGCTTCCGAGCGATTGCCGGCCAGGCCGTGAATGCGAAGCGGTTCGGCCAGTGTAGCCTCTACGGACAGTCTAGGATTCAACGATGCGTAGGGATCCTGGAAAATCATCTGGACATGCCTTCTTACCGGCCGGAACTGCCGGGCGCTCAGCTTTAGAATATCCTGACCGTCAAAGTAGGCTTTGCCGCTCGTCGGCTTTTCCAGCCGAGTCAGAGTTCGGCCCACGGTCGATTTGCCGCTTCCAGATTCTCCGACGAGTCCGAGGACTTCTCCTTCGCCGATTTCGAACGAAACGTCGTCGACAGCCTTTACGGTAATACGCTTTCGTCCGAACAAGCCTGCTCCTATGCGGAAAAAGGTCTTCAAATTGCAAACTCGCAGCATCACTCAGCTCGATTGTTGCTTCCAAGGGCAAAATGGCATCTGACTTCGTGCTTTCCGGATACAGTGGAGAATTCAGGATCGATTTCGCGGCAAATTCCTGCCGCGATGGTACAGCGCGAGTGAAAGGAGCAGCCGGGGACGTTTTGCTCAATCGAAGGAACGCGGCCTGGAATTTCATTGAGCACTTCGACATCGCGGTCTACTGGCGGAATCGAGTTCAATAGGCCTCTCGTGTAGGGATGGGCGACTGACGAGAACACGTCCTCCGCACGCCCGGTCTCTACGATTTTGCCGCGATACATGATCGCGACAAAGTCGCACGTCTCGGCTACCACGCCGAGATCGTGCGAAATGAGCACGACTGCCATGCCCGTTTGTTCCTGCAAGTCGCGAAGAAGGCCAAGAATTTCTTTTTGGACCGTGACATCCAGCGCTGTCGTTGGTTCGTCGGCAATCAGCAACTTCGGTTCGCAGGCAATTGCAATCGCGACCATGACCCTCTGCCGCTGCCCACCCGACAACTGGTGCGGAAAACAGTCGATGCGCTCATCCGGCCGCGGAATTCGAACCATTCGGAGCAATTCGATAGCCCGCTCGCGCGCCGCCTTCCTCGTGAGGCTCCTATGCTGGCGCAGAGCCTCCGCGATCTGATCGCCTACGCGGTAAACCGGGTTCAACGAGGTCATTGGCTCCTGGAATATCATCGACATCTGGTTGCCCATGATTTTGCGGCGTTCGCGCATCGTCAATCCGAGAAGCTCCGTTCCTTCAAAGCGGACCGTTCCGCCAGTAGTTCTGGCCTGCGACCCGTCCAGCAAGCCCATGATCGCCAGCGAGGTCAGGCTTTTACCGCATCCGCTCTCGCCAACTATCCCGATCGTTCCCGATTTATTCACCTGGAAGGAAACTCCCTTGACGACCGCAATGTCGCCGCCAGTCGAATGAACGGATATTTCAAGTTCGCTTACGTCGAGAAGAGGCACGAATCAGACTCCCGCGATGTCGCCTCTGAACCGCGGGTCGATGGCATCCCGTATCGCGTCGCCAACGAGGTTCAGGGAAAAAACCGTTAGTATGATCAGGGCGCCGGGAAAGATCAGCAGCCACGGAGCTCTGGTAATGTAAATCCGCTCCTCCGCCAGCATGTTGCCCCAGCTCGGAACTTCCGGCGGAAGACCTAGGCCAAGGAAATCAAGCGCGGCAGCTTGTAGCTGGGAAAATGCGAAAACAAAGCTTGCCTGAACGAGTAGGGGCGAGATCAGATTCGGAAAAATGTGTCGCAGCAGCACTGACGAATGACCCGCGCCCGTGCATATCGCCGCGTCTACGAAGACTTCGCCCTTTAGCTTGAGCGTCATCCCATAAAGAATGCGCGCCGTCGTCGCGGCATAGACAATTCCGATTACAATGACCGTGTTGATCACGCTTCGTTCCAGCAGTGTCATGAGCACAAGCGCGAGCAACAGCGCGGGAAATGCCATAAGCACGTCGACTACCCTCATCAGTACATGCCCGAGTTGCGGGAAATAGGCGGAAAGCATTCCGCAGAGACCGCCAGCGAACAATGCGACCAGAACGCTTCCGCAGCCGATGATGGACGCCATCCTTGCCCCGTAAACGGCTCTGGAGAACGTGTCCCGACCAAAGTGATCGGTTCCGAAAAGGTAGGGCGGAGCAGGTTCCGACAACCTTTCAATAGGATTGATCTCGAGCGGGTCGAACGGAGCGATCAACGGCGCCGCAACGGCGGAAATTGCAACCAGCGCTAGCCAAATCAAGCCAGTTGTTGCCAGCCAACGTCCAAATACTGCGGATCCAATTGAACCTAGCAGGGTCAATTTAGCGACACCCTTGGGTCCAAGCTGGCGTAAGCCAGATCCACAAGCAGATTAACGGCCATGTAAAGCACCACGACTACAAGAACAACTCCTTGAATGACCGGGTAGTCGCGGCGAAGGATCGACTGTACGACCAAGCGCCCTATTCCGGGAAGGGAAAACACGGTTTCGGTTACGACAGCTTCAGAGACGAGAGCGGCAAACGTGAATCCGAAGGCGGCGGCTACGGCGATCAAGGCGTTGCGGAAGACATGCCGGACCGCGACGCGGGCAGGGTGCAATCCCTTGGCTCTTGCGGTGCGTACATAGTCCTCGCGGCTTACATCGAGCATCGAGGCCCGAACGAGTCGAATTATAAGCGCCGCGTTCGGCGCGGCCAGCGTCAGGCTGGGAAGAAGTAGATACCTTAGATTCGCTAGCCCGCCGTCGTCGGAAATGGATGGAAATCCGGAACTCGGGAACCACCCTAGCCCTACGGAAAAAATATGGATAAGATAGAGGCCCAGCCAAAAAGTCGGAACCGAGGCGAACAGCATGGCGCCGCCGGAGCTAATTTGGTCAATCCACGAACCGCGTCGAATAGCCGAGATCACGCCTACGGGCACGCCGAATGCAATGATCCAGAACATCGTCATCACGGCTAGAAGGATCGATGTCTCGGCGCCGTCCCCGATCACGGACAGGACCGGCTGCTGGAAAAAAATGGATGTCCCCAGATCACCCTGCGCAACGTTGCCAAGCCACAGGGCGTATTGTTTCAACAGGGGCTCATCCAGACCCAGTTCCTTCGAAAGCGCAGCCGCCGCTTCCGGCGTCGCGGCATCGCCGAGAAGTATCGCCGCCGGGTCGCCTGGAATTAGGTGGATAAACAGAAATACGAGGAATGATGCCGCGGCAAGAGTCGGTAGCAGCGTCAGCAACCGCTTGAACGTGTATTCAAGAATCGTCTTATCCGCCGGGCCGCCTGTATATCCGAGCCTTTCCTAACTGGATTCGAAACCGAAAGTCTCGGATGGTTTTGCGGTATCTACTTCGAGACATTCCAAAAGTGCGGCCAAATCAGAGTCGCTTCCCCAAGACCCTTAAGGGCGGGCGAAGCGATATTGTAGGTATAAACGTCGCCGGTCTTCATCGTCGGCACCTGTTCATAAATCAAGCCTTGAATCTCGGACCAGATCGCCTGCCGCTCTGCGGGATCGGAACTCATCGTAAAGCGTGATTTCAAGTCTGCTTTCTCCTTCGTGGTCCACCATCCCGGATAGTTGTCGTTCATTACGGAAATCAGAATCGGGTCGGGAACAAAACCGTGATGCGTAAAGAAAAGGTCCCATTGATCGGGCTGGGCGCGTTTCTGAATCAGCGTGGCCCAATCGTAGACTTGGAGATCGATGTTGAATCCGGCCTGTGCAAGCTGCTTGGTGTAGACGACAGCGGAATCGTAGTGGAACGGATAGTTGGTCGACACCATGAACTTGATCGGGTCGCCGTCGTATCCTGCTTCCTCTGCAATGGCTCGAGAAGAATCCGGGTCTCCAAGGCTGAACTGGCCCGTTCCATTTTCCGAATACCAGACATTTCCTTCCGGCAGGAATGAACCGTTTGCCCGCCACAGCCCTTCCGGTCCGATGGCGACATGCAGCGCCGCGGTTTTGTCGAGCGCGGCCTGAATCGCTCTGCGAAGCGCAAAATTCTCCATCAGAGGGCCGTGCCGCGAATTCATGAAAACCAGGCCGAATATGGGGCTCCCATTCAGGATGGTTCGAACGGATTCGTCCGCGTCCAGTTCAGCGTACAGATCGCCGGGAATGCTCTCGGCGTAGTCGTAATCGCCCGCCTTCAGTCCAGCCACCCGGGTGCCCACGTCAGGGACGGGAATAAACCGGAGCGAATCGAATTCCGCCGAGCGCTGGCCCGCGTAGCCGTCCGGAGTCCCTTCCGGCGAAACGTAGCCGTCGAATCGGACGAGCTCGACATGTCTATTCGCGACCCATTCGCTAAACATGTACGGTCCCGTGCCAATATAGTCCTGCGGTGCGATCGGTTCCTTTCCGGATCCTTCCATTACCGAGGCTGGATGAATTGCGGGTCCGCCGTTGATGAAAGCCAGAAGGTTTTTCCAAGGACCGAAAGGTGCGCTTAGCTGAATCGTTACTTCGTGGTCGCCCGATGCGCTTACGCTGTCGACATTTGCGAAGAGCAGTCCGCCGCGCGAACCGTGCTCTCCCCAACGGCGCAGGGAGGCGACGACATCGGTCGATGTCATTTCGTCGCCGTTGTGGAACAAAACGCCCTCTCTGAGCGATATGGTGATCGACTTCCCATCTTCTGACATAGAATCGCCGGACGCAAGCAGCGGCCGCGGCGAATTCGACGAGTCGAACGTATACAATCCTTCGAACATGTGGTGGGCAATTGTCGTAGCGAGGTCCGAAGTTACAACGTGCTGATCGAGGCTTGGCGGTTCGCCGACCGTGGCGTAGCGAAACGTTCCGTCGGCTGCCGCGCCTCCGGCCATTGCAATTGCGGCGCCAAAAGCGAGCAAATTTCTTTTTTGCTTGGGGAATAGCTTCATTGTAGGCTTCTCCTTCGTACAATTTGCGGTCTTGCATTTCTCATGCAATGTAATTTAATTACATAATAATGTCTTTATAGTCAATATACTTGCAAATTTAAATTTTTTATTTTAGAACTAAATGTAAGTTATCTACAATACGGCTTTTTCCAGAGATCATTTCGGCTCGGTTGTTCAATTGCCGCATTCGACCCTGCGCATGGGGAAAAAATTCAGTGGCGACTGCGAAGCGGAGCGGTGACGGGCGCGCGACTTTCAACGACTCACGGATTGAAGCTGGATTTCAAAGGCAGTCAACTCTCGCTGCCGGCTTTGGAAGATATCGAGCGCGAAACATTCAAATCGATTCGGTTCTGGGTTAATTCTTCGATTCGATTAATTTCCAGTCAGACAAATGCGCGGCTGCGACGAAAGAACGGGAGGACGGAATTGCAACGCATGCAAACTGGAAATTCCAACGTTGAAAGACCGACAATCGTCGACATCATCTCCAGGATGCGCACGCTGGACGCGGAATTTCCAAAACGCGAAAAGTGCGTTGCCGACTACATTTTGGACAATTTGGACAAGTCGGCTTACCTCAACCAGCTGGAAATCGCCGAAGCGGTCGGAGTCTCCGTCGCAACGGTCAACAGATTCTGCGTCAAACTTGGGTGTTCCGGATTTAGAGAATTCAAGATTCGGCTTGCGCAAAGCGTCGCGGTCAGCATGCAGTACTTGGGAGAGCCGGTAAATGATAACTCCGGTTCCGACCAGCTGGTCGTCCAAGTATTCTCCGCATTGATTGACACCCTTAATCTCGCCAGGAATCAGTTGGATAGCGATGTTGTAGCTCGCACTATAGGAGTGCTTTCCCAGGCGCGGCGCATATGCTTTGTCGGTGTTGGGGGAGGATCCGCCAATGTCGCGAGGGAAGGGGCCAACCGATTCTTCCGGCTAGGAATTCCTTCCGAATCGCACGCGGACGGCTATCTGCAAAGAATGGTTGCATCTACCTTCGGCAAGGGAGATGTCCTCTTTGCGATCTCAGCGTCAGGTCAACCTCGAGAACTTCTCGACAGCGTGGCCATTGCCAGACAGTACGGAGCGCACACGATTAGTTTAACCAAGTCCGGATCAAGTCTCGCCGCGCTAACGGACATTTCGATCATGGTCGATCTCCCGGAAGACCAAGACATTTACAAGCCTTCCGCTTCGCGCCTCGTTTTCGCGGCCATTGTGGACGTATTGGCGGCGGGCGTCGCTCGAAAGAGGCCGCACGAAGTCAAGGAATACCTGCGCAGAATCAGGACGTCTCTTGTATCGGTTTCTAATGACACGGAACCGAAGCCGGTCGGCGATTGACCGTTCCGGCAATAGTTTCGCCCTGCGAATCGCCTGTTCGCGCCGCTAGGCGGAAAAGCGAAACGGGCTAATAATGGCTTCAAAATTCGCTTAAGCTCGAAATCTGAATAATTTGCGCGCCCCATGGCTGATCCCAGGCCGCTTCTATCGCGGATATCGCCGAAACGTGGAAGTCCGCGAGGCAATAGAGAGCGAGCGTGAACTCGGAAAGCCTGAACCTGTCGAATTGCTTGGGGATTTACAAATGTCGGAGGATCAAGTGCAGCCGTTCGGGCTGCCGTACTATACTTGATTTCCTGCCAGCCCATTTCGCTGCGCTACGTCGCGAAGCCAATAGGAGCTATCCTTCGGAATCCGCTTCTGCGTTCCATATTCCACGAAAACAATCCCGTAGCGAGAACTGTAGCCGGAATCCCATTCGAAATCGTCCAATAGCGTCCAGACATAGATCCCGCGCAAGTCGACTCCCTTTTGCATCGCGCTATGCGCCGCCCTGAAAGCCTCGTCATAGTACTTGATGCGCGCAGAATCGTTTACTCTTCCTTCCGGGTTCACGTAGTCGTTGAATAGATAGCCCACTTCCGTAACGTAGATCGGCAGCGAGCTTCCATAGTCGCGGCTGGGCTTTAGCAGGATTTCCTCGAGTCCATCCGGCCTCAGTCCGCTTCCAATCGTGGTCAGAGGGCCGAGCGGCGCCATGCGCTGCGCGTGGACGATAGGGATTGTGCGATCAAAGCGCACGACTTCATGAACGTAGTAGTTCAGGCCAAGAAAATCGATCGGAGCGGCGATGCACTCCAGATCGCCGTCTCGAACTGTTTTGCCGTCCGCAAGGCAGGGCAAGTATCGAAACATGTGGGACGGATAGCTCCCCTTCAGCAACGGTTCCAGGAAGAGGCCGTTGGCTTCGCCGTCAACCGCCTTCGCCGCCTCGATATCTGCGGCGGCATCCGAAAACGGTTCGATCACTTGCAGGCAATGCACGACGCCGACCTGAGCATCCTTGATGTTCGATCGAATGGCGGGAACAGCCAGGCCGTGCGCAAGGTTGAGGTGATGCGCGACAATTCCGGCCGCGTGGTAGTCCCGCACGCCCGGCGCATGAAGGCCCCGCGCGTATCCCAGGAATGCGCAGGACCAAGGCTCGTTGGTCGTGATCCAGAATGGAACGCGGTCTCCGAAGCGATTGGTTACTGCGGCGGCGTAATCGGCAAAACGCTGAGCCGTGTCGCGATTGAGCCATCCGCCTTGATCCTGCAGCGCCTGAGGCAGATCCCAATGGTATAGGGTAACCATGGGAACTAAATCTTTCTCCAAAAGCGAGTCCAATACTCGCTCGTAGTGGTCGAATCCCGGCGGATTGAGAATGCCGGAGCCGTCGGGTGAAATGCGCGGCCAGCTAATAGACATGCGAAGGCTTTGGAAATCAAGCTGTTTCGCGAGCTTATGGTCTTCGGGAAACCGGTGGTAGTGGTCTGCCGCGATAGCGCCGTTGTCGCCGTTTAGCGTTCCTCCATTGCGCGCAAAGACATCCCAGATCGATTCGCCTCCGCCGTCGGCGCTACGGCTGCCTTCGATCTGGTATGCCGCTGTTGCCGCCCCCCAAACAAATCCTTCGGGAAAGTTAATCTCGTCGCTTCTGTTCATTATTTGCTCCTCTGAATCTAGGCCCCTGCCGCACCGCTGCGAATTCTCCTTTGGCGAGCAACCATGTCGACCGAAACGGCACCAAGCAAAATCAATCCGGTGATAATCGACTTAACGTTGGCGGATTGACCAAGCAGATCCAATCCATTGGCCACGGTACCTATCACCAGGGCTCCCAAGAGGCTTCCCTGTATTCGACCGCGCCCCCCGAAAAGGCTGGTTCCTCCGATCACGGCGGCGGCGATAGCGTCGAGAACCAGATTGCCTCCTCCCGTGTTGCCGTCGGCGGCATATTGCCGGGAGACCGCGACAATGCCGGAAAAAGCCGCCAACGCCGAACAACTGGAAAACAGTATTAGCTTTAGCCGGGCGACGTTGATTCCGGCCCTCCTGGCCGCTTCCGCGTTGCCTCCGACCGCAAAGATGTGCACGCCGAAGGGCGTATGTTCAGTGACCAGCGTGAGGACAAGAGCTAAAATGGCCAATATCAATAGCAGGACCGGTACGCCCAAATGATTTGAAAGAACCAGGAAAATAACGATCGCCAGAATGGGAAACAGCATGGACCTTCCCAGCAGACCCAATTTTCCTGCCGTTCCCGCGTGTTGCTTTAATTTCCACCGACGAATGCAAAAAACGAGCGCGTATCCAACTGTCGACGCAACGATCAGCAACGATAGCCAAAACGGCATGAACGTAGAGGCAATGCTGATAACGAGCGGGTCGTTGATAAGGATCTGTCCGATCTGATTGCCAACAAGCATCCGCTGCGCGCCTTGCCATACAAGTAGACCGGTTAGAGTCACAATGAAGGAGGGAGCGCCAATAGCGGTCACCAGTTTGCCGTGTATTCCGCCGATGGCCGCTCCGCAGAGAATTGCGAGGGAAACCGCTAAAATTCCGGGGATGCCGAAGCGAGACGAAAGCAGAACCAGAATGATGGCGCAAACGCCCGAAACCGATCCTGCGGACAGATCGATCTCGCCAATGAACAAAACCAAGCTCATTCCTAACGCCATTACGCCGAGTACGCCGACCTGCAACGTGAGATTGGATAGATTGCGAGGAGTAAGAAAATAGGGGCTAGCAAAATTAAACACGATTAACACTGCCATGAGTGCCGCTAGCACAGGTAACAGGCCCAATTCACCGTAGCTGATTTTGAGCAGCCAATCTTGTATCGATTTTGGAGCGACGGCCGGTTCCGATCCCTTGCGTACCCTCTGAGGATTCACGGCGATCGCTCTCCGGCCCTTTCGCTGCCCGTGATCGCGCTTACGACATCATCGGGAGTACATTTACGGGGATCCATTTCGGATACCCGCCTTCCCTGACGAAGTACG
Source organism: Albidovulum sp. (assembly GCA_028823855.1). Taxonomy (GTDB): domain Bacteria; phylum Pseudomonadota; class Alphaproteobacteria; order Rhodobacterales; family Rhodobacteraceae; genus JAPPFL01. The sequence goes on from JAPPFL010000021.1 coordinate 42,407, forward strand.
ATCACGCGGTCGGCTAGAGCAAACACGTCCACCATATTGTGCGTTATAAGCAATACGCCGACGCCTCGGTCTCGCAACCGCCTTATCAATCGATGTACATTCTCCGTTTGCTCGACGCCGAGCGCGGCTGTCGGCTCGTCAAACATCACGAGCCGGCTTTGCCAAACAATTGCTCTTGCAATGGCGACGGCTTGCCGTTGCCCTCCGGACAGCGCGCTTATCGGTGCTGCAAGCGAGGGAATCCGAGTTCCGAGAATGTCGAAGGCCTTTTCGGCCTCGGCCTCCATGCTTCTCCGGTCAAGAAACATTCGCCGAATGGCATTCCCCGGGCTTCTGCGTTCCCGTCCCAAAAACAGGTTTTGGGTCACGTTTAAATTCTCGCATAGCGCAAGGTCCTGGTAAACTGTCTCGATTCCCGCCGCGCTCGCATCGCGCGGCGACGATATGTTCAATCGAGAACCGTCCAGCAGCAAATCCCCGGTATCCGGACGATGAACGCCGGATACAATTTTAACCAGCGTAGACTTTCCGGCACCGTTGTCGCCGAGCAATGCTAGCACCGAACCGGCGTGGATCTGGAGATCCACGCCGCTCAGAGCCTGGACTCGACCGAATCTCTTACTGAGGCTGCGAGCCTCGAGTATATGTAGGTCGGCGCCTGCCTTGGCGCTCAATTCAGAACGTGCATGCCTGCGCCGCCGAGCCCGTGCAGACGTTTTCTTTCATAGTAAAGCCGTCCTTGATAACAGTTTCCGCGATATTGCCGATATCGACCACGGTCGGCTGCAAAAGGAGCGCCGGCTGGTCGCCGGAATCAGTGCTTACGGCTTCCGGGAATATGTCTGAAACATCCTCGCCGCGAGCAAGAGCAACGGCACCCTTCGCAGCCGCTGCGGCCTGTTCCTGGAGCGATTTGTAAACCGTCATTGTTTGCTCGCCGTTCAAGATATTGATGATGGCGGCATCGCTAGCGTCCTGACCCGTAACAAGGACCTTGCCTTGCAGGTTAGCTCCTTTGAGGGCGGCGATTACACCTTGCGCCAATGTGTCGTTGGCCGCTACGACCCCGTCAATCATGTCGTTGTTTGCCGTAAGCGCCTGCTCCATCGCGCGCTGCGCATTGGCGGCTAGCCAACCTTTGGCTTCAGCCTCGTGGACGATCTGGATCTTGCCCTCCGCCGCTAGCGGATCGAGGACCTTGTGTGCGCCAACCCGAAAAGCTCGGCAGGCAGCGCAGAATTGTTCCCCGTTTATGATCGCGATACGTGCGCCAGCGTCGAGGTTATCCACGAGATATTGGGCTTGGAGCACACCGACGAGTTCGTTGTTAAACGTAACGAACCCTTCGGTAACCACGCCAACCATCAAGCCGTCATAGGCAATGACAGGTACGCCTTCCCTCTGAGCCTGGCGAACCACTGGAACAGCCGTCGTCTCGCCAATTGTGTTGATGACGATGGCCTTTACTCCTTGCGCAAGTACTGACTCGCCCTGAGCAATTTGGCGATTGCCGTCGCCCTCCGCATTTAGAGCAATCACCTCGATCGACGGGTCCAGAGCCTTTACGGCTTCAATGAAAAAGGGCCTGTCCTTTGTTTCCCAGCGATCGGCGCACTGCGTGCAGGGCATCAGAAAAGCGATCTTGGTCGCCTCCGCCGAAAAAACTGCGCTTCCGGCCAATAGGGACACGGCGGCGCTTATCGCGGCAGTGAATCTTCTCAAGTAACGAAACATGATCTTCCTCCCTTGTTTTCGCATGCCCGTATCGAGCATAGTCGAATTCAGCCATTGCGCTATCGAATGGCATTTTGTTCGACTAGCTTAATTTGTATTTTACAGGGCGACAACGCGCAACCAGCATTCGATCCCTTAAGATAGGCTTCGCGCTATCCGGCCATTGCCGCCTTGCATTCCAAAATCCTAACCCGGGAAGCCGAAGAACAAGAGCAAATTTTCGTCTGCTACGGCGGCGAAACCCGAATGGCATCCGCCGACATGGCGCCGTCGGCGACAAGCAGTCCGATACCGCCCGACCCGAGGGCTAGGGCGGTATTGTCTCGAACCTTGAGTGTAGTTTTTTCTGCCCGCGCAACTATATCGATTCCGTTTACCTCGAACGACATGCTTATCGGTTCTCCGTAGGCGAACTTGAAATCGGCGGATGCAAGTACCACGCGGCAATCGTCGCGAACGCGGCCGATCTCGAAACGCCCGCATCTACTGATTTTCGCCGAATAATATCTGCGGAGCCCTTGCGTTCGGGCCGTCAAACCCGCGTACTGCCCAGAGTGCAGGATTATATCGGATTCGATCTTGTAGTTCGTCCATTGCCGAGTGCCATGCACAACAAGACCTTCGCCCAGGTCTTGCGAAACATGGAAACTCCGACCGAACTGCGAAGAGAACGAGTCCGCAGCATTGACCCAGGCACGGCGCCAGAAGCTTCCGCAGCCCTCGGGTTGGTTGAGAATAAAACTAGGCGTACCGCTCCATCCCAATTTGTCTACGTGGATTTCGCCATCGCATGATTTCGATTCCGCTAGGACAAACATACCGACTTCGGCTATCGGCTGGGAACCGCAGCTTGGCACGGGCCATTCCAATTGAGTCCGCATCCCGGGGCCAAGCGCAACTGCCGGCCCGTCCACGCCGACAAGTTCGTCGCCGTCGCCGTAGTAGCGAATTCGCAGCCCCGAGCGCACCTCGCCGGTATTCGTAGCCGGGGCTAGGGCATTGGCGGAAAGACGCTGCCCGGGATATAGGAGCGGGGTCGCCATCAATTCATAGGTTCTCATAAATTTGACGTCCGGCGGCGCGAAAGTCGGCGTCGTTGCCCCAACCGACTGGCCTCGTTTTAGCTGCGTGAAACGTATTGAGAGCACGCGTTCGCCATTTATTTCGACGTTTTTTGCGGCTGCCGAGCAGATTGGATCCGTTATTTCGGAAACCCGAAACCCCTGAGTTGATCCTGGCAGCGAGAAGTGGAACTGGGCGCCATTCTTAGGGGCGGAGAGCGGCCCTTTACCGGCAAGTACTCGACCGAGTCCTGCAACGTAATATGCCATTCGCACGGCATCATTTATGGAATTTCCGCCGTCGGCGGAGGATATTAGCATGCGGTCCGCGATCGGACCGCGCCAGTCGGGGCCGTTTTCCAGCGCGTCAAGCCCATGCATGATCCCCATCAAGCACCCGACGTTTCCGGCATTGCAATCGGTGTCCCAACCTGAGGTGTTTACGATTGTTTGGGCGCGATGGAAGTCAAAAGGCGCGTAAAGAACTGCCATGATCATGAGGGCGTGGTTGGGCACGACGTGGCAATTTCCGGGAAATTTATGGTAACCGTAGCGATCATCAATTTTTTGGCGCGTATCTCTCCAATCCGCGTTAAGTGAGTGCCATTTCCGCACGTCTTCTACGAGCCTTTGGATCAGGCATCCGGTGGGAATGAACGAGAGCCCGGTTTCAATCAAGCGGTCGATGTTATTCTCAACAAAGGCTTCGGCTTCCATAGAAGCCCAAAAAATGGCCGCATGAACCGCCTCGCCATCGTGGCTGACGCGCGCGGCGGCTCTCGCAAGTTTTGCCGCAAGCTCAGGCTTGCCAGGCGAAACAAGCGCCCAGCCGTCGATGAAAATCTGCGCTCCGATCTGTTCCGCAACGGTTCGGCCGTTGCACGCGATTGAACCGCTGTCCGGGGCTGAAACGCCTCGCTTCAAGTTGAGCCAGGCCGTGTGCTCGGTCGAAATGCCTTTCCCGCCCCACCAAAGGATCGAACGATTTTCGACGATGTAGTTCAGCCACGCCATTCCAATTTCGCGGGAGGATAGATTCTCGGAAGGGTTGTAGTCCTCCAAAGCGCGCAAAAATGTGAAAGTGCCCGCTATGTCGTCGTCGGTTACAACAAGGGGTTCGCCGAGTCGGTCGTGAACATAGCCTTCGATTGGACCCAGTTCGCGCGTGATTCTGCCGTATTCCCAGCCTTCGAACGGTCGACCCAGATAGACTCCGATCAGTTTGCCGAGTACGCCCGCGTAGACTCGTTCGAGATAGTCGTCTGGAATAGTCACCTTGAACCTCTTTCGATGCAAGCCGTTCGCGGCATGCGATTTCGTTGCGTTTGCAGTTATTTTCTACTCCGTACTCCAAGCCGGCGAGGTCCGAGGAAACCTCCCTAGGCCAGCCGCCGACCGAATCGCCGCAAGCTCAGTATAAACCCCGTCTGGAATCGGCCAGGCAAGGACCCTGCAAATGGAATTACTTGCGCCGTCTTCAGCAATTCCCGATAATTGAAAATATTGCTATATTTCAATTCATTAAGAAAAGCGCGAAAAATATTTTTCGCGGACTTCGCGCTCATGAATTTGCGGATCTCGGCGATTCGCCGCATGCTCCGAAAAAAATTTCTTGGCAATGCAGTATGAACAACGCCATGCGCCGGCACTCGTCGATGCCGGTGCTGCTTCGGCTCGCTTGCGACGAGTTCGAGCGGATTCCGGATCTGGCCGCTTCGCGCGGCTTGGCTCTCGGGGACAGTCCTCCTCTTGAAGTTTCCGTCGCTTATTCAGTTCGATACTGTGGCGCGGCCGCCCTCCGACTCCGCCATGCGGGAGCGGCTGGAACGTGTTGAGCACCTGAAGCTGCGCGGCTGCTTCAACGACGCGGTCGCCCAGCCGAAGCGCGGCAAGGTTCCGAGGCGTTCGACGGCCGCGTGCCGCTGTCGCTGGACCGAACGCAGTATTTTTCCTCGAACAGGGTCCGCTGCGCCGCCTGCCGCCGAAAGCGGCATCGAAACGGCGCGACGAACTGCTGCCGCCAGATGTACGCCGGAGCCCTGGCTTATCCGGACCGGGAGGCCGTCTTCCCCGTCGCGCCGGAGATGATCGAGATTGAGAACGGCGCCGGCAAGAACGACTGCGAGCAGAGCGCGGCGCGCCGGTTCCAGGAGAGCTACCGCCGGGAGCATCCCCATCCGGAGGATGTCGTCCTGCAGGACGGCCCGGCATCGAAGGGCCCGAATATCAAGCCGATTCGCTCCAGGGACCTGCGCTATATCCTCGGCGCCAAGCCCGGCGACCGCGGGTTCCCGTTCGACCGGGCGAAGGGCCGCCCGGAGGCGCGGACCCTGAAGAAGACCGAAGGGACGAAAAAGGAGCGGAACGCGCACAAATTCCGCCGGCCGGGCGACGAGCCCCCTTACGAAAGCCAGTTCGACGTGCGCGCGGCCCTGCTGGTTTTCGCGGAAGCGCGCCCGGACGGTTCGAAAACCGGCTGGTCCCGGGCCGCTCGAAGCCGATGGTCCATAGAAAACGAATAATTCAACACTTTGAAGAACCGCGGCTGCGAGTTCGAGCACAATTTCGTCCATGGAGAAAAAACCTGTCTAGCGTCTTCGCCACCCTATGCCTGCTGGCGTTCCTGATCGACCAGATCCAGGAGAACCGCTGCGCGCCGTTCAAAAAGGCGAAGCGGTACCAGGAGCGAAAACTCTATCTTTGGCGGGAGCCGGGACATTGCTTCGGCAAGGTCAGGATGCCGGACCGGGAAACCCTCTGGCGCATGATGGTGATGCCCGCCCCTGGTACCGAGGCTAAAGGCATCCTCGTCAAAAGGGCTCTCGACTCCCGCTAATCCGGAAGACATGCGTCTGAATGCGCTCGAACCCGGTTCTTCAAATTCAAGGAAAATCGGCCGAACCGGCACGCCTCGCTTGCGAGGCCCGTTCGCCGCTGCGCCTGCGGCCGCTAAAGCCTCGAGCGGCGCAATCGAACTCGTTTCAACACAGCCACTGCACCTTAGAGGCTGAATCATAAGTCATTGTTTTGATTCTGTTTTTCATGTCAGGCAC
>JAPPFL010000048.1 GCA_028823855.1 Albidovulum sp.
AAAGGCTCAAACAAACCGTAGAAAATCCGATATGAGGTCAGGACGTCTGAAATTACGGGTTGAACTCGATTCCGAACAGACGCGGGGCCAGGCATTCGATCACACTACCTTTACGCCTACCGGCTCGATACCTTCGATTTCAATTTCCAGCATATCTCCCCTGCTGACTGCCGCGACACCGGCAGGAGTTCCCGTCAAGACTACGTCTCCAGCCGAAAGAGAGAAATATTTCGACAAAAACGCAATAATCTCGGGCACTTTCCATATCATCTGGTTGAGGTTGCCGTCCTGCCGAACGATGCCATTGACTGTCAAGGCTATCCTGCCTTCGGACAAGTGCCCTACTTCCGAAACGGGATGCACAGGGCCGACCGGTGCCGAACGTTCAAAGGCCTTGCCGATTTCCCATGGCCGGCCTAGCTTTTTCTGCTCGGCTTGAAGGTCGCGGCGCGTCATATCGAGCGACGCCGCATATCCGAATACGTGGGCGAGCGAGCAAGCGACGGAAATATTCGATCCGCCGGATTTGAGCATGACGGCCAACTCGACCTCGTGATGAACGTCGGAGGAATGCGGCGGATAGGGAAATTCACCGGAAGGATCAAGATTGTCCGGATTCTTTTGGAAAAAGAACGGCGGCTCTCGGTCGGGGTCGTGCCCCATCTCGATCGCATGCGCCGCATAGTTTCTGCCGATGCAATAGACCCTGCGAACAGGGAAAGAAGCTGCGGAACCTGCAACGGGAAGAGCGACAACTGGCGCTTGTTCAATGGAAAACCTATTCATAAATCCTTTCCTTCCAATATTCGTTCGATCTGATGCAGACGCTGGATCAATCTCGGATTTTTGCAATTCGTACAAAAATAACTGAAATCACTCTTGCACGGCCGGTCGACCGCCTGTATGGTAGATCAATCAATCTAATTGGTCAACCAAATTGGATTTGAATTTTGCTTGAAACTCTCGAAACGGACGGCCGGGATGACGCGCTAGCTGCGCTTGAGGCCCACATTGCCGCTGGAAAATACAGCCCGGGCGATCGCCTGCCTCCTGAACGGGAGTTGATTGTAAGTCTCGGCATTTCCCGTTCCAAGCTCAGGCAAGCGCTCGAGGAGCTTGAACGCGAAGGTCGAATTTGGCGGCACGTCGGCAAAGGCACGTTTCTGGCATCCGACGGGATAGACAGCTTGGCTAGGCTTAGCAGGCGAGTGTCGCCTGCGCAAATGATGCGCGCTCGCCTCGCGCTTGAGCCCGCGCTTGCTCGCGAGGCGTCCATAAATTCGTCAGTAGCGGCGCTCTGCGCAATTCGAGATTGCAAGGAACGCGCTGAACGGGCCAAGTGCTGGGAAGACTACGAAGCCTGCGATGATCTATTTCACCGGGCAATCGCTGAAGCAACCGGAAACGAGCTTTTGCTTTCGCTTTTTGACAGGCTAAACCAAGTGCGTCGGGCAATAGCATGGAACACCGTAGTTCGTAATTCGCAGATGCCGCCAACCGGCCATTCGAGTTTTGTTGAACATAATCGGATCGTCTCCGCAATTGAGGCGCGCGATCCCGATTCAGCATTTTTGGCTATGCGCGACCATCTGGGTTCGGTTTCGAACCGATTGTTCGGGAATGCGTAACGGCGGCGCTCGAACTCCATCGCAGAACTGTATGAGCGCGCACTTAAGTAGTATATACATGAAAAGGAGAAACCAAAAATGGTAGAACTTGTTAAAAAAGCGAGAATGTTCGCTGCGGCCTTGCCGCTAGCTTTCGGGCTGTCCGCGGTCGCTGCGCAGGCTGACACTATCCGCATTGCGCTGGCGGAAACTCCTTCGGACGAACTAGCGGCGTTTTTCGTAGCCCTCGACCGGGCTAAAGCAAACGGGCTGGACTACGAGTGGACGGCGTTCTCTGACGAAGAACTCGCCATCCAAGCAGTACTGAGTGGCCAGATGGATATCGGTTTCGGCACTCCCTACGCGGCAATGCAAAGGGCCAAGGCTCCGATACGAATAATTTTCCAGCTCTCGAAACTGAAGTTCTTCCCCGTTACGACTAAAAAATATAGCACGCTGGAAGACTTGGACGGCGAGCCTATTCTACTTCACTCGCGCGGCGGCGGGACGGATTCGATCGCCAACGTTATAGAAGACAGGACCGGCATCGAGTTCGGAGAACGCTCATACGTGCCCGGTTCAGCGAATCGCGTAGTCGCGCTGGTAGCCGGACAGGCCGACGCGACAATTATCGATCTTTCAAACAAGAATAAGGTGATGCGGCAGCACGCCGATAAGTTCAATGTTCTTCCCATGTTCGATGTCGAAGCTTCCGACGAAGCCCTGTTCGCCAATCTCGACTGGATTAAGGCCAACGAAGAACAAGTCCAGATATTCGTAAACGCGCTTCTCGGCGTCTGGCAAGACATGAACGCAGACCCCTCAATGGTTGGTCGCGAAACGAATCCGGACGGACCGATTGGCCAGCTTCCAAAGGAAATTCTCGACAGCCTCGACAATTTCTACGCTGAAGCGATCGAAGGCGGCCTCTACGACGCTAACGGCGGAGGCCGCAAGGCTGCAATGGCGGACCTGGAATGGTACAGCAATGCCGGTCAGCTTGAAGGGGACTTGTCAACTCTCAAAGTCGAAGACTTCTGGTACATGGTGCCGCTTGACGCGGCTATGAACTAAGCGAAGGAGGCGCGGCGCTCCCAGGAGCGCCGCCCGATTTGCCAATGCTGAGCATAAATAGATCGCTGCATCTGAAAATCCTGTCGGGGATCATCGTCTTCGGAGCATGGGAGATTGCCGGACAAATTCCCGTGAGTTTCGGATTTCCGACATTTTTTGAATCCATGGCCGCGCTTGCGGATATGGTATTGGACGGCTCCCTATTGCATGCTTATTCAGACACGCTCCGACCGCTTGCGATCGGATTGCTGATTTCAGCATTTGCGGGAATTGCAATTGGGTTGTGGATCGGACTCAGTTCTTGGTTCGACTGGCTATTCCTGCCAATCTTTATCGTAATGCAGGCAGCGCCGCTTGCGGCTCTCATTCCGCTACTGGTCATGGTGTACGGTATCGGCCTTACGTCGAAAATATTCGTGGTTTGCATTATGGCCATGCCGGTTATCGTTTTGAACACCGCGGGCGGAGTGCGCAATACACCTACCAACCTGAAGGAGATGGGACGTTCCTTTCTCGGCACCGAAAAAGACATTATTCTAAAGGTCATCATACCTTCCGCCTCGCCAATCATTTTTTCCGGACTTCGCCTTGGCGCTTCGGCGGGGTTCATCGGCGCGATTCTGTCCGAACTGAAAATCACTCCCACAGGCGTGGGCGACATCATTACCTATAGCCGTTCTATCGCCGACTACCCCAGCATGTATGCCGCCATATTCTCAATCATCGTTCTCGCGGTCGTGTTTTTGAATCTTCTGGAACGGTTGGAGAAATTGCTTTTTGAAGGAAACGTTCGTGGGTACGCATCAGACTAGAGTCGGCGGCGACCCGAGCGATATTCCGGCGGCGGCCGTATCGGCTCGCAATATCTCGAAGACATACGGCGATGTAGAGGCCCTCAAGAATTTGACTCTGGAATTTCCGCGAGGCCAGCTTACATCGTTGCTCGGACCGTCCGGGTGCGGCAAGACCACGCTCCTCAAGATCATTGCAGGACTTCTGGAACCTTCATCCGGAGAGGTCGAGGTGAACGGAATCCCGGTCACCGGACCAGGTCCGGACCGCGCGTTCGTTTTCCAGGATTTCGCGCTGCTCCCATGGGCAAGCGTTCTTCGAAACGTGGCTTTCGGCCTTGAGCTTAGGGGCATCGGGCGGTCGGAGCGGGAGGGAATCGCCGAAAGATATATTCGCAATGTCGGTCTTGCAGGGTTCGAAAAGAGCTTCCCCCACGAATTGTCCGGCGGCATGCGGCAAAGGGTCGGGCTTGCCCGGGCGCTTGCAGTCGACAGCCAAGTTCTCTTGATGGACGAACCGTTCTCCGCAGTAGACGAACAAACTCGGCGCAAGTTCCAAGAAGACCTACTCGGTCTTGTTGCGGAAGAGAACAAGACGTTCCTATTTGTTACTCACTCGATCGAGGAGGCGGTTTATGTTTCGGACCAAATAGCTATACTGCTGCCTCGTCCTAGCCGAGTGTCCGAAATCATCCGGCCTCGCGGCCTTCGAGACAAGGACGTCGCCGACATCCGGCGCGATCCCGAATACCTGGATATCGTGGACCAGATTTGGGCGTCCTTGCGCTTCTACGTGGAATAGCAGATGAAAGTTCTCGGATTACGCCTACCAGGAATGTCGTCGCTGATTTTGTGGGGGTTGCTGTGGGAGGCGGTCGGACAATCGGGAATGTCGTTCTTTTTGCCGCCGCTCTCGTCGGTTATTGGCACGCTAATCGAAATTTTCGGCACGCCGGCATTCCAGAAGGCTCTTTCCGAAACCGCGCGCGCTTTCCTTGCAGGTGTCTTCTTCGCCATTGCTATTGGCATTCCCGTGGGCATACTGATGGGCAAGAATCGACTGGTGGACGAACTTCTGCTGCCTTGGGTGAACATCTTTCTGAGTGCTCCGCTGACAGCATTGGTTCCCGTGCTAATGGTGCTTTTCGGCTTCGGCATGAAGTCTATCATCATTACAACTTCGCTGTTCGGGATATGGATCATTATTCTAAACGCGCGGGCCGGAGTTATGCAGATAAACCGCTCGCTCATCGACATGGCGCTTAGCTTCGGCGCATCGCCGTGGGCGGCATTCTCGAAGATTTACTTCTGGGCGGCGCTTCCCGAAATTCTGGGCGGCGTTAGGATCGGCGTGATACGAGCGGTTAAGGGAGTGATTATCGGTCAGCTTCTAATCTCAATCGTCGGATTTGGAGCGTTGTTCGAACTATATTCGGCAAATTTCCTGATGTCGCATTTTTGGGCAGTGCTCATTGTATTGTTTGCTCTTGCATTTTCGATTTCGGAACTCCTAGCCTATCTTGAGAGGCGCGTTTCCTACTATGCGGCAAAGCGATAGAAGCCCCTTTCTCAAAAAACACCGAGAAAATCGCAATTCCGCATTGACGAACAATCCGGCAGTTCGCCCGCGGCGCGAGCAACGTCCTCATCGCTCCGGTCCTTCATAAAGCGGTTCGCTGCAAACTCAGCGCTATCCGCGCAATGTTCGGAACTGGAAAACGCGTCGGAGCTTCGCCGATTTGGCAGAGCCTATAACGGCGCAACCGAAAACGAGCGGATTTTGCAATTGAAAATTGAAAAAGGTAGCGAAGTTAAATTTGATCCTCAATTTGACCCAACAGGCAAGGCTCGGGCCTTGCTATCGAAATTTCGATTTTACCCGGGTAGCCACCGACTGGACGATCAGCCTCGCCTTTTTTAACATCCTCGACATCTCTCTCGTTCGCAAGTCGCCGAGGCGATGAATTTCCGCAAAGCGGTCGCCAAATTCCGGTTCGAACCGAACGGATTTCCGCGTGCCTTCTAATTCCAAATCCGCATTTGGAGTAGTCCGGGCCTGTTCGGCTGCTGAATCGAAATCTATACTATTTCTTTGTAGACAGATCGAAGTTTCAAGCTTGGCATTGCATCCATTCCAAACGAGCGGTTGCTTAACTAGATTGCCTCGCTTTCCCGAATGCCTGGTGCGAAGTTCGGGATCTGGAGCTTATTCTTCGACCAGCGTAAGCAGGAACGCGACGACATCCTCAATGTCCTGAGCGCTGTAGATCGGCCGGCCCCTGTATTCGGGCGCGACTCCCTGCAATCCGTCGATCTTGAAGTAGGAGGGCATTACAGTATCCGGATTCAGCGCTTTCGGATCGACGAGGCGAAGCCGAAGCTCGCCAGCGGAATAGCGGCTTCCTACGCCCTCAAGCGGCGGACCGATATCTCCCGGGTCCGGAGCATCCGCAATCGGAATCGAATGACAAATCAGGCACGTAGCGTTGTCCGCATCGCGCACGATGCGTTCGCCGCGTTCCGGAATTCCGGATTGGCCAGTCAACGATGCCTTGATCTCGTAGTCTTCAACCCGAATGTTCGCAGGTTCATTGGCCCATGAAGCGGAAGCCAAAACCAAAAATAGCGATTTTAAGAATTTAAGTTTCGAATGACTGAATCCGCTCCCGGCGAATCGCATCACCCGAACATTTCGGCAGTGATGCTGGCGTACCAACCGCGCGCATAATCCGCTTCCAAGCTGCGATACTCGGCCGGCGCATTTGGCGGGCTTGTTCCGGACGCGCCCGGAATCGAAGCGATTTGGTTGTCCTTGTCCAGCCGGTAAACCGCCGCAACTGAAATTCCATAGCTTTCTGACAGCAGGCTATAGCAAGTATTGATTAAGGCAGGCTCCGGAGGCGATTCGCCTTGAAAGTGCGAAACAATCGCGCGGGCGCAGGCTTTCGCCTGGCTATTCGCGCTGAACCCGGACTTCGGCATCGACCCGGCCAAGCATGCGTCGCCCAGCACGTGAATATTCGGGGCGACCGCCGACGCGAAAGTGCGCTGGTTCACGCGGCACCAATCGCCGCCTTCGGCGAGGCCCGCCGTGTCCAGCAGCAGGGCGGATCTCTGCGGGGGCACGATATTTGCGACATCGGGACGAAACTCCTCGAAGTCCGTGCGCACGATCATTTGCTTCGGTTCAACTTCGACGACATTACCGCCGTCTGAGAAACCGACCCATTCAATCATTCCGGGATAAAGGCGTTCCCAGCCCTCCTCGAAAAGCCTTTGCTTTGAAAATCCGTCCTTGCTGTCGAGAATAAGCACCTTGGACCGAGGCTTCGTTTTCTTTAGGTAATTTGCGATAAGGCTCGCTCTCTCGTACGGTCCGGGAGGGCAGCGAAACGGATTTTCCGGAACCGAGACGACGACGAGTCCTCCGTCTTCCATCGCTTCCAGCTGGCGACGGAGCAAGGCTGTCTGGCTACCTGCGCTCCAGGCGTGCGGCATGCGTTCCGCCGCAGATTCGTCGTAGCCTTCGATCGCGTTCCACTTGAAATCGATCCCCGGCGAAACCACAAGGCGATCATAGGCAAGCGCTTCGCCCCCGGCAAGGCGTATCTTGGCGCGGCCATCATCGATGTCGACGACACTGTCATGCAGGATTTCCACACCGGCGGCGCGCAGACCGCCGTAGCCGTGCGTAATGAAATCCAATTCATTCAGGCCGCCGATTACGGTGTTGCTAAAGGGGCAAGTCGCGAATTCCTTCGTTCGCTCGACCAGCGCGACTTCCAGATCTGGAGCGTGGAGCTTCAAATACTTGGCGACGGTCGCGCCGCCAAACCCGCCGCCGATAACGACGACTTTCCCGCGAACCGCCGCCGCCGCTCGGTTCGCGATCATTCCGGCAAGCGCCGACGCTCCTGCAATTTTCAGGAGCTTACGCCGAGACGTTGCAGTTTTTCGAATTCTCATCGCCGACCGGCAATTTTCGTCGCCCTACTCTTCAAGGCTGCCAAAATACGTCGCCAATGAGGCAATCTCGGCATCCGTCAATCCTCGGGCAATTCTATTCATGACCGTGGCCTCGATCTCGCCTTCGCGAAAACTTTCGAGCAGCGAGAGCACGGCCTCTGCATCCAAGTGCGCGAGCGAAGGAATCGGGCCCGGGCTCAAGCCTCCTTGACCGTGGCACCCGGCGCACATTTCCGGCATGACTGAGAACCCGGACTCCTCTGCGCTTGCCGCCGCTAGCAAGCAAATCGCGGGAACAGTAGCAAGCAAAGTCTTTGGGCCTAGCATGCGATCGCGTTTTTCTCCGGCGGCCTAAAATTTCAGCCGCCGGCAATTTCGGTTTCTACCTGTCAGGCATTCAGGTCGTGGTTGCGTATCGGTAGCCTGCGGATGCGTTTGCCCGTAGCCGCGAAAATCGCGTTGGTTACAGCCGGAGCTACCGGCGGGACCGCCGGTTCGCCGACGCCGCCCCATTTGTCGCCGCCGGAAAGCGCAAAGTGCGTGCGAATTTCAGGCATCTCGTTTATGCGAAGCATCTGATACTGGTCGAAGTTGTCTTCAACTACCGCTCCGTTCTTGATGTGAATCTCGCCGTACAAGGCGGCCGTCAACCCGAATACGACCGAGCTTTCCATCTGCATCTCGACGAGCTTAGGATGAATCACATGACCGCAATCGATTGCGACATCGATTGATTCGACCCTCAGCTGTCCTCTGCGACTCACGGTGACATAGGCGACCTGCGCGGAGACGGTGCCGAACGCCTCTGCCAGTCCAATGCCCATTCCTTCGCCCCTGCGGAGGTCCGTCGTCCAGCCGGCTTCCTCGGCAGCCATCTCAAGAGGTCTGCGGAACTGTGAACCCTCGGGCATTAGGCTCAGCCTGAAATCCAGCGGATCCGCGCCTGCGGCATGCGCCAGCTCGTCGATGAAGCTTTCGATTGCGAATGCATTTTGCGACGCTCCCACTGAGCGCCACCAGTGCACCGGCAGATGAGAATCCCGGATCGCATAGTCGACCTGCTTGTTGGGAAAGGCGTACGGCAAACGCTCGTCCAGGCCCTCGACAGCCTGCCCATCGATACCGTCCTGCATAAATTGCGGAATCTGATGGTTGAAAATCGAATGCGAGACGATCCGGTTCCAGTAGGCTTCGGGTTTGCCGTCCGCGTCGGTCGACGCGGTGAAATGATATGTCGAGTACGGCCTGAACTTTCCTTGGCGCGTAGTTTCCTCGCGAGTCCATATCACTTTGACGGGTTCGCCCAGCGCCTTGGCTATGGCGGTAGCCTGCCGAACTTCGTCCTGGCGAAGTCGGCGACCGAAACCCGTTCCAAGAAACGCGGTATGCACGTGGACTTTTTCCTCGGGCAATCCCGCTTCTTCCGCAGCTACCGAAAGCGACCTTGGCGGGTTTTGCGTGCTTACCCAGATATCCGCCCTGTCGGCGGTAACGTGGGCAGTACAATTCATCGGCTCCATGCAAGCGTGTTCCAGATACGGAGTAACATACGTCGCTTCCACCACGTTGGACGAAGCGGCGATTACGGCGCGAGCATCGCCGACCGAATCCGCGGGATTGTATGTGGGATCATCCGGATTGGCGAGCGCTTCGAGAGCGGCTTCGATGATGCTTGTATCGCTTACGTCCCCGTGTCCGCCGGCGTCCCATTCCTTTGGCATTAGCTGCAAGGCGGTCAGCGCGCGGTAGTAGGAATCCGCGATCACGGCAACGCCGCTCTGGATTCCCGTCACTCTGTTCGCAACTTCCTCCAGATTAAAGTTGAGAGTGCCGATTCCGCCATCGCCCAGCCGGTAAGCCGCCATAACGCCCGGACGGTCCTTGACCGCATCGAAGTCGTAGCTCACGAGCCGTCCGCCCGGCACAGGCGAGACTTCGACTGCCGCATACACCATGCCCGGAACCTGCGTATCGATACCGTATACGGCGGCTCCGTTGACTTTCAACGGCGTATCCAGACGAGCAACGGAAGTTCCTAGCAGCTGATATTGGTCCGGCGTTTTGATTGCCGGCTCGGATTCAAGCTGAATCGTAGAGGCTGCGGCCGCAAATTCGCCAAATGTACCGGAATTGCCTCCGGAACTGAGGATTCCGTTCTCAGCGGTTACGACCGAACGATCGACTCCCCAAGCGTTGGCGGCGGCCTGCTTCAAGCGCTCTCTCGCGCTAGCTCCCGCCTGCGCGAGATAAATGCGGGAACGGCGCACCGCGCCCGAGCCGCCTGTAGACATTCGCTGGTAAACGCCGTCCGTTTCCTTGGCAGCTCCCGCGGCGACCATGTACGGCTCCGCCTTCTGGCGAGCGTTTCGGTTCGCATCGGCATATACCGCCTTTACGTTTGCCCAGTCGCACTGCAGTTCCTCCGCCACGAGCATCGGCATTCCGGTAAAGACGCCTTCGCCCATTTCCGACTGGCCGACCCTGATAGTTACCGTATTGTCCGGATCGATAACGAGCCAGGCATTTACTTCCTGGCCTCCATCCGTAGCCATCCATGGCTCGTCCATTATCGCGGCAGCGTGCGCCGGGATATGAAAGCCGAGCATCATGCCTCCGGCGGCCGAGGCTCCGGTAACGATAAATTTCCGCCGATTGATTTCGAAATTTGTCATTGTCGTCATCCTTGCGCGATTTCGGCAGCCCTATGGATTGCCTTGCGTATTCGTGAGTAGGTGCCGCAGCGACAGATATTGTCGGACATAAGGGTGTCGATGTTGAGATCCGAGGGGCTCGGATGCTGCTCCAGCAGCGCAGCTGCCGCCATTATCTGGCCAGACTGGCAGTATCCGCATTGCGGAACGTCTTCTTCGATCCACGCGATCTGCACAGGGTGCGAGTTGTCCTCGGAGAGCCCTTCGATCGTCGTAATTTCCTTCCCAACCGCGGCCGATACTTTGGTCGTGCAAGAGAACACCTTTTTTCCATCGATATGCACCGTGCAAGCGCCGCATTTCGCGATGCCGCAGCCGTACTTGGTGCCTGTCATACCTAAATTGTCCCGAATAACCCATAGCAGCGGGGTCTCCGGCTCGACGTCCACGGTGTAGGATGCGCCGTTTACATTGAGATCGAATGCCATTAATTGCCCTCCCTTGTTGAAATATTCGTTCCAACAAGCGCAAGCATATTTGCAAGCGGCAATTTACCCGCGGCATGCGAACGCGGATGGAACGCCGTCCAATATACCAAGTTTGGTTAAGGCGCGCAAAATATTTTTTCGAATTTCAAGACCGCTCTCGGATCGGAAATCCGGAATCTGCGGCGATTGGTCGCAATGGCGACGCGAATGGGCTAATCCGCGGCGAGGCGACTACGGCATTAGTTCCCGGCTTGAATTCGCGAGAATATTGGCCAATTCGAAATATTGCCGCGCCACGTCACTGCAAGCGGATATCCGCCAACTAGCCGACTATTCCGCGAAAACTCCCGAACAAGTGGCTCCATGCGGATTGCGCCCTTGCGGATGCCCTGCGCCGACGACCGATACTTGTCATTGTTCGAGCTCAGCAATGCCGTCTCCGTTCGGATTCCTGCAGTTCCTCAATGCCGTCCGTGCGGCGAAGAGCGACCCGAAGGAGAATGCGCGACATTGGCTCGAACCCGAATTCGTGCCGCGATTCAATTGGCTAGTCCGCTCAAGCGGAGGTCCAACGCGAATGGACCGCATGAATGAAATACGAGTAAAATTGCAACAATGACTACGAACGCCCGCTTCCAAAATGGCTTCTAGCGCCGGACTCCATGCCGCTACGCACAAATCGCCTGCCACGGTGCTTTTCGTGCAAATCGAACCTTTGTCGGAATTGCGTTCCCCGTCCTCCGCAACAGGATTGTTTGCATTAAATTCCCTATTTCGACTCTGCGTCGAAGTATCGACCAATCTCATGGCGAACTGTCATCCGAGAAACCGTTAATCTGGAATTGCCGGACAGAAAATGCAGCCGACTACAGCACTGTTGCTTAATCGCCTACCAGGACGCGCGTTTCTCGGCGACATGCTCGGCTACTCCGTCCCAAGGCAGTAGATCGGTGAAGTGCCAGCGCAAAAACTTGACCAAATCCACAATGTCGCGATCAAGAATTGAAGCCCCCATACCTGGCATGGACCGCTGCATGGCGCCTCGCGTAGGACGTATTCCATCGAATATGATATGAATGACATTTCTGGGATCGGAAGCGTTTACGGTCGAAGTCAATGCGAGCGATACAGGCAATTGCTCGCCGCCTCCTCGCTTGTGACAGTTTGAACACTGATCGCGGAAAACTTCCATTCCATTCTGAACCGACGGGTCTTCAGGAGTTTTGTCCGGCAAGTATCCCGGTTCCGATACCCAATCCAGCGATTTCGCACGATCTATCACCAACTGTCTTTCGGCTTCGTTCGGCGGCCGCCGCTGCCGCGATTCAAAATATGCGGCGATCGCGAATATATCGTCTTCGGATTGATCGTACAAATGGTTTACAATCGGAGCCATCGGGCCCCCCGCAATGCCGTGGTCGCTATCCCAGCCGTCGAACAAGTAGTTGACCAGCTGAATCTGGCTCCAGGGGATTGGCGCCGGCGATTTTTCGTTCAAGGCGGGCGCAAGCCAGTGCTCCGCTTCGCCGCCGTCGTAGGCGGAATCGCGCAAAACCGCCCCGAAAATGTTTCGGGGCGAATGACACGCGCCGCAGTGCCCTAGACCTTCGGCAAGGTATGCGCCACGGTTCCATTCCTCGTTTTGGCCGGGATCGGGTTGATATTCTCCTGTTTCAAGAAAAAGCAACTTCCAACCGGCCAAGAGCGCGCGTATATTGAACGGAAAGCGCAATTCGTTTTCCGGCGCTGTATTGTCGACCGGCTCGCGGGTGATAAGGTACGCATAAATCGCGCGAATATCCTCGTCGGTCGCTTTGGTAAAATGATCGTACGGAAAAGCCGGATAGAGATGCCGGCCTTTACGGTCGACTCCCTGGCGCATCGCTCGCCGGAATGCCGCTTCCGACCAGCCGCCAATACCGGTCTCGGCATCGGGCGTTATGTTCGTCGAATAAACTACGCCGAAAGGCGTTGGTAGAGCCAGCCCGCCCGCGTATGGAGCACCGCC
This sequence comes from Albidovulum sp., assembly GCA_028823855.1. Taxonomy (GTDB): domain Bacteria; phylum Pseudomonadota; class Alphaproteobacteria; order Rhodobacterales; family Rhodobacteraceae; genus JAPPFL01. The sequence continues at coordinate 12,586 of JAPPFL010000048.1, forward strand.
CCGCGAAGTATGGCAAACTTCGCAAGCGCCGATTCCGGCGAGCGCCTCTCCAAGATAAAGTAGGTCGCTATCGAATGACGCGACGCCGGGAAGTTCCACGGGCGCAATTTCCGGGTGCCGATAGGCCCAAGCCGCGGCAACGGCTAAAGCCGCGACCGGAAGCGCCGCGAAAGAAACAATTTTCTGTGACCTGTTCATTGCGCCTCCAGTTCGCTCACTGGTTTAAGCGAATTCAATATTATTGATTCGGCTCGACCGAACCGACCCATTTCTTTACCAAGCAGCGGAGCGCCTGAATTGTTCGAGCCATCCGCGATCGAGAATTCGATCATTGGCAGATTCGAGATGCCACTGAAGCAATTCCGCACGTTTTAACTGCTGTATTGCACATTTCTGCGGTGAAGGCGTAAATTATCTCTATCGAACACTCGACGCATGTCAAAGCATCAATTTCGCAAAAAACGTCGGGATTGCGCCTGTTTCCGAGCCATTTTCAATCCCGCCTTGCGAATTCGGACCTCGAACTTGTCACGGACGTACGGCAGGAGCCTCGACCGGCAGCCCATTTCCCTTCCACGCCACGTAAAGTTCCAGGCTTAGGTATTCCGGCGAACCCAGCTCAAATGATTCGGCGCGAACCGCCCAATTGCACCACCGAAACATGCGGTGCCTGGAACCCATGGCTCGCCATTGCAGTCTGTAAAACGGAAATCCGTTTACGTGACCCTGGCTGATCGTATCTCCGCGCAGGCGGGATCCCGCTAATCCATCATGGCACTGGCTGCATGCGAGATCCAACTGCCCTCTTCTTTCCAAATAGAATTTCCTTCCTTCCTTCCAGAAGCGCTGAGCTTCGCCTGAATTATCCACCTGCATAGGCATGCCTCGCGATTGGAAAGCAACAAATGCCGACAGCGAAAGCATGTCGTCGGACTCCAGGGGATATTCCGATGCGTCCATATATTCGGTGCGCATTTCGTTGATGCGACCCTCGAGGTTCACTAGGCCGGCAGATTCCCTGTCGTAAACAGGATACCTAGCGGCAACACCCCGCATGGATTCCGCCGCGTCTCCGTGACAGGATTCGCAGGACTGGCCTTTTCCGCCCTCCGCCGACGACCAGATTTCGTATCCGCGTTCAACCGCGAACATGCCTGGATTCAAGAAGTCGTCGTCCTGCAGCGCGCGCACTTGCTCGCCCATGAAAAAGTACCCGGAAATTGGCAAATCGCCGTCGCCGACTTCCTGCTGCTCCGCGAAAGACCGCGCCAGCAGCGATTCCGAGAACGCCAAAATCAATGCAATGAATAGCAGCCTCGTGGAATTCACTTCGCAGCAGCTGCCTAAACGACCTGCAACTCCGCCGCGTCGGTGTAGACCGAACCGTCGTCGTCGTACCACTTGAATTCGAACCGCCCCGACTCTTTGACCAGCACGAAGAAGGATATGAACGGATTCGACGAAACGGCCTCGTGCCAGTCCGCCGCAAAAACAGTCTCGCCGTTGAACTGCGCTTCGAATCGGTGGATGATGCGTCTCGGTATTCGCTCGCCGTCACTGGAATACATGAACCCGTTGTCCATGGGGTGCTTGATCAGGGTCTTGAGTTCAATAACTTCTCCCGCTGCCGCTTTCGACGGTACAGAAGTGCGAATCCTTACCTGGGACATTTTTGGTCTCCTCGGTCAATTGCCGGATCGCAAACCATGCGGCGGCGCCCCGTTGCGACCCAACTAACCGCGTCAATTCTTCCGGCTGGACCTTTTCGCATCCGGCATGAAAATCTCCACCGCGCACGCGCCGAGCGAAACCGTAACATACTTCGCCGACATCCAAGCGGAACCGTCGCTCATGAACGAAAACCCGAAGACGAACTGGCTCCGCGCAAGCCGGATTCTCTGGGAAACACGGGCAATTCCGGAACGCGGCGTAAAGTAGTAGTCGGTCACAAGAGGCTGCGGGTTTCCGGTTGTCAGAATATGTAGGCTTCGAACATGATCCGCGTCCGACATCGGCGAGTCCGGCACCGAAGCCGTGAGTGGAACGGACAGACCGGTATCCGCCCTGTCGGGCAAATCCAATTCAATTCGCCCTTCCTGAAAATTTCGTCTGCCCAGCCGTTCGATTAATACACGACGCATCCATTCCGGGATTTCCGGAAGCGCAACGGCGGCAGAAGCCGAACTGGTTGACAGAAATGCGACCGCGCCCGCTCCCCAAGCGAGCATCTCCAAAGCTCCTCTCCGGCTGACCGGGTCTCGGTCTCCCATTCCCGGCTCTTCAAACAGTTCAAGTTCTTTTCCCATGCGACAAGTGCAATTCGCGGCTTCTAGCCGAACAACTATGTCCCACCCTAACGCGAATTGCAAATCTGGCGGCAAGGTACTCGCCATGCCTTTTTCGATTTTTCGATTAGTCATTTGCATTTGCTCGCATGACAAATTATCGGCTAACGGGAGCGTCGGCTCAACCCGTACAACGTATCTAATGCGCAAAACAGACAGTTCGGAAAATCCCCACTCGGAAGAACTGAATTTCATTCGAAACCGGTTCATGTCGATGAAGCGGTGGTCAAGGGGCGGAAAACGAGCTCCGCACAAGCCGCTATTGGCCTTGCTGGCAATCGTTCGGTGCTTGAAAGGATATGATCGGCTGACAGCTTATGAAGAATTGAGACGCGAACTACTACCGCTTCTTCAGGAATTTGCGCCTTACCAGTCCAGCCTAAGGCCGGAATATCCCTTTTGGAGGATGAAAAACGATCGCCAAATCTGGGAGATACCAAATCAAGCGAATGTCGAGATCAATTCAAGCGGCGACGCGAGTTCGAAAAATTTGCTGGAAGCCCGCATTGAAGCCGGATTTCCGGAAATCATCTACGAAGCGTTTCGAAGCAATCCCGATTTTGCCTTTTCGCTAGCTCACGAACTGGTCAACGCGCATTTTCCCGAAACCTTGCACGAGAGGATCCTCCAAGCTGCCGGCATGGCGGAAGCGGCCAACCTGACGCAGGCGGACAGGAACAAGATCTGGGTTCGGAAATCCGCGCGCGATTCAAAATTCCGTGAACGAGTACTAACGGCATACAACAATCGCTGCGCCGTCTGCAGATATTCGATGCGAATTTGCGAAGACCTGGTGGGGTTGGAAGCAGCTCATATCAAGTGGCATCAGCATCGCGGACCGGACATTGTCCAAAACGGTGTCGCATTGTGCTCCATTCATCACAAGCTATTTGATTCCGGCGCCTTTACTTTCACGCCCGATCTTTCAATATTCGTCTCCGTTTTGGTTTCAGGCAGCGGTCGACCCGAGTGGCTGGACCGCTTCAACGGCAAATCGTTTCAGTTGCCTGCCGACGAGTCTCTGCTTCCCGCCGAGGAATTTTTAGCGTGGCACGGCCGGGACGTGTTCAGAGGACCTAGCCCCGCCCTGCAAGTCAGATCAAAATCGTAATCAGGCGTTGACGGTTTTCGAAGATTTGAAACATTGCGCCATTCAGGGCGTCGTCGTGCCTTTCGCCGGACAAGCTTCGATTCCGCTATTTGGGAGTCCTTTCGCCAAAATAGGTGAAAATGCGGCAAAACGCTATGACGAAACTTGTCCTTTGTCGAATTGTGCGCGTTAAGGGGCAGGGTCGCTTTCAATTGGATTTTGCCGATTGCCGAGGCTGTCGATTATAGGACAGTCAGGCCTGTGATCGCCCTTGCATGCGTTGACGAGGTGCTCAAGCTCATCGTGCAGAGATTTGAGTTCTAGCTGCTTCCTGGCAATCTCAGCCAGCCGATTTGTCGCGATGCGCTTTACATCGGCGCTCGAACGGCGCTGATCCTCGTAAAGGCCTATTAGTTCCCTGCACTCGTCGATCGAAAATCCGAACTGTCTCGCCCGTCGAACAAAGGCGAGTTTTCGGACAGCCGCATCGTCGTAGATTCGGTATCCCGCTTCCGATCTGCAAGGCGCCGATACCAATCCGATATCCGCGTAGTAGCGGACGGTTTTGACCGGCAAGCCGGAAATCTTCGATGCCGTAGAAATATGCATAGCTCTTCTCTTGACCTTACAGTTGCTGGAAGAATTAAGGTGCAATTGAAACTTAGTCAAGGAACTCCAACTGACCGCTATTGCAAATAGTCTCGCAATTGCCTTGTTAAGCCGCCATACTTGGCGCAGGCCCTGCAAAAACGCGTCCCGGTGGCCGCAAGGATGAACGCCGTATACGTTTCCATGACAGGCGGAGCCATGCCGGCATGGCGGGGCGTCCCGGCATGCAAGTGGCCGGTTTTGTTATGCCGCCGCAAAACGACTATTGGCGGCTCAAGTCTCTCGGTCGATCATGCCGCCGCTGAAATGCGCCGAGTCGCTATCCGGGGGAGCCTTCTGCCGAGGCCGCCGGAATTCGACCGAGCCGAGTAATCGCGCCGGCAATGGCTATCGAGCTACGAGTAGCGAAATCGGGTTGAAAAGAGGTCCGGAAACGCGCATTAGGTTTTGGCGGGACGCCTGCGGCGCAAATTTCTCGGCCTGTCGCGGGACCGAGATTCCCGTGCGCGCGGCGCTTGTAGATCATAGTTGTTCCGCCTGGCGCGCGCATTGCTTTTCCTGGTCCGGTTTCGGAAATTAGAGAGCGCACCTGCGGCGAAAGGATGTTCCTACTTGATGCCAAAGCCCGATTTGGTGGTTTTGGAAGTTCATCGGACAAACGGAGGATGAGAACTAAAGCAATGAGGCGAATTCTTTTATCGGTAATTCTTTGCCTGCTGGTTGCGGCGGCGCATGCGCATTCCGATGTCGGTATGACTAAGCCCGAGAACGGCGCAGTACTGGAGGAAATGCCGCGATACATTGTCCTGACATTTGCTAAGCGAATCCGCCTAACTCGAGTTTGGATGACGCATCTTGACAATCCTCGCGTCGATCTGGACTTGGGCGGTCAGACAGAGTTTCTGAAAAAATTCGAGGTACCCGTTCCTGACAAGGGCGCGGGGCTGTATCGAATCGAGTGGCGCGGGCTCTCGATCGACGGTCACGCCATGAGCGGCGATCTCTCGTTCCAGGTAAAATGACCATTGCCTGATATTTGGGCGCTGGCTACGGTCGCCGCGACGTTTGCAACTTATCTCGGGGTTCTTGCAAGTACCGGTCTGGTTTTGGTCCGAATTGCGTTCGCCCGCGAGATTCGCTTGATCCACGTATCACTGGTTCGGCAAACGACTGCATTCGCGCTCTTGGGGCTATTTGCTTCGATAATCGGTTTCGCCCTAACGGGAGCCGCATTGACTGGAGATTCTTCAGGCCTAACAGACTTGGAAATGCTGGGCCTTCTGTCTCGGACGCCGGTCGGGTCTTCGGTCGCCGTTCGACTGGTCGGCCTGGCGCTGGTTCTGGCGGGAATTTGGATTCCCCGCTTCGGCTTGCCGATTGCCGCCGCCGGCGCCCTACTATCCGCCTGGTCGTTTACAATTGTCGGCCATTCGACTGGCGCAGGTCAATTCTGGCTGGGCGGCGTCTTGCTGCTGCATCTCGCCGGCGTTTCGTTCTGGGTCGGAATCCTTTCCCCTCTTCGAGAGATCGCCGGAAAGCAAGAATTTCTGTCCGAGGCTGCCGGCCTAGGCCGCCGTTTCGGACAAGTCGCAAGATTTACCGTTCCCGGCTTGATAGCCGCCGGCGTTTATTTGGCGTGGAGCCTGCTTGGAGATTTCGCCTCGTTGGCAACAACCTCCTACGGTCTCGCATTGCTCGCAAAGATCGGATTGGTAGCCTGCCTGCTTGCTGCGGCTGCGGCCAACAAGTTCCGCTTCGTTCCGGCTATGGAAAAGGAAGACTGTAAAGCAGCGGTCCGGCTTCGCCAATCCATAGTCGTGGAGTGGGTTGCCGTTTGCTTGATCATACTGGCGACAGCGGTTCTAACCACCGTTACAACTCCCCCTGCATAAAGCCATGCGCATACTGGAAATATCGCACGGAGGTCCGCTTTCAAATTTCGGTCGTCATTTGGCGAACAGGCCTCGGAAATTCAAATTTGCCGCAGCGTAAGACGAATTCTGTTCGCGGGCGGCAAGCGATTTCGGCCGCGGGCGATCAGCGGCTCCGGCGCGATGCCCCATGCATGCAGAAGAAATTGTTCTCTCGTCCGAAAGCCGGCGGTTCCAATTCCGCGCTGAAGTTTCACTCGCAAGTCCCGGGACTCCTGGTTAACAAGGGTCAGCGAATGTTCGGTGGCGACCATTTGAAATTGCCGGTTTTCGTAATTTCTGCCGCGGCAATAGCTCCTTCAAGATACCGCCATTTTATAGGATTCGAGCGCGATGCAGCCCTCAGATGCCGGCCGTCATTAGCGACGATGCCGCCGAAGGCCTCGTCAAACAGGTTGAAATGCTCCGACAAGATAGCGAAACGGCGGCAGAGAATACCGGGCGCGCCATAACGCTTCGCTTTCGAACCGATCACTTTGTCGAGCCGATGCCATCGCGAAGCGCATCAAGAAATGATGTCGAAAGAGCTCGCCGGGGAAGTTGAGCCAAATGCGATTCCGCGCATCGTTTTCATTCGCGCAACATGTTCTCGACATTCTGCAGACGCCAAATAGCGAAGTGGATTCTCGCCCTAGTCCTCAAACAGCCTGAACGGCATCTTGATTCTATTGCGCCGGAATGCATGGATCTCGGCTACTTGGGCGAAATCTGTCGCCGTATCCTGATCTCGGCCCAAAGCGAGCGATCCATCGCTGCGGATATTATCGATTGGGCGAATGAAATTCGCTAGTACGTCAAAATCTCGAATTCATCCGGGAGAAATTCCTCTGAGACGTTCGGAACGCCGCCTGAGGAGTTCTACCGTCGTTAGCAGCAAAATCGAGATGATTACGAGAATAGTTGCGACAGCCAGTATGGTCGGGCTGATTTGTTCGCGAAGACCCGAGAACATTTGGCGCGGGATCGTGCGCTGCCTGACATCAGCCAGCTGCAGAACCACCACGACTTCGTCGAATGATGTAATGAAGGCAAACAGGGCGCCCGAAATAACGCCCGGAAGAATAAGCGGCATTTGAACTTTGAAAAAGGTTTCAATGGGGCCGGCTCCCAGATTCGCGGATGCTCGCGTAAGGCTCCTGTCAAAACCGACCAGCGTTGCCGTTACAGTGATGATAACGAACGGCGTCCCTAGCGCCGCATGCGCGAGAATAAGCCCCAAATACGTCTTGGCTAGATTGACCTGGCTGAAGAAAAAGAAAAGGCCGGACGCCGTGATGACCAAAGGCACGATCATAGGAGAAATCAGCAAAGCCATGATAGGCCTGCGCCACGGCATTTCGGAACGGCTAAGACCGATCGCGGCCAGGGTCCCGAGGCAAGTGGAAAGTATTGTGGCAAATATCCCTACCAGGAAACTGTTCTTGATCGACCGAACCCATTGAGCGTTATGCCACACATCCTGCCACCAGCCTTCGACGGCCTCCGGAGCAACCATACCGTTCTTCAGGATGTCCCAGTACCAACGCAACGAGAATGCGTCCGCGTCGAGAGCGAGCATGCCCGGCGTGAAGCTGAAGTAGGGTTCCTGATTGAATGAAAGCGGAACAAGAATAATTATAGGAACGACCAGAAACAGGAAGATAGCCGCGCAAATACCTCGAAAAGCGTAAAACCAGAGCACTTGGCCGGCACTCGCGTATGGCGGGATTGGAAGGCGGTAGTTTCCCGACGAGAGCCACTTCGACAAACCGCCGAGAACAATGCCGACAATTCCCAGTGCGACGCCTTGCGAAAATCCAAAAAACAAGAGTCCGACGGCGAATAGCACCGCCAGGCAAATTGCTCTGGCAAGAAGCGTCGATCGGAAAAGCTGTGCGCAAGTTAAGGCGAGAAGGGCAAATGCAACGGCGAAAACCAGCAAAAGAGGAAGCATGAGCGTTCGATCACCTGCGGCGATCAGAAATCCAATGACGGCGCCCAGGCCGGCGCACCATGCCGGAGAAAACCAGATCGGCGGTTTTGGCGGAACGTACCGGTAGTTGCCTCGACCTACGCTCATGCGTCTAGCCCAGCTTGAGGTTGTCGATGCCGACTATGCGATCATAAATCCAGAAAAGAGCAAGTATGATAACAAGTAGAACTAGACCGATCGCGGCCGCCAAATTCCAGTTCAGGGACTTCCGCATATGGAAATCGATGATATTGGAAATCATCTGCCCGTCCTGACCGCCGACGAGTGCCGGCGTGATATAGTACCCTATTGCGAGAATGAATACGAGAAGGACGCCGGCTCCAATGCCCGGCACCGATTGGGGAAAATACACTCTCCAGAATGCCGTCCAATCTGTTGCGCCCATCGATTTTGCGGCTCTGACATAGCTCGGTGGAATGGCCTTCATCACCGAATAAAGCGGCAGGATCATGAAAGGCAGCAGAATATGCGTCATCGCAATCAGCGTTCCCGTCTTGTTGTAAATGAGGCTGAACCGGTCATCGTCGCCCGTGATGCCGAATGCGACGAACAAATCATTCATAACTCCCTGCGCCTGAAGCATGGCTATCCAGGATGTCGTCCGAACCAGGAGCGAGGTCCAGAACGGCAATAGTACTAAAATGAGAAGAATATTGGAGGTCCTAAGAGGAAGCGACGAAAGAAGATACGCGATCGGATATCCGAGAAAAAGGCAGGCGACCGTAACGACTACGGAGATTTCAAGCGTCCTTAAGAACAGCTTGATATGTATCCTCCTATTTTCGGGTTTCCTAGTGACAGTGCCGTCGGCACTGAGACTGAAATCGAGTGCCGCAAGCAAGTAGCCGGGAGTATACACGCGGGAAGCGACCTTCATCGCTTGCCAGGTCTCAATTTCGCCCCAAGCTACATTGACCTCAACGAGCGCGTCCTTGTACGGCGCCGCTAGCCTAGCGGCTCTTCTGGCCGTCGACGTGAACAGGGACCTCGTGCCCGAAAGTTCGCGATTTACTCGCGTCGCAACTTTACCGATCGTCTTCTGCTTGCGGGCCTCAATCAAATCCGCAACCAAAGCCGAATACATTTCTTCGGTCGGTTCGGTTATACCGTCCCATTTGGAAAGCGCCAACGTGGACCCGGGCATAAGTTCGGCGTATCTGCTGTCGTGAATTCCTTGCCATAGGAGGACGACAATCGGCACAATGAAGGAAACGATGACAAATGCCAAAAGCGGCACGACAAGCCCAAATGCTTGAACCCTGCTTCGAAACAGTGCTTGGCCCAGCTTTTTCTTTAACGGCGTACCGTCGGCCGCAAGAATTGGATTAACTGAATCCGACATGCCGGCCCGCTATTAACTGATCACGAACAACGAACCGGCGGAAGGGAATGTCCTTCCGCCGCATTTTTTTGGCCACCAAATTTTAGCTGGCGAGCCAGGCGTTGAATCGTTCGTTTAATTCGTCTTGATTGTCTGCCCAAAACTCGAAGTCGTTCGCGATCGCCGTAGCGAAATTCTCCGGAGCCGTCGGCATATGCGGCCCCATCATCAGGTCGGGCTTGCTGTGGAACGAACCGACTAGAGGCATAGATGATTTCCTAGCGGGGCCGTATGAAATGTACGACGCTTGCGCGGCCAACTGCTCTATCGCTGTCGAGAACACCAGAAATTCCAGAGCTAGGTCGCGATTCGGCGCCCCGACAGGTATCGCCCACAAATCCGTATCGAAAATCTGACTATCCCAAACTATTGTGAATGGCTTGTCTTCCGCCGCGACCGCATTAAATATGCGACCGTTATAGGCAGTCGTCATGACGACTTCGCCATCCGCAAGCAGTTGCGGAGGCTGAGATCCGGCTTCCCTCCAAATAACCTGGTCTTTAATCGAATCCAGCTTGGCGAAAGCGCGATCGACGCCTTCGGGAGTTCCCAGCACCTCATAGATCTGGTCTGCGGAAACGCCGTCGGCCGCGAGAGCCAATTCCAGCGTAGCCTTGGGACCCTTTCGGAGTCCTCGCTTGCCCGAAAACTTCTCGAGATCAAAAAAATCTGCGATCGTTTCCGGACCATCCGTCAGCACCGAATTGTCGTAGGCAAAGATCGTCGACCAGACAATATTTGCAACTGCGCACTCAGTAATCGCTCCGTTGATAAAGTCATCCTCGGCCGCCATTCCGTCTGCGCCCGCAGGAAGAATACCGGGATCAATTGTCTCAAACAGGCCCTCGTCGCATCCTCGCACCGCGTCGGACATTTCCAAATCTACGATGTCCCATGTGACGTTACCTGCTTCAACCTGAGACTTCACTTCGGCAAGACCGCCGTTGTAGTCTTCGGAAACGACCACGTGGCCCGTCGCGGCTGTCCATGGCTTGTGGTAGCCTTCGACTTGCGACTTCGTATAGGCACCTCCCCAGGAAACCGCCGTTATAGAACCCGAATGCGCCGCGCCGGCGATCAACGCCGTGGCGGCGATACCGAGCAATAGTGAATCGCGTTTCATGATCAACTCCTTTTTGCGTCCGCCCATTTCATTGTTGACCAGTGGCGCTGGGCTAAGCCAACTGGCGCTGTCGGGCTTGGCTATGGATCCAGAGCCCGGCAATCTTCCGATTTCCAACTGATTTTCGCTGATTCGCCAACCGCTAATTCCGCATGTCCGGAAGTATTCGGCAACCTCAGCACGAAGTCCGGGTTGCCGTGCACATTCATTCGGTACCGAATGTGGTCGCCGAGATATGTCAATTCCAAAACTTCGCCGCGGGTAGTGTTCGATTCCTCATCCCAGCCAAGGGCTACGCGCTCAGGCCGGATAGAAAGTGTCGTCCTGCTGCCTTTGCCTCCGCAATTGACAGCAAGCGCCTTGCTTTGGCACCCGTCATCGAAAGCGACGTGCACAATTTTTCCGTTCAGGCTTTCGATTGTGCCCTTTAGCCGATTGTTTTCGCCTATGAATTGCGCGACGAAGGCATTCTCGGGGCGTTCATAAAGATCGTCGGGATTGGAAAGCTGCTGAATCACGCCGTCGTTGAAGACGGCGATCCGGTCCGACATCGTTAAGGCCTCGGATTGATCATGCGTCACGTAGACGACTGTAATACCAAGCCTTTCATGGAGGTGCTTAATCTCGAACTGCATGTGTTCTCGGAGCTGCTTGTCCAGTGCCCCGAGCGGTTCATCCATCAGAATCAGCTCCGGTTCGAAAACCAGGGCGCGGGCCAGAGCAATGCGCTGCTGCTGTCCACCCGAAAGCTGCGCCGGACGTCGCTTTTCAAATCCGACCATTTTCACCATGTCCAGCGCCTTTTTTACTTTTTCCTCGCGCTCCGATTTACCCAGCTTGCGAACCTCCAGCGGAAAGGAAAGGTTTTCCCCTACGGTCATATGCGGAAACAGCGCGTAATTCTGAAAAACCATGCCGATGCCGCGCTTGTAAGGGGGAATGTTGTTAATTGGCCGGCCGGCAAGAAATATGTCGCCGTGGGTGGCCGTCTCGAATCCCGCGAGCATCATTAGGCACGTCGTCTTTCCCGAGCCGGACGGACCGAGAAGCGTCAGGAACTCTCCGCGCGCCATTGTCAGATTCAAATCCTTTACAACGAGGGTTTCGCCATCGTAGCTCTTTTGCACGCGTTCAAAGACAACAAATTCACTTTTTTCGCTAGCGTCTGACAGGGTTTTCCTCCGTTCCTTCGCCTTGTCTACTCCGGAAATTTCAACGGCAGAAACTTCAACCAATCCAGTCGCGATGTCAACTAAACAATGCGCATGTCGAGCAATTCCGGCAAATCGAATTCTCAAGAGCGATTGACCGTGGCCTTTCCAAAATTCGCCAATCTAAAATGCAAAACCGCCTTGCCGCAGTACGCGCGATGCCGAATATCCCGGAAAATTCGCGGCTTCAAAATTGTCAAATTCATCGAGGCATTCGGCGAACCGCTTTGCTAGAAATGCCGCAAAGTCGAAAAGAACATCGCCATCGCGGAAAGATTCAACTTTGGAATTCACGCGCTGTAAAGATTGGCACAAGGATTCTGCAAGAATATTAGCCGTCGACGGTATAAATCGAGTTCGAATAACGCCCTTTTCGTTCGGTACAACGACATCGCCGCGTGGAATAATCGACGCCAAGGCAAAATAGTTCGGTTTACTGACCGGTTCCGTGTTCCTATGGTATGTCCGCTTCTATAATTTTATCCGGATCCTGGAGACCAAGATGTCGAATTCAACAATTGACAGGCCAGATTTTTTCACGACCCGCAACGGCGAGAAAGCCCCGCTTCCTTTTTCGGAAGCCGAATACGCAAGAAGGCTCTCGAAACTTAGAGGCGCCATGGAGTCGCGCGAACTCGATGCGGTTCTGCTTACTTCGATGCATAATATCGCCTATTACACGGGCTTTCTGTATTGCAGTTTCGGTCGTCCTTACGGATGCGTCGTTACAAGCGGCGCATGCACTACGCTGTCGGCGAATATAGATGCAGGCCAGCCCTGGCGAAGGTCGGTGGGGGACAACCTGACATTCACCGACTGGCGAAAAGGAAATTTTTGGCGCGCCGTCGGCAACCTTGTGGGCCGGTCAAAGCGCTTGGGAGTTGAAGAAGACAATCTGACAGTGGCGTCTCGCAGCATGCTGCTCGAAATGCTGGGACCGCGAGAATTGATTGACATTGCCGAGGCCGCAATGTCGCTTCGAATGATCAAATCACACGAAGAAATAGCTTTGATCAAGGAAGGTACCCGCATTGCGGACATAGGCGGCGCGGCAATTCGAGACGCAGTCAAGCCCGGCGCGCGGGAAATCGACGTAGCAATGGCCGGTCGCGACGCGATGGAATTGGAAATCGCACGATCCTTTCCATTTACAGAATTGCGGGGCACTTGGGTGTGGTTTCAATCCGGAATCAATACGGACGGCGCTCACAACCCGGTCACAACCCGACGACTTCTTGCCGGCGACATCTTGAGCTTGAACGCCTTTCCGATGATTGCAGGATACTATACCGCCCTCGAGCGAACGCTTTTCCTCGGCGATCCCGACGCAGATACTTTAAGGCTTTGGCGCGCAAACGTAGCTACGCACGAGCTCGGCTGCTCTCTTATCAAGCCGGGGATTTCGTGCGCGGAAGTCTGCGCTGAGCTAAACCGGTTCCTTGCGCAGGAGGGCCTGCTGCAATTCAGATCGTTCGGCTACGGCCATTCATTCGGTATCCTTTGCCACTACTACGGTCGCGAAGCCGGTCTCGAGTTCAGAGAGGACATCGACACCGTGCTGGAGCCCGGCATGGTCGTTTCAATGGAACCAATGCTTTGGGTTCCCGATGGCGAGCCGGGAGCGGGTGGATACCGCGAACACGACATTCTAGTTGTTCAAGAAAACGGGGCGGACAATATCACCGGATTTCCATACGGTCCGAGAAACAACATCCTTCCGGCATAGCGGCGTTGAGATAATTCAACGGATACGAGTGGTGAATTCGGAATTTCATGTTTTTGAAATCGAGGGCTGCGCGAGGAATGCCTAAATTCGGGAATTCGGATTCGGATGGATTGACGCCATCATCTAGGACAAAGTTTTTCGACGATCCGGGCGAGACAGATTCATCAATTGCGAAAACACCAATTGACCGCATTTGAAGTTTTCGTACGAAATTTATTCGCGTCACTCGTTTTTTGGCTGAATGAAGCACAATTATTGACGAAATCGACCCTCTGAAACTAGGTCGCATCGCTTTGATCACATTGAAGCATAGCCGATAGCGACTCAAAATAGAGAATTACGGACAATTCGTGCATTCGCAGTTTCGACGCGCCGATTCAGTGAACCTGGCGAAACCGCAATTCACGGTTCGCTAGACGCGCTTCCAATTTTATCGGACGGTTCCGAGACTAAGTTGCCAGGACACGCCAAATCGATCAGTTACCCAAACGAATTTTTCGCTGAAGCCGTAGTTGTCCAGCGGCATCAATATTTTCCCCTTTTCGGCCAGAGCATCAAAAGCCGCCCGGAAAATTTCTTCCTCTTCGAATTCCACAAATAAGGAAACGGAAGGAGTGAATTCGAACGCGTGGGATATCGGACTATCGATGATAAATATTGATTGGCCGGCAAAGTCGACCTTGGCGAGTTTTACCATACCCGTGGATTGAGGGTCCTCCTCTCCGTATTTTGTTATACTCAAGATATTGAAATCTTTGAATATTTTCGAATATAGTTCAATCGCTGGATTAGCGTCGCCTTGAAACATGAGATGTGTTGAAACGCTTGGCATGCGAGCATGTTAGGCGAATTCATTCATTAAAGGCAAGACCGAATTCAAAGACGGATCTCACGGGGCTTAAACTTGCGCCGCAGTTTTCGCTATCCGAGGATCGAGCGTAAATCGGTTCGGATTTCGCGCACCTCGATGCCAGTCCGAAGTTTCAAGAGTCCGAGTAGGGCGGATGCAAGAAAATAATGGCAGGAACCTCGTCGTTGGACGTGTCGATTCATCTGTACCGTAGCCGATGCCAAAAAATTTTTTGTACTTTGCAATTAAACACTTGTAAGATAGCTTGGCCGCTCAAGGAACGGTGCGCCCAATACGAGTCGATCCGTCCATTCGCCGCCGCCTTTGACAACGCTCGAACCAGGGGAAACCGCCCAAGTGAAATTGCTCCTGAGTCGGCGGCCTGCGCCGCCGCCTTTCGAGCAACGGATTGGAATTGAGCAAGCGAAACGGGAATTCGGCCCTTTTTTGGGACTAGCCCCCTTAATACAATCGGCTTGCGGAAGACCGATGATAAATTCGAAATCCGGGGCGAAGCCAATTGAAAATTCTGAGACTTGATTTTAGTTTTCAACCGGAAATGCGGCTAGCGTTTGCATTGAATCGACCGGATGAGATTGAACAATTTTTCTGTGTTTCGAGGAACTTGGGCACTCGAAAAGAATTGCCGCGAGCACGAATTAAAACGAAAAGAATATTTTTGATCTACGCGGGATTCCCGCCCGATTTACTTCGAACGATGCCGGTCGCGGTCGAAGCTCTAAAGGAACAGGGAGAATCGGCAGCAATTCGGGATTTCGAAAGATTGAATTGTAGCGCAGGAGGAAATGTGCGAACATGCATTAGCCTTCTCCGTTTCGGAATTGGTGCCGTTCGCGTACTAACTAATTCGGCCGTGCAAGCGCTATTTATTCGGTAGTTCCATTAGGAAACAGTCGCCGACCGGCCTATTGTCGCTTGATTGGGCGGGAATGATTTAAACTCCGGCTCCCGGTCGATTTCGTCCTCCGGCACGATCCAAGGTTCCTGCAGCGCGGCCTCGCGCCATTCCAGAAAGGCTGGCAGGCTCAGCACGGCCCGGCTGTAGGCGGCGCAGGTATCGTCGAGGTCGACGCCGTAGGTGTCCAGCCGGGTCACCACCGGCGCGTACATTGCATCGGCCGCGCTAAAATCACCGAACAGGAAATCGCCGCATGCGCCCCAGCGCTCCCGGCAGTCGCGCCAAATGGCGCGGATGCGCACGATATCTTCAACAACTCCAGGTCCCCGGCCTCGCCCCTTGAGGTCATCCCGCCGCAAGTTCATGGGCATGTGGGCGCGCAACGCGGTGAAGCCCGCATGCATCTCGTTCGCAATGGAGCGGGCGTGCGCGCGGGCATCGCGGTCCGCGGGCCAAATACCGGCGCCGGGAAACAGCTCGTTGACATATTCAAGGATCGCCAGGGTTTCCCACACCGGACGTTCGCCGTGTAGCAAAACGGGCACGCGGCCGGAGGGAGAGACGGCGGAGATTGCATTTTTCCAGTTCTCGTCGAACAGCAATAGCAGCCGTTCGTTGAAGGGAATCCCGGCATGGCGCATGGCTAGCCAGGGTCTGAGCGACCAGGAAGAATAATTTTTGTTTCCGATTACCAATGTCAGGTCGCTCATTGCGTTTTGGTTCCTTTGGCGGATTTGCGCGGTGCGCGGGAACGACCGTATAATCGGCACCGCTTCCGCATGTCAAATCGTCGGCGGTTGCCGCTCCGAAGGCGCGCCGCGCGGTCCGGCGAAGAACCAGGCGACCTGCCGGTCATCTTTCCGACGAAAACGATTCTATTGTTGAATAACGCCTATTTCGCTCATGTCTTCGTTCTGCAACTATAAACGGAAGGCGCTGCGACGGATGACGGAATTATCGAGAATTTAAATTACGCATGTTCGGGATTAAATGGAATCTTCAGATGTTCTCGGATGTATAGATTTCAAAACCCAAGCTCGTGTTTTGCACAGCTATAGTCCCATCGGAGCCGTGCGCTTTCGCCAATCCGTCAATGGTTGCGCGGGCGAATGCCGTCATCGGATGCGCGATCACCAACGTAAGCGTCCCGTCGATGAGCGCCCGCCTCGTGGGCTCCATTAATTCGTAGCCGACGCTGACGAATCCATCGGCAAGATCCATGTCGCGCAGGGCGGCAATGGCTCCGGTAATGCCGCCTCCCGAGATGAAAAGACCGCGCATGTCGGGGTGTTCTCCCAGCAATTGCTCGGTCATTTCGCGAGCCACGGCCGCGCTTTCGTAAGTCGACCTAGGCTCAAGCAGGGTGAATGCGTGATTGTATTCGCGGAAATACGAGCGAAGGCCGCTCTCATTCATGTCCTGGTTTCGGTAGCGGTGATTGCCGACCAGAATTCCAATCTTTCCGGGCCGGGAGCACATCTTGTTGAAGGCCCAGGCTGCCGTTCGACCGACCTTCCAGTTGTCGAGGCCAACGTACCCGACGCTCCCGCGGGCGGTCAGCGGCGCGATCAGTCCCGAGACAGCCACTCCCATTTCGAGAAGATCATCGATTGCATCCGAAACCAGGGGATGCTCCGCCGCTACGAGCGCCACCGATTCGCATACTTTTCCTACGGCACGCAATCGGCTTGCAACATAGTCTGGAGAAAGGTCATTCATGAACTCTAGGACCAAATCAATCTTGGCAATCTCATATTGCTCCGCAGCCCGCCGAATAGCGACGCCGAGATCACGATAGAAGACGCGGTTTTCCTGTTGAAGCAATATGCCGATTTTCCTGACTTCCCTCTTCGTTTCCAGCGCGCGCCGGATAGAAACGAGACCGTAAAATCCAATTTCCTCTGCGGCTCGAAGGACGGCCTCCTGGGTGGATCTGCGAACTACGCCCGGGTTATTGATGACCCGATTGACAGTGGACACTGAAACGCCTGCAGCTTCAGCAAGGTCCTTGATCGTTGGCCGCATCGCAGTACTTCGATCTTTCATTCTGCTTCATTCTTGCCGATATATTATGGATCAAAATGACCCAACATTCTGCTTCATTTCTGAAATCACTTGATTACAGAATCGATTGCCTGTCAACCTGGGCATGCGACAGGGGCGATGAATCGAAGGCAAGCCATGGGGCCGGGAGGCTTTGATCGTGGTCGATTTCGCGATTGGCGCTCGCGTCAAGCGCGGCAACTGGAGTCCGAATGCGCTCGCTCTTCCGGCGCCGTTCTGGCGACAGCCGTATAGTCCGAAAAGGGTAATCGGCAATTTGGCGGCCTTTCGGGTGGCGAGCGCCATTCGCTCGCCACCGCTCGCGCGGTTTAGGTCGGCGCTCGCGTGCTGATCCTCGGTGAACCCGCGGCAGCCTTTGCCGTCAAGCCATCTGCGCACGTACTCCGCATTGCGAACGAATCCAAGCGTCGCGGGCTTGCAGTGAATTTCACCAACAATCAGGTCTTGCATGCACTCGCCGTCGAAGACAGCCTTCGGTCCAGATACATAGTGCAATTTCCGCCGATACCCGAATCGGGGACAAATCCCTCGACGAAATTACCGGCCGGATGGCCGGCGGCGAGGATATGGCCTCGCTTGAAGCCGGGCTAAAGGATACGTAGAAGCCCGCGACGGTCGCCCGCAAGGATCAGACATTCCCTAGAGCGGTAGATCTGAAATGGCCGTTCAAATTGACGTCGTCGGCACCGCAAGGACCGGCGCGGCCATGGCCCGCACGGTTTCGTTTGCGCCATGGGGCTGACAAAGGGAAATGTTATGGCCGACTGGATTGACGCTTGCGCAACAGGCGACATAGAAGCCGAAGAGGTTATCCGCTTCGACCATGGCGACCGAACTTTCATCATCGTGCGCGACCACCTAGGCAACATCTATTGCGCCGACGGGCTCTGCACCCACGAAAACGTGCACTTGGCTGATGGCTTGGTTGTCGAGAACACTATCGAATGTCCCAAGCACGCATCGATTTTCGATTGCGCGACCGGAGAAGTCGAAACGCCCCCGGCCTGCGAAAACCTGTTAACGTATGCCACCAGGGTCGAAAACGGTCGCATCATGGTCAAGATCTGACCTACGTCCGCCCCTCGCAGCTTGCCGCGTGCACGGTGCAGCTATGACGGGCCGCGCTACCGAATATGCAGCGTTCCGCAATCACCAACATATTGAGGGATACCAATCGATGAGCATGTACCACAAACTTTCCCACGTAGAAGACATCCGCAACATGAAGAAGCGCTGAGAGAAGATCTCCATGCTTTACGTCACCACGCTAGAGGAGGTCGCGGCGGCGAGTGCCGCAGGCATCTGCATGCTCTCGATTGAAGGCCGATTCTTCAGACCCTAAATGCGCGAAGCGGCAGGCGGGTGCTTCGTTCAGGCCGGTCTGCCCTTCGGTGGCTGGGGCCAGTTCGATGGCCGGCACCTCGCCACCGCGGAAGCTATCTGCGCGCAGCCTATCACTACGCTGCCATCGGCGGAGATTGCTTCTATTGCTCACCCCCTATGACATCCGAAAGGCGCTCTGCGACAATTACGTGCCCGTCGTGGCCCATGCCGTCCTCATACCCAGCTATATCGCTTGGACGGGATGGCGCGCTGTCGGAAAGACGGTGGATGAGGCAGTGAACCTTTGCCGCCATGTCAAAAAGCTGGAAGAAATTGGCTGCTTCGGAGCAGGACTTGAAGTCGTGCCGGCTCGTATCGGTGAATGGCTAAGCTAGAATACATCGATGATCATGCTCGGCATGGGCGCGGGCCCAGGCGCAGATGCGCGATATCTCTTCTCCGAGGACGCGCTGGGACACGGCGTCAACCACATGCCCCGGAACGGAAAGGTCTACCGCAACTTCAAGGCGGAATTCGAGCGGCTTCAGAATCAGCGGGAAGCTGCCTTCAGGGAATTTCGCAACGATACCGAAAGCGGTTCCTATCCTGAGCTGGAACACGTCTTGCCGATCGACGACGAAGATTATGAGGTTTTTCTGACGACCGTCAAAAACAAAGTCGGCAGGTCAGCCAAATGATTGGGCGGAGAGCCTTGCGAGTACTTGCTCCATTGTCGCGTACGACCTCGTCCGCCCGGCACTCAGCCGGTTGGTTAGTTCTTCCGCATCGCCAACTTCGCCAGCTATCGGACCCGTGCTTCGCATCGCGGCACAGGTATGCTTCGGCGTACATCTCCAAGATCGCAGCTAGGCGAAATAGGCGTCGACCGCGTTAACCAAGAAGTAGGGTATTAATTGAGTACTAGCATTCTCTTGATGTTCAACGGTCAATTTCACATAGCGCGCCAGCAGGGTCAACTCGTTTCAAAAAACCATCGATTCCCGCGGAAGCAAGCGCCGTATGCTCCCAACACGAACGACGCATCCTTATAGATTCGAACAAACATTTCGCAATCGCCTGGATCCGCTAACCGCGTAACCCGCCCTCTCCCTTCCCGCAATAGGTTCCTAGAACAGGTCGAGCCACCTGTAATCGCAGTCCTTCCCAACTACGTATGAATTTCCGAATTCCGGCGGTGAAGGTCTTCTGAATAATATATAGGTGGATCTTTCTTCTGTCCTAAACGTACGCGTTGAGGGCCTCTTTCGTCGATAGCGCCGACTCCCAATCATGTTTCAGGTCCTGCTCTGGTCATAGAAGCCGACGATTCCGATCCGGTGAAAACAGCTCAGCCGAATTGGATCGTGATCGTCGATGCCGTTGGTTATACATATTGGGTTTCGCTAGACCGACGACAGCATTCTTTCTCGAAAATGCGAGTATGCCATGGCGCTTTCGGCTGCCAACAACCGCCGTAGCGGCACGCGGATTCCGGACCATGTCCTTCCGATGGATGCTGCGGCCACGGGAAGCAAGGTGGCTGCTCCGCCAGGGCGGCCTTGCCGATCATTCTGGGAGACGAATCTATGTCGGGCATCGGCATCGGATCCGAAACCTCGAAAAAGGACGTCGAATTCGCAAAGGCGGCATTTCGAATGCTCGGTGCGGAAGCGCCGGACTAACGATTGGGCGACAGTATTTCGACTATTTCGTCGACAAGATGGTCAAGAGGCTGATCGACATCGACAATGACAGCGTTTTCGTCGATTTCCGGCGGTTCGAGATCGCGAAACTGACTATCCAAAAGTGATAGCGGCATGTAGTGCCCGAGCCGGCCGGCCATACGTTCCTTGATGATCTCCGGCGAGCCACTGAGAAAGAGAAACAGGATCCGTTCTCCGGCCAATTCGCGGATGAGATCTCGATACCGTCGCTTCAAGGCGGAGCAGCCTACGAGCGTCGGTTCGTTTGCCTTGGCCAGAGTCTCGCCGACTGTTCGCAGCCAGGGAGCTCTGTCTTCGTCGTTGAGAGGGATGCCTTCGCTCATTTTCTGGATATTTGCGCGCGGATGAAAATCGTCTCCGTCGAAATATGTTGCACGCAGGGCTTTCGCGACTGCCAGGCCCACCGTCGACTTGCCCGCGCCCGCAACCCCCATGACGATCAGCTTCAACGGCTCGTTCATAAGCTCGCCGAAATCCCGCCGTCGACGTAGAGAGTGTGCCCGTTCACAAACGAGGAAGCATGGGATGAAAGAAAAATGCATGCCCCGACGAGTTCGTCGATCTGCCCCCATCGTCCCGCTGGCGTGCGTTTCTTAAGCCAAGCTGAAAATTCCGGGTCGGAAACCAGCGCGGCATTGAGCGGCGTGTCGAAGTACCCGGGTGCAATCGCATTGCATTGAAGCCCGTGCTTGGCCCAATCGGTGGCCATGCCCTTAGTGAGATTGCCGACGGCGCCCTTGGTCGCCGTGTAGGGGGCGATGCCCGGCCGCGCAAGCGCCGTTTGGACGCTAGCGATATTGATGATCTTCCCGGCTTTCCGGGTGATCATGTGGCGAGCGCAGGCTTGTCCGACTGAGAAGACGGAGGCGACGTTAGTTTGCAAGAGTTTCTGGAATTGCTCGCTCGGAAAATCTTCAAGGGGGGTTCGAAACTGCATGCCCGCGTTGTTCACAAGTATGTCGATAGCGCCTGTCGTGGCCTCGAACCCGTCAATAGAAGCGCGAACCATAGCGTGATCCGTGACGTCGAACGCCAGAGTTTGGACCGCAGGTCCCTGAGTGCCAAATTCCGCGGCAACGCGGTTCAGTTTCTCCTGATCTCTGCCATTCAAGACGACTTCGGCGCCAGCCGATCTTAAGCCCTTGGCGAGAGCATGGCCGATCCCTTGAGAGGACCCCGTAACCAGCGCACGCCGACCCCCAAGTTCAAACAAGTCCATGTGTTCCTCGCGTCATTTCTTGACCGATGCATTCCCCTATCGGAGTTATAAAAACTCGCACCTCCAAGAGAAAGGAAGATATTTTCGAGGTCGCTTCAGCGACGGAGACGGCATTGCGGTCCTTCAAAACGAATGCGCACAGCTAGTACGGCCCGAAATTCCCCATGATCTGTGTCCCAATGTATTGCAAGACGGATCCGGCGGGGCAGACGGCCGAACGCGGACGGGACTTGCGCGGAGCATGATGTGCAGATTTTATGCGAAAATGTGGCGGCCGATCCATAACCGCATATTTTTGTCCTCCCGGCCTGAGATGCCAATCAGCCTGCAGGTGCAATAACTGAAGCGCGGCGGCTGGCGATCGTTGCCGCGGGAGTTTTGGCTCTTGCGGATCTGGTTTTGAAGTCGTAATCCATGGGCTTCCTGCTACATGGCCTTCAGCTCGGGAACATCTTAGACGAGATGATGCGTCGCCGCATCGAGGAGCAATAGAGCGACCACGAAGATGACAATCGACTCTTTTTGAACCACTCAACCTACAGTCGAGGTTTGATGGGTCTACTTGGAGAGATGTCGAAAATTAGGTAGAAAATTGCATTCAAGAGTCCATTGCGGGCCGCGCATCCTATGCGGTCAGTAGTTATCCACGCAGTAAAAGACCTCAGGCTAGAGCGATCAGAAGGCGTTCGTGAGCCGGGGCCACGCGAAGCATTGGTGCGTATCGTGGCGGGAGGCGTGTGCGGAACCGATCTTCACTATTTCAACCATGGTGGTTTTGGCGAAGTACGTCTGAAGGAGCCGATGATCCTAGGGCACGAAGTGGCCGGCCGGATCAAGTCAATTGGCAAGGATGTATCCGGTTTTCAGCCAGGCGATCTCGTCGCGGTCTCGCCATCCCGGCCGTGTCGCGAGTGCTGCTTCTGCCTCGACGGGATGCCCAATCAATGCGAGTATATGCGGTTTTATGGCAGCGCTATGCCATTCCCCCATATTCAGGGCGCGTTCCGAGACTGGATTGTGGCGGATGCAGATCAACTCGTCTTAGCGGATGGGCTGACCGCAGCCGAAGCCGCGATGGCTGAGCCGTTGTCTGTTTGCCTGCACGCAGTACGGCAAACCGGCGGTCTAGTCGGAAAAAGGGTTCTGGTGACGGGGTGCGGGCCGATCGGTACGATGATGATCCTAGCTGCGCGTCGGGCAGGCTCAGACGAGATTATTGCGACGGATTTGTCTGATTTTCCGCTGGCGAAGGCTGCCGAGATAGGTGCCGACCGGACAGTCAACGTGATGACTGAACCGAATGGGCTGCAGGAATACCAAGCGGGGAAGGGTCGCCTCGATGTGCATTTCGAATGCTCCGGCGCGGCCCCGGCCCTTGCGGCTGGGATCACTGCAATTCGACCGGGCGGGACCGTCATCCAACTAGGCCTCGGCGGCGACATGGCGGTTCCCATGCAGGCCCTTACCGCCAAGGAAATCGCGTTGAAAGGCTCGTTCCGGTTCCATCAGGAATTCGTATCGGCGATAGGACTCATGCAACGGCGTCTGATCGACGTGCGCCCGCTTCATACCCATACATTCGAGCTGGAAGAGTTTGTCGCGGCTTTTGAGACAGCGGGCGACCGGACTCGGGCGACGAAGGTCCAGCTGGACTTCGCATCTACCTAATAAGAATAGCTGTCGGGAGGGGACATGTCGAACGCTGACGTCGGGCTAATCGGGCTCGGAACCATGGGGGCGATGCTTTCACTCAATATCGCCGAGAAAGGATTCAAGATCGCGGTCTACAATCGAACGACGCGGGTCACGCGG
This sequence comes from Albidovulum sp., assembly GCA_028823855.1. Lineage (GTDB taxonomy): Bacteria > Pseudomonadota > Alphaproteobacteria > Rhodobacterales > Rhodobacteraceae > JAPPFL01. The sequence continues at coordinate 35,885 of JAPPFL010000048.1, forward strand.
GATTTCTTTGGTGCCGCAGGCGAGTTGGCGGCTAGAATCGTGCCGTGCGAAACGATTGAAGGCCTTGTTGCAAATGTCGCACCGCCGCACGCGATCATTCTCATGGTCCCCGCCGGCGATCCGGTGGATCAGCAAATATCAGAGTTGTCCAAGTTTTTAGACCGGTCGGATCTCATTGTTGATGCTGGCAACGCCAATTTTCGCGACACGAACAGGCGAAGTTGCGCAGCGCGCGCCGGTGGCATCCCCTTCATGGGCATTGGCGTATCGGGCGGAGAAGAAGGAGCTCGCCACGGACCGTCGATCATGGCGGGTGGCGCTGCCGAGTCTTGGCAACGGATGCAGCCAATCCTGTCCGCAATCGCCGCAAAGCATGAAGGAACGCCTTGCGCGACGCATATGGGCCCGGATGGCGCTGGCCACTTCGTGAAGGCCGTACACAACGGCATTGAATATGCGGACATGCAGATCATCGCCGAGGCTTACGGCATCCTTCGGGATGGTTTGTCATTCGACGCAGAGAAATGTGGCGGGGTTTTTGAAGAATGGAACGACCGCCTTCTGAAATCCTACCTGATTGAAATCTCCGGAAAGGTTGCGTCTGCGCTGGATCCCGAGACGGATCGCGCCATGCTCGACATCATCGAGGATAAGGCAGGCCAAAAGGGCACAGGGCGTTGGACGGCGATCGAGGCCCAGCATCTTGGCGCGCCGATAACGGTTATTGAAGCTGCCGTCTCCTCACGAAACATGTCGGCATTGAAGCACATACGCGTTGACGGCGAGAAGCATTTTGGTGCGGCGGCGCAAGCGATCGGGAATGACGGCATCACGATCGCGGACCTTGAAAGCGCGCTGGTGGCGGGAAAGATCATTTGCTACGCGCAGGGGTTTGATTTGCTGGATGCGGCGGGACGCGAGTTCGGTTGGTCACTGCCGATGGCCGCGATCGCGGAGACTTGGCGCGAAGGCTGCATTATCCGGTCTGCGATGCTAAACGACATGGCAAGCGCGCTCCGCTCGGCACCGGACGGAAACTTGATGTTTGCTCCGTATTTTAGCGAGCTTCTAAAATCACACGTTCCGGCCTTGCGCCGCGTATCGTCTCGCGCGCTGGCCGCAGGCCATCCTGTGCCTGCGCTTGCCGCGGCGCTTGGCTATTTCGACTCGATGCGAACTGCTCGGTCCACGGCAAACATGATCCAGGGGCAGCGTGATTTCTTTGGCGCTCATGGGTTTGAGCGCGTGGACCGCGACGGCACCGGATACCATGGACCATGGGGTAGCCGCGGCTGATGGCTTTTCCAGTTTTCCTGAAAGGGAGGGAACGGCGACGAAAGGACTCGATGCGCTGAAGCGAATTCGGACTGCGACCGGCGCCGACGACATGCGCGCCGTCTGATCCAATCCCTTACCGAGACCAGATCCGTCGGTATCCTGTCACGGCGGCCGAGCATGTCAAAGGACACAATACTCGTCGCTGATATCGCACGCGATAGCCGGTCCACTGCGCGGCGCTCGAGTGGTCGGTATTTGAATTTCAGAAATCGCGGTCTCCGTCCACTCTGATGCTGAACTCGAGGCTACCTGCGATGTGTTTAAGACGACGCCCCCGGCTCCAAGAAGGCAAAGTACCAATAGCACGGCTTGCGGCGCGAAACTCGCGAGACCAGACACCGGGCTACCCGGCGCACATTCTATAGGACTAAAGCCGGGCACGGGCGGCTTCAACTAATCTGGCCATGGGTTTTGCGGTCACTGATGCATCGGAGCCAGCAGGAGAATACCGCAAGGGCCAAGCTAGAATTTTCTCGGCTTAAAAAAGGGCCCCCGGAATATCCTGGTTCGCATTAGCGGTACGGACAATGCTTCCCGAAGGAACCCTGCTTTCATAGTACTGTCGAGTATGCGCTCGACCACGCAAACCCGGACGTTGCGTTCGTTCTGAACAGCGATGAAGTGGAACCGGGAACCATCAGGTTCGGTAAGAGCCGCGATCGGTATGAATCATATTTCCATTGCTGTCGGTCAGTCTTTTTTCCGTGATAGCTACGGTTTCCGAAAATGAAACGGATTACGCGGTTGGCGGCCTGCAATCGCAGGTCCCTTTAGTTGGTTGAGAGCCCAAAGCGAACTGATGGGCCGAGTGAAGCAGTTCTCGCAGAAGCTCAGTTTGCGTTGTCCAAAGTAAAGCACAATTCCGCAAAATTTCCTGTTCTTCCCCGGACCGTCGTTCTAAAATCACTTGAGATGGCGGAAATCCCCGCATGAAACCGAGGTCGACTCTTTGACTGCTAAACCAACAAAATTGTCGGGGCTTTCCGCCAATGTGTCAATTTCCCTACCTTCTGCATTTTGCCAGTTGTAAAGACGGCATTCCTGTTCCAGCAAGGGTTGAACCTGGGTTAGTTCGCCCAGTACAAAGCTCTCCAGCAATCCGCCGAGCGCAGTCGAATTTCGCTGGCCGGCGGCGAACGATCGTTCATTGAAGTGTCGCAAGGCGAAAGCCTTGCCCGTGTCCGCGAAATGGTACTTCGTATCCTTGGTCTCACGCCGGCCCTCGCCCGGTGTCCATGAACCAAGCCGTATGATAAGGGAAAGTCTTGTCAAATTATCCAAATATGTATCGAGCGTAGCCCGATTCTCTTCGACAACTTCCGAAAGTTTCGAAACGTTGATTTCCTCGCCGGTCCGCGTCGCCATTTGTTCAGTCGACCTGCGCAGCCAATCAGTTTCCGGATCCCGAGGATCGCTGCAAAATCTCGGTCAACGACGGAAGCTACATAGTCGCGGCGCAGTCTTTGTCTCGGCCCGGTAAGGTTTACGATTCGTAAAGTGGCTAGCGCTTCCGTCAACTCCGCAATCAGATATCGATGGAATTTGCGTATCTGCGCCATCCTGAATTACGGCACCCTAATAGAATGCTGAATAGATTGTTAACCATTTGCTGATCAAAAAAACCGCCATTTGCCAATTTTGCCTACATGGAACCACTTCCGGATTTCATGCCGTGCTCGGATAAGGAGTGCCTCTCCTGTCCTCCGGGAGCTTTCATCAAATGCTGAAAAGAAATTCCACTATTTGCTGACTGGCAGCTTCGTCAATTGCTTGCCGCGCAGCCGGAACCAACCCTCCCCGGCGAACTGGAACGCATCTTGCAGTAGAGATCACGACAAAACGCGACGATCCGTGTCCTTTGCGAGTCAACCAGATCCTGTAGTGGGGGCCTAGCTACACGAGGCGGAATCTCCTATCCGCCGTCATGCCTACGAACATTGCCTTGGCAACGCGTTGAACTTAAACAATTCAAATTGGCAGAAGTGAACTCGAAACGCGCAATTACCGATGCTTTATTCCGATGTTGCTAGTTGATTCACCTCGTCGCGTTCTTGATCGGCGATGCAGTCGTTTTCAGAGGCATATCGATCAGCGCGGGAATAGAGGCGCATCCGCGCGATCGCGGGTTGGACGAGGCCGATAACTGTCGCGATAAGCTTTTGATCTATTCTGCCGGTACGGGTTTCAATAATATTGCTGGATTACCCGACTTAACCGACGGGTCCGTGTGTGAAGCAATCGCTTCCCGGTTTGGACCGCCGACACGCGCCGATGGTGAAGAGCAACATGCTGGCTTTTGGACAGGCGCCGTTCTCCCGGAGAAAATTGGAAATGCAAACGACGACGCCGTAACGCGCGCTACGCGATCAAAGCACCCGATATTTTTCCCAAACTTCGCGAAGATATCCGCCGCCGAGCAGCAGCTCGCGCGCCTCTGATTCAATCCGCGCCTTTTCCAGAGCGCGAGGGACGACCTCGGGGATGCATTCTTTCGGCACGACAGTCACGCCGTCATTGTCGCAGACCACCAGATCGCCGGTAAAAACGGTCAGCCCGAAGACGCAGACCGGCACGTCCCATTCGCGTATCGCGACCCGGCCCAGCGCATCCGTGGGGCGAGCGCCTCTGGCGAATATCGGGAAGCGATCCAGCTCATTGATCTTCGCGATATCGCGGACCAGCCCGTCGATCAGAGCGCCTCGCGCACCGCGGCCGACCGAGGCCGTCGAGAACAGCTCGCCCCAGGCCGCGGCCGGCGCGCGCGAGCAGTCGAGCACAACTAGATCTCCTTTGGACAGCGAATCGACAAAGTCGATCTCGCCCTCGTACGGGCGTTCGGGGATCTCGTTCACCGGCATCGAAATTGCCGTTCGCGCAAGGCCGATCAACACGCCCTCCGGTCCTGCGATATGCCGGGCGCCGGGCTCCAGCGTCTGAAAGCGCTTGCCGATCGCGTCGCAGACATCAGCAAAAACGGCCGAATAGGTTTCCGTCGCCAGGGCGTCAAGAGCCAGCGCATCGCCGCCCCGAGCCGTGTCCGATGGCATGGGCATTCCTTTCAACGATATCGCGTGATTTCTGCGTGAACGGGTTCCGAAGCCAAGTTTAAAATGAGGCCAGCAGGCCGCCATCGACAAGATGATGCGAACCGGTAATGAACGAGGCATCGTCGCTCAATAGAAAAGCCGCAAACTTGGCCACTTCTTCGGGCTTACCCACACGGTTCAGCGCATGCATTCTACCCCATTCGGCTAGCTGTTCCTGGGGCGCGTCCGGGCGGAAGTGCCGGGCATTCGCCTCAACCAGCGGAGTCTGGATCGTGCCGGGGCAAATCGCATTTACGCGAATGTTCTTGGGTCCATGGTCCAGCGCCATAACGCGGGTCATCGAAATCACTGCGCCCTTGCTCGCGGCGTAGGCGGCCACGTCCTCCTGAGTAGCTAGAGCCTGAATTGAGGACATGTTGACGATCGATCCGCCGCCCGCCTCTTCCATAGCCGGAACGGCATGCTTGCACATCAGGAAAATGGCCTTGAGGTTGACATCGATAACCGAATCGAATTCCGCTTCAGACATAGTCACAACAGTGCCGTGCAACTCTTGTCCGGCGCAGTTGAAAACGCCTCTGAGCGAGCCGCACGACGTGGCAGCCGCAACAGCCTTCAGGCAATCGGCCGATTTCGTGATGTCGGCCTCTATGGTCGTAATATCGTCGGGCAGTGTCGCCAGACCGGCGGCATCGCGGTCCACGCCGAACACATCAGCACCCAATTCGGCGAAAAGCAGGGCTGAGGCGCGGCCTATTCCCGAGGCGGCGCCAGTTACGATAACGCTATCTCTCAATGCGGTCATTGCAATCCCTAAGCGGCATGAGACTTTTTGGTAAACGCTGGTTGGAATGTTCACGCTAAAGCCTACTAGTACAGAGGTCAAGGCGAGGCCGGAATCGTCACGATCGCCAGTTCTATAGGCGAGAGAACGCGCGCTTGCCGCAGAAAAACCGGGAAGACTACGAAAGCGGCTTCGTCGCTGCACAAGCCGAAAGGAACGAAATATAGCGCCTATTGATAGTTGAACGAAGGCCGCGCCTAAGCAGGAAAAGTGCCGCTCCGGTCGACCATTTCGAGCGTCGACATGGCATGGCAAGTTTTGCCATCTCTGGCAGATGGAGGCCCTTCTGATCTGCCGCTTTGCGTACGAATGCGCAGCAGTTGGCCGAATACTTGGACAATGCATTTCATATCTCGGCAATCGATGGACAGGATATCCTATATATTGAAAAACCTAACCAAACATGGCTGTCCAACCCGGCACCAATGCGGTTATGCGATAGCGGGAGCCGGCTGCGGCCATGGGACGGGCAATGATCGCGCACGACTTCCTTACCTGAGATGCATTCCCGAGACAGTTCCCAATTGCGTAAATTTCGCGCACGCCCGGCGCGCCAATCGACTCGGATGAGGAATGGAAGTGAAATTGCGAAGCGCTGGAACGAAGCAGCGGCATCAACAGTCCGGAAAATGTCGAGGGACTTGCTACAGCGGCTGTCGCCGTGCCGAGCGGTGACCGAGCGGCCGCTGCCGCCAGCGCCGCGTCCCCTGCCGATAACGGGGTAGATATCGAACCCAACGTGCTTTAGATCAAGAGCTCTTTGCAATCCGCGATGGTTCCGCAATTGCATTTGCCTGAACAAAGAACCCGAAAGTTAATATTGTGAGAAGGATTCCTAGACATGCCGCAAAATTTGGATGCGTATGAGCCGCAGGGGCCGCGTTGGGTCGAACAATCTAGTCACCGGCACTGGCTGATGGGCGAGGCAACACGTTTGTTCGATTTCTATCAAGCCGGCTCGATCGACTCGCGCGGCGGTTTTTTCGATTTGAATGACCGCGGCGAACCGCTTCCTACCGGATGGCCGCCCTCGTCCGAGCCAACCCGCAACCTTTTTACCACCACGCGCATCATTTACTGCTTCGCCATCGGACACCTTATGGGACGACCGGGCTCGGACCGGCTCGTAGACCATGGCGTCGACTTCATGTTGAACGGGCATCTCGACGGAAAGAACGGCGGCTATCACTGGGCGACCGGTTACAACGGCCCGACCAACAGCGCCAAGGTGGCCTATGGCCATGCCTTCACACTACTGGCCGCATCCAGCGCTAAAGCCGTCGGGCATCCCGACGCCGACAAGCTCTTGGAGGACATTACCGGCATCCTCTTCGATCGATTTTGGGAGGAAGAACACGGAGCGATCCACGAAGACTTTCATGCCGACTGGACGCCGGTGGAGACGTATCGCGGGCAAAACTCCAATATGCACCTGACCGAGGCTCTGATGGCGGCCTACGAGGTCACCGGCGACAGCGAATACCTCCGGAAAGCGGAAAAGATCGCAACATTGCTGATCCTGAATGTCACAGCGAACAACAACTGGCGCTTGCCCGAGCACTATACGTCTGACTGGTCGATTGATTACGACTACGACCGCGATGTCTTCCGCCCCTATGGCTCGACAGTCGGGCACTGGCTAGAGTGGTCCAGGCTTCTGCTGCAGCTTTGGGCAACCGGCGGAACCAAGCACGACTGGATGAAGGATGCCTCCCAAGCCATGTTCCGCCAAGCTACCGAAGAAGGCTGGGCCGACAATGGCGGAGGATTCTATTTCACGGTGGGCTGGGACGGCAAGCCGGTGGACCGCGACCGCTACTGGTGGCCATGCACCGAAGGCATTGGCGCGGCCTACTGGCTGGCCGAGCATGTCGGCGGCGATTTCTATGAAATCTGGTACCGCCGCGTCTGGAACTGGTGCGAAGCGCATCTGATAGACCGAGAACTGGGGTCCTGGCATCACCAGCTCAACAATGATCTGGTTCCGGTAACCGACCCCTGGTTTGGCAAGCCGGACCTGTACCATTCGCTTCAAGCGGCACTGATTCCGCTCATGCCGGCGACCGGCAGCATCATTAACGGCCTGAAGACCTGCGGTATCAAGATTTGAGAGGTTTCATGACATACGACATCCAGTGTATTGCCCCTACGGGGGATGTGTGCGGCGAAGGCGCCGTCTGGTGCGCCTCGGAAGGTTCGGTCTACTGGACAGACATCAACCGGTTCCTGATCCACCGCCTGAACATTGCAACAAATGCCGTGGAGAGCTGGTACTTCGACGAGCCGGTGGTGGCGCTTTCACTGACCACCGAAGAGGGGCGCCTGCTAGTCGCGCTCGGCTCCAAGCTGATCTGGTGGTGGCCCGCGACCGACCGGCGCGCGGATCACGGATTTGTTCTGCCGGGCTCGCCCGAAGTGCGTTTGAACGATGGACGCGCCGACCCCGAGGGCAACTTCTGGGTAGGGTCAATGAAGAACAACGTCCTGCCCGATGGCGAAGCCGGCGAGGCCGGAGGCGCCGAAGGCGTCCTTTACAAGATAGCGCCGGACGGGTCGGCAAGCGTGCACATGGACGGCCTGGGCATTTCTAACACGATTTGCTGGAGTCCGGACGGAGGCACGTTTTACACTGCTGACACGCTAGCCAACGAAATCTACGCGTTCGACGTGACCAATGAGGGAATCAATAACCGGCGGATATTCTTCGGCGCCGATGATCGCGGACTTCCGGATGGATCCGCTATGGACAGCAACGGAGATCTCTGGAACTGCCGCTTCTTCGGCGGGACGATCCTGCGCATCGCCGCCAACGGAACAATCCGGGATGTTATTGAGATGCCCGTTCGCAATATCACTACCGCTACATTCGGAGGTCCCGATCTGAAGACGCTCTACATCACCTCGGCGTCCGCGCTGCGCAATCAAGGCGACAGGCTAGCCGGATCTCTTTGGGCTATCAATACCGAGGTGGCCGGTCTCCCCGAAAACCGAGCGACTATAGTGTAGATACATAGAGCCTCTTACATTGTCGCCTGAGTCTTGCCGGAACTACGCGTCCAGATTCAGAAATTTACTTGGTACATCCGCTTTCAACCGAATATTGCGAGGGACTCGACCTGCAACGGTTTTCGCGGAGTCGATCTCCAGGCATTCAAAGGTCGGGCTCCGCAATGAAGCCGGTTGCGCGAAGGAGGGAAGGGCGTGATTTGAATTGGCCGGAATCAACGGCTAGTCGAGGGCCCGTGCGGCAAGATTAGCGAGAATCGCGGTAAATCCGTGCGCAGGAAAGCTGTCCGCGGTGTTTCGGTCCGCCGCCAGAATGAAAACGATACCCGATCCCCGGGACTCCGGGGAAATCGGCCAATCCAATTTCCGGAGAGCCGCGGCCAAATTGCGGGAAATACTTTTCGCTACTCCCCGCGTGCCAGATCGTTCGCCCGGCGAGAACGACAATCATCGACTCTGGCGGCTTCCACCATCAGGTGCATTGGCAAAAAACGACCGGTTGAACCCCAGCTTGCCAACCAAAAATAATTTTCCTGCCTTGTTGATGACAACGGAACGGTCGTTCCTCGACCGGACAATGAATTCGCGCTCGACCATCCCTGCTGCAATCATTGCGCCCAGAGAGCCCGCAACATGAGGCAGCCTCTCGCTCCAATCCACGCAGCGCGGACAGAGCAGGCGTCTTTTCGACCGCGCTTCGTCCAGATCAACGCAAAGCTCCCGGTAGAGCCGATGCCCGCCTTCCGGAAGGACATAGCTTTCCCGCGTCAGTGTCAACGCCCCGGTTTCCACAAGAATCCGCGAAATCTCCACGCCGAGCTCCCCCGCCAGGTGGTCATAGCAGAACCGGGCTTTTTTCAACTCGGGCTTCACATTTTGTCGGGGTCGGCGACCGGCCTTCAGCGGAACGTCGGATGCGAGCCGCTCGATGAAGGATGCAACCGAATCGCCGTTCAATTCATAAAAGTGGAATCGGCCGCATTTGCGCATGTAGAGCAAGCCGGACTTCACCAGCGCGTATAGATGACTGGATGCGGTCTGGCTGCTAACGCCGGCACGCCAGGCCAGTTCGCTCGCCGACAGGGCCTGGCCTCCCATCAGCGCCTCGAGCATGGCTTCCCTGCTCTCATGGCCAATGGCCCGTCCGAATTCCGCGAGGCTCATGCTTCCACCCGGTTCAATGCGGCAAACTCGCGACGGGCATAGTTGCCAGCGATGGCGAATTCCGTCTCTTCCATCTTAACAAGACCCGCTATTGCTCGTTCTCTTTGCAGGCTGCCCCTGCCCAGCGGAAATTCCATGGATTTCGTCTCAATCCTCCCGAACCCGGAACCGGTTCGGATTTTCCCGGTCGCTTTGCGGAACGGACAGGCATTCCCTGGTCTCGGCGACCGAAATCGACGGTTCCTCGCGCGCGTCCTCTTCCTCCCTTCCATGCACACCGGCCTGGTTCTTGAATCGAGTATTGACGGATCTCCTGATAAACATGCAAAGGCTGTATGCCCCCAGGACCAGTGCGACATATTCTCGGATCGCCGAAACGCGATCGCCAATCGCTGCCAACGGGGTCTGCACGGCGACCTGCCACTTCTGCTCGAGGGAAATTCCGGGCAGCGAACCGGCGCTTCATCTTGCAGCATATCCGTGCTTCCTCTCATTATCGGGCCGGTGCCAGAACAGGCTCGGGAACACCGGCTCCAAGATTTACGTCTGCTAGCGGTCGAGCCTGGATTCGGAATTTCCCGCGCTATCCATCTAGTCCTCGATCCTGCGCGGCAGCGAGCGCACGACCTTTCTCCGGATTCCGCGCTCGTCTAGGATGCCCAGGTTCAGTCGGCATTCTTCGAGTGCGCTTAGCTCGCGATTCCCGTCGCGCCGCCTCGGTTGTTTGCTCCAAGTTTCGTCCAGCCTTCCAGTGCCACCGGTGAAGGGCTCCGGCATCTCCTAGCGATGATCCTCTACATGACAGTATTATCCGGACAGGGCGGCAAACCCATCACCGTCGCCGCGCACTCGAATCCATAGTTGCCGTTCCGGCTCCTAAACGGGAAAATCTTGGTTGCAGCTGGAAACCGGCTTTTTATCTGTTCCATCCTGTCCGGCGCGCAATAGGAAAGGGCTGCGCAACTCCATATATGCTCTTTCGCGTACAAATTACACATTTCTCGGGAACTCGTTCAATCGAAATTGCTTCGTCGCTCATCGAATTGACCCCAGCCGGTAGCGATCCTTCCCCATCCCGGTCCCGCAATTTAGATCAACGCTCCTACGAGCAACTCAGATAAGTTCTTCCGCTTCCCGAACAGTCCTGCGCCCCCGGAGGCTTCGCTGTCGCCCAATTCGGTGCCGAAGTTGCGGCAGCTCGTGCGGATATCAATTTTATTTCCTTCAGAACCAGCCTATCCTCCGGCGCCGAAAGCGGCTCCGGCTGCGAGGCCGGAAGATTGCTGGCCGCCTTGCCGAACGCCGCGAGTGCCTTCGCGTCGATCCGTTACGATTTCGCCGCGAAACGCCGCGATTTCGCTTAGCGGCGTGCGCGAAGCGTATCGGCAAGATGTACGCTCCAGCCGAATATCGCCCGAACCGCGCGGAGCCGCTACAAGGGAATAGAACTCGGACTCTGGCGAAACGTATCGAATTAGGCGGCCAGCGACGAATGAGGGCAAACCGGGCCGAGGAACGTATGGCGCTCGGTTTGGCGACGACGTAAGAACCTCGGAAGGGGAATTCGACAAGTGATCGGAAGCAGCCGAACCGAATGGACCGCCAAGGGAGCTCGACAATGCAAGGGAAGGAAGAAACGAAGAGTCTTGCGGTGCTGATCGACGCCGACAACACCAGCGCGCGCCATGCGCAAGCGATTTTTGACGAGATCGTCACGCTGGGCGAGGCCAATGTGCGGCGAATCTATGGAGACTTCACGGGCAAGCAACTCGCGGGCTGGGACACGGCGATCCAGTCGCTGGCTATCCTCCAGCACCAGCAGCGCAGCAACACCACGGGCAAGAACGCCTCCGACATCGCCCTTGTAATCGATGCCATGGACTTGATGCACAAGGGTCGGCTCGACGGATTTTGCTTGGTCTCGTCGGACAGCGACTTCACGCGTCTTGCTCAGCGTCTGCGGGAGGAGGGGATGGTGGTCTACGGATTCGGCGAGCAGAAAACGCCCGTGGCTTTCCGCAACGCTTGCAACCGGTTCATCTACGTCGAGAACCTGCTCGAAGCCGAGCCGGAAGAAAAGAAGGACAACGCGAGATCGGCCGACACCGCGGCGCGGAAGAAGGACACGCCAGGCAAAGCCCGGAAGCTAATCGCTAGCGCGATCGGCGAACCTGACGACGATGGCTGGGAGAACCTTGGCAGCGTCGGGCAACGCATCCAGAGCGCGCATCCGGATTTCGACCCGCGCAGCTATAGTTGCGCGAATCTGAGCACGCTGGTCGAGAAGTGCGGTGGATTTGACATCCGCAAGGAGCGAGGCGCCGTCCATATCCGACGAAAGACCGGTTCCAGGAAGGGAACTGGTTCCGGAAAGGCAACGCCCGCATGACTCCGGCGAAATTCGATACAGAGGCGCGGATCGAGCGCTGTGCGCAATCGCTTCCTCCGCTAGCGAAAGCGCAAGAGGCCGTGTTTCGGGTATGCCAGGAACTGCACGCGCTCGTGATTGTCGCGACAGACGGCGAACCGCCGCCCTTCCCGTTGAGTGATCGCTACAGCTGCCTCCGGGGCCTGAAACCGCACTATGCGACCTTACTTGCGCTACTGTATCGCGCGTTACGCGCTTCTAGGCCAACCGACGCTCGAACGGGCCGCGGAATCGGGCAGTGCGATCGGAATCCCGGGTTCCGATTCGTCGGCAACTGCGGCCGGGCTGATAGCGCGGGCCGCGGAACTGGCGGAAGACAGCTTCCGGACAACTCTGCGCAAGTTGAATGCATTTCTGTCGCCAGTTGGAGACGGGGCGGCCGCAGAAGCGCTCGGCAATCTCGACGAGGCTTGCCAAGCGCGGCTGTTCAATGGCCTCACGCTGTCCGAGAAGGTCGATGCGGCGTACGGCTTGGCACTCCTTCCGTACGGAGAATTGCTGCGATTCGCGGATCATGAGCCGGTGGTGAATTTTCGCCGCGGAGCGGGGGATTCCGCGGTCGGCTTTCGGCAAGAGCGATCGTGAGGCGTTCCGATGGCGACCCGAAATGCGTCGAAGAGGCAGTGCGAACGAGCAGGTAGGGACACGGCCGCCGTTTTCCGGGAGGCGGCAGCATTGCTGGAATTGCCGGCGGTGAGTCGCGAAGCGCCCTTCGTTCCGCTCGCAGTCTTGCGGAACCCGAGGCGCGGGTTTCCAATTTCCCCGCCTTAAAGCAGGTCGCGTAAATCGACGTAGAGCCGGAAGCGGTAGAAGCCCGGTAGGCGAGGCGCAGCCGGAAAACAGCGGAAGGCGGTCGGCATCGGTCCGGACCTAGCCGAGAGACTGCCAGCCGAATTCAAGCTCGATTTGGACGGGTCGATCATGCCGGGAGTAACGGGCTAATTTCGTCGGGCGCCGAAGGAGCGGGAAGGGTTGCAGGCTGAACCAGAGGAGATCGAAGCAAACGCGTTCGGGCGTTCCGTCGCTCGATGCGTTCCGAGCGCCGCTCGCCGGCGGTTAAGCCGCGCGCGCCGTTCCGGTAATGTGATGCACGATGTCGGCGGCCGATACCTCGGACGTTTTCAATTTCGACCACAACTTGCCTTGCCGCAAGACGACGATGCGCGAGCAGAGCTTCGTGATGAGGTCGATATCGTGCGAAACGATGAGGACCGAGACGCCAGACTTTACGACGCGCTGAATCAGCTCCGCCACGGCGTTCGTCTCATTGACGCCGAGGGCGGCCGTCGGCTCGTCCAGGATCAGGCACTCGCTGCCCCAGAATATGCTCCGCGCGATCGCGATGCTCTGGCGTTGGCCGCCGGAAAGATCGCTGACGGTCGCGTCCGCGCTCTGGATAGAGATGCCGATACGTTGCAACTCCTCGGCCGCCTTCTGCCGCATGGCCTTCCTGTCGAGATACCGAATCGTTCGTCCCCAACCGGTATGAATTTCCCGGCCGAGAAAGAAATTCGCCGAAACGCCCAGTTGCTCGACCAGGGCTAGGTTCTGGTAGACGGTCTCGATCTTGTGCTTTCGCGAGTCGCTAGGCGAGGCGAAGGTCGCTTCCTTGCCCCTTATCAGCAGCCTTCCGGAGGTTTGCGGGTGATATCCCGAGATGACCTTCACAATTGTGGATTTTCCCGCCCCGTTATCGCCAACCAGCCCGACGCATTCGCCGGGCATTATTGAGAAGGAAACGCCGTCGACGGCCTTGATGGCACCGAAATGCTTGGTGATCTCTTTCAGTTCGAGGATAGGTGTCGTCGCGTTCATTTTTCGCCCTCTCATGTTTGGGGCGCGCCCGGGAAGCCCGGGACGCGCCCGAGATCTTAGTCCTGCCACATCTCTTCGGGAATCAGGGGCTTAAACCCATCCGATTCCAGCATCGCGCGCGGCACGGTTTCGAAAATCTGGTCGCAATTGGTGATCGGAACCAGTTGGGTCTGATAAACGGGCTGAATTTCCGAACTCTTGCCCGCTAGGTCGAGCTGAACGACGTGCAGCGCGATATCCGACATCTTCCGCGGATCGCGAAACGGCACGGTCATGATTTCGCCGCGGCAAACCGCTGCCAGCTCGTCGAGTTGGCCGCCCTGGCCGGCAATCCAGATGCTGTCTGCGCCGGGACCCTTGCCGATCGCCTGCAGCCCTTCCATCACGCCGAGCGCTGTATTGCTGTTCGCCCCGAACACGACGTTGATTTCCGGATGCGCCGTCATGACGGGTTCGATCGTGCGAAAGGCGAGTTCGCGGCTGAAATTTGTGAATTCCTCGCGTACGACGTTCAGCGTGATGCCGCATTCCGCGAGCCCTTCGGTAATCGCCTCGCGGAATCCGGCGCTGCGCAGCTTGCCTATCTCGCTGGTTGGAATGCCGTGGAACATCGCCAGATTGATCGGATCGCGCTTTTCGGCGCAGGCCATGGAGGAGATGTCGCGGCCGGCCATGCGACCCATAACGTCCTCCGGAACGATGATATAGGCCAGCGGATCGACAGGGTGCTTTTCCAGCCCGATGGGCGGCGCGAAAAGAATAAGTTTCGAGCCTTTGGCCGCCGCCTCGTTCAAACGGTCATAAATGTCTTCCATGCTCGTGGCAGGGGTCACCATCAGGTAATCCGGAGCCAGCACGACCTGGTCCGCGAGGATCCGGTCGTAGGAGGCAGGGTCGTTATGGGCGGGCGGAACGGCGCTGAAGAACTTGAAGTCGCCTTCCATCATTTTCAGACCTTCGGCCACGCCGATCAAGGTCTGGCCGGGTCCGGTCGTGACGTCGGCGCTCGGCGCGATGTAGGACACCGTCGTCTCGGCCGAGGCCATGGCCCCGCAGAGTCCGGCAATTCCCGCCAGTAGGGATAGGTGTTTCAGATGCATTAGATTCTCCTTCGAGTTGTGAGCCGGGTCACTGACCGGCCGGGTTGCCGCGCGTTCGATAGACTTGGATCGCGACGGATAAAATGAGCAGCAGGCCGAGCAAGATCTGTTGCCAGAAGAAACTCGCGCCGGCCAGCAGAAGGCCGTTCTCTAGAACGGCGATGAGATACATGGCGATCGCCATCCCCCAAACGCGGCCGATCCCGCCAAAAAGGCTGGTCCCTCCAAGGATGACGCCCGCGATGATGTGCAGCTCGAGTCCCTGGCCCAGCGTGGGATGCGCGCTGTTCATTCGGCCCATAAGCAGAAAAGCCGCCAGCGCGACCAAGGCGGCCTGAACGACAAATGCGATGATAATGTATCTGCGGACCTTGATGCCGGCTATGCGTGCCGCTTCGGGATTGCCCCCGATGGCTAGGATGTAGCGACCGTATTCGAGACGCGTGAGGACGAAATGACCGGCAATGACGACGACGGCGGCGACCCAGACGAGGTTCGGAACCCCCAACGTATTCCCTTGGCCCAGAACGACGAAGTTTGCAGGAAACCGCACGTGATAGGTACCGTACATCACTTCCTGCACCACGCCGCGCGCCAGCACAAGCATACCCAGCGTGCCGAGCAATGCGGGAACCTTGAGAAACCCGACGATCAATCCATTGCACAATCCGAGGGCCGCCCCCACGGCGACTGCGAATGCGAAACATAGGATCAGGGGATAGCCATCGAAAACTAGAAAGCCGGTCAAGCAGGCGGTCAGACCCATAACCGATCCGACGCTCAGGTCGATCTGCCGCGCAGAGATGACAAAGACCTGTCCAACACCGACAATCATCGCGACCGCCGCCGAACGCAGAATATTCAGCTGATTCTCGACCGTCAGAAACTTGTCGGAAAACAGGGAAAGCAGAATGACGCACAGCACGGTCGGAAACACTACCGTGTTGACGTTGCGCAGGGCCGGCTTCGCGGAGTCCAGTATCCCCTTGCGCTGGTGGGACATGTTTGAATTTGCGTTTTCGGTCATCCGGTGTCTCACTGTTTATTTGTAGGCCTAAGTCCTAGGCCGAGGCGTGTTCCCTCTCGTTCGGGGGTTCAGGTGCCGTCTAAAGAAGGGCGGTTGTCTGTTCGTAGAGCTCTCGATATTTTTGTTGGAGCGCGTAATAGGTTGCGCGGTTGTCCCCGTTCGGTGCGACGGTGCCGCCGATCGTGATCCAGTCGCCGATCGCGCCGCGGTCCTTGATCAAACCTGTCGCCAATCCGGCCAGAAAGGCGTCCCCGTAGGAGGCTCCTATCGTGGTTGCGCAGATGACCTGCGGAAGCTGCGCGATGTCGCTGGTCGCCTGAAGCCAGGTCGGGTTTTTCGTTCCGCCGCCAACGGCGACCAGTTTTTCGATGCCGGCCCCTGCCTTGCGCATTTCGTCGAGACAGTGGGCCACGGCGCAGCTGACGCCCTCTAGGGCCGCCCGGTAAAGGTGCCCGCGCGTGTGGCCGAGCTCCAGTCCGAAGATGATGCCGCGCGCCTTGGGATTGTGGATCGGCGATGCGGCGCCGGCGAAATAAGGTAAAACGACCACGCCATCGGATCCGGGCGGGATCGCCGCCGCCTCTGCGGAGATGACCTGGTAGGCTTCATCCCCGCCCGATCCGTCAGCTTGGACGATATCGCGGCCCATCAAGTCCCGCATCCACCGCGTCAGCGAACCGCTTACCAAAATTCCGGCATGCAGACAGAAGGTGCCCTTAAAGAGATAAGGCGAGGACCAGAGCGAGCGATCCCGCAGCGGACTGTCGGTAATAAGCGTCAGCCAGGCGGCCGAACCATACATCAGCATCGTGCTGCCTGGAGCTACCACGCCGATGGAGAGCGCTTCCGCGCCGGCATCCGACACGCCCGTAGTTACGGGGGTTCCCTCGACCAGTCCGGTGGCCGCCGCGCCTGCCCCGGTGATCCTCCCGGCGATCTCGCTGGTCCATTTTAAGGCCGGCAATTGTTCGAGCGCGCAAATCCCTTCGCACATCTCAGCATTCCATCGCTGAGCAGAAAGATCGTAAAGCGGCGCATAGAAAGCAGCGTCGTAATGGCTCATGACGCGCTCACCGGTTAGGCGCGCCACGATGAAACTTGCCCCGTGCAAGAATGCGGCGGCCTTGCGATGGACCTCGGGTTCATGGTTCTTGAGCCACTCGATCTTGGGGCCCATGGACTGAGTGCTGATTGTATTTCCCGAAGACTCGAAAATCGCGTCCTCGCCGAAGCGGGTGTTCACTGCCTCGATCTCGGCCTCCGACCGGGTATCCACCCCGTAGAGAATGCCGCCCGGGCGCAACGGATCGTTATCCGCGTCGATCGGCAACATGGAGAAGACACAAGAGACGCCGACGCCGCGAATCTCCGCCGGATCGACTTTGGCCGCGAGCGTGCGGGCGATTTCGCAGAATTCGCCCCACCAAATCGCCTCGGCATCGTGCTCCACTCGGCCGCCGCCCTGAAATTCAAGCTGATGCTTGATAATGTGCTGCGCGGCGATCCTTCCCTGCGTGTCGGTTAAAACGCCCTTGGACTCGTAGGAACCGATGTCGATCCCGAGCAGATAGTCGGCCATGGTTCCCCCTTTCCTTTAGTTGATCGGCCGCGACCGGGTTGCCGGACCAAAAATATGAGCCCTCTGCGGTTCCACGGTCAGCGGCGCCTTGCCGCCGCCGGCAATCGGTAGAGCGGCATCATGCAGGGCTTCGACAGCGCCATAAGGCTTACCGACATGCCGCAGGTTCACTTGTGCCATCGGCGCTCTACAGTGCCTCCTGCTGCTTTTCGAAAAAGTAGGTGCCGGTCCGGGCGGCGCCGAGTTCGTCTTCGCCGATGTCGAGGTCCCGGCCAGCCAGTTCCTCGACCGCGCGGACAAGCGCATTCGCGTCGATGCCATAGCGAGCCATCAAATATTTGGGGCTGGCGCCTTGAAGGTAGGAGTCGCTCAGCGCCACGCTGATCTGCCGCTTGCCGATCCCGTGTTCGGCTATCAGTTCAGCCACGCAGGTGCCGAGCCCTCCTAGCCGAGTGTGGTTCTCCATCGTGATCACTCCTAGACTAGCGGTACGACACGTTTCGAGCACCAGGGGATCGTTGAAGGGCTTGAGAGTTGTGACGTGCAGGTGCCGCACGCCCAAGCCGCGCGCCTGGAGCGCGTTCACGACGCGCATGGCCTCTTCGGTGCAAATGCCGCTGCTGAGAAGCGCGATTTCGCCTCCGTCGCTCAGCAGCCGGGCGCGGCCGAGCCGCATCCGATCGCTAGCCGGAAAGAGCCGAGGCAGCGCCCCGCGCAGCATTCGGCAATAGACCGGCCCGTCCACCCCATCGGCTACCTCCAGCATCGATTCCACATCTGTCGCGTCTCCGGCCTCGATGACTGTCATGTTGGGCAGCGAGCGCAGCACCGCGATATCATTGGTCGCCTGGTGGCTCGCGCCGCCCGGCGTCGTCACCCCCGGCAGAAAACCCACGATGCGCACCGGCAAGTTGGGATAGGCGATGGACATCTCGATCTGATCCAGCGCCCGGCGATACATGAACACGGCGAAAGTATGAACCAAGGGACGAAGCCCCTCGCGCGCGAGCCCGGCGGCGAAACTCATCATATTCTGTTCGGCCAGGCCCATGGAAAGAAACCGATCGGGATAGGCGTCGCGAAACCCGTCAGCCTCGCAGGAGGTTGTCAGATCGCCCGACAGCACCACGGCTTCAGGATGCTCCCTGCCCCACTCGGTCAGAGCCTTGGCGTGAACTCTGCTGATAGTTTCCATTCTAGATTTCCATCGCCTTCAAGGCGTCGGCGTATCGGGAGCGTTCGTCCTCACTCGCGAATCGAATATAGTGCAGATTGGGCCAGCGCTCCTTTAGCAGGCCGATGTCATGCGTGGGGTCCGTATCGGCGACTACGACTAGCGGCTTGCCGGGATGGGGCGTCTGGAAGGCGGCGTCGAGCGCGGCCAGATCGTGCCCGTCGACGCGCAAGCAATGAGCGCCGAATGCGGCGAACTTGGCGTCGAGCGGCTCTAGCCCCATCACTTCCTCGACTCGCCCGTCCACCTGCTGGCCGTTGTTGTCCACCACGATGTGAACGTTGTCGAGTTTCTGGAAGGCCATATTCATGATCGCTTCCCATACCTGACCTTCCTGGCATTCGCCGTCCGACATAAATACCCAGACTTTACCGGTGTCGCCTTTCATTCGCCGAGCCCACGCTACGCCGGCGGCTTGGCTAATCGTTTGCCCAAAGCTGCCGCCATTGGTTTCAAGCCCCGGCGAGTGTTCACCGCCGATCATCTCGACCGTCGAGCCATCGGTGTTGAACTGCGACAGCCCGTCCGGCCCCAGCCGCCCGCTCTCGATAAGTGCGGCGTAGAGAGTCAACGCGTAATGGGTCGGCGAGAGAAAGAAGCGGTCCTTGTTCGCGGCTCGGCGCCCATTATAGAGCATACCGCTGGTATGGCCGGGATTGTCCTTCGACGGCGCGCCGGCAAAGGGCGGCGGAATCAGCGGCCCTTCGCTGGGCCCAAGGTTCATGCCCCGACCGTAAAGAAATCCGATCACCTCGGCCGAAGAACACGCCTGGCTAAGGTACCCCCCATGCGCCACCGTATGGCTCAATACTCGCCGTCGGATGCCATCCGCCAGCGCCTGACATTCCGCAAGCCAGTTGTCATTTATAGGACGAGCCTGAACCATCGAGCCCCTTAGTTGACGCCATTCCTTTTCGGCTCCCGCCGAAAGGTCGCGAATCGCTAGTCGCTTAAAAATTGCAAATTTTCTACGATAGTTCAAAAATTCCTGCAACTTTTTCTTCACTGCTAAAAAACTTGCATTTTGAGACGTGATGGGTAACATTGGCAGCATGGTTTCTGACCGCGACGAACTGCTAGCCCAGGTCGCTTACGCCTACTATCATGGAGGCGAAGGACTTAGTCAGATTGCCAAGACACTCGGGCGGTCGGTTTCGATGGCATCGCGGCTCTTGCAGGAAGCTCGGGATCGAAACCTGGTGGAGATTCGCATCAACTACCCATTGACGCGCCTGTCGGAAATCGAAGCGGAAATCGAAGAGCGATTCGGCATAGACAAGGCGCATGTTTTTACGCAGCCGTCGCGCATCGACAGTGGCGAGCAACTCTATCGGTACGGCAGCCTTTGCGCAGCGTCGATCGAGAAAGAGCTGCGCGAAGCCGATCTCATCGGAGTCAGCTGGGGCCGTCAGGTCAATACTATCGTTAGCAGTATTTCAGTCAACCCGGCCGAAAGGCCCGGCACGGTGGTGCAGGCCAGCGGGGCATCGGGCGCGTTGGGGGACGATCACGACGGTGCCCGGATAACCCAGCGACTTGCGGACCGGCTGGGGTATACGGCGCGATTGTTGCCGTCGCCATTGATCGTCGACACGATCCACGTTGCCGAGGTTTTGAGGAGTTCCGTGTCGATCATTTCGGTTCTAAATCTGCTCAAACGCGCCAACATCCTGCTGACAAGCGTCGGCGCGCCGTTCTCCGAAACGTCGGGCCTGGCCCGTTCGGGATATCTCAGCGAAGCGGAACTAGACGATCTGAGGACAAAGAACGCGGCCGCGGACATTCTCGGGTTTCACCTCGACCGAAACGGCGAGTTGCTCGACGTTGAAATCAATTTTCGGGTCATCGGAATATGGCCCGACGAAATGCGCCGGATACCCAACGTGGTGCTTGCCGTGACCGGTATCGAGCGCATCGCTGCAATTCTCGCGGTCCTTCGGGGACGCTACTGCAACTCCCTCCTGACAGACCGCGCGACGGCCGAGGCGTTGCTTGCCGTTGCCGACTAGCATCGGATGGATCGGATTGAGAATGCATCGATCCGGGTCTGAAGGGCGCTCTGAAGACCGATGCACAATCTGAAACGGAACGTTATCTAGAATTGCCATTTCGTCGGGCCGTCGCTGGAGCGACAAAAGGTCGTCGTGCCGCACGCAGCGCACATATTCCGCGTCTCCGAGCCAGTCGATTACGGGTTGTAAGTAATCCATGGCAAAACCGGCCCTCCCAGTCCAAGAACCAGATAGCTAAAGAAAGGCGCATGCGTTTGCGTGGCGAGTTCGATGGGACGAGTTGAATCAGCAGGATGTCAAAGTACCGAGGGAACGATCAACGTTCTTGAATCCGCGAAAAAAAGTTCGCAACCAGTACCCGCGAATTGAGTCTACGGAAGACGGTTGGTCCGACCGCATGGAGCAAGTGTTGCCCAAGCAGGCAGGCGCACCAACCAAACCATGGATGAGCATCGACAGCTAGAGTAGATTGACCAACGCGCCCTGCCTTTTTCGCCCGGCAAGTGTCGGCGCACTCATCCTCTACCTCGTCGGATAGAAGGTCGTCCCTATCGGTCTGTAGATTATTAGTCGAGGCGAATTCCATTGCCGCGAAAACCAATCGCGTTCTGCCCGACAAACCGGCGTATCGAGCTACGCGAGCTTCTCGGGATCGTGGATGTCGAATGGCCGGCTGTCCAGTTCGGCGCGCAAATCAACGCTGGGAATAGACCTTGGGTATCCATGATCCGCTCGGTCAATTTCCCGGCAGTTGCCAAGCTGCCGGGAAACGTCGGTTTCCACGAAACCAAGCTCGGGGTCGGGCTTATTGATCCCGAGGACCGCGGCGAAAAGACGCCGCGCAAGTCGGCGCGCCCGGTCCGGGGAGCGTGACTGCGGCGGTCAGCGGTTTCGATATTCCGGTCGATTCGACCCGCAGGCAGTCGAACGTCTCCCTCGGCTGCAAGATATCGGTCATCGGCCGGCGAATCCTCGCGCGGAGCGCGGCAGATGCAGCCATTCGACATCTCAATCGGCGTCACGCCGGCGCGGCCGAACTCGGCGGTGCCACGCACCAGATAGTCTGTGTTCAACTAGGACATGTCGCCAACAATAAGACCGCAACGCGGCGCCCCTTGCGATCGTTCCGTAAAAGTTTCGAAACCGTCGTCTCGCCTCGGGGTCGAGGAAGTCCCGAAGGGCGGAAAAGGGACGCCGCGTGTCATGCCGAGCCATGGCCGGAATTTCACGATCCTAGCGCCGCTGCGATGGTCGTCGCGTTGTGGCGCATCATGTCGAGATAGCTCGCCGCCGGTCCGTCCGAGTCCGAGAGAGCGCCGGGATAGAGCGTCCCGCCGATTGCGGCGCCGGTCTCGTTAGCGATCTGCTCCAAAAGGCGCGGGTCGGCGATGTTTTCGACGAAAGCCGCTGTGATACCCTCGGCACGCATCTGCTCGATCAGGCGGGCGACGTCCTGCGCAGACGCTTCCGACTCGGTGCTGACCCCCTGCGCCGAAAGGAAGGTCAGCCCGTAGTCGCGGCCAAAGTATTGGAACGCGTCGTGGGACGTGACTACGGTGCGCGCGCCCTTGGGAATTGCCGCCATCATGGCGTGGATTTCCGCATCGAGCGCTTCGATCTCTGCCACAAAGTCGGCACGGTTGCCGTAAAATGCTGCCGCATTCGCAGGATCGGCCTTCGCTAGAGCGGAGGTGATATTGTCGACATAGATCACAGCGTTCTTCAGGCTCTGCCAGGCGTGAGGGTCATAGGCGCCGTGATCGTGACCGGCATGATCCTCAGGACCATGTCCGTCATTAGCGGCGTGCCGCTCTACGTGATCGTCGTCATGCTCGCCTTCGGCATGGTCTTCGCCGTGATCGTCGAAGCCGTGGCCATGTTCATCTTTAAACGCGATCGGTTCGATCCCGGCGGTGGCCACTACCAAGGCGCCGTCGAATGCCGCTGCCTCGGCCAGCCGGTCCAGCCAGCCCTCGAACTCCAGCCCGTTGACGATTAGAATCTCGGCTTCACTCACGGCCCGGGCGGCAGCCGGCGTGGGCTGGTAGACGTGGGCGTCTCCGTCGGGTCCGACCAGCGTAGTCACGGTCACGTGCTCCCCGCCGATGCGTTCCGCCATGTCGCCCAAGATAGAAAAGGTGGCAACGACCGGGACCGGTTCGCGCTCCTGCGCAGTCGCAATCGCGGAGAAAGACAGGGCGACAAGGGCGGCAACGGATTTCAAGAGGGTCATAAGCAACGTCATGATCGGGTCCTTTCAGGTTTTTAAAAATCGACGCGAGAGCGTACGCGCGACAAGGCCGCCTTCCGGTCCGAGTACCAGCGAAAACCCATATGCGAGACCGGCCAAGAGAATGATCGCTGGCCCGGATGGCAGGCCGTAATGATATGAGAGCAGCAGGCCGCTCAGGCACGAAAGCAAGGCCACGACGACCGCAGCCACTATCATTCCGCCGATGCTGGCGGCCCAGAACCGCGCCGCGGCGGCGGGAAGAATCATGATACCGACCGCCAACAGCGTACCGAGCGCATGGAAACCTCCGACGAGATTCATTACGACCAGCGCGAGGAAGATGAAATGCGTCGCCGCGCTGAGCCCGCTCACCGAGCGAAGAAACTGCGGATCGGCGCATTCCAGAACCAGCGGCCGAAAAAGAAGCGCGAGTGTCAGGACCGACAGGCTCGCGATCGAGCAGAGCAGGATCAGCGCCGTGTCATCGAGTGCCAGTACCGTGCCGAAGAGAACATGCATCAGGTCGACGTTGCTTCCTCGGGTCGAAACGATCAGCACGCCGAGCGCGAGCGAGATCAAGTAGAAGGCCGCAAGGCTGGCATCCTCCCGGAGCGCGGTCACGCGAGTTACAAATCCCGATAGCAACGCCACGGCCATGCCGGCAATCAGCCCGCCGACGGTCATGGCGCCGAGCGAGAGGCCCGACACGAGATAGCCGACGGCGGCGCCGGGCAGGATCGCGTGCGCCATCGCGTCCCCGGTCAGACTCATGCGACGAAGCATGAGGAAGACGCCAACAGGCGTCGCGCCGACCGAGATCGCGACGCAGCCGAGGAGAGCGCGCCGCATGAATCCGAAATCGGCGAACGGCGCGAAAAGACTCTCCCACATCACGCGGCGCTCCGGCCGCATGTGTGCGGCGGGCCGGCGCAGGCCTCGCACATCTGGCGGGCGCGGAACTGGTTCTCGGCGGTGAGGACCTGCGCCGTTGGCCCGTGGGCGACGAGTTGTCGCGCCAGCATTAGTGTTTCAGGAAAATGCGCGCGGATCACATCGAAGTCATGCAGCACCGCTAGCACTGTGCGTCCCTCGCCGTGCCAGCGCCTGACGATGCCGATTAGATCGGCCATCGTGCGGGCGTCGATCGCGGTAAAAGGTTCGTCGAGCAGCACGAGCCGCGCATCCTGCAGCAGGAGACGCGCGAAGAGCGCGCGCTGCATCTGCCCGCTTGAAAGCGAGCCGATAGGGCGGTCTTCGAAGCCATTCAAGCCTACGGCCGAAATAGCTTCGGCAATGCGCGTGCGATAGTCGCGCCCGAGGCGCCCGAACGGACCGACCTTGCGCCAGAGTCCCATCGCAACCAGTTCGACTACGGAAATCGGGAAGGATAGATCAACCTCCGATAGCTGCGGCAGGTAGGCGATATCCTCTCGGGCAATCGAACCGAAGGACACCTGCCCCGAAAGAGGGGACAGTGCATTGACAACTCCTTTCAACAAGGTGGACTTCCCTGCGCCGTTCGGCCCGACAATGGCAGTCAGGCTTCCGTCGGCGATCTCGGCCTGAAGATGCAGCACCGCCGGATGCTGGTTATATCCGAGCGTGAAATTTTGGAAAGCGATGGCGTGGGTCATAGGCTCCCCGACGAATAGGTTGCCCAGTAAAACCCGGCCCACAGGGCCGCCGCGACAAGAGCCGCGCTGCCCAGCCGGGGCCCAGCCCCGAGCAAAAGAAGTCCCAGTTTTTTTCTGCGGCGCTTGTTCATGCCGGGATATCTCCCGTTCCGCATGACGCGCAAAGACCGTGGACTTCGATCACATGGCGCGTCGGCGCGAAGCCGGACTGCCCCGCAATGCCGGAAAGCTCTTCGACAAGGTCGGGCGCCACGCTCTCTTCGACCGTTCCGCAGTCATCGCAGATCGAAAGGATCGACGCGTTTTGGTGCTGGTCGCACTGGCAGGCGATAAAGGCGTTCAGCGACTCAAGGCGATGCACGCGCCCGCGCTGCGTCAGCGCGGCCAGCGCTCGATAAACCGTTGGAGGCGCGATCTTCGGACTGATCTGGCGCAACTCCCCGAGCACGTCATAGGCGGAACGCGGAATCAGGTGCCGACGCAATATGACCAGTACTTCCTTCTGGATTCTTTGTCCCTGCCTGGTCATTTTTTCCCCCATCGACCTCGAATGGTAGTTAATTTATGTTATGTTATAATATAACGCAAGCCAAAAATTGGAGTCGAAGAAACCGACTCCACTTCCGCATCGAGTGCAATCGAGCAGCCTCGAAGCAACAAATCTGGCAAATGCGCGATTAATGCGCCTCTCGCAGCAAGAAGCCGTAATTTGTTCGACGCGCGGCATCCTTCTCCTGATTAGCGACCATGCCAAATGCGGGTGTCTCTATCTTGCCAGGACCGGACGTCCAACCGAGTGCGTGACACGGCACCTTTTTCCAGCGTCTATCGCCATGACGACAAAAGCAGCGAACGACGGCACTTGATTCGGAATTGATTGCTTGCCGTGAATGCCAAGTCCCGGGAAACTCGCGGCGCCGCCGCAAGCGGTTCGTCGCGCCCGTCAGGTCAACTTCAGGAGTCGAATTTCAGTTTCGCTGCGAGCGTACGGGGCCGCTAATCCCCTCGAGGCGGCAGTAAATTGTGTCGACGGCATAAGTCGGCTCCGCGGTCCAATCAGACCTCCGCGAACGCCTTAGAACCATGAACTCTCAATCTCGACAGGCCGAATTTCATCCAAATTTGCTGAATGATTCCGGTTTCATATGACATTCCTGTCTGAGTGAGCCCCCTCTCAGGCGCTGATTTAATGGCGTTGGCAATGAAGCGGAAAAGAGATTTTCATGCCAATCATTTCTAGCTTCGAAGCGGCGAATATTCCATCTCTCATGAACAGATTTGTGTACGTTCTCGAATGAAGCAGCGGAGCCGGCACTAACTCTTCCGAGCACTTGCCTTTGTTGCACGCAACATATCCGGGCGTACGTTCGAGGCGAATTCGAATAGGCGTTGGATTACGAGCCAAAGCTCGTCGTGGCGGCGCTCGTGTTGAACGGAGTGCAACAACCCTTCGAAAATGCGATCCGGGAAAAGAATACCGAGGGCGGCGAAATGCTCGAGTTCCGATGAAGCCGCGCGCTTCCGGTGGCCGGCGCCTTCTTGTAGCGGAGCAAGCGCCAATACGAGGATCCGCGCCGCTCGCCGATGGACCCGTTCGCGGAGGCTCTGAACTAGGCCGAGAACCGGCGGAACCAACTCGAGGCGTGGCTGTCCGACCCGAGGTCCCGACCGACGCCAACCATTTACATTCCGACAAGCGTTTTTTGCCGACATGGCGGCCCAAGCCTTTGATCAACGGTGAACCGCGTTCGGTTTGCCGGCATAAAGCGGAAGGACTCTGTAGAATCAATAACCTTTTATTCGTACCGGCTTCGGCAGATCAGTATCGAGGGGTATTATTGCACTGGTGCGTTTATGGCGCGCAATTCTCTCTGCATTCAACGAATGGGAGAAAGTCTCTATGACGGCTTGCAAAGCTGCTTCGTCGACGATTCTGCCGACGCGTCCCTGCCGGCCGCCCCGGAAGCGGAAAATAATTCCGGAAATCCCTTTCTTCTCAAGGCTACGCCAAACGTACCATCAAGCCTTTCCGGCGCATAATCGACCGCCCGCGATCGAAGGCCAAAGCTCGCGATCATGAACCCGAAGGGCTCTATGCGGGGCAATGGCATTCCGTTAACTTCGCAGTTCGGTGCCGAAATTTTTTTTCCAGCGCAACCGCTTGAATCGGAATACTCATTTTTTCGCTTTGCGCCGAAAAGGCGGTTGACGCGGCCGCGCCGATTCGGTAGATAGGCTGCGCGCCATTGCGAATCGGGAGGCGACGCGCATGCATCGGTCCATCACGGAGCTGGAATCCACGACCTTTTTCGGCCGGCGCTTCACGCGGCGGCAGATCGAGACCGTGCGGGAGACTGTCGAGCTGCTTCCGGGGAACAGCCGCAACGAGCTGGCGATGACGATCTGCGAGCACCTGGGCTGGCTCGCGCCGAACGGCGAGTACAGGACCAAGGCCTGCCTGCGGATGCTGGAGCGGCTCGAGGAGCTCGGGGTCCTGAAGCTTCCCGGGAAGGTTCACTCGCGCTCAAGCAGGCGCCGGCGGCCCGAGATCACCGGGCGGTCGGATCCGCTTCCCGAGATCCGCTGCGACCTCGCCGCGCTCGGCCCGGTGTCGCTGCGACCGGCCTCGGGCGCGGAGGAGAGGGCGGAGTTCGACGAGCTGCTGGAGCGCCACCACGAGCTCGGCTGCCCGCGCCCGTTCGGCCCCAGCCTGCGCTGGTTCGCGGTCGACGCGCTCGGCCGCAGGCTCGCCTGCCTGCTGTTCGAGGCGGGCGCGAGGCGCCTGGCGGCGCGCGACGACTGGATCGGGTGGAGCGAGGCGGACCGCGACAGGCGGCTGCACCTGGCGATCTCCAACAGCCGCTTCCTGATCCCGCCCTGGGTGAAGGTGCCGAACCTCGCCTCGAAGGTTCTCTCCCTGGCCGCGCGCCGGCTGCCGGAGACGTGGGAGCGCACGCACGGCTACAGGCCGGCGCTGTGCGAGACGTTCGTGGATCCGACCCGCCACGACGGCGCCTGCTACAGGGCGGCGAACTGGAGCTTCGTCGGGATGACGGAGGGAGGGGGCAAAAAGCCGGCCAAGGAGATCTACGCCTGGCCCTTCGAATTGGGATTCCGCGACATCCTGACGGGCCGGGCCGAGCCGAGCCGTCGGAGAACGCCCGGGCCCTCGGCCGCCGTCGAGGAGGGGTTCACCGAGATGTGGCGCGAGATCATCGACGACGCGGCGGACCTGGCGGCCGAGCACGACGGCGAATGGATGCAGCGCCGCCGGGTCCTCAACAGCCTGATCGTGATGCTGTTCATCTTCCGCCTGGTCGTTTCGAGGGGGGAGAAGGGATACGGGACCGCGCTGCAGGAGCTGTGGACGGCGTGCCGCCGGCTCGGCGTCGAGCTTCCGCAGGACCGGCCCGTCGCCGCCTCCTCGATCAGCAAGGCCCGCATGCGCCTCGACGAGGGCATCTTCCTGAAGCTCCACGGCAAAATCCTCGAACGGGCCGGCGACGGCGCCCTGTGGAACGGGCGCCGCGTCTTCGCCGTGGACGGCGCGAAGATGAACCTGCCCCGCCCGCTGGTCGAGCGGGGCTACCCGACGCCGAACGCGAACGCCCGCTACCCGCAGGGCCTGGTGTCCTGCCTCTACCGCCTGGACGGGAAGATCCCGTTTGCCTTCTCGCTCTCGGCGAACGCCTGCGAACGCGCCGCCGCGATCCGCCACCTCGACGCGCTCGGGCCCGGCGACGTCGTCGCGTTCGACCGGGGCTGCTTCTCCTACGACATGATCTACGAGATGGCGGAGCGCGGCCTCGATCCGGTGTTCCGCCTCCCGAGCGGCGCCGCCAAGGCCCTCGAGAAGTTCATGGCGAGCGGGGAGGACAACGCGATCGTCACCCTCGAGCCCGGGCGCGACGCGCTGCGCGAGCTGCGCAAAAAGCGCCCCGGCCGGAAGTTCGAGCCGCTCCGCGCGCGGGCGGTCCGCTACGCGGCGGGGAAGACCGAGTTCTTCCTGGCCACGACGCTGCTCGACGACGAGCGCTTCCCCCTCCCGGCCCTCTCGGATCTCTACCATGGAAGGTGGTCGATCGAGGAGCTCTGCAAGACTTCCAATGGAACCGTCGCGGTGGATGAATTCCACGGCCAAACCGAGCGCGGCGTGCGGCAGGAGCTCTACGCCCGCTTCAACCTGATCGCGCTGGACCGCCTGTTCGCCAACCGCGGAGAGGAGCGGCCCTCCCGGAATGCGTCAACGACATGATGGCCTCCATCCTCGCGGTGCGAAGCCGCCTGCTTCCGGGACGATCCTGCGAGCGCGTGTCCGGGCGGTCCGTCAAAAAGTGGAGTCGAAAAAGAAGCCGAACCTCCGGCAAGGTTCCCAAGGCGCCGGCGGCGGCGGAGGCCTGAACGGCCCGGCCCGGCATCGTCCGGGGCGGGAACCGGGAAGCCGCTGAACCGGTCGCGCCAGAGGCGGGCCGAAACCGAAATCCCGTGCCTACACCGTTAAGTAAATGCCATTGCCATGCGGGGGCATGGATGATCTCGCTAGCGCGTGCCCGAGAACGGGCGCATCTTTCATGAAGCGCGAACCGGCCAACGCCGCGCGTCGGTTCTCGGACTATCCGAACCATGCCGCCGCGTTCGCCCCGGCGCATCGGCCGGCAAGTGCCCCGACGTCTTGCCCCGTTATCTCGAACCCGGATTCGTTCGAAGGCTGTTCAAGGCGAACGCTCTTGCGATTTGCGCGACTGAGCGATGCTCTTCCTATCGCCGCGATGAACTAGATTTCCACAAGTTCGCGAACAAGCGGAAGCAAATCAGAGAATTCGTCCGTTCCGGCCCGTCGGAGCCATTCGAACAGTACCATTTCGGTCGTAACGAGCGACAAGCCTTCGGAAGCCATCCTTTGGAGCGCTATTTCCTTGTCGATTTCTTTGCGAGAACCCGTCGCATCGACACATAATTTGACCGCGTAGTTATGACTTCGCAGCCCCAGGGCGGTCTGCAGTACGCAAACATGCGCTTCGGTTCCAATCACGACAACTTCTCGTCGGCCGATTGCCGTTATCAGCGCAAGGAACTCAGGTTCGGCGGTGGCGTCGAAATGAATTTTCTCATAAACTTGCGCGCAGACGGCCAGGTCTCGCAACCGAGGAATGGTGTGCCCTATGCCCTTGGGGTACTGTTCCGTAAATACGACCGGGATATCCAGTTTCTCGCATGCCGACAGCAGGGCCTCGTTGCGCTTCAATATGTGATCGATACCGAATATAGCCGGGGCTAGTCGCGCCTGGACATCGACAACGAGGAGGAACGAATCATTCCTGGAAATCAGCTTGTTTCTAAGTTCGTCCATTTCGGCAACTCCTCGAAGCGAAGCCCAAACGACGCGCAATCGGATAAATTGTCGTCGCCCGCGCTCCGGCTGTCCAGCGCAAGAGATCAGGCCAGCGCTATTTGTTCCGGTCGTATCGGGACGCGAGGCAGCTCAAGACCAGTGGCCGCCCTGATTGCCGCCGCAATCGCCGGCGTTGACGAGAGGCTTGGGGTTTCGCCAACGCCCTTGGCTCCGAACGGCGCGCCGTCTTCCGGTTTTTCAATCAGAGTTACTTCAACGGGCGGCATGTCGGCAAATGTGGGCACGAGGTAGTCGGTAAAGGAGCCGTTCTGCACAACGCCGTCCTGCGATAGCACTTCTTCCATCACGGCGAGTCCCAGTCCCTGCGAAATTCCTCCCTCGATCTGGCCAATGACCGACAGAGGGTTTATCGCCCTGCCGACATCCTGCCCCGTTGTAATTTGAACAACTCGGATAAGCCCGAGATCCAGGTCGACATCGACTACTGCCCGCTGTGCACCGAATATCCATGACGCATCCGTGTCGCCCTGCCCGGTTGCCTTGTCCATTCCAAACGTTTGCCGATGGCTGTGAAATACTTCCGTTTCGATAGGATCGCCGCAAGCCTCGGCCAGCTTGACATCGAAACGTCCGTCCTCGGAACGCACTCGTCCGTTTGCCAGCGAGAGTTGCTTCGCATTGACCTTCCAGTTCTCGCCGCATGCTTCACAGACCCGTTGCGCGATCTGGCGGCAAGCCAATTCTATCGCTTTGCCGGACATGTAGGTTTGCCGACTCGCGGCCGAAGAACCGGCCGAACCGATATCCGAAGTGTTCGCAGGATGGAGCGCAATGTCCTCCACGCCCAGAACCTCGTGCGCAATCTGGCGAGCGACGGTGACAAATCCTTGGCCGATCTCCGCCGCAGCGCTGGTTATCGTCAACTTTCCGTCTTTGAGGCAGCAACGGACGCGCGCGTTGTCATCATATCCTTCGGAGTAGGCGAGATTCTTGTAGCCTACGGCAAAACCGACACCTCTCCGGATGCGCGAACGGTCAGCTGTTCGTCCGGCCCCTCCCGGCAATCCGTATCCGTCTACATTGTCGCTACTTTCTCCAGGCAATGGAACGGCCGCAGCGGCTTCGAGGCATTCGCGAACCGGAGCCGGGACATGAACCTTTTGGCCCGTCGGCAGCCTGTCGCCTGTCTGAAGAGCATTTATAAATCGGATTTCAAGCGGATCCATTCCAAGCTTCTTGGCGAGCTTGTCCATTTGGCTTTCGTGCCCGTAGCATGCCTGAACAGCGCCGAAGCCGCGCATCGCGCCGCAGGGATGGTTGTTTGTTCTGACGCAAATTGCCTCGACCGAGACATTGGGAACACGGTAGGGACCGCAAGCAAAG
The DNA here is from genome assembly GCA_028823855.1 of Albidovulum sp. GTDB lineage: Bacteria > Pseudomonadota > Alphaproteobacteria > Rhodobacterales > Rhodobacteraceae > JAPPFL01. Next base: position 67,082 of record JAPPFL010000048.1, read on the forward strand.
CGGGCGGCGTTTCCGGCAACGGCTGAAGAGGACGACGCATAAGCTCCGCCATCAAGCAGAATGCGCGCCTCAACTTTTACGAGTTTTCCTGATTTCCTGGCGTGATGGCGATACCACATTCTTGCCGGATGCCTATGAAGATGGCCGCGGAAGGATTCATCCCGCAGATAGCTCATTTTAACGGGCCGTCTCGTATTCAGAGCCAGGAAACAGGCATGGGCATGGACGGAAAAATCTTCGCGCCCGCCGAATGCACCACCGACGCCGGCAAGGTGAATCCGAACCTTTTCGCCCGGCAACCCGAGACAAGGCGCTAGCTGCGCGTGGTCCTGGTGAAGCCCCTGAGTCGCAACGTAGAGATCGATACTGCCATCCTCGTTCGGGACGGCAACGCCAGACTCAGGTCCCAGGAACGCCTGGTCTTGCATTCCGACTTCGTAGACGCCTTCTACGACAACATCACCGCTTGCTTCCGGATCGCCGCGTTCAATAGGAACGCGTCGAATAACGTTCCCTCCCGGAAAAACCGCCGGTGAATCCTCGGCGCGCTCCGGATCCGTCAGGGGTTCGAGCAACTCGTATGAGATTTCGATCGCGGCAAGAGCGCGACGGCAGATTTCGGGGTCGGCAGCGGCCACAAGAGCTACTGGTTCGCCCTCAAAGCGCACGAATTCATCGGCCAGCACAGGTTGATCGGACATCAAAAGGCCATAGTTCGGCTTGCCCGGGAGATCATTTGCCGTAAGCGCCGTCGCGACGCCTTGGATGCCGCGGGCATTTTCAACGTTTATCTCGACTATCCTCGCAGACGGATGCGGCGAGCGAAGCGTGCCGCCCCATAGCATGTTGTTCGCGACCAGGTCCGAAGAATATTCGAATGTTCCGCAAACTTTTTCGGCGGCGTCCGGTCGCTGCAATGACGTGGCGATTCCGGAGATCGACTCATTGGCGTTGGGCATCACGTTATTCGTGCCTTTGCTGAACCACTTTGACAACTGCCGCCTCTATTCTGCCATAGCCAGTGCATCGGCACAAATTCCCTGCGAGAGCTTCCTTGATTTCCTGGCCGCTGGGGGCGGGATTCGAAAGCAGCAGATCGTGTACTGCTACCACAAGTCCGGGCGTGCAGAACCCGCACTGAACGGCGCCCTCGTCAATAAAGCTTTGCTGAATGTCGGTCATATTGTCAGGCGCTCCTAAACCCTCGACAGTCGTGATGTCCACGCCGACAGCCGTCGCCGCCAACTCGAGGCAGGAACAGGCGAGCATTCCATCGATCAGAACCGAGCATGAACCGCACTCGCCTTGCTCGCAGGCGTTTTTTGTACCCCACAAGCCGAGCCTTTCGCGCAGCACGTACATCAGACTCTCGCCGAGCCAGGATGATTCGACCTTGCATTCCTTGCCGTTAATCAAAAGTTCGTAACGCCGTTCAATTTCCATCAGACCCGCTCTCAAGACATGCGTGCAACGGCTCTGTACGCCATCACTGAGATCGCATGCCGTCGGTAGCGCGCTGTCGATCTATGGTCGTCGACAGCCAAGGTCGCTTCGGAACACAATTCTCCGAATTTAACTCTGTCTCGCTCGCTGGGGACCATAAGGCGCTCCCAGTCAACTCGCTCTCCGACAAACCTCTCAGCATCGGTGCAGCGAATAATAGTTGGGCCTACGGCCCCCAGCGCACATGCGATTCGACGCTCACTTCGGTTGCACGCGAATGCCAGGCTAGCCGCCGCAATCACCATCGCGTTGCGTCTGCCGACTTTCAGGAACTCTTGGGGACCGTCGGCAACCGGAATGCTTATTGACGTGATCAGTTCGTCCTTCGCGAGTTCATTCCGTTTCACTCCGGTGACGAGATCCCGAATTGCAATGCGCCTTTCCCCTTTCTCGCTCCTGATATTAACCATCGCTTCCAGAGCCCATAGGACCGGCAGCGTATCGCCTGCCGGGGATGCGGTCGCAATATTGCCGCCAATGGTTCCCGTGTTCCTGATTTGTGGCGACCCGACGGTTCGAGCCGCTTGGGCCAGAGCCGGCGAAAGCGTTGCTATTTCAGAACTTAGAATGTCGGCAAACCTCACACCCGCTCCGAGCACAAGTGTCGCGCCTTCTCTGCTCCAAGCCCGCAATTCATCAACAAATCGCAAGCTGAGAATCCTCTCGGGCCGCCGATGGCCGTAGTTCATTTCAACCATGAAATCGGTCCCGCCGGCGAGCACATGAGCGCCGGGCGAGGCGCGAAGGATGCCGAGAGCATCCTCCAGAGAAGTCGGTAAAAAGACTTTCATTCGGATCGGCATCTTAGCAGGTCCATCAGAATATTTCATGATTTAAATTTAATGAATTCAAAAGCAAATCAGGCTTCCGATTGGATCGGCAAGTCCGGCGGCGCCGAAGATTCCGGCGAACTTGCAGCTGCGGTGAAGTCCGTTCAAAGGGAGGGCAATCTATCAATTTTCCGCGGTGAATGGCGCCAACCGTTTCACTTGTCTTCAATGGGCGTAGAACAAGGGCCACTAAATTGATGCGATGTCGACTGGTCGGGAGACCGATCAGCAACCGTCGCGCCGGATGAATATTCTCGCCGGTCATCCGGCTCCATTGCAGCAACCCCGTATGTTCACAGTTGCCATCCACCTAATACGCCCATGGTAGCAAATGACGATGCAAGTAAAAAATTTCAATGTTAAAATTCTCACTCGCGATGGTACGGGATCCCCAAGTGCGCCGGTTGCTCGGATCTCATTCTAAAGCCCATCATTGCGATGATCGCAACCACGTATGGAAGCGCCAAGAGCACCTGGTACGGAATCTGAATTCCAATCCCTTGCGCCTGCAACTGGAACGCTTCAAGAAACGCAAAAACCAGAACAGCGAAGGTAATCGGAACCGGCTTCCAGTTGCCGGCGATGATGATAACCACTGCAAGCCAACCTCTTCCTCCCGTCATGCCCGGAACAAATCGATCGGTTAACGCCAAAACCAAGAAGGCGCCTGCCAATCCAGTCATCGCCCCGCCGAAAGCAAGTGCGCAATATTGCCTGACGGAGACGCTAAGGCCCTTGGTATCAAGAGCCTTCGGGTTTTCGCCTAGACTTCTTATTTCCAGCCCATAACGGGTCCGATACAGGAAAAACCAGACAACCGGCACCATTAGGAACGCAAAATATGTAAGAAACTGCTGGGAAAACAGAATTGTTCCAACGTACGGCAGGAGAGACAGCAGCGGAATCAGCAGGTTGTCAAACGGATCAATCGTCTTGACGTTGCCCGTTCCGTACAGGGCCAGCGCTTCCCGATATAGAAACAATGTCGTCCCCGCGGCAAATAGATTCAAACCCAATCCGGTCACGAACTGGTTAATCTTGAACGTGGTGGCGGCGAGCGCCATGACCATGTTCATTGCGATTCCTGCGATGATTGCGGCCAGCACTCCCAGCATGAGGGAATCTGACGATATTGCCGTTACATAGGCTACATAGGTCGCCATGAGCATCGTGCCCTCGATGCCCAGGTTCCAGATTCCCGCACGTTGCACGACAAGTTCGCCGATGGACGCAAGGAGCAGCGGCGTCGCGATCCGCAGCGAGGCGGCGAGCATTGAAACTACAATCGCTTCCTGAAAAATATCGAACATTTCAGGATTTCCAAACAAGGCGGTAGCGAGACAATACGGAAGAACACAGGAAAAAGATCAGAATTATCGCCTGCATAGCCGCTACGATCGCTGATGATACATCCGCGATGACTTGCATGAAGAGACCGCCCTGGGCCATTCCCCCGAAAAGAATGGCTGCCACGCCTATGGCCAGGGGACGCAATCCGGCGATGACGCCAACGATTATTCCAGTCGAACCAAGTCCCAGCAAGAACCCCTGGCTAATCCTGAAGTCCACTCCGAATGTCTGCGACACGCCTCCTAGACCTGCAAGACCGCCGGAAATTATCAAAACGATCACTGACATGCGGCTGGGATCGGTTCCCTTGAAGCGGGCGGCATCCGGGTTGGAGCCGAAGGCGCGCAGTTCGTAGCCGAACGTGGTCCGCGACAAGAGGATGTGAATCGCGAACACCGCTGCGATGGCCAAGGGAAAGGCCAGGGTAAGCTTGGTGCCCGCCAACAACGTCGGAATTCTTTCCGTTTCCGGTATCTGCGCGGTTTGGAGATAGTACTCGCCCGGCGCCATCCACAACCGGCTTGTTAGAAGATAGGACAGAACGAACACAATTATGTAGTTCATCATCACCGTCGAGACGATTTCGTCCACTCTGAATCTGGTCTTAAGAACTCCGGCAAGCCCTCCGAGGGCCGCTCCGCCGACAAAACCCGCAACGACGAGAAGGGGCAGAAAGGCTATTCCCGGCAAATCGACGGATGAACTCAGCCAGTAGCCGAGCATGGCTCCCGCAAACACCTGGCCTTCCTGGCCGATGTTCCAGATCTTGGCCCGAAACGCGATACCGGTCGCCAGCCCGGCAAAGGCGAGCGGAATGGCCTTAACGCAGGTTCCATAGATGCTGTCGAGATCACCGAACGCTCCAAGCGCCATGGCGTGGAACGCTTCGACGACGTCAACTCCGACGATCCATAGAAGCACTGAGGATGCCAGGAGTGCCAGCAGTATTGCGACGGAAGTGGAAGTAAGCGAAGCTAGCCACGCGGGCGTCGGACGTTTCTCGAAACTTAGTGTCCTTGCCATCTATATTCGATCGGCCGCGATTGGCTGCCCGGACGACAGGATTTTCTGCCCGGCCATCAGCAAGCCCAGCTGTTCAATCGTTACCGTGCCAGCATCAAATATGCCCATGAACTCGCCCTTGAACATGACCCCGATTCGATCGGATAGCGAAATTATGTCATCCAGTTCTTCCGACGCCAGCAGTATTGCGAACCCTTCCCCGCATTTTTTGAGGAGCAATTTGTGAACATATTCGATCACGCCGACATCCAGCCCTCGGGTCGGCTGATTGGCCAGAAGGCAGCACGAGGTCGACCAAAACTCGCGCGCAAGGATAATCTTTTGCGCATTGCCTCCGGACAAGTTGCCGGTCTTGGCCTTGATGGAAGGAGTGACGATTTCGAAGTCGGAGATGCCTTTTGCGGCAAACGCTCCGATCCTGGAGAAATCCAGAAGTGCGTGACGAGAGAATGCCGGAGCCTTCTGCAGGCCGAGGATCATGTTTTCCTCGACAGTGAAATCGCCGACAAGTCCGTAGCGGTACCTGTCATCGGGGATATAGCCGATTCCTCGATCGATGGCGCTACGCGGCGTCTGGTTTGTGATGTCCTCGCTGTCCAGACGGATCTCGCCGCTCTCGATCTTGCGAGCGCCCACCAGCGCTTCGAACAATTCCTTTTGGCCGTTGCCGGCGACGCCGGCGATGCCCAGGATCTCGTTTGCATGTAGATCGAAAGCAACGCCGTTAAGCGCTAAACGTCCCTCGTCGTCCCTGACCTTCAGCCCCTGCACTTCCAGAATCTTTCCGCCTTTTTCGAGATTCTCCCTTTGCGGCTGAAACATAACGGTCCGGCCTACCATTAAATTGGTAAGTTCCGTCCTTGAAGTGCCGGAAGTTTCAACTGTCGAAACGACTTTCCCCTTGCGCAAAACCGTGACCCTGTTCGATTGCATGACTTCATTAAGCTTGTGCGTAATCAAGATGACCGAGAGACTGTCTGCGGTTATGCGGCGCATAATGCGAAATAGCTTTTCCGACTCCTGCGGCGTCAATGCCGCGGTCGGCTCGTCGAGAATGAGCAGCTCGGCGCCAAGATACAGAGCCTTGAGGATTTCAACCCATTGCTGTTCACCGACAGAGAGCCGACTGATTATTGCGTTGAAATCGACTTCGATTTCATAGCGACTGCAAATTTCGGCCAGGCGTTTCCGCGCATCGGCGAGATTTATCGACCAGCCCGCTTCGTGCGTTCCGAGAACGATGTTCTCAATAACTGAAAACGTCTTCACGAGCACGAAGTGCTGATGCACCATGCCGACGCCGCGCGAAATCGCGTCGCGCGGAGACGAGTAGGACACCGGTATTCCATTGAGATGGATTTTTCCGGCGTCGGGTCGGTAGAATCCGTACAGGCACTGGGACAACGTAGATTTTCCCGCCCCGTTTTCGCCTAGCAAGCAATGAATCTCGCCGCGGCGAACGTCGAAGGAAGCGGAATCGACAGCGACGACGTCTCCGAAGCGCTTTGTGATCCGTTCCACTTTCAAGTGCGTGGCGTCGTTCAGGATTTCCCTTTCCCTAGACCCCAAGACTACGGCATGAAGTGAATTTCCGAATCCGGATCACGAGATGCCGGTTGGGGCCCGGCAAATCCCGCCATCCTGCGAAATGTTGCCGAAATGCGCTTTAGTCGGGCTTAGGAACGTCCACCAGGATTGGCACTTCCAGCTCGCCGGAGACGATTGCCGCTCTCGCAGTCGCGATCCGTCCCTTGAGCTCGTCTGAAACCTTGTCAGCCAATCCGTGGAATGGGGAAATGTCGCTGCCTCCTTCCGCAATGCCGAACCACACGGGATCCTCGTTTCCGGCAAAAGGCTGGCCCGCCGTCTCGTGGTTGTACCATTCGTCAAGAATCCAGCGCAGGCCGGGCTCCCAGTGAAGCTGCGTACCGCTCAGCACAACGTCCGGCGCCATGCTGGAAGTGTCCTTGTATTTGCTCAGGCAGTAAATTTGCCTATTCACGCAAGCTTCAAAAACCTCCCCGGCCATCTGGTATACGACATCCGCGCCGGCCGCGACCTGAGCATATGTCGCCTCAATCGCCTTTGGAGGATCATACCAGGATTCGATGAACGTCAACTTCAATTTGATGTCGGGATTGACCGTTCTCGCCCCGGCCCTCAACGCATTCAGTTGGTCATTGATGTCGTCGGCTGGAAAGCTACCGACGGCGCCAATAACTCCCGTCTCTGAAATGCCGGCGGCTAGGATCCCCAGAAGATAAGCGGCTTCGTGAACCCGGCCGTAGACGAGGTAGTGATTTTCACCTGTATTGTAATTTCCGCTGCCGAGGGATACCCACATAATTTCCGGAAAGGCGGATTGAAGATTTTTGATCTGATCGCTGTGGGCGGATGCGCTGAGTATGATGTCGTATTTGCCCGATTTGGCAAGCAGGCGCATTACAGCTTCCGCCTGTTCACCGTAAACCGCGTCATGCTCATCGTAAGTGACGGTCAAATCGTGCGGTTTGTCCTCGGCCAAAACGTCGAGCGTCTCTTGAACGAGCTTGTCCCAAACGGCTTCGGGGCCAACTGAATACATTAGCGCTATGCGAACTTGGTCCGGCTTGCCAGCGGCGGTCGCGACGCTGAATTGCCACATCACCGCTAGCAACAGCCACATGACGCCTACCATTCGCCGCAATAAAAATTTGAAAGTCATCCTCGAATCCTCCCCTCGATGATATTTGCCCCAATCGGGCGCTTGTTCAAGGCGCCGCGCGCCATAGCCGCTCTCGCACGGAAAGGACTGGGGCAGGCCACAAATTGCCTTCGCGGTTCAAACAAGCGCAAGCGGTGCGGTATCTGCAATCCTATATATCGCGGTCTACTTTGGGTCAATTGCTGACGCCTCGGCGCCGGTAAATTGCCCGCCTGATTGGCGCCGTGAATCGCAGCGTTGCCGAACTACGCCAATGCCGCTTTGCCCAGACAGATCATCCACAGGTATTGAAGTGTTCCGAATCGCATAATGGCTTTGCGGATTCTCTTACTGCGGAGCGACCCGCGTCAGCCTCAAAGAATTCTCCGAGATCGAAAGAACGCAGTCGCTTCGCGGTATTGAAAGGGGGCTTTCGAACTAGCCTTCATTCGCTACGCCAAAGGAGGCGTTCAATCATTCGATTGCACCTTGGCAGCATGGAAATCTGATTTTTGAAATCGCCCGGCGGATTCGAATTGCTTGACCTATTCGAGTTTCGGGCAACGACGTTGCGGAATTGGGAGTGTGAAGCGCATTAGATTTGCTGTGATTTCAAATTCTCGAATGTCTCGCAGGCCGATGCATCGGCAATTCATCCAAATGGCGGAGACAAAGCGCGAATTCGCGCTCGCAGCTGGCAATTGAACAGCATTGCGATGGCCGCTTGGCCGATCACGATTTTTGCTCCGCGAACTGCATTTTGCGCCAACCATCGCCAGGTTGCCTTAAAGACAGACGCGCGGGCCGATTTGCGCAATTCTCAAAATATGCACCCGCGGAAGATTCGATTTCGGCGAAAGTGCGTCGGTCGGCCGTACGCGGCAGCCATTCGATCAGTTGCGTTCAAGAGTCGAAAGCAGCACAATACGATGCTGGTTGCAGAAATGCTTATCCTCAAATGGGTGTTCGAAAGCGGCAAGGGGATGACGACGAACGCCTGCGGGACCATATCCTCCCGTACACGGCCGAAAGCCGAGAAGATGGCGGCCGCGTTGACTCGAGAATTTCGCAGGCGATGCGAGTCCGCGCCTCGATTGTAGAGTTGACGCGTTATCGCGTCTTCGCGGATGGCTTCAGGGACGCACTTGAGCAACGCCCGCGGAAATACCGGATAATCCGCATGCAAAAAAGAGCACGGGAGGCAAGGCCGACCAAGCTGGCCGCTGGGCTCGAACCGACCGGGTTGTCCATCTTGTCTTCCAGCCTCACGATTCAGCGATTCCGATACGTACGATGCTACAAGCCGGGCGAAAAGAAAATTTTGGAATTTCCGCAAAATGCGAATGCCGGCTGATGCCGCGAATACCGGTCCTCAACGCTGAATATGCCCGCCAGACGCAAATTCGGTGACGACGACTGAAATCACGTCCTTGACATGCGTCAAGATCAGGTTCACGCTTCCTGCAACCAAATTCAGGCAAGCATTAAGCCGGAGGAGACGGAATGTGCGGACTGTCAGTTGAAGAACTGGAAAGACTCAGGAAGGAACTCCAGCCCGATCCGTTATTGGACAAGGGCGGCCACAAGGTGTCGAAGAGTCCATGGGGCCCGGCGGACGAAATCGGACGTTTGAATTGGGTCACGCCGGATTCGGTGGCACGGATCATGGCGCGCATGGATGGGCGCAAGGTGTTCGACCTGAACGTAGTCTACGAATCCAGCATGCCGTCCTGGACCGAAGCGGGAGATCCGCCGTTCAGCATATGGATGACCCACACGCCAAAAGGCGAGATCGCCTACGGCCGTTCAGGCTACAGCGGCGAGATCCACAAGGAATACAGCTATTCCGGCGACGCGATTTCGATGTACACCCACTGCGGAACTCACATAGATACTCTAAACCACATGGGCTATTGGGGAATGCAGTGGAATGGCTGGACGCAGGACCAGCATCTGGGTTCGATGGTTTGGACAAAGGGAGGAAGCGATCGCTATCCGCCGGTCATCGCCCGCGGCGTCATGTTGGACGTGGCGGGCATGCAGGGCGTAGACATTTTGCCGCCGCACTACGAAATAACGCCAAAAGACGTAAAGGACACAGCCAAACGGCAAGGCGTGCGATTCCGAAAAGGCGATGTCGTGCTTGTGCGGACAGGGCGCATGCGCATGTGGCCGAACAAGGAGTACCTGGACGGTTCGCCCGGCATAAACGTGGATACAGCCCGCTGGCTATGCGAAGAGGCGGGCGCCATGTGCATCGGCAGCGACAATATCGGGCTTGAACCGCAGCCGTATTACAACCAGTATGCGCCAGTGCACTGCTATATGTTTGCCACCGCGGGGGCGCAAATCATCGAGGTTATCAACATGGAGGAGATTGCGGCCGAGAAAGTTTACGAGTTTGCCTTCATGGGATTTCCGATGAAGATATTCGGCGCAACCGGTGCGCCGATGCCGTCCGTCGCGGTTCCGCTCAAGGACTAGAAAATGCTTAAGCCATTGCGTCTCGACAATATGGATATCGTCGTTAGGGACTTCCCGGCGATGGTGGACTTTTACAAAAACGTTCTCGGCCTGCCGCTCCACCCGCACGGGTATGAACCCGACAAGGGCTGGGCCATGTTCATGTGCGGCGATACCGACCTGGTATTGCTATCGGTTCCAAATGCGCCGCGGGACAGTCATCAGCGAACCGGCAACTACGTGAATGATCCCGCGGGAGTTCATTCCTTCGCCATACAGGTCGCCGACCTCGATGAGGCGATCGCCGACCTCGATGAGCATGGCGTCCAGTGGGCCGATAAAATGATGCACTACGGTGCCGGAGAATTTCTCGAAAGTGCGCCGGATGGAGATTTCGACGGGATGTGGTACCGTTTCCGGTCGTTCTACGATCCCGAAGGCAATGTCACCCATCTCTGCGAGGTCCATCCGCCCAAGGGATTTGACCGCGCAAAATTCAATAGAGGCTGACCCATGAGCAAGTTGCCAAGGCTGACCTATTGCATGACGATAGGCTTGGACGCAATGTCTCTGTGGATCACATCGTTCAAGACAAACAATCCGAGCATGCTTTCGCGCGGCGAACTGGATGTCATCGGCTGTCGCCGGGTTTTGGCAATCCTGGACCGGTTCGATATCAAGTCAACTTTTCTAGTTCCGGGGCATACAGCGCTCGCGTATCCTGGTCTGGTAAAGGAGATCGCCGGCCGGGGTCACGAATTCGCCTATCACGGGTGGATGCACGAGGACCCGCGCGACTTCACTAAAGACGAGCAAAGATTGATTATTGAGCGCGGACTAGAGGCGGTGCAACTGGTCACCGGCACGCGTCCCCGCGGACACGTAGCTCCGGCGTGGAACATGAGTACCGACACCATCGATCTGATTGAAGAGTTCGGCTTCGAGTTCGACGGCAGCCGCATGGCGACGGACCATTTGCCGGTATACGTTCGCAAGGGCGACACCTGGTCTAGGGACGCGCCGTTCCAGTTTGGCGAATTGACGGACATTGTCGGCTTGCCGGTAGCCTGGATCATGGACGACGTACCGATGTTCGAGTTCGCCTGGGGTGAAATCCCGGGATTGAAGGCGCCCTCGCAAGTTGAGGAGATGTGGAACGGAGAATTGGAATACGCGGTCGAGAATTGTCCGGGCGGCGTGTTCAACTTGACGGTTCATCCGCAGTCCATCGCGCGCGGCGCTCGAATCCGCGTGCTTGAACGGTTGCTGCAGCATGCCAGCGATCATTCCGATGTTACTTTCATGAAGCAATCGAAATACGTCGAGCTGTGGAGGGCGGAAAATCCTCGCGAAAAGTGGCGAAAGGAAAATCCCGAGCTTGCGGGCGACGGCTCAATCCGGGTTCTGCCATCCATGGCAAAGGGCGAGGATTGACCTCGAGTTTCCGAAAGAAGATTCTGATCATAGGCGGCGGCGCGCCGCCTGGCAGCGCGATCGTGGGGCACCTATCCGGCACTGGAAGCCTTGTCGCATTCAACGGCGGATGCCAGGAGCAGGGATTGGAACTCGCCAAAGCAACTGGCGCGACTTTCATACCCGGCGACTGGCAGCCGGAGGACGGCGTCGACCGAATTGTTTCGGATGCCGTCGACGCTTTGGAAGGGCTAGACGGCCTTGTCTGGGCGGGCAATTCCACGCACGCGGCACGTATCTCGGAGACGACCGATTCCGCATGGGATGCTGTGATCGAACATAATCTCGTGGCGCCGTTTAGATTTGCAAAAGCTGCTATGCCGCTACTATCCATTGGCGGCGGAATTGTGTTTGTTGCCTCCGGCGCAGCCGCCCGTACCGAGATGGAACTCGGCGCTTGTTCGGTCGCCGGGAGAGCGCTGCTGTGGCTGTCAAACATGCTTGCGGTCGAAGGCGGTCCACGCGGCATCGCGGCGAATGCCATCTGCGTTGGCGAAATCGATGCGGACGCGAGACCTTTCATCGATGAACCGCAGTTGCGAGATCTCGGACCAGCATTCGTGCCGCCGGCGGGGCGGCTGGCGTCGCCTGAGGATGTCGCAAGAGCTGTTGAGTTCTTTCTTTTGCGGAATAACGGGACTTGCACCGGTACGTCGCTAACCGTTGACGGCGGGCTTCGCTCGGCTCTGAGAGCAAACAAGGTTCACGGCGCATGAACGCGCCGCGAAGGCAACGCGCATTTGTAACCGGCGGCACGTCGGGAATCGGACGCGCGATCGTGGAACACCTGGCAATATCGGGCATGAATGTGATTTTCACGGGAAGGAATCAAGAAAGGGCGGCGGCCGTTTGCTCTGCGACCGGCGCACGGTTCATCGCTGCCGATGCGACGGACCGCGCAGCTTGCGACGCGGCGTTTGCAGAGGTATCCGCTCTGTTCGACGGCGCGCCGGACCTGTTCGTTTCATGCGCGGCCATCGTGTTCGAATCGCCTTTGACTGATACGCCGGATGTGATTTTCCGCGAAGTATTAGAGATTAATCTAACTTCGTCATTTCGGTATTCCCGAGCCTGCTTTGATGCCATGAAAGTCCTAGGGAAAGGCGCGATAGTGCATGTCGTGTCCGATGCCGCGTTGGTCGGCATTCATCATTTGCCCGCATATTCCGTTTCCAAGGCTGGACTCCTCGCGATGTCGGAAGCCCTAGCGGCGGAGGCCGTGATGCATGGCGTGCGCGTCAACGCCATTTGCCCGGGCGCCGTCCACCCAGGCGTGCAGTCGACGCCAAAGGGATACGAGCATCATGCCGAAGACGATTCAAAGTGGGCGCGCGCGCCCTCGGGACGGCATGGAAACGGCAAGGACATTTGCGACGCAGTGCTATGGCTTGCATCCGATTCCGCATCGCACGTCGCGGGCGCCACGCTGCGGATCGACGGCGGCGCATCGGCGGCGATGCGGGGAGGTTCGCGTGGCTGACGCAGCAAGGACTTGGCTTCGGAAAACACTGAAGTGCCTCGAACGAAGCGAGCGGCATGTCAATGCCTATGTTCATGTACGTGAAACTGGCGCTCTCGAGGATGCTAAAAAAGCCGATGAGAAAAATCCTATATCATCGATTCATGGCTGGCCGTTCGCTGTAAAGGAGGTGATCGAAGTTGCCGGGATCGCGACATCCGGAGGCTGTCCCGCATTGGCCGACCATGTGCCGGCGACGGACGCGACTGTTGTCGCCCGTCTTCGCGATGCCGGCGCCATTCTCGTCGGAACGCAAGTTTCGCATGAACTGACCTGCGGATTGGACGAGCCGCCGACTCGAAATCCCTGGAATTTGGCATGCTATCCGGGAGGGTCGAGTGCGGGAGCAGGCGTTTCCGTGGCAGTCGGATCCGCGCGATTTGCGCTGGGGACCGACGCCGCAGGCTCAGTCCGAATTCCGGCTGCAATGACATGCACCACCGGCCTGAAGCCGACTGCCGGACTGGTTAGTTCGGCTGGAGTGCTTCGCCAAGCCTCCGCGCCATCTATAGATAATGTGGGGATCATAGCTAGGACAGCCGTCGACGTTGCCCAGGTCCTTAGAATCATTGCCGGTCCCGACCCCCTGGATCCGAGAACCTTGCAGAGCGCAGCGGATCTGACGCTGGATTCTCCGCCTATTCAAAGCCCTACGATCGCCGTGCTCGGTCCGAAATCCCGTTCCGTTCTGAATGGGATGCGCGTCGTAGAATCAGATATCGACAGTTGTTTTGAATCAGCCTGCGAATTGTTCCGCGAAATCGGAGCAAACTTTTCGATAATTGAGCTACCGGAACTGGCATCGGCGATTGACGCAGTCGTGACATTTTTTTCTTGCGAACTAGCGGCCGTTCATCGAAACCTCTTCGAACTCAATCGGTCAATGTACCACCCGAGCGTTGCGGAAATGCTCAAATCTTCCTTCAATACTCCGACGGAACAGCTGCGGGATGCAGTAAGGATTCGCGAAAATCTAAGAAGCGAGGTGGACGCGGCGCTCGGCAATGAAGGTGCGGAATTCCTTCTGACGCCGACAACCCCGCGTGTCGCGATGGAATTGGCGGAGTTCAATCCAGAAGCGGAGCTAGGGACATTGATCCCTTTCACATGCGGTTTTAACCTGACCGGGCATCCCGCCGTTAGCGTGCCATGCGGTTTCTCGTCGGGCGGGTTGCCTATAGGCCTGCAGCTGGTAGGTCAACGCTGCAAGGATTCCAGGCTTCTTGCGCTCGCGCAAGCCTTCCAGGAAAGAACCGACTGGCACGAGCAACGGCCGGCATTGCCGTGAAACTACTCTGCGGAACAGTTATTTGTCGGGAATTACGTAGCCCATATGGGGGACCGACGCTTCGTCTTCCATAATTGGTCCCAGCACTAAAATCGGATTCGTCGCAGAGGACTCAAACACTTGGCGGCAGCTCATGTCCAGAACGTGGGGATTGGGATTTTCGACGGCCCAAAGATTTGCCAAAGAATCGGCTGAAAGCCCAAACACAACCGTGCGTACACCCGCAAAGAACGTTGCTCCCGCGCACATTGCGCACGGTTCAGCGCTGACATACATGATCAGCTCCGCGAGTTCCCTTGTATGGAATCTCCGGCTTGCCGCGCTCATGAGATTGATTTCCGAATGGCGAATGAAATCGTTTTCGGTAAATTCAGTGTTTTCCGCTTCAAGCAGAATGTTGCCGTTTACGTCGGCTAGCAAGGCAGCGAACGGCTTGTTGCCCTTTTTGCGGGCGCTCGCGGCGAGCTCGATCGCCCTGCCCATTAGTTTTTCATGGTCAAGATTGTCAAGCGTAGCAATTGTCGGTGCATTCATACTTTTGAACCTTTCGAGAGACTAAGGCTCCTTTCGCTGAATTGGCGTCGGCGCCCCGACGCTGTCTCAATGGAGGGCGCAGCCCCAAATGAAGGCAGGAGCGAGGTAGAGGGCCAAAACGCGGCTCGGCCAGCGGCTAAGAGCCGGATTCGACCTGAATCCCTGTTCAATCTATCATGGCACCGTTCCGAATTCGGCGCAAGCGGAGTTCCCGTCGGCGCGGTCCGACGTTCCCCTCCGCGCGTAAGGCTAACGATAGTTCCAGCGGATGACGCGGATGCCGCCGCGGGTCGCCGTAGCGAGGCGACTTTCGCGGCTTCTTGTTAAGCCGCTCTTTCAGTGCGCGCCTACCGGCATTCGCCTTCCCGTCGTCGGTGCGCGCAAAATTGTGAATTCATGCCCCTGTTCGCCGCCGAAACGATGGCGCCTCGGCGGCGTCAGTCTCAATTCACGGCGAATCTCCCAATGATCGCACAGAGTTTCTTGCCGCTTACCGATCCGATCGCAAATTCTTGAGGGCAAGTGCCTGCAATTCCCGTTACATCAGGACAGTAAACTTCATTGTGGCGCCACGGGTTGAGAAAATTGATTGTTTGATACAAGTTAAGCGATAAACATTAGTTAAGGCGATGGCCGATACTATCGAAAGCGATTGGACTTGCACCAATAGCACAAGCCTGAAGGCACCATTTTTCGTTGCCAAAAGGCTCGCTCCGAAATTCAATGGCAATAGTGCAGGCGTATATTTTACGCTTCGATGACAGCTGAACGCGCGTGCAGGTAGACGGAATTGCCATATCCAATTCAAAATCCCGGCAAGTCGCACTCGCTGTCTCGCTTTAGAGTTTGGCCTGCGTTAAATGCGCCGTCATCGGCAAAGCCTTTCGACGCGCAGTAATTCGCCTCCCCGAACTAGCGCCGCGCTTGCGACCGGCAGCCCGCAAGCGCCGCCTTGCGCCTCTGCGTAGCCGGAATATACCTGATTGATACCATGGCGCGATCACTGATTTTTCCAGCGAATAGGCGATATTCGCATCACGGGAGATCTGCGAAAATCATTCAACTCGCAGCTGGCGGATCGAAGAATGAATTGGCGGCAACCGGAAAAGATTTCAGCCAAATATTTTGAAACGCGTTACCGAAACCGAAAAGGCCCTGAAGACGGCCCGCGTCACTGAACCGAGCAAATTCAACTAGAATCTCGCGCGCTTTGACACGCAATATAAGCCCGTCTCGTTTGCTTGACTCATTCAGTCGTCAAATATAATTCGTTGCCATGCAAAATTCAGGCGAAGCCAAACCGAGTTGCGATCCGCTCTCCGAAGACTTTCTGACGCGCGCGCTTGCCGACCTGGTGCGGACGCCGAGTACAAATCCAGGAGCCTACGAAAGTGAAGTCGCGCATCGCGTAATGGATTGGCTGGCTGGCACTCCCGTTGAAGCGCAATTCGTAGAGTCAATGCCCGAACGGTATTCCGTCGGAGCCATTCTGCGCGGCAAGTCGGACGGACCGCGTCTCGTGCTGAACGGGCATATGGACACCGTACCGGTGGATGACGAGGATCTTTGGAAAACTGATCCTTTCGGCGCGGAAATCAGGAACGGATTTCTTTACGGCAGGGGAGCCTGCGACATGAAGGCCGGGCTGGCTGTGCAAATAGGCGTAGCGCATCACCTTGCCAAGCATGTCGATCATCTCGCCGGAGCCCTGGTTCTGCACTTTGCGGTCGGTGAAGAACGAGCGGAGCCCGGAACGCTTTCTCTTCTGAAGGCCGGCTATACGGGCGATCTTGGAATTGTCACGGAACCGACGGAGCTTGGAATAGCAGCGGCAACGCGGGGCTTGGCGCCAATTCATATCCGCCTGAAGGGCCGATCCATACATGCGAGCCGGAGCCATCTGGGCATTAATCCAGCCTGGGCGCTTCAGTGGGTGCTTGAAGCGCTGCAGGTGTACAAGGACGATATTCAAAAACGCTCTCATGAACTGCTTTCTTTCGGTTCATGCACTCCTACCTCAATTAGTGGCGGAGTCGTGCCCAATGCAGTTTCCGACTTCATCGATCTGTACGTTGATCGACGGCTCATTCCCGGCGAAACTGTCGCTTCCGAACTTTCCGATTTGACGGGCCGGCTAAACGCGGCGCGCCCAGCAGACTCGGAAGTCGAGATCGAGGTCGAGGCCGCGTACAACCAGTTCGAACCTGCGGAGATTTCGACGGAAGCGCCCGTGGTCGGCCTTCTTCTTGAAAGCACCGAACGCGTGCTCGGCAAGCCTGCTCCAATCTACGGCGCGCCTTACGCAAGCGATGTTCGCAACCTTGTCAATGACGCCGGGATCGAGGCAGTGAATTTCGGCCCCGGCAATGTGACTGAATGCCACTGCGCCGACGAAAGGGTCGAAGTGCGTCAACTAGTGGATTGCGCGCGCGTTGTTTCGGATGTTGCCGAGCGCCTGTTGCTGGCAAATCATTGACGGAATCCGGCCTGAATTAAATCGTCGGGAGGTCATTGAAAGCATTCAAGGGCATTCGGCGGACACGCTGCCTTGCGACTGCAATTCTAGAAATTCACAAATTACATTTCTGATCGTGACGATTGGCGGACGCCCCGCTTGCGGTATCCGAGTTTGATTTCAATATCTCGCTTCGATTCCGGATCGTGTCCGGAATAATTCTATCCCAAGTATCGCTAATTGGCTGGAGCAAAATGCATAACTCCGGCGACATTCGACTCTCGGGATCTTGGCGCCATTCGACAAATTTTGAGGAAATTCCGGAGCCCGAGGCTCGTTCGAAAAATTGCATCCTTGCCCGGGACATTTCGGTATCAATTTGACCGGACGCTTGCGACCGGGGCAATTGAGATCCGCCCCGGCCAGTTGCCTCCAGCGCTCTAAGTCAGAATTCGACTCCGTTCACGTTTTTCAGGACGAAGCCCATGCTGCGCAATTGGGGGACAGACATCACTTCGCCGTCGGCTAGAACTTGATTTCCGTCCTTGTCGGACAGGGGACCTGTGAAGACTTCTCCCTTGCCGCTGCGAATTCGATCGTATTCCGCCTGTATATCGGCTTTGGCTTCGTCGGAAAGATCGTCGTACGCGCCGCCCCAAGGCGCCATGTCGATCGCACCGATTTTCATACCAGAATAATTGAACTCCGTGCTGAAATTTCCGTCCATGATGGACTGAAGTATCTCAGCCAGGGCGTATCCCCACCGATACTCGAAACTGGTTACTGACATGTTCGGCGCGTACTGGCGTCCGTCCAATGCCGGCGAAACTACCGGGATATTCGCTGATTCCGATATCTCCGCACTTACCGAACTTGTCAGGCTGGACGCGATAAAGTCTACGCCCGCATCGATCAGGCTTCGAACGGCGCGCGCTTGCTTGTTGGTATCGATCCAGTCGTTCGTGAACACGACCTGAACCGTTGCCGTAGGATTCGAATGCGCCAGGCCATGGGCAAATCCGTTGATTGTCCGGATGTCGTAGGGAATAGGAAACGCATCGACCCAGCCGACCGTACCGCCTTCCTTGATTATATGACCTGCGGCCACTCCGCCAATATAGGCGCCGTCCTCGGGCGCGTTTACGAAACCCACGAAATTATCCAGGCTGCCCGGATTATCCCATTGGCTCGTGATAAAATGTACGTCGCCGTACTTGGCTGCCGCGTCGAGCATTGACTGGCCGAAACCATAACTGGTGCTAATTATGACATTTGAACCATTCTGGATTGCGCTTTCTATCACCCGAAATGACTGCGGTCCTTCGGGAACGTTTTCCTTGTACTCGGTAACGATCTTGTCTCCGAAGGTTTCAACCAGATGCAAACGACCGTCGTCGAAAGCCTGATACCAGCCGCCGTCACGAGCCACGCCGGTATAGATAAATGTGACCTTTAGCGAGTCCCCGTGACCCTCTGCGTACACGGGCGCAGAGAACATGAATGGCAATGCAGCGGAAGCAAACGCGATTGAAGCCGCGTTCCGCAGCCAGGTACGCCTTGTCGGCCTAGTGGTGTCTGACATTATTCCCCCTGTTTCTTGATTGGAGAAGATCCCCTATTCCAATGTTTGCGAATGACTGAACTAACGTGAAACTGGTAGCGGCCAAATCTTAAATTGTCAATGCTGCTTCGATGAGATTTCAGTAACTATATGTTTTTTCGATAAGTTTTCGAAATTTATCGACATTTGGAATGAAGCTACGGAGTTGCTATTCGGAAAGACCGGCCTCCGATCGAATTTTTATCTCGCGGCAAGGGAACTTCCAAACATTCGGATATTGAAAATAGCAAAACATTCAAATGTCAAAGTACGTATCAAGTTTGCTGCCGGCGCGGGACAACTTGACTGTCCCCCATTCCTTCTGAGCCGACTTATCGTAAATCCGGCAAATTGGCCCGTGATCGCTTACACAAGAGTTTTCGGGCTGCAATTCGCAAAGTCAATAATTGGCAATCGGCTTAATCTGTTCGGCGATCGGAATTTCTATGGGCTGTTCGAAACGGCTATGAGTTTGGAAATTTTCCATCAGTCGTACATTACCGAAACAAAAATGTTGCGAACGCCTTTCAGGCGCACGAGCAATCAAGACCATTCCAGAGGCGAGCAGGATGCTTCTTGGACGGTGAAGAGGTCTCGCGCCTTCAACGCGCGCCGCATTCGAGAATGCGCGCCGCGCGACCCGAAAACCCATGGCCGAGCTGGAAACAACTGCAGTTCGATGCCGCGCTTCATGGATTTCCGCCTCGTATCATCGCGTTCTTCACGTCGCGGTTTTGTCCAAATTGTAAACTTCGGCGGGAAACCGCAAGCGCTCGAAAACTTGCCGAATTTTGTATCGGCGATCGAAACTCAATGCTCCGGCCCGAAGCGAAAGCCTGCTCTATCGGTTTTCGACGGATTGCTGCATCAAAGCCCGGCTAATATTGCGAATTTGCGCTGTCTTTGTCTTAAATCCGCCTTTTTCTCGGAAGCGCAATAGGCCGCATCAATTGCGTGATCCTGGATTCTCAAGACATCATCGGTAGTCCAATTGAATGCTTCCGACAATTTCACGAATTCGTCATTGATCGAAACGTTCATGGAAATCGGGTCGTCTGAATTGACGGTTACGGGTACGCCCGCCTTGTACATCGCGTCGATTGGCCCGTCGGAAATCGACTTGTGCAGTCCTATGATAACGTTCGATGTCGGGCAAATGGTCAACGGCACCTTTTCTTCCGCGAGACGCGCCACTAGTTCGGGATCCTCAATTGCGCGGACGCCGTGGTCGACGCGATCGAGGCGAAGGAATTCCAGGCCGTCCCGGACACTCCCGGGACCCGACGACTCGCCGCAGTGCGCGCTGCGCCCTAGTCCGAGATCGGCGGCGCGTTCGAAGACCTCGACAAACTTTTCGCTCGTACGGCCCAAAACTTCTTCGTTGCCGTCGAGACCCAGTCCGACCACCCGGTCGACGGCGACCATCCAGTCAACTAAATCCATGGCCCATTCAGGCGATTGTTCCCGGCTGATCGACGGTATCAGGTAGCAATCGGCGAATCCGTCTTCATGCGCCCTCGCAAATCCTCGGCACAGAGCTTCGATTTGCGGGTGATCGTCCAAATTGGCCCAGTAGCGCGGACCGGTAAAAATTTCCGCATACGCGATGCCGTCGGCATGCAACTGCCGTGCGGCCGAATAGGCGATCTGCTCGGCAATCTCACTCGACCGCAAGAGGTCGACCCACCACTCGTAAATCGACAAGAATTCAGCCAGGCTTTTATATTGGAAAAGTTCCGACTTGGGACGGATCATTGGAACGTTCAGTTCGTCCGCCAATTTCTCGATAGTATCCGCGCTGATGCATGCCTCGACATGAACATGCAGTTCGACCTTGGGCAGACCCTCTACGAATTCCCTTGTTACATTCGTCATCATTAGCTTCCTTTGAAAAATGTCGCGTGGCGAGCGGCGCGGCGAAAAACGATACTATAAGGCATCAGCGTCGAAACGGCAGTCCTAGCGCCGCCGGAGCCTTGAGGTTGAATTTGCTAAGCCGGCCGGATGCGAGGATCACGGCAAAGAGCGTCAGCAGATAAGGAAGGGAACTGAAAAGCTCTGCAGGCAACTTAAAGCCGAGCGCCTGCAAGGTGAAGCCTAGGCTTGTCACGACGCCGAAAAGGTAGGCGCCGATAACGACGAACAGCGGCCGCCAGAACGCCAGAATTACGAGAGCTATCGCAATCCAGCCCGCGCCTGCCGTGATATTGTTCACCCAGTTTACGGATATGGAAAGCGAATAATACGCGCCCGCGACTCCCGCAAGCGCACCGCCCAGCAACGTATGGAAATATCGATACGCCACAACGTTCACGCCCATGGCGTCGGCTGCGTTCGGTTCTTCGCCAACTGCGCGAAGATGGAGTCCGGCGCGAGTCTTGGTCAGATAGAAACCCGCGCCAATCGTCAGAATCCAGGAAAAATAGACCAGTACGTCCTGATTAAAAATTAGCGGCCCGACGACCGCAAGGTCTCCTAATCCGAAAAGATCAAGTTTGGGCAATCGATGCTGGCCAGTACTTGAAGCCAGATTGCCGACTGTGCCCAAATAGTTTGAAAGGCCTAGCGGGCCGCAAAAAATCAGCAGCGCGAGACCGGAAACCACTTGGTTTGCCCGCATCGTAATGACCGAAAAAGTCAAAATAAGCGCCACGAGAATGCCGACGAATGCGCCAACCAAAATAGCCGCGGTGAGCGCGAGCCAGCTCGGACCCTCGGTAATGGATTGCGAAGTCCAGAATGCTGTCGCCGCGCCCATCAGCATGATGCCCTCGACGCTGAGATTGAGGACGCCGCTGCGCTCGGCCAGAAGCTCGCCGATCCCTGCAATGATAAGCGGAGTTCCATATAGGATGCCCGATGCCAGCAAGGTCACTACCAGCAGGTCATTCATTACGCGGCTCCCAATTTGTCGGCTATGACTACGATCATTGGATCGGGGGGCGCGATTTGTACCGCGCTACGACCCGATAGCGCGCGCTGATTTCGCTGGCCGCCACGAAGAGCAAGATTAGCCCCTGGATGACTCCGAGCAACCCGAGCGGTAGCTCTGGTCCCTGGAGGCTGAGATTTGCATTTACCAGGCCCCCGATGAAAAATGCGGCGACTACTACGGCAATGGGATTATAGCGGGCTAGGGCGGCAACCGCGATTCCGGTGTAGCCGTATGCCGCGAACTGGAGAGTACGGGGCTCTAGCCGGTATGTGAAGTCTCCGATCTGGCTCGCGCCTCCAATCCCGGCAAGCGCGGCGGACAACAAAAATACCGTAATGAATACTCGCTTTGTACGTATGCCGGCGTAGTTTCCGGCCAACGGGCTATCGGCGGTCACCAGTACTTCAAAGCCATATTTCGTAGTGCGCAAGACGATTTGCATCAGCACCGCCATAAAGATGCCGAGCACGAAGCCAAAGGGAATGGCTATATCCGCGCCCCAGACGGGCCAAAACGTATCAAAAGGGATTGTTTTGGCCTGCGGGAACACTTTGGCGCCGGGGCTGGTGAGATCACGCCACCACGATTTTGAACTAAAAATGAGGTAGCCAAGCAATAGCGGAGCCAAATAGTTCAGCATCAGAGTTGTCAGTACTTCACTGGTGCCGGATCGAGCGCGAAAATAGGCGGGAATCAGGCCCCAGAGAGCCCCGCCCGCCGCTCCGGCCACTATCATTGCCGGGATGCTTATCCATGCTCCGAGGTGTCCGAGAGCGACGCCGGAAGTCGCCGCAGCCAGTGCTCCAATCATGAGTTGGCCGTCGCCGCCGATGTTCCAGATGCCGATGCGGAAAGCCAGGGCGGCAGTAAGTCCGGTGAATACGAGCGGCGTCGCCGACAATGCTGTCGCCGTTAGCGCACCGGGCTTTGTGAATGCAGCCTGGAAGATGTCGGAGTACCCGGTTGCCGGGTCGCGGCCCGTTGTCCATAGGATCAGCGCGCCGATGAACAAAGCAACAAAGATAGCCAAAATCGGCAGACTCGGGCCAAGCCACGGCGCGGTCTCCAATCTTCGTTCAAATCGCAACTCAAGCGGCAGCACTGTCGTTTTCCTTGCTGCCCTTCCCCAACATCATCATGCCTATGGCATCTATTTCGGCACCTTCAGCATCGACAATTCCTTGGATCTCGCCCGCGCAAATCACGGCGATCCGATCCGCAAGATCAAGAATTTCGCCAAGATCCTCCGATATCAGAACGATCGCCGCGCCCCTAACCGCCGCTTGGGCCAACAAGTCGCGAACCGTCTCCGTGGCGGAAACATCCAGACCGCGCGTTGGAGTCGCCACGACGATCAGATTCGGGTCGGATGTTAGTTCGCGCGCCAAAAGCACCTTTTGGGCGTTGCCGCCCGAAAGCTGCCTAACCAGGGAAGACTCTTGGCCCTTGATATCAAATTCGGCCAGCAATCGACACGTATCGTCGCGGATCGCCTTCTTTCGCAGTATCGGTCCAACGCTATGCGTTACGCTGCGATAGGACTTAAGGGAAATGTTTTCCGAGATCGTCATTCCCGGCGCTAGCCCGGTTCCGAGCCGGTCCTGTGGCACATAGGCCACGCCAGCCTCGATCGACCTGCGGACATTTCCCGAAGACAGAGCCGCTCCCTTTACTCGAATCTCGCCGCCGCCGTACAGGTGCAGACCGGCTATCGCCTCTGCGAAAGCCCGCTGCCCGTTGCCTGCGATTCCCGCAATCCCCAAGATTTCGCCCTCGCGCACCGTCAGCGAAATGTTTTTCAATTTCGCTGATCCGTTACTGTCGACCGAGTTGAGATTTCTGATTTCAAGAACAATTCCGGCGTCAGGCTTGAGGCCAGTCGTCTCCTTTCTGCGAAGATGGATGTCCCGTCCGACCATAAGTTTCGCGAGGCTTTGGGCGTCGACCCTCTGTTCGCGGAGATTAGCCATTCCAGCAGGCCTGCCTTGGTTCAGAACGGAGACATGGTCGCAGACTTCCGAGACCTCGTCCAATTTGTGAGAAATGAAAATGACCGCTTCGCCTTCCTCCGCCATCCGCCTAAGGGAAGCAAAAAGCTGCTTGGCTTCTTGCGGCGTCAGAACCGTCGTCGGCTCGTCCAGAATCAGCGTCTTGGCACCTCTGTAGAGCGCTTTGAGCAACTCGACCTTTTGCTTCTCCCCGACTGACAGTGTCGAGACCGTAGCTCGTGGATCGATTGACATGTCGAATTTTTTCGCGGCAGCGAAAACCTGCTCCTCGACTTTCCTTTTATCGAACCGCCAGTTCCGGGTCTGCGTCCAGCCTAGGACTACGTTCTCCGCAACCGAAAGCGGGCCAACCAAGCTGAAGTTTTGATGCACCATGAATATCCCCGCTTCGAACGCCGAGGCGGGAGTGGGAAAGCGGGTTGGCTTTCCGTTGGCATAGATCTGCCCCTCGTCGGGTTGATGAAATCCGGTTAGGATCTTGCAAAGCGTGGTCTTTCCTGAGCCGTTTTCCCCCAGTAGGGCGTGCACTTCGCCCTTGAGCACTTCAAAGTCGACGCGATCGTTAGCGACTACGCCCGGAAATGCTTTGGTTATGCCGCGCGCGGCCAGCGCCGAGTTCCTTAGCCTCACTTCGGGATCCTCAAGAGCCAGCTCTGCATTCGGCAACTCGGACTTGCGACCCGTTTTCATGCAGCTAATCACTCCAAGCACCGCCGGGACTCCGCCGAAATGGCCGCCCGGTCGAATATTGTTCCTAGATCAGGCGGTCAGTTCCGGCGAGCCGAGATTGAACAACTTTACCAAATCTTTGCGATACTGGATGGAAAATTTATCCGCCGGAATGTGAATCTCGGCCGAAATGTCCAAAGGTAGTTCCTCGGGCCGCTGGCTCTCGACAACAGGTATGTCCTCGCTATTCACAAAATTCTGGAACATGATGAGGTCTTCGGGTTTCGTGCCGGGCCTGTTGGTGGCCAGAAACTGGTATACGGCTGTTTTCCGGGAACTGACTGGCGAAGCGATATCGTAGGCGATCAGGGTAAAGCTATCGCTCTCGCCTTCACCTTCGTATTCCATGACCAGTTCCATGGAGAACGGATAGGTCAAATTCTTGGTATAGAGCACGTTGCGTTCGCCGATAGTGTCTGTTTCGCCAAGACTCGCGCGAACACCTTCCGTGTAAGGCATGCGCAAGCTTAGACCGACATCAGTCTTCCACATCTCGTAATTCGGGATTCCGTAGTAATTCATGTTTCCAAACGTACCCTTGTGGACAAAGGAAAAGTGCGCAACATCATTGAAATTCTCGACATGGCGAGGTGCTGAAGTTTCCCAAATGCTGACCGGGGGCCTAGTAACTGTCCAATCGGAATTTATGCCCTCCAGAATCGGCCAGTCGGGCATTGGGCACGTTTCTTCCTCTTTCAGGCAGGCCCAGATCAGTCCGTATCGCTCGCAACACTGGTAACGGATTAGTTTGATAGATTTCGGAATTGGCTTGGACTGATCCTCCATCGACGGAATCCTGGTGCATTGGCCGGAATGGTCGTAATGCAAACCGTGAAACGGGCAAATAATGTTGTTGCGCTCGGAGTCCATCCATCCAAGACTCATCGCCGCGCCTCTGTGCATGCAAATGTCTTTTGCCGCCGTCAGCCCCTTGTTGGTGCGATACAGCACGATATCGACATCCAGCAGCGTAGCTCGGATCGGCTTTTCGCCCACTTCTTCCGAGTATCCGATCGGGTGCCAGAAGCCAGCCAACGCGTGCCAGTCGCTTTCCGAAAAAGCGCAATCCCGGGGAAGCTCGGAATAGGGTGTTTTTTCAGTCGAAACGAACAACTTTCTTCCTCCGTGGCGATAATCTCCAACGGATAGTTTCTATATCTCGCTCGTATTTCGCGCAACAATTCCTGCACGACTAAATGCTCAACGCCAATTGCAGGCTGGTTCGAAATGACGACTTCGGCGGGCATTGAAGCTTAATTAATCCGTCGACGGCCCGTTTTGCGGAAATCAACCGCCTATTAATTTTCAGGTCCGATACAAATTTCGGACCCGGCGCGATTAAGAGTTAGGCAAACCGATTCGGAGCAGCGGAAGGTTTCCTTTATTTTCAATTCCCAAAAACGCACATTCCACTGGATTCACTTTCTGTCGTTACGCCGTACCCGCCGCATCGACACTAGGCGACAACCGCCCTCAAATCACCGCAACCACCAAAGTTTGTTCTGGCGCAAGAGGAGTATTCATCCAGCACCGACAGACGATCTCTCTCTGCGAAAATCCCAGGCTTGTAGTCTTCCCCCGCGAAATCCGCGAAGGCCTGAACGTGATCGAGAACTGGAACTGCGCGAACGGCTTCGTGTTCTTCGGCACGGGCGGCGAAATTGCAACCAGCCGCGTCAGCGACCAGGAAATCGCGTCACTGTTACTTGAGCTATCCAAGCCTCGCTTGCCTCCGTCAACGCACGCACGGTTCATTCGATCCTGAAGACCCGGGCCGGACGGACCGGCTATCTTCCGATGACTTGCGCGGGCTCTCGGTGCTGTTCTACATGAACATCAACCCTTTTGGCCGCTACGGAGTCGATCTCGTCGAGTGATTCGACCTCGAGGTAACCGCCGCATGAGCGTCACTTCGGGTTTACCTATGATGAAAGGCCGGATGAATATTCAACCGCCGCCCAAATATGTTCATAGGGATCGGTTCCGGCACAATGCGCAAGGACTGCCAGAGGCGTACCCAAAATGAACAGTTCTACCGCCCGCATCGAATATGCCGGGGACTCGACCCTAGACCAGCGCGTCGATGACTTGATCGCGCCGCTCCAGGCCGAGGGATGTACCAAAGTCAGCACCAAGACCCGCAGCGGCTTCGGCCTCGAGCGCAGTCTCGAACTCGGGGGCATACTCGACTTCATTCTTCCTGACGACACGCCGGCGGCCACACGCATCGACTTCCTGGCGCGTTCAATGGCCATTCTTCAGGTCGTCGACGAGAAGCTCCTAGAGAAGAATGGCCGTCTTACCGCCACCTATCTGCCAATGGATTATTCGACATGCTCAATGTGTTTGCCGAGCTCGAGACCAATCCGCCTCTTAAATGTGACGACGAGAGAAGCGTCGCGGCTATACGGCGGTGCACCAACCGGGATCGCCCGGGAGATGGGAACGCCACACGGACCAAGATACAAGGAATGGGGCAAGCTACGAACCCATGATATCTGGAGTCTGAGTCCGTGAGCCCAATTCGATTAAGTCCCGCCAAACGTCGAGAGAACTGAGATTTGTTCCCCGTACGTTATTCAACAAGTTCATTTTACAGCTTCGGTCCATTTATGCGCGCGTGCAGCAACAATGGTTCTGCGATGGAGCAAATTGCGCTAGCCGGCCATTCAATGTGGCTTCAGAACCCGGCATCTCAAATCGGTCGTTCGCCGCGCCCCGTCTTGAGAGTGTTGGTACGGACCATGCTGCCGTTCGACGAATAAGTGCGTAAATCCGCTAAACCGCGGCAAGCGGCGGTCAATCTCGCGCCGTCCCCGGTGAATCCCCGACAAAAAGAAAGCGGTTCCTGCGGTTGGACAGATAGTTTAAGCCGTTCGCGGCTTAGCTGCCGGCGGGATTGAAGCCGGACCTGCTTAGAATGCAGGCCCGGCGCGAGTGCTTATTGTACTATTCACTGATTTCAGCGTTCTCAAAGATGGCGAAGCCATCCGCGCTCCAGCCAACGCTACTCACCTCGTCCTGGCTCACGAACAAACGGACCCGCGGGATAATCGGCAAAATGAAGCGATCCTCTCTAAAAATCCTTGCGACTTCCCTATATGCCGCGCGACGCTCTTCAAGAACCGGTGTCGAACCGCCCGCTTTCACCGCTTCGGAATAAGCCGGATTCTCGTAGCCAGTGATATTGCCGTCAGGTCGGAAAACAACGGTTGTTTCCAGAAGCGCAGAAGGATCTTTGCCTGCACGGCCAAAGGCGTGACTGGCGATTTCGTAGTCGCGCCGGTCAACATAGGTCGAGCGGTAACCGACTGCATCGACATTCTCGATTGTGAGGTTGATCCCGATCGGCTGGAGATCGGCTTGAAGAATTTCCGCAATGGTCGTGTATTCGGTGCGAATTTCGGTCGACGTCAAAATCTTCAGTTCGATAGGCAAGCTCTCGCCCGAGGCTTCAAGCGCCGCCTTCGCCTTGCCGAGGTCAAACTCGCAATTGTCGTACTCCTCGAAATAGGCAATCGAATTCGGATGGTACGGCAGGCACCATGTCTTGGCGTCGGAGCCGAAGAAAAGCTTTGCGATTCGTTCACGGTCCAGCGCAAGATCGATGGCTTCACGTACTTTCGGGTTCTGCAACGCAGGAACTTTCAAGTTTAGGGAAAGGTCGTGCGCCACCCCCGAAGGCGCGCTGCCCGTAACGAAATCGCCGTCGCGCGAGAACGGCAATACGTCGACCCAGCCAAGCTCCGTAACGAGATCAAGCTCGCCGCTCCTCAAGGAAAGCAGGGCGGCTTGTTGGTTGGGTGCCGTAACGATCTCGACAGCCTCCAAACTCGGTGCGCCGTTCCAATACCCAGCATTCCGATCAAGCCGAGTCAATGTGCCGGGTTCGTGGCTGGCCACGGTAAATGGACCGGTGCCGTTTGCCGTTTGGCCAAAGTCGCCGGAACTCTCGCCGTCGATGATGTAGAAAAGCTCGAAAAGGTCGAAAACACCAGGAAACGGCGCCTCGAAAGTCATGACAACCGCGTGGTCGTCCGGCGTCTCAAGCGCGGTGATACGTTGCGCAAAACCACGGATCAACGCGCCGTTGTCCGGATTCACTACGTAGTCGAACGACGCCCTGACGTCTGCCGAGGTGAAGGCCTTGCCCGAGTGAAACGCTACCCCTTCGCGAAGTTTTAGTGTCAATGTCAGACCGTCATCCGAGAATTCCCAGCTTTCGGCCAGCCGCGGCTCGGGGCTCATGTTGCCGTCGTAACGGGTCAAAGTGTCGTAGACATTGTTGACCATCGGCTCATATGCCGGGGCAAGGACAAAAGGGTCGAGGTTGGGCAGCGTCGCGGTTTGGCCGAGCCGCAAGACATTGTCGGCGAGCGCGGTTCCGGCTGCCGCCACAAAGGCGGCGGCAGTCAGACTGGGCAATAGCCTGAAACTTAGTTTGGTCATGATTTCTTCTCCTTCAGTTTATCTGGGCCATTTCTTCGCTGGGCCAGTCAGCTTTCGGTGATCTCGCAGCTTCTCGTGGCGAGCGCATTCAATCGATTCAGATCGGTCCGGTAGTGGCAGGCCACCCGATGACCGGTGTCCGAGACCGGTTCCAGGTTGGGAATGTCGGCGGCGCAGCTGTCGTCGGCCAAAGGGCAGCGCAAACGAAACCCGCAGCCGGATGGGATGTTCGCGGGATCCGGTGGCGAACCGGTGGCAACGAACTTCTCCGAGCTTTTGTATTTGGGATGCTCCGCCGGATTCGACGCAATCAGCGCGCGCGTATAGGGGTGCCTCGGGCTGGCGAAAACCTCTTCGCAGCGGCCGATCTCTACTAGACGCCCCAGATACATTACCGCGATCCGGTCGGAGACGTGGCGAAGAACGCCAAGGTCATGAGTGACGAACAAATGTCCGGCGTCGCTTTCGCGCCTGAGGTCTTCAAGCAGATTTACGACCTGCGCCTGCACCGAAACATCAAGCGCCGATGTCGGCTCGTCGAGCAAAAGCACCTTGGGGTCGAGCGCGAGCGCCCGCGCAATTCCTACCCTTTGCCGCTGCCCGCCCGACAACTCCGATGGCCTACAGTCGAGAAAATGTCCGGCAAGGCCCACGGCCCCGATCAATTCGGAAATGCGTGTCTCGATCTGCGGCGCCTTGAAGCCGGCGATTTCCATCGGCTCGGCAATGATCTTGCGAATCGTCATGCGCCGGTCGAGCGAGGATGTCGGATCCTGAAAAACCATTTGGATGCCGCTCCTGGCATCGCGGAGCGCGCGGCCCTTGAGGCTCGAGATTTCGCGCCCGCCGACCTCCACCCGGCCGGATGTAGGCCGCAGAAGCCCCACGGCCAGACGCGCCAGCGTGGATTTTCCGCATCCCGATTCACCCGCGAGGCCCAGCGTTTCGCCCCGGCGAAGTTCTAGGTCGATGCCGTTGATGGCGCGCACCGCGCCGAAGCGTTTGGTCAGGCCGTCGATTTTCAGGACGACATCGCCGGGCTCGCGGGGCGCGGCGCAGATGGGCCTTTCGGTAGCACCGCGCGGTTCGAGATTCAGCACGTCCCTGTATCGGTGGCACGCCGAGGCGCGGCCTGGTTCGAAGCGGGTCAGCGCGGGCGATTCGGTCTTGCACGTGTCGGTTGCATACTCGCATCGCGGGTGGAACGGGCAACCGGGCACGGCGTCGGCCGAGGCCGGGGGCAGGCCGGGAATCGTGGCAAGTCGACCATGTCTGCCTCTCGTAGAAGGCCGGCTTTGGAGAAGCGCACGAGTGTAGGGATGCGCCGGTCTGTCGAACAGATCCGCGACCGGCGTTTCCTCCACGATCCGGCCCGCGTACATGACCAGCACTCGTTCGGCGAGTTCAGCTACCAGCCCGAGGTCATGAGTAATGACCACTGTCGCGACATTGCGCAATTCCTGAAGGTCGCGGATGACTTCGACGATCTGCGCCTGAACGGTCACGTCCAGCGCCGTAGTCGGTTCGTCGGCAATGATGATTCCCGGCTCGCCCGCCAGCGCCATTGCGATTACTGCTCGCTGTCGCATGCCGCCAGAAAACTCGTGAGGAAACTGGGTCACGCGCAATTCGGGGTTGGGCACGCCAACCTCTTCCAAGAGCCGCTTGGCGAGCGTGTTCAACGCCGAGCGACCGACGCTCGGGTCGTGCACGGCTACGGCCTCGGATACTTGCCGCCCGATAGTCATCGTCGGGTTCAGCGACGTCATCGGGTTCTGGAACACCATCGAAATCTCCGTGCCGCGAAGCTCCGCGAGACGGGCTTCGGCGGCGCGCAAGAGAGGTTCCCCGTTCAATTCCACCTTCTTGGCGCTAATCCGGGCGGATGGCGGCAAAAGGCCCAACGTGGCCAGCGTCGAGACCGATTTTCCCGACCCGCTTTCTCCGACGATGGCGACTTGCTCGCCGGGCGCGATGGCAAAACTCACGCCGTCGACCACATGGCGCAGGCCGCTTGAAGTCTGGAATGAAACGCTGAGGTCGTCGGCCACAAGGACCGCTGCATGAGCACCGTCAGGCATTCTCATGCTCCCTTCTGCGCGACGTGTTGCGGGTCGAGTTTATCCCGCATCGCGTCGGCAATAAGGTTTACGCCCACTAGCACTACGGTCAGTGCAAGGCCGGGCAGCACGGCATAGGCGGGGATAATTTCGATGAATCGCAATGCGTCTGCCAGCATCTGTCCCCAACTCGGCGTGGGAGGTTGGACACCCAGGCCGAGGAACGACAGTCCCGTCTCAAGCAGAATCGCGATGCCGACCGACAGGCTGCACTGTACGACAAGCGGACCCATGGCGTTGGGCAGTAGATGTTTCACCATGACACGGGTGCGGCTCGCGCCCATTGCCTCGGCCGCCTCCACATATTCCTGCTTGGATTCGACCAGTGTGATTGCGCGCGCGAGGCGGGCAAACTGCGGGCTTTGCGCAATGGCAATTGCGATGGCCACCTGCATGAAACCGGGGCCTAGAACGGCCACGACCGCAGCGCCGAGAAGGATCGCCGGAAAAGCGCTTATCGCATCCGCTAGCCGCATCATCGCGGCATCGATCCAACTTCCAAGATATCCCGCCGTGATTCCCATGAAAGTGCCGAGCACAGCGCCGAGGAGAACCGAAAGCGACCCGGCGATTAGCGAGACCCGCGCACCGTATAGCGTACGGGTGTAGATATCGCGCCCGAGTAAATCCGTGCCGAACGGGTGTTCCCAGGACATGCCCATCAGTTCGTGGCCTCGGATCTGCTCGTGTGGTCCGTAAGGCGTCAGAAGCGGCGCGAAGACGGCGACGAGGATCGCCAGGGCGAGGAGGAGGATCCCAACGCGCCCGCCGCGATGCATCCAAAGTGCGACGAATCCCTCCATCAGACCTTCCCCCCGACCGAGCTGCGGACGCGCGGGTCAAAAAGCCCGTACGAGAGGTCAATGAGCAGGTTCACCGTCATGTAGATCACGATGAAATACATGAGCGTACCTTGTACGAGCACGATGTCGCGGTTCTTGATCGCTTCGACCGTCAGCCGCCCTAGTCCAGGCCAGTTGAACACCGCCTCGATCAGCACAGCGCCGCCCAGCATCTGTCCGAAACGTAGGCCGAGGACGGTCAGGACAGGAATCGCGGCGTTCCGCGCGATGTGGCGGCGCATGAGCCGGCTCTGACCGACGCCCTTGGCGCGGGCGACAGTGACATAGTCGCGTGAAAGCTCGTCGAGAAGGCTCGCTCGGACCAGCCGGGCGATCATGGCAATGCTGTCGAGCGCCAGCGCGATCGCCGGCATGATGAGATAGCTGAGGGCTAAGAGCGGCCCGTCGGACCAGAGCTTCCGCCCGCCGGACGGCAGCCAGCCCAGCCATACGGCAAAGCAGAGAATCCCCAGAATGCCAAACCAGAAGTTGGGAACCGAAAGAACGAAGGAGTTGATCGCCGTGATCGTCGCGTCGACCCACGTTCCCTGACGCTGCGCAGCGACAACGCCGACGAGAATGCCGAACACCGAGGCGACCAGGATCGCGGCAACCGCCAATTCCAGCGTCGCGGGCAGTCGCGACCAGATCAGCTCGCTGACCGGGCGGCCAATGATGGGAGAGGTGCCGAGATCGCCTTGCATGGCGGCTATAGCCCATTTGCCGTATTGCACCGGCAAAGGCTGATCGAGCCCAAGCATGACCCGAAGAGCCTCGACCAATTCCGGCGTCGGATCGGGCCCTGCGAGTACGGTCACCGCGTCGCCCGGAACGAGATACATGATCAGAAATACGATAATCGAGACGATGATGATCACCACCAACGCCTGCGCGAACCGGCTGAACACGTAGCGCCCCACTATTTCGCCTCCCTTTCGGGCAAGGCCATGCAAAGGCCGAAATGGCCTGAGGTTGCGCCGTGCACTTGCGGCGGGCGGGCCGCAGGCCCGTAGCGCCGACAAAATTGCCGCGCCAAAGGGTGCGGTCCCCACTTGTTCGCCCGCGCGGCGTCACCGACTCCGGGACCACGGCGACGCGATAGTCGGGGCTCGTTACACCGGTCGCCTTCCCACTCCCGGACATTGCCGATCATTTCGAAAGGCCGCGCCGGGTTCGAAGCGCGTCCTCCGCGGCGGAGGTCCCACCGCGCGACAGGCCCGGCTGGCGTACAAATGGAATTCCATAGGCCCGGAAATTCGCTGCACGCCCTCGTTTCCGCGCCGAGTCGTCGTCCCAGGCAAACTCCCGGTCGACCTGGCTAAGGCTCGCCGCGCGCTCCCTTCGCCTCCCGGCGGATAATTTGGTCCCGGCCATGTCGACAAAAGCCAAGGCGTCGGCATAGATCACTTTCACGAAAGAGTAGTCGTCGAACCCATGCGTAAGGTCGTTCCGGCAATCCTGGATGATCGCAGGAGACATCGAGCCCGATGGAATTGAAAGGACCAGCCGCGAGCCGCGCAGTTCCGCATCCGTTAAATGGCCGGACGGGCAAGCGAATTCGCGAAAATCCGCATTCGCGACAGGCGATGACGCGATCTGAATAGAGGCGGCAGCGCACGCATGCCGAGGCGCTACCTCGGGAGCGTGCCGATTCGAGCCCGCCCGGTAGGCTCCGTCTTCCGGCAAGACGCCCCGTTGGGACGCGTAAGTCGCCGCCAGCCCTACCAATTCGAGACCCTCGGCTGTGACCGGTCCTCGGTGGCGTCGAGCACGTTCAGGAGTTGGTCCTTGAGGCTCTCGCGCAGGTCTCTGTGCGCCGGACTATGGTAGAGATTGTTCAGCTCGCCGGGATCGGCAGCAAGGTCGTAGAGTTCGCCGTCGGTTTCGCGCGCGGTGGCTGGGATGCCGTGCCAGATCACAAGCTTGTATTGATCTTGCCTCAGCATTGTCGTGTGAACGGCCGGGTCGGCCTGATGCCCGCTGTCGCGGTATTCGCACAGCGCCCAGTTCCGCCAGTCGGTTTCGCCCCGGACAAGGCTCATCAGAGAATCGCCCTGCCCGAGATCGGCACCGCTCGCGCCGGCAACGTCCAAAAACGTCGCTGGAAGGTCGATCCATTGCACGATGTTCGGAACGCGGAGACCAGCGGGGATGCGACCCGGCCAGCGCGCCAGAAGCGGAACGCGCGTGCAGGCGTCATACATCATCGGGCCTTTGAGTAGGATGTCATGGTCGCCTAGCATTTCACCGTGGTCCGAGGTGAAAACGACCAGCGTGTTTTCGGAAAGACCTCTTTCTTCGAGCGCGCTCAGCACGCGTCCGACCTCGTGGTCGACAAGAGCGACCATCGCGTAGTAAGAGGCGCGGATTTCGCGAATTTCTTCGGGCGTGTATTCCGCAAATCCCGGCGCGTGTCCGCCATAAGACTTTTTTGAATAGGCGCGCTGCACGTCGGGCTTCCGGTCGAGTTCTCCTTCTTCCCGGATAGGCGGCGGTATCGCGTCGCCGTCGATCAGCGCTCGGAATTCCTCGGGCGCCCCGAACGGATGGTGGGGGTCGAAGAAATTGGCGATTAAAAAGAAAGGCTGACCGTCGTCCCGTTCCACGTCACCGATGAAAGCAATGGCGCGCTCGGCGACCCAGTGGCTGAAATGCGCATTCGCAGAAACAGTATTCGCCGGGGTCGCGCCTTTCGCCTTGTTGCCGGCCTCGGCCCCCCGGGGATCGCCCTCCCTCGGAATCAGGCCGTCGTAGAGGGAGGGGTGCTTGTCGCGAAGCCAGCGATGATAGGCGTTCTGTGGCGAGCGGTGGATAGGGTCGTGCGCCCACTCGAAGACCCGAAATCCGTCATCGAAACGGTTTTCGATCTGCCGCCCCTCGCACGGCGAAAGATGCTGTTTCCCGATCATTCCGCAGTCGTAGCCCGCATTCGCCAACACCCGCGTGAACATCCTCCGGTGATCCGGCAGCGCGACTCCGTTTGCCCAAAGCCCGTGGTTTCGGGCATACAAGCCGGTAAAAAGCGAAGCGCGCGACGGGCTACAAATCGGGTTCTGGACATAGCACTGTTCGAAGACCGCGCCTTCCGCGGCAAACGCGTCCAGCGCGGGAGTGTGCGCTTGAGCGTTGCCGTAGCACCCAAGCGTGTCCCAGCGTTGCTGGTCGGTGCAGAGCAGCAGGATATTGGGCACAGAACGTGCGTCCACGGATCAAGATTCCTCCCTAGCCGTCTCCTTTCGGCTTCATCTTCAGTATTGGCTGCGGGCTTGAATAAAAACAAATAATTTTTAATGGTATTGGGATGAAAATTTTTTATTGATAGTGGCTATGAAGCTCAACCAGCTGAAATATTTTATCGCCGTTGCAGAAGCTGGCTCAACCACCAAGGCCGCCGAGATTCTGAATCTGACGCAGCCGGCAATCACGCGCGGCATCCTCCAGCTTGAGATGGAGATCGGCGTAAAGCTATTTGAGAGGCTTCCGCGCTCGATGCGCCTGACGCGCTTTGGAGAAGCCTATCTTCGTCACGCTCGCTCGGTTTTCGTGCAGCTCGACAACGCGCAGGCCGAAATGGGTTATCTCCTGGAAAACCCTGTCGAGGAAATCGTCATTGGCGCTGGCCCGACCTGGCTGAGAGCTACGCTTCCGGAAGTTATCAGCGACCTCTCGCGGGCATATCCCGAAGTCTCGATCCGCGTGCGCGGCGGTTACGACGAGCAGCTGCTAACCATGCTCGACCGAGGCGAAGTCGCCTTCGTACTGACCGAGACATCGCGCAACCGGATGCGTTCCGATCTTGAGCAGGAACCCCTGATCAAATGCGAGTATGTTGTTGCGGGGCGAAGGCGCCACCCTCTGGCCGGCAACCGGAAAGTCAAACTGTCTCAGCTTCTCAATTACCCATGGGCAATGCCGGATCAGGCGGTCAGCGCACTGGACAGGCTTCGCGGCCTGTACCTGGCCACCAGTCTCCCGGCCCCGGAACCCGTGATCAGATCGACTTCGTTGAATTTCATTCTCAAGCTCCTGGCGAGCTCCGATGCCCTATCCTTTGTCGTTCGTTCGTCGCTGCAAGATGCGAGGCAGGACGGGATCGTCTCAATCCCAGTTGCATCCGAAATGCCTGTTCGAAGCGCAGGGATCGTGAAAAAGAAAGGCACTTGGAACAGCCCGGTAGTAACGCAACTTGCGGCGATGCTGCGGAAAAGCTGCCAGGCGAATCCGGTGCAATGACATTATCAAAGATAGACGCCGGAATTCGCTCAGGTTGACTCGGGATCGCCCCGAAGACGGCCCTCGCGGCTAGATTTCAACGGTTCCCGCTTTCTCCCTCGCGTGCTTGAGCTCAAAATCCGGATTTCGGACCGTGCAGTCCCATCTTGATGTGGCCAGGAAGAAGTTGGACGGCTCTCAGGTTTCCCCCTTTCCAATAGCCGTTCGCGACTTTGTTTCGCCGCAGGGAGCGGGTTCGTAGGAACTTGGCTCCAGACCGACGGACGAAACCGGGTCCTGCACAAGCCGGGAGTATTGGCGGGTCGAGAGGTGTAGACAATCAAGGAACAGATCGGGACCGGTGTGTCCTCACTTCTCCATCATTCTTCCGAATTCATGTTTGATTCGTGATTCGCCGGCTGTCTTGATGTCTTCAATGACGCGACATTGACTGCGTTGCTGCGGCCGCGCCACGAACTCAGTTGGCTCAAGCCGGTTCGATGCAAACCGTCTCGAAGTCATGCGTCGGGGCTGGGAGCGGGCGTTCGTCCGCGGGTCTTCCATGGTTGGCGGAGAACCAATCGATCGTTGATGAGAAACTGGAGTTGATGAGCAGCCGACGGGCAGGGCCCCCTCGTTGGTCATTGGTCCAAAGGCGATTCATGCCGCCGAAGCCTTTGTCTTTAACCTGTTCCAGCTTAATCCGACGGTATACTTTCACAAGACCGCAAGAGGTGCAGAGAAGCTCTTTTTGGATCCACTTGTTCGGCAGGTAGCGCGCCCGCAGGATAGCGGAGTCTAGAATATTGGACTTCCTCAATAGCATCCGCTGGTCCAGTTCGCCAGAAAGCCCGATGATTTTGATCGGTTTCTACAACTGGACGATACGGTAATTTGGGGATCACTGTCGAAATTCAGCGATTCCAAAGACGTATCAATCAGTTCGTTCGCCCAGCGACCGCAGGATCGCAAACTCTTCAATTGGCTCGATTTCCGGAATGCAGGCGAACACAAATTCGATATGCGCAGCGAGAGCGTGCCACCAAGGTTCAGCGAGGAGGTGATTGATGTGAAAGAGCCGGAAGCCGCTCCAGCCATTTTAATGGACAGCGAGAGTCGATCGGCGTTCAATAGAGAGAGTGGGTCGCAATGCCCGCTCGGGCAGATCAATGTCACGAAGGGAGGCGGCGCTCTCGTGGACCTGAAGGGGCGTTCGAGAGTTGCGGCAATTAATGGCTATTTCAAGTTGGGACGGGCTTGCTTCAACCCTGATTGCAGCAATGCCAGAATGACCATCGAAGATGTCGTAGAGCGGGAGGCCGGGAAATGAACCGCGAGAATGCAAGAAGGGTTGCAGACACGATTGGCGATGCCGGCGGGTAAGTCGTCGGAAGAACCCAGTCGCAGAAAATCGCCTTTCTACTTGATGCGGCCGGCTAAGGCGAAGGCCTCACTTTCCGCTGCAGGTACTATGGCCCGTTTGGTAAAGAGTTAGCTTTGGCAGCCAGAACTGGCGTCCAGGTCGGCGAGTTGAGGAAATCCCGTCAACTTGCCACTTGGGGAGGGGTTTATTCGATCTACGAAGTTGGCTTGGTGGTGCATCACAATGGACCTTCAGTCCGCATTTAACTCGCTAGCCGTGCTGCGGGCGCCAATGCGATCGAGCTAGAAACGGCGGCAACGGCAGTCTTCCTGTCACAGGGCGGATTTGACGATCCACGGGAAAGAGCGGAGAGGCGAAAGCCGCAGAAATCCCGCGAAGGTCGTCTTGAACGGCCAACGTTTCTTCTCGAAACTCTCGGTAGAATCAAGGTGCCGGGTCCCCTGCCGTGCATCTCGTGACTTAGGTTTGAACTGGACTCTGGTAGGCCTCGCCGTCCTCGTTTAACAAAGCTCCGGCTGAATGATCGCCGCTGCAATAAGGTTCTGTATCAGAAATAGAACGGCAACAGCGCCCTTCCAGACACGCTCCGGAGAAACAGCACGGTTGCATTCACGTCTTGCAATGTGTTCTATGCCGGTTGATCGGAATTGGCGTAACTCGCTCTCGTCTAAGGCACGGACGATCGGAGAAGGGCTGCCGACGATTGGCAATCTGCTCGGTCGCGCGCAGGTGCAGAAACCCGCCCGGTACGCTCTTCTTGCCCGGGAAACGGTGAAGACTGCCGCCGCCCGCAACAACCATGATGCCGCTTCGTAGCGCACGCGCTGGCAAATCGGAATGGCAAAGTTGCTTTATCCAAATTCAGGCTACGATTTTGCACGCTTATCCTGGCGCTTGATTTGACATAACGCAAATCGTTGAGCCGGTCCGTGATCGAGGGCATTGCCGGCGAATGCGCTGCGGCCTTATTCGAAGTCTATTCCTTTGGCGGGTTATCCACGCAAATCCGACTACGTGCTCGGGCCAAGTCAATTGCAATCGACGCGGCTGGTCGACTCAAAGATGCTAGGGTCCCGCCCGGCAACCGGCTGGAAGCTCTTCTCGGCGAGCGACTTGGGCAACGTAGCGTTCGCGCCAACGAGCAATAGCGCGCCTTTATCGTCTGGCGTTATGGCGACGCCAGGGAGGTCGAAATTGTCGACTATCGCTGGGAGCGCAATCGAACAAGACCGCCGACCGAGAACTAATAGACCGGCAAGAGGCTGACTTCCCAGACGTCGAGTCGGGACGGCGGTCTCCTCCAGCGCATCCAGGCGCGAATTTCGCGATTGGTTTCTAAAAACGATGGAACTCGGCGTTTATCGGCTGGCTCGGGACATCAAGGTCTTGCGCCCTCGCTTGAACGAAGTCGTGCTTGGACGCCGCGCCGTAACTACCGACACTGCTCTAGGACAGGCGCGCTACTTCGGGACAACGTCGGAGTTCTCGACTAATCTGCAAGCCGCTACGATCTGGACGTAGCGGAGCGCACAGTGTGGCAAAAAATCGACCGGAAAGTAGCGCCCGGCGCGGCGTGAGGGTTTCGCGTCAAGCTGCGCTCAATAGCGCGGTAACTTGAGTATGTTCAGCAGAACGCGGATGGGCCTTGCGGCCAGGGCATCTTTCTTGCTGAATTCGTCTTCGAAGGCATGGCGGAGGATCTGCTGTGGCGGAGACTCTTTCCTCGCAGTAGCGAAAGAGAAAACGACCGAGTTCCGAAAGCAAACCGGTCTCGTTCCGCTCGGCTTGCAGAACAGCAGCATCGGCTCCTGCCTGCCATTTCCGCCCGGCACCGGAAACGCGGCTATCCGCTTTGCAACTCCGGAAACGGCTGATTCGGGGTCGGAATGCTATGCTGCAGCAGTGGCGGGACGGGCGGTTGATCAGGGGGAGTGGGTCAATTCCTTCCCAAGCGCTAATTCGACCGGCGCCAGCCGATTCATTTGCCCTTCGACGCCTACCGCCTCCAATAGGCATCCAGCATCCGGAAATGGATCGAATCCGCTTTCGAGATGCTTTCGGATCGGAAATGGAGTCCAGTACCTGATAACGACCATCTCCGATTTGGCTCTCGGACTGCCGGCAAGACTCGCGCCCGAATATCAAACGGCGACGCCATCGGCAGCAGTCCGATCGACTCGATGGTTTTCAACTACCAGGTGCTTAACGCAGTCCAGGATTCGGGTGCGGCGCGTGTCCGGCCGTATGGCGCGCATCTCCGACTAGTGGACCTTGATCATTTGCGGCATGAAGCCGACGGGAATCAATTGGCGATCCCGAAAGCCTTAAGGGCCCGCAACGCATGGGAACCGCATCCACGACGCCCGACATGCGGCGTCGCCTGACCGTCAAGTCGCGACTTGCCCGAATTCCTGCTTGCATTGCAAGAGCCGACCGCATGCGCGCCTCGCGGAACTAGCAAGAACCGGAAAACCGGGGGCTGCCGAAGTCCGATCGGCCGAGGGTTGAGGCCATCCCGCGCCTGGCTTGCGCCATCATGACAAAAACAGAAAATCCTTGCTACCTACGCAAGTTAAATGCCTTACCCGACGAATTCGAAAGAATCGGGAGCATGAGAGAAGCCTACTGGTTGCCAGTTGGCCGAACGAATGCAATAGCACGCTACAGTCTATGGGAATCCCCCGCTGCCAAGGAGAAACCTGAGAATGGGCCTGTGGCTGAAAAACGTCAGACCCGTTTGTTTCCACGAATCGGGCAACCGGTCCGGCGTGGCGATTTCCGACGGGGGAACAATTAGAGAATCTCCGTTACCCGACGACGAGGTCCTGGACGCGGACGGGTTGTTTTTGTCGCCCGGTTGGACGGACCTGCACGTCCATATCTGGCATGGCGGAACGGACTTTTCAGTTCCGCCCGATCGTGCCGGTTTAAAATCCGGCGTGACCGCGCTGGCCGACGCGGGCTCGGCTGGCGAAGCCACGCTTCACGGATTGCGGAAATATATCATTGAACGCCGGCCGGAAACGATTCGCGCGTTCATCAATATTGGTTCGATCGGCCTTGTAGCATGCAACCGTGTCCCGGAGCTGTTCGACTCGCGGTTTATCGATGTCGAAAGAACGCTTGCCGCAATCGACGCAAACAGAGACATTTTGTGCGGTGTAAAGGTGCGAGCGAGCGGCGAGGTCGTAGGAGATTGGGGAATCTCGCCGGTCCGTATAGCCAAACGAGTTGCAGAGAGTGCCGGCCTGCCGCTGATGGTACACATCGGGAATCGGCCGCCGGATCTTGAGGAGATTTTCGCGTTGCTTTCGCCCGGCGACATTGTCACCCATTGTTACAACGGAACGGCAGGGGGTGCCGTCACCAGAAGCAGCGCTGTTTTCGAACACGCTTGCCGGCTAGCCGGGACCGGCGTTCTAATGGATGTCGGACACGGATCAGCTTCATTCGATTTCGGCGTAGCTGCCAAGTCTATCGCCGGCGGACTCGTTCCTTTCTCGATCTCTACAGATCTGCACGTCCGCAATGTAGACGGCCCAGTTCACGACTTAGCGACAACGGTTTCAAAGCTCCATGCGGCCGGCCTCGGATTCAGCGACTGCGTGAACGCAATCTCGACCAACCCGAGGCGATTTCTCGGTCTCTCGGGAGCCAACGGCCTGACACCAGGCATGCGAGCGGATTTCACGCTATTTGCTCTCGTGGCGCGCCAGAAACAAGTAGCGGATAGCGGCGGCAACAGCCTTGTGCTGCGCAAGTTCTTTGAGCCAAGGTTCGCGATCATCGGAAACCGCTGCGTTCGTGTCGAACCGAGCCGTTCCGGCCGCGCGGGTTCGCAGCGATAGGTTGCCGAACTTTTGAATGAGCCTGATTGCCGACCGCAATTCACACGTGGATAGCGGTGCCGTCCTGCGCAAAATAATGCAGCATCCCGGGTAGAGGTTTAAGAAGAATTGAGTCGCCGGGGTCGAATGCGTGACGCCCCTTGATCAAGGCCGACAGTTCGTCAGTTCCGCTGCGCGCAATGATCATCGTATCCGCGCCCGTAGGTTCCACGACAGATATGCGCAAGTTGAACGCATTGGCCACATCCTCGTCGGCCAGGTCAATGTGTTCGGGTCGGATTCCGATCGATGCGCATTGGCTGAGGTCGCGAACGCAGCCTTCCGGCAACCGGCAAGTCAAGCCACTCTCAGTGACGAACTCCGGACCGGTTCCGGACGATATGATCTTTCCGTCCAAAAAGTTCATCGCCGGCGATCCTATGAATCCTGCGACGAACCTGTTTGCAGGGCGGTCGAATACGTCGAGAGGGCCGCCAACCTGCTCGACCCTGCCGCTACGCATGACGACGATCTTGTCCGACATTGTAATCGCCTCTACCTGGTCATGCGTTACGTAGACAGTTGTCGTCTTTAACCGCTGCTGGATTTCCTTGATTTCGGCACGCATCCTAACCCGGAGTTTTGCATCCAGGTTCGAGAGCGGTTCATCAAACAGGAACACGCTTGGATTGCGGATGATCGCCCGGCCCATAGCCACGCGTTGCCGCTGTCCTCCGGAGAGTTGCTTCGGGTACCGTTTCAGAAGGTCTTCCAAACCCAGTATCTTTGCGGTCTCCTGCACTCTCCGTTCGATTTCCTTCCGGTCCGTCCCACGCATTTTCAACGGGAACCCCATATTCGCGGCTACGGTCTTCTGGGGATAGAGCGCATAGTTCTGAAAGACCATGGCAACGTCTCGATCCTTTGGAGGCAGATCGTCGACAACCTTGCCGCCAACCATGATGGAACCCCTTGTCGCCCTCTCAAGGCCTGCGAGTATCCGGAGCAGAGTGGATTTTCCGCATCCCGACGGGCCGACAAGAACCGCGAATTCTCCGTCGTCAATTGCAATATTGATGTCGGTGACGGCTTCGACATTTCCGAACGACTTGGCAACTTCCATGAATTCGACGCTCGCCATCCGTCATCCTCCTTCAGAGCGATGCGATTTTCGAGTTTCAAGTTCCGGGTCCAGTTTCGATTCCCAGATCGAATTGACCTTCGACGATGAAACAAGGTTGTGCCGGGTCGCAAATTCGGCCGCGGCCGCCATGTCCTTGAGGCCTGTTCCGGACACGATAACGACCGCAACCGTGCCATTGCCGATTCGACCGGTTCCGGCTTCGGCAGCAAGAGCAGCCAGCGCATAGGCTCCCCGCGGTTCTGCAAATATTCCTTCCGTTGCGGCAAGCTCGGCCTGTGCCGCAAGGATCTCGCTCCTGGCCAGGCGGTGAAGATTCCCGCCCGAATTCCTTATCGATTCAACGGCCCAGTTTGCGTCCAGGGGACGGGCGCCCTTGCAATCGGGATCGTCGACCTTATCGATTCCAGCAAAGTAGTCCAGCGGCTGTCCCGCCACGATCCTTGGCACCCGGTCAGTTAAGCCGATTTCCCGAAGATCGCGGAAGCCTTCGCTAAGACCTCCCACCAGGCCGCCGCCTCCAACCGGCGCGGCAACAACATCGGGACAGCATCCCAGATCTGCGCAGATCTCGTAGGCAATCGTTTTAGCGCCTTCGACCATGAAAGGATTGACGGGCCGCGCAGA
The DNA here is from genome assembly GCA_028823855.1 of Albidovulum sp. Taxonomy (GTDB): domain Bacteria; phylum Pseudomonadota; class Alphaproteobacteria; order Rhodobacterales; family Rhodobacteraceae; genus JAPPFL01. The sequence goes on from JAPPFL010000048.1 coordinate 110,078, forward strand.
CGTCATGGGCACCAGCCTATTCCGCCTGCAAAACGACGGAAGTGCGCGAACTGCAATCTCATACGAATTATCGAACGCATCCTCGTCATCGCGCCTGTGCCCGGATTCAATTTCGAAGACCCGGGATCCATATACGTCGATCTGCCGCCGCTTCGCCGCCGGGGTATTCTGCGAGACCCAAACATACGCGCTTGTTCCCGATCGCGCCGCATACGCCGCCAGGGAATTCCCGACATTGCCCGACGAAGTTACGGCGAATCTCCTGCGGCCGAAACTCCTGGCTACGGTGATGCCGACACTCACTTGCCTGTCCTTGAAAGAGCCCGTAGGATTGCAACATTCCAGCTTGAGGTAGAGTTCGCGGGGGCTCAGCCGGTTCTCCAGGTTCCCGGCCCGTATCAGGGGAGTGTTCCCCTCTCCCAGGGTGATTGCCGATGATGCGGACGCATGCGGCAAAAGTTCGCCGAATCGAGAAAATATGCTTTCCGATGACCGCCAATTTCGCGCGAATTCACCTCGGCGACGAATGGCTGCGTATTCATAGCTCAGCTTAAGTTCCCCGGCGCACTCCGGACAGTTGTAGTGTTCCGCCAGTGGCATGACTTGTCGGCAATCCAGGCATTCGAGGCTGCGCAGCAATTCTCATTCCTTTCCATTGGAAGACGAGAAGGTGATACGATGCCCTTGGCTGTAGACGTACAGCGGATCACGGTAGGACGAGATGTCCGCAAGGGGTGAATTTTTAAGCACCACGAAGTCGGCCGAATGCCCTTCTGCAATTCTTCCGACCCTGCCCTGCAGTTTCAGGACCCGAGCCGCGTTCAGGGAAGCGGAGCGGATGACCGCGATGTTCGACATTCCGGACCGGGCCATCAGTTCAAGCTCGACCCCGGTGTCCTCGAACGGCGTGTCCCTTACGCCGGCATCCGTCCCGCATACGATCGGAATGCCTAAATCGACTAGTTTACCGAAATTCTCAAGCATGACCTCGTGCTGATGCAGCGCGTGCCGGGATTCCAGATTTCCCTCGATTCCTTCCTGAACCAGGGTTTCATGCGAGCGAGTGGCAGTCGAGAGGTTTGCCATGATCGATACTCCGCTCTCGGCTACGATGCATGCGATTTCCGGGTCATACCTTCGTTCGAGACGACCGCTGCTGACGCGGCGGAAGAAAGCACAGTGTTCGAGACTGTCGAACCTGGCCACGGCGGCGCGCCGGACGCTTTCCGCGGCGAGCACGTGCGCGGCGCTCGCGACATCATTTGCGCGCGCCGCATCGGCGACTCGGCAAAAAACATCCTGCGAAAAGGCGACTTTTTCGGGAAAGGATTCCGGAGTCATGCCGCCTCCGCTCCCGATAAGCTTGAGTGATCTGGCTCCAGCGGCGATGGACCGCGAAACGACTTCCGAGATATCCTCCGGATTTGATACCGTTCCTCCGAATATGCTCAGATGACCTCCCGGAACCGTGATCGGGGGACCGGAAAACAGGAGCCTTGGAAGATTCGGCGGATTGCGGCAGCGACGTATGTGGGCCAGAAGATCCAGGCTGGAACCGCAATCCCGAGCCGTGGTCACTCCGCTCAGGAGCATCGACCGGGCGTTCCGGACGGCGCGCAACAACCGTTCCGAAACAGATTCGCTCTTGAATTCCCGAAGCGGATCCGGGCTTGCCGAGAATTCCAGATGGACATGCGTGTTTATCAGCCCCGGCATCAGATAGGCACCGCCAAGGTCGATTTCCGGCCGCTGGGTTTCTGCGATTGAAGCTGATATCCGGTCGCGGACAGTGCCAATGGTGCTTCCGGCGAGTTCAACGGACTTTGGTTTGAATTGTCCCGGCGGGTCGATCCACACGTTGTCGCAATGCAGAACAAGAGGCTCGCGGTTGTCGGAAATGGCCATCGATCAGCCTTTAACCGCTCCGCTCGTCAGTCCGGATACGAGGTATCGCTGCACGAAGAGAAAGAAGAAGACCGCAGGCAAGGCGAACACTACCGCCGCAGCCATCATCTCATCCCAAGCGATGGCATATTGCGTCTCGAACGACGTGAGTCCTACGGAAAAGACCCAGTTGCTTTGCGACGAGATCAATGTCCTCGCGAGGAAAAACTCATCCCAACCCGTGATGAAGCTCATGGCAACGACAACCACGAGGCCAGGCAAGGCCAAGGGAAGCACGATCCGGTAAAATGCGCCCACGCGCGTGCAACCGTCGACCATCGCCTGCTCCTCGACTTCTACCGGAATGCGGTCAAAAAAACCCTTCATGAGCCAGGTCGCCAGAGGTAACACGAACGCCGCGTCGGCAATGGCCAGGCCGATCAGAGAATTGTAGAGACCTGTCTGTCGAAAGATCACGTATAGCGGAACGACGATCAGCGTTGCCGGAAGGAGTTGGGAAAACAATATGAAGATCGAAAACGCGGTCGTGCCGCCCGTCCTGAATCTGGACAGCGCGTATCCACCGTTGATGGCTACAAGCGTGCAGAATATCGAGGTCGCGCTTGCAACGAAGGCGGTATTCTTGAACCAGGTGAATACGTCCCGTTCAGTGAAAATCTTGACATAGGCGTCCATCGTAACGTTTGACGGAACCAGACGCGGCGGCCATTCGAACAGGCTCGCGGCTTCGAGCGAAGACACGATCATCCAGTAGTATGGGAAGAACACAATTCCCGCACAGCCCAATGTGAGCGCGAACAGTGCTGCACTGATCAGAATTGTGCCAGTACGGGGACTCAAGCGTCCCTCTTCACATGAATTATCGTGAAGAAATACACGAGGCTGAATACCAGCAGGATCAACAGAAGAACCGTGCCGATCGCGGCAGCGTATCCGATCTTCTGGTAGGTAAACGCCGTATTGTAAGTCAGGATCGACAGCGTTTCAGTCGCCCGGGCGGGACCGCCGCCCGTCATCGCATATATCATGGTCACCCGGCGGAACGAATTCAGAATCAGGATGAGGATCAGGATGACATTCACAGAACGAAGGCCCGGCAACGTTACATGGATGAACCTGGAAAACGCCCCGGCGCCGTCGACCATCGCGGCTTCGTATTCTTCCCGCGGTATGGTCTGAAGGCCGGCCAAGAGTATCAGAAGTGCAAGCGGAAACTGATGCCAACTGGTAATCAAGACGAGCGCCGGCATGGCAAGATCCGCCTGGGCTAGCCAGGCCGCAGGCGCGTCGAGGAATCCCGCTTCGACAAAGAAATAGTTGATGACCCCGTACTGGGCGTCGAGCATCCATATGAAAATGAGCACTGCCACGACTTCCGGGACAGCCCACGGGAGGATGAATATCGTTCGAATAATGCCGCGAAGCGGCAATGACCGGTTCAACAACAGGGCGAAAGAAAGGCCCAGCGCATACGTGCAGCTCATTGAGGCGATACCGTAGTAAACGGTCACCTTCAGGGAGTTCCAGAAAAAGGGATCGGCAAGCAGGACTTCGTAGTTCGCAAGCCCTATGTAGCGTCCGGCATTGTAATTAAGGATGCGCGTGTTGAAGAATCCGAGCAGAATTCCCTGTGCGATCGGCCAAATGAGAATCACCGACATTACAATTGCCGCCGGAGTCAGCAGCCAGAGAGGCAACAGTTCCGGATGATCGAACCTGCGGGCGAAAACGCGCTTCACGCGAGCTTCCTCTGGATATTCGGTACGTCTAGGTCCAACAAGCCCTGGCCGGTTTCAATGTACCGGCCAGGGCGCCGCCCGCGACATCGGGAGAGCTCAGAGGGTCTTCGTCCAATTCTCCAGCTGGCTCTGGAGGGCGTCAAGACCCTCCTCAACTGACATGGCTCCCGAATAGATCCTGGACAATCCGTCGACCACGATCTGCCTGAACTCGGCCGCCTGGACTTCGTAACCGGGTGGTGCATAGCCAATTCCGCCGGGATACTTTGCCGCAATTTCCGCCATGGTGCCAGCCCAAGGGATCTCCTCCAGAAACGCTTCGCTTGGCTCAACGATAGTGCCCGGAATCTGTACAAGATCCTCGAGGTATCTCTGCTGCGCGGCCGGGTCGTAAAAAACGTTAAGCATCTTGCAGGCATCGTCCGGATGCGGCGAGTCTTTCGGAATGACGTAGAACGCGCCGCCGGTTATTGCCGCATGGGTCGGAGTCGGCATGACTTCGAAAGTGACGTGTTCAACAAGGTCCGGATTGATCGTCTTGACCATGCTGACAACCCATGGGCCGTCGAAGAGCATCGCAACCTTGCCGTCGGCGAACATCTGGCGGACGGTGTTGGAGCCAAGGCCTTTCGGACTGAGTCCTTCATCCAGAAAACGCTTGATCCAGCTGACAGCTGCCACCGCAGCTTCGTCGTTTGCCGTGATCGTCCCGTCGGGTTGCGACCAGTCCGACCCCATTCCAATCAGCCAATGCATGCTGTTGATGTAGACGTGAATTGCGCTCGCCGTGTCGTTGGGAAAACCGTATCCGAATTCGCCCGTATTTTCCTTCACGGTCCTCGCCGCGGCATAGAATTCGTCAAGGTTCGTCGGGATCTCGACGCCCGCTGCCGCCAAGAGTTGCTTGTTGACGAGCAGGGATTGGGGACTCATCGTTAGCGGAACGCCGTAAGTCTTTCCATCAACTTGCGCAAAACTGACGGAAGGAAGAATGCGATCCGCAAATCCGGACGACTCAATGCACTCATCCATCGGCGCGAGAATGCCCGCGTCGATCATAGGCGCCAGCATGTTTGTAAACACCGGCATAAAGTCGGGTACATCTCCGGCCGCAATTTGCGTGACCAACGTCTGCTCATAGTGAGTGTTCGGAATGAGCGTCTTGTCAACCGAAATACCTGGATTGGCGGCTTCAAATGCCGCGACGCGACCCTTGTTCCATTCTCCGACTATTCCCTCTTCCCACATCCAGCTTGGCATCCTGAATGTGTAGGAGTCCTGTGCACCTGCGGCGCCTGCAAGCAGTGCCAACGCTGCCGCAGTCATCAATGCTTTCATCTGAAGTTCCTCCATGTTAGAATCTGATCTAGTAATACCGCATATTTATATAACCGGTTTGATACCTATGTCAATTCTCACTAATGAACAGACCACTATGGTACCACGTAGAGCGCGTGATAAGACCAGATGTTTGGCCAAGGCCATTCGCGACGACATAGTCAGCAAGGTCTACGGACCCGAGACGGCGATTCCGTCTGAACGCGAACTTATGCTGAAGCACGAGGTTTCGCGAACCACGGTAAGGCGGGCAATCCAGTTGCTCGTAAATGAGGGGGTTGTCGTCAGGCGGGCCGGAAGCGGCACCTACGTGCGCAAGGCGGAAAGCGGTCCGCCGATTGCCAGTTCATCGTCCGGAAAAATCCTGTGCCTTATAGTTCCAACGTTCGCCAATCCCCTATATGCCGAGGTAATCGACGGGATCGAACGTGCCGCCCGGGGCAGCGGCTACGACCTGATCACTAGCCAATCCGACTACCAGGTGGCGAGCGAGAATATGCGTCTATCCGCCATGGCGGGTGATTTTTTGATTCAAGGCGCCATAGTGGTTCCGAGCATGGTCGAACGGCCCGCAACGGGGGCCCTCGAATTCATCAATTCGAGCAAACCGCTAGTGTATCTCGGCCGATGGCCCAATGACATTGAAGCCGACGGAGTCAGGATAGATTACGATGAAGCGGCGCGAATAGCCGTTCGCCATCTCGTCGAACTGGGGCACCGCAGGATCGCCTATGTAGAAGGGGCTCCGAGGCTAGAAGGCTTTTCCATGCTTCCCGCCTATCGCGACGCCCTTGCGTCGGCCGGCATCGCGCGCGATCGCTCGCTGGCTCGCATTCAGGATGAACCGTCCGAACTGGCCGGGCAAAACGCGATCGAAGCCCTCGTGGCGGGAAAGACCGCGTTTACCTCGGTATTTGTACGAAACGACGTAACGGCCATCGGTATCATGCGGGGCCTGCGAAACGCCGGGCTGAATGTTCCGGGGGACGTGTCGGTGGTCAGCGTGAACGACAGCGTTATCGCGCGGTCGATGGACCCTCCCCTCACCAGCGTCAACGTCCAGCCGCGAACGCTCGGCAGCCTGACTTTCCGAGTGCTCAGCGACAGGATTTCCGGCGTCTACAGCGGACCTCCTATCTACCTGACGCTGAGGCCGAGCCTGAGCGTCTACGGATCGACCGGCGCCCCATCGATACCGGGAAGCTGACGCTAGCGGCAAGCGGGCCGACACGGATTGACCGTCCCAACGCCAAATCGCTCCTACCGACTTGCGGTCGGGTCCTACACCGAATCCTACGGCGACTTCCGCGCCCGGGGAAACGGCATTTCGGTCGTCGGTCTTTCCGACGAGGGCGCGTTTCGACACGTCGGCTCGATGTTTCTTCCGAACCCCAGCTATCTTCGGCATTCCGAGATTCACGATAGAATCTACGCGACGATTGAGACTCCCGACAGCCGCGCTGCGCTTGCTTCCCTGGAGTTGCCGCGGCCGGGCGCCCGGTTGCGCGTTTCGGCCAGGATCTCCGTCAAAGGCCGCCTTCCCTGCCACATCGACCTTCATCCGTTGGGACGGTGGATCGCATGCGCCTGCTACGACACAGGCAACGTTCTCGTGAAGGCACTCTCGGACCACGGAGACTTCGATCCGCATTCGGGCAGTGAAATCCTGCGCACCGGAAGCGGGCCTCATCCCGTCAGGCAAACCAGGTCCCATCCCCATGGCGCAAACTTCTCCCCGGACGGACGATGGCTGCTGGTCCCCGATCTGGGTACCGACGAACTGGCGGCCTATCCGTTCGATCCCCATACGGGCGCTTTCGGGATGCCGCTCACATGGCGGGCTCCGGCGGGCTCCGGTCCGCGAACCCTTGCATTCAGCAACTGCGGCCGTTTCATTGCTCTGGTCAGCGAGTTGTCGTCGGAAGTTTCGAGTCTGCAATGGCGAGACGGAGCCGTGGAGGAGCCGGCGAGGTTGTCCTCGCGCGGTCCGGCTGAAGAGTCGAACGGAACGGGCAACACCGCGTCGGGACTCAGGATGCACCCGGATGGGATTCACTTCGGCGTCGCCAACCGCGGCGACGACTCGATTTCGATTTTTCGCCTGGAATCCCGGACCGGGTCGATCCAGCGTCGGCTAACGTTTCCGAGCGGCGGGAGGAAGCCGCGGGATTTCGGGTTTTCGCCGTGCGGGCGATGGCTGGTCTCGGCCAATCAGGACAGCGACAGCTGCATACTGTTCGAAGTCGATTTCCAATCCGTGCCGGTTGTTCAAAGAGTGGCAATGGTTGCTGTTCGATCGCCCAGCAGCGTCTGTTTCCTCTCTGATCGACAGGATTGACCCGAAAATTCCGGTCGAATCCGGATTGGACCCGCGTACAATCCGGCGAACCGCGCATGGATGATGGCAAATTCCACCAATTGGCACGGCCCTTCAGGCCAGGCATTCGGCAGCAGCAGGCGTTTCAATGGGATGACTGTCCATGCTGATCGAGGATTCCGGAGCCCGGCCGGGAGGGCCGGTTTCGCATCCATGCCGAAGCCCGCATGGTCAGGAAAGGGGAATGGATCGCGTGCTTTTGAACCAATCCTCCGGTTTCCGCTTTTCTTCACCGACTGGAGGTTGAATAGCGATGACGGCAGGTAGCTATCCTTGAAGTAGCGGTACATCGGGTTGCCAGTTCCCGGATCAGCTTCACCGATCACTCCCAGCGCAACAGGCGTATAGTCGCAATAACTTCCGTCGACGATTCCGTTCTACATTCGGGGACCCGGGAATCCTCCCGGCATGAGATTTGCGGACGCGTATGTATCGAATATCCATTTGAGTTAAGCGGCCTTCCGGGCCGGATAATCTTGTCCGAACAGCGAATCGTTGTTCCAATCGGTCTAAAATGGAGCCTTGCGAAGGAGCTTCGCTGGGGGATGGGAATGCCGGCGCTTGCCGGAATGCTTTTTGCGCAACCGAAGCTTTCGATCGAAAAATGGCTTTTCTCCATTTCGGACAGTTCATTGCCGTCGGAAACAGTTGTCAATCCTTCGAAGACTGCAATGATCATTGCGGGTTCGAACGCCCTACACAATAAGGGCAACCGCTTTTGAAATTTCCGGCATGACGCGATTTCCGGTAAGCCGGTTGCTGCGCGCATCAACTCGATCACGCTTTCGTTTCGCCAGATGGCCTTCTGCAGCTTTCCGTGCATCGAGTCCCTACTTTGAAAAGCTCGGACCTGCCAACGACAGACAAGAAAATTGTTTGTATAACGGCTCTATAGCCGCGCCTGATGGAACGATTTTCGACAAACCGCTTTACCGGTCGAGTTACACTGTCGCCGGGCGCACACTCTTGGAATGCCCAGATGCAGAATCGCCGTCTGCGTTATCTGCATCGACACCGACAGGCTCGGCGTCATCGCGCAGGTTGACGTGGGCGAATCTGTGTTCAGCCGCCTGATTGTCGGAACGCACGGCGGCGAGGGCTTTTCGAACATGCAGGGATTTTTAAGCCTCTTGCTCTTCCGCTATCGAAGGGATGGCGCATCTCTCGCCATGAATGAGTAGTGGGGATTCGTTCGCCTGCCTAAAGATGGGCAAGTCGGAACAGTTTCCCCAACTATTGCTGGGGATTGGTCGTTTTTCCAGAAGAAAGGGTCGGCCTCCTCCACGGTCCCAATGACCATCAGCGCGATATCTGCGCAAGATACTTGCGCGGGCTGTTCACTCGAGCCATTCGCGAACGTGATGCGAGAACAGCCTTTCAATGTGTCAAAGGGTTCGTATGGCCCGGAAATTTACCGGGTTTAGGTCGCGGACACCGGCGTCGGGTATACTGCTGCGTTCTCATTTGAACCTGCTACGGGGTTCGACTAGTTGCGGCGAGTAGAACAAACAGTCCTAGCTTGCACGATGCTGGCTAAATTTGTGAACCAGCGGGGATATGTCGCATCAAACTTGACCGGATTGAGCCCACGCATTATTCCGTTCCTCGCACGGAACGAACAGGTTGTGTTCCGTGATGCGGCTACCGGACTTGAAACAGCACGCAGTGAAAGGCTTGCAGGCATGAACAAGGGCGCCAATCTCGTTGCGGGCTTTTGCGGTCGTTTAAAAATTCTTGGTCTAGGCAGCAATGCCTATGAAGTAACAGTCGATAGGAGAATGTAATGAAAGCTGCCACTGACAACCAAACTGAACAAATGACAAAAGAGGCGTTGGCCTCGCTTTGGTGGATGCCATTGATTCGCGGCGTATTGCTGGTCCTTTTTGGCTTTCTCATGTTTATCCAACCCGGGACCACCCTCCTGAATTTACTGTGGTTCATGGGTATCTACTGGATTGTGGATGGCGTCTTCAGCGTGATTGAAGGAGTACGCGGCCACGCCGAAAAATCGCGTATGTGGCTATTTGTTAGCGGGATTGTCAGCGTTTTGGGCGGGATATTTATTCTCGGGAATCCAATAGTAGCCGGCATAGTCAGCGGCTCAATCCTGGCCTATCTCATCGGCATCGCAATCGTCATTAGCGGCATCATGATGATCTTTGCCGGGCGTGACAAGGACGGGGAAAAACATTGGAGTTTATGGGGGGTGATTATGGGCATCCTCTATATTCTATTCGGCCTCTTCGTCATCTCCCACCCGGTGGCTACCATGGTCACGCTGACCTGGCTCCTCACCGTATGGGCGATTGTAGCTGGAGTTATTGCCATTGTCATGGCATTTCGGCTACGCGGCTTGGCCGCATCGAAATAGATGTGCCCAACGTTAATCCATATGGGGAAATCATCTTAACCGAACCAATTATTTTGATCGGCGGGTCGATCATTTCGCCAACATCGCTGCTAGTGCGCTGAAAATCTTCCTCCAATCTTGGAAGGATCGCCGTTTGAAGGTGGCGACAGTTGCCGGGAAAGCGCATTCGGTGCGCCGCAGCGCGTTCAAGCGCGACCGGAATTTTTTCAAATGATTCCGGAATAATGTTCAAATGCATCGGAATCTGCGTCAAATTGGCAAGACGGACAATAAAGCGAATTTAAGAATCCAGCTTTAGATTTGGTAGCTTCGTTCTCTTTTCATTTCGGAGAAGTCGGCGCAATACCGGCTTGGCAATTGCCTGTCTTTAATGCCAAAGCGCAGATGCGGGATCGCGCTCATGCATGAGCTTTTGCGGTGTAGCAGCATTTGCGCAAAGAAGCGTCAGCATTGCAACTTCAGAGGAAAGTCAGTGGACGAGTCAAGCAGTAGTGTCGGCGTGCCTGCAAAGGAGACAATGCGTGTCCACTAAATCGGATGCCATCGTAAAGCGTGTCCGGCCATGTCCCTATGGCGTTGATCGGCTTGAACATAGATGATGCCATTAGCTTCGGCGAAAATCTAAGCCACCGCTTGTGGCACGACAGGGCGGCGTGTTCCGCAATTGCTGCCATCTCCATGCTGACCGAAGGTAAAGGGTGGGCGGATCGAATCTCTCGCCGAGTCTCCGGCCGTCCGAAGGCGGGCCTGTCGGAAACCCGCGCGCAGTCCCGATCCCGGACCCACCTATCCGCCGCATGCCGACGAGTACCCCATGTTCATCGCCAAAATCTAGCATTCCCGGTATTCGACGATTCGCGACAAGCTAATCGAGCCCCTCCATAAGGGAGGATTGCTCACGCACCCGTGACGAGAGAGGATTGCTCAATCAAGATTTACAGAGGCGAGATGACACTCGAACTTGGTCACCCATCTGCCCAGAAGACGGTGGGCAAAGCGTGATAGCGCCAAGCGACAAAGATGGCACCGCAACGTACGCTTAGATAAATCGGGCGCGCGAGGGAGCCAATTTTACAATAGCCAAAGACGAGGAAAACAGGATTGCGAAGTAGAACAACCGGTTTTGGATCCAGGTCGGGCCTACTAGTTTTCACTCCAGTGGTTTCGGTCAACGTGTATAGCTGCGCAAGAAACCGCGAGGCGATTGGACATCGCTCTCTTACTTCCGTCCCGTTTGCGAAAAGACCAAAGACTGATTGTAGCCGGCGATTGGAAATGGCCGTGCCCATTGCGGCGTGATTCTGTTGTCCAGGGAAGGTTCGCCAAACCTTGAGTGGAGAGTGTCGGCAATCGTCGACGACAGATTCCGCGGTCGATGCGGACGGCGGACCGAACTGAGAGAGCACGGCAATAGGTAACCGATTTTCGACCTCGAAAATCACGTTGCCGCCGCCTCCGCGTGGATTCTGGTGTTTTCGCCGGTTTCGAATCGGAATACCCTGCCAGGAGCGACGGCGGTCTGCTCGCGGTCAAGATCGACCGGCATGCTTGCCGCCTCGTTCCCGAATCCCTTGGTTTGCTTCGACCAAGGCCAAGCATTGGGGGCTGCGCCCAGCGCTGACGATGCGCGAAAGAGCAAAGCATGGTGACCGATTTTCTCATACGGCTTGAGGCCGCTGGCGACCGGAAGGAAGTCGAAGCCCTGCTGCTCGCGGCGTTCTCTACCTCTTTGGAACTCCGCCTCGTGCGTCGATTGCGCGAAGACAACGATGTCGCGTACGCGCTGGTCGCGGTGGACGCGGCCGGAGTCGTCGGCCATGCCCTGTTCTCGAGACTGCGCGCGCCGACCGCGGCGCTCGCTCTGGGGCCGGTCGCGGTCGCGGCAAAACGACGCCGCCAGGGGGTTGCTGCCGAGTTGATCGGGGCCGGGCTTGAACGGGCAAGGAAGGAGGGCTGGGCGGCGGTCGTCGTGGTGGGCGATCCGTCCTACTATCGGCGCTTCGGATTCAGCCAAGGTGCTGTGCGCGGAATATCATGCCGCTATGCCGGTCCGGCTCTGATGGGGCTGGCCCTCGCCGAAGGCGGCCTCGGCGAGCCGCGCATCGAATACGCGTCCGCCTTCTCATTGATCCCGGATTCGAACTGAGACACTGGCCGAGTCCGTCGGACGCCCGTCGCGTCCTGGCCGAATCTTTATGCGCGAGGATACGACGGACAGCGAATTCGAATAATGCGCGAAGCCATTTCGCGGTCATCCGCCACCAACGGGAACCTACCGGCTTCACCTTTATTGTGCGGGCGGCGCGATGGGGAGCATAGCCACAGCGCGCCCGGCAGCCCGAAACCCGGATAATTTTGAACCGGTTAGGGCGGCGCGGTCAGGCAGAGCCCTAGTCTTGACAACTAGGGCGCCGGGTGCGCTTAACGCTTCCGTTCCATACGGATTCCGCTCTCTTGCGCGCCTGCGCCTCAGCATCGGCCCCAGTTTGGCACAGTGCCCGCGTGATCGCCATATTCGTCGTACCACGAGCCCAAGCGAAGCTGAAGGCCCGTCGCGAAGTAATGCAAGAGGCGTCCGCAGCTTAACTTCGGTTCCCGTCCTTCCTCCCCTATTGTCATCCAGGCCGTTTCGTTGCCTGCATCGGCGGACGTCAAATCCGCGTCCGAGGCTATTCCTAGAGCCTCCGCAATTTGGATCATTATTGCCGGGAAACAGAGAGTTGCTCCCATTTCTTGATCCAGAATCAGCACCGATGCGTCATTCGGCCTGATTCCGTCTTCCAAGCGCTCGACCTTGCATGCACTCCGACCCAAGGCGATCAAGAAAGCGTAGCACCGGTTCCTCCACTGTCATCCGGTAGCCGGTTTAGCCATTTCAGTGATGGTTGCATCGGCCCTCATTGTTCCAAATCTGAATTCGTTCTCGACCAGCCGTCTTTCTTGCAGTGTCTCCATGTCTTCTACCATTCGGCGGTAATTCCGAATAACGTCGGCACGATTTGCCCGCGAAGCCTTCACCTCGCCGACCGCCGCAACCCATTCGACTCCTACCAGGTCAGTTTTTCCCTCTTCCGTTCTGTGCCTAGTCGATGCTGGAACGTCTCTGACGATAATGATGTCCATCCGCCCGGATTTCGCGACGTCGGTCCTAACCACGCGTCCATGCGTTACCCGGTACTGTCTTCCGATCAGGCTCCCGATAGGCTCCCTCACCGCTTTTTCGGGTCCATCCCCACTTGTTCGGATGCTGTTCCTTCCGCCTGCTGCCCTCGCCCATTTGGCAATACAGGAATAACCCCTCTGCAACTGCCGCGCAGAGTTCGTCCGAGCTGAATGTATCCCTTTTCTCTCATTCGTCACATTGGCCTCAACCCAATTCGTCCCAGTCGATTGAACGTTTCCGGGTTCCGGTTTCCAGGAAAGAGTACTTTCTTGCCGCGCCAAGGAAAGCGGCCTATAGGCCGCCATGTCCGGCCTAGACCGGCGCGCGGGAGCTCTTCATCCGAGTGAAGGCCTCCGCAGTCAACCCCGGGATTCGGCTTCCCCAAGGACGGGGACTGCAGGGGTATCGCAGATGTACTGCTGTGTCGCCTCAGCGCCTAAGGACCCGGGGGGCATGCTTCCGGATTGGCGAGCGGGGACGGAGTTCCCGGCGGGTCAAAAACGAAGCGCATAGCGATCCGCTCTCCACGATCGCGCGTTGGAATGGAGGAACTTCGCAATGATCGGCGATTTGTGCGACAGGGCAATTTTCTGGGCGTGCGCAATCGGGATGCTGCTGGGTGTGGCGAGCATGTCGCTGGCCGGCGGGGCGGCGCTGCCGCCGACGGCGCGGGCGGACGGGTCCGCCGCGCTCAAGATCGGATTGCTGATGGACTTGAGCAGCGGTTCGGCGGAGGTCTACAGGGACAGGCAGCGGGCGTTCAAGCTCGCGATCAAGCATGTAAACGAGGGCGGCGGCGTGTTCGGCTTGCCGGTGACGGTCGCGGTCGGCGATGCCACCGCGGACCCGGAGAAGGCGGTCGCGGCGGCACGGTATCTTGTCGAGGTCGAGGGCGTGCATGCCATCGTCGGCCCCAACGCCAGCGTCAGCGCGCTGCCGGTGGCCGAGCGGGTGATCGGTCCGTCCGCCATCCCCACCGTCAGCTTCTCCGCCACGTCGCCGGAACTGACCACCGTCGCCGACAATGATTTCCTCTTTCGAACCGCGCTTTCCGACGTAACGCAGGGACCCGTCCTCGCCGGCGTCGCGCACGAGCGAGGCTTCGACAATGTCGGCGTGATCTACGTCGACGACCCCTGGGGGCGAGGCCTTGCGGACGCCTTCGAAGCAGCCTGGGAGGGTCCACTCAAGGCCGTCCCGGTGGACCGCGGCCGGACCGGCTTCCTGACCGCGCTGCGCGAGTCCGCAAGCGGGGAAGCGCAGGCACTCGTGGTGATTGCTTTCGAGTCGGCGGCCCTGACCATGGTACGCGAGGCGATCGACAACGGCATTTACGACAACTTCGTCTTCGGCGACGCCGCCAAGCGGGCGAGCCTGGTCCGGTCGCTGGGAGGCGCCCGCCTCGGCAACATGTACGGCACCGGGCCCGCGTCGGCGCCGAACAGCGCCGCGTCTGCAGCGTGGGAGGCGGCATATGTCGCCGAGTACGGCGCGCTGCCGGTGCTCGCCTACGTCAAGGAGACCTACGACGCCACGGTCGCCCTGGCGTTTGCGGCGCAGGCTGCGGGTCGGCTGCGCGGCGCCGAAATCCGAAACCGGCTGCGCGAAGTGGGCAGTTCGCCGGGCACCGTCGTGAACGCCGGCCCGGTTGGCGTCGCCGATGCGCTTCGCATTCTCGCCAACAACGGGGAAATCGATTACGAAGGCGCCTCGGGCAGCATGGACTGGGACGGCAACGGCGATTTGCGCCGCGGCCACATCGGCATCTGGCGCTTCACCGAAGACGAGCGGATCGAGGAGGTCCGAGCGGCGGCATTCGAGAAGTAGGGTTCCTGTTGCTCGCCCGGATAGCATGCGTTCCGTTGTACCCTGCCAAAGCGAATGAACGCGGGCGGTCACTACGCATAGCACGCGCAAACCCGTCGTCTTATATCAAACTCAACTGCGTGCCGCTCGATTCCACGGCTACGCGGAACGGTTGCCACGGATATTGCCGCAGGGGGGGTGTGCGCCGCCTCTTATTCGAATCAAATTGTTTGCAAATAGTTTGCCAGAGCGTCAATTTGACTGTCTCTAGACATGAAAATCCACTGAAAACATCTGTGTTTTCAAGGGATTTCAACAGTTGCGGGGATGGGATATGAACCTGCGGCCTTCAGGTTTTGAGAATGAAGGATGCACCTCGTCGGCCAACCCGGCGTTGATATTCGCCGCGGTTGCAAGCCCCCCGGACTCGTGAAACTCCCTATACCAGCTCCACCGGAGGGCCATATCCTTCAAGCGCGCGGTCGCGCGTGATCAATGGCCAGCCCTCCCGCCGGGCCTGTGCGATCAGAATGCGATCAAAGGGATCGGCATGAAGCGGAGGAAGTTTCGCCACTTCCAGCGCGTGGCCCGTCGTAATTGGCAACTCCGTCCAGCCATTCACCGCAAGTCCTGCACGCAATTTAGCGGGATCGACCTTGAAATCCGCCCGACCGAGACCCGCCTTAATCACCACCTCCCAAATGCTGGCCGCCGAAACATGAGGAAGCTGCTCTTCATCGGTAACGCGTGCCAGAGCAGTCGGGCTCAACCGCTCAGGCGTATAAGCCGCCCATAGCACCAGATGAGTGTCGACGAGGAGAGTCACCCGAGGAATGCCTCCGCGATCTCCTCCGCTCCCATGCGATCAAAATCGTCTGGCACGGCGCCCTGCCCCGACAGAAAGCCGAGGCGCTTAGATCCTTCGGGTACAATTGCTTCAACCTTAACAAGCGGTTTGCCGGCGCGAGCAATGATAAATCCCTCGCCCGATGCGGCTGCGGCCACCAACCTGGACAGATTTGTCTTGGCTTCGTGCATGTTCACGGTCTTCATGCCTACTTCCTCCTTAGTCTATGAACTAAGCTAAGCTTGGCACGATTGCAAGCTTTGCAAGCATCCGTTAGTTAAAATCCTTTTTTTTGAACTCAATTAAATCAGTTCCGACTGACAGCCGAATCCCCGCGGCGTTCTAGGTACGGCAGTGTCAGCATCTCCGGGTCCGCATGGCACCTAGCGATGCCGATAGTACCCGAAATAGTTATGGCAATCGCTTTGCTATGACGAACGGCGATTCAAGCCCACGACTAGGCGAACCATACGCAGACAAACGGCACCAGACCTGATCCAAAATGTCGAGACCCGCCTGTTACCAATTGGTTATCAATCTAATACAGTCTAAGCCCGGTTCAAATCCAAGAGACAGATATTGCTGTATAATACTGACCGTTAGTTTCAGACGCCATGAGAACCCGAACCCGCTGTTTGGAAGTCAGGCCGGACTTTGCATGCATTCCCCGGCTGGCTGTCGGTCCAGGCAAATAACATTGCTCAGATTACGCTGTTTCATTCGTCGCAAACCAAATCCGATATGCCGGCGCTTCGCCTTTGTCGAGCGAAAATATTGAATTGCCCCCGATCAGGAGGTCAGAACGATTGTTGCGGTATAACGCCTGCCAATTTCCGAAGGCCTGCATCGACGTACGGCGACCTGTCCGGCCTGTTTGCATCCCGATCCGTCTCAGACGGGTCATGCAGCCGGAATTCCTCGTTCTTCTCCGACCTAGTCATCCGGCTGGGGCAAACAATGTCTCGCAACAACCGGAAGGCAGTGTTTTTCCAGCAGATGGTTCAGCATTTTTGTCGGGAAAGCCGCAATCGTTCGAAAGCATTCTTGCAGCATCCACTTGCGATCCGTGTTGCCTCACGGCGACTGCGGTGGTCCCGGCCGAGGCCCTCACCAGTTTCTCGACGGATTCGCAATTGGCAAAGCCAACGGGCACGCATGCCTTTCGGACCGTCGCATGGGCCTACCGGATCCGACGGCGCAATCAAGGAAGCAAATCCGGTTCAGAGCGTTGCAACCGGCGAAGGTATTCCCGACGAACCGCCGCCGGAACTCTTCCGGCTGCCATCCCTGTAGCCGCTTCCGGCCGACGCGCACCGCTCGCGAGCCGGTTCAGCGCAAATGATCGACCGATGGTCCGAAATGCCGGATGTCGCCGCCAGCTGCCCGGACGTCGAACGGTGCGGGCTCCGAAGTTCAATTGACTGCGGGAAGGAACCCGCCAGACCTGCTGATTGGAAGACAGGCAAACCCTATCAAATATTGCAGCCGCCCGGGCAGCTTGATCCACAAGACCGGGTAGATCCGGGGTCTGAAAGGCTAGACTCAGGATTTCGTCCTCTACTCCATTCGACCCCATTTCGGCAAATTTCATTCACAATCGACCGGTCGCCACGCGGACGCCGGTTACTGGACTTCCGATGGCGCAGCTAGTGCTCCTTCGCCCAGTAGATATCCGTAGAGTCTCACGATCAATTCGGGTTCATTCACTTCGAACCATCTCCGCGCGGCGGAGGACAGCACTGCCGCGCGACGCGCTTCGTCCGCGACCGTTGCGACCGTTACGGCGCTCGAGCCGAAAACGCTTAGCTGCTCGACGGCTCGCCTCGCCGGTCCGCCGCCTGCTTCGGAGTCGACTGCCTCGGCCTACTTCGATGAAAAAGGCTCTGCAGCCTGCGACAGTTCCAAGTATTTCAGCACTGCCGCCCGCTTCATGGCGCCATCTAATGAGATAGGCCCAAACCAGACAGATTTTTTGTTTCGCGATCCGAACATGGCAAGGCGGCGGGTGACTTGACACTCGGACCAAGCTTGGTCAGAAATTCCTTGGCAAGGTGCCTTCTTTCGTAGTCCACATTGCCGAAACGTCTGGCTCGTTTACAATCTGGGCGCAGAGATTCATGCTGATAGGAGGAGGGGTCGGTGATCAAGAACAAGCTCCCTTGGCCTGACAACGCGCGGTGCGCCGTTGCGTTTACCTGGGATATGGACGCGGACAGCATTCTACATTTGGCCCATCCGGAAAGAGCGGGCCATTTGCTGTCCACGCAATCCAGCTTGCGTTACGGCCCTGAAGTTTCGATTCCGCGTCTATGCGAAGTCTATAAGGAATTGGAAATGCACCAGACATTTTTTGTTCCCGGTTGGTGCATGGAACGCTATCCGCATACGGTAGACCTACTGCTTGAGCATGGCCACGAGATTGGTCATCACGGATATATTCACGAAAACCCCGTTCAATTGACACGCGAAACTGAGAGGCATGTTCTGGAGCGAACACTCGAGTGTTTTCGCAAGTTCACGGGTTCCCATCCAAAAGGATGGCGCGCACCCGTGAATGGATTCTCCGGGCACTCTCTTGAGCTACTGGTCGAATTCGGGATTGAATACGACAGTTCCCTCATGGGCGACGACATACCCTACGTCCTAGAGTGCAGCAAGGGGAGCATTGTCGAGATTCCAATGTACGTAACGGCTGATGACTGGCCGCATTTTATGCATTGCGCCGATTTGAGTTTTGAAATGCCAATTTCGGCGCCGGACGATGCCAAGAAGGTCTATCTTGCCGATTTTGATGCCATGTGGGAGCATGGCGGGCTTTGGGTAGGCGTATGGCATCCGTTTCTTTCCGGCCGCATTCCTAGAATTCAGATGATGGTTGAGATGATACACCATATGCGTGAACGCGGAGGCGTGTGGTTCGCAACTCTCGGCGAGATTAGCGACCATGTCAGAAAGGCCATTTCCGATGGATCCTGGAGTCCGCGAATAGATGCCGTGCCGTACGATCCGGAGCCTATTGGAGACCTCAACCATTTGCAGTAGGCGTGAAGCCGTTTCCCGTGGTCAAGTAAATGCGCCTTGGATCTCGACCGGCCTCGAGGTCCCGACTTAATCCGGAGCGGCAGCCAAAAATTTCAGTTGCTTGGCTCCCAGTCAACTTTGCGGGAAGGCCGGAGGGCCTGTTTCCCGACGCCCGTACCGTCGAGTTGCGCAGCCGCGTCGCTCTTTCCCTCCGGCCACAAGGTTGTCAACCAGGTCCCGTAATGCTGCTCGTTGTTCAAACTTCCGCCAGGATTCCGTCATCGTCATCGAGACGAAAACAGGCCTGTCGAAGAGCCATTGGTACTGCGCAACTCCCCTATGCTTCGCCACTTCCGAATTGTTTTGCGACCTCCGGCAATCGAAGTTAGAATTCAGTCCCTTTGGCGTCCACCGTCGCTCCGAATTCCAAGGAGTCCAGGCCGGCGTCAATGCGCCCGCTACAGGCGCCGAAACGCATGCGAAAAATCTCTTGTTGGGCAATAGGCCGAATTCTCGGACAATTGCGTTTCAAGCCAAATCTCCGCTGCATCCGTTTACGGGATGTCTGTTTCGAGTTTGATTCACTTCTTCAAGCGAAACGTGTCGGTGGCAGTGACCAACTCGTGCACAATTCCCGGTTCCGTCGCGGCGTGCCCCGCATCGGGAACCACGCGGAAGTCGGCCTCCGGCAACGCGAGATGCAAATCCCAGGCATTTCGGATCGGCGTGCAAACGTCATAGCGGCCGTGCACGATAACTGTCGGGATCCGGCTGATGCCTCGAGCGCGCTCAAGCAATTGCCCGTCGGTTTCAAAGAATCCTCCATTCGCGAAGTAATGACACTCGATCCGCGCAAAAGCCTCCGCAAAGCGATCCGTTCCGAAGCGCGCCACTCGATCAGGATCAGGCAAGAGCGAAAGTGTAGCGCCTTCCCACGTGCTCCAGGCGCGCGCAGCCTGCATTCTTACATTTTCTCGCTTATCCGTGAGACGGTCGTAGTATGCGGAAATCAAATCGTCCCGCTCGCTTTCTGGAATGGGTTCCAGGAATTTCTCCCATTCATCGGGGAAGATGAAACTTGCCCCTTCCTGATAGAACCACATAAGTTCCATGCGCCGCAGCATGAAAATACCTCGCAAGATCAACTCGGTTACGCGCCGTGGATGGGCCTGTGAATATGCCAGGGCCAATGCACTGCCCCAGGAACCGCCGAACACCAGCCATTCCCTTATGCCGAGATGTTCGCGAAGGGCTTCCATGTCCGAGACAAGGTGCCATGTCGTGTTGTCCTTTAGCGACGCATGCGGCGTGCTCTTGCCGCAGCCGCGCTGATCGAAGAGCACGATATTGTAATTTTGCGGATCAAAGTACCGGCGTTGCGCTGGCTCGATACCGGCACCTGGTCCGCCATGCAGTATTACGGCCGGCTTGCCGCGGGGATTGCCAACGAGTTCAAAATAGATGTTGTGGAGACTTGAAACCTCTAGCCGCCCGGTCCTGTATGGTTCGATCTCAGGATAGAGTCCGCGCCTGTTGCCGATTGCATGCAGTTCACTTCCAGGATCTCGCATGTATGCCTCCGTCATTTCCGCGCAAGTTTGTCAGTACAATACTGTCTTTCGGTAATTCCGCCTACGCATGCCAAATTGACTAGTCTGCGAACCTGGCATCCATCCCTACGCGGCCTCAGCCGGTTCGTTCAATGTTTCGAGTAGCGTTCCAAGTTCATCAAGTTTACTTCCGTCAGGTTCTTTCAACGGGGGCCGACTGGCTCCGAGATCCACTCCAGCCAGCTTGGTTGCGGCCTTGATGCTCGAAGCGTAGCCATTCGACTCGAAGAAATAGTTTATGGGAAAGAGCTTATCCCAGAGATTTCTGGCCCTCGGAATGTCGCCAATCTCCACGGCCAGGCGATATAGTTCGACACATGCCCCCGGGATTGCGTTGGCTGCGCCCCACGCACAACCAGCGGCCCCATGTACAAACGTTGCAAGCGCCCCGGTATCCCAACCGTTGAATATTGCGAGCCTTTGTCCAAATTCGGCAACAATTCGCTGAAATTGAACTAGGTCATCAGAACCCTCCTTCAACATTTTCACGTTGTCGATTTTGCACAATCGGCTCAGCAATCCGCTGTCAATGTTGATTTTCGAGGCGTACGGATTATTATAAACCATGATGGGCAGAGAAACTGATCGGCTGATTGTTTCAAAGTAGCCGAAAATTTGGTCCGGGGCGGGAATTTCATAATAGGGTGGCGATATCAGCAACCCGTCGGCGCCGGACTCCATGGCGTCCTTGCTCAATGCGACCGCATCAGCAGTGCTGCAGGATCCAGTGTGGGCGAAAACAGGCACCCTTCGATTGACCGCCGCTACTGTTTCACGCGTTACAAACACTCGTTCCGCCAGGCTCAGAGCCGAAAATTGCCCAGTTCCAGCGCATGTAATTATCCCGTGAATTCCGTTTGCCAGCTGAAATTCAAGGTGGAGAGCCAGAGCTTCTCGATCAACCTCTAGTTCCGCGTCAAACGGCGTGCATATCGGCGTGAAAATTCCGCAAAATTGATCCATCCCAATCCTCCCATCCCATTTTGGGAAATTCGCGCAAGGCCGCAATTCCTCACAATTATCAACGCGGAGCCTATCAGA
Source organism: Albidovulum sp. (assembly GCA_028823855.1). Lineage (GTDB taxonomy): Bacteria > Pseudomonadota > Alphaproteobacteria > Rhodobacterales > Rhodobacteraceae > JAPPFL01. The sequence goes on from JAPPFL010000048.1 coordinate 131,296, forward strand.
CGGCCGCAACAGTTCCAAACCCCGTGGCGGCAACTATCCCTTCAGTTTCTTGCTCGGAAAAATGATGCGGCCAGTGTTCTTTTCTAGCGATGCGACCAAGTCATCCGGAATATTCGCTTTTGACTCGCGCGCCATCGAGTTTCCACGTTCGCGCCTTCAAGCGACGGGCGCGAGTTCTCCAACCGTCATAGTGTTGGTTGAAGCCCTCGATCGACCTGCGGGGATATGCGTTGCAAGGATCGAAGTTCGCCTCGACAAAGGGGGGGGTTGCCGTCGTCCGCAAGGTCTAAAGAGGCGGGGATCCTCTTGGCGCCACGCCAAGGAGTTGCCTGATCGACCATTCTGTGTTTCGAATTCTTGAGGTTGCCATCAAGGCAGGTTGTTCCCCGGGGCTTGTAGTCTGAGTGCGGTTCGAGATCATCGGCGGGGTTCCCGTGTCCGGGACAGCGCCTGGAGAGGCGCGTTTTCGCATTTCGGAGCGGCTGCGGAACGGTCGGGAGGGACAACCCGCGACGAAGCGGACCGACTCATCGCGATCCGCGCGGCAGGAAACGCCGGGCGTCGCGAAAGATTGCGGCGACAAGGCGTTCTTGCGCAGGAATTCCATTTGTTTCTGAATATCGCGGCAATGTCACCGGCTTCCGCCGCCGGACGGACGACTGCCGCCCGTCAATCATTTGAGCGCAGAATAACCGGCAATTGCCGGCGAATGACATGGGTTACGAGCAGACATCCAGAGCCGACAATGCCAACACCTTGGCGCATTGAGTCATCTGGCTGATCAGCACATAGGCGTCGGGCTCGTTTTCTCCGCCCGTGGGACCGTAGATCACGCATGGTATTCCGGCGTTCCACAAATGAATCGTGTCATTGGCGGAATAGGACAGGGGAAGGACGGCGCCGATGGATGCCGGCGGAGAGCCGGTGACAAGTTCGTGCGCACGAGAAACAACGCCGACGATGCATTCGTCCTTTGGAAGATCGAATGGCTCCATGATCCTCTGCCGAGACCCCGGAATTGCCTTTGGAACCGGGATTTCGATCTCGTACTTCAATTCCGGATCCTCGGCTACAAGGGGAGCAAGCGCCTGGCGAACATCGTTCGCAATCGACTCGGGCGTTTGGCCGTGCACGAAATGGACATTGATGACTGCGGTGCAAAAATCGGAAATGTAGTAAGGGTCGGCGAGGTTGTACTCGCGCCCCAAACCCCCGACTACGCCGCCGACATGAAAGACCGGCATTCCAGGGAGATCATCCCTCGGTTCATACGTCATATTGATGCTTGACAGCGCCCCGATCACCTTTTGCATCTTTTCAATGGCGTCCACCGAACCTTCCGGATATCTGATATGCTTCGTCGTGCCGAGCGTATGGACGGCCATATGGAGCACTCCCACGTGAACCGTGGCAATGCTCTCCGTACCGAAGCACTCTGCGACCACGGCCATGTCCGTCTTGATGCCCCTGTCAAGCATGTGGACGGTCCCGTCTCCTCCCGACAGCTCGCCCGCAACGCATGCTACTACCACGTCGCCGCGTAGCGGAGCATTGCTTTTTCGCAGTTGTTCCGCGGCGAAAACCATGGCGGCAATTCCGCCCTTCATGTTGAAGCTTCCGGCGCCGTACATGCGATCGCCTGCTATTCTAGGCGTCCAGGGATCATACGCCCAACCGTCGGCGAGAGGGTCCATGTCAATATGGCCGTTGAACATAAGGCTTTTGCCGCCTCCGCTGCCCTTCAACGTGGAAATGGTCTGAAGGCGGCCAGGCGCAACTTCCTGGATTTCCACTTCATACCCGCGTTGGCCGAAGTAGTTCCCCAGGAATCTCGCTATGTCCGCTTCCTGGCCCTTGAAGCTCGGGATCTTTATCAGCCGCGCCAGTAGATCAAGCATTTCACCTTTGTCGCGATCAATGGCCGCGACAACGTCATTGATCAATCTTCCGTTCATCTCACCTCCAGTGCCAGGCCTTGGACGGCTTCGTCCCAACAGTTTTCATCGCCCGGTTCACGTTGGACCGAGGGATTTTGCAGGCTCCGGAAACCCTGAGCCGGGTGGATTGCCTTTGCTTCTGCCGGGCTTTCCCAGCAGAATCCAGGCAATTTTGGGTGTGACAGCCTCGGCGATTGCCCGAACCTCGCTCGGCAACAGACTAGCAATGGGATGGGGGACTGTGGCGAAAACGAATTCCGGCGCCCCTCGTACTTCCGCCGTAGCCTGTGCATTGGAACCCAGCGCTTCCGTCACGAGAGCTGCAGCGGGCATTCCTCTCCGTTCAAGCTCCAGTGCATCGCAAATGCTGAATGAAGCGCTTGAACCGCAGTCGCCAACGCCGGAGATCATGACATCGCAGTCATTGAAAAGTTCCTCGAACAATTCACGCTGCGCAAGCCTGGAGGAACTCGCCTTTGTCAGGCTGACCACGGAATTAACTCCGTAGTCCCTTTTCAGCATCGACCCGACCTCCTCCAGAAGCGCATCGGCATTTCGCTTGCGATTTACGAGCAAGCCCAAAGTCAGACCTTCGAGTGAATCCGGACGGTTTGCCAAACGGATCGCTTCTCCTGTGAATTCGAATGCCGGGCAGTGAACATTCACGGGATTCAGCCCGGCAGCTTCTCCTGAAATCGCCTTGTCAGACATTCTTGCCACCAATGTGCTTGATGATCGCCTTCCCTCCCGATTGCGCTTCGACAAGCGGGACCAACGCGCAGAAGGAACCTGCCCGTCCGCCGCCAACGATCAGGAAAATGTCCTCTGCCGTGCGGACGGCACCGCTTACCGGTTCCGAGGTTGCGGAAACCTTGCGACCCGCAGACTCTTCGCGCTTGATCCAGTTCGAGACCTCCTCGCGCTGGATGCTTGCGATTGCGTCCTTGACCCGCTTCTTCGACCACCCGGCCGCGCCGAAATGTCCAGCAATCTCTGGACTGACGATTGCGACCAGTCCTCGACTTGCGGTTACCGCGCCGAATACCCCGTAACACGTTGCCAGAAGGCCCGACCCGAAGCTACGAATTATGTCAGCCGGGTCCCGTTGAACATGGTTTCTGACCTGAATGGGAGGCAGGCCGGAAAATGCTGCCACGGTGCTCTCGGTCGTTCCAAATCCGTGTTCGACATGAAAGGGTTTCCAGGGACTTTCTTGCTCGGCCTCGGCCACGCACCAGGTGTACATCGCCGCGTGCCCCAACGTTGCCATCCGAAGTTGTCGCATTCGGCCGACTGCATTTGCCACCAATAGTTGAACCGCCCTGCCAATCGCGGCGTTTGCCCGGCTGCCCGGACCAAGAATGGCTGTACCTCCATTCATGCCTATGGCCGGCGCAATCGGACCGTTCACGATCAGGAAGATTGTGGCTCCATCCGTCGACATGCAGATTGCATGCAAATTGAATTCCGGCTCCATGATGGCTTCCACAGCTGCCAAAACGACCGGAAAGTGCTCGGGAAGGCAGCCGGCCATGACAGCGTTTATCGCGACCATCTCGACAGAAATCGGCTTATTTGAAATCGGAGCCCGGCCAGCGACATCCAACGGAGAACGGCCTGCCAGTTGCGCAAACCTCCGCACTTTTCCCGGGGTCGGCGGGACTATGGGCAAGCCGTCCGTCCATTCCTGAAGAAAGAAGAATTCCTGTGCGACCGCAAGATCGTCGAATTCAAGCAGGCCCGCGCTCGAAGTGAAGTTATTCAATTTCTGAGTCCGGTAGCGCTTCTATTTCTCAACAACTGCAACGGCCTCGATTTCCACGAGATACTCGGCATTCGCAAACGCCTTCACGACCAGCATAGTGTTTGAGGGCAGCTTTAGATCGTCCCAGATTTCGTTTCGCACCCTCCGGACGGTTGGGAAATAGTCGGGATTCGTTACGAACGTGGTTGTTTTCACGATATCCCGAAGCGTGCCGCCGGCCGCCTTCACTGCCTCCTCCAGATTGTGCCATACCTGCCGGGTCTGTGCTTCCAGATCTCCGGCATGAACCAGATCCGAGCTAGTGTCGGCGCTCACTTGCCCGGAAATGTAAACGGTATTCCCTACTCTTACGATATGCGTGTATCCCCCGTAAGTATCAGGGAGGTCCTTTGGATTCATATATTCGACTGCATTCATGGTGATTTCCCCCTGTTCCAGACAAATGTTCCGCTCCGCAACTGTAGAAGATACGCCGGCCGGCAAGCGCTGTCGCGGAGACTCCCTATGCCAAGTGCTCGCCCCGGTCGACGCTAATCGCCTGTCCGGTGATGCTTGCAGCAAGTTCCGAGGCCAGAAACAGATAGATTCCGGCAATGTCCTTGGGTTTCATGAGCGATTCAATGGACTGAACTGAAATCTGCTCCTTCAGCAGTGCCTCGGCGTCCTTTTCCTCCAGTTCGGCCATGCGGTGCAGGTTCGCCATCGCCATCTCGGTTTCGGTCCAGCCCGGACACACGACGTTGACTGTAATTCCCCTGGAACCCAGTTCGCGCGAAAGGCTGCGCATCATTCCTATTATGCCGTGCTTGGAGGCGCAGTATGCCGAGTGATGGGCCACCGCTGTCTTGCCCCAAACCGATGACGTGAAGATTATTCGACCTCCATTTCTCATTTTCGGAACGGCTTCCCGCGTCACGAAAAAGTTCCCGAACAGGTTGACTTCCAGCACCCTTCGAAAGTCCTCTTCAACCTTCGGATGCGGATCGAGAATTGGAACGAACCTCTCGATTCCAGCATTGTTTATGAGAACGTCCAAGTGCTCCAGGAGCCCGATTTCCTCGGCCACGGCTTCCCGGTCGCTGATATCGCAGACAATGGCCTTAACTCCAATCCCGGATCTGGCCTTCACCTCCGCCGCCGCGTCGTGAATACTGTCTGTCTCCGCAAGCATCGCGAGGCGGGCTCCGAATTCGGCGAACAGGTGGCTGATTGCGAGGCCGATACCGGTGCTTGCGCCGGTAACGAGCACGGACTTTTTCGACAAATCTATCTGCATGGCGGACTTCGCTTAAGCGCGCTGAAATATCGACTTCGATCGAATGCCGACATATTTGGATTGAACGTAGTTGTTGATCGCCTCCTGGCCTTTTTCGCGCCCGAGACCGGACTCCTTCATTCCGCCAAAAGGCGTCTCGACTCCTCCGGTATACCAGTCGTTGACATAGACCTGTCCTGCTTCAAGGCGATCGGCGGTCCAAAGCGCCTTGTCAACATCTTTTGAAAATACGCCGGCCGCCAAGCCATACTTTGTGCAGTTCGCATACGAAACCGCCTGTTCCGGTTCCTCGAAGGTCGTAACCGCCAGGACCGGGCCAAATATCTCTTCCCGGGCAATTCGCATGCTGCTCTCCACGCCGGTAAATACTGTTGCCGGCATGAAGTGGCCTGCCATGTCCGATAAGCGCTTTCCTCCGATCACCGGAGTAGCGCCCTCCCCTGTTCCGGCAAGGCAGTAGCCTTCAACGCGGTCAAGCTGGCCGGCCGAAGCAACCGGCGTAAGTTCGCAGTCCTCTATCCCGGGACCGACGCTCAGTCCCTTCGCCATGTCCGCCACGCGGTCCACCGCCTCATCATGGATGCTTCGGTGAACTATCAGCCTTGACATTCCGTTGCATGCCTGCCCGGCATTCGGGAAAATTCCCCACCGGACGCTCTCGACGAGTTGATCAAGGTCGGCGTCCGAGTAGACGATTGCAGCAGACTTCCCGCCGAGTTCGAGAACGCATGGAACCACTCGCTCGCACGTGCTGCGCATTACGCTCTTTCCGGTTTCGATGGAGCCCGTAAAGACGACCTGATCGACATCGGGATGCGCAGCCAGATGCGCGCCCGCATCCTCGCCGTACCCGCATATCACGTTGACGGCTCCTTCCGGCGCGCCTGCGCGCTCGCATGCTTCCGCTAGCAAGCAAAGGATCAGCGGCGTCAATTCGGGAGACTTGATAACGACAGCGTTACCGGCTGCCAGAGCAGCCGACAGGGACCGCGCGGCAATTTCCACGGGGTTGTTCCAAGGTACGATTTGAGCGGATACACCGTAGGGCACAGGCGCCGCGTAACCAACCAGATTTGCGCCAAGCGGAATGTAGCGACCCTCAATCTTGTCGGCCAAGCCTCCATAGTACTCGAAATAGCGAACTGCATCCTCAATCTCTCCGCGCGCAAGCGAGATCGATTTTCCGTTTTCGAGGCAGAGGACCTGCGCGGCTTCATCGCCCATGTCCGCAAGCGCTCGGCCAATGCCCGTGACTAGGCCGCCCCGCTCGGACGGGCGCATGTCAACCAGCGTTCGCGCCTGAACGCAGTCGCGAGCAGCATTGACGGCCTTGTCGACATCTTCCCTTTCCGCTCGCGCAATCTTGGCCAGCGGCATACCCGACGCAGGGTTTTCAACCGAAATGCGGCCGCCCTTGACTCCATCAACCCATCGGCCACCTATGTAGTTTTGCCAATACGACTTAATATTCTCCGGCATTTTGCATTCTCCTTCATACTTCCCGGCGCAGATTACGCCGGTTTACATGCGTTAAAGCTGGGGTGAACTCGAGAGATGCGCATGCATCGCATTTCACGATCTGCATTACGGGAATTCATGGTCGGTATCAATGATTGCTCTCTTTCTGCACGTAATGCACTACGCCCATCAGGATAATCGTCAGGACAACGAGCATGGTCGCGATTGCCGCGATAGTCGGACTGATTTCGGTTCTGATCCCGTCCCAAATTTCCTTGGGAAGTGTAGTCACCTCCGCTGTTGAGAGAAATAAGGCAACGACAGGTTCATCCCAGGACACAATGAAGCAGAAGAACGCGGACGTCGCCAAGCCGGTCTTGATGGCAGGCAGCACAACCCTGAGGAGGACGGTGGCCGGAGGAGCGCCGAGCGTCGCCGCTGCGTGTTCCAGCGTTTCATCCATGGCGCGCAGCGTTGCCCCTAGTATGACGACGACGTAGGGAAGCGTCAGCACTACGTGCGCCACGACCAGCCCGGGCGACACTAGTGGAATCGAAGGAATCGGGTCAGCTTTCGAAAACAAGCCGCCGTCCCTTCCATCCGTAGCCCCTGCAACCCACAGCATGAAGATAAACGAAACAGTGATGACCAGCGAGGCGACGGCCCATGGCCTTAGTGCGTGCCGCGCCTTGTGGGCACCTGCCGGGACTGGACTCTTCCGGCCCTTGGTTGCGAGCAGGAATACCAGTGAAGCCGCGCCGAGGGCCAAGGCGAATGAAATCACGGCCCACTCGCCTTCCGGAGAAAGCGAAGGAAGCGGAAACGGTTGAAAAAACCCTCGCAGGTTCTTCGACAGGAAGAAGAACATCGCAATAGCGGTTACGAGGACCGGCATGATCAGAGGCGACACAATAATCGCACTGAATAGCGCCTTGCCCCGGTAGCTGCCTCTTGTGAGGCCGTAGGCCGCGAGACATCCGATCGGCACGCTGATCGCTACGACCAATAAGCCCAGCTGCAGACTGATGATCGTCGCCGGCACCCACCGCCCGGTGGATCCGAAATGGCTGGCGCCCCTCACTCCGAAATAGTCCTGATACCACCGCAGCGTGAATCCCTTAGGCGGAAATTGCAGATAGATTGAATCGGTGACCGAGAGCGGCGCAATGATCAACGTGGGGAAAACCAGAAACACAAACACCAGAGCGACAAAAGCGTAAAGGACCGATCGTCGAATGGTATCCCAGACAGGTCTATGGGGCAAGGTCACCGTCATTTGGCCGAAATCCTCAAAGTCCCGCTACCTCGACCTGTACAGCTGCTCAAAGCTCATGAAGCGCGCGTAGAGAATATACAGCGCGAGAGTGACGATCAGCAGCAAGAATGCCAAAGCGGACGCAAATTCCCAGTTGTTCAACTCATTGATTTGAAGCGCGATTATGTTCGATATCATTCGGTCCGACGCTCCCCCGAGTATTGCCGGCGTAATGAAAAAGCCAAGAGAAAGGATAAAGACCAGCAATGCGCCGGCTCCGACTCCCGGTAGAGACAGGGGAAGGTAGACGCGCCACCACGCCCTGAAGGGCCCGGCTCCCAAATTCGCCGCTGCAAGCATGTATTCCCTGGGGATTTCTCGCATTACGGCGAATACCGGGAGAATCAGCAGCGGAAGCAGGATGTGGATCATTCCGACCATGGTGCCCGTCGTGTTGAATACAAGGCTCAACGGACCGTCAATGACGCCAATCCACTCCAACGTTTCATTCACAAGCCCGCGACGGCCAAGAATGACTCGCCAGGCGAATGTCCGGATCAGAATGCTCGTCCACATTGTCATGATCAACACGGCGAGAAGCGCCCTGCGTACAGTGTCGGAAGCCGTGGCAAGGACGTATGCCGTCGGGTATCCGGCCAGCACGCATCCGACCGTGGTCAAAATCGAGATCCAGAATGTATTCAGGATCACGCGCTGGTAGGGGGGCGTGGCCAACGCTCTTCCGTATTGATCGAGCGTTTCGAAATCATATGTTACAGCAATTGAATCTGCGCTGCCAAAGCTAAGTAGGAACATCCTCCAGAGCGGAACGGCCAAGAATATGACGACAAACAGAACCGCTGGCGCAACGAGGGAAACGAAAAACAACTGCTTTCTGATTCGCAGCCAGCGAAACAGGTTTTCCTCCGTTCGTGTTGCCTTTCCGGGCGGAGACTTGAACGATGTCGTTTCCGCCGCAAGCATTTCTCAGTTGCTCGCCTCTTGAGCGCCCGCGCTCTTGACTTCTTCCAGCTCCAGCATGTCTTCAAATTCCGGAAATCTAGCCCCGGAAACCGCTCCCTTCCGGCTTTCCGCTGTCAACGGGCACCATGTCTTCCGCCGACCAGCCAACCCGAACCCTGTCTCCCTTGGCCAACTGGACCGCCTCCGCCCTGAACAGCGTCTTTGCCGTCACGGTTGTTTCTTGACCAATCTGCACGACTGATTTTACGATGTCGCCCAAGTAAATCGTTTCCGTGACCACGCCTTCAAACGCGTTGCGGAACTCATCCGGCTTCGGGTTGATCGAGATACTCTCCGGTCGGACAACAGCCGTGACCGACTGCCCCAATTCATGCCCGTCATGCGAAATATATGAAAACGACAATCCATCGGGGGTTGCCGCGACCTGTCGGCCGCCAACCGATTCCGCAATCTCTCCTTCCAGAAAATTCGTCTCGCCTACAAATTGGGCCACGAAACGGTTCTCCGGTCCCTTGTAGAGTTCGGTTGGAGTGCCAACCTGCTGTATGGCGCCATTCTTCATGACGACTATCCTGCTGGACATGGTCAGCGCCTCGCCCTGATCATGCGTGACAAAGATGACCGTCAGCCCCAGCCTGTCGTGCAAATGAAGAAGTTCGATCTGCAGCTCCTGCCGAAGCTGCAGGTCCAGGGCTCCGAGCGGCTCGTCCAGAAGAAGCAATGCCGGCTCGTAGACCAACGCGCGCGCCAACGCGACTCGCTGCTGCTGGCCTCCGCTAAGCTGGTTGATGCGACGGTCCTCGAACCCCGGGAGCCGCACAAGGCGTAGCGCGGATGTCACGCGCTGCTGGATTTCAGTTCGCTTCAACCGCCGCATTTCCAATGGAAACGCGACATTGCCAAAGACGTCCATGTGCGGAAAGAGACTATAATGCTGGAACACCATTCCGACGTTTCGCTTGTAGGTTGGCAGCGCAACCACCGAAACGTCATCGAACAGGATGTCGCCGGCCGTTGGAACTACGAAACCGGCGATCATTTGCAACGCCGTGCTCTTTCCGGACCCGCTCGGGCCCAATAAAGTTACGAATTCACCCGCGTTGATATCTATAGTAGCGTTGTCGAGAGCACGCACATCATCGTAGTACTTCGTAAGACCCCTGAGGGATACCTTGGCGCCGCGCAACTTGGAATAGGTCGCCGCGATCGCAGACGTGTCTTCTTGCATGCGAAGAATCGAACTCGTTAGCAACAAGAACAACCCTCGCCACCGATGTTTCGGTGGCGAGGTTCATCCCATTGAAGTGGACCAGGCACTATCTTGTGGTACCGGTTCAGAAGGAAATCACTGCATCGCTTCCAGGAGTTTTTCCTCCGCGTAGTCCTCTTTCGTACCCATCCATTTCTCGTCGAAGAATACTGCGAATGGGATGTTGCGGGTGGACGTCGGCAGCTCTTCCCGAACGGCGTCATAATCCGGGCCGTCGAAATGCTCGGGAGCCTTTGTGTTGGCCGGACCAAAGCTGATAAACTTCTGGAATCGGGCGTTGTTTTCAGGGAAACTTGCCCATGCGGCGATCAAGTTGGCAAGGAGATACCTCTCGGGCTCCGCCTCGGCCAATCCCCCCGGAATCACCCAGCCGCCAGTTCCGACGAAATATCCGCATTCCCAGCAAATCGTCAAAGGCGCGCCTTGCTGCGCGGCATCCCAAATCCGGCCATTCCAGGCGCTGCTCATGTTCACGTCTCCAGCCAAGAGCATTTCAGGCGGTTGCGATCCCTGCTCCCAGAAGACGATGTCATTGCCCGCTTGGTCTACCCAGTCCGCGAACCAGGCGTAATCGTCGTCGATAACCTCGTCGGGGATCTGCTGCAACGATTTCCGTCCTTCATCCGTTTCGAGGAGTTCGGGATTGCGCGCCAGCCTCATGATCTGGAGCTGCGCGCCGTCGCCGATTTTTCCTCGAAGCGCGCGCGGACCCGGAAATCCTTCTAGATCGAAGAAATCCGCCCAGCTCTTCGGACCCGTATCTCCGGGATAGGCTTCGTTGTTGTATGCCATGGTCAGCGCCCATGTAATTCCGCCGCCTGCCACGTACGGGCCAATCGCGGTGGTCGCTTCCACCCAGTCCCTGAGATCGACGATGGACGTGTCCCACGGGTCAAGAGAATCAGTCTCAAGCAACCTTGCTGCAAACCCCGTTCCGATGTCGACCGAGTCGTAGATATAGTTGCCCGCCTCGGCAACGGCCCGAATCTGGGCTGCCGAAGGAAGCGGACTGTCATCGACGATGTTGATACCAAACTGATCCTCCAACGGTTCCAGCCAAGCCTTGCGAACAGCCGCCGAAAATGCGCCTCCCGTCGACATGAGGATGAATTTCTCGCCTCGATGTTTTTCCAGTTCGGCATTTATCTCTTCAAGCGTTGCCGGTGCTTCCGACGTCCATTCGGACATCGGTCTCATGTCGCCTGCAGCGCCCAAAGTACCTCCGAACAACACTGCAATGGCGCCCACGGCCACCATGCCGCTACGTAAATTCACGTACATAATCCCCTCCCTATTTTTAGAATTACGGGATTCCGCTTCCGCCCAACGACGGCCGGGCCCCGAATTCCAGGAGCCAAAGAGAGGCCTTGCCAACTGAAAACACTGAAAAATTAAGCAAGCCCCATCTTACACGAGGAAGCCGGAATCTTGCCGTTTGATGATAAAGCCTAGCTGTTATTGTCGAATTAGTCAATACGTTTCGAGAGTACGGGCGCAGCCGAAAAATTTTGCCCGGACATATAGGATGTTAGCATGCCATCGGACTGCGGATGCCGCCGAGCGCGCTCTTGCGGTGATAATCCTTTTCTTGCCGTCGGGCCGGCATTAGGCGCACGCTCGCCTCGAGTGCCCGGCAACGGCCGGGAACGCGGGCGGCACGCGCGCGGAACGGAGCAGAACGAGGCAGGAGATGGCAGAAAGTGGCGCGCGGCGAGAAGCGGACCGGCGCGCCCTTCGACGAGGCCGAGGAATTACTGGCGCGGCTTTCGAAGGCGGACGCGGAATCACATCCCGGGACTTTGCTCCGGGAGGAAAGCGGATACGTTTTCTGCCGGCGGGACGGCTGCGAAGTACTCTTCCGCGACGCGTCCGGCGAAGAGTTGCCTGCGCTCTTTCTTCGCCTGGCCGAGCCGACTGACGACGCGCCGGGTACCTGGCGCATCGGCATCGACGGCGCCCGGGTCCCGATGCGCAAGGCAAACTGCGAGGCCGCCCCGGAAAACGGAACGACGGCGGCAGGACCGAATACGGGTTCGCCGCGCGGATAGGGAACTGCTGCGAGGAGGAGGCCGGCGGGCAAATGGCGGCCTTCGTCCTCAAAATTTGCCGCGCCTGGAAATGATTGGCGAAGGCGGCGGAAGCGCTATTACAGAGCGAGGGGCGGGAAATGATCCGCTGCGAGGAGCGCAAGCAAGCTCCGCGGAAGGGCCGCGAGGCGAAGGTCGTCTCGGAAGCGAGGCCGTTCCGGCAAAGAAACAAGGCGATGGACGAGCGCTGCTCCTATTTCGCGAACAGCCCGGAGCGAAGCGGTGCAATCAACCTGTATTCGCCGGTCGGGTCTCCTATTCCATGTCCGGCCCGGATCGACCTCCGCGAAAGTCCTGTCGCAAGGGCCGGTGGCGAGGTGCGCGCGCCTCGCTTGCTTCCGGCCATTTAGCGGAGCGACGAAACCGCCGGAGCGATGCGAAGCGTCCTCCGTCCGCGCGAAGCGCGGCCCTCTCGATGCTGACTGCCGGCATCAGCGCCGGGAACAGCGCAAGCAGCGGCCAATCGCCTCGCTCCGAGGCGGCAAATGCACTACTGCCAGGCGAGTCTCGATCGGCGGCCATTCAATTAGCTCAACTATCCTGTCCAATGGCGAACAGTTCAGCCGCATCGCAAACAGCGTATCGCGGCCGTTTTTGCGGAGGGCCGTTGAACTTTCCTACAAATTCCCTTTCCCGCACAGAATCAAAATTTGCGAATGCGACATCCCCTTTCCGCGCACAGGATTCCTGGCTGGAAGGTCGACGGCGGAGCCGGGTTTCCGGAGGAAGATGACTTAAATGCGAGCGCCTGAAGTGCTGGGGCCATAGGCGAGCCTACCATTTGGCCGGATCCGCGAGACGCCCGTCGACGACCCCGGACCTGATCTCGCGCGGGGTAAGTCCTTCGGACTTTTTCAGCGTCTTCGCCAGATGCGCGCCATCAACAAATCCCGTTGCGTGAGCGATTTCAGTGACTGACAGAATTGTCTGCGAGAGCAGCTCAAGAGCCCTTTCAATCCGAATGGCTAGGTAGGCTCGGCTGCTGGACTTCCCGATTTCCGCGATGAACAGCCTATCCAGCTGGCGAGTGGACAAGCCGACCATTCCGGCAATGGCGGCCAGCGGCACAGGATCCGGGACGTTCGCATTCATTGCGTCGATGGCTTGCGCGACCCTGATATCCGCAGGGCGCGAAACCGCGAATTGTGACGGCGGCGGGGCGGACGGATGACGCGCGTGGTCCAGCATAATCCCGGCGACTGCTCTCCGAGCAAGCCGTCTTCCGAAATGGCGAACCAGAAGCAGCGCCGCAAGATCGCCGCCGACGGCCCCGCCAAGCGAAGTGATCCTGTTGCCGTCCTCGACAATCAGCTGGCCTGTACGAAAAGTGGCGCCGGGGAACTGCCGTTTCCACTTGGGCAAAGTCGCGGCGGAGGAGCAGGCCTCGCGACCGTCAAGAAAACCGAACCGCGCCAGTGTTGCGACGCCGTTTCCTATCCCGACCAGCGGCACATCCAACCGGTCGGCCGACTGGATGTAGCGTTGAATTGTATGTTCAGGCATGCCGAGCCGGCTACGGTATTCGCCAACGATTGCCAGATAGCTGAAATTCTCGGGCCATAGCTGTGCGCTTTCAGTAGTCAGTGATCTTCCGCAGATCGACACGGCTGGCTTGCCAGCTGGCGACATCAGGACGGACCGGCAAATATCCTTGCCCAATCGCTCGGCCGCGCACTGCAGGGTATCGGAAAAAGTCGCGACGGTCGAAAGCTGGTAGTCGGCCAACAGCAGAACGCCGACTGTCAAGGCTCTCGGTGCGTATGCCACGATTGATTCACCGGTTTCAGGTTTCAGATGTCTAGAATTTACCGAAACGCGTCTAAAAAACACAAGACGCCGCATGGCCGGATCTGCTAATCTGGATCCGACAGAAGAAAAGGGAGTAAACCAATATGAAATTTGACCATCTTCAGATACTGAAATCGGGAAGCTGGGTTTCGGCATTCGCAGGGGCGGCGTTGCTGGGCGCTTCAGCCGCTGCTGTTTCTCAGGATTTCGACTGGAAGCAGCAGAACGGCAGCTCCGTTAACGCTCTGCTAGTCTCGCACCAGTTTGTCGAGGCGCTAAGGCCACTGGTGCCCGAATTCGAGGAAATGACCGGCATAACGGTCAATCTCGATGTGCTGGCCGAACAGGCCGCGAACGAAAAACTGCTGGCCGACCTGTCTTCTCGAGCAGGTACTGTCGATGTGTTCATGACATCGCCCTTGAACAACTGGCAGTATGCGACCGCCAACTGGCTAGAGCCGTTGGATGAGTTCATCGACAACCCGGCCCTAACAAGCCCGGATTACGATGTCGGCGATTTCTTTCAGGGTGTCTTGAACTCGAACCGTTGGACCAGGGTGCCGATGCAAGGAATTGGCGAAGGCCCGCTCTGGGCGCTTCCGATCAATTCGGAGAGCTACCTGCTGGCCTATCGTCCAAGCGTTTTCCAGGAACTTGGCCTGGAGGTCCCGGAGACCTACGACGAGCTACTGGCCATTGCCGACAAGCTTGATACGGGATCGGCGGAATTCGGGCTCATTACCCGGTTCGACAAATTCTGGGACTTGCCCTATCTGACCTTCGGCACCATGCTACAGTCCTACGGCGTAGAAATGATCGATGCGGACGGCAATCTGCAAATCTGTTCGGACGCCAGCGTGCAGGCCACGGATGACTTCGTGACCCTTATCAAGACCGCGTCGCCCGAGGGCGCCGGCGCTTTCACGTGGTATGAGGCCCTTCAGGGGTTCGCCTCCGGCCAGTACGCTCTTTCGCTGAACGAGGCGGATTTGTTCGCGCCGGTCTATCAGGACCCCGAGCAGTCGGAAGTTTCGGATGATGTCGGCTATGCTCCGACTCCGCTGGGGCCGGACGGCACGCGCAAGGCAGGGGCCTGGATCTGGTCGATGTCGATAAATGCCGCTTCGAAGAACAAGGACGCGGCGTGGCTGTTCCTAAGCTGGGTTACGTCCAAGGATACGATGATCGCGATGAACCTGAACGGAAACATGAACCCGGTACGCGCGTCCGCATGGGAAAGTCCCGACGTGGTGGCGATGGTCAACAGCTGGGGCGAGACGCCTGGGCAATATAGCGATGTGACGGCGACGATGGCCGAAGTCGCCGCGGTTCGCTTCCCGCCGCATCCGGAGTTGACGCGGATGCTGGATCGTTGGGCGCAGGCTGTGCAAGAGGTCTATTTCAACGGAACCGATGCCAGGACGGCGCTTTGCGAGGCGCAAGACGATATTGGGAAAATGTTCAATTGAACATCAGCGCTTCCGGCCGCGGTTGGTTGACCGCGGCCGGGCGGGTCGCTAGCTCCAAAGCATCGCCATGCATAGTCCTTCGAGCCGCAGGATGTCGGCCAGGACGACTTATCTCCTGCTATTCCTGCCGGCGCTGGCTATGCTGGCACTCGCGCTCTACCCATTTGTTCAGGGCGTACTGACGGCCTTTTCCGATCGCAAGCTGTATTACGACAGCAGCGAATTCATCGGCTTTCGGAACTTTATCGACTTGTTCGCGGATGACGAGTTTCGCGATAGTATCTTTAGGACGCTGGCATTCACGGCCGGCGTGATTTTTGTCCAAATCCCGCTCGGCCTGGGCATCGCGCTTCTGCTGCTAGGGCAAAGCTGGTTCCGGCCGATCCTGCGCAGCACGCTGGTATTGCCGCTTCTGATCCCGCCGGTCGTGGCCGGTTTGATGTGGAAGACGATGATGCAGCCGCAAAGCGGGATACTTAACTGGCTATTGTCCAATGTCGGCATCCCGCCCCAGACATGGCTTTCGCACGTCGATACAGCGTTGATTTCGGTAATTTTGATCGACACGTGGGTGTTCACGCCATTTGCTGCGCTGATCCTGCTGGCCGGGCTGCAGTCTATACCCCCCGAACTGGACGAGGCCGCGCGCGTAGACGGGGCTGGAGCGCTATTGAAATTCCGCGCAATCCAGTTGCCCTGGATCGTCCCCTTCATTGTTCTGGTCGCCCTGTTTAGGGTGACGGACAGCCTTAAGAGCTTCGAGCTATTTTACGCCACGACCCGCGGCGGACCGCTGAACGCCACTCGGACGCTGCATATCATGGCCTACGAGGAAGCGTTCCGGTGGTCGAGCGTTGGCAAGGCGATGGCTGCGGTCTTCGTACTTTGGCTCATGTCATACTTCATCAGCATGTTCCTGATGTCCAAGTGGCAGCGGCGATCGGGCGTTCACAATGAAAACGGCTAAGTTGCCTGAAAGCGCCGGGCGCGCGCTGGCGCAAGTTTTGTTCATCGGGTTTTTCGTATTCCCGATCATCTGGATTTTCTTGATGTCGCTCAAGAATTTCCGCGATATCATCTCATACCCGCCAAAATTTCTCTTTTCGCCAACTCTGCAAAACTACCGTGAAACAATTCTAGGCGCCGAGGGGACGCTGCAGGCCGGCGAATTGCCGGAATATGTCAGGTTCCTGCTGAATTCGATGATCATATCCGGCGGAGCCGTGTGCCTGGCCGCTCTCCTAGGCATACCCGCCGCCTATGCTTTGGCGCGCGGCGGACTTCCCGGGCGCAAACACATTGCGTTCACCTTCCTTTCCTTTCGATTCGCGCCCGAGCTAATGATTATCCTGCCGATGTACCTGATCTATACGCAGGTCGGGCTCTATGACACCTATGCGGGAATGATTCTTTCGCATCAACTCATCTGCCTGCCGCTTGTGATCTGGATCATGATGAGCTTTTTTCAGGACATTCCCATCGAGATCGAGGAAGCCGCCCGGATCGACGGAGCGAACATCCTGCTGACGCTTCGGGCGGTGATTCTTCCGATTTCGGGACCGGGTATTGCCAGCGCGATGATCATCGCGTTCATTTTTAGCTGGAACAATCTAATCTTCGGGCTGGTCCTCGCAGGCCCGAACTCAAGGCCCGTCACGATGGGGATTTTGCAAGCGATGACCTTCGATCAGATCAAATGGGGTCTCATGGCGGCAGCGGCTATGGTCTCTGCAGTTCCGGGAATGATCGCCGCGACCTACCTGCAAAGGCACATCACGCGCGGGCTGACGATGGGAGCGGTCAGATGACGGAGCTCGACGTTCTTTCCGTCGGCGCCTGGGCGATCTTTGACTACATCCTGCGCGCCGATCACTACCCGGAAGAAGGCGAAACAGTCGAACTGAAAATGCCTTCGAAGTTGCTGCATACACGGTTCTTCGGCGATTGCTCGGCAAATCTCGCAGCATCGGCCGCGGCGACCGGGGTAAATGTCGGATTGGGCACGGTGGTTGGCGATGATTTCAATCGCTACGGCTATCGCGCGCACCTGCTGGAGCTTGGCGTTGACCTGAGCGGCGTTGACGTACGCAGTGACGCTGACAGCGGGTACAATTTCAACATCTCCGACCACCGCGGTCGTGGCATGTGCTTTTCGCATTTGGGCGTGGCCGCGGATCAAAGCGACTGGGCGCCGCCGCTTCAGCAAATCGAAAATTCCAAAGTCGTCGCCGTCAGCGAGAAATTCTCCTCCTACACGCTGGGCACAATCCGCCATGCTCGGGATCGGGGGAAGACGACCGTGATCAATGGCATGGTCGGCACAGCCAATCAGGAGGCAATGAAGTTCCTGAGGGCGGCAGACTATCTGTTCATTTCGGAAAAGGAGTGCGAGGCTCTGCTTCGTGTTCTGGACATGTCCTCCGCCAAGGACCTGCTGAAGACCGGTCTGTCCACGCTGGTCGTGACTCGCGGGTCCGAAGGCAGCCGCTGGATCACCGGTGAAGGAGAGTTTCACTGCGACTCTGTCCCCTGTGCGCGAGTTCAGGACACGACCGGCGCAGGTGATTGCTTTGCCGGAACCGCCATCGGGATGATCGCGCAGGGGGCATCATTGCGGGAGGCCGCCCGAATCGCCGCCGCCGCCGCCAGTTACGTCGTGGAGAAATGGGGCTGCCAGACCAATTTGGTCGGCCGCGAAAGGGCCGAACGGCGCGCGAAGATCTATTTCGAGAAAGGCGCATGAATTGAAAGTAATCGATACTCATATCCACTACGGAACCGACCCGAACGTCGCGGCGCACACCTGTTGCCCGAATCTGATAGCCGGCAGCCCCGACAGCGTGATCGACTTCCTTGACAGTCAGAACGCCAGTCACGGCGTCCTCTTCCCGCACGACCGGGTGATGAGCCCGCCCTGGGACGCGGATTACGACAAGGCGAACACGCAGGTCGGCGAAGCGACATCAAAATACCCCGACCGGATCGCCGGTCTCGCCCGCATCAACCCCGCTTTCGGCGCAGAGCATACCCGGAAACTGATCGACAAATACGTCGCTGAATGGGGGTGCCGCGGCTTGAAGCTGGTCGCAGGCTACGACTTCTATCGCCCGAACGACCTTTCCGTCGTCGGGCCGATGCTGGACAAGTGCCGCGAACATGATCTGACCGTACTCTTCCATTCGGGGGATGCGCCGCGCGATCTTCCCTATCTTCAAGCACAGGCGGCAAAAGCCTATCCGGATGTTCGCTTTGTCCTGGCGCATATCGGTATGCATTCGTTCTTGTGGGAAGCCATCATCGCCTGCCTGGAATACTCGAACATAACCGCGGACATGTCCCAGGCGTTTCCGTACGACATCAAGACCTTTGTCGCCAATGTCGGGGCTGAGCGGCTGACTTACGGGTCGGACGCGCCGTATCAGTCGACGGCGGTCGAGCAACTCAAGCTGCGCGAGATCGGTCTGACCGACCGCGAGCTTGAATTGGTCTTCAGAACAAATGCGCAGCGAATCTGGCGGTTCGAGTCCAGCGAATCAATTCGGAAGGCCGGTTAGATGGCCAGCAAGGCAAACATACTCGATGCTCTGACGGGAGTGACAAAGCCCGTCATCGGGATGATTCATGCCCTGCCGACACCGGGATCGCCACGGGCGCGCAGCTGCAGTATCGACGCCTTGATTGAGCACGGGCTGGCCGAAGCAGGGCGACTGAAGCAGGGCGGCGTCGATGCACTCTTGATCGAAAACGCCGGCGACGTCCCCTTCCGGCGTCCGGAGAATATCGGATTCGAAACCGTCAGCGCCATGTCGGTTCTGGGCCGTGCAGTTGTCGACGAGTTCGATTTGCCGGTGGGATTCAACATAGTCGCCAATGCAGCGAAGGCATCGCTGGCCTGCGCCAAGGCAGCCGGAGCCGGATTCATCCGAGTCAACCAGTGGGCAAATGCGTATGTAGCCAACGAGGGGCTAATCGATGGCGCCGCAGCCGAAGCGCTGCGCTTTCGAGCTTGGATTGACGGCGATGACATCGCGATCATGGCGGATGTTCATGTCAAACACGGGTCCCATGCGATCGTGGCCGACCGCAGTATCGTCGAACAAGCCCGTGATGTGGCATTCTTTCAGGCCGATGTAGCCATCGCTACCGGCTTGCGCACCGGGCATGCGGCAGATGCAAGGGAAATCTCTCTTATCCGCGAAGGCGGACAACTGCCGACCATCGTAGGCAGCGGCGTAACGCCCGAGAATGCCGCCGAGATTCTGGACCGCGCGGATGGAGCCATTGTCGGCGTCTCGTTCAAGGACAACGGGACGATGTGGGATATCACCAACGTGGATCGCGTGCAACGTCTGATGGATACAGTACGGAAAATACGACAGGATAGCACGTGAGCTCAATCTCGCTATCCGGTGTCAGCAAGTTCTGGGGCGACACGATCGGCGTCAAGGATCTTTCGCTCGACATCAAAGACAAGGAATTCCTGGTTCTGCTCGGCCCCTCGGGCTGCGGCAAGACCACCACGATGCGGATGGTAGCTGGGCTGGAGAAACCAAGCACGGGAACAATCCGTATCGGTGAACGAGATGTCACCGGTCTCGACCCGCGCGAACGCGATGTTGCGATGGTATTCCAGAACTATTCGCTCTACCCGCAAATGACTGTTGCGCAAAATATCGGCTTTCCCTTGCGCGCGCGCGGCGTGAAGCGCAACGAGCAACGACAGAAAATCTACAGCGCTGCCAAGTTGGTGGAATTGTCAGAATATCTCGGCAGGAAACCCGCGGCGCTTTCAGGCGGTCAGCGCCAGCGCGTAGCTCTGGCCCGAGCGATCGTCCGGTCGCCGGCTGCATTCCTGATGGATGAACCGCTGTCGAACCTCGATGCACGTCTGCGGATCTCGATGCGCGGTCTGATCAAACGCCTGCACCAGGAAGTCGGGACTTCGACGATCTATGTGACGCACGACCAGCTGGAGGCCATGACTCTCGCCGATCGTATCGTGGTAATGCGAAATGGCGAAGTCGAGCAGATCGGGACGCCAAAGGAGATCTACAACAATCCGCGTACGGCCTTTGTGGCAGGATTTGTAGGGTCGCCTTCCTGCAACTTGCTCGATGGCGAGATTGTCGACGGCATGTTCAGTGCTGAAGGAATCTCACTGGCGGCCCCCTTGAAGCCGGATCGCGGAAAGGCAACTCTAGGGATACGGCCCGAGGCGATATCTCTGGCGGACGGGGCCGAGGCGGAGCTTCGCGGGACCGTTTTCGCCATTGAAATGACCGGGGACGCAACACTTGTGACCGTTTCCGTGGGAGAGCAACAACTCATTGCCAAGCTCGACGCGGACTGCACTCTTGAACCTGCGCAGGCCGTAACGCTGAAAACCGGTCCTCGGAGGTTCTTTTTTGAAGGAAAGACCGGCTTGGCGATTTGATGGAGTCGCATTCTGAATCGAACCAGATCCGGTCACCTCGAAGAGTAAGTGCTCTACGTGAAACCGGGTGGCCGCCTTGAGCCATACTTGGGTGGTACATTGGCGGATTCCCGCAACGCTAGACAGAAGGCAAGTTCGCCGACATCCGGCTGCGATAACGCTGGCCGATCCGAAGAAGCCAAGAATCGCACGGAGCTGACAGTCGCTGCCGGGGGATTGCGGCTGACGCTACAATCAGCCGCCTATTCTCGCCGGGCGATTTCCCGCTAAGAGCGGCAATCTTCTGTGGCGGTTAGGTACGTCTCGATTTCGTGCGCGCCGTCCCATTCCAATATCCGGTTCTTTAGGCTGAACTTCACGAGATAGAAATTAAGAAAACCCCTGCATTTTCTGACCGAATCGACCGGATTTCGCCTCTCCAACCTGCCAACTGCATAGCAACCGCCTTTGAAGGATCGATTCCGAGCAGGCTGAACGACCGCTCCTGCTGTTTCGTTGGCCGCAACACTATGGTCGGGAGGTGCTTGGGGATCACTGGCAACCCCACCTCATTGAGCGTCAGCGTGGCGAGGTCGGCTACGACGTTCCATCCCGGGTGCGCTACACTCAGGGGCTCGCGTCCTGCCTCTACCGGCTCGACACGTAGACGCCGGTGCACTTCTCCCTCACCGCCGACGCGAACGAGAGCGCCGGGGCGCGACAAGCTCCGCGAGCTGCGACGGAAATGGCCGGGCGGAAGTTCGGGCCGGGCCAAGTCCGGCTCGCCGAGTACGAGGCCAAGGGGGAGGAATACCGCCTCGCCACCACGCTATTCGACACCGGCCGCTAAGGCGTCGCCGATCTCTCGGACCTGTGCCACGTCCGCCGGTCGATTGAAGAACCCTACAAGGTCTCGAAGAATTTCATCGAGGTGGACGATTTCCTCGCCCTGAGCGAGCGTGGCGCGAGGCAGGAGCTCTCAACCCATTTCAACCTGATCGCGGCGACGCGCCTGTTCGCGAACGACGGCGACGGCCTACTGGCGCGGATGCAGGACGTAGAAAAGCCGCAATTGGCGGTGAACTTCAAGGACGCGCTGGCCGTCGCGGCGGCGAACCTTGAGGAGCTTCTGCTGGCGGGGGCCAAAGAGCTGGCGGAACCGGTGTCGCGAACGGCGGAGTGGATTCTGGCGGTGTGGAGCCGGTTGCGCCCGAACCGGTCTTACCCGCGTCAATCGATGAAGCCGGTCGGCAAGCGGGCGCGGCGGCCGCGCACGAATGCGAGAGCCCTAAATGCTCGGTCGCCGCCGCCCGCCTAGCGCCTCGGCGCCTGGCCGCCGAACAGCCCCGCACGTCCGGACGCCGGACCGCCGTGCCTCCGATCCGCCGAACGGAACCTGAAGCCAGAGAAATCCGGACGAAACGCTACGCCCCAGTTTAGGCACTTACTGCACGATGCCATCCCGCAACTTCTGAATCGCCTGGAAATTCCGCGCCAGACTTGACCCGATTCCGGGGACCAGCCGCTTCTTGCGGATAATCGTCGCCTTGTCCGAGATCTGGCTGAACGAAATTTCACTGCCAAACCCGTCTTCCTGCTTGGCCTTGCCGATTGAATCCAGAATGCGTTGCCGCCGCTCACCGCTCAGCAGCTCCAGCCACCCACTGACGCCGTCACCACGCCACTCGTTCTCAATCCACTGAGCCATCGCCATTTCTAGTCGGGAGATCAGCGTGAACAACGCTGCACGGACAGGAAGTTGTTGCAGATCGGACAAGCTGACCAGTCCCGCCAACCGGTCACCCGAATCGACGAGCCTAGTCTGCCGCTCATCAGCTGTCGTCACGAAGTCGATGAAGCTTGCATCGGCCCCGATCACGATGTCTTCGGAAAACCGCGCGAAATCATCGGCGATCGGCTCCATCGGCGCATTCCTACCGAATCATCGCGCCGTCCAGTAAACGCCCAGTATGCGCTCCTTCTCGTCCACCATCGGCAGATAGCTGAAATTGTCCGTGTTTCGGACCATGATTGCGCTGGCGGTCTCGTCGCACCTGCAGGTCTCCAGATCGTCACGAGGGGTCATGATCATGTCGACAGTGAGTCCGCGCTGCACCCGTGCGAGCACATCCGGACCAGCACTCGCGAGATTGGCGCAACGTGTCGTTCAGTTTCCCATTCCTCCCAGTGGCTTTCTTGGCCTCCTGCCGCTCCCGCAAAATTCGTTGCGCTCGGGCTTCGGACAGCTCCTGTTCGTTATCGTAAACCGACCACATCGGTCCACGCCTGTCCGCGAGTCAAGACGGTTTCCGGCAACACCTCCCGTTTGGTTGCCCTTGTTGATCCGAATTCATGCAGCCAGCTGCCGAACCCCTCGGCATATCGACATATGCGTTCGGCCGGCGGGTGGCGGAAAGGGATGCCACCACCGCCGACTTCACCAAGGCACCGCCTCTTGGCGGACTCGTTCAGGACACTGGTCTTCATCTACCCGGATTCCCGCCCGGTAACTTGAACGAACACCACCTAGGAAAACGACGACGACAGTCGCAACTTGTATTTCCCGTCATTCCCATGTGATTCCCAGTGCTCGAAAATGCCTTGGCCTAAAATGAAAAAGCTCTTGAAAACATTAATGTTTTCAAGGGGTTTCGGTGGTAGCGGGGGCTCGCAACCACCGAGATCGACATTTGATCGCGATTTTGGTCTGAATCGACCTAACCTGCTGCTCTGAAACAAGGATTCGTATCAGGTGCCCGACTCAGGCGCCAACAGCAACTTTCCAATACACCGGTACGGCCCGGGATTGAACCCGTAACACTACTTCGGCCCCTTTCAGGACGCGGTGGCAAAGCGGGTCGGGATGTCAACGAGGCAACGTCGAAGTCATTGATGAGGCAGATGCGACTCTCACAAGCCCTGATACACGATCCAGAGTGCGGCCTAGTGGCTGCTACGGCAACAGCATTTGATACTGCTTGACTGGAAAAACAGTCATAAATATGTTTGTGACTGATATAACAGTCAGTATTCTGCCATGCCGAGCACGCCGCGCTCCTATTCGCGCCTTACGGAAGAGGCGCTCCTTCTTCTGGGCAAGCAAATCAGGCTCGCCCGGAAACGTCGGCGCATGTCCGAACACGATCTTGCGGCCCGCATAGGCATTGCCAGGAGCACATTGCAGCTCATTGAGAAGGGCAGTCCCGCCGTGGCGATCGGCCTCGTACTAGAAGCCGCCACCCTCACGGGTGTCGATCTGTTCGTTCCAGAGGCGACCACTCTCGCACCGCAGGTAGAGCGAACCTACGACAAGCTCGCCTTGATGCCGGGTTCGATCCGCAAGCCCCGCTTTGAGGTCGACGATAACTTCTGACGCGGCACAGCCCCGCGAGGCGTTCGCCTGGATCTGGCTGCCGGGGAGGACCGCTCCAGTGGTTGCAGGCCGTATTCACGCGGAAGACGAGCACTTCGTCTTCAACTACGGCCGCTCCTATCTCGCCAACGACGACGCGATCCCGATTTATGCGCCCGAATTGCCCCTGCGCCGCGGCACCATCGTGCCCGAGCCGCCGCTTGAGATCGCCAATGCCCTGCGCGACGCCTCACCCGATGCATGGGGCCGTCGAGTGATCGCCCATCGCCTCGCCGGCGGCCACCGCGGAGCGAACGGGTTCGCCGATCTCGACGAGCTCACCTTCATGCTTCGGTCGGGCTCCGACCGCATCGGCGCGCTCGACTTCCAGGCATCTTCCAGGGACTACATTCCGCGCGAGGTCGACAATGAGACCCTCGAACGGCTGTTGGACTCGGCTGACCGGGTTGATCGTGGCCTACCGCTGGCGCCGGACCTGGCCGAAGCGTTGCAGCACGGCACGGCAGTCGGGGGAGCAAGACCGAAAACGCTCATCAGGGATGGAGGTGCCAAATATGTCGCGAAGTTCACTTCCTCAACCGATACGTATGGCGTCGTCAAGGCGGAGTTCATCGCCATGCGCCTTGCGGGCCTGTGTGGGCTGAACGTCGCACCAGTCAGACTCGCTCGGGCGATGAACAAAGATGTGCTGCTGATCCAGCGTTTCGATCGGGAGCCGGTAGAGACCGGGTGGACGCGGCGCGCCGTGGTTTCGGCACTGACACTGCTCGGCCTCGACGAGCGCTTCGCCGCCCACGCGTCCTACGAAGCGCTCGCCGACATCGTCCGGGCGCGCTTCACCGCCCCTACCGAGACCCTGGTGGAACTCTTCGCGCGCATGACCTTTAACATTCTTGTCGGCAATACGGATGATCACGCTCGCAACCATGCCGCCTTCTGGGACGGCGAAAGTCTCAGTCTCACGCCGGCCTTTGACATTTGCCCGCAATCCAGGACCGGCCGCGAGGCCATGCAGGTCCGAGGCCGCGAGCGACGCAGCCAGCTATCGCTTTGCCTTGCATCCGCCAACAAGTTTCTTCTCGCGGAAGAGAGCGCTCTGGCGATCATGAAGCAACAGGTCGCCGTCATCGGGTCGAACTGGGAATCGGTCTGCGACGAGGCGGAGTTAGACGATGCCGATCGACGACTGCTGTGGCGACGGCAATTCCTAAACGACCTAGCATTCGAGGGTCTCGAGGACCGGTTGGCTGACGTTGTACAAAATCTATCCAGTGCGTGAGCCCCTTGATGCATTGATGGCGCAATTGGGTGGAGTGGGCCCAGAGACCGGCTTTAGGATAATCTGTGAGAGACAATGTGACAATTCAGGAAAACCAGTTCAGGACATGGTCCCAATTAGGGGCGCAAGTTCGCTCGCAGAGAACGTACGAGTCGATCAGAAACGCGCTCGGCGGGTACGAATGGCCACCAGTCATGGGATCGCCCTCCGTGTAACTGCAGGGCTCGCACCGAAACCACACCAACATCGCTGGGAACAGCGATGTGGACGTCGTTGCCGAAAGTTCCGGTGTCTTCTACGACGACCTAACTCCTGAAGAACGTCGACTGCGGGGTTTCCAGCCTGGTAGCTATTCATGGGAGAATTTCAGAAACGAGGTCTATGGAGCCCTCAATACCCGTTACAGCCAAGGGAGGGTGCGGCTTGGGAACAAGTGCATCCACGTTGGCGGCACCGGTGATCGACTAAACGCTGACGTAATTCCGTATTGTGAATACCGAGCCTATGGCGCAGGAGGTTATGCGAAGGGAATCACGTTCTGGACACGATCGGGAATTCAGGTCGTGAACTACCCTCAGCTCCACTACGAAAGTGGGACGCGCAAAAACAATGCGTGCGGCGGGAATTACAAGGCGATGACCCGGGTTTTCAAGAGCGCACGCAACGCGGCTGGATCCGACCTTCCCTCCTACTTTCTTGAGTGCCTGCTCTACAACGTCTCCTCTTTCCGATTTTCGGGAAACCACCAGAGCATGTTTCACGGCATTCTCGTGGAACTCTTGGAGTCTAGTTCGAACGGGTCTAAGGCGCAGTGGATGTGCCAGAACGGCGTGCAGTGGATCTACGGCGGCGCGATGCACCAAACCGACCTCAGTTCGGCGAACAGGCTCCTCGACGCGCTTTTGAGCCTGTGGAGCAATTGGCGCTGACCGGCCGCCCGTTCCACATCCTGTTTTTCTGGACAGGGGCGGATCGCTCGGGGTTTACACGCTTGGCGTGCTGTTTGAAGTCGAGACGCTCCTTGAACGACCGTTGCACGAGGCGTTCGATTTAATCTACGGCACGAGCACGGGATCGATCATCGGTTCGATGCTCGCGCTTGGTGAAACTGTGGACACAATCACGTCCCGGTACCTTGAAATCATTCCGGAAGTGATGGGAAAGCGTCGTCCGCTGTCGAAGAGCGCAGCCCTAGAAAGGTGGGCAACGACGATATATGGAAGCAAGGGATTCGATGCCTTTCTTACCAACGGGGGCATTGTGGCGACACGCCTTGAGTACAACCGCCCTATGGTGTTCGAGAACCACGCTGACCGGGCACATGGGCGCAGGGAGAGCTTCCAGCCTGGATTTGGCTATTCGATCAGCGATGCCGTAGTGGCCTCTTGTGCGGCCTTTCCCATGTTCGCGAAAAAGACCGTGCCGACGTCATACGGTGGAGAACGAACTGTAGTGGACGGCGGGTTCTCTGCCAATAATCCGTCGCTTTTTACACTCGCTGACGCAATCGGACCCTTGGACGTTGAGCGAGAGCGATTTCGGTTGCTCACTCTAGTCACTGGTTCATTCCCGGAGCGCAATCGGTTAATCTCAAGGATCCTCACGACCGCGACACCGACATTTTGGACATTGCTGCAGACGAGCTCGAACACCGTCGAGACTCTCCGAACGTTGCTGTTCCCAGACGTCACGATCGTACGAATCGACGATGCGCGGACCGATCGGCACTACGAATCCAACTTCTTGGAATGCGATGTCGAAAAGCTGAAAATAATTTTCGACGTGGGCCGAGAATCATTTGCAAGCCGCGAGGGCGCAATCCGTGCACTCTTCGAAGAAAGCCAATTGTAAGCCGTTTCCAGCTACTTCCTCGGAATCAACGAATGCGTCGTGCTGGTAAAGAGACGCCGGTTAGCTCTACCTCATATCTTTTTCGACAACGAAAACCCCCAATTCCTCCCTATACTTCTATGCCGCCGCTGCACGCATCCCGACACCGATGACTTCTTAGTGAGGTTTCAACCGTACAACATAACTTTCCGGCGCTACTTCAAACCGGTCGTGGCAGAACACACCGATCCATTCCCGTACAATATACCACTGCCTTTGCAAATCTAATTGAGATAGATCTGGTTTGAGCTCAGCGATCAACCCAGCCCCCTAAACATCAGTCAATCGCGCAGCTACGGTGTCGAGATCCCAGCGAAAGGATGGGAGCCGGAACAACGTCGCGTTGATGTAGCTAGTGAACGCGTCGTGGTCCACCATCCCAGTCGGTGGTACTAGGTCACTAAGATCGGCCAAGGCGTCGCTACGCATTCCTTCAACAACAGCCGTTGTCTGTGGATTCTCATAAACTGTGAAGTTCCTGTCTGGTGCAGCGCACCGTGGCAGCCAAGGTGCACCGAGCCATTCCACAGCGTCCGCCGAAACTTCACGTCCATCGTCCAGCAATGCTGCACTCAGGGCAGCAGCCTGCTCTTCGATTTCAGATCGAATTTGAAATGTCGCAGAAGACGCGTAAGCCAGCCTTTCCAAAAGATGTAACACATCAGTATCTGACCTGCTGGCACGCTGCAAAATCTCCACGTTAGAATCCGTCCTCCAACCTAGCGCCGCGGCGATGAGATTGGCCGAACCCACCAAACAATCATCATCAGCAACGTATAGCTTTGCATGAAGCGAATCGAGCAAGCCAAGTTCCGTATGTAGCCGTTCATTGCGATGTCATACACTTCCAGATCGCTCAGCCCGGAAGCGACTTCAGCTGGGCGCCATCGAGTCACAATTCGGACCGGAACAGCCTGCGGCACGCTTCAAGAATAATGCCGAGAACTTTGGCTTTGACGAACGGGGCGCACAGAATGACCTCCCGCTTTGCCGCGGCGACCAGTTCTCTGATGCGTTCTCCCTCGAAAATCATGCTTTTCTCTTCTAGCCTTACCTATAGAGCGAGGTCATCGTCGGGATCGAGGAACTTTGCGGCGATATGGCCTCACTCGAAGCGGACCTTCTGCAACGCTCGTGCTCGATCAACACCGGCTTCGCGTTCGTACCGCGCCCATTCGGCGAACACTACCTTCGCGGCATTGACCGCCTTCATTAGACGGTCCAGCACTTCTTCCCGATTGAGATCGTCACATCTTCGTCAATGGTGTTCACCATTCCGAATATGCCGTCGAAGGCGGGATGCTTGCGATTAAACGTTACTTCCGTGACGTTACCCTTCAATACCACATTGAATAGCTGGTAGATGTCTGGAAAATCTGCTTCAAGAAATACCATGCGCAAATCGGCGTCACGTATTAGACAGATCAACTCTTCTGAGTCGGACTCCAGCAATTCCCGCTAATTGAAAATATTGCTATATTTCAATTCATTAAGAAAAGCGCGAAATTTTTTTCGCGGACTTCGCGCTCATGAATTTGCGGATCTCGCCGATTCGCCGTAGGCGTCGAAAAAAATTTCGAGGCAAAGCAGTATGAAAAACGCCGCGCACCGGCATTTGTCGATGCCGAAGCTGTTTCGACTCGTTTGCGACGAGATCGAGCGGATTCCGGATCCGGTCGATTCGCGCGGTTTGACTCTCGGAGACCGCCTGGCGTCCGGGCTGGCCGTGTACCTCCTGAGGTTTCCGTCGCTTCCGCAGTTCGATACCGAGGCGCGGCGCGGCGGGAACCCGGCGGCGGCGCGACGAGCTACCGCCACCGGATGCTCGCCGGAGCCCCGGCGCATCCGGACCGCGAGGTCGTCTTTGCCGTCGCGCCAGAGATGATCGAGAAAGAGGACGGCGCGAGCAAGAACGACTGCGAGCAGAACGCGGCGCGCCGGTTCGCGGAGGGCTTCCGCCGGAAGCATCCCCGTCCGGAAACCGTCGTCCTGCGGGACGGCCCGGCCTGGAAAGGCCCGCGCATCAAGCTGCTTCGCTTCAGGGGCTCGCGCTATATCCTCGGCGCCAGGCCCGGCGACCGCGGGTTCCTGTTCGACCGGGCGAAGGATAGCCAGGAGGCGCGGACCCCGGAGAAGACCGAAAGGGCGAAGAAGGGGAGGATCGCGCACGAGTTCCGCTGGCCGGGCGGCGCGCCCCCGGACGAAACCCGGTTCGACGTGCGCGCGGACCTGCCGGAATATGCCGAAGCGCGCCCGGACGGTTCAAAAGCTAGCCGGTCCAGGGCCGCCGACCTGCCGCTCGGCGAGGCCGCGGCAAACCCCGCGGTGCGAGAGGCGCGCAGCCGCCGGCGCATCGAGAACGAGACTTTCAACGCCCTGAAGAACCACCGCTGCGAGTTCGAGCACAATTTCGGCCATGGAGAAAAACCTGTCCAGCGTCTTCGCCAGCCTATGCCCGCTGGCGTTCCCGATCGACCCGACCCAGAAGCGCTGCTGCGCGATGTTCAAAGAGGCGAAGCGGTACCAGGAGCGCAAGCTCCATCTTTGGCGGGAGCCGCGGCAATGCTTCTTAAAGGTCAGGATGCCGGACCGGTGCGCTTCGCTTGCGGGCCCCGTCCGCCGCTGCGCTCGCGGGCGCTGAAATCGCGAGCGGCGGAACCAAATTCGAACCGGCGCGTCAATTGCGCCTTAGCGGGAATTGCTGAGCCCTTTAGGGCGCGCTTCCATAGTTGCTGTCATATTGATATTTTGCATGCATCGAAATCATGACCGGGATTCGCCTATGGCTCTGCTCACCGTACGCAACCTTCCCGACGAGGTGCATCGCGCCCTACGCGTGCGGGCCGCCCTAAGGGGCCGCAGCACCGAGGCCGAGGTGCGTGCCATTCTGGCGGAAACGGTCTTGCCGGAAGGGCGGGCCGCGCTCGGGACGCTGCTGACCGCCGTCGGCCGGCGCGCCGGGTTGACAGACGAGGAGTTCGCAGGCTTCGCGCAACGCGACACCGCTCAGGCCCGGCCAATCGATCTGGAATGATCCTAGTGGACACCAAGGTGGTGTCGGAGCCGCTGCGCGTGGCTCCGGAGCCACGCGTCGCCGAATGGCTCGACGCACAAGCGCTGGAAACGCTGTATCTGTCGGCCATTATCGTGGCCGAGCTGCGTTTCGGGGTGCGGTCGCTACCGGCCGGCCGCCGACGGGACCGGCTGCACGAGGATCTGGAGAGGCAGGTCTTGCCGATGTTTCCCGGGCGGGTGCTAGCCTTCGATCTTGCGGGCTCGCAGGCCTATGCGGAGCTAATGGCGAGGGCGCGGTCCGAGGGGCGAACGATCCCGGTGTCCGACGGTTACATAGCGGCGACCGCCTCAGCCAACGGCATGATGGTGGCGACTCGGGATACGGCTCCGTTCGAGGCGGCGGGATTGAAGACTGTCGATCCATGGACGGTGTAAGAAGCCACCGGTGTGCCGTTTGACAGTTCATCGAAGAACTTTTTCGATCATGCGCCATGCGCCGTATGTCCCCACTGGCGACCCCTCAGCTACTCAAGTGTATGATTCCAAGCAGGAAATCCCCTACCTGTCCCGTTTGACATGGCCGAATCGGGGCTCCAAGTGGACTCCCGGGAGCGTAGAGTTACGGGAGGCACGAGGGGATGCAGAAGAACGAGGATCGCGGGATTGCCGTCATGCGCGGCGAGGCGGAGGCCCGAATCGATGCCGCCGTGGTGACGCTGGCCCGGCTACTCGGCCGGCGCATCGCACGCGAGGAACTGGACAGGCTCGGCACCGCCAACGACAACGTGCCAGCGAAGGATGCCAGCGAGAAATAGAAGACGGGAAGTCATGACCCAGCGCTGCGCGCGCTATGCCCGCTACTCGTCCGATCAGCAGCGGGCGGCATCGATCAATGACCAGTTCCGGGTCTGCCGCGAGCGCGCCGCGCGAGAGGGCTGGAAGATCGCAGGTGCGTACAAGGACTCCGCCATCTCCGGCGACAGCATGATCCTGCGTCCGGGCATCCAAGCCCTGCTGGAGGATGCGCGGCGCGGCCTGTTCGAGATCCTGATCGCGGAAGCGGTCGACCGGGTTAGCCGCGACCAGGTGGAAGTTGCGACGCTCTACAAGCATCTACGGTTTGCCGGCGCGATGATCGTCACCTTGTCTGAAGGCGAGATCAACGAGTTTCACGTCGGCCCCAAGCGCACCATGAACGCGCTGTTCTTGACGGACCTCGGCGAAGGCGCACCGGGGCTTCGCGGCCGGGTCGAGGCCGGCAAGTCGGCCGGCGACTCCGCATTCGTGACGAAGCTCAGAAACGCGGCGGGGTTGCGGCTCCATACCGTCGAGCGGGTGCGGGCGTGGATGCGCGTCAACAAGCGCGC
>JAPPFL010000066.1 GCA_028823855.1 Albidovulum sp.
AGTGCCTGACATGAAAAACAGAATCAAAACAATGACTTATGATTCAGCCTCTAACAATCCTGCAATTCCAATGCTGGCTGTATCGATCGGAAGATGCTCTTGCTGTCGGTTTTATTCGGGAGCTCTACGCCGGCCTAAGACCCGAACTGTCGCAATCCGATACGGCCCTGAAGGCACTCCAGTTGCTCGGCGCTCGCGTCGCCGCGACAGGACAGTTGCTGGGTGCCGCCGTGACGGCAAGTGGAAATCCGTTTTTGGGAATAGTCATATCTTCCGGCATTCCGCTCCTTACGAATTTGATCAAGACGGACGAGAGCGACAAGGTTCTACAGGACAAGGTCGTTCGCGCGCTGAAAAATTCGTGCGGCCGGTTTCTCGTTATCATAGACGACATTGACCGCTTGTCCCCCGATGAAGCTCTGGTCATCTTTCGGCTTGTCAAGTCGGTCGGGCGGCTACCGAATGTCATCTACCTCCTGGCCTACGATCGAATCACAACGGAGAAGGCTGTCGAGCAGCGCTACCCGTCGGAAGGCTCTCACTACCTCGAAAAGATCGTTCAAGCGGGTTTCGATCTTCCCGAACCGAGCCAATTTCAACTGATTGACATGTTTAATTCACAGATTGCGGAAATTTTTGACGATGAAGACATCGGCGATCAGCACTATTTCAGCAACATGTTTCATGCCGTTGTCGCACCCGAGTTCCGGACGCCACGTGACGTCCTGCGCCTGTCCAACGCTCTATCGGTCACCTTTCAGGCAGTACGAGGGGAAGTAAACGCGGCCGATTTCCTTGCGATCGAGACGCTGCGGCTGTTCAGGCCCGGCGTGTACCAATCGGTACGTTCGCAGAAATCCGTTCTGGTTGGCATGGCACTTGATGCACCTCGCGGCAGCCAAAAAGAGGTTGCCGACAAGTACGAACAACTGTTCCTTGGCAAAGAATCGCAAAATGATGGGGGACGCCTGAAAGACGGCCTCCAGAAGCTATTTCCCCGCCTTCAATCAATCTGGTCCAACACGCACGACACCGACGACAAGGAATGGGCAAAGGCGCGCAGAGTCTGTTCCCAGCCGCACTTCGATACGTATTTTCGATTCGCTCTTTCGCCATACGCGGTTCCACTGCGCGAGGTTCGCGAGCTTGTCCGGAGAGCGGATGAACCGGAATTTGTCAAATCGGCATTCCTCAATGCTCTCGGCAATCACCTCGGGGAAGGACGAACCAAGGCTTCGTTCCTACTGGAAGAACTGGCCTGCCACGCAGGCGACATGGAAATCCGGAAGGTGACGCCATTCCTGCAGGCCCTGTATTCCATCGCGGACGATCTCCAGGTCGAGAACGATGATGTTTTCCCAACTGATAACAAAAGACGCTTGTACCAGTTGACCGCCGCATTGCTGTTGAATCGCACGGAACTGCCAGAACGTTCCAAAATTCTGTTCAATGCGATCCAGAATGCCTCCCTGGGATGGCTGGTCTATATCATCAATTCCGTCTCCAGAGGCTACCAGTCGCCCCGGGACGACGAAGCGCATACTTCTCCGAATGAGTTCCTGATGACCAAGAACGATGTTCAGAGCATCACCGAGGTTGCTTTGCAGCGAATTCGAGAGGCCGCCAGTGATGGTTCAATTCTAGAGGTGAAAGATCTTGCCTTTGTGCTCTTCAGATGGCGGGACATGGCTGGAGATTCACTGGAGGAAGTCCAAGGATTCTGCAACGCCGCACTTGAAGATGACCAATCCATCATCAAGTTTGCCCGAGCATTCCTAGGGCATTCCTTTGTTGGTCAGTTTGGCGACTTTGTGGGTCGCAAGATAGACCAAGCCCAAGTCAATGGGATCGAGATTTTGATGGATGCTGGCCGATTTCAGGAGAGACTGTCCGAGGTTCTCGACAGCGCCAGTCTCGAACCCGACGACCAGGACATCGTGCAGAGGTTCCTTAATGCATGGCAGCAAGGCAGCTAGCCACCATTCTGCTTGGGTGCCATGCCGCCAGATCGCACCCACTCTGACCGTCGCAGAGCGGGCGACCGCGCCGCTGTCGAGATGATAAACTTTATTGCTAGCTAAGCGCTTTGCTGCAAATCCTACGACCCAGCAAACCGGCTCGAGCTTCGAAAAGGCTGAACTAATGGCGGAGTTCTCGTAGGATCGCGAACGGAACCGGATTTAGGATAGTCCCCGCAGGAGCGTCGGACGCCCTCCAGGCATTTTCTTTTTCCACATGACGGCGGACCGCGCCGCCGCTATGATTGCGCCATGCCGGAGTCAGATCGGAACAAGGGCGCAAGGCCGCCGCCCCGCCGCGCGCGACGCGGCGGAGCCCTGTTCGCGGCGACGCTGGCGACCGCGCTGGCCGCCCTCGCCGCGACCGAGTGGGCGCGCTACCAGAACCGCGTCCTCGACCGCAGCCGCGCGGAAATCCTCGCCGCGACCCTCGCCGCCCGCGCCTGGGCCCTCGACAACTGGATCCATTCGGAAGCGCAGGCGGCCGCGATGCGGCCCGCGCCGGGAACGACGGCGACGCCGAGAGCGATCACGCCCGGCCCCGCCGAAATCGACGAACTGTCGCTGCCGTCCGGAGGCTCGGCCGCGCCCTGGGCCCTGACCGCCGACAGTCCCGCGGCGGGCTGGCAAACGCGGTATTTCGTGGGCTGGCTTTCGGGCTCCGATCCGGCCGCGGGCGGCGGAGGACCGCCCTACGGCGTCATCGTCGCGTCGCCGGTCTCGAGCGAAGCGCAGCGCATCGCAAATCGCGCGCGCGAATCGCTGGCCCGGCGGGGAGCAGGCTTCACCGCGCCGGATCCGTCATCCAACTCGCCCGAACCCGGCGACGTCGCGCTCGCCATCGCCCGCGCCGCGGGCTATTCGCCCGGCGCTCTCGACATCGCGGTTCCGGCCTGGCTCTACGGCGGGATCGAGCCGCGCTTCGCGCTGCGCCTCGCCCGCGCCGGGCAGCCGCCGCCGAACGCCGGAGCCGGCATCGGCTTCGCCGCCGGATCGCAAGTCGCCGCCGACGAGATTTACGCCGATCGCGCCTCGTTCCTCTCGGTCGCCGGCCGCGGCACGGGACTGGACCTCAGCGCGGGA
The DNA here is from genome assembly GCA_028823855.1 of Albidovulum sp. GTDB lineage: Bacteria > Pseudomonadota > Alphaproteobacteria > Rhodobacterales > Rhodobacteraceae > JAPPFL01. Next base: position 3,102 of record JAPPFL010000066.1, read on the forward strand.
GGAACCCTCGCCGCCGGCGGCCTGGACGCCGGATCGCTGGCGGCGGGCGGCAACGTGATCGGCTCGGCCGGCGCGGCGATCTCGAACCGGCTGCAGTCCGACCTCCTCGAGGCGAGCCGGCTGGAGACGGCTTCGGGAGCGGCGAAGGCGCGGCAGGCGGTCCTGGCGAACGGCGCGTCGCCGACATCCGTTACGGTCAACCTGCTGTCGGTGGACGGCGCGGCCGCGATCGCGGTCTCCGCCAGCGCCGATTCCGCCGGGCTCGGCGCGGTCGAGCCGGTGGCCCTGATCGACGTGCGCGGCGATCTCTCTATCACCGAGCGCGCCTGGAGCCCGCTCGCCGACGTCGACGTCTTCGTCAACTCGGGGCGCTGCTACGGATGCCGGCCGTGACCGGAAGGCTGCCGGCGCGATCGCGGCGCGGACTTTCCCTGTTCGAAGCGACGGCGACGATCGCGCTCGCAGCCGTCCTCGCCGCCGCCCTCGCCGAGCTCGGCGGCCGGGCCTTCCGCGCCGCGGTCACCCAGGAGGATGCGCGGATCGTCTCCATCGCCGCCGACGGCGCCGCGCTGGCGGCCGAAGCCGAGCTGGAAGCCGAAATCGCCTGGACCCGCGCCGCGGCCGCCAATGCCCGCATCGTGCCGCTCAGCCGGATCGAGGCGGCGCTGAGCGGGCGGCTGCCGGCGGCCACGCCGAGCGGGCGCGGCATCCTTTTCGCCTACTATTCCCCCTCGCCGGAACGGCTGCATGTCGCCGCCTGGGCCGGCGGCGGCGACTGGGGAGCCCCGGTTCCCGGGCCGGGCGTCGACCGCGTCGGGCGCGTCGGCGCGGGCGGCTGCCCGCTGCTGAGCTGGTGCGGGCCGAACCTGCGCTACGACGCCGGCGCGCTGACCGCGGCGCTGGGAGCCAGCTCGCCCGGAGCCGGCGACCTCGCGGCGCTGCGGGCGCTCTCGACTCGGCCGGACGATCCCGCGCGGCTGATGCCGGGAGCCGGAGCCGCCGCCGAAATGAGCGCGGGCCTGGCGGTTACCGGGCGGATCGTCGAGGCCGGCGAGATCGGCATCGCCGGCGCGACGCTGGCCGCCGACGAGGCGCGGATCGGGGGAAGCCTGCTCGGCGGCGCTGACCTGGAGGTCGCCGGCGCCGCCGCCATCGGCGGCGACGCTTCGTTCGCGGGCGAAATTTCGGCTTCGGACGTAGCTGGATTCGGCCGGATCGCGTCCGGCTCGACGGTCTCGCTCCCCGCTCTCGACGCCCCGAACGCGGTGCTGGCGATCGCCGACAGCGCCGCCTCGGCGATCGCCGCACTGACCGCCGAATGCGCGGCCGACGCGACGCGGCCCGGCGACGATCCCTGCCGGCAGGGGCTGGGCGCGATGGAGGCGCTGTCGCTGGCGGCCGACGGGCTGGACGCCGAAACCATAACGGCGGAAGAGCTGGACACCGCCGCGGGCACGATCAGGGCGACGGGCGACGCGGAATTCGGACGGCTGGCGCCGTTCGTGCGATTCAATGCGGCCGAGCTGCGCGTCGAGAGCGGGGCGACGGTCTACGTAGGCTCGTGCCAGGGATGCTGATCCGCCGCTCCCGCCTCGGCGCCGGGCTGTTCGACGCCGCCCTCGGGCTGGCGGTGGCCGCGATCGCCGGCGCGCTCCTGCTCGAGGCCGCGCGCCACTACGCGACGCGGGCCGGAGCACAGGCGCAGGCGCGCATTCTCTCGGCCTTCGCCGACGGCGCGCGCGAATTCGCGACCCGGGACATCACCGGCCTCCGGGACAGGCTCGCCGCGTCCGCATCGCGTGCCGAGGCCATCACCGAAGCGCAGCTGCGGGCCGCGCGGCTGCTCCCGGACGGGCTGCCGACCCGCGCGCCTTCCGGAGGAGGCATCGCCGCCGCAGCCTGGCTGCCGGGAAGCGGGGCTGCGGAGCCCCGCATCATAATCGCCGCATGGTCCCGCGCCGCGCCGGGCGACCGGGCCCTGCCACTGGGTGAGCCGGGAACCGCGCATGCTGGAAGGCTGGGCGGCGCATGCCGGTCGGCTTCGACCGTCTGCGGCGGCGGGCTGGACTGGGACGCGGCCGGTCTGATCGCCGCGCTCTCGCTCGAGCTCGGTGCCGCCGCCGCGCCCCGGCGGCGCGACATGCTCGCGCTGCGGATCGCCCATCTCGACGCGGACAGGGAGCCGTACCTGCACCGCGTCGCGGTGCCGGGCGCACCGGAGCTCAACCGAGCGGAGGGCGACTTCGCGATGGGCGGCGCGGACCTGCCGGCGCCGGAAATCCGGGCGCGCATCGTCGCGATCGAGAACGACCTGGAGGCGACCGGAACCATCGAGGCCGCCTCGCTCGCCGTCGGCGCAGGCGCGGCCTTCAGCGGCGAGGCCGCGATCGCCGGGAGCATCGACGGCGAAGGCGGCGACGCGGCGGGATTCAGCGTGTCCGGCGGCATCTCGGCCGCCGCGGCCGAGATCGCCGTCCGGATCGAGGCGACGTCTTTCGACGGGTCGCTGGCCGCCGAGAGCATCCGGATCGAGGGCGCCCTGTCTCTGCCCGCGGGAACCACGGTCACCGTCGCGGCTTCGGGCGGCGCGGGCGGTGCCTTCGCGGCGGACACGCTGGAGGCTCCCCTGCTCGAGGTCGACGATCTCGAAACCGGTCTCGCCTCGACCCCCGCCGTCGTCAGCCTGACCGGCGATCTCATCATCCGGAGCGGAGCGGCCGGCTATTTCAACCGGCTGGCGATCACGCCCTGAAGACGGAGGGCGAAGGGCGATGAAGGTTTTCCTTTTTCGGATCGCGGCGGCCGCCGCGACGATTTTCGCGATCGCGGCCAGCGGCGCGTCCGCGCAGGAGGCGGAGGCGATCTTCGACTCCCTGCGAGACGAGCTGCGGCGGATTTCCGGGCGGGAGATGCCGGCGGCGGCGGCGGAGCTGATCGTCCCCGGCGAGAATGCGCGCATCGTCGCCTACCCGCGCCGCGGCGAGCTCTGGCTGCTGGACCGGACCGGCGCGAGAATCGCCGATCGGGGCAGGCTTCTCGCCGGCCCGGCTCCGGAAAGCGTCCTGACGGTCGCCTGGACGCGGCCGGGACGGGAACCGGCCTCCGTCGACGCGGCCGAGCTAGCGAGGCGGCTGCGCGAGGGCGCCGCCGGCGCGAACGCGCATCCCGCCGCCGAGTGCCAGGACAGGATCCGCGACGGCGGGCTGCTGGAGGCGAATGCCGGGCCGCTGAGGGCCGGGTGGCGAATCGCCGCCGGATCCGTCTCCGCCGACGGCGGGCCGCGCGGTCGCGTCCTTCCCGAAGGGGACACGGTTCTGGCCGTCCTCGACGCCGGCGAGAGCCGGATTCCCTGCGCCGAGCTGGAGGCCGCGCTCGGGCTGGCCGGATCCCCGGCCGAGGATCGTGGAGTCGAGCTGGAGGCGCTGATCCTGCTTCTCGTGGACGGCAACGCGGCGCTCGACCGCATCGCCGAATACCAGGAGCGGCTGCGCCAGCTCGCCGTAGGCGATCCCGCCGCGGCGCGCGCCGCGCGCATCGGGGCAGAGCACTGCCGGGACGCGGCGGCGGCGGCCGTGCTGTGCGACCGGCTGGTCGCGACGTTCCGGCAGGAGGATTCTCGGGCGAATTCGCCTTAAAATTGAAATTGCGCCGACGGTTATTGCGATTCCCGAGATTTGCCGATGAATGCTGCGGCGAGCCGGGAACTTGTGTGCAGTTATAGTGCCGCTAAGCACATTGAGGATTTTGACCCAAGTGGACGGCGATCTCTGGTGCGACTGTGGTCAGCACTACTCCGACCAAGAAATATAATACGCCTACCAATTCCCAGTAAATTCCACCGACGACCGCTTCGTCCAACAAATTTCTTAAATTCCTTTCACGCGCTTCAAACTCTATCCGAAAGGCTTCAATGAACCTCTTGTTTTCAGAGTCATAACTGTTCAACTTCTCCTTCAGATCTACCAAATTCTTAATTGTTTTTTCTACGTCTCGTTCCAGTAATTCCACCCGTCGGATGAGGGCCGCATTCGTTCCGGGCCGCACACTTAGTCGAGCGCTTACGCTCGATGCGCCTGACGAAATTTCTGCGGAAATTCTGACCACTTTCGAGCGTCGAGACGGGAAACCCTCCACGAAACTCTTGATTTGCGATAAAATCGGTGGCTTCTGAAATAGCTTCCGGACGTTAGTGAGGAGAAAAACAACTATCAAAAATCCTAAAGCTTGGAGGATCAATCCCGTCAAACGTATTTCAAGCTCCTTGCAATCGATTACCAGCCGATCAATGTTGAAAGTCAGGTATAAAGCGACCAGAAGGACAATATACGGCAATACTAGTTTCAATCCGTGTCCTGTCCAGACAGAAATCTCGCGCATCCAAATTTTGAGAGGCTTTGGTTCCCTGGTCCTGTTGTTCGTCTTCGTCATTTTTCTTGTATCTAGCCGTGTGCGCGCGAGTATAGTGGCAATTGCTGCCACAGCCTTTTGCACCTCCAGTTCATATAGCGAGAGCCGCCGTCGTTATTATTCTTATCCCAACTTCTCCCTGTCTTTCGGAAGCCGGAATTTAAGCCTATAGTTTTGCCGGATTCCATCGACAATGCCTAATCGGATTCCATCGAATCGAACTGGAGGCAAAGCAGTGGCACTCGCGGAATTGCGGAAAAAGGCGAACGAGGGAAAGTTGTCGGAACCGCTTGGCTTGCATGGGAGCGAGTGAGAAGTGTCTGCCGCCTACGGCGGCGACCGTCGCAATGCTCTACCGCCCGAGATCGTTATTCGCGCCGGACGCTGAAGCGTAACGGCCCTTCCAGTTTGCCAAGGAGGTCGCCGACAGATCCATTCGGCTAATCTTCCCCACCTCCGAAGGCTTCGTCCCATTCCTTCGGCGTCACGCCCGTCAGGAGGAATTCCCTCTCGTCGTCCGTGAGCGCCGGGAACGCGACCTGAACGAACGGCCGCGCGTCCCGGTCCATCGCCAGCCATTCATGGATGCGCTCGGCCGTTTCGGCGTCGAACGCCATGACGTTGACCCTGCCGGTCAGGTTGCTCCGTCTTGCAACAGGGGATGCTTCGGCCATATGCTCCTACTCCTCTCTTTTCCAGATCCGCAATCAGACAGGTCCCGCATGAGACCCCTTCCCTGCCGCCCGGCGCCGCTGATCGGCGGCGGTCTCGCCGCCGCCATCGCCGTCCTCGCGAACGTCGCCATCGCAAAGGACGGCAAACCGAACGCGCAAATGTCCCTCGCCGAGCTCGGCTTGATCCCGAACGGCTACGATCTCGCGCGCGAGCATCCCCGGACCGCCGCCGAGCTGCTCGCCATCATCCTGGACGAACCGGCGCGCCGCCGGTTCGCCGCCGAGCTTTCCCGGGGCCTCGCGGACACGCTGCGATTCGGCATCGATCCGTCGCCGCCGGTCGCCGCCGCGCCATTTCCGCCCGGATCGGCGGCGGGCTCCCCGACGATCGGTCCGGGGCAGGCATCGCTTTCGCCGGCGCCGCCGCTTCCGGCCGCCGGCGAGCGGGATTCCGGGCAGCCCGAACCCGGCCTCTCCAAGGATTCCTTCCTCGGCGAGGATCTCTTCTGGCTGCGCCTGGGCGCGGAGGCGGCGCCTGCGGTCTACATGCTCGCAGATCCCGGCTGCCCGCATTGCGCCGACGCCCTCGCGGCGCTTTCGCCGCGCATAGCCGCGGGCGATCTCCAGGTCCGCCTCGCCCTCGCCCCTTTCCTCTCGGAACGCTCGGTCGACCTGGCGGCGATGATCATGCTCGAAGGCGATCCCGCCGCGGCCGCGTGGCGGACGCTGCTCGATTCGGCGGCCGGCAATCCTCCGCCGCCGCCGCCGAAGGGAGCGGCCGCGTCCATCGGCGAGATCGGGTCCGCGCTGCTGTCGGCGAATCTTGCCTGGATGCGCGCGAACGGAATCTCCGCCGTTCCCCACTTCGTCTGGCGCGAGAGCGGCCGATGGCGGCAGGCCGCCGGCGTCCAGCCGCCGGAAGCTTTCAGCGGCGCCGACATTCTCGCCGGCGACGATCTCGCCATGAGCGCCCCGGCCGCGATTCTCGACATGCTGCCGCGCGTTCCGGAACCGAAATAAGGGGATAAAACTGGAGACGGAAATCGTATTTTTTGTTTCATAAGTATTTATATGTGCTAAACTATTCCCGAATCGGAATCGGGGAAGGGGATGCGCATGGGTACGAAACCGAGGATGCGGGGGAATCCAAACGGCCGGCTTACCGACGCTCTCGTTCATGGGGCGACCGGACCCGGCAAGCTTTACGACGGCGTGCACGGCCTCTATCTGCGGATCGACCCGTCCGGCGCGCGCCGCTGGGTGCAGCGCGTCGTCGTTCGCGGCAAGTCCCGGGAATTCGGCCTCGGAGGCTACCCTCTCGTGACCCTGTCCCAGGCAAGGGAGAAGGCGCTGGCCAATCGCCGCGTCGCGCGGCAGGGCGGCGATCCGAAGGAATCGCCGTGGCAGGCTCGGCTCGCGGCCGGTGCGACGGCCGCGAGCGCGGCGCCGACCTTCGACGACGCGGCGGCCAGCTTCATCGCGCTGCAGACGCCCGGATGGAAGAACGGCGGCAAGAGCGCCCTCCAACGGCGGTCGTCCCTCGACCAGTACGCCTCGCCCGTCCTCGGCGCGATGCGCGTCGACGAAATCGAGCCGGCGCATGTCGCCGCAGCCGTCCTGCCGATCTGGGAGACGAAGCGCGAGACGGCGAGTCGCGTCAAGCAGCGTATCGGCGCGGTCATGGAGTGGGCGATCGCCAGCGGGTTTCGCGCCGACAATCCGGCCCGATCCATCGCGGCCCTGCTGCCGAACAGCCCGCGGGCGCGTTCGAGCCACCGGGCCATCCCCCACGCCGAAGTCGCCGATGCGGTGCGAGCGGTGCTGGCCTCCCGGGCATGGCCGGGAACGCGAATCGCCTTCGCCTTCCTGGTGCTTACCGCATGCAGATCCGGCGAAGCGCGCGGAGCCGAAAACCGCGAAATCGACAGGCGGGGCGAGATATGGACGATTCCCGGGCGGCGCGCGAAAAGCGGCCGTCGGCACCGGGTGCCGCTCTCGACCGGCGCGCGGCACCTGCTCGACGCGTCGCCGCTCGACGGCTCGTCCGGCCTGCTCTTTCCCTCGCCCCGCGGCAAGGCGCTGTCCGACTCCACCATATCCAAGCTCCTCCGATCGCTCGGAATCGACGCCGTGCCGCACGGCTTCCGCAGCAGCTTCCGCGACTGGGCATCGGAAGTGGAGGGCGCCGAGAGGGAGGTCGCGGAGATCGCGCTGGCGCACAAGCCCTACGGCGGAGCCGAAGCGGCCTACGCCCGCTCCGACCTGCTCGAGCGCCGCCGCGTCCTGATGCAGAATTGGTGCGACTACCTCGAACTGGACAGGCCGACTCTGCGCTAGTATTTCGATTCTGCACGGGAGGAAGGAAATGGAAGAGAAAGACCCGCCCGGCGACGCGCCTTTCGAACGATTGCTCCGCATCGCCGAGGTCATGCGGCTGACCGGCCTGAGCAAGTCGACGATCCACCGGAAGTGGCGGTCGGGCGAATTTCCTGCGCCGCTCAAGCTTTTCAGGGACGGGCGGGCATTCGGCTGGAAGCAATCCGAAATCCTGGACTGGATGCGATCCAGGGAGCGCGCGGAGTAGCGGCCGGTCATCCGCCGGCTCCCGCAAGCGAACGCGCCGCATCTCTCGACTTCGCGCCGCCCGGCTGGCTTCCGCGGCTCTCGCGCACGCGTATCGCCTCGACGGCCAGCTCCAGGTTGCACAGGCCGACGCGGTAGCGCCGCGTCATCGCTCGGAGCACGGCTCCCGGGATTTCCACCGGCGTGTTCGGGTGAAAGCGGTTGCGGTCGGCGACCGCCAGGGCGACCAGGGCCTTCGGGCCCATGATTCGCCGCGCTTCGCGCCAGATCCGCCGGGGCACGCCCAGCGCGCCGCACAGGAGATCGCTCGCGACCCACGCCAGGCTTTCGCCGGCATGCCCCTCCCTGGCCGCCAGTTTCGCCGATTCGGCGAATCGCTCGCTCATGATCGACGAAGCGGCTTCGACGGCGGCAAGAAAGGCGGCGCAGTTTTCCATTTCATCGAACCGCGCCGCAGGCGCGGCGGCGGCCTCGTCGATTCCGCCCCTGTCACTGTCACTAGAGTCTTTATTACATTGAGTGACATGTAACCGGACGGCGTTTTTCGGTTCCGCGGATGCTTGAATCGCCGTCCCGCCTTCCGGCCGGGATCGTCTAGATTCGGTCATTCCGGCAATGGCTCGGGACCGCCATTCGGCGAGCATTCGCATCGCCTCCGCCGAATCGCCGCCGGACAGGGCCTTCTCGCGAATCGATTCCGCGCCGGCCAGCAGTTCCGCCTTCGCCGCCGGGCTCAGCGGGGAGCTTTCAATCGCCAGCTCGGTCGCGCCCAGCGTCGACAGGACGACTTCGATTTCGGTTGCCGAGGCCGGCTTCCGCGGATCGCCGATCAATTCGGCGACCAGGGCCTTCGTCGCCCGGACGAGCGCGGCTATGCGCTCCCGCCTCCGCCCGGCCAGCGCAACGATCCTCTTGGCTTCGCGGCGAAGCCGCTCGATTCGGCGTAGCCCGTCACGAACCGATTCGGAGAATCCCCTCCTGCGCAGAGCCTTCGCGGCTCTCGTCAGAGGCGCGCGCACGTCGTCGCGAATCGCGCGAAGCTGCTCACGCGTTGCCTTTTTGCAACACTCGCGCTCCCCTGCGATTCGCGGATAGCTCCGGATCGCCGGCTCCAGGCTGATTCCCCAGACCGTCCCGTCGGAGCGCAGCCCGGTCTGCCCGTCGCCGCGCTGCCGCCTCTCTACGAGGCCGAGATCGACGAGATCGCCGATCGCCCTGCTGACGGTCGACGAGGCGAGGCCGTTCGCGCGCGCGATCGACCGGATTGGAAGGCAGTAGTAGGGAGCCGCCGAGTCCGCGGACGTCCAGGCGCGGATCGGGGACGGGTCGGCGAGAGTAGCGAACACGGCGGACGCGGACCGGCGGCGGCGCATGTTTGTGCGCTTTTCTGGCGGAGACGAAGGGATTCGAACCCTCGAGGCGGTTCCCCGCCTACTCCCTTAGCAGGGGAGCGCCTTCGACCGCTCGGCCACGTCTCCGACGGGATTACTAAACGAGAATTGTGCGCTCGGCAATAACCTATACGCCGAAAAAATTGAGTTTTCACTCCAATGTCGTCATGAATTTATCACTGCATGCCCGTCCATGCATCGTTCCAAACATCGAACAGTACGATTCCCGATAATTGATTCACCTGCAACAATTGGGGATTCCCGAGCCTGCACGGTCTTGCTACGAATTGCGTAAAAACGGAATTTGAACTCCAGCCACAAAAATTTATGCATGAGGCTGAAAGAGACCATTCTTGGAAAACCGCTAGCGATCCAAAGTTTCTGCAAAACAACCGGTTCCTTAGACTTTCTCCTCTGGCCAAATTCGCACGGGCAACATCGAAATTCAGGTCGCCTTCTTTGTTCGGCGAAGCGCGGGAATTTACTTTATTTGTTTGCATTGACTCGATAGCCATCCCCTGAACGGGCATGGTGCGCCGCTGCGGCGAGGTTATTAACCGTCCAACTCCGCCGCCCCGGAATATGGCCCGGCGATCTCGGCCTCCGTCCAAACCGAAAGTGATGCCGGTTACGCGAAAATTTCGAAATTCTCTGTTCGGGCGGGTACCGAGAAATTCATTCAAAAGATCCGGAGAAAGGAACCGATCAGGCAATCGGATGCGATGATGAGCAGCACTAGGCTTCCAACCGCATCTGAACGCGCGCATGCACCATTCCTACGGAACGCAAATTCAAGCGAACTATGCTGCGGCGATAATCCGCCATTACTCATTGCCCAATCAAGGAACGAATTATCACTGTCTGGATTTTCGGACACTCGGCGCACGTGTTGGCACCGCGCGCGATGCCGGAATTGCCAAGCAATTCGGCGAGCTTGGCAAGGGATATTCTGATTTTCTGCATTCCACGTGTACAGGTCTTTGGCTCAAACTAATGCCAATTTTGCTCCGCCATTTCCTTCACAGGAAAAAGAATCTCAAGTTGCGAAATTATTCACCCGAATTCTCGCTGGCCACGGAATTAGTTCCAGGGAAGGAACTGTATTGCCGCAATTAAAGTTCAGACCAACGCTGATTCCAAGGCGCAGGAATCATCCGAATATGGCCGGTCGAGAACTCATGGAATGCCGTGCAAGAGTTGCAGCCGGAACTGCAGGCGAAAATCTCGGAGGCGTTTGAACTGTACTTCAAAACCCTATTCCGGGTTTGCCGAGAAATCTTCCCGCTTTAAATGGCATCAGCTATCGCGGCCGGAGAGTGCGGGGCGCGCGACCGGGAATTTGTCGCAGCGAACAGCAGCTGCGCTTTATTAATTTTCGTTCCTTGACTGCTTTTCTATCTCTTCAATGACACGCTAGGAAAATCCGGCGTGCGCGCTGGAGAATACGGTATCGCGTTCGGCAGCGATTCTATCCCGAACTCGACCTGCGCGGCATTGAAACAACCCGCGCTAAAACAATTGTGCCGAGGCAATCGAGACCGGAAACGATCCGGCCATGTCCTTTCAGAGTGCCAAGCTACGGTCGTCGGTTGGCAGACGAGCGTGATGTACTTCGCCTTTTGTTCCTGAAGTCCAAAAGCAGAGAGATATTTGGCGAAGTCTAAATCGAAAGGATTTGCCGCCACACTTTTAAAATCGGCAAGCCGTTTGCACCTTGCGAATTCTTGCACGGAATGCCCCTTTCTTAAATCGGTCAGACCCGATTTATTCGAATTAGCGCAGCCGCGCTGGTTGCACGAAGAACATTTTCGCGGCCGCTGAAATGGCGAAAGACGTCTCGAAACAATTATTCTGTCGGAGAAGTGCCAATCCGGCTTATTCGGCGAAGCGATTAATTTTCCTGTCGCGATCTGAGATTTTCCAAAGGACGTCGACGTCGAAAATCAGGTATCGGTGCGCGAAAACGAGTTTGGACACGCGCTCAAAATGATTTACGGCCGTCGCGGCTTTTCGTTAATGGCGCTTTGATCGCCGGCTCGTGTCAAAACATTTGCTTCAATGCGAACAGCGCAACTTTCAAGATCGGCGAAATTTTATAACTGAACCGCGAAGCCTCGCTCGCTTTTTCCATCGCACCCAACGAAAATGCGTTTCCGGCGGGGAATTCGCCGACTGGCCAGCCGTCCCCCGTTTGGCCTTTCCGGCGATTGTAGATCAGCGTTTCGGCGGCGGCTCAAAGTTCCCGGGCAACCGCGGCCCCGCTCATTCTTCAACTGATATCGCTTGCCGGTTTCCGCTATCAGGACATCGATGCCAAATGCTACACTCAAGCGACGTGCGGCTTCGAGCGTTTCAATCACTCCCGCATGTTACCGACGTATACTATTTCCGGCAGATGCGAAAAGCGCGCAAATTCATTTAGAGGTCGCTCCTGCCTTTTTGGGCTCGCAAATCGGCATGCATGGATTGTATCGATAGTAGCACGTAAAGTCTCCGAAAATTCACGCCGCCGGCATAGTGGTTTACGTCGGATACGAATTTGATACCGAGGAAGAACCCATTGCGCCGCCAAGCGGGAGGAAATCGCAAAGAATTCAGCTATTCCCTGATGTATCCGACGCTACCAACCGGTCGCGAGGCAAATCTGTATCATGGATCGATGCTCTGATTCTGCATGGCCCCAAGAGTGCGACCTAATGGCAAATGGCGTCCTAAAATGCGACACTCCAATTCAACTTCCACGGCAGGAAAGAAGATCCGTTGGTCTGGAAAAGGCCACTCGGGAACAGTATGGAAGCCCTTCTTTCGTATAGAAACCAATTATTCGGACGAGGAGAGTTCTTTGATTGCACCGCAACTGCCGCTTTCCTCGAAAACGGTGCGCCGTCGACAAACTGATCTGCGGGAAGAATTGAGCGCAATCCAGTAAATGCTCGGCACAGGTTGGCAGAGGTGCGCGATTCGCACTTGTTTTCTGCCGTTCGCCTCGACTCGGAACCATTTCTATTGCCGACGCGACATGGGGCGACTTGAATCGGATTTAGAGTGCAATGCGGAGCCCTCGGCAGCCAGGGCTTGGGAGCGGCGGACCTGCGGACTGCGACGCGGGAAGAAAGATCATGTTGTGCAAGCACCGTATGGCAATAGACACGGCAGGATCGCCGACCGCGGTCCAAGTTCTCGCAGCCTCTTTGAAGGGCCGGGACCGCGCGCCCGCTCTGATTCTGGAGCTTCTGGACAAGTCTCCAAGGGTTTCGACGCTCCGGACGGATGGTGTTTACCAGGGTTCGAAACCGGCGGCCCGATTCTGGGAGATTGGCTTCGGGGACAATCTCAAGACAGGCTAGAATCCCGAGGATATCAAGGAAACTGCTGTTTTGTACCCTTGTTCGGTCGCGGAACGAACGCTAGCGTGTATGCCTCGCTGCTGGCCACTAGCCACGGACCGCTAGAACGGTCTGGCGAGCATGCAATTCGAAAAAGCCAAGATTCAAGAATTGATGAACGCTAGGGTAGGCGTAAGAAAGAGTATTGAAATTCGAAAAATTCCAAGTTGAAATTGCTTCCGACCCCGTTCGACTCCTATATTTTGGGCGCGCGCCACAACTAGAGCACGAATTTGAATTTCTCACGCATCGAAGAATTCCAAACTGGACAGAATAGTCATTGACTGCAACCTGCGGCCTTCTTCATCCTGTCGGCTATTGGACAAGTCGGAGACAGATTGATCATGCACCGTTTCGGAATTTTGGGGACCGGGCGCATCGGAGGTATGCATGCGGGTTTGGTGGCTGCGCAGCAGGACGCCGCGGTAACGTGGTGCTTCGACATTGACCCTTCACGAGCGGATGCCACCGCGGCGCGCGTAGGCGGTCGCGCCACGACCAAAGTCGATGAAGTGCTACAGGCCGACGATGTTGATGCGGTGCTCATAGCTTCTCCCACTAATACGCATGTGGAATTGATTCTTCGCTCCGCCGAAGCCGGAAAGCCGATCCTTTGCGAAAAACCGATCGATGTCGACCTTGCGAAAGTCGAAATGTGCCGCGAGAAGCTCGAAGGCTTTAACGTTCCGCTGCAGCTTGGTTTCAATCGGCGATACGACCTTAGCCATCGCGCGGTCCAGCAGGCGGTCGCATCGGGCGAAATCGGACCGCTAGAGCTTTTGGTCATCACCAGCCGCGATCCAGGTCCGCCGCCGCCAAGAGAAATTCTCGAAGCCTGCGGCGGCCTTTTTCGAGATACGACAATTCACGACAGCGACATGGCGCGTTTTATTCTTTGCGGCGACGAACCCGTCGAAGTGTTCGCCATGGCGGAAAACCGGGTCGATCCAGTCTTCGCCGAACTCGGAGATGTCGATACCGCGATGATCACTATGCGTTCGAAATCCGGTGCGCTTGTTCATATCAACAACTCTCGCCGGACCAGTTACGGCTATGATCAGCGCGTCGAGGCGTTTGGAGCAGAAGGCATGGTACGCTCTAACAACTGCCGTCCTAGCGAGACAGTGCGGTATTCTTCTACGGCGACCGCGAGCAGAGAACCGCTTCTGTATTTTTTCATTGAACGCTATAAGGCCGCCTACGAAGCCGAAATCCGAGATTTCATCGACTGTCTAAAGGCTGGCAAGGCCCCCAACGTAACATTCGAGGATGGCCGCCGAGCGTTGATTTTAAGCGAAGCCGCCCGGCGATCAGAGTCGCACGCGCAGCCACGCACTAGCAACGGCTATTTTGTCCATCTTGGAATTATTCAACTGGACGGCGGATCAAATGCCGTGTATCTCTTCTCTGAAGGCTTGTAAAATTGGAGAGGTCGGGCTTCAAAACCCAGTTTCAAATTGGAACAAAAACCTAGAAGTAGAACGCCAGGTTATGGGCTGTCGGGTTATGAACTCGACAAATTCCTAGATTTCTTCGGCTCGCTCAGATTGGAAATGAAACGGTGCCTGGCCATCGACGAATCACCTCGCGAGCTTGAGATAATGCTGCAGCTTTTGCGAAGCCATTTGCGCGGCCGGCTCGAAACTCCCTCGTCGCTAATCGAGAAATCGGGACTCTCGCGCGGCACGGCGCACCGAACGATAAAGGCCATGATTTCATCGGGGTTGATAGATCAAAGGGCGCGCACCAAATCGGGACGCACTTTTTCGCTGCATCCGAATCCGAAACTGATTGACATGTGGTTTGATTTGGCCCGGCGCGTCGTGGCCCATACGGGCACCGCGATCAGCACCGGCGCCGCCGGCGACTATTACTTCGGCGCATCCTATCTTTCCGGATCGTTGATTCCCCCGCTGCCGGCCAGAGCGGAAAAACTTGCCCTGGCCGGAGGCCTACGAATTCTTCTCCACGCGGATCCGGCATTCCTTGCCATGCAAAAAGTTAAAAGGCAGTTCGAAATGCACTTTGGCGTTCCGATCGAAGTGCGCGCGGTTAGCCTGGACCGACTACACGGCGAAATCCTTGAAAACGCGAAGCGCCCTTCATCCCATTTCGATGTCGTTACGAGCGACACTTGCTGGATGGCGGAACTGATCGAAAAAAAATCGGTGCTGCCGGTCGAGAACATGTCTACGCCATCGTCGCAAGACGTACTCGACTTCCACTCCGAGGCATTGAACACGGTGCGGCGGGGAACTACACTTTTCGGACTCCCCGTACAGACTACGCCGGAATTGCTGATTTACAGGCAGGATCTATTCGACGAGAGGGGATTATCGCCGCCGGAAACTCTCGGCGACCTTCTGGCGCTCGCGCGCAGTCTACACGATCATAGGCGCGGATTCAGCGGGATCTGCTGGAATGGAGCCAGAGGCACGCCGGTCGGAACCACTTTTCTGATGCTATTGGCGGATTTCGGCCAGCCGGTCCTAAATCTTCCGCGCATCGGCAATCGATTCCTGGATGCAGAACTGTCACCGGATCATTTTCGTCCTCAGTTGCATTCCGACGCCGCCTTGGAGGCTGCCGAATTCTTGGCGGAACTACTGGCCTATTCACCGGACAACGTGTTGCAAATGTCGTGGTACGAACGCGCAAAGTGCTATGCGGAAGGCAACGCTGCGATGGCCTATTGCTACGCGCAGATTATGCCGATGTTTCTTAACGACCCGAAATCGCCCGCTCACGGCCGAACTGGATTCGCACTGCACCCTTCTGCGCGCGGGCAGCAAAGGATTGCACCGCTTGGCGGATGGAATCTCTGCATACCGGCAAACGTAACGGCATCGCGCGTCGCGCCGCTGCGCGAGGCTGTCCGAACTCTGACCTCCGCGGCGGCAACTAAACTCTATATCGAAAACGGAAGCACGGTCAGTTCGCGCTTCTCGGTTTGCAATGATCCGGGCGTGGCGCGAGGGCACCCGATCATCCCAATCGTTGATGGGATGGCGCGTCGCGGCCAAATCCAGGCTTGGCCGAGACCGGCGGTCGGCGAGTTAAGTGAAATTGTGAGAATCCTTGGTGAAGAGATTCACGCGATGCTTCTGTGGAATAAGCGGCCAAAAACTGCCTTGCAAGACGCGCATGCGCGTATCGACGAATTAATGCTCAGCAACGGCAGGTACGAGTCTCCTACTGTTTAGGGAAGCGATACAAGCCCAAAGTGAGCTACCGTTCTTTGCTTGTGCAGGATGGAGCGAAAACCGGTCCCGGAAACTCCGCTCCGCTCCAACGTGAAGTTCAAAATTTTTTCCAATCGGAACCCCGGTCGAGTACTTCTTTCGAGCTATCTCGGCTGGTCAGCGGTCGCTGCGTCAACGATTGCGGCGCCGCGAACAATCGCGTTTTCCAAAATGCCGACTTCTTCGAAAATGTCGTCGAATGACCATCAGTTCCGGGGGCAAGCGCGAATTACGGCCCTACGACATTGTCAACAGCGAACGCAACGCGCGAAAAAATTGAGCTATCAAAGGCGTCGACGTTTGCGGCCTCCAAAGACTGATAAGGGCGGACGAGGCGATATGCATGCTCGGCAACTATCGCATTCCTGTGAACATTGAGCGGCCTTGCGCAGATACTGTCCCCGCTTCGATCCCGAATTGCCGCCCAATGGCAATTGACCGCCTGCCATTGTTCCGCCCCATAGGAACATCAAGCACAGCTTAGCCAGTTTCAAAACATGTTTGCGAAATCTTCGTTACGCCAAAACACCGTATCCGATTCACCAAAAAGGCTAAGGGATTCAAACTCTCGAAGCGGTATACCGCATCCTAACTTATCGCCGGTGCGCCCTCGAAAATTTGCTTACGTCCCAACCTCCGCAACAAACATTAAATGCGATCTCGGCGGTAGCCCCGCCTCCGACGCAATGCGCGCAATCCACTTTCGCATTTTTTTGAGGAACATGAACCGTTCATCCGGAATAATCCGCTGGGGAGGCCCGGCGCCAGGCTGCGGACACCTCTGTTCTTCGCCGACGGAATCCATGTTCGATTCGACTTTCAAAGGCGGTTGCTCGGACCAAGATGCTTCGATGCACTTGACCGGATTGCGATGCGGCTGTACCCGGAAATGGATTAGGCGCATGAAAGCTTCGGGAGAAAAGGATGGCCGTCACCATTCGCGGAATTGAATTTCAGGAAAACGACAGCAACGACATGGGGATCGAGTTCGTGAACCTGAGCCACCGCTACGGATTCCAATGTCCGAACTGGCCGTATTTTAGGGACGTGATGATTGAACGCAAGCACTACATGGCAAAGTCCGGCGTGCTGTCTCAAACCCTTACGACCACAATGCATGTGACGACTCACATCGACGCTCCCGCGCACGTCGTGCAGGGCACGCCTTTCATCGACGAGGTTCCGTTGCCGCATTTCTTCGGATCCGGAATCGTCGCAAGCATTCCGAAGAAGAAGTGGGAGCAAATAACGGGAAACGATCTCGAAAATGCCTGCGGCCACGCCATCCGCAAGAACGACGTGCTTATAATCAATACGGGCTGGCACAAGCAGTACGACGACGGCGACTACTTTCCCTACTGCCCGGGACTTGTGCCCTCCGCGGCCGATTGGATGGTCGAAAAGGGCGTAAAAGTCGTCGGACACGATACCCAAGCCAACGACCATCCGCTCGCAACCGCCATCGGCCCACAGCGGAACGGCCCGATTCTTCCCCACCTGGAAGAGGAATACAGGGAATGGTCGGGCGGCCGCGACTGGAAAGACGACTTCCCGGCTTGGGAACCCGTTCACAACAAGCTCTTTTCCAACGGCATTCTCGGCATCGAGAACGTCGGCGGCGATCTGGATCGGGTCACCGGCAAGCGCTGCACATTCGTATTCTTCCCGTGGAACTGGGACCGCGGCGACGGCTGCATCATCCGGCTGGTCGCCATGATGGACAGGAACCAGCAATACCGCATTGAAGCCGGCGAGGCGTTCTAGTGCTGGTCAAACGCTTCGCCGAGGCTCAGCCCTACGACGCTCCGAACCACAGGGGCGTGGCGGGTCTCAGGCTTCAGGGGTTCGAGGACGGCGGCCCGGAAAACCAATGGATCGGGTATTCTCAGTTCCTGCCGGGCGGCGGCGCGGGTCCCGATTCAACCCCGTTCGAGAAAATCTATGTCGTCGTGGAAGGCGAAATGACGGTGATCGTCGATGAACGGGAAACCGTTCTGGGTCCGATGGACAGTTGCACCATTGCGCCGAACGAGGTTCGCGAAATCGAAAACCGATCCAACGACGTCTGCAAAATGCTCGTCGTGATTCCGTATCCCGGCGGCAAAAGGCAGGAGTAGCCCGATGTCTCTGGACAATCCGAACCTGCTATTCGACGTATCGGGCAAAGTGGCCCTGATTACCGGCGCCTCGGGGGCTTTCGGAGCTGTCGCGGCTCAATGCCTTTCGAATGCGGGATGCAAGGTTGTTCTGGCTGCGGGCAACGCAGGCGCTCTGGACAAAGTCGCCGCCGCCTGCAAGGGACCTGTCCATAGGATCAATCGGCGGCCAGACGGCGAAGGAGCATGCGACGGGCTTGTTGCTGAAGCCGTTGAGGCCTTCGGTCGGCTCGACATCCTCGTGGTGGCCTCCGGCATGAACAAGGTCGCCAAGATCGACGACATGGATCCCGCCACTTTCGAAGCGGTCATGGATGCCAATGTCACGCAGTGCTGGCTTATGTCCAGGGCTGCGACCAGCCAAATGAAGGCGCAAGGCGACGGCGGCAAAATCGTATTGATGTCGTCGGCGCGAGGGCTTCTCGGGCACCCCGCCGGCTACACGGCCTACTGCGCCTCCAAGGCGGCGGTCGACGGCATAACCAAGGCTCTCGGATGCGAACTGGGTCCGGCCGGCATCACCGTGAACGCTATCGCCCCTACGGTCTTTCGATCCCCACTCACGGCCTGGATGTTCGAGGAAACGGACAACGCCAGGACCATTAGAAGCGGCTTCCTGACGCGAGTACCGAAAGGCCGGCTGGGAGAGCCGGAGGACCTCGCCGGACCTCTTCTATTCCTGTCGTCCAAGGCATCGGACTTCTATACCGGGCATATACTTTACGCCGACGGCGGGTACACGGCCGGCTAAGCCATGGCCGACACTCAGCGGATTGCGGTTGTGGGCGCCGGACTGATGGGGCACGGAATCGCGCTGACCTTCGCGCACGCCGGCCGGAGGGTTTCGATAACCGATCCCGCCGAAGAGGCGCTGCGGTCCGTGGCCTGTCGGGTGTCCCAAAGCATGAGCCTTCTCGGCGCGGACAGCCTGGAAATTGCCAGTGCGCTCGATAATATCGAGATTTGCGACACGTTGCCCGCGGCTGTCACGGGCGCGGAATTCGTGTTTGAAGCCGCCCCCGAAAAGCTGGAATTGAAGCAGGCGATATTTGCCGAGATCGAGGCTTATGCACCGGCGAGCGCGATCCTGGCATCGAACACGTCGGTCATTCAGATTTCCAGGATCATCGGCGGCCTGAAGACACGCGACCGGGCTCTGGGCACTCACTGGTGGAATCCGCCGCACATGATACCGCTTGTCGAAGTCGTGAAGACGGAGTGGACCGACAAGGCGAGGGCGAAATCCATGTTCGATCTTCTGGCCGATACGGGCAAAATGCCCGTAATGGTGGAAAGGGACGTGCCTGGGTTTATCGGGAACCGGCTCCAGCACGCGCTTTGGCGAGAAGCTGTTTCGCTTGTGGAAAAGGGCATCTGCACGGCCGAAGCCGTGGACGACGTCGTGAAGGCGAGCTTCGGTCGCCGACTCGCCGTTCTCGGGCCGCTGGAGAACGCGGATCTCGTCGGGATCGAGTTGACGCGTGACATTCACAGCGAAGTTTTGCATGATCTGGAGACTAGCGGCAAGCCTTCAAGCTATCTTGACGAGCTTCTCGATCGGGGACGTACGGGAATGTCCGCGGGCGCGGGATTTCGCGAATGGAAAAACGGCGATCTGGATGCCGTGAAGGCGCGCGTGGCGGATCACCTTAGAAAACTGGAAACGATATTGCCCAACCAGGCCGACTAAAGGAGAGAGGAAATGACATTCAAACCAACAAGACGGCATGCTATCGGCGGCATGGCCGCGTCGATTGCGACTCCTGCCATACTGTCGTCGACGCGGGCGTACGCAAATAATCCGACGATCCGCGTAGGGCATGTCAGCCCGAGAACCGGTCCGCTTGCCGGGTTCGCCGAGGCCGACGAATTTGTCTTGAAGGGCATTGAAGCATCGCTCGCGGGCGGAGTCGAAAACAACGGCAAGTCCTATTCGGTCGAGATCATCTCGAAAGACAGCCAGTCCAACCCGAACAGAGCCGCCGAAGTCGCCGCGGATCTAATCCTGGGCGACGAAGTCGATATCATCGCGGCCGCTTCCACGCCCGACACGACGAACCCCGTCGCCGATCAAGCCGAGATCAACGAAGTGCCATGCATTACGACAGATTGCCCCTGGCAGCCCTATTTCTTCGGTCGCAACGGCAATCCTGCCGAAGGATTCCAATACACGTACCACTTCTTCTGGGGCCTGGAGGACGTAATAGCGAACTTCCTCGACCTCTGGAACAATGACGGAGTTGGGAAAACTGTCGCCGGCCTATTCCCGAACGATGCCGACGGCAATGCGTGGGGCCACCCGGAACTGGGATTCCCGAAGCCGCTGGCCGAAGCCGGATTCGCACTGACCGACCCGGGCAGATATCAGCCTTTGAACGACGATTTTTCAAACTATATCGCCGCGTTCAAGGAAGCTGGCTGCGAGATCGTCACGGGCAACATGATACCGCCCGATTTCGCGACTTTCTGGGCGCAAGCCGCCCAGCAGGACTTCAGACCGAAGATCGTGACCATCGGCAAGGCGCTGCTGTTCCCGTCCGTCATCGAGTCCCTGGGAGATCGCGGCGACGGCCTGACTTCGGAAATCTGGTGGACGCCCACGCATCCGTTCAGCTCTTCGCTCACCGGCGAAAGCGCCCGGTCGCTGGCCGACGGCTACTCGGCCGACAGCGGGCGCCCCTGGACGCAGCCCATCGGATTCAAGCACGCGCTGTTCGAGGTTGTCACAGACGTGATTTCGCGCGCGGCGGATCTCGACGACCCGATGGCCGTGCTCGATGCAATCAAATCGACCTCCCTCTCGACCATCGTCGGCGACGTGAATTGGGACGGCGGCCCGGTGCCCAACGTTACCAAGACGCCGCTGGTCGCCGGGCAGTGGCAGAAGCGAGGCGACTTGTTCGACCTGGTCGTGACGACCAACGCCCATGCGCCGCAAATTCCCCTGGGAGGAGAATTGAAGCTGCTGAACTAGATGCGAGTCGGACTTGTCGGCGCTGCTTTCGATCAACGGGCTTAGCAAGTCCTTCGGCGCGGTCGTCGTAGCGGACGAAACAAGCTTCGAAGTGCGAGCTGGGGAAGCCGTCGGCATCCTCGGGCCTAACGGGGCCGGCAAGACTTCGCTCTTCAATCTCATTGCGGGAACGTTGCGCCCCGATGCGGGCAGAATCGAGTTCGCCGACAGCGATATCACCGAAACTTCCGCCGCTCGAAGGTGCAAGCTGGGCATAGCCCGTTCATTCCAGGTTCCGCAGCCCTTCGGAGGAATGACGGTTTTCGAAAATGCGCTGGTCGGCGCCACCCAGGGCGCCGACCTGAGCGGCCGCGAAGCCGAATCGCACGCCCTTACCGTTCTCCAAGAAACCGGGCTGCTGCCCAAAGCGAATGTTCGCGCCGAAACGCTGACCCTGCTGGAGCGCAAGCGGCTGGAAATGGCTAGGGCTCTTTCCGCCAAGCCGACGCTCTTGCTTCTGGATGAAATCGCGGGCGGGCTTACGGACGCGGAGTGCGGCGCTCTGATCGAATCGATAAAGCGCATTCACGCGGGCGGCACAACGATCATTTGGATCGAGCACGTGGTGCACGCATTGCTGGCGGTCGTCCAGAGAGTCATTGTCGTCGACTTCGGCCGGAAGATCGCCGAAGGCGAGCCAGGCAGGATCATGGAAAGCCGGGAGGTCAAGGAAATCTACCTCGGCGTTGACCCGGATGCCTGAAGCGATCCTTTCGGCAAAGGGCCTCGAAGCCTACTACGGCGATTTCCAAGCGATCTACGGAATTGATCTTGAAGTGCCCGAAGGCGAAGTTATCGCCATCATCGGCGCCAACGGCGCCGGGAAAACCACGCTATTGAAATCGATCTCGGGCCTGCTGCCGAACGAGGCGGCACACGTGGTTTTCAAAGGCCGGCCTATCGGGGACCTCAGGGCGGATCAAATCGCCCGCCTCGGCATCGCGCTGGTGCCAGAGGGGCGGCAGCTGTTTCCGTCGCTGTCCGTGGAGGAGAACCTGATGCTGGGCGGCGAGGTCGGCCGCGACGGTCCATGGTCCCTCGACGCGGTCTACGATCTTTTTCCCATCCTCCGGGAGAGGCGCCATCAGCCATCCACGTCGCTCTCGGGCGGCCAGCAGCAGATGGCCGCCATTGGCCGCGCGCTGATGGCCAATCCCGAACTGATTCTTTTCGACGAAATCAGCCTCGGACTGGCTCCGGTTGTCATCAAATCCATCTACGAGATCCTGCCGGAAGTCGTCGGCGAGGGCATGACCGCGCTGATCGTCGAGCAGGATATCACCAAGGCGCTTTCGGTTTCGTCGCGGGTATACTGCCTGCAAGAGGGGCGCGTTTCGCTTTCAGGCCGCGCGGACGAAGTAACGCGCGACCAGATCACGGCGGCCTATTTCGGAGCGGCGGCATGATCGAATGGGCGAACGCCGTGCTCCAGGGGATTTTGCTCGGCGGCCTCTACGCGCTGTTCGCGGCCGGCCTGTCGCTTATCTTCGGCGTGATGCGGCTCGTGAACATCGCCCACGGCGATCTTATCGTGCTTGCCGCCTATCTGGGGCTAAGCACGTCTGTGACGCTCGGCGTTCATCCGTTCGTCGCGCTACTGATCGTGCTGCCTCTGATGGCGGCGGTCGGCTACGCCTTGCAGCGCGGCCTGCTCAACCGGACGCTTGGTCCGGACATCCTGCCGCCGCTTCTCGTGACTTTCGGGCTTTCCGTGATTATTCAGAACGCACTTCTCGAGGGCTACACGGCAGATCCGCAAAAACTGTCGGCCGGACCGCTGGAAACGGCGAGCATTCCGCTTGGCGAACTTTCGGTCGGCGTAATGCCGCTCCTCACCTTCGGTATCGCAGTCGCAGTTATCGCTGGGCTGCAGTGGATATTCTACGCGACCGGCCTCGGACGCGGATTCCGAGCCGTTTCGGACAATCAGGAAATCGCCCAGTTGATGGGGTTGAACAAGGCCCACGTCTTCGGGTTGGCCATGGCGCTGGCATTGGCAGTAACCGCCATCGCCGGAATTCTTCTCGGCATTAGGACAAGCTTCGACCCCTCGATCGGCGGCGGGAGGCTGATCTTCGGGTTTGAAGCCGTAATCATCGGCGGACTCGGCAGTCTCTGGGGCACGCTCGCCGGGGGCGTGATTCTCGGCGTCGCTCAGACCGTAGGCGCCAAGATCGATCCGGGCTGGCAACTGCTCGCCGGCCATATCGCGTTTCTCCTGGTCCTGGCCGTGCGCCCCAACGGCCTCTTTCCGAGAGTCGAGCATTGAGCGATCCCGTCGTCAGCCGAGCCACCAGGACCTCGCGCATTGCAGTCGTTGTCGCGCTCCTGGCGTTGATCGTCCTTGCGGCCGCGCCGTGGTGGGCCGGAAGGGCCGACATGCGCCTGATGAGCGAAATTTTCCTTTACCTGTCGCTCGCCAGCCTCTGGAACCTGATGGCCGGATACGCCGGCCTCGTGTCGGTCGGCCAGCAGGCTTTCGTCGGCTTCGGAGGCTACATGCTGTTCGCTCTGACAGTATTCGGCGGCCTGCATCCGATCGCGGCCATCCTTCTGGCCGGCCTGCTCGCGAGTGCTCTTTCAGTGCCGATTGCGTCGCTGATCTTCCGCCTCAAAGGCGCGTACTTCGCCATCGGCACCTGGGTCGTCGCCGAAGTGTTCAGGCTTTCATTCGCGCAGATTTCCGCATTGGGAGGAGGGTCCGGCTCGTCGCTACCGGTCGGCATCGTCAGGTCGCTCGCGTCTTCAAGGTCCGGGCGCGAGGCGCTGACATACTGGCTGGCGCTCGGCGCCGCGGCCGTCGTCATACTGTCGGTTTACCTGTTTCTCCGGTCCCAGCGAGGTCTGGCTCTGACCGCGATCCGCGACAGCGAGGTCGCGGCTTCCGGACTTGGCATAAATATCTGGCGAACAAAGCTCGAGGTCTACGTCGTTACTTCGGCGCTCACAGCCATCATCGGCGGCCTGATCTTTCTTCAAAAGCTGCGAATTTCTCCGGATGCGGCGTTTTCGATCAACGACTGGACGGCCTTCGTCATTTTCATTGTGGTCATCGGCGGAATCGGAACTCTGGAGGGGCCGATTATCGGAACGATCATCTTTTTCGCATTGCGAGAATTCCTGGCGGATTTCGGCACGATCTACCTTATGGTCCTGGGGCTTGTCGCAATCATCGTCATGCTGAAGGCTCCCAAGGGCGTATGGGGCCTAGTCCGCGACCGCTTCGACCTCGAGCTCTTCCCCCTCAGCTACCGCGTCCGGCTGGACCAAGATCGAAAAAAAACGTGATCGATGGCGCGACAATCGAATTGCGTCGCGACCCGCGCAAGTACGAATGCAGTCCGAACGCCCGAAGGAGCGGAGCAGCTGCCTCGCGCGCAAGGCGATGCCGCGGCGCGACCGAATGGAAAAGCGGCGGCGCGCCCCGGGAGGGACCCTACAGACATTCGCCGCACGTTCCGCGCGCCACGCAAGCGTTTCTCGAACTGGCCAAGGCTTTCTCCGGAAGCTGTACGGATCCTTCGCTCCGGGACCGATGGATCCGGTTCAGAATCATATTCCGGATACGCAACCGATGGACGGGCAGAGCTTGAATTCGGCAATCATTCGACCGGCGGAACGGCGCGAAGCAAGAAAATTCAACCGGGAGCCAACGACAATCGAGGGATCGCGTCGCGGAAAGGCGCACGGCGCATCGCGCGCCGACCGGCATGGCGCGAAGGCTCTCGCTTCCGCCTTCGACAATTCCGGATGCGAGGTCAAAATTTTGTCGATCGAACTCGGCTTTCGCAGATCATGCACTTGCAATGCGTTCAAAATGGCGCCCCTCGTCATCTGGTTCGCCTCCCATTTTCCGAACTCAATCGGATCGCAGGCGGGCAGCCCTAACCGCATGGAACAAAAGACGGGCCCGCACTTCGGCGGCGATAATCGATGGCCTTCGCCGGAGCATAGCGGCGGCGGGGCAACCGCGCCAAATGCAGCCCAACGATACCCAAGCCGCAGAAGAGTGCGAGTCGGAGGGGCGGGCAACTAGCATGAACGTACTTTGGATCATGGCCGATCAACTGAGATGGGACTACCTTGGCTGCTACGGCGCCCGGCACATTGAAACGCCCAACCTCGATTGGCTGGCCGGGCGCGGAGTACGATTCAACCGCGCCTACGTTCAATCGCCGATCTGCGGCCCCAGCCGGATGAGCTACTATACGGGCCGCTACGTGCGGAGCCACGGCTCGACCTGGAACGGCTTTCCCCTTCGGGTGGGAGAGCCGACGCTCGGCGACCACTTGCGCGAAGTCGGCGTCAAGTGCGCGCTTGTAGGCAAGACGCACATGACTCCGGATCGGGAAGGCATGAAACGGCTCGGAATCGAACCCGAGAGTGCCATCGGCGCCCTGGTGGCCGAATGCGGATTCGACGCCTTCGTCCGCGACGACGGGACAAACCATTCCGACTATCCCGGGCGGCACGCCGAGGATTACGAACTGTATCTTCGCGAGCAGGGAATGGAAGGCGAAAACCTCTGGGAGGAGTGGGCGAACACCGCCGAAGGCCCGAACGGCGAGCTTCGGTCGGGCTGGTTGCTGCAAAATGCGCCCTACGCGGCCAGAGTGCCGAAAGAGCATTCCGAGACGGCCTGGCTGACGACTCGTGGGATCGAGTTCATCGAGGCTCACGGGGACCGGCGCTGGCTGTGCCATCTCAGCTACATCAAGCCGCATTGGCCCTATCTGGCGCCTTCTCCCTATAACGGCATGTACTCAGCATCGGATCTGCCGCCGGTAAACCGCAGCGAAGCCGAACGCCTATCGGACCATCCGCTCATGAGAGCGTGGATGGGTATGCGCGTCAGCAAGAGCTTTTCTCGCGATGAGGTTCGCAGTCTCGTGGCCCCTGTCTATATGGGCCTGATAAGGGAGCTCGACGACCAGCTGGGACGGCTTTTCGCCTTTCTCGAAGATAGCGGCCGCCTGGAAGACACGATGATCGTTTTCTGCTCCGATCACGGCGACAACATGGGCGACCACTGGATGGGGGAAAAGGACCTGTTCTTCGATTGCTCCGTCCGCGTTCCGCTAATCGTCTATACTCCTCGGGCCGAGGCGGATTCAACGCGAGGCTCGTCTACCGACGCCCTGGTCGAAGGGATCGATCTGGCACCGACGTTTATCGAATATTTCGGCGGGCCCTCGAAACCTCATATTCTTGAGGGGCGGTCGCTTGCGCCGCTGCTGCGCGGGCAGGAAACGGAATGGCGGACATTCTGCGTATCGGAATACGACTACTCCACGCGGGACGCGCGAAGGGAGATCGGCATCGATCAAACGGATGCGCGATTGGCGATGATCTTCGACGGCCGATGGAAGTACATCCACGTCGAAAAGATGCGGCCGATGCTCTTCGACCTGGAATCCGATCCGCGCGAACTGAACGATCTTGGGGCGAATCCGGATTTCCGGGAGCAGGCGGACCGCCTGAAGGCCCTGCATTTCGACTGGAGCAGGCGGCATCACAGCCGCATAACGCGCTCCGCCGAAGACATCGAGAAAATGACGGACGACCGGGAACCTCCCGGAATACTCATCGGCTACCGGGACCGCGGCGAACTGGAGGCCGACGGCCTAGCCCTTCCTTCGCATGCAGACAAATAAGGACAGCAAAGGATAAAGCTATGTCCGCAATCAGTGCCCTGACGGACGCAATCGCAGCCTTGGGCGTCGCGGCCGCCGCGCACGCCTAGGCTAACCTGACCGCCGAAACGGCATCGCCGGTTTCGGTGCCTGGCAAAGCCATTCTCGGCCTGGCGGAAGCGGCGGTCGGCGCGGGCGTCGCCGATATCCAGGTGTTGCCGGGCCGGACCCTCTCCAACGCCGTTTTCAAGGTGGCGCGAGGCAGTACCGACGTGGCCGCGGCGCCTCTCGCCCTGCCAATCCCGCTTTCAAGAGGCGCGGGTTCCTACTCCGCCACGGGAGCCGAAGACGGCGCGAATCTGGCCGGCAACCTGCGCGTCCTCTATACCAATCGCCTAGCCCTTTTCGGCTTAGGCGCGTTCGAATGCGCGAATTTCGGCGGATACGACGCGGTCGAGGGATCTACGGTCTACAACGGCCCGCCGAGAAAAGCCGCCCTGAACAGGGCTCGCGCCATGATCCGGCTGGCGGCGGGACTGGACGAGGGAAATGGCTACGAGGGCGTCCAGGTTGGCTGGGGCCAGGGATTGGGCGTCGCTGGGATTGCTGCGCGTTCGATCGGTTCTTGCGCTGTATCTTGTTTCGAGCGCTCTGGCGCGACACGACAGGAAATAACTGTCGGCGCCGGAGATATTTTTCAGAGTCGTTCTTGCCATTCTGCTGATCCTAAAGGCGGAGATCGTCCATTTGCCCGCCATTGCGGCGGGGCCGCCGCGCTGATCCTGATCGAAGGGTTCGGGAAGAAAGCGAAAGGCGCGCAGAGCAAATGAACGCTTCAACCAGGCCGCCTACTCTGTTCGGCAGCTTTTGGACGGAGAGCGTAAGGCATTCGGATACCTTCGACTTTGCCGGCTGTTCGCGTCCGCGGCGGCTTCATTCGCTCTACAATCCTGCCGGATAGGAATTCACGGTTCTTGCGCACGGATCCCGCTGCGATTGCCAACGTCCGAAAAATCGGGCTAGCGGGCGGGAAGGATGCGCTACCGGCGAATTCGGCGCCCTTCCGCCGGCAGTTCGTAAATCTATACTAAGCCGCGGATTCACGGGATTGGCGCAGCGTAGGCGAAACCGATGCCGAGCCGCGCGCCGGCCCGCGCGACGCGTACCGCGAAGCCCTCGAAGGCGAACGGCTTAAAACGCCCTGAAAGTCATCGTTGTAAGCGAACGCTGGATGCCCTCGATATCAAGCATGTTTTTGTGGATAAATTGCCCGACATCCTCGCCTTCAGGCAAGTAAAGCTTGATCAACAGATCGTAGTCGCCGCTTGTCGAGTACATCTCCGAAACTATCTCGCGCTGGTAGATCGCATCGGCGACTTCGTAGGTTTTTCCGGGATGGCAACGCAATTGAACGAATACGCAGGTCATTGCATTTCTCCTATTTTGCGAGGCCGCCGCAGAATTCCGCCGCAAGACGCTTAGAATCGCATTTGTCGCGCGCAACGCGTTTTAACTCAAGATTGACGGCAATTGCGCAAAAAATTCAAGCCTCGCGAACCAGCCGATTTGGATTCCGAATTTCATCGATTGAGTTGCGAAAGTTACTTTTCAATTCCCTCGACCGAAATTCGGCCGGGCTTCCGAGCGGAAGCCAAGGATAGATACGGATGCTGCCAGGCGAACAGGCGCTTAGAGAAAATTCCCTCGCCAACGGATCGAATGCGCATCCTCCGGGTCGCGCATGGCCAGGACCCGTTCTAGAACTTCATCGCCGCCGCCGAGGCCATCGCCCAAACGAATTCGGCAAGCTGCGAGCGTTCGATCGGACCGGAATTTGGTTTTCGCCGTGCTGGCCGATCGAATTCATCTAATTCGAGCGCCCGTTGAATCGTCGAATAGGAATAGCTTGGACAGGTCGAAATCAATACCGATATTGGAATCCATTTTGGCTTCGAAGTCCTTCGGCGCCTTGATCGAGAACATTCCCGTTTCCGCTTTTGCCGTAACTAGGACATGGTCTCCGATTAATTCGTTCGCGTATAGTTTTGCCTGAAGCTTGCCGGACTGCGGATCGACAACTTCGCAATCCTCGGCTCTCAGCCCGAGCACGGCGCTTCGGCACGATCCTTCATGCTTGGTTGCTACCTGGGTTTCGCCGAAAGCGAAGATGCCGGAATCAAGACCGCCTCTGACCAGGTTCATTGGCGGGGAGCCAATGAACTGCGCGACGAAAAGATTTTCGGGATCGTTGTAGATTCTTTTCGGCGCGGCCAATTGCTGGAGTTTCCCTTCCTCAAGCAAAGCCACGCGGTGGGCCAAAGTCATCGCTTCCACCTGGTCGTGGGTAACGTAGATCGTAGTTATGCCGAGTTCATGCTGCATGTGCTTGAGTTCGGCGCGCATATGCCCTCGAAGCTTGGCGTCGAGGTTCGAAAGCGGTTCGTCCATGAGGAAAACGGCAGGGCGGCGCACCATGGCGCGAGCCAGCGCCACTCGCTGCCGCTGTCCGCCGGAAAGCTGGCTCGGATAGCGGTCGAGCAAATCTGCGAGCTGAACCTGTTCCGCGACCTCGCGAACCTGAGACTCGATTTCGGATTTTCCCAGTCTCCTGATTTTCAGCGGGTAACCTATATTCTCGGCGACCGTTTTGTGGGGGTAAAGAGCGTAGGATTGAAACACCATCGCCACGTCGCGGTATTTGGGCAATTCGTTCGTCACGTCTCGTCCCGAAATCGAAATTCTGCCCTGCGTCACGGTTTCCAAGCCGGCAATCATTCGCAAAGCAGTGCTTTTTCCCGAGCCCGACGCGCCGAGAAGCACGAGAAATTCTCCGTCGCCCACTTCAAGGTCGAGTTCGTGAAGCACCTTGAGGTCGCCAAAAGATTTCGTAACGCTGTCAAGCACAACCGTCATTCGGAAACCTATCCTTTCACTGCGCCGAGCAGCAGCCCTCTTGCAATGAAGCGCTGCAGTATAATCGCCATCAATACTACCGGAATGATCATGACGATAATGACGACGGACATGCTCCACCACAGGATGCCTCTCTCGCCCGCATTCATGGCTGCGACCAGAATTGGCATCGTCTGCGCACGCGATGTGGAGAGAAATAGCGCCAGCAGGTATTCGTTCCAGGCCAAAATCATCACCAGCAGGGTCGTTGCGGCCAATCCCGTCTTGGAAAGCGGCAGGACAATGTCCCAGAAAACCATCAGGCGGGACGCTCCGTCCAATTGCGCGCTTTCCTCGAGGTCGATAGGTATCGACTTGAAAAAATCGTACATCAGCCACACCACGATGGGCAGGTTGACGACGCTATAGGTAAGGATAATTGCGATATGCGTGTCAAGCAGCCTAACGCTTTGAAACATCATATAGATCGGCACGACAACGACAATCGGCGCCAGTATGCGCTGGGAGATCATCCAGAAAAGAATGTCGCCGTTGCCTACGGTTAGTTTGAAATGGCGGCTCAAAACACGCGCGAGGAAGTAGAATACGCCGAGAGCCGCCGCCAAGGTCGGCCACAGGTCGGCGCCAAGTCTGGCAATCGCCACGACCGCCCCGACCATGCAGGCGACAAACAGCACTATTGTCCCGAATTTCGGCTTGTATTCAATTCGCGCCAACGCGTAGGCGGCCATGGATCCGATCAGAATAGAGAGCAGAGTCGACGAAAGAGCGATTATTATGGAATTCACATAGGCTTTCAGAGTGTCTTTGTAATCGAAAACAAACAGTTCCTTCCAGGCATGGAGACTCGGCTCGAAGTCAATCCAGGGAAGGAACACCGGGCCGCCGTTGACGTCCGCGGCCTCCTTGAATGACGTAATCAGCAACCAGTAGATCGGAAAAACTACAAATGCCGTCCAAAATAGCAGTATGCCGTAAACTGCGATTTTGGTCGCGGGCGCCATGGTGTGAATGGAAGGGCGTTCGAACAGTTTTTGAAGTACAGTTCGATTCGGCATGGCCGCATGGTTCATGATTTTCTGATCCTTCCCAGAACCACGAGATTGAAAAACGACACGCAGACGACGACGGTCACAAATAGGAGCAAGTACGCAACTGCGGCGGACTGCCCTAGATCAAGCGCGCGCCACGCAAAAAGCGAATGCAGCGTCATTGACTCAGTCGCAATGCCGGGACCGCCGGATGTCATGATATTCGGCAGGTCCACTATCTTGAACGCCTCGATGACTCGGATAAGCATCACGGTTGCAGCAACCGGCAAAATTTGCGGCCAGGTTACGTCGCGAAATATCTCCCAGCCGCTCGCTCCGTCCACTTCCGCCGCCTCGACGAAGTCCCGGGGCACATTTTCCAAAGCGGCGAGCAAAACCACGAATATGAACGGAATCCACTGCCAGCTGTCGCCGACCACGATAAAAATCCTGGCCGCCCAAGCATCCGCCGCCCAGGAATATTCGCCTAGTCCGACCCACTGCCAAAGTGGCGAGAAGGGACCCTTGGTGGTATCCGCTATCATTCTGAAGGCGTATCCGACGCCTATGGGCGTAATCATCAGCGGCACGAAAAATACAACGCGGAATATGTTTCGCCCCCTAACGGGCTGGGTGCACAGGAAAGCGAGGCCCAAGCCGATAACGAACTGAATTCCGCATCCGATGAACACGTAAAAAAGCGTTACGCCCAGCGTTCCGAACGGCTTCCCGCTAAAGAGCGTAGCGGCAAAAAGAAAGGCGAGGCCAATTCCGAATGCGGCCGTAATGAGTCGGCCAATGAATCCGACAATTGTAAATCGCCGGGAAGCGTATCTGAATAGCCACCATAGGATTCCCGCCGTCGCGCCGATCGCTAGAATCCAGCCCGCCGCGCTAATTGGCGCGAACGTTCCCAGAAAGTGGAATTGCTCGGACCCGAAAATCTGCTTCTCGAAATTCCTGAGCCCTACCCAGCGGACTTGGTAGGAGCCCGCGCGTAGCCTGATCCTCGAAAAAGCGATGATTAGCGATGCAACAAGCGGAAAAATCGAAAAAACCAAAATCATCACAACGGCCGGCGTTATAAAAAGCCGGCCGGAATGCCGGTCCAACCATTCACTGAAACGCGTTGCGAAGTTCACTTTCCAAACCTTTTAGCAGCCGGGGCCCCATGCCCCGGCCGCCTCATTCTTGACCGGCAATATACGTTCGAAAACGCCTCGCCTTAGTTGGTTATGCCCAGCGACAATTTGTACATGGTTCTCTGGGAATCGCGTCCGAAGTCTTCGGTGATCTCCTCCCAAGCTTCCTCGATATTGGCTACAGCCTGGTTTTCGTCTATCTCGCCAGCCAGGAATCGAGCCAATTCGCGGTCGAGAACGACACCGGTATAGCTTTGGGCTCCGGGAATTCGAATGTCGGATGCCATATTTGGATGATTCAAGCTGTCCTTGATCGCTCCGAGATAGTTTTCGGCGAATTCCTGCGAGAACCCGGCTTCCACCCAGTTGGCCGTGTCGTTGAGCTGGGAATTCCGGTACGGATTATATCCCGTCCATCCCATTGTCACGTCGACATTGGACTGGGCCGCTTGGTTGACATAGGACAGGAAGTCGTATGCCGCCTGCTTAACCAAATCGTCGGCATTCTTGTTGATGGCTCCGGCCCACCCGCCGAATGCAGCGAATGGCGCGTGGTTGACGCCGTCGGTCGCATAGGGGCAGATTCCCGGCGTGCAGTCGACGAGCTCGCCGGACTCCTTGTCGAGAACGCGCCTTGTGCCCGGCATAATGACGGCACCCATCTTGTCCTTGATCGCGGCTCCGGAGGGATCGATTGAAAGCGGGCCGATGTCGCCCCAATCAATGACCATGCCGCATCGTCCGGCTTGAACCAGGCCGCGCGTGTCGCCTATGTCGTGATTCAACTCGTCGGGCGGTCCATACTGTCCGGTTGCCTTGTAAACCCTGAACGCCTCTTTCCAGGCCTCGTTGTTAACCTTGGGCTCCATGGTTTCCGGATCGAAAAATATCCCTTCGCCGGTGCCCTGCGTTTGGACAAATCCGGCGGCGATCGACCCCATCGCAAAGTAGGACTGAGCGTTCCGTTTCTTGAAAATGCACGAACCGTAGTCGGCTACGCCGTCGCCGTTCATATCCTGGCCGTGAAGCGCGGCGGCCACCTCCATGTATTCATCCCAGTCGCGGGGCGGGTTGAGGCCCATCGAATCCAATATGTCGCGACGATAGTACAGCATCTGAAAGTCGCCATCGATCGTAATCAAATAGGTCTTGCCGCCGATTTTCTGGTTGTATTCCCGGAAGTAGGGGGCGATGTCGTCGAAATCGATCTCGTCATCGTTGGCGACATAATCGGTCAGATCTTCGAGGAGGTCGCCGTCGACCATTTCGACAGCCCAGCCCGAGGCGAAGACGCCGACGTCAATGGAGTTGGTTCCGGTTGCCCAGTCCGTCAGAAGTTTTTGGAACAAATCTGCGAACGGAACTTCGTCGACACGAATTTCCGCGCCGGTCATCGCGGTAAATTCTTCTCCGCGGTCCACGAGGCGCTGAGCGATAACGGGGCCCGGCCGCGTCAGGATATTTACGGTAACCCCGCTGTAGTCCTGCGCCGCTAGCGGCGTGTTCGCCGCTGTGCAAACAAACGCCGCGCAGGCACTGACTTTAAGCGCGCTCTCCAAAGCTTTTCTCATTGGATTCTCCTATGTTTTCGCAAAGTTAGCCGAGTTCACTACAACGCCAGCGGCATCGTGTCAAAGGAGATTCAGGTTCGAAGTTTCAAGGGGTGAGCCGCCTATTCGGCAATACGATTTCGAGCTCGCGAGCACGCCCTCGGCAGTGCGGCGAGAACATCCGCGGCCGATCGGCATCTTGCCGGCCTCTCCGTCGCGAACTATTCGCCGGGCGTTCGAATCCGTGAATTCGAACCCGCTCATGATCTCTCCGCAAACAAGTTGGCCAGGTAGCAATTACGGCTGCGCGACATTTCGAACGAACCGGAAGCGGAAGCGAATCATGGAGCTGTCTCGATGGCTGCACTTTCAGGAATTCGACTTCGTTCAGTTCCAGCGCGTGGGGCAATGCCTCTCGCTTGCAATTGCCTGCAGATTCCGGGGCGACGATGGTACAGAAATTCAAATCCTTTCCAAGTTAAGCAGCATGCATTCGAGCGGAGCCGGCCATGTTTCGATCGGTCAACCGAAATGTTCCACCGGTCGATGCTTCGGAACCTGGTCCGAGCTGCAATTTCCCCATAATTCGGACGTACGGGAATCTCGACACATCCATTTGCGCGGCCTTCGCATACAGAGCGGAGGCTTATCCCTTCCGAGAGCGCTACGCCTCCGATCGGAGACGTACAGACATTCCGCTGATCGCCCGCGATAAGACTGGCGGCGACCGGTTCTTTGACGAGAATTCGCAACAACCGAGAGAAGAAGGGCGAATTCGACGGGCGGACGCCGCGCCTTTGCTAAATCGACGGAGGAATATTCGCCTGAAAGCCGCGCACAGGTTGAAGCCCGCAAAACGGAGCTTCGCGCTGCTGCGCTTTTTCACGAGTTGAGGGAGGCGCCAAGACCCAGACGGCCGTTGGCAAGGCACCGAAGGTGAAACGGCCCGGAACGGCGACATCGATCAGGTTTCAAATGCCGCGATCCAAGCTCAGTTCAACAATTCGGCGGCAACATTTCGAAACCCTCTGCCTTTCGGTTGCCGCGCTTGAGTCAAGAGATGATTTGCCGGAACATGCGAGTTGCCCGGTCCGTAACCAATACGACATTCCGGATCATTCTGCCCGGCTACCGGCGCAGTGCCGGCAATGCCATCCGAATGCTCCCGTCAGCGAACAAGCACCGCCGTTCCGCCTTCATCCGGCATGGCGACAAAGAGGCATTCGAAAGTCGTGCGCAGCCTATCTACGGATAAGTGAAAAGCGGGAGTGCCCCTATCCGCCGTTGAGCTTCAGTTCCCATTCAACGGCGAATTGGCGCACCGACTTGCCGGCCGACATCCCGATTTGACCCGTCGGTTGCCTTAAGGCTCCGAACCGGCTTCGTCCGTTCCAGGCCGAGTGGCTGTAGCGGCGAGGCACGCCGAAGCCCCACTGCGAGAAAAGAGATTTTCCTGCCTCCTCGCCATTTTGCAAAATTTCGCGATCGCATGCCCGCAACGCATGCCGCTTCGCGGTTGCGCAATTCCCAAATGCAGCGGCGGCTATCAGTCGCCAGGTCATGCCGGAGATACGACCGAATTTCGGCGGCGGGAGGCGCGGGCAAGCCATAGAAGATAAGGGAAGGCAGCGAGCTGCTTGACGAATTGGGAACACTCTCTTGGTGTCTACTTGTCCGCGTGAGAGTTTCAGGCTCCGAGTTCGCCGCCTGTTGGTCAAGGACCTTTCGAGGCTTTCCGCGCTGAGCCAGCATCGCAAATCGGCGTCGAACCCAATTGACTTGCAGTTTATCGAGACAGTTTCCAAGAGCCCAGCGCGTTGCGCCGGTAAGCTCCGCTCGGGCCTCGGCGTCGGCTGAATAGATAGCAGGGAATGCCGCCTTCGGGCGGCGTTAATTTGGCGCTCGCAGGTACAGTCCAGCATGTATTGAACTTGGCGGCAAGCAAACGGAAAACGTTGGATGCTTTAAAAATGCAGGCTAACGTTAAAATTCATTCCTTGCGCGCGCGTTGCGCGCGCGTTCTAGCAAATCGTCGGTCAGCCCGGCATGCCCGATAGCGAACGCGGTCGGAGCGTGAACCAATCCGGTTCCGAAAAAGGAACGCCGACGCCGGCAAGCGGAAGCTCCCGACATGCGGATCCCGCCGTCGAATCTCGGTTTGAAGAGAATTTCGCTCTGCGGCGAAGTTTCGCCGATTTCGCCATCGCCTGCGACGCGACGAGCGTTGGAAGACGCTCGCGCCGCCGAATTCCGGGCCAGTTTGCCCCAAAAAACAAATTGAATTACAGTTTTCCGTGTGCCAGTCTCGGTAGGAACGGAACTTGAGAAATTAATAGGAGCCTGAGTTGCCGAATACAGTGAGAACGCCGGGCATAGTGCCCGGCAGGCTGCCGCCCGGAACTATCGAAGACAATTTCTCTGATCTGCATCCCGAACTCAGTTCGTACGAAGCGGCGGTCGAGGCGGAGCGCTGCTATTTCTGCTATGACGCGCCGTGCATCGACGCGTGCCCTACCGGGATCGACATACCTCTGTTCATCCGCCAGATCGCCGCCGGTTCGCCCAATGCCGCCGCGAAGACCATATTCGACAGCAACATCCTTGGCGGCATGTGCGCGCGAGTATGCCCGACGGAAACGCTTTGCGAGGAAGCATGCGTGCGAAACGACGCTGAAGGCAAGCCAGTGGAAATCGGGAGGCTGCAGCGGTTCGCGACCGATGGACTGATGGCAACCGGTATTCATCCGTACGAAAGGCAGAATCCGACGGGGAGGAAAATCGCCGTTGTTGGCTCGGGTCCCGCCGGGCTTGCCTGCGCTCATCGCCTGGCGACGAAGGGGCATGATGTCGTTGTCTTCGAAGCGAAGGAGAAGCCGGGAGGGTTGAACGAGTACGGAATCGCGGCGTACAAAACCGTCGACGGCTTCGCCGCGAAGGAAGTCGAATGGCTGACCGCGATCGGCGGTATAGCGATCGAATACGGCCAATCGCTTGGATCGGATATTGCGATCGAAGACCTGGCGGCGGAATACGATGCCGTGTTTCTCGCGGTGGGATTGGCGGGCGTCAACGCCCTCGGAATTCAGGGCGAAGAACTCGCCAATGTCGAAAGCGCCGTGGATTTCATAGCCGAGCTAAGGCAGTCGGAAGATTTGACCGAGCTTGCGGTAGGGCGAGACATCGTCGTCGTCGGCGGAGGAATGACGGCGATAGACGCCGCCGTCCAGTCAAGGCTATTGGGCGCGGACTCTTCCACTATCGTTTATCGAAGGGAACGCCCGAAAATGGGCGCCTCCGTTTACGAGCAGGACCTGGCCGCCTCGAAGGGCGTAAAGATTATAACGAATGCGAGGCCCCTAAAGATCGTTGGCGACGGCGCGGCTCGGGAAATCATATTCGAGCGAACCAGAACCGGTCCGGATGGACTTGAGGCGGCAGGTGAAACTTTCAGCGTCGCGGCCGATCAGGTTTTCGTGGCGGTCGGGCAAAAGCTCGCGAGCGAACCATCCTTAATTGAAATCGAGCGAGGCAAAATCAAGGTTGATGGCGTCGGACGCACCGGGCATCCGAAGATATGGGCCGGCGGAGACTGCGCAACCGAAGGCGAAGACCTGACAGTCACCGCTGTCGCTCAAGGCCGGGACGCGGCCGAAGACATCCACATGGCGCTGGCGCAACCTTCGACGCCGCCGGCATAAAGGAGATAGACGATGGCAAGCCTGCATTCGGAATTCCTCGGTATCAAGTCGCCCAACCCGTTCTGGCTGGCTTCGGCACCGCCGACCGACAAGGAATACAATGTTCGCCGCGCTTTCGAAGCGGGATGGGGAGGGGCGGTCTGGAAAACTCTTGGGTTTGACCCGCATATCGTCAACGTTAACGGTCCGCGCTACGGCGCAGTTTGGACCGGCGACCGTAAACTTCTGGGACTTAACAATATCGAACTGATTACCGACAGGCCGCTGCAGGCAAATCTCGACGAGATCAAGATCGTAAAACGCGACTACCCGGACCGCGCCTTGCTCGTCAGCCTCATGGTTCCCTGCGAAGAAGCCCCCTGGAAAAAGATACTCGCGAAAGTCGAAGAAACGGAAGCCGACGGAGTCGAACTGAATTTCGGATGTCCGCACGGAATGAACGAGCGCGGCATGGGATCAGCGGTCGGACAGGTGCCCGAATATATTGAAATGGTGACGAAGTGGGTCAAATCGAATACGCGAATGCCCGTACTGGTCAAGCTGACTCCGAACATCACGGACATAAGGTTTCCCGCCCGCGCGGCCAAGGCAGGCGGCGCCGACGGCGTGTCTCTCATCAACACCCTGTCATCCATTACCGCGGTCAATCTCGATACATTCAGCCCCGAGCCGTCAATAGACGGAAAGGGAACCCATGGCGGCTATTGCGGGCCCGCGGTAAAGCCTATCGCCTTGAACATGGTCGCTGAAATCGCTCGCGACCCGGAAACGAGCGGCTACCCGATTTCCGCCATTGGCGGAATCACCAATTGGCGCGATGCCGCGGAATTCGTTTCTCTCGGCGCCGGCAACGTGCAAGTTTGCACCGCCGCCATGACGTACGGATTCCACATTATCAGCGAAATGAAGGAGGGGCTGCTTCTTTGGATGGAAGAAAAAGGCTGCGACTGCATCGCGGATTTCCAAGGAAAGGCCGTGCCAAATGTCCTTGATTGGCAGTTTCTCAACCTCAATTACGTTACCAAGGCGAGGATTGACCAGGATCTTTGCATCAAGTGCGGCCGCTGCTACGCGGTCTGCGAGGATACGTCGCACCAAGCCATCCGAATAAATCCGGGACGAGAATTTGAAGTTATCGACGAAGAGTGCGTTGCCTGCAACTTATGCATAAATGTCTGCCCGGTGGAAAACTGCATTACAATGAAGGAACTCGAGCCGGGTGAAATCGATGCCAGAACAGGCAAGCCGGTTGAAAAGGAATATGCGAACTGGACACAGCATCCAAACAATCCGTCCGTCTGCGCCGCGGAATAGGCGTTCCCGGAAATAGCCAGTTTGCAACGCGAGTTCTGAAGCCCTACTGACTAGTATCATTCGCCGCCGGAAGGACGCATCGAAGCGAAAGCGCAGATTCCGTCGACATTGAGCGGTAATTCTACCCGGTCCGGACTCGTCCAGGGCCCCAGTCACCAAGCCCCTGGAAGAAGGGCTTAAAGCAAATCGCAAATTTGGAGAATGATTCGAACCGCTTTCCGAATCGACTGCGTCGAGAGCTTGCGCCGACTGGATTCGTTGCCACTCGTCTACCCGGTCGCCCTGTTCGATTGGCAGTTTTCCGTAAAGCCCGCTGAACATGGAAGACGGTTCGACCGAGCTTCCAGCGCTTCCGGCATTGACGGTCTCGGCTGCTTTCAACAAGTGCCTGTAGATGCGAAGGTCAGAAGGCGGTTTTTACGAAACAGGCCGGTTCGAGCAAATACATCCACGAAGGATAAGATTTTCCAATTCGGATTCGGCGCCCTTGAGCGAAGGCCGAGTCGGCGCCCGACAATTAGCGAAATCGCTCGCTATGAACTTTCTCCTGAACTGCGCCGGGTCGGGTCGCAGAGGAGGTATCGATACAGCGCGAGCGCGAGGCGCTCTTTCTGATCTTCTAGCCAATACTGACCGGCCCGCGTCAGCGCCATCGTTCGGCAAGCTTCATCCGCAGCCGCCGTGGCTGCCCCGTCCTTCGAATCGCCCGAAGGCCAAATCGCATCACCGGAACCGCACTGATGGAACCGCTTCCCCTCGGCATCATACGCGGTGGCGCCCCCCGAGTGTGGCAGATGAAGTGCCTTCTGCTGGGCATCGGGCGCCGCAAGTGCATCGCCGGCGGAATATTCGCGCGGTGTCAGCCATCGTTCGAGTTCCTCGACAAGCGCCTCGAAGCGGATTTGGCGTTCAAGGTAGCGCTCAAGGACAACAGCGCTCCGTTCCAGCCGCGATGAGCGCTGCTCACCGCCCTTTTCGGCCTCCGTCTTCCATGCCGCGATGACGAGAGCTTCGCACCTCTCGATACCACTGTCGGAATTCGGTTCGACCATCAGCGGGCAAAGGCTGCGGCCGGAAGATCGCGTTTGAATCCAAACAGCAACTGCTCCGTCGACGCGCTCAGCACGACCTGCGCTCCGGTTGAATCGGCAGCCAGAAGCGCCCTTCCCAAGACGATTACGGCCGAGAAGTCTAAACCGGAGACGCCTGCTAAATCCAGCAACAGGCGCGCGGGGCGAGACGCATCGCCCGAAACCTGCTTCATCTCCTCGGCCAACGGGCAGACGCTGCCGAAGAATATGTAGCCTCGCAGCTTATGGATTCGAACCTAGTCGGCTTCCTGCGCCAGAATGGCCCGATCGGGAATGGCGCGGGGCCTAAGAGGCTGAATCATAAGTCATTGTTTTGATTCTGTTTTTCATGTCAGGCA
>JAPPFL010000029.1 GCA_028823855.1 Albidovulum sp.
CCACGAAGATCGGCATGGTCGGTTGCGGGTTCTACGCGCAAAACCACCTGAACGCATGGACCGATCTGCGACCCCGGGGTGCAGAAATAGTGGCAGTGTGCGACCTAAATCAAGAAAAGGCCCAAGCCGCCGGTGAGACTTTCGGAGCCGCATGGTATACCGATGTCGATGCCATGCTCGATAGCCATCGAATCGACCTTCTTGACATTGCCACTCAAATGAGCAGCCATCGCGATCTTGCCGCCAAGGCTGTCGCCCGCGGGGTTGCTTCGATAATTCAAAAGCCCTTGGCACCAAGGCTCGAAGACTGCGTGGCCATCGTGAACGACGCGCGGAATCGGGGCGTCTGGTTAGCCGTGCATGAGAATTTCAGGTTCGGAACAGGGATGCGTCGAGTCAAAGAAACATGCGCGGCTGGAGCGATCGGTTCGCCGAACTGGGCCAGAATTTCATTCCGCACCGGTTACGATGTCTACAGCGGGCAACCCTACCTAGCTCTTGAAAAGCGACTTTCTGTCTTGGATTCAGGCATCCATGTGCTGGATCTGGCGCGATTCTTTCTGGGCGAAGTAGACCGCGTCTATTGTGAAAACCAGAAGCGCAACAGCAAGGTCGCAGGTGAAGACACGGCGACGATTATGCTACGACACCGCTCCGGCGCGGTCTCGGTAGTTGAAACGACCTATGAGTCCCGAAAACTGCCGGATCCCTTTCCAGAAACAATGCTTGAGATCGAAGGATCGGAAGGCGCGATCATCCTTTCGGCGGGTGAGAAAATGACGGTCACATCCAAGGGTCGTTCGACCACCGAAGATGTAGGCGCTCCGCTGCTGTCCTGGACAAGTCATCCTTGGCACGTTTCTCAGGAGTCAGTCCTAAACGCAAACGCCCATTTTCTTGAGACTTTCAGACACAGCAAGGAAGCCGACACGTCGGGAACCGACAACCTTAAGACATTTGCGCTTGTTGAAGCGGCTTACGAGTCTGCGGCATCGCACTCGTCCGTCCGACCAAAATTCTCGTAGCGTTCGGAAGCCGACTTGAATCGAGCACACTTGTGCTTCTTGACACACAGTAGGAACGCCACTGGTCGTGCTGCCGATAGACAGCAACAACTTGGCCGGGTCAAAGGGCGGCGACCTCTTGCGCATTCGCCCAAACTATCCGAAATGCAGCTTGGAATCGTGTTTCAATCCCGAGACCTAGGACAAGGATTTGAAAACCGGATCTTGCGACAAAAAGGAGCGCAGATTCCAGATCGCGGATTTGCTAGTACGCTTCACTCATTGAATCAGAAACTGCGATACTCTTATCAGGGATCGACAATCCAGCTTCACTGCCTCTATGTGCCATTAATATCCTTCAAATGACGATCCATCGCCTGCCAAGCCTTTTCCGGCTGGCGCGATTTTATTGCGTCGTAGATTTCTTCATGGCTTCTATAAGAGCTCGATGCAACGCCCGGCATGCGCAGAGAAACTCTTAGCTGCTTCGAAAGCCATTCGGCAATGGCGGAATGCAAGGCAGTGAAAACAGGGTTTTTTCCGATCTCCGCGATGGCGCGGTGAAATTCAACATCGGTCCTTTCGAAAGCATCAAGATTATCGATCGACTCGTAGTTGGCCCTAAGCGTAGCCTTAAGGCAAGCTATTTCTGCTTCCGTCGCAATTTCGGCAGCGTTGCGCGCTATGGCAGCCTCAAACAGGCGTCTCGCGTCCTGAAACGATCGCTCGCCTTCTTTGGATGAAAGCAAAATACGCGCGTAGAAAGAGAGTTGTCCGACGACGTTGCTAGGCGTGGGGCGAGCGATGACAGGACGCCCACTGGCGGAAATCTCAATGAAACCGTCGTGTTGCAGCAGGAGAAGCGCCTCGCGTACCGCAGGCCGTCCTACGTTAAAAGCTTGCATCAGGCTCCGTTCCGCAGGCAAGCTTTCCCCTACATCCAAGCCGCCCGACAGAATCTGATTCTTGATCTGTTCCGCTACGTCCTCGTGCACCTTTCGTCTTTTGACGGCGATAAACTTCATGCCGAATTCCTTTCCCGCTATCGTCGATCGCTGATTTAGGCTTAAGGAGGAGATTCTCTTTGGCTTGTAATTTGCGCTAGAGCTCGTATCCGCACGCGCTGCGCGTCGATCAGCATGGCCAAAAGGATGATGAGGCCTTGAATCACCTTGACCCAAAAGACCGAAACCTGCATGAGGTTCAATCCGCGGTCGATGGTTGACAATAAAAGAACGCCGCCAAGCGCGCCAAGCATTGTGCCGCGCCCGCCGTGCAGGCTTACTCCGCCAATTACTGCACCTGCAAAAACGGTGAATATGAACCCCTCGCCTAAATTGACCTGAATCGAAACTACCCGTCCCGCCAGCATCCAGCCGGCCAACGCCGCTAACATGCCGCTAAGCACGTAGACCTGCCGGATGCGTCGGTCCGCGTTGATTCCCGATGCCACTGCCGCTTCGCGATTGCCACCAATCGCATAGAGTTCGCGACCGAACCGGTGGTGATTGAGGACGATATGGCCGAACAAGAAGACCAGTCCGGTTGCGACAACGGCATATGATATCTTCACGATACCGGGAATCGTAAAAGCCTTTTCATGGCCGAGCCAATAAAAAACGTCCGCCTCGGGCAAGTTGAAGCCGTTCACAGCGGAGCCTTCGGTAAAAGCCAGCATTAGCCCGCGAATGACAAGGAGCACCGCTAGAGTGACTATGAAATTGTTCATGCTTCCAAATGTGATAAGGCTGCCGATAAGATAACCAACGGTCGCGCCCATCAATAGAATGCTGGCAATCGAAAGGTAGGCATTCATCCCGATACCGCCGCCGAAATGCGGAGCCGATCCGGGAACGATCAACCAAATTCCCAGAAGCGCTGACATTCCCAGGGTCGATTCCGTGGACAGATCAAAATTTCCGCTGATAAGCACGAATGTCTGTCCGACCACCAGCACGCCCAGAACCGCGGCTGCAGAAAGTATGTTCGAGATGTTTCGCTCAGTCAAGAAATACTCGCTTTGGGTTACAAAGAACAAAAACACAACTGCGAGGATGACCCATATCAGGTGATCGATCACGACCACCAGCCGACTATACAGGTTCATTGGCGGCCTCCATGTCTACACCTTCAATTGCAGCGATCAACTGTTTTGGAGTAATCTCTTCGTGCGACTTTATGAATTCGCGCGAGATCCGGCCACGATGGAATACGACGATTCGGTCGCAGATTTCGATCAACTCGTTGACTTCATCCGATACGACGCAAATCGCGACTCCGCGTTTGCTCAGGTCATCGACGATGCGCAGAATCTCCACTTTCGCCGCGATATCCACGCCTTGAGTAGGTTCATCTAGTATAAGGACCCGCGGCGAGGTGGCAGCGAATCTGGCGACGACGCATTTCTGCTGATTGCCGCCACTCAGATTGGAGATCTCTACATCCATGGATGGTGCAATTATGCTGAGAGAGTCTATGTACTTCTGAACCAGTGTTTTTTCCTTCTTGCCGTCGAGCAGGCCGAATCGGGACTTAAGCCGATCCAATACGGAGAGAGAAATATTGTCTTTGACGGTTCGAATTGCCACGATTCCAAGTCCATGGCGATCACGCGGAAGATTCGCCATTCCTTGTGCAAGCGACTTATTGGGGCTACCCGAGACAAAGGGCCTTCCATTTATACTGACCTTGCCGCTACCTAGATCTTCGAGACCATAGAGCCCGCGCGCAAGCGCTCCGGGACCGCTGCCCTCGAGTCCGGTAAGCCCGACCACCTCCCCTGCCCGAACCGAGAGGTTTACATCCGAATAGGCTTTCTCTCGCGACAGGTTCTCTGTCTTCAAGACGACGTCGCCCAGTTTGCCTGCCTGTCGCGAAAATCGTTTTACGGAAGTTCCACTGATTAGATGAACTAGATTCGTGTGAGACAGGTCGCTCACCGGTGCGACTCCAACAACCTTGCCGTTTCTAAGCACCGTCGCCCGATCCGCTATTTCGAAGATCTCGTCTAAGAAATGCGAGATATAGATGAAAGACGCGCCCAATTCCCTTTGCGCGGATACGAAAGAAAAAAGCCTTTCGACCTCGCGTTTAGGCAACGGAGCGGTAGGTTCGTCAAGTATAACCACCGAGGCGTCAGCGAAGAGTGCGCGCGCAATCTCGATCATTTGGCGCTCTGCTACGCTAGTCGCTTCCATAGGCTTGCGCACGTCTACATCGAGTCCAAACCGCGTTAATTTCTCCTCGGCCTGCGCATAGAGCGCGCGCCAGTCCACCCACCCCTTCCTTGCCGGCAATTCGCCAAGGCTGATATTTTCGGCGATCGTCAGACTCGGGACATACTTGGCATGCTGCGCAACATGTGCGATCCCAGCCAATTTTGCGTACGCCGTTGTCAGGCCGGCATACTCTTTTCCTCGAATTCGGATGGTACCCGAATCTGGCTGGCACAATCCGTTCAGCACGTTGATGAGCGTGGATTTGCCTGCGCCATTCTTTCCGACCAG
>JAPPFL010000017.1 GCA_028823855.1 Albidovulum sp.
GCCGGGGCGGCTAGAATGTCATGCAATTTGCTTTAGTTGGGAATCGAGGCTAGGATGGCGTTGGTCCTTGAGGAAGGGCGGCAAAAAACAATTTCGGATCTGCACGAACGGTGCAAGAGTATACTGGCGCATCCAAAACAGAAGAGTGCCGGGCTGAACCAAATCGGTAATTTGCGGGTCGCGATGGCGATACTACAGCCATGGGAAACGGACAGGGTACAATCGGGCGAGCCCCACAATGTCTCGTTGCGGTTTGCATATTGGTCAAAAGTCTCGGCTGACAGGTATCCGTTGATGCCTACGAAATTGCGCGGCACTATTGCTGAGGAGGCTATCATTCAGCGTGAAATCAAATTTGCTGATTTCTCCCAGGGAGTCAATGCAAGCAATAATACGGCAACACCGATTTCGACACTCCATAGAAAGGCGAAGTGGAACTTTTGTTTTCCGCTTTACCTAGTGGAATCTAATGGTCGGCGTTACCATTTATTTGTCATGATAGAAGGAGATGATAAGCGGATTGTCGGCCTACCGGAGAAAGAGCTTGAAAGCCGGCTGCAGGCAGTCTATTCT
Organism: Albidovulum sp.; assembly: GCA_028823855.1. GTDB lineage: Bacteria > Pseudomonadota > Alphaproteobacteria > Rhodobacterales > Rhodobacteraceae > JAPPFL01. The sequence goes on from JAPPFL010000017.1 coordinate 574, forward strand.
ATTGTGGATCAAAAAATGAAGTCACTGATTGAGGCCGAAGCACAGGTCGCATGATGGGTAAACGCACAATAGACCCCGTTGAAATTAGTCTTCGGGACATGGTTGACAAGGATCTCATCTCGGTTGAACAGGCTGAGGCAGAAGAAGCGTCGCGAATCCGGATGACTGAACACGCCACAAAATTGCAGGAATTGGCTTGTAGGATTGACGATCCGGTGTTGCGCTGGAATATTTTGTCTGGCGGGCATTGAGACGCAGCCATCAGGAAACTTCAGCTACGACTAGTTGAGACGCCTTCGCCTACTCGGACAGCTTAGCGGCTAGGTGGAGCGTTAGGCATGGTCAATCATGTCTCGACGGACGCGACGCGCTTAGCCGCGTCGTCTCTAACCGAGCAGCTATATGATCATCAGCAGACTCTTGCCATAGGCCAGAGTATTGGATGCGAAGCGGTGACGACTATTCCGAATTCGAGATAGTCGGTATAATTCCAGAATCCCTATTATTTTGGAAAGTCCGCCGGCCCAATTGATTTTTGGCTACTTTCCTACGCGAGTATCGGAACAATCGCAGCGCATTGAGGAACGCCGGCAGGTCGTCATCAAAACGGTATCGAGACGGATCTGCGGCGGGCTCTCGACGACTGGCAGGACAGCATGCTCCGGGCGCAGACGGGAGAAACGAGAATGAACGCGGCCGGAAGACCTAAAACGCGAAAGCGGACGACGGAGAAAACTGGAGTCGATCAGTAGGGAAAGTGAACATTCCTGGAGTAGCGCGGTTTATCGCAAGAATCCCGCGCCTTGGTTCCGCCATCGACACGTTGGAATTCAGGATCCTAGTTTCCGGTGGCAAGTCGAATTCGATCGTCCGGCGATGGAGGCAAATAGAAACTCCGCGTGCTGCGTTGCATCGAAGAAGCGGGAGAAGTCCGCCGTATCGTTAAGACCCTCGACACTGCCGCGATCCTTCGGGCGTAAATCGGCTAGAGGCAGCAGGCGGCGGTAATAGCTTTCCAGAACCCGCCTGTAGCCTTAAATCTTCTCGAAAATGACCGCCGAAACCGGGAAAACCGGTCCCTGTTGATTGAAACCCGTCAAAGCAGGAACATGATGGACCACGCAGCGGTTCAGTCGCCCGTTTCCGTCCTCGAAGGAGTGGATAAAGACAAAGCCGAAGGCAAGGGATGCCGCCGCCAGAACTGGATCGACCCTGGAGCGATGTGCCGGTCAAAGCGTTCCAGTCCCGCGACTAGGGCCGGGAGATCTTCCTACCGAGCACTGATACGATCTGGAAGCGGAACGCCGAAAATTGGCTCTTTGTCGCCGATGAAACCGTACTCGTTGCGCGGCCCCAGACGAACAAAGCGCGCGTCGCCAATCGCGAAGCGCTGCGGACGTTCAAGCTCGGTTCGGTCGACAGGGCTGCGCCTTGCCTCGCCGAAGATTTTCCCAAGCTTCTAACGCGGTCCCGCAGCGGATTTTCACCTTCAATCCGGAACTTTGACCGGGAATCCGTGAAATGCAAAAACGCGGCGACCCGAGCCCGCTGTCCGGCGGGGGTTTTGCGAAGACTGGGTTCGCTTCCGACGCAAGATCTCGGTCGACGAATCATTCGATCTCCGGTGTCTTGAAAGCCAGCGGACAAAATAGGGGCGTGCCGGGAAGGCTGTTTCGCACCTGCTAGCGTGGAGAGTGCTTGCCGTGCGCGGCTCATTGCTGCTTCGGATCGACAACCGGCGCATAGTAAAGTTCTCGGCATCTGGGAGGTTGAGTTTCTCGTCCAGAAACGATTCGCGGAGAAACCGGATCCGGCGTGAATAGATTCCGGTCGGGTTCGCCTCGACCAAAGCCCGACTCGGATTCGGCCCCGTCGCTCGAAAGAGCCCTTCAAGAACGGCGAGAGCCAGACCCTCGAAACGCGGCAAATAGTTCAGGCGGCATGCGAAACCGGCTTTCTGTCGATGCCGAGGCGTATACCAACGTCATCCGTCCGCCTTATGATCCTTGCGCCGCGAGCCGATAGCGGACAAGATCAGGGGAAGAGGCGCAGAGAGCGCATAGGCGTCGATTAGAGCGGCATAGCCGACGGGTTAGGCCATTTCGGGATACCGGCGTTCGTGGAAAACGCTTGCGGAGCGTGAAAATCGATCTACGTGCCCCGACGCATGAATTCTTATTCTTTCCCGTCCAAATGGATAAAAATTTCTTATCGTGCCCATCAAGATCGCCGGCGAGAGATTCCCGCGCGGCGCATTTGGTTTCGGGCAACCTACGCGATGCGTTTTCCGCGCCGGGCATCGAACGGGACCGTTCTTCGTGAATTCTAATTCATGCACTGAATCCGGAGCGCGAGGCAAGAGAAGCGTGGATTTCGCGGGTGCTCGACCCGGACTGGCGGCTGAAAAGCTTCGGATACGCGCCATGAAATCAATATTCGGAGCCGGTTCAATCGGAAACCGAGAATTCCCACGGCGATCGCCAATGCGGAAATTGTCCGGCTTCCAAACTGCGATTCCGCAAGGCGGTCCCGAAGTCAGGATCGACCGGCGACCGCGTCCTCGATAATTGATCCTATATCGCGCTTCGGCGCGTATCCGAGAATCGAGCGGGCCTTTGAGATGTCATGGGCGATGCGAATGGGCTGTCCGGGAATCCCGACCTCGACGAACGGCATTCCCGTCGCTTCGTGGAGCGCTTCGACGGCGGTTCGATAGGAGAATTGCGACGGCCCGCTGAGATTGAAGACCTGGCCGACGGCCGAAGGGTTATCGAGCATCAGATCGATCCCGTCCGCTAGATCGCGAACGTCGCACATGTGGAATTCGTAGGGAGCGCCCTCTTCATCGAGAGCGAGAAGAAGCGTCGATTCCTGATCCGAAGGGCAGGCGGAATTCAGAGCGTCGGCAGCTTCGGGGCGACCGAGAGCCGCGAACAGCTGCCGCATCGGCGCGACGAACAGGAACCTTCCTGACCAGCCGTCGGGCCGCAGAATCTCTTCGGACCGCGCCGTCAGGGCGAAGCGAGCGACGGTTGCAGGAATCCCGTGGGCGCGCTGGTAGTAGAAGGCGAATCGCTCGTTCGTTTCTTTGGTCAGTCCGTAAAAGCTGTACGGGTTGAGGGGGTGCGACTCGCCGATCGGGAGGAATTTGGCCATCAGCGAAGGATAGACCTCGTCGCTGCTAGCCAGAAAGAAGCGCTTCAGCTCGACCTTTTGCTCGACGACCGCGTCCAGAAGGTTAAAGGTCCCCGCGATATTTTGCTCGAACAGTTCGCGATCGGCGCCCTCGCCCCACAGCATCGCGGCGGCGAGATGCGCGATCCGGTCAACCCCCGCGACGGCGGAGGCGACCGCCGCGCGGTCGGAGAGCGAGCCTGCTACTATTTCGACGTCCGCCCTTTCAAGCGCCTCGCGTCCCGGATCGTCCGGCAATACGAAAGCTCGAACGCGATCGCCCTTCGCCCCGCGAACGGCCGCCAATTTCCGGCCCACGCGGCCGGTGGCACCGGTGATCAATGTGGTCATTTCGTTTGCCTCTCTCGAAAAAATGCGCGACCCGCGCCTCATGCGATCGATATCGCCTCGCCCGTACGCTTGTCGAAGAAGCGCAGCTTCGCCGGGTCGACGGAAAATCCGATTCGGTCGCCCAGGCGCACGCGATCCGCGACCGAAGGCGCGAGGCGGGCGATGAACTGCGACTCCCCGGCGGCGACGGTCGCAAGCGACTCGTGGCCAAGCTCCTCGATCGAAACGACCGAGCCGCCGAAGCCGGCATCCGGGCCGTCTCCCGAAATGGCGATGTCCTCGGGGCGGAAGCCGACCAGCAAGGAATCGGCGGCGGAACGAAGAAGATCGATTGCGTCCGCCGGGCATTTTATTCCGACGCCATCGCCGGAAAGCGCGGCCTCGTCGCCGGCGTCGTCGAGCCGGCACGCCAATAGGTTCATCGGCGGCGTGCCTATGAACTGCGCGACAAAGGCGTTCGCCGGGTCGCGATAAAGTGCGCGAGGCGTATCGATCTGCTGAATTCTACCGTCCTTCATGACGACGATTCTGCTGCCCATCGTCATCGCTTCGCTCTGGTCGTGCGTCACGTAGATTGTTGTAACGCCCAGCTCGCGCTGCAGCCGCGTAATCTCGGATCGCGTCTGAACCCTCAGCTTGGCATCCAGATTGCTCAACGGCTCGTCCATGAGAAAGAGCTTGGGTTCCCGAATGATGGCGCGCCCCAGGGCGACGCGCTGGCGCTGGCCGCCGGACAGCTGGCCGGGCTTGCGATGCAGAAGGCGCGTCAGATCCAGCGATTCCGCCACTTGTTGCACGAGCTTTTCGATCTCCGCCTTCGGCGCGCGGCGCAGCCGAAGGGAATAGGAAAGATTCCGGTACACGTTCATGTGCGGATAGAGCGCGTAGTTCTGGAACACCATGGCTACGTCGCGGTCCCGGGGCGAGGCATTGTTGACTCGCCTGTCGTCGATCCAGATGTCGCCCTCGGTCGCGTTCTCGAGCCCCGCGATCATGCGCAGCGTTGTCGACTTGCCGCAGCCGGACGGCCCAACAAGCACGAGGAATTCGCTTTCCTCGATATCGAGGCTGACCCTGTCCACCGCAAGGTGGTCGGGGTATCGCTTGGAGACGTTCTCGAGTCGCGCAGTGGCCATGGTCCTTTTCTCTAGCCCTTGACGCCGCCGGCCGTCAGCCCCCTGACCAGGTAGCGCTGTAGCATCAGGAAGATAAGGGCGGCCGGCAGCGTGATAATCGTCGCGGCCGCCATGACCTGGTCCCAGGGCGTTACGAATTCGCCCGAAAACGAGGCGAGCCCGAGCGAAACCGTCCAATTGTCCGGCTGGCGGATGAACATGCGCGCGAACAGGAACTCGTCCCAGGAAATGATAAAGCAGAACAGAAATGTCGAGGCGACCCCCGGCAGCGACAGCGGCAACGTAATGCGGAATAGCGTCCCGACGCGAGAGGCCCCGTCGATAAGCGAGGCTTCCTCCAGTTCGACGGGGATAGCGTCGAAGAACGCCTTCAGAAGAGCGGCGGCCACGGGGATCAGGAAGGCGAGGTAGGCGAGCGAAAGTCCGAACAGGCTATTCAGCAGGCCGAGGCGCGAAAGGAACACGAACATGGGGAGCGCAAGGAGTATCGCCGGGAACATCTGGGTCAGCAGAAGCGCGACCTGGGACGATTCCCGTCCGGGAAATCTGAAGCGTGAAAGCACGTAGGCGGCCATGGCGCCGAACAGCGAGGCGAAGAACGCCGTCGCGATCGAGACAGCCGTGGAGTTCCAGATCCAATGCGCGAGATCGGTTTCCGCAAATAGCGAAAAATAGGGAGCGAACACGGAGTCCGCGCTAGGAAGAATTCGCGGCGGAAAATCGAAAATTTCGGTGCTCGGTCGAATGGATGTAACGAACATCCAGTAAAACGGAAACACGCCCACAGAGCACAGCAATACAGCCGTCGCGGCGGCCGCGAGGCGCCATGCCGCAGCCGAAATGCTCAGCGGCGCGGTGCGGCCGAAGCCTTTGCGCGCGGCCGCGTCAGTCATGCTCCTGCCCACGCGAAACCATGATGTATATCGATGTTAGAATGATCGACATGGCCAGCAGGAGAGAACCCATCGCGAAAGCGGAACCCGCCCTGAAAAAGCGGAAAGCCTCGAAATAGATATGCACTACAAGGGCGTTCGTCGCTCCGGCGGGGCCTCCCTGCGTCATGAGGAAGATGAAAACGAAGTTGCCGAAGCTCCAGATGAGCAGAAGCAGCACGACGATCGCCAGGACCCGGCGCAGGCCGGGAACCGTGATATCGAAGAAACGGCGCATGGGCCCTGCCCCGTCGATGGCCGACGCCTCGTAAAGGTCGTCGCTGATGGTCTGAAGCCCGGCAAGCAGAAGAAGAACGGCGAACGGGTAGGTCTTCCACACGTTGACCAGAATTATGGCCAAAAGAGCGTACTGGGGATCGCTTAGCCATTTCGGCGTCGACTCTACCCACGGCAGCAGCAGCAGACCATAGTTCACGATGCCGAAATCGGGATTGTACATCCATTGCCAGACCAAGGCGGCGACCACGTGGGGCACAGCCCAGGGAAGGATGACCATCACTCGAACAAGCCCCCGTCCGAAAAACTCGCGATCAAGCACGAGCGCCGCCGCGATGCCCAGCAGCACGCTTCCAACAACGGTGCCGCCGGAGAAGACGATCGTAACCCACACTGCATTCCAGGTATCCGGGTCGGTAAGGACGGAGCCGTAATTTTTGAATGTCAGGCCGTCTCTGAAGCCGAGCCCGATCATTTTGCTGTCGGTCAGGCTGATCCTTAGACCCCAGGCTAAAGGGGCGATTACAAGAACCGCGATGCCGACCAAGAGCGGTACGAGCATGGCCGCTGGAAGCCATCTGTCCTGCTTATCGGCGATTACTGTTGGGCGCATCGGGATGCCGGCGGTCGCTTCAATGACCTGATGGGGTCCAAACCGGACGCTGTCAACTAGCGAACCCTTCCCTCAAGGCGTGCTGTATGAATGAAATGTCGTTCGGGGCGGAACCGAAGCCCGCCCCGGAACTGGCTAGTCGCCTTAGCCGCCGATCAACTCTTCAACCTCGGCCTGGGCTTCGGCCAAAGAGGCCTCAATCGGAGCGTCGCGGTACAGGATTTCCTCGATCTTGTCCGCAATGATCTTGAGGATCTCGTTGCCGTAGGCTTCCAGTCCTTCGGGCATGATCGAAACCGCGTGCTTGTCCGATGCTTCCTGGAAGGTTTCAAACCAGGGATTCTCTTCCAAATATCCTTCCGGAAGGCTTCCGAAGCGCGGCGAAACCGTATTCGTGATCGCAACCATTTCCGTCTGCCACTCGGGGTTCTGCATGAATTCGATCAGCTTGAACGCCGCTTCGGGATTTGCCGCGCCTCGCGGAACGGACCAAATCTGGAACGCCGCGGCGGTTCGGCGCCCGGACCACGGCATGTGGGCGGTGGCGAGCTTCGACACGATTTCAGGATTCGAATTCCGGGCGAACGCCATCATCCAGGAGCCGTCGAACAGGACGGCCACTTTGCCTTGCCACCACATCTGGCGATAGGTGGACTTGTCCACGTCGCGCGGCATCACGCCCGCGTCGAACAGAGCCTTGAATTGCTCGATCGCCGCAACATTGCGCGGATCGTTGATCGTCGGCTTGCCGCCTTCGGAAAAGTGCCCGCCGGTCGCGATGACCCACTGCGCTACATCCATGTAGGTTTCTACATAGCTTCCAGGTTTGACCATAGCGGCGTATCCGAAATTCTCGGGCGGCTGGGTAAGCGCCTTGGCCATCGCCATGAAATCTTCCGGGTTGTCCGGAAATTCGGTATAACCCGCCTCCGCAAGCAAGTCGGCATTGTAGAACGGGATATAATTGGCCACCATGTGAATGACGCCGTACGTGCTCCCGTCGGATACGATTGGCGACGCGAATTGCGCGGGCGTAAACGTTCCTTCATTAATGTCCGAATCCGCCATGAATTCGTCGAGAGGATGCAGCAAGTCGTTGCGCAAAAAGTCTCCCATGTTGAGGTTCGTAAGGTGGATGACATCCGGAGGCGTGCCGGAACTCATCTCCAGTAGCATCTGGTCGGCATAGCCGCCATACGGCAGGTTGTAGCCGTCAACTTTTATACCCGGGTTCGCTTCCATAAAGGCATTGATGACTTTGTTCATCCAAATCTCGTTGCCCGGCTCGCCAAACCACCAACTCGGAAGCCTAAGGGTCACATCCTCGGCTATCGCGGAACCGACCGGCGCGATCGCCGTGCCCGCCGCGACGACGGCCGCGGCCACGGCGGTCCTGAATTTACAAATTGCTTGCATGCGATTTTCCTCCATTATCGAACCTCAAAGCCATGCAACCCCCCCCCCGTTCCTTTCGAGCAGGAAAAGAGAGCAGCAAGCTTTCGCCATTTGGCTTCGAGAACGACGGCATCTATCGCATGTACTTCGATTGGGGTCAAACCGGCCAGAATCGATGGCGAACACCCGTAGCGAAATCAATCTCCGACTTGGAAACACCTTATTGTTCACTTCCCCGCTTTGGGACGCACTGCCTTGATTTTACTGGACTTTGGCCGCCTCGAGCTCGAAACGGGCTAAGAACCAGCGAGAACCTCTTCCGGCAAAATGAGATCCGAGATACGCGCCGGCAATTGCAACCGGCCATGAAATACGAGTTCAATGAAGTTGGGACCATTTCGACCGGTTTTCGCGATTCGCATCATTCGATCGCCGCCCGCTTTCGGAGTCCGGGGGATCGCGTCCGGCCGCCGTCGCTCCTGATTTGATCCCAACCGCAGGCGATGCCGCTCGGCGCGTCGCCGAAAGTTTTGAATTTGCGATTGGAAGGGTAGTTCGACCCGATAAAGCTGAACGCCCGCTCGCCCGGACCGGGTACCGGGCTGCCGGGCGGGTGGCGGGCGGTCTTCAAGTTTTCGTATCTATGAAAATCTTCGGGCGGCGCCATTCCGCGCCGCTGAGAACTTCGGCACCGCGCCCTTCAACCAGGCCGGACACTCGAAGGCTTTCGCATAGCCGGCAAGGCGGGCGCGCCACTGCCAGATTTTCTTCGATCCCGGCCGGCCGAGCGACTCGGATACCTGCGGGCCGGGTTCGTAGAAATCCCGCCGCGAAAAATAGGGCGGAATCAATGGCGTACATTCTTTTTGCTCAAGAAGTTTCATTGATCGGGCGGTCAACCGATAGTCGCCGGCATAGCAATGCGACAGGCATCAAAAATGATTGCGGCAATTTTGATTGACTCTGCCGCGCAAAATGTTCAGGTGCGATGTCGACTGCCGACGACTGGAATTGAAAAACCTTAATCTGCGAATGGAGCCTGCATGCTTAAAGTTCGGGGCGTTGAAACCGGATACGGCAGACTGAAAATCCTGCGAGGCGTCGATTTGGATGTGCCGGAAGGGAGCGCCGTCGCGCTGCTTGGCGGGAACGGCACCGGCAAGTCCACGCTGCTAAAGGCAATTTCAGGGCTACTTAGGGTCTGGTCGGGCGAAATCGAATTCGACGGCAAGCCGATCCACAACCGCAAGCCCAACGAAATCGTCAAGGCGGGACTGGTCCAAGTTACGCAGGGCAAGGATTCCTATCCCGGACTCACGGTGGAAGAGAACTTGAAGCTCGGGGCGCACAGCCGGAACGACCGCGACAAGATCAAGGCCGACCTTGAGCAGATTTACGAGTTTTTTCCGATACTCAGGGAACGGCGCAAGCAGATGGCGGGTCTCCTTTCGGGCGGACAGATTCAAATGCTCGTCATCGGCAGGGGAATGATGGCCGCGCCGAAAATGATTATGCTGGACGAGCCCTCCGCGGCTCTCGCCCCTCTGGTGGTTCTGGACATTTTCCGGCAGATCAACAAAATTAGAGCGGAACTGGGAACGACGATTCTCGTCGTCGAACAGAATGTCCGCATGGCGCTTCTGCTGGCGGAATACGGATATGTCATTCACGACGGGCGTATCCACATAGAGGGGAAAGCATCCGACATGATTCACGATGAGAACGTCCGAAATGCCTACCTCGGCGGAACGGTCGTCGAAACGGCGAACGCCTGATGCTCGTCGACTTCCTCGTTGTCGGAGTCTCGATCGGCCTCGTATACGCCATCGTCGCGCTCGGGATTTCGCTGATTTACTCCGGGCTGGACATCGTGCATTTCGCGCACGGCGAATTCGTGATGTTCGGTGCTTTCTTCGGCCTGGTCCTCGTCAACGACAGCGGACTCAACTATCCGATTTCCATTTTTCTCGCGATGATCTTCGCCGGACTCATGGGAGTCGTAGTCGAGCGAGTCTTCTACCGGCGCCTTACTTCCAAGGGCGGCGGCTATACGGTCGCGGGCATGGGAATGATCATCTGCGGGTTCGGCATGGCGATCATACTCCAGAATATCGCGTTTCTGATTTGGGGCGCGGAAGGCCATGCCATTAATGTCGATTTCGGAACCCCGATGAAGATCGGAACCGTCAACCTTCCCAAATCCTATCTCTGGATTCTCTGCGTTTCCGTGGGCCTGATGGCCATTCTGCACCTGTTTCTCAAGAACACGAAGGCCGGGTTGGCAATTAGGGCCGTTGCGGCGAACAAGGACATCGCGTATTTGATGGGCATAAACGTGCCGCTGATGATTTCGCTGATTTTTGGACTAGCGTGCGGCCTTGCGGCGGTCGGCGGCGTGCTGATCGGACCTATCAACTACGTTCAGGTGGAGATGGGCTATCTCATCCTCATAAAAGGGTTCGCCGCGGCAGTCGTCGGCGGTTTCGGATCTTTGCCGGGGGCAATTCTGGGCGGGCTCATGGTCGGCATATTTGAAACGCTTGGGGCGGGCTACATATCCGGAAGCCACAAGGACATCTACGCGTTTCTCCTACTGATCGCGGTGCTGGTCATCATGCCTACGGGTCTTTTCGGCCAGCTGGCCAAATCAAAGGCCTAGCAAATTTTTTCTTCAATAAAGGAGGTTGCAAAATGAAGAAAACACTAACCTGCCTCGTCGTCGCGGGTCTCCTGGCGTCGGGGTCCTCGTGGGCGGGAGAAATCCGCATCGGAGCGACGATGCGAATGATTTCGGAAAACGGCCAGAAATACGGTCAGATGATGCAGGACGAATTCGATGCCATCAATGCCCGTGGCGGCATTAACGGCAACACGGTCGAACTGATCCTGCTCAACGACGAATGCAAGTCCGACAAGGGCGTCGCGAACGCCAACAAGTTCGCCTATCAGGACAATGTGCATTTGATCATCGGATCGACCTGCTCGTCGGTTTCTCTTCCGATCGTCGACGTAACGGCGCAGGCGGAAGTTCCGCAGATTATTCCGCATTCGACCAACGACCAAATTACGAAAAAGGACTCGGCCTGGGTATTTCGCGTGCCGATTTCCGCTCGATACTACAAGGGCGTCGTCGCCAAGTACTTGCATGACAAGGTAGGCGACCAAGTTGCGTACGTCTACGCCTCGGATGCCGCGGCGATGTCGGAAACGCAAGGCATTATTCAGCAGATGCGCGACGTATACGGCGTCGAGCCGGTTTATGAAGCTCAAACGCAGGAGAAGGAAATCGACTTTCGCTCGCACCTGCTGAAGATCAAGGACCTCGAACCGGACGCGATTTATTTCGGCGGCCTGCAGGAACCGATCGCCCGCTTCCTGGTGCAATCCTACGAAGTAGGCATTCCGGCATCCGTCGTCCGCGCGGCCAGCTCGGCGGCCTCAAACGCTCCCGTTCCGAAACTGGCCGGCGACGCGGTCCAGGGCGTTTTCTTCTCGGCGGCATATTCGGACAGCGACACGCGGCCCATCGCGCAGCTTTTCAACTCGTACGTTCGCAACCGCTACGGCATCGGCGGGGTCGACCACGACTTTAGCCAAGCCTACGACCTCATCAGGATCGTGGAAATCGCTCTCGGCAACGCGGACCTGTCGCTTGAAGACGACGATCTTGCGGCCGACCGCACCGCGATCAGAGACGCGATCGCCAATGTTCAGGGCTATGAAGGACTGGCTTCCGGACCGATAAGCTTCTGCGCCGATTCAACGCCGCAGTGCCGCGACGGAAACCGCACTCCGGTACTAATCCAGTACATCGAAGGCGGAGAGGATTTCAAAGTCGGAATCCTCGACCGCGTAACGATGCCGATAGAATTCGGCTTGTAATCGACTTACGCCGGCGGGCGGATTCACGTCCGCCCGTCGGCGCGTCTCAAGGCAAGCCGCATAATCGATCATTTCCATGCAGAATTTCATTAGCGGAATCGCGGGCTTCTTCACGCGCCTGAAGTCGATCCATCCGCTTCTGCCCTGGGGAATTGCGCTTGTCGTGCTTCTCCCCCTGCCCCAGTTCACTGTCAACAACTACCAGGTGTATTTGATTAATTTCATTTGCATCATGATCATCCTCGCGACGGGGCTCAACATCGTCAAGGGGTTTGCCGGGCAGGTTACCGTAGGCCACGTCGCTCTCTACGCGATCGGCGCCTACACGTCGGCCGTGCTCTCGACGAAGTTCGGCATGCCCTTCTATGTCAATCTTCCCGTTTCGATATTGGCGGCGATGATCGCGGGCGTACTCGTAGGCATTCCCTCGTTCCGTCTCGAGGGCGCGTATCTCGCGCTGGCGACGCTAGCGTTCGCGCAGGCCGTCGAAGTGTATATCAGAGTTACGAACTACCTCGGAGCCGCCTCCGGCATCGGAGGAATCAAGGCCCCGGAATTCTTCGGCTACAGCCTTCGAAAATACGACGACTACTTCTATCTCGTTATGCCGATCATGCTGGCGGCCGTCTACGCCTCTTTCGCCATATTGCGCTCGGCAACCGGACGGGCCTTCATGGCGGTTCGCGAAGATCCTATTTCGGCGGCGTCTATGGGCATAAATGTCCGACGCTACAAGCTGATCGCCTTCGTCATGAGCGCGTTTTACGCGGGCCTGGCCGGATCGCTATATGCGCACATGCTTCCCGGCTACGTCCATCCCAACAACTTTACCGTCATTGAAATGGTTACCGTGCTGCTGATGGTCGTTCTCGGCGGCATCGGCAACATCTGGGGCGGCGTGATCGGCGCGATAATCGTAACGATCGTGGCCGACATCACGCGCGAATACTATTTCTACCAGCTCCTTCTTTTCGGCGCGGTAATCGTCGGCACTGTGCTGTTCATGCCCAAAGGCATCGGCGGCATCATTGACCGCTATTTTGTGAATCGAAGGTTCATAGCCGCTCGGGAGGAAACGGCCGAAGTCAAGCGAGGCATCGTCGGCGGATCGCCCGACGAGAGTTCCGGATAAGCTCGATGCTGGAAGTCAAGGGTCTCAACAAGAGTTTCGGCGGCCTGCACGCGATCCGCGACGTGGATTTCTCGCTGCCCGAAGGTGAAATCCGCGGGCTGATCGGGCCGAACGGCTCGGGAAAAAGCACTTTTTTCAATTTGCTGTCGGGAGTCTATCCCGTCGATTCCGGCACGGTTGAGGTCAACGGGAAGGATCTGACGAACGCCGAGCCTCACGAAGTGGCGGGAGCGGGCATCGCGCGCACATTCCAGCTGCTTAGAATGTTCACCGAGATGACGGTCCTGGAAAACGTCATGATCGGCTACCACAATCACGTTCAGTACGGCCCGCTGGCGGGAGTCTTCGGCTTCGGGCGCGTCGGCCGGGAGGAAAAAATCATCCGCCGGGAAATGATGGAAGTGCTCGCCTTTATCGGCCTGGAGGATTTCGCCGACATTCCCGCCTCGGAACTGTCGATAGGCCAAAGAAGGCTTCTGGCACTGGGCCGCGCCATGGCCATGAAGCCGAGGCTCCTGCTTCTGGACGAGCCGGCGGCCGGACTGTCTCCGGTCAACGTCGACCACATCATGGCCATAATTGTTCGCATGAAGGAGAAGTTCGGGCTGACGGTCGTGATCGTCGAGCATATCCTCAAGGTTGTCATGGAGACGTGCGACCGGGTTTCGGTTCTGGACCACGGAGTAAAGATCGCCGAAGGGTTGCCGCAGGAGGTCCGCGACGACGAGGCCGTCGTCGAAGCCTACCTAGGCCGCGAAATGGACGACGAGGAAGTCAAGCGAGCCATCCATGCCTAGCTATCGCGCCGAGAGTATTCCCCGATAAGCTAGAATCGAACTAGCGGTGAATCGTTCGCAGGTCGGCAGCAGATTCGACAAGAGCGCGCGGGAGGGCATTGCAGCAAGGCAACGAGGGCAACCCCCTTGGAAACTGCGTGGACCTGAGCATCGAATTCTCGAATGTTAGCGATGGCAATCCCGGCCGTCGGCAATCGGGAACTGCCGGAATTTCAAAGACTTGCAGAGTTCGTTTGCGCAATTGGCCTAAATGCAAACGTGGAGCTAAACCCATCGCGCATCTGCCGGCGAGGAAGCCGGGCGGCGCCTTCGCCTAGATGCTCGCCGACCTGCTCGTCGCTCGCGAGCAACTCGTCGATTCCGCGTCGTCTGTGCGCCAGTGCCTGAGCGAGACGGGCAGCCCGGACGCGCGGGCGGAGCTGGAGGCGTGGCTGTCCGACTCCGAGGTCCCGGTCGACACGAATCATTTGGAGCGCGGCCTGCGGGTTCTGCCGCTCGGACGGAGGAATTGGCTGTCCTGCTGGACGGAGGTCGGCGCGGAGACGGTCGGGATCGTCCAGAGCCCGGACGCGACCCGGCTGCAGGGCGTCGACCCGCGCGCCTACCTTGAGGACGTGCTCCAGCGGGTCTCGGTCCACCCGTCGTCGCGTCGAAGAGCCCGCGCCGAAGCTGCGGAAGGACCAGTTCGCCGGCGATCCGATGAAGTCGGACCTCGGAACAGGAGTCGAATGCCGCGCCTCCGATCTGCCGGGCGCAGGCTGAATCCAGGAAAATCCGAACAAGACGCTACGTCCCAGTTTAGCCGCTTACATCGCATCGCATTTCTCGGTCGCGAGAAACAAAGTGTAGCCGAATACCTGCTCGATCAGCGCCACCAAGGACGGTCCAGCAGCCCCGGAAACCCCGCCTGAGGGTTGCGTGCAAGTGCCAAAATGTGACCGCATCTACGAACACGAGAACGGCTGATCGTGCAACAGCGCCTTATTCCCGACTTCCTCCCATCCCAAATTCGAATAGCGGATAGTCGTTCTCCGTCGCGCGTCCCACGGCCTGTCGGCTCCGGCTTCTCCTTCTGAAACATGGTTCCCTCTGTCTTCGCGAATGCGTCCATTCCGACATGTGCCCTGGCGCTCCCCGTTGCGGTGCTCTGCGACGACAACGCCAGTACGGAGAACATCACATTTTTTGCCTTGGCGCTGCTACGGATCGAGAATCTCGAGCCGAGGACTTTATCCCCGATCACGGATGTCAACTAACATCCCAAGACTCTCACAGGCCAAACCAAACCCCGATCTGGCGTTCAGACACCACTTTACCTTCGCCAAATCGTCACGCTAAGGTCGCTGGGTCCGATTCGCCTAGTTTGCGGAGAGTGCGCACCAAATGAGATTCTGGATCTTCGGAGCGGCGTTGTCTATGGCGGTGATCCACTCGGCAGCCGCAACGGCAGCAGAATGCGGGGACTTTCGCGGGCATGACAAATACCCGCTGCGCACATTGTACTACTATGCCCTGCTTGCGGAAGCTGCTGATTCGGGAGCACTGCCCCGTTGGGCGTGCGTGCCTTCAATAGGAGACGTACGCGGCGCTCCGGTGATCTACAAGCGCGGAGAAACGAACCGCGACTGGAACGACTTTGCAGACCAACCACTTCCATCATGCGACGTTGAGTCTCCGCCGTGTATCCGTCGCCTTGCTACTGGCGAACTTCAAGAAGGCAAGTACCAGTGGTACGACATTGTTGCCGAGTTTCGGAACACAGGTCGCCATATCGGTGTGTACGAATCGCGAAATGGCGGGCCGGCCTATGTCGTGTGCGACAGCAGGGCTCTGGACGTTATGCTGTTCATGGAACTGTCCGAATTCCGCGTTCCCGTCGATGACACCGATCTCCGACCATGGATCGTTAGACCCATCATGTGGGTGGCCGATAACTCCCTCATTGATGAGGCCATCGAAACAGTGACGCTTCGAAAGGATAACAATTTGTCGGACAGATCCTTTCCGGAACAGGTGACGGCGATCAGGGGCACGAGGCCTGATCGTTTGTCGCAATGGAGCGCAACCGTAAGGCAGCTTCTCGGCGATTCCTGTATTTTTAGGCTCATGGCCCGAGTTTCTGGGCATTTTGCGTATGAGAGTGCTTGGAACTATACGGTGACCGGGCATTCTCTCGGCGGCGCGGTAGCGCAGTACATTGCTCAGCAAAATGCAACATATGGCAACAGCTCAAATTTCCGAGCTTTCGCCTTTAATGCTATCGGGATCAACGTTCAGGTGGACCCGAAGATCCTGCAAAGCTTCTATATTGAAGGCGATCCCGTTCCAGCGACCGGCGAAATCATTGGCAATGTCCAAGCTGGACTATCAATGCACTATAGCCCGCAGGACACGGACGAATGGAGGATCAGGACACCATTTGATAGGCTAAAGCGTCACATGCTCAGCAGCGTTCAACAAGCACTATGCGACTGCATGAATGGAGAGGGTACCCTGAACGTCACTCCATAAGAGAGAGAGGTGATGGTCACCATTTTACTTTGCAAACTGATTGTCTCCCCAGCGGAATGCTAAAGTTCCAGGCGGCACCGACTGGGCAGGGGGGCACCCCGCGTCCTGCTAAACGTTGGTCAAGCTCGGCCGGATGCTCCTCCGCGCAGTTGTCGTGCAGCGCGGGGGCCCCGGACAAGCGCGTCGAGCACATCTTCACGCCTCTTTCGGACCATTGCATCCCATCGTTCATTCCATTGCATCCCATCGTTCATTCGGTCGCGACGTACCAAGTGTAGCGGAACATCCGCTCAATCAGTGGCGCAAGCGACAGTGAAAGCTCGTCCGATACCGTGCTCTCGAGGTTCCGCGCGTGCGCCAGAATAGTCTCACAGATGAGCTCCGTTGGCGCCATGTCGTGCAGCATCGCAGCGCTCCTGACCTAATCCTATTCGGAGTCCAAGGATCGGATCGTACCTTTCCTTCGCGCATCCGCCGACCGGTCCGCTGCCGTTTTGCCTCCCGGTGCATCGAATTTCGTGTCGTCGCCCATTCCTCTGCCTCCATCAGGCACCCAGTCCGGGAGTGACAGCCGCCCCGTTCGCCGCCACTCCGAAGGCTTTATGGCGCTGGCAGGTGCTGCGGAGCGCCCGTGGCGTCGTACTTTCGCCCAACCCGTAGACCGCGAAGCCGCCCTCCCGAAGCCGCTTACGGCCGGCCGGCCCCTCCAATGGCCGAAAGGCCCGGGCAAGAGCAAGCTCGAACTCTAACGCCCGGAAATCGAAGCCCTGCTTGCAAACGGGTCAACGCAGAAGTTCATCGCGAAACGCTACTGCACTGCGCCCCCAACCTCTCGAACTGGCTCGGGAAGAACGGATTAGGGAAGCCCCGGCCGTGAACTCCCGTCGGGATCGACTCCTCGGGGGCGGAATCGCGCGCCGGGGATCGTTCGGCCGGCTGTCCCCGCAGGATGGCACTCTCGCGCGTCGTTCACGGGCGATTGCCCGCGCATTTCGAGCTGAAGGGGCTGAAAACAACCTCTACGGTTCCGAATCCAAGACCGGTTATTCAGACGCTCCCCTCGCGGGGCCTTTTGCGCCTATGTTGGGTCAGGGTCATCGATATCGCCTTCAAGTCGGCGAAATGCGCACTATCAGCGGTGCGCAAGAAACTCCTGCACGGTCAGCCCGATGTCCCGCGGGATCTGGCGGAGCAGGATTGGCGACAGGTCGCGGCCACTATGCACCGGCACCGTGGGTGCGCGACCATCCTCATGGCGGAACTGCTTGTGCGAGCCTCGTTGCCGGGCTTCCCTGAAACCGAGAGCGGCGAGAATGGCGATGACTTCGCGCGGCTTGAGAACGGGGCCGGCGGGCGCTGGCTCTCAAGCCTCGACAACGATTTGCTTGCCGACAAACTCGGCCTCCGCCGCAGGAGCACCGTCGTCCAGAAGCATTGAGACAACTTCTTTGAGATTGCCATTGAGCTCGTCGAGCGTCTCGCCGTGGCTGTGCGCTCCGGGAAAGCCCGAAACATGGCCGAAATACAGACCGGTGTCCCGGCAGCGCTCGATTACGGCGGTGCAGGTGTGCATCGTCGACCTCGCCTCGTATTCATGATCTGGCACCATTCTAGCTGCATGCTCAGAGAGGTCGATGTGCCAAGGCGCCTTTTACCGGATCGTACCCTAAACGGTCGATTGAAAGACAAGAGCATGAAACGAAGAACAGGCGACGTGATCGGCTACTCCAGGGTCTCAACACCGGACTAGGGCGTCTCCGGACAGGTCAAGCACCTCAGGCGGGAAGGCACCGCTCGCGTATTCGAGGATGTCGTCTCCGGAAAGACCTTCGCCCGGCCCGGCGATGGCTCAGAAGGTTTCGCAAGTGACTGGACTCTTGCACAGCTCCGTGAACCGGCCCAAAGGATCGCGAACAACATCGAAGCCGTGATAAACGGGAAAGGATCATGATTGGGAGTCGCTGAGCAGGTCTGCCAACTTGTGTACGCAACCTGATCCGGTTTCGAAAGCAGCGATCTCGCGCTTTACAATGTCTGGAGGCGGACGCCTAGGATTGAATTCGCCCGGTTGCCCGTGAAGCGACATTGAGAGGGTAGATACCGGTTGGTGGCATAATCGCATCGTAAGGAATTCTACCGCTGCCGTATGATGATATCGTGGACGGCATTATTACTGATCGCGAGGTTTCGGGCGACCCGGCGGTACAATTGACCATTCGCTGCGGCCTGCAAGATTTATTTCATGAGCTTATAGAATTTATGGCGCTGTGGTAGTTAAAGAGTACTGTGAATCCGGGTCGGTTGCGACCATTCGGGTTTGTAAAAATAGACTGCCGATCCGGCTGCGAGGAGCGATATGGAGCCACTTCATTTTACGACTGAAATGGCGGTTGTACTTGGCCTCTTAGGCTGTACGGTTTTCCTGTTTGTTTCGGAAGTCATTCGAATCGACTTGGCTGCACTCCTCGTACTCGTGATCGTCGGCATATTGAGCTACCTGCCGGGCCTCGACAACCTTGCCGACCCGACCCGCCTGTTCGACGGCTTCGCGTCGAACGCCGCGATCTCGATCACCGCGGTGATGATTATCAGGGCCGGCCTGGACCGGACCGGACTTATGAACAAAGTTGCGCCGGCAATCCTGAAGCATGGCGGCACTACCGAGATTCGCGTGCTTCCGATCGTGTCGGGAACAGTCGGAATTATCTCGAGCTTTCTGCAAAACGTCGGGGCTGCGGCGCTGTTCCTGCCCGTCGTCAGCCGGATTTCCGTACGATCCGGCATAGCTCCGAGACGCCTCCTAATGCCGATGGGATTCTGCGCGATACTCGGCGGCACGATGACGATGGTCGGGTCATCGCCCCTTATCCTGCTCAACGACTTGATCCTGACCGCGAACGCGGGCTTGCCGAACGAGGCCAAGATGCCGCCGTTCGAACTATTCTCGGTGACTCCCGTCGGCGCCGCGCTTGTCGCTACGGGCATCCTGTATTTCCTGCTACTTGGCCGCTGGGTTCTGCCGGGTTCGCCCGAGCCGGTCGAGTTCGCTCCGGGAGGCGGCACGGCCGAATACCTGGAGCGAATCTATGGTCTTCACGCCGATGTTTTTGAAGTGGACGTCCCGTCCGACAGTGCGCTTGTAGGACAGATACTGGCGGACATTAACAATGAAAACAACCTCTACATAATCTCGACCTTCTATCGCGGCAAGGTGTCAATGATTCAGATACTAACCGCCGAGATCGCGGCGCCGTGCAGATTGGCCATTGTCGGCAACGAGCAAGTCGTCAAGAATTTTGCCGACCGTTACGGCCTCGCGGTCCGACCGGAACTGGATGTTTTCGTCGAGGAATTCGCGCCGACCAATGCCGGCGTCGCCGAATTGGTTATTTCGCCGGATTCCAAGCTGATCGGAAAAACTCCGCGGCAATTGCTGCTGCGCAAGACGTATGGCCTGAGCCTCATGGCTATCCACCGCGGCGAAGAAACCCTTAGCCACGTTAAGACCGAAGCGCATGAACCGACCCAGATCGGGCTGGTTCCCTTTCAGGCCGGCGACATGCTGGTCGCGCACACGCGCTGGGACAACCTGGCCCGCATCAAGCGCGACCGGGATTTCATCGTCGTCACAACCGATTTCCCGCAAGAGGAGCTGAGACCGCACAAGGTCGGCTGGGCTCTCCTGTTCTTTGCGATATCGCTTTCGCTCATACTATTCTCGGATGTGCGGCTGTCGCTTTGTCTTTTGACGGGCGCGGTTGGGATGATGCTGAGCCGCGTTCTAAACATCGACGAGGCCTATCGCGCAGTTGGCTGGAATACTGTATTTTTGCTGGCAAGCTTGATCCCGCTTGGGCAGGCGGTCCAAAACACTGGAACCGCTGAATGGATCGCTCGGCTGATACTCGCGATCCTGGATGGCTGGCCGGTCTGGTCGCTCCAATTGGGCGTGGCAATTCTCGCCACCGCGTTCTCATTGGTGATGTCAAATGTCGGCGCGACAGTGCTACTGGTTCCATTAGCAGTCTCGATTGCCGTTGCAGCCGGGGCGAGCCCGGCTCTATTCGCTCTGACCGTGGCGATTTCTACGTCGAATTCGTTCATCATACCGACGCATCACGTCAATGCGCTGGTCATGGGCCCGGCCGGTTACAAGGTCACAGATTTTTTGAAAAGCGGCGGCATCATGACCGTCCTTTTCCTAGTCGTGTCGATGGTAATGCTAAACGTAGTGTTTTGACTCGAAAATGGTTTGTCTTCTTTCCGTTCGCAACCAGCATTCTCAAACCTGTGCCGTATAGAACTGACGTTGGACAGTTTCGCAACTTCGCAGCGGCCGTAGATGAATATTACGGTTACGGTCGCGCCGGGGTTCCTCCCTGCATCGCAAATACCGTAGTAGTTCGATTGCCGGCAACATCAAGGTTGTACGTAATAGTGTAGCCGACTGAGAATTGTGGGGCGTCCACCCTTGTGGAGAGGTAGAAGACCGCTGCCTCCACGCTGAGTTCGCGCCTCCATGGCTCGACAGCAGTACGAAGCGCACCGTTTGAATCATGATATCATCCGGAGAGTTGGCAATGCTGATTTCCGCGCGTAGGTCAACCGACGGAAAGTCTCGTTCGAGACTCGAAGTGTGTCGGTAATACTGCACACGACGCAAGGAACGGGACGTTGAAGCCCTGCAACAAGTTGGGAGGTCGTTCCCCTGCTAACTACGCTAACGTCGCGACGTTGCCGTCGCGCCGCAGGCGAGAGTTCCCAGCCAGCCGTCGCCTGAGCGCATAAGGAACAGCAGGGCAATCTCTTTGCCACCTCCCATCGATATCGATCGCGACGCGAACTCGCGCAGGAAGGAGCCCCATGCTCGCTTACCAATCTCAACGAGTTGCACATATGTCGCGACAAGTATCCAGCCGGTCGGTATTTGCAGTTTTTCCAAGTCCGCGGACCGAGAGCCGAACGGCTTCCCTATCTGCTCGGATTCGGAGCGGACCTTTATCATTCGGGCGTCGCTGTGGCCAAGCAGGTTCCCGCCAAGCACTCCGACTCCAGACACGGGGCTGTGCCGAACCATGCGCCGGCACATGTCGGTCTCGAAGCGATGGCCAAGGGATTCACGGATACTCTTGGATTCGCCGGATCCTCGGACGAGTTGATTGCCATGGGCTTCGATGTCGCGCAGTTCGCGGCGACTTGTTCGAACAACCACCTCCCAAATTCCCGGAATTACGCGGTCTTTGGCATGAACGCCGCGGGAATTCGATTCGAAAAGGCGCCTGACGCGGCGAGGCACGAAGGCAAGGCCGGCAACGGGCTGGAACTGGAAACGCTTGACCTTTAGCCGGCATTTCCGGTAGCTGTCGAGCCAGGGAAAGCCATCTTTAAAATCGACTAGCTGATGTATATGCCGGGCCAATAGAGTGCCGAGATCGCGCGCATCTTCCTCGATTTCGGCAAGTTGCCTGACGCCATAATCTTGACCGGTTCGGCGTTAATCGAAAATAACGATCCAGGGACGGTCAAGCACCGCGTTTCATAGGCGGGCTTAAGGCTAGTCTAGCCATCGAATTCCGGGCGGAATTGCGTTAATTTTTGTCCGGGTCCGTTCGACGCAGGAGATCCGAAATGGACGATTCAGCTTACGGAGTCCGCAACAAGCGCGGACATTGGCGGCCCAAGGACCCGATCCAACCGGCACCGCTATTTCTGCAGCCTTGGAATTTGGTTCGGATTGTGAAGTGGCTGCCTCGCTACTTCGTGCCGTGGAACGTCTTGCTGTTCCTGGCCGCGACGGCGTTCTGGTTCCTTTTGACCCCCGACATCGAAACGATGCGAACGATGGAATGGGGCTGGATGCTCTACATTCTCGTCCGCAACTCGGTCGCCGTATTCCTGTTCTACGGAGCTTTAGAGCTTCGACTATACATAAGGCGGTCGCAGGGGACGCTTTTCAAGTACAACCCCAAATGGCCCGACGACCGCCGCTCCGAATACTTCATGTTCTCGTCCCAGAGTATCGACAACATGATCCGGACATTCGGTACGGGAGTGCCGATCTGGACCGCCTACGAAATCCTGATTCTCTGGGCCTACGCGAATGGCTGGGGCGCATGGACCACGCTGGCCGACAACCCGGTCTGGCTGATCTTACTAGGGCTCTTGATCCTGGTGATCCACGAGTTCCACTTCTATACGACGCATCGGATGATCCATATTCCCGTCCTGTACAAATACGTCCATTCCGTGCACCATAAGGCGGTCAACCCGAGTCCGTGGTCGTCGCTATCGATGCATCCGATCGAGCACCTGATTTATTTTTCCGGCTCGCTTATCCATCTAATCGTGCCGTCGCATCCGCTCATCGCGCTCTATCATCTTCACGTCGCCGGATTCGGGGCGGTCGTAGGCCACGTCGGCTTCGACAAAATCGTCGCGGGCAAAGAATCCGCAATGGATACGCATTCCTTCGCCCACTACCTTCATCACAAGTATTTCGAAGTGAACTATTCCGACGGGCTAATTCCCTTGGATAAGCTGTTCGGAACCTGGCACGACGGCACCGAAAAGGGCGACGAGTTGATGAACGCCCGGATGAAGAAGCGGCGCCATAGCGCAACTTTGGAAGACTGACGTGGAAATACTGTACCGCCCTTCGGCCGCCGCACCGCGCGGGAAAAAGGGCGCGCGCCAAATCATTGCGATGCCAGTCGACGGAATTTCGGAGGCCGCGGCCGAGCGCTAGGCTAAATCGCATTGCTCGCCCGCAAAGCGGACGCCGCCTTTCCGGGCAAAGGAAGGGCCGTTTCGGACGATTTCCAGAAGGCAGCGCATGAGCAAAGCGCGGCAAGCGACGAAAGCGGCGCGGTTTGAGAGGGCTTCGCCGCGACGAAATTCGGAGCGGACGAATACTATTTCGCGGATTCGCCGCGTTTGGTCGAAGCCAAGTCGAAGGAGGGCATCCCGGTATCGGGCCATGTCGGATGCGTTCCGCGGCGGAACACTTGGACGGGCGCGAGATCGGTCGGCAAGACTCCCGACGAAGCGGTCGAGACCCATCGATTCTTCAAAAGGCTCAAAATCGCGGGCGCCGCATCGTTGAAATGGAATTCGCCCCGGTTGAGGTAGCCGACTTCGATACCCGCAGATCGAAGCGTATCGCGATGGGAATGTGCTGCGGTTCGGTCTGCGATATGCAAATTCTCTTAAGTTGCGAAGCCTTGGGAACGAATACCGGCCGCTATTCGCGCCATTCCAAGAAATACGCAGGTCTGGCAAGCGAGGGAATCTATCTGCTGTCGATTGGAGTCGAAGCGTTCCGCTCTTTCTTCCGGGTAATCGCGGACGGCGTCGGACTCATGATCCAACCGCTCGCGTAAGCGTAAAACCTAAACCGGTCGGATCCTGCCAGTGTTCGTTGCCGCGCCGTCCTACTCGCGCCGACTTGGCCGGGCGACCATCGTATGAGATTCGCGCGGTAGTTTCGCCTTGCCGAGCGAGGCGGTTTGCCAGGTATCGGCATCCGTCGCCCGAGCGAGGCCGTGATCAAAGCCTGGCGGCGATCTTCTCCAGAGTTTTCCAGTTTCGCGCAGTCGCAACCACGCCAAGCCGCTTTTCAAGATAGGCGTAGGACAGAGTCATCGCCTTGACTCCCTCGGGAGTCCAGACATGCGCCTCGGCACCGGCGACTACGATTGCCTCGCGACCGTGATCTTCCGCCATTAGCGCCTTCGCCAAATCCGGATCGGGTTTCCTTGAAAGGAAATTCACCAGGTGGCGTGACGGGTCGGCGGCGATTTCGACAAACGGATTGCTTTCGACAACTGCTCGCACCTGATCCGCCGTTCGACCGACGCACGGAACGCCCACGTCGAATTCGACCCTAAGCAGCATCCGCACCGCTTCGGCGACCTCGTCCGAGTTGACCGACTCGGAGGAGACGATCACGTTTCCGCTCTGCAGAACCGTGACCACGTTTGAGTAGCCCAAGTCGGCTAATTTCGACCTGAGTTCTGCCATCGGCACCCGATTGCTCTTGCCGACGTTGATGCCCCGCGGCATTACGAGATAGCGATTGGTCATTGACGCTCTATTCCCAGATTCAAGGTTTTCTCCCCGTCGAGGTTTGCCTCAAATGCGCACGAGTTCCCGACCGTACAGCCCGCGGCGATTGTCGGCGCCGACACTAAATCCGGATCAGGCGAGTTAAAAGAATATTCGACCGTCAAGCCCTTTTTCGAGAAAAAATTTCCGAATGCGCGGGCTTTCCTCGAACGAGCGAACGGCTGCGCGGTAATCGCACCGGCTTCGTCAGAGAGGCGGCGCGTCGAGGAACGCAAGGAACGACACTAGGCCGATCAAGGTTACGAATACCGCTCCCGCGTAGTTCAATGTGTTGCGGAGTGCAACGACGCCGCTGCTTCCGCCCGAACGCTCCATTACTCGCATCGCGGTCTGGCGAGCGAGAATCGCGCCGACTCCGAGCGTGCATATGCTGAGTCCGATACCGAGAGACATTGCCGCCACGAGCAGAAAACCCGGAACGATCATGTCGTTGGCCACCGCGTAAAGCATGACCAGAACGGCCCCTGGGCACGGAACCATTCCGGCGGCCAGCGCAAGGAGGCCGCCTTCCATCTTCCCCCCGTGGTGGTGATGTCCGTGGTCGTGGCCGTGATGATGGCCATGGTGGTGGTGGCCATGGTGGTGGCCGCCATGACCGTGCGAATGGCCGCCGCCGAAGCCTCTCGAAATCCGTATCGCTCTATAGAACATGTAGATGCCTATGCAGACGATTATGAGGAAACTCGCCGCGCGCACTCCCGGCACGTCGGCGAGGCGAATTCCGAATCCGGTTCGCAGCACCGTGTCCGCGACCCATACGACGATAACGGCGGCAATGACGTGCACCACCGCGATCTGAATGGCCATAACTATGCCGCGGGCGACTCGCGCCTCCTGTCCGAGGAAGTAGGACACGATTAGGAATTTTCCATGGCCGGGCCCGAACGCGTGAATGGCCCCGTACGCGAAAGCGATTCCAAGTCCGAAAATAAAGGCGCCGAGGTCGCCCCCGCTCTCGATCGCATTCATATACGAAGCGATATTGGCGTTCGCTCGCCTCTGGATGTCGATTACAAGTCCGACGAGCCCCGGAAGCCCTTCGCCGTCCGGCGATATTTCGAGAGCCGAATCTAATTCCTCGTGCGCCGCGGCCGCCAGGCACGCCAAAATACCTGCGGCAGCAACGAGAGGTCCTGCAATCATGCCCTTCCTGCCGCGCTTTCGACTCGATACCTCGGTCATGGCTATTCCCCTTCCCTTCGCTCGCGCCTACGATCTGCGGCGACGGGAGTCGCAAATCCGCATGGCGCGGGTGTCGATGTCCGAGGCGTCGCGAATCCGACCGGCCGAAATCCAGCGCGATCGAACGCGAGCCTGGCGCTTTCATTCTACAAAGCGGACAAACGGAACATGGCATGCATTCAAGCCCGATTCGGGCGCACGAAACGCGTAACCGAGAACATCGCCAAGGCGGCTACGACGATCGACGGGCCGGACGGCGTGTCGAACTCGGCGGAGGCGAACAATCCCCCCACTACCGAAGCAACGCCTACCGCCGTGGCCGCTACCGCCATTTTCTCCGGGCTCGCGGAAAAGCGCCGGACAGTCGCAGCCGGAATAACCAGCATCGCGACAATCAGCAAGACTCCGACAATCTTGATCGCGACCGCGATAACGGCAGCCACAAGGAACCCGAAGACCAGACGCGTTCGATCCGGCCGCATTCCGGCCACCGCCGCGAGATCGACATTGACCGTCGCCGCGAGAAGCGGGCGCCAGATCCACCAAAGCACTCCAAGCGCAACCGCCCCGCCAACCCATACGACCAAGAGGTCAACGGGCGAGACTCCGAGGATGTCGCCGAAGAGCAGGCCGTGCAAATTGATCCTTACATTCGGAAAGAATGCCAGCATAACAAGCCCGACTGCAAGGCTCCCGTGACATAGCAGTCCAAGTATGGTGTCCGCCGGCAGCGTGTCGCGACGCTCTAGATGGTACATAAGCAGGACCACCGCGAAGGCGCACGCAAATATGCCGAACAGCAGATCAATGTCGAGAAGGATGGCCAGAGCGACGCCGAGCAAGGCGGAATGCGCAATTGTCTCGCCAAAATAGGCAAGGCGGCGCCAGACGACGAAGCATCCAGCCGGACCCGTCACCAGCGCGAGGCCGATTCCGGCGATGAGCGCTCGGGAGAAGAAATCGTCAAGCATGACCGCTTTACTCCAACGCGACGTTATTTCTGCGACTAGCCTTCAGGCGTTCCTCGATATCGGACAGACGCTTGTCGTGCTCGTGCGGAACCAGAACCACGATATCGTCGAAAATATCCACGGCTTTGCGCAGATTGTGCGAGACCAGGAGGACGCCGCAGCCAAGATCGCCGCGAATCTTTTCGACGAGCCGGAACAGTAATTCGGCTCCGGCAAGGTCGACGCCCTGGTCGGGTTCGTCGAGCACCAGAAGGTCGGGACGGTGCACCAGCGCGCGCGCAAGCAGCAGCCTCTGAAGCTCGCCTCCGGACAGAGTCGTCAATGGAGGATCGCCAAGCCGTTCAAGACCGACGGCGGCGAGAGCCGCATCAATCTCGCTCGCCGCGAAGCCGCGCGTTAGCGTCATAAGCCGGCGCACGCTCAAGGGTAGAGTTGGGCTAAAGGGCAGCCGCTGCGGAACATAGCCTACTTCCAGGGATTGCACGCGGTCGATGCTGCCTTCGCTGATTTCGATCAGTCCTAAAGCCGCTTTCATGCATGTCGTCTTTCCTGCGCCGTTTGCGCCAATGATGCAGACCATTTGCCCGCGAACTACGTCAAGATCTACGTGGCGGACAATCCATCTCTCGCCGCGTCGAACGCCCATATCTCGAGCACGGACAAGAAAGCCGGGATCGCGCGCGCTTCGGTCGTCTGCGGTCATCGGCCGACTAGCGGGCGATGCCATTTCCCGGCCTTGGGCGAAGCAGCGGTCGGCATGTCCCGGAACATCGTTGAACAGAGTCCGGCTAGCGCCCGTCCGCGATCGAAAGGCAATCCACGAACGATGCAGCCAAGTTGCGCATCATCGTAAAGTAAAGCTCCGGCCCGTCTTCAACATCCACGCCCAGCGGATCAAGCGTTCCGGAACCGATATCGGTACCCTCGATGATGGTGGCGATCAGCCCCTGATCGAAATGCGGCTCGGAGAAAACGCAGACCACGCCTAGGTCGCGAATTTTCTTCCTCAGCTCCCGAATGCGCTTGACGCCCGGAGAACGCTCCTTGCCGACAACGGCGGAGCCGACTGGCGCCAATCCGAAGCGATCCTCGAAATAGCGGTAGGAATCGTGGAAAACGATATACGGCTTGTCGCCGACCGATTTCACTTGCGATGCAACGTCCTCGGCGAGGTCCTCGAGCCGGCCCAGAAGATCTTGGGCGTTTCCCTGGTAAAGAGCCGCGTTCGCGGGATCGATCGCCGCCAGCGTCTCGGCGATCATATGAGCCATGGCCGCAGCGTTGACCGGATCCGACCAGACATGCAAGTCGAATGAACCGTCCGCGTTTTCTTCTCCGTGGTCGTGATGCCCGTGAACGCCGTGATGATGATCCATGTCGTGTTCAAATGCGCCGCCTTCGCGCCACGGCCTGCGAACCAGGCTCTCCGCGTTGGAAAGCTCAACGACGCGGGCGCCTCTGGCGAGGATTTCGACAGGCTTGACTAGCGTCAGCTCCATTCGCTTGTCGATAAGGAAAATTACGTCCGCTTTTTCAAGCACGGAGGCATCGGACGGGCGAAGACTGAAATCGTGATGCGATCCGGCGCCGCGCATCAGCAGGTGCGGTTCGCCCGCACCCTCCATTACCGCGCTGACAATCGAATGCACCGGTTTTATCGAGGCGGCGACCCGGACGTTTGCCTCCGCGGCCGCTTGGCCGAAAAAGAATATGCTCAGAAGGATCAAGGCGGCGGCGGGCGACTTCATGCGCATCAGGATTGAATTGGCCATATTTTCCGTCTCAGGTCATGCCGTCCGGATTGCAAGTATTTTCGAATGGAAATCAAAAAGCAACAGAAATGTCCCAGGCGCTGAAATTCAATCGGCATCTATACGCTATCGGAATAAAACAGCGGCTCCCTTGCGCCGATTGGCGCTAGCTTGGTTCATAATCGACCGGTCTACAAACCCCGATTCAGCTTTTTCCTACTGTCGCGCCTACTAGTTGCCGCTCGGAATCCGACGGGCATTCCGCCTAGCAGCATTTGGTCGACCACGTCTGCAAGATGTTGAATCCAGAAATGCGGTCGGCATCGACAATGCGGAAAAACACACGGCATCAACGACATTGCCGCGACGCCGAAACCTTTTACGCCGACATCGGTCATTGGCCAGGTTTTTAAAACTCTAGAAGCAACGGTCCCGCTGCGCCTTCGGTTTTGGTTTTCAAGAGGCGACCCCGCTCGTCTCGCGGAAATTCCTGAGCGAGCGCGAACAACTTGAGCAAACTGATACTATCGACCGCTGCGTATAATGCGTCGGTTTCCGATCGAACGGCCTCATGCCAAGTTACGCCTCCTTCCGTTCGACTATTTGGAAGAGTTTTGAGAATGGACTCTTTTCCCGCGGAATTTGGCTGCCAAAGAAATTCGCCCGCCGCCGGCTCCTATGTCAAATCTGTCCGTATACGGAGGCGAGTCTCTTGCACGGTCGCAGGTTTACTTTGCGACACATCGGACAGCGTGTCGAGGCTTTTGATTCCCTTAACGCCGGGACGACGCAATCCGTAGTAGCGCCCGGGAGCAGGATAGGCATCCCGACCGATTTTTTGAGCTACGCGCAACCGCTTGTCATGAGAATTCCGGATGCGCGCGAGCCGGGCGCGTCTCGGAATGGACAGAAATCATGCGTATATTCAGCGTTTGAACTGCCATTTTCCTGTAACCGCCATGAAATCGATCGAAGCGATGAAGACGCTCCTGGAACGGGACACTCAGGGAAGATCCGTTTTCTCCTTCGCAGATCCGTGTCCAATTTTCCCGCATCGTTCCGAAAAGACCTTAACTGACGGTCTCCGCCGCCTGGCGCGGCAACGCAATCTCGAAAGAGCCGAAAGAGGAGCCTACGCGAACCCGCCGGCGCGCTCGAGAACCTATCCGCTTGAGCGTATCGCCGCAACTCCGAGAAGGGGCGCTTACAGCTACGTGAGCCTAGAAACTGCCTATGCGACTATGGAATTAACTCTCGGCGTGCTTTCGCCTGCATCGCGGAGACGGCCGGTGGCGGAATGGCCATTTCCTTGCGCCCTACCGTTCAATAGAGTTTCGGCGCGCTACTCGCTTTAATTTTGCAATCCTGGACGGAACCGTAGGCGTCGGCCGTCCATTACGGATGGCTCGGCAGCGCTTGGCGCTGGAATCGATCGAGACGGAAACGGGGAAGACGAACTGAAGCGTACCGAATTCAGGGAACGCACGCAGCGGGCCAAGAGTTCGCCTGGGTTAGGAAAGCTCCAGCGAGTCGTCGAAATGGAAATCCTCGATTACGACATCTTTAACGAACTTGTCCGCGCCGGACTCCTTGCAGATTTGGAATTCCAGGGCGGAACTGCGCTGCGATTCTGCCGCGGCGGCGAATGGCTGAGCGAGGATTCGGGCTATCGCGCCGACGCCGATCTCTCGGTCGACTAGGCATCGCAGACGGCTCGAATAGCACGGGAGAATAATTAAAGCCGATAAGAGCCGCGGGTTCGAGTCGGCCTGCCAAAAACTCGGGATGGCCGGAATATTCGCTTTTTCCGTTCGCGGATCCGGCCGGAAACCGAGCCGGGGCATTCGGAACTTCCCGGGAAGCGGATCAAACTCTAAATTGCCAATGTCCCGTCAAACTGGAACGAGCCGCGCGCGCTTTCGCGAACAAATTAAATTATGCTTCACGGATATGCAGATAACCCACTCTACGTCGAGACACGCAGAGGGATCCTGGCGGATGAGCTCGTCTCCTTTCACGCGACCTCGGCGACCTAAGTGCGCTGGCGAGATATAGGGGACATGCGCCGGTTGCGCAGAAGAGGAGTCGGCGTTGATGCATCCTTGGTCCGTTCAAAAGCGGGATACTATCGAATCGAAGAGTGCAAAGAGCTTCTCGACGCGGAAATCGAACAAACGCCGGAACTTGCAGGGTTCGGGGGAATCTCAACGGCACTTAACGAATTATTGGCGCCGGACACAGCCGAACGTATTCTCCAATGCAAAGACTGTCCGGGTGCCTTCGCCATCGAATTCAGGGAACCGCTCATCGATTTGCAGCGTGAATTGTAGCCGTATCGCGGCAAGAATCGGAATGGACGGGTGAGAGCATTCGTACGGCCGTCGTCGCGCCGAACGCGGGAACGCCATAATTCCCGGGCCTCTCAATACTTGTCTCGAGGACTTATACCCGCTTCGAATTCGTAGTGCTCCGCAGCAATTGCGGAAAGATCATCTGAGCCGCGAAAGCATGCCGGACAAGCCGCCTAACGGAAAATCGCTTCTGCGCGCAGACCAGCATCTGCGAAATATTTCTCGCTAGCTTCGCCGGCGCGTCCGCGGCGCTTGGCAGGGATCCGGGCGAATCTTGACTGGCTCCGAATTCTTTCCGGAAACGAAGTGCGCCCGGCGCCGACCTGAATAATATCGGATTCAGGACCATCTCGAATGTCCGGCTCTTTTCCGCAGGAACATGCCGCGGGCGGATTGCGTCTTCACGTGTTCATTCGGCGCTGGTTTTGCGTTAATTCGCGGGAAATCGACAAGGAGGCGAAATGAGCAATTCCGGCATGCCAGAAACTGGCGATTCCGCATTCCCGATCCGGCACCTCAGGAAATTCGCGGAATCAAGGATGTTCAACGGTGCGATAACCTGCGTAATTCTGGCCAATTCGATAATCGTAGGGCTGCATACTTCTCGGGCGCTAGCTGATTCCTTCGGTTATTGGTTCGAATTGACGAACCAGCTCATTCTTTACGTTTTCATTGTTGAAGCCCTGGTAAAGATCTTTGCCAACTATCCGCGCATGGAGAATTACTTCAGGAATGGATGGAACGTCTTCGACTTTTCAATAATCCTCGTGTGCTTGCTAACCAGTTTCGCCGAACTTGCGACCGTCGCGCGCCTTTTGCGGCTTTTACGCCTGCTGCGTCTGGCTTCCGCGCTTCCGGAACTTGGAATCATCGTGTCAACGCTGATCCGGTCCTTTCCAAGCATGTTCAATATAGTTCTGCTGATCTCAATCATATTCTACGTCTACGGCGTCGCCGGATGCTTCCTGTTTCGCGATGCCGACCCCGTAAACTGGAGCACTCTCGGCATTTCGATTCTCACTCTATTCCGCATCGTTACCCTGGAAGGCTGGACCGATATCATGGATGCCTCAATGCAAGCGCACGGATGGGCGTGGATTTATTACGTCAGCTTTATCGTCATCGGCACCTTCGTGGTCGTAAACCTGTTCATCGCTGCCGTCGTCAACAATCTCGAGGAAGTGAAAAAGGAACGGCAAAGAGACTCGCGGGATCCGCCAAGCCAAGAAGAAATTTTGGAAGAGCTTTCACGAACGCAGCAGGCGCTTGCACGATTGCAAGAGAGGCTCGACGCAAGGAATTGAATGCGCTCGCTAAGGTTTTCGCCTTGAACGGATTGATTCGATAAAATAATTCGGGACCCTCCAAATCCTGCCGGCTGGCGCAAAGATTCGAACGCGAACCCGAACACGTGGAGCCGTTGGCGCAAGTTCCGGGTTATTCCCGATTGAATTCTGGCATTCGACGCTAGACTCTGTATTTCTCAAGCAATCCGATGTCCGGATCAGTACCGAGTCCGGGAGCGCCCGGCGCGCGGACATGTCCGTTTTCTGCGCGAATAGGCTTTCGAACGATATCTTCGGCAAGATATTGGCATGTAACGCTGACGCCCCAATCGAGCTGCGGCAATGCGGCGGAAAGATGCGCGATCGCCGCGCTCGCTATGGAAGTCTCGGCGATTTTTCCCGCCAAGTTCACTTTCATTCCGAGCTGCTCCATCAATTGCCCGGCTTCCATTACTCCGAAAAGCCCGGCGAGCTTTATGGGCTTCAGGCTGCCTCCCATGGCGGCGCGTTTCTCGTGATGATGGCGAATGTCTTCGATATCGTGAATTCCCTCGTCAGCGCCAAGTGGAACGTCGCTGGCGCTTGCGGCCGCGGCCATGCCCAATATGTCGCGCCCATCCGTGAGCTGCTCCATGAAATCCAGCCCCGCCTCCTTAGCTCCCTTGGCGAACTCGATCGCTTCGGCGACCGTAAATCCTTGATTTGCATCCGCTGAAATCTGCGCTTCCGCGCCAAGGGCGGACCGTATGGATCTGCAGCGCTCCAGATCGGTCGACGGATCGTTGACTC
This sequence comes from Albidovulum sp., assembly GCA_028823855.1. Lineage (GTDB taxonomy): Bacteria > Pseudomonadota > Alphaproteobacteria > Rhodobacterales > Rhodobacteraceae > JAPPFL01. The sequence continues at coordinate 33,188 of JAPPFL010000017.1, forward strand.
CTACTTTGACCTTGAAGCATCGGCAGCCCATGCTTGCGTGAAGTCTTGCGTTGGATTCTTCCTCTTCAAGGCTGCCTCCCGCGACCATGGCAAGCGCCGGCGCCAGGTCGCGCTTCTTTCCGCCAAGCAGGTCGAAAACCGGGCGCCTTGCCGCCTTTCCCCACAGATCGAGAAGCGCGATTTCAATCGCGGCCTTCGGCCCGGAATTGCCGTGCAACCGACTTCGTAAAACCGCGGGCAGTTTTTGAACTTCGCTGAAATCTCCGAATTCGCGGCCGACGAGGCTCGACCCCATGAATTTCGCGGCGGCAACCATGCCCTCGGGTAGCTCGCCCGTCATGGCCGGCGCCGATGCCGCTTCGCCCCAGCCGACTCGCCCCTCGACATCGGCAATGCGCACGACGAGGTTTTTCGCGCTGCTCACAATGCCCCCGGCCATTCTGACGGGCTTGGCCAAGGGGACGGAAATGGCGAAAGCGTCAAAGTCCCCGATTCTCAACATCGTCGAATATTTCCTCTCGTCGGCATAAGTTGCCGCGAATACGGCTACCGGAATGCGATATCCAAAGCAAATCCTCTAATCGCGGCTACGCCGTTCGCGAGACTAGATTCGAAAAGTACTGCCAGGTCGGCGCGAACGCCCCTAAATCGACAAGGGAGAAACCCAGCCTAATCAGTAGATCGAACGCATCATTCTCCAATTCCGCATTTCGACTCAAGCCGAGCGAGAGCGGCGTACTGATTGAAAGGACGGAAATCTCGAACGCCGTCGCTGCCCTCGTCCGCCGCGGAAAAGAGACTCGCGTCGGCGGCATCGGTGCCGTATTTGCAAGCGGCGCTGCCAAAGCCGAACGCGAACGCCGGGAAAAGCCTTCGAGAAATTGGTTGACTCCGCCCGGACGCTGTTCGCTATTTAGCATGCCCAAATGCGGAGCAAGACATGCCTGAACAAACTAATATCCCCGATTGCATCCCGCCCGACAGGCACCCCAGGAAACCGAATACAACGCTTCCGGCGGGTTCGATCGACACCCATGTCCATGTTTTCGATAGCCGCTATCCGCTTTCGCCGGCACGAGGCTATAATCCGCCGGATTCAACTCTCGACGATCTGACGCATTTGCATTCGACGCTCGGAATCGACCGGGTCGTGTTCACTCAGCCCTCCGTCTACGGAACCGACAACCGGGCTATCGAAGATGGCGTCGCTTCGCTTAACGCCGACAAACCGGATCGCGCGCGCATGGTTGTTTCGGCGGGAAAGGACGTATCGGAAGCCGAAATTGCCGGCTGGGACGCTCGAGGCGGACGCGGAATTCGCTTGAATTTGGACAACAAGGGCGGCATGCCCTTGAAATTGAATGAGATCGTCGATCTGGTCGCCAAGCTCAAGCCCTTCGGCTGGCATTTGGAATGGCTCTTCCCGGGTTGCCAGATCGTCGAACTGATGCCGATTCTGAGCAGTACCGGCATTCGGCAATCCATTGGACATTTCGCCTACCAGCCCGCCTCTGCCGGAATCGGTTCGCGGGGCTTCCAAGCGCTTCTCGAACTTGTTCGAGAAGGCCGCACCTGGGTGAAAATCTCGGGGGCGAACAGAGTTTCGGCGACCGACCTTCCTCCCTACGATGATGTCGAGCCGATGGTTCATGCACTAATCGAGGTCGCCGCCGACAGGATCATGTGGGGAACCGATTGGCCGCATCCAAACAAATTCGAAGTCAATCCGAACGACGGAGATCTCGTGGATGCCTTTGGCGAATGGGTTCGGGACGACGAACTGAGAGCGAAAATCATGGTCGGCAATCCTGAAGCCTTCTACCGCTTCTGAATTCCTTACGGAACGGCAGCTTTTCATTTCAGGAATCGGCTTTCTTCTAGCGGCGCGAATGCCTTTCGCGCTGCAAGTTCCGCGCTCCGCTAAATGTCAGCGCCTGCGATCGGATGAACGCAGGCGGATACTTGGCCGATCCTGTCAGAATTCGACTTGTGAAACCCTAACCAACTTGTCCCAGCCATTGCGAATACAATCAAAGCGAGATTTAATTCGACGACATTGAATCACGCATGCGACGACGCTGCGATGGCAAGAGCTGCGCCCGCAGATCGAGCGGTTCTTCCGCGCACTGATGGTCTGATCGCGAATTGTGAACCCGCGTCTCGACGAAACCGACGACCTGAGGAAGCGCCTCGCCTTCAACGCGAACACGGCCTTCCGGGTTCTGATTCTCGCCCTGCTGGCGAAAGAAAGGCCGGGCGATCCGGCGCGGCTGCGCGTCGAGCAGGACGACATTAACTTGGTCTGCGCAACCGCCCCGGGACGCGGCAACGAGGAGCACCTGCGCCTCCGCGTTGTTTGGTGTCGGAGTTCCGGCAAGACGGGCCAGCTCCAGCGGTCCAGCCCGCTGGAAGGAAGCGCATCCGTCCGCATTCATGCCGCCATTCCATTCCTCACGTTTTCGGCGATCATTGAAATCATCTCGTACATGATCGCTGCGGCTGTCAGGGCGGTGATTTGATTGGGGCTGTCCTTGGTCGGCATCATGCAAACGATATCGCCGCCCACGATGTTCATGCCTCGCACCGCGTGCAGCAGCGCCACGGCCTCGTCGATGTCAAAACCCTTTTCGGCCGGCTCCAGATTCGACACCGCGGGCGCAACGGACGGATCCATACAGTCGAGGTCGAAAGTGATGTAGACTGGCCGTTCGGCCATGACTTCGCGGATTTGCGCCACCACGTCGTCGACACCGCGCTTGCGAAATTCCTTCATCGTGACCACGTTGTAGCCGTAGTCGTAGGACGGCTGCAGCCAGTCCAGCGTGCGGGCATGGCCGCGCAGGCCGATCTGCATGGAATGATGCGGATCCGCATTGCCTTGATCGACCAGGTACGCGCCCCAATGGGCAGCTGACTTCCTGGCCCCGAGAAAGTGATCGACCTTTGTGAATACATCGGTATGGGCATCGAGATGGAGAAAGCGGACGGGCTCGCCGCCGGCGAGCTTGCCGCGCCCGAGCGCCTGCACGATCCCGCCGGTAATCGAGTGATCGCCGCCGATCGAGACCGGCCGGGCGCCGGCCGCGTCGATGTCCCGATAGAATCGGGTGATTTGCTCGATGCAGGCTTCATTGTCATTGGCGCGCGGGAAGGGCACGTCGCCCGCATCCACGATCCTGGCCGCCTCCCAGGGGTTCAGCTGAAATCCCCCGTGCACGCGCCGCGCGACCGAAGACACGTTTCGCAAGGCCCGAGGCCCAAGATGCTGATCTCGCTCCGTCGTGCCGTTTCCCGTGGAATGCGGCACGCCGACCAAGGCGATATCCGCGCCTTCGGGACCTTCGTTCGGGCAGCGGAACAATGTTGGAATGCCCCACCAGTACAGGTTTTCCATCATGGATGCGAGATGTTCGTCGGACATTTTCCTTCTTTCGAGGTTTGATGCATGCCGCCGCATTGCCAGTCCGGCGCGCCGGAGCAGCCGGACCGGCGCGGGCTGCGATTAGGCCGCCCCAGTTTTCTTCCGGTAAATCCCTTGCGCAATCCGGTCGATGACCATCGCGCAGAACAGGATGGCGAGGCCGCCCAGAAGCCCCTGTCCCTTGGCCGCATATTGCAGCGCTTCCAGGATCAGGGCCCCTAGGCCTTCGGCGCCGATCAGCGAAGCGATCACCACCATCGACAGCGCCATCAGAATAGTCTGGTTGATGCCCGTCATGATCGACGGCAATGCAAGCGGCAATTCGACATTGAACAGCAGCTGGCGGCGCGAACAGCCGAAGGCGATCGCCGCTTCCTTCGTGGTTTCGGGAACTCCGCGCATTCCCAGGGCCGTTAGACGAATTACCGGCGGCATCGCGAAGATCAGCGTCGCCAGCACGCCCGGCGGCTTTCCGGTGCCGAAAAATGCGATAATCGGAATCAGGTACACAAAGGCGGGCATCGTTTGCATGAAATCCAGCACCGGCTCGGCGATGGCATAGGCGCGGCGCGATTTTCCGAACCATATGCCCAGCGGAATGCCGATCACCACGCATAGAGCGGCTCCCGCCCCAATTAGCGCGACAGTGATCATTGCAAGCTCCCAAAGCCCCATGAAGGCAAGATAGACAAGCGCCGCCGCTGTAAAGATTGCAACGCGCGGGCCGGCGAGCCGCAGCGCAACCACCACGGTTACAAACATCACTACCGGCCATGGCGACTGGATAAGCAGCACTTCAAGCCCGTCGAGCACCGAACGAATGCCCGCCGTCACCCCGTCGAACACGTCGCCGAAATTTATTGCCAGCCAGTCGAAGCCGGTATCCACGCGCTTTGCGAGCGCGGCAAAGTACTCCTTGCCGACGGGAAACTCGGTGATCGGCACACGCTCGCCCAAAAAACCGCCCGTGAATCCAGCGATGGCCTCGTCCGGCTTTGCAACCGTGAAGCGAAGCAGCGTCAGCGGCCAGATCGCCAGGATCCCGACGGCGCCAAAAAGCAGGCCCGAGCGATTGATTCCGGCCTGAGCCCCTCGCCCGGACCGCCAACGCAAATATTGCGCCTCGTATGCGATATTGGCGTAAAATCCTTCGGCCAGCTTGACAGCGACCAGCAGCGCAATTCCCGTCAGCAGAATGGTCAGCGCCATGCTGTTCGCGGCGGTGGCCGCCTCCAGCGCCTTGTCGGCGGCGGCGCGCAGGTTTTCGGCAATCTTAAGCTTTGCCTCCGCATCGTCGGCATCCCCCAATGCCAGACTCTCTGCGGCTTGCGCTTCGCGACGCGCGATATTCTCCAATAGGCGCTCGTAGCGGGCTAGTTGGTCGGCTCCCAGTTCGCCCCAGAGCCCGCGGCCGACCTGCACGAGGGCAAACAACTCCAGAACCAGAAAGGTCCAGAAAAATCCCCAGACGCCGCGGGCCGCCCCCCAGAGCGGTCCGCAGACCGCCGCCATCGAGTTCCACGACCAGCTAAATCCCGTTTTGCCCTGTATTCGGGCGAATTCGCGAGCGTAGTAGGCGCTCTTCTCCTGGACAAACTCTTCCACGCTTCGTTCGGTTGCGCCGATTGCTGCATCCGTCACGCCTTGCCCCCCTGAATGCCCTTAAGAAGCGTCGCCCGGTCCACAACGCCGATGTCGTCCCCGTCGTCTCCGGTGATGATGATGACGTTCTCGGTGGAGGTCGCGACATCGATCAGCTGGTCCAGGTCGGCGCCGTGATGCGCCCGCGGGCTTTCGTCGAAATTCACTTGCCGCGTCGGCTTGTAGTCCTTGATCGGCACCATGATCGAATGGGCAAAGACAAGCTTGAGCTTTGATATGCCCTCGACGAAGTCGCGCACGTACTCGTCCGCCGGCCGCGTCACGATCTCTTCGGGCGTGCCGATCTGCACGATGCGCCCGTCCTTCATGATGGCGATGCGGTTGCCGATGCGGATCGCTTCGTCCAAGTCGTGGGTTATGAACACTGTCGTCTTGTTCAACTCGGCCGACAGCGCCATGAATTGATCCTGCAACTGCCTTCGGATAAGCGGATCAAGCGCCGAAAAGGGCTCGTCCATCAGCAAAACCTCCGGGTCCGACGCAAGCGCCCGCGCCAATCCGACCCGCTGCTGCATGCCGCCCGACAACTCGCGCGGGAACCTGTCTTCGTAGCCGGTGAGGTCCACCATCTCGAGACAGCGCTGCGACACCTCCCAGCGACGCGATTTCGGTTCGCCGCGCACTTGAAGGGGAAACGCGACATTGTCGCGCACGGTTCGATGCGGCAGGAGGGCCATATGCTGGAACACCATGCCGATATTCATCGCCCGCATCTCGCGCAGTTCCGATTCGGAGAGGGTCAGCATGTCCCGGCCAAGCACCGAGACCTGCCCCGCCGTTGGCTCGATCAACCGGTTTAGGTGGCGAACCATCGTTGACTTTCCGGAGCCCGACAGCCCCATCACGCAAAATATTTCGCCGCGCCGGACCGAAAATGAGACGTCGGCAATCCCGACGACGCAGTCGAATTCCTTCAGAACCTCGGCCTTGCCCAACCCGCGGTCGTGAATGGCTGCCATTGAAGCATCGGCGTTTTGGCCAAAGATTTTCCACACGCCCTCGAGCGTGATTACGTTCTCCGCCATGCCCGGTCCCCGGAAATCCCGGCAGTCATGGCGAGCGGAAACACCGCTCGCCAAAGTATCTGGAGTCTAGATCACTGGAACCAAGAATCTACCAGATCCGCATTTTCGCCGACCCATTCGCGGGCGAACTCTTCCGGGTCGCGGCCTTCGGCGGACAGCGCGAACACAATCTCGTTCACCTGCTGGGTGGCCAGTTTTATTTTGCCTAGCATTTCCGCGGCCTCCGGCTGGGTTTCGGACAGCTGCTTTGCGTAAAACACGTGCAGCCTGGCCGAATCCCATGCAGTCGGCGCCGACGAGATTTCCAGCCAGTTTGGATCATCGGTGGGTTGCGTGATGTTCCATTTGGCGGCGTCGTAGGCAGGTTCGCTAAGCGGAACCAGATCGTAGATCGAAAACATATGGTGCGGCGTGTAGCAATAAAATACGATGTTTTGGTTCTGCGCCACGGCGTTGTCGACCTGCGCCAGGGCCAGGGTCTCATCCATTTCCAGCAAATTCATGGTCTCCGCGTAGCCGTAGGATTTGGCGCGGATCTTTTCGACATTTGTCGATGCCCATCCGGCGGCGCCAATCCACAACTCTCCGAACCCGTCGCCGTCGGTGTCAAAATTTGCTGCCATGTCCGGATCCGTCAAATCACTGAGCGCCAAGATTCCAGTACGCTCCTGCGTTTCCTTGGTGACGCAGATGAACTGGTCGGACGAGACCGCATTCGGATTGTATGTTACGGTACCCTTTTCGGTCACGAACTTGTCCATAAGGTTCTGCTGGTTGGGCAGCCAAACTTCCGGGTGAACATGCATCGCCCCGGAATCCATTGCTTCGAAGATGATTGGATTTGTTCCGTTTTGCAGTTCCACTGTGAGGCCGAGATTGTCTTCCAGCGCCACCTTGACAATATGCGCAGTCCCGCGAACCGACGCCCAGTTCGGAACGCCAATTATGATATCCTGCGCCGCCGCGGCGCCGCCAATCGACATGGTCAGCGCCATTGCAGTAAGTGTCTTTACAACTTTCATGTCTTGCTCCTTTTTCAGATGGTCACCCGATTAGGTTACTTGGCCGCAATCGCTTGTCCCGGTGTCGATTCCCGTTGCCCGGTACGTAAGAGAACAGTATAAAACGCGGTTTATCGGACAATTGGGTTCCTGCAATTTATTTCTTTGCCTTTTTGTCCTGAATAGCGGCAAAAACAGGCCAGTTGCCGGCCTGCGAATCCACCGCGGCAATTGCCCGCCGACGGCGCCGCATAGGAGGCACGCCTGGGCACTCCCTCATTGTCGCCCGGCTTCGCGCCGCAGCGCCTGACTGAGGCAATGGACGCCCCCGCCGCCGAGCGTGAACATTGACATGTCCGGATCGTAGACCTCGAACCCGAGTGAGCGCAGTTTGGAGTTTAGTTCGTCTGCCCCGGCCATCGACAGCACCTTGCCGTCGCCGAGGGCAACCAGATTGACGCCAAGATTCCGCGCTTCCCGGTAATCCACATCGACGATCTCAATCCCCCAGCCGCGAACCACGTCCACAAGCCAAGGCTCCATCGCATCGACGCATGCCACCGCCAGTTTCTCGGCCAGAGGCACGATCAGACCGTCCATGTGGACGAATTCCCGGCTGATCGGGGCCACGACGGCCTCCCACCCCTCGCCGCGCACGAATTCGGCGACCTGTTCGCTGCCCTCCTTTTCGGACCGCTCGCCGCTATAGCCGATTAGCACCCGTCCAGGCGAAATTATGTTGAAATCGCCGCCTTCGAAATGCCCGGCCGTGGCAAATTTCCAGATCGGAATTTCATGCTCCTGGTAAAACTGGATCACCGTGGCGTAATCCGCCCTCCGGCATTTTAGCTGCATGTGACAGATCAGCGGCCCCCAAGGCGTCATGGCGGAACTGTCTCGGGCAAAAAAGTTTCGGTGCAGGACTTTGTCGGGCTGGAGAAAAAAGCAACTGACGTCGTTTTCTTCGTAAATCGCGACCATTTCCGCGTGCTGCTTCATCGCCAGTTGCAGATCGAACCGGACGCCCGTCTTGTGGGCATTGGCCAAAGTCCGCCCGATGAGCGGCCCGGCCTCTACCCAGCGATAATACTCCGGATTGCCCAAGAGGACGTCGGTTAGCTTGGAGTAGTCGTCGTTTATGCCCCAGCTTCCCGAGTTCGCGCGCGGTGAGTTCATACTGTACAACGCCTCCCGAAGCCTGCGGGCGCAAATAATGTCGCTTAAAGCCCGTAATGGGATTCAGACCGTGTGTCCAGCGTTATTGCAAAGCAGCGAGAGGACGCCCATGCCCGAATTCGAAACCAACGGACTGGCTCGGTTTCGACGAATCCCCCAAGCGTAAGCGGTTGATTTGCGATGTTCCTTGGCGATTCAAATTTCTCCCTGGATTTCCTTGGCGTCGAATTGAAACCGTATTTTCGCCTAGCCTGAATTACCAACTGCCCGGAATAATGTGAAGAATTAGAAGAAGACGCAC
>JAPPFL010000045.1:0-24713 GCA_028823855.1 Albidovulum sp.
CACGGAAACACCATATCTGGGGAGGCCATCCACATTCTAGGTCAAACTCTTAGACAATTCGTGTTTTCTGGATTTTTCGTACAGAGCATCCAATTCGGGACGTTTCGGTGCCCTTTTCAATGCCAGCTTTCTCTCTGCCATGGTATTGCCTCCCATTTGATTGCAGTTCACTTCCTCGATTTCGCCATTCTTGTTGAAACCAAGCATATGCTGCGTCCATTTCGTAAAATGTATCGAATCCTGACCGCAGACTGCCTGCTCCCAATCTAAAGCAGTCAACAGAGTTCAATACGTTCGCCACTTCCGCCGAGTACCATTCGCATCTGGTCTTGACCTCTATGTTGACGGCCTAACTAGTACTGTCAATGCCAACAACGCTCTAATCGCCCCGTTTTCGACCCGAGCGCGCAACGGCGCCGCTTGGATTCGTTGGAGCGCAACAAATACTCGGTTTGTTCCCGAAGAGAAGCATTGGAAGTGCAAATTCAATTCGTGCGCTTCAAGAGGACGATGCGGTTTGTGTTGGTACCCGACTTGTTGTTCGAAACGCCCCAGCAATTAGATGTCTTCGTAAAAGACTGCTGGTTGACCATAACGGCAAGCACCCGAAACGGCAGTCCTTTGGCGGCGGCGATAATGTTTTTTTCAAGCATTACCGTTCCGTGCCTGACTTCGCCGACTTCAAACGCGACATGCCCTTCGACGCAAGTAATCCTAGCCAGTTCGGCCAAAGTGGAATGGATAAAGCCCTGCCATTCCTGCAAGTTTCCCAATTGATCAATTTCGACGGCATTGGGTTCAATGCCGAGGAACCAGCATCGCATCCAATTATCGGTTTCGTAATTTACGACATCGAGAAAAGGAGGCGACGTTACCGTGAGCGAAACTACGCTGTCCGGAATCGCGGTCGTCTCGTCCGATTTCCCGGTTAGCAGCACGCTGCGAGGCGCATCAGGAATCCCCTGGCTTAGCAACGTTTTGGATTTTTTGGCGATGATTGAAGGCACATCCCGAAAAGGCGGTGTTTGCTTTCTTCTCAAATTGATCTTGATTTGGCTCTTGATCGAAACCGCTTGATTGGGAGGCATCGTATAAACGGAAAAGAATCCCGTTGAATGCCCTGTCAGGCGATTCAGCGCGACCATCCGGATCCAGTCGTCCGTTCGGTCGAATTCTCCGCGATCCAAGCGTCGGAAAAAGTACGTCCTCAATCCCTCGATGGCCGCCAGCGTGTCCGGATGGTAGAAGGCAAGCAGGTCCTCGCGTTCGAATTCCCTGAATTCTTTCCAGGGGATTTCGGATAATCGCGCTATTACAGGCCTCATCTTCGGAGCATGTATTCTCGGCTTCGCGAGCGCCTTGCTTAGCGGATTCGCATCGTTTCCGTACGGAATCCTCCGGCGAAGCGCCGCCTCGAGAGGCGTTGTGCCGCGCCCCATAAAAGGATCGTAAACGATTTCGCCGGGACTAGTCAGCCTTTCGATAAAGAAGGCAGGCAACTGCGACTTGAAGCAAGCTCTGTAGCTGATCTCGTGAAGGCGGTGGCCCTTTCGCTGTTTCGCGGTCCAGAACTCGTTAACGAAGTACTTGGTGCCATCAATCGTTTCTGTACGAGTTTTCTCGCCAAATTCCGAAAATTGCTCAACTTCCGCCAGAAAGCGGCACGATCGCTCAGATTTCGGGAGACTATTAATTTCCAGTGCCTGCAATCGCTTCTCCCAAGAGAATTTTCAATTCGTTCTCTGTTTTGTCTCGAATGATATACTTTGTGGAGAGACGAGGATCAATTTGACTTAAGCTTCCAATGCATCACTGTCGACAGCATCGAATAGCGCGAAGAGATCGATCATACGGAAGCGCGCGGACCCGACAACGTAGGCGTCAGTGCTCCAGCGAACGTGGAGGATGTCAGTGTACGGGCTTTGGCCGCTCGGCGCCCGTAGAGTCAGCGGGAGGCGCGTTGTTCGGTAGCCGGCGGGGAGTAGCCGTTTGCCGGCGGCTTTCGCCATGCGCCGGTGCTTCGGTCTCCGCCGTGGATCACGTTTCCTCGCCGCCGCTTGTCAGTAGGGTCGAGAATGGGCGTGCCGATTCCGCAGGGTCCAGCGGCTGTACCATCGCTTTCGCTTTGGGCCTCAGTCCGGCTCCCGCAATCAAGTTTCCGGCTTCCGCCTTGGCGAAATCAACCCGACGCGTCTCGTCGCGACTGAGTTCAACTCCGAGCTTGGCCAGTTCCTCCGGAAGCCTCTTGCATGCGGCTAACTCGAGCCACTGCCGGCGGCGGCAGTCGTCGATCAGGCCTTTTAGGTCGTGGGCGAATCGAGCGGACTCGACATAATGGCATCGCCCCTGTCGGGTGGTCGCCTTCGCCCGCTTCAGCATCTTGTCAACCTCATTGAGGTAGAGATTGCTAAGCAACTATGAAATCACCCCGCTCTGGGGAACGCCCTTCTTGCCCCCGGCCTTCCGGATGCTCTTCAGCAGTTTCAGAACCTGGTCGTCATTCACCCGGGCCGCCGCGCTTGCCCAAGCAGGATTTCGCGCCCAACTGTGTCGAAGTACGGCTCCAAATCTACGCCTATGACCGTGGTCTTGGTCTCGGCCATCGTCGTTGCCACCTTCTGCACCGCCCGGTAGGCCGTGCGCTTGGGCCGGCAACCATTGGACCCATCCTGAAAGTCAGCCTCGAAGACAGGCTCTGGTATCAACGTCAACGCTCCCTGCACCACTCGGTCCCGGATGTAGGTATCCCGAGGGTGCGGACTTTGCCGCCGTCCTTAGGTATCTCAACCTGTCGGTTCCTCGATGGCAGATAGGTCCAGGTTACCAGTTCGACCTGGATGCGGTCCAAACACGCTTCTCGTCCGGCCTCCTCGATCGTTTCAAACGTCACGCTGTCAATGTCGGGGGCGCCGCCGTTCGGTCTTGCCATCTCGCAAGCCTCGCTCAGCTTGTCCGTCTTGCACGCATGGACGCACAGCCTCCGAAAGCGCCAGTTCCGGTCAGCCTTCGCCTTGAGAAAAATTCTCGTCCTCAGGTCTTGCAGACTTTTGGACGTCTTTGTCACCCCGTCCTTGCCTCCCTTTCGGTCAGAGAAACGTCGGCAGCGGGGCGACTTCGCTCCGCGGGCACTGCCCCGCCTCAGCGCTGCTGAACGCACATCCGCCACCCTCTCGTCTGCGACCCATTTCCCGTCTCCGCCGGTTTTAGGCCCTACCCTGCTACGGCGGTTTCCCGCCGGGACGAGGCGGGTTTCTCCAGTTGCTCGGCCTGTCCTTGTCAACATGCCACTGCTACCACTCCGCCGAAGTGGGACGGCCGTTTCAATCAGCTTTCGACCGTCCATGCTGCCTTCGACCTCCGGTTGCGGGCTCCGCCTTCGAAATACACTTTCGAGGCCACCCGCACGTTCGCTTGCATTGCGGCCCGATGTCTCGCAGTCTCCCCAGAGGAGACCTTGTCGATTGGCTTCAGAAATTTGGTTTCCCTCCTCCCTGCTATCCAAGCTACGGGGCTCCTGATTGTTACCCCGGCGGGACTGTCCCCCTTTAAAACGACCTGCCTTAGCTGGACGCACAGCCGGACGTGCGGGTTTCCCGCATCCGGCTTTCATCCGAGATAATGCCTTGGCCCGCGTAATGCTCCCGGTCGTCGATGCAAGGCGCTTCAGCCCGTAGCGGTTCCACAGCCTTTCATGCGGGAAGCGCACGTACTTCCCGCTTTCCGACTTGCGCTTCAGGCATAGCCCCTAGCGCAGCCGCTTGGCCGCGCGCGCATCGACACCCCGGTACGCCGGGCCGGCCTGGCCGAAGCGGTTCGCCCATCCGAACGTCGTCCAGTTGATGCGCTCCACCATCGATTCCTCGTCCACCGTCCCGAACTTCGGGGCCGTTTGCGCACTGATCCTGCGGCAGATGCTCCGGACGCTCGCCTTGTCGGGGCGGATGCCGATGCAGCGTCCCCTCTCGATCAGGCGACGATTCCATCAGATGCGGTGGCCGAGAAACGCGATCGGTTTCTCCGGGCACCGCGCACACCGGGTCTTCCGCATGTTGATCGGCAACTTCAGGACCTCCACCATCCGCGCGACCGTCGACAGCATCTCCTCCGCCGGGGCCATGCCGAGGCCGCAGAAGTCATCGGCGCAGTTGACGAACTCCGCGCGGAAGCGCCGGGCGGAAGTCAGCGACAAGTCACGGGTCGTTAGGATCGGCGACCTGGGGGAACCCCGTACGGCGGGCATGCACAGGCTGAATCCGAGGAGCCCGAAGTTTGCCGCCAAGCTCGCCGTTGCGCGCACGGCGTTCGACGCGCCTCTTCCTCCGTGATTGCTGTACGAGACCAGGGCGACGCGCGAGAGGCTTGCCAAGGTCATGGATCAGTTGGCAGGCGTCGAGAGGATGAAAGCATCGCTGATCGAGGCGGCCGCGGCCCGGCGGCCGGCCTAGGTGGCCTAACTTCGAATTTCCTTGCCGCAATGGACGATGTGGGGCGAGTGCTGCCGGTGCATCTGCCGCCGGGACAGGTGGCAGATTGCACTTGAACGCCGGAACCTCGGTGATCGCCGACAAGGCCTATGACAGCGACGTCATCCTGGCGCCCATAGCCGAGGCTGCCGGGGTTGCCGCTAGTGGTTCACCAGTTTTGAAACAATGGTTTACGCGCTGGCCGGGTCGTCCGGGTTTCCGTTCCTTCAAGCGCGAGGCGCATCCTTTTTGGACGAGCTTGCCACGCCGTGGCCGCGGACCCTGCGTGGCATGGCATTGCGGGTCGCGAAATTATTCCTTTCGAGCAGATGAAAGGGCCGCGCCCGGATCGCGCCGGAACTTTCAGGTGGGATACAGGCGATTCAGATGACGGGCGAAAGAAAGCACAATGTCGCCCCCTCTCCGGAGGAGCGCGAACGCTTGCAGTCGCTCGCCTACGGCGAGTCGTCGAGGGAGTTCAGGAAGCGAGCCCACGTTCTTCTCGTGGCGGATGCGGGGAATGCGCCGGGGCCAGGCATTCCGACAGGGCGATCGCGGACATCGTCGGGTCGAATGTCGCCGCGCTCGAACGCAAGAAGCAGGCGAACCGCAAGCGTCCCGCTCTCGGCGGCGAGGGAGAGGCGCGCCCGGTTGCAGCGAGCCGCCCGAGTGGTTCGCTTCTGGCGGACAAGCTGGTGGAGCTGAAGTTAGTCGAGCCGACCGGTCCTGAAACGGTGCGCAAGTCCTTGAGAAATAGTTCTGCAGCCCTGAAGAACCGACTATTATCGCATTCCCGCAAGGCGCAGCGCGGAATTCGCTGGCGGGATGGAGGACGTGTTCGACGCCCGCTGCAAGGTCTGCGCCGACGACGAGGTTCCAGTCTGCATGGACGAGACGAGCAGGCAGCAGACGCTTGAAGTGGCGCCGCCGATAGAAGCCAGGCCCTGCCGCCCCGAAATCCGCGACTTCGAATACGTCCGCAACGGCGTGTCCTGCCCGAGAGCGCGACAACCTGGACACGCACGGAACGGCCTCTCTCTTCGAGGCGCGCTCCCCGGAGGAGGCCTGTCGGATCAAATCCCGGATCAACATCGTATACGCGCCCGAGCTCGGCAGCTGGCCGGACATGGCTGAAATCGAAATCGGCGTCGTGTCGCGTCAATGCCTTAAGCGCCGAATACCGGACCGGTCCTTCACGAAGAGGCAGGTCGCCGCATGGCAAACGCGCCGAAACGCCGCGAACGCCAAGGTGGAATGGCAGTTCACGACCGAGGAAACTAGGATCAAGCTAAAATCGCTACCCTACAATTCAAACTGGATGAACCACTTGGGCGAACCGGTATGTGCCACCGGAACTGCACCAGAACCTCAACGCCAAGCGCAATCCGGTGAAGCGTTTCATTGACAAAATCAAAGAGTTCCGTAGAATAGCAACTCGCCGCACCTACTCTACGTCGCTATCGCCCCATCGCCGTTCAAGCCTCCACCGCAATCTCGGATCCATCGCAATTCGAAGCCAGTTGGAGACTAGATTGGCCGAAAGCGCTGTCAAGAGGATCGCAAAACCCGGCCAGAGCGACACCCACCAAGCACTCGTCAGATAGTCTCGACCCGCAGCAACCATGAGACCCCATGAGAGTTCGGGAGGTTGGATTCCAAGTCCCAAGAAACTCAAAGCAGATTCCGCCAGCATGACGTTGGCAAAATCAAGCGTGGCCACCGTGAGCAAGGTTGGCAGGATCAGTGGAGTGATGTGAACGCCAATGATCCGCCGCCGTCGCGCACCAGCCGCCCTTGCGGATTCGATGAAGAGCTGCTCGCGGATTGACAAGGATTCAGCACGGGCAACGCGGATGTATATCGGCATGCGCGTGATGCCGAGCACGATCACAACTGCCGGTATACTGGGTCCCAATACATAGAGCGCAAAGATCGCCAATAGAAGCGACGGGAAACTCATCAATACGTCCGCCATTCTCATGATGACATTGTCGGCCAGCCCGCCGAAATAGCCCGCAGCAAGCCCTAGAATGCCGCCTGCCAACATGGCGGCGATGACGGCGCTAGTGGCGATCAGCAAGGTCGGCTGGGCAGCAACGATCAGCCGCGCAATGAGAGGGCGGCCAAGGGCATCGGCTCCCAGCCAGAACAACCAACCGTTTTCGTCTGTAAACGGCGGGGCATTCCGCAAGCTCAAGTCAAGCGCTGTCGCGAAATCGGACATATAAGCCGGGCCGATGACGGCGATTCCAATGATTATCACAAGGAGCGCCAGCGATACAAACGCAAAAGCGTCGCCGGCTAGCAGCACACGGAAATGATTGATCGAAACTCTCAGGCCTCGGACTCTGGCGCTCAGGTGTGACCGTTTGTCCGCCATCTCTCGTACACCGGCTACCGGAATCGAATCCGAGGATCGAGCACTGCGTAAATGATGTCGATGATCAGGTTGAGCAGAAAGATGGCAAATGCAGTGGTCAGGACGGCTGCTTGCAGGACCGCGAAATCTCGCTGCACGATGGCGTCGATCATGAGCTTCCCAATTCCCGGCCAGCCGAATATCGTCTCGACGACCACTGCACCGTTGATGAGTCCTCGCGTCTGATCTCCGGCGACCGTCACGGCAGCGATCAAGGAATTTCGCAGGGCGTGTACAAAAACGACCCGTCGCTCCGGCATTCCCTTGGCACGAGCGGCCTTGACGTAGGGGGAAGCCAGAGAAGTAACCATGGAACCCCGCACGACCTGCGTGGTAGTGCCGGTTATTTCCAGCATCATAATTGCCACCGGCATGACCCAATAGCGCGGCCCTCCAACTCCCGATGTGGGAAGCCAGCCTAACTCGATTGCAAACACCAGTATTGCGGTAATAGCCAGCCAGAAGCCGGGGGTGCTCGCGGCGAACAGAGCGAGAACGGTCACCGATCGATCAAACACCGAACCCGGTCGATAAGCAGCAAGTGGACCGAAAGTCATGGCGATAAGCATCGATAGGACAAGCGTAATTCCGGATAGAAACAGCGTCCATGGATAGGCCAAGACGACGGCCTCGATCGCCGGTATATGGCGACGGATGGACATGCCGAAGTCGAGATGTGCGATGTCCCACAGATAGCGCCCAAACTGGACGAGTATGGGCTCATTCAAGCCGTATCTTTCGTTGAACTCCCGAATGAGTTCATCGCTCGCGGATTCGGGCAGGTAGAGCAGCGCAGGATTGCCGGAAAGCCTGACGATCACGAACACAAAAAGGATGAGACTGAGCATCGCGATGGCGCTGTGCAACGCCCGTCTGCCCAGGAACTCAGCCAACAGGCCCTCCCGGCGGGCGGCAAGGCATGCAGGCGATTACCATGAGGATGCAAGCATTTCATCGCCGCCGACTGCTTGGATCAGTCGGCGGCGAGTGGTCAGTCCTACCGCAATTTTGGGGACGGCCAACGGCCCTATTTCAGTTTAATGTCGGCCAGCCTGATTTCGCTTCGTGTGCGCTCCGTAGGCACAAAGTCAATGCGCGGGCCGATCGCCACGAAACCTACCATGTGATAGAGCAAAGCTTCCCTCACCAGAGCCAGGTTTAGGCGCTCGAACGCGCGCTGCCAGGCCCAAGTGCGCTCCGTCCCGGTCTGCTGGGTGGCGTAGTCAATCAGAAAGTCGAGATAGGGGTCGTCGTTGCCCAGTGAACTCCTGCCCTTCGAATGGCCCTTGTGGAACAAGGTGGCCACAGCGTCTCCCAGCGTATTGTCATGCTGATCAACGAATAGACGGGGCTCCTCCGGGTATGGCGGACGCATCATCTGGGACCGTTGCGGTCCTTCGACCATGCGCAGCCGAACATTGAGTCCGGCGTCGTTCAGCATCGCCGTAACAGCCTCCATGAATTCGTCGACGTTCGGGAAGTGCCCCTGACGTCCGATGAATTCGATCTCGCGATCGACCGCGACACCATCCGCAGCCGCGTCAGCAATCAGTGCGCGGGCAACATCCGGCTTGTAGGGCCAGATGGCTAAATTCGGGTTGTGCCCGTTGACGGACGGCCGCACAAGCGCTTTGGCGAACTCAACGCCAGGCGCCAGGATCGTTCCGCGAAGGCCCTCACGGTCGATAGCGTAGTTGATCGCCGCCCGGACTCTGGGGTCGGTCATGGGGGGACGAGCGTAGTACACTATCCTAGTGGTTTCGGCGTTAGGAAAGCTGGCCGAGATTTCTTGATGAGACTGTGCATCTTGAAACGAGATATCGGTTGCAAGATCCGCCTCGCCATTTACCACCATCGCAGTCCGAACCGTCGATTCGGGTCGCCAGACAAACACCACGCGATCCGCGTCGGGCGCGTCACCCCAGTAGTCTGGATTGCGCTCCAAGACAATCTCCCGTCCGGCCCGCCAATCGACGAACCGGTATGGCCCGGTTCCTCCCCCGGCCCGAACATTTTCGTCGAGGGGTACGCTGAGCGGATGCATGACATGCGCGCTCAACAGCAGTGGCAGAATGGGATCGTCGATGTCGGTTGCGACGTCGATTGTCATGTCGTCGACGACAGTGACTTCAAGCGATCGATCGCTGAAGAACTTTTCACGGATCTGACAGGCGATGTTCTCGTTCATCGAACGATCGATCGAGTACTTGGCGGCCTCGGCGTTGAAAGGAGTGCCATCGTGAAATTCCACTCCTTCGCGAAGATGAAACCGCCAGGTCCGATCATCCACCAGTTCCCATGACGTTGCCAACTCGGGCTTGAGCTGTCCGGTGCTGAGGTCCCTGTCGAGAAGTCGTTCAACGATATTGCCGAGAAGGACTTTGCCAACCCGATCGCTCGGCGCGTCACATGGATCCAGGTTCTCTGGCTCGACCACCAGCGCAATTGTAACTTGACTTTCCTGCGCCGACGACTGGAACGCGCTCACGCCGAACACTGCGAATGAAACAACAACCAAAGCAGCTCCATTCACGAACCGACGGAGCCAAGTCTTAATCGCGTCCATTTTCTCCTCCCTTCATTTTCGGCAGCGCTCTCACAGCCCTGCCGTTCACCTCAAAAAAACCAAGGGCTATCCTTCCTAAATCAAAAATGTATGATGAACTGAGAGAATATTAGCCTGTAAGCTCCTAGGAATCAAGTGCGGAGTTCGGCTCGTGGCGAGTTGCTAGAAACGTTCAAGGCGGAGGGAACAATGGCATTCAAACCAGTTGCGGTAGGAATACGCATTGCTGCGAATCCCCCGCACGGATCCGTTATTCTGGATTCTGGATTATTCCGGATTCCACCTGATTGTTGCTCCTACGCGGTACTTGCAAGCGGATTTTCCGGAATATTCGGAGACCGTTCAGGAACTCGGGAACCTTGTCTTCGGGCTGATACGTTTGGACCGGTTTTCCGAACGGCGTGGTTTTGGCCATCGCCTGCTCCTTGAGTCCGAGACCGGCATGCAGATAGTTGCATGTCGTCGCGACGGGTTCAAGCTCAAGCCACAAGGCAATTGTCGCCTGATCGACACCGTTTTGCGGCGGCGTCATGGCGCAGGTGTGCCGAAGCGAATGTGGGCTCACCCGTTTTTTGGGGAGCGAAGGACATTTCATGCCTGCAACAGCCAGGTTTTGGGCCGGATGATAGCCGAGACTGTCGTGCGTCAGTGGCCTGCCTCGCTGCTTCGCGAAGACGGGTTCGTTTGGACTTCCGCATCGCTCTTCGATCCATACGCGCAAGGCGGCCACGGAATCCCGCCGCAAAGGAACAGCGCGATCCTTGCGACACTTGCCTTGCCACTGGAGATGGGCCCCTGTCTGGTTGTGAAGGTTTTCGCACGGCGGAGCGATCGGTTCCGAGGTCCGCAAGCCTGTCTGCAAGCCGACAAGCAGCAGAGCGTTGTCGCGTCGTCCTATCCACATGTTTGATCGGGGCCTGCAACAGCGCCTCGGCCTCGTCGCTATCGAGATAGTCAACCGGTCGTCGCACAGTACGCTTGCATGGCATAGCCAGGATCTGCCGAGCGCGAGCCGCATGGCCCAGGTCGTGCGGCGCAATGAACGGGGAAAGTGACCGGATTGCGGGTGCGAGCGCCATTGCCGCGCCGGCTTTCCAGCTGTTCGAGAAACCCCGCGTAGAAGTCCGTGCCAAGATCGTCGAAGCACACTTCCTGCGGTGGCTTCCCGAATTCGTCACGGGCGAAAACAGCCAATAGGCGGAAGGTGTCCGGGTAGCTTGCCACGGTGTGAGGGCCGGCTTCACGCTGCATAAGGCATTGGGCGAAGAACCGGCTGAGAAGTTCGGGAAAATCGTAAGCGGCTAAACTGGGACGTAGCGTTTTGTCCGGATTTCTCCGGCTTCAGGTTCCGTTCGGCTAATCGGAGGCGCGGCCTCGCCCTTCATGATCGGGCGGAAACTCCAGCGTCCCTCCCAGTCGCCGGCGAGGCGAAGTTCTTGACCCCCGCACGGGGCAGGATCAGGAACCGGTAGTTGCGGACGACCAACTCCAGCCCGGCGTCGCGCCGTTACTCGGTCCTTCCGATCTTTTCGTCGCAGCAGGCCAGTGCACCGGAAGCCTCGAACATCAAGCGGCCGAGCGTAGGGTCGGAGCGGCCTTCTTCTGAAAGCAATAGTGTCTCGGCGGGTGCCAACAGTTGCCTGTCGCTCCCACTTATGACCGCTTCTGTCAGAAGGTCCAGGAACAGGGTATCCGACATTGACCTCCACAGTCCTCCATTCGATGTTGGGCAAACCTGCGGGCGACAATCTGCCCGTCGATCACTCTCGAGGCTCCCAATCGCAAATTCAACTGTAAGATAGACTAAAAAGATGATAGCTTGAATGCTTCAAGAAAAAAGGGCGGAGTCCGATTCGTGGAGTGTTGTTTGACACGTTCAAGAAGGAGAACAGAATGGCATTCAAACTAGGGTTCAAGCTCAATCCGATCCTACGACGCCATGGCTGGGCGCCGAAAGCGGGTAGCGACTGGGACAAGTCGGCGACAGCCAAGGAACTCTCGTTCTGGCGCGAGCAGGGCTACGAGGCGCTTGAACTGTTGCCCGATCACTACACGAAAGAGGGGTTTGTCTTCGATGTCTCGGACGATGAATGGCGCGAAACCAAAGCGGTCGTCGACGACTCCGGCATGCGTATTGAGGGCATTCTCGGCTGGCGGCGAATGACATTTCGCGAGCCATGGGCGTCCGATCAGGAAGCCGAACTGGAAAAGATCGCAAAGATAGGGGAGATACTTGAGGTTAACATAATCGATGTTCAGCCCGTCTTCTCGTTGCCAATGCTTCCGTCTCCAGGAGCGCCAACGCGTCAGTTGTTCCGCAGTTTGTGGGACGCCACAACGGCCGATTTCGAGCTTTCTGCGCAATCGCTCAAGAGGTATGCGCAACGTGTCCGACAATTCGGGGCGTCTCTGGCGCTTCAGATGCATCCGGACGGGCTCTGCGACATTCCGAAGTCGACCTTTCGCCTGATGGAGATGATTGACGAGAAAAACGTAGGAATTAATCCCGATACATTCGATAATGCCTGGATCTATCCGGACTATCCAAGCTCCGTCGTACCGTCGGCAGCAGAGCAATGCAGAATGATATCCCCGCATGTTAACTATTGGCACGCAAAGAATTGGGAACGGAGCCTGGGACCGGATGGATTGTGGAAATTCAGCCGGAGGCACCTCGACGAAGGCGATCAGCCAATCGGCCTGATGGCACAGCACCTGGTCGCCGCGGGATTTGACGGTGCCGTCATTATGGAATGCGGGCGCGGGTTCGAGTACTCCGTCGCTCCAGCGACATTGATACGATCACGCGACTACCTTGGCTGGATTCGCAATGTTTACGCGCCGGAAGTTCCCCTCCGGAAATACTACGGGCATTTTCAGCCGGAAGTGCTTGCCGCATCCGCAAAGGCGGCCGGCTCGACGCCCGGGTCCTGATCGCCATCTCCAGGGGTTCACGTCATGATCGGGCGACAGAGGTTCAATGCCTTTTCGCCGATACAATAGAGAAACAGGTGCCAACGGGCAAGGACCAAGCTGAGCATTGGAATGTGGTTGTCGGGAGCAAGAGACAATGATGGCACGTTCAGTTGAGAAGGTTGCGCTGATAACCGGCGGCGGCACCGGCATTGGCAAGGCAGCGGCATTGGCACTCGCTCGGAGCGGCCACGCGGTCGTACTGGCCGGTCGTCGCTTGGAGCCACTCGACGTCGCGGCAAACGAAATCGAGGCGCTCGGGGCAAAGGCGCTCCCTGTACCAACAGACATCGGTGTCGCCGAGGCTGTGGAAGAATTGTTCGCCAAGACGAAAGACACGTTCGGTCGCCTAGACTTGCTGTTCAACAACGCCGGGGTTGGTGCGCCGCCAGTGGCATTGGAAGAAATCACTTTCGCGCAGTGGCAAGCCGTGATTTCCGCAATCCTGACCGGAGCATTCCTGTGCACTCAAGGCGCCTTCAAGATCATGAAGGCCCAAGCGCCCCAAGGTGGCCGGATCATAAACAACGGTTCAGTTTCAGCTTACACCCCGCGCCCGAATTCGGCCCCTTATACGGCAGCGAAGCACGCGATTTCAGGTCTCACCAAGAGCACCGCGCTTGACGGCCGCCCGTTCAACATCGCATGCGGTCAGGTCGACATCGGCAACGCCGCGACAGAGTTGACGGCGGGCATGGCCAGCGGAGTACCGCAGGCCGACGGCAGGGTCGCAGTCGAACCGCTGATGGACGTCGATGACGTCGGTCGGGCCGTTGCCTACATGGCCGACTTGCCGCTCCAATCAAATGTGCTGTCCATGACGGTCATGGCGACCCAGATGCCCTTCGTAGGGCGCGGTTAGGACATAGCGCGCACGGACAACCTGAATTGTTGATTGAGGACGGACGCGCAGGCCGGTCCCGTCGTTGCCGGCATGATCTCGATAGCTGGATTTGGGATGAATGGAGCGATCAACCCGTCATTTGACGAGGTCCACGGGGCGGCGGGAAGCGACAGGCCCCTTCTCGACGTCTCAAACCTTCACGTGCATTTTCGACTAGGGTCACGCCTAGTGCGCGCGGCCAACGGCGTCTCGTTTCAGGTTAGAAGCGGCGAAACGCTCGCGATCCTCGGCGAGAGTGGCTCCGGCAAAACAGTCACCATGGAAGCCATACTCGGCGTCCTTGAATCGCCGCCCGGGCATGTAACCAACGGGCGAGCAATCTTCGCCGGGCAAGATCTGTTGTCAATGCCGGCGTCGGAGAGACGCCGCCTGTGCGGACGCCGGATCGCGATGGTGTTTCAAGATCC
Organism: Albidovulum sp.; assembly: GCA_028823855.1. GTDB lineage: Bacteria > Pseudomonadota > Alphaproteobacteria > Rhodobacterales > Rhodobacteraceae > JAPPFL01. The sequence goes on from JAPPFL010000045.1 coordinate 13,733, forward strand.
AATGTCATCTCTCAATCCTGTCTACACGGTGGGATGGCAGATCGCTGAGATGTTCCGCATTCACCTTGGCGCGACACGATCAGCTGCCCGCCGAGAAGCCATTCGGCTCCTTAAACGGGTGGGAATTCCCGACGCTTCCGAACGAGTGAACAATTATCCCCACCAGTTCTCGGGCGGGATGCGACAGCGGGTCGTCTTGGCGATGGCATTGGCCGCCAGACCTGAGGTAATAATCGCCGACGAACCGACGACAGCGCTCGACGTTACGGTGGAAGCACAGATTTTGCAGTTGTTGAAGGAACTGCAGGCAGTCGAGGGCATAGGCCTCTTGTTGATTACTCATTCGATGGGTGTTGTTGCCGAAATCGCCGATCGCGTAATGGTCATGTATGCCGGTAGAGTAGTTGAAACGGGCACGGTCAACGACATTTTCGCTCGTCCAAAGCACTTCTACACTCGTGGTCTGCTCAATTCCGATGTTCAGATTGGCCGGGCCGGCCAACAACTGACGCCGATACCCGGCCAGCCGCCCGATCTCGCCCGGATCCCGGCCGGCTGCGCGTTTCACATGCGGTGCCCGGCGGCAAGCGAAAGGTGCAGATCGGAGACGCCGCAACTGCGAACGATTCGGACTCGGCATCTGAGCGCTTGTCATCACGCCGACCAAGTAGTTTAGTGCTGGGAATGGACCCTCCACTGTCACGCCGGGCAAGAGGTCACGGCATGCCGCATGCCTCCGTTGCCGATTCGGATGCAGAAGACGATTTGGTCGTCGAGGTAACCGACCTCCGCGTTCATTTTCCGATTCGTCGAGGTGTTTTGGGCCGGACGGTCGGACAAGTCTACGCAGTGGACGGCGTGTCGTTCCACATCCGAAAGGCAGAGACGCTTGGATTGGTCGGCGAAAGCGGCTCCGGGAAATCGACGCTGGGTCGCGCCGTTCTTCGGCTTATTTCCACTACCTCCGGCAAGATCCTATTAGGCAACACCGATATAACGCACTTGTCCGATGAGGAAATGCGCTTCCGTCGAAAAGACATTCAGATCGTGTTTCAGGACCCCTATTCTGCCCTAAATCCACGTCTGACGTTGGGAGCCTCCGTCGCGGAGCCGTTGGTGGTCCAAGGTCTCACTGACCGGAAAATGCTAGAACAGGAACTTGGTTTGCTGTTCAATCGCGTGGGTTTGCCTGCCGAGGCCAGGCGAGGCTTCCCGCACCAGTATTCGGGCGGGCAAAGGCAACGTATCGGAATTGCGCGGGCTCTGGCGCTCAAACCCAGCCTGATCGTATGCGACGAACCCGTTTCATCTTTGGACGTCTCGATCCAGGCACAAATCATCAACCTTCTCGGAGCCCTTCAAGATGAACTAGGGATATCTTTTCTATTCATTGCTCACGATCTTGCGGTGGTCGAGCACATAAGCCACCGTATCGCTGTGATGTATCTTGGAAAGATTGTCGAATGCGGGAGAACCGCAGACATATTCAAGAATCCGCGGCACCCTTACACACGCGCGTTGATTGAGGCCGCGCCTGTCACCGACCCGGCCGCGAGGCGTAGAAAAAGAAAGGTACTGGCTGGCGAAGTCCCCAGTCCGATCAATCCGCCTAGCGGGTGCAATTTTCACACGAGATGCCCCCTCGCCATGGATCGATGCCGTCGTGAGAAACCCGTATTGCGGGAAGTTGCGCCCGAGCATACTGCCGCGTGCCATTTGATTGATCCGGCGGAGAATTTCGCTCCTTAGGTCTTGGCGCGCGCGGGCCAGCTGGCGACAAAAAACGCCTATTTCGCCTTTCGTGAATTCGGGTCGCATGACCGTTATACTCCATGCGCTCGGCCATACGCGAGTACTGGATGTCCGGAATGGGGTCGCGCTGAATGCTTGGCGGCGGGCGCTCCAAGGAGTGTGCCCCAATTCGTTCTGAATCTCTCCCTCGTCCCGCGGAATATGCGTTCTTTATTGTCGACCCGCCGTGTGGCGATACAAAAACATGGTTTGTTTGCGACTATCTCCTCTTCCCTTCCAGAACCTGCAAGAAATAGTCCGGAGAACCGATCTGGCCTCCTTTTGACGCCACCTGCAGACCATCGAAACCGGCATGGTCCGAGAATGCGCTGCAAATCGGAGCCGCCGGGATGAGCGGCATCAGCAGTTCCAACGAATGGATGTCTAGCTGGCGCAACGTGTAGCTGCAGGTATCACCGCCTGCGACACAGATCCTGCCGACCCCGGTTTCTTCGAGCAGCGTACGGAGTATCAGACCCTGCTGTCTCGCAATGATCTTTCCGGTCTCACCTCGATCGATGCCGAGTTGCCGGGCGGCCTCCAGGGTTTTCTCGATGATCGGGTCATCCGGGCCCATGGTGGTGTAGAGCAACAGGTTCTTGTTTTCGCCGAAGCGGGCTAGCGCTTGTTTGGTCACCCGGTTTCGTTCTTCTATTGCAGCTTGTTCATCGACCAATTGATCGGTCTTTAGCGCGATGCCGGCAAAACTATGCGCCAGGGCATATTTGATCTGGTCCGCCGTATTCTCGGCAGCACTTCCCGAAATGACGATCAACCTATCGGTCGGACCGACCGAAAGAAACTGTTGAGGTTCCGGAGTTAGACCATTCGCTCGCCAGAACCGGGCCATCGCATATTCAAAACCGGAAGACCCTATTGCGAAAATCTTCAGGGTTCTGGATTTTTTGTGAATCAATTGGCCTATTTCGTAAAGATTCTCGTCACTGAGCGTATCAAAAAGAACAAATTCGTTTCCGTCGGCGATGAGTCGGTCAAATCGATCGGAAAGAGACTGAGGTGATTCATCCAGGTGAAGCAGATCGATAAGCGCTACATGCTTCTGTGACATCCGGGCAAAGTGCACGCGAATGTCACCTTCATCCATCGGTGTAATCGGATGCTTGCTCATCACTGGATGTCGGTCCAATCTGTATCTCTGGTCACCATACACAGTGAATTGATTGCCGAAAGCGATATAGCGGCCGAGTACAGGTATGCCCTGAACAATGACACCGCAGGAGGGATCAATTACATCAAATGCAATGTCGGCTGCGCGTCCGATACTGCCAATCCCGGGTGAGGAATCAAATGTCGCGCAAACCTTGTAGTGAATGAGACGAGGTTCAAGACTGTTCAGCAATGCCAATTGGTCTGGCAATTCGCTATCCATCTGGGAGCGAGTCATGGTACGACTGGTACCGGCGATCCCAACCGCCCGATGGTCTGAGAGGCCTGCTTTCAGCCGCCCCTCAGTGGGGTGTCCGAGGAAGAGAGCAGTTTTGACTCCGTTGGTCGTCAATGCCTCCATTGCGTCGGCGGAGCCGGTAAAATCGTCCCCGTAAAAGGCCAGCAAGAGCGGATCCATCGTCAAATCGGTCAGCCGACACTATCCCAGGATCTGCCCAATGCCGTATCGATCGCCTGGCATTGCCTTTCCGTCAGTGGCGCTCCTCTCAATCCTGTCACAACCGAAATCTGGCAGCACTGCTCGACTTCTTCCACAACGCCGATTGCCCTCGACATGTCGGCTCCGGCGACAATGAGTCCGTGCTGACGCAATAGGATCGCGTGGTGGACGGGCGCCAGTGCCTCGACAGCCTGGTGCAGCGAATGCGCGCCGGAGGGGTGATAGGGGATCATCGGGACGCGTCCGGCTCGCAAATAAAACGCTGCCGTATACGGCGGTACCGTGTCGTTGGGCTCCTGGCCGACCAGTGTCGAGTAGGCGATCGCATATGTCGGGTGAACATGAACAACGGCCCGGGCACTCTCTCTCGCTCGATACATTGCAAGATGCATGCCCAATTCCTTTGAAGGGTCTCCGCCTTCCAATACATTGCCCTTAAGGTCGACCTTGACAATTTCGCTGTCGGTCAGCTTTCCGAGTTCCGATCCGGTTTGACTGATCCAGACAAAATCGCCTTGCCTAACGCTCGCATTGCCTCCAGCTGCATGGATCAGCTTGCGCTCGTACAGAGCCCTGCCGGCGGTTATCAGTTCATCGATCTTTCCCGACGCTTCCATTTAGGAACCTCCTACAATCCCGAAGGATTTCCTCCGCAACGGATCGTTCTGAAAGGTTATCGCTACCGAAGGCCCGTATGTAGAACGGCCAGACGCCGCCGCCCGGTTAACATGCGGTGTTCATGCCACCACCTGCGCCATTGAATCCTCTTGAAAGATGTTATCCCGAATTATTCAAGTAAAGCAAGATGACGACGCCGAGCCGACCAGAGTCTTCGGTCAGACGATCGACGGCATCGAAATGTGCCGAAGTAGCGTCAACTTTGATCGAGTCCGGGCATCGGGATGAGAACATTCCCTTTACTTTTCTTGGCGCCAAAAAATTTCAGAAGCCGAGAGAACCCGGTCGAGCCGGAAGGCCAAAGAACGGCTTCCGGCGCCTCTGCAGGGAACTCTGATCTCATGCCCCAGTCCAATTTCACGCGCTCACCGCGAAAAGTGCCGCCAGCCGTTCTCTCACCATACAGATGCCGCGAGATATTCCGGCAGGGCTCGCTGGATTCGATCTCAACCTCGGGCGGCAAGTACAGCCGGAGCATGACAATTCTGATCTCCAGGATCGTTCTCCGGATTCGGATCATTGCCGTCCACGCGCCGTTTGAAGACGCAGAATGCCCCCGCACTGTCCAACATGGATTGGCGGATATTCCTTCTCACTACGTCCATCAGATTCTCAGCGGTGTGTTGCCGATTATTTTCCCTCTATTCGTCATCAATAATTAGCCACATCTTTTGCAGACCAAGATCGGTCGCGAAGACCTTAGCACTGGCAACTTGCTTCAAGAGGCAACGTCAGGTTCAAGCTATCAGGCATCTGCTAGAGCGCCTCGCTCGCAGGTGCATTCATTCCCGTGCTTGCGGTCGCCCAATCAGTTACCGGCGTGTTCATGTCGCCTGCCTCGCTGTTGAACTTTCCACCTCAGTCCCAGAGTATCGCCGACATCCGCCGCCTACCGACCAGCGCGCGGCATGAATTCGCGCATTCCCTGCTGCACTGCGTCTTCATTCAGGTTCCAAATAAACAGGCTGGTTGTCACGGTGGCCGTGGATTTGCCGACCAGCAAAACCAATGTTGCCGATTGAATGCCCTCCATGACTTCAGCGGCGCCAGCAAACAACAGGATTTCAGCAAACTCCCGTTCGTGTCCGGCGCTGCCGTCATCAAAGCTTCATTCGGCGACTCAGGATCGACCCAGCAGAAGGTCCCGAATGATCGTATGCGAATCTTAGAGCCCGGACGAGATCTCGGGCGCACATCCCGAGCTGCGGTCGAGGCCTTACAATTCTGCCGCCTCCTCTGCAGTCATTCCATTCTCGATCGCAACTATGAGCCCGTTTGACTTCAAGTGCGGGATGATGAGTTCAGCACTCCAAGCGCGGCATTTTCAGCGCAATCCGGGTTCCACGACGTCTGCATCTGCAGGCCCGCATTGCACTTCGCGGTAACAATTGAACACTGCACGGTCAAGATACGCATGTTCCAATAGCGATCATCATTTCTATTGTATTCTATCGGTCATCGGGTGGAAAATGATCCAGATGCGTTTGGAGCCGCGAAAGAGTCCTGTTGGATCAATGCTTCCGCCACATCCGGGGTGACGGAATAAGGCTGCATCGCCTCTCGAGCGAACGAATACGATCTGTAGCCGTTTCGCCGGGCCGTGAATGTTGGCCTGGAAGCACATTTTGAACTGCCGCAAATAGTCGGAGATTCCTAGGCAGCGCCATTCAACTCCACCCTTCCGCTCGATTTTTCTGCGGGCCGACGGAACGCTTTCCCCGATTTCACGGCGGGGTGAATCGTTCAGGGACGTACAGCGCTCCGCCGTGTCCAGCCTGTAGAAACACGCTGCCTACCTGTTGCTTGCCGATCGATCGCGGTCCGAATTCGGCTCATGTCCGAGATGTAATTGTACCTATAAAATTCAATGTGTTATAAGCAGACCGCCGAAGACGTGAGTCCCGGAACTTCTGATAGATAATGGATTTGACGGCTCGTCCCCGCGTGGGCACGGAACACTATCGACGAACTGGCGTCCTACCCTGTCAGCAATATCTAGATGCAGATTGTCGGATCAAAGCTGGCAAAGTAGGCATCCAACTGCTCGCGGCCTTTCAGCCTAAAGCATTTCTTTTCAGCGGCGACTGGTTTGGCCCGATTCCGAACTCGATGCTCGATGTTTCTCCAAACGTTTCGAACCATTCTTCCCGCAAGTCCACGATTTCGTCGTATTTGTCCCTGTCAATCTGCATCGCTACCCCAATTTCTTGAGCATGTCCGGAACTCTGCCGTAGATGCCAGGCAGGAAGGGTTTCAGCACCTTGTTGGAAAAATTCGAGTTGCCCATCTTGGATATGGCGTTGGTAGAGATTTCTGCTCTCGCCCGCCCGGTTAATCCCCGCGCGGGCAGGGGACGGCCGAAATAGGCTGGAGAGAGCTCAATAGGCCGACTAGATTCTGTTGGCGAGTGGCCCGTGTCCGTGATCGGCCCTAAACTCGTCCAGAAGCCTACGTTTCAGAAGTTCGGGGGCGTCCCTGGAGCAGGTCCACATCCCGATCTGCGCCTCGCGGATCCCCTCAAGTTGCCAGAGCCACTCCCCTCCGCGGTGATTGCGCGCCCGGCCCACGCCGAAGCGTACAAGCTGGCTCAAGCGCTTGCGCAGATCGCTTGACCCGCCGCCTGCCTTGCCGATGTAAACAATGTCGGTTGGACCGCCTGCAAGGATCAGCTTTCGCCTTTCGTTGAGCTGTCCCGGGTCGGCTGGCTCAGCGTGCCGCGCCTGGCCTGCTCCGGCAGAAAACGGTCGGGTTTCCCAGCCCGGAAATGAGACCACGTATATGCCAGGAGAGGCAGGCAGGTCCTGCCAAGTCGCCCGGCCCGTGCCAGCCGCTCGAACCAGCAGTGTTTCGAGCGAGACGAACTCGGTCGTTTCAGCCAGAATCCCTTCGATGTCCGATACTTTCATGGTGTCTCCCGTCCGAATGAGGATCCCCGGTCGACCAAGTCTATTCTGCACTTATATCCGGACCAGGCCGGCCGCAATCGCAGTTCGGGTAGCGGGGCTTGAAAGATATCCGAGCCGTTGGCACCGTGGCGATAGCCACACTCTCCACATTCCAGCCCGTAGATGCACTGGTTGTGGAAATTGCCGGGAAGGCTCGTATCGCGGATGACTGCCTTGCCATTCCGGTTCCGGTGACAGGGCTTGGTCGTACCGGCGGATACACGGTATCCGGTCCTCTGCATCGTACCGTTTCAATTCCTTGCAGATGAATCAACCTGTGTTGATCGTGATTCAACATGGCCGCACAGTGGCCTGCGGTCGTTCGAGGCCTCTATTTCTCGCTGCGAAGCAGTCTATTCAAATGTGGATGAACTGTGCAGACAAGCAAATCGAGCTTTTCTCGCATCCAATCGACCGACTCGCGACGTCCGGCGGATTCTTGTGCCAGTCCGAACCGAATCCCCTCCTGGCGACGGAATCCAATACGCGGACGACCGCAACTGGTCCAGAATTCCAGACCGCTTCCTGCTTCCCCACGCAATTCGTCCGGGGCGGCCTCAATCTGTTCATAGGCGTGCGCTACGTGCGGGTTTCCCTTACTGCGCATCAGAAAGCAGCCAATACTTCGCAGAGAACTTCAATTCAGATATCCCGCAAAATAGAGATTCCATTTGCCAGTTTCGGGGCCATTGACTTGGACAAAGAGATTCTATTGGGAATTATATTCTAGGCTATCAATCTTTTCTCCCGGGCTCCCGACGCATAAGATTTCCTGTAGCAGGCCTGGCACTTTCGCCGATCTCCCGTCAAGGGACCGCTCGGTTTTTCCGAGTTCTTTCGACCCCTTAAAAATAGTCCTTTGACAGCGCCGACGTGTTCATGAATTGTTCGAACCGAGGGAGTATCAAGCTTTCCGCCGCAAGTCGCGCCATTGTCCGGAGGGTTCGACCGCGTGAGCGAAGACGCTGCGTACCGGAAAATCCTCTACTGGCTGCTGCCGGGGTCTCGGGCGAATGCCAGCAGGCTCGCCGGTCAGCCGCACGCGCCGCTTCGTCTGCAACGAAATGCTCGTCCGGCAGAAGGCCGCCTTCGAGATCGCCAGGCGAGCGGGCGACAAGCCGCCGCCCGTCGCGTTCTTCTCGCTCGGAAAGAGATTCACGGAACTGCGCTTCGAGATCGAGCGGCTGCAGGACCATTCGTTCAAGATCACCCGATACGCGCTCAAGCATCGGGCGGATGCGCGGACGGCGGCGTTCGGCGGCGGAGGGTTCCTGAAATCCAAGTCGCGGCACCGGTCCGCACCGTCTTTCACGATTCCGGACGGCGCAAAGCTGCGAGCATCCCATTGGTCTTAATTTGGACGTAGCAGCTCGCGCATCGCGCTTTCCGGTCTCCAGCCTCGTGGCGAGCTCCGCGGCCTAGGGCGCGTCGGCGAGCCTCGCGCAACCGAGCCGGACGACCTCGCAGCCCGGAGGCCGGTCGTGCTTGCGGTGCAGATGGCCGCCCATGGCGGCGACGAGGTTCATCGCGAAGCGCTACGGCTCCACGCCGGCCAAACTCTTGAACTGACTCGGGAAGAACGGACCGCCGAACTGTCTGATTAGCCGTTGAATTTGTTGAAATGACCCTGTTCCCATACAGGCGGGATTACCGTTTTATCTCCCTAATCGATTACGGCAAGCGTTTGGGCGAGCGTCGTTGGCCAGCGCGGCCGTTGCCATTGTGGCGGCTTATTTCCAGGACCATGAAGGGAATAGGCGATTTGCCGCGCGACTGCTGCCCAGCGCCCTACTTGCGTTTTCTGCGGAATGTTTTGAATAGGCGGTATGACTGTTTGCGCTAGCGGCGTTCCAAAGACTCAAAACGATAGGCATGAAGCGACAATCATTGCTGCACGAAATATCCTATCCATGATCGCGCTCCTCTGCATGAGTGCAATATGTCGTATCTCGCACGCTTGCGTCGCATAGGCCCCATCCCATTTTTTTTTGCCGGCCATTGTTGAAATAACTTGCTTCCCCAAAATTGACGGAGTTGCGGACGCCGGATCGGGCGTCTAGTATCTTCGCGCGCCCATGCCGGCATCGGCATCGGGGATCGGAGCTTGACGAGGTATCGGCAATGAACGTTTGGCGGGCAGCGCTACCGGCGCCGCCGCAGGCGGTTCCCGTGCGAGCGGAGATCCGCGTCTTGCCGTCCTCGAGGGTCGGATTCGGCCAGGTCCTGCGTTTTCCGGTCCGGAGCAACCGCGACAGGTTTGCCCACCTCCTAGTCGGCAATCCCGACGGGAGCGTCCATTCCGTTGCTGCCGACCTGCGCATTGCCGCAGTCTGGTGGCAGCAGATCCGCATGGGCCGCGATGCGGCTCTTGTCGCCCGCCGACCCGCGGGCCGGAGCCATGCGACGCTGGTCGCCGCCGCCGCGCCGCTTTACTATGAAGGCGGCGCCGTGTCTGCGACGGTCCTTCAGGCGGCGCTTGGCGAAGCGCCGGAGGTGTCTCCTATCGACCGGAACCTAAAGCTCGAGCAGGCGGCGGCGAACGCGGTGGCCGTCCCGCAGGGGGAGCTGTCGGTCCGCCTCGGCATCGGCAACCCGCGCGGTCTCTACTGCCTCTGCGACGAACTCGAGCTGAGCTTCGAAACCGGCACGGACGCGCACGTCACGGTTCTTGACATCGACACGGACGGGACCGCGACTTTTCTCAACACGTATCTTGACGGAACCGACAACCTGATCCGGACGGGCAATCCGGCGTGGATTTCGGATCGGGACAGCGGCGTTGCCATACGGTTTCAACCCCCGGCGGGCGCCGATTTCGTGAAAGCGATCGCCTCGACCGCAAATATCCCGCTTCCGGATCCGGCGGAGATCACCCGCGTGACGGCGCGGCCGACGATGCGCAACCTGGTTCCGGAGGTGCGACAGACGATCGATGCCAACGGCGACGGGATCAAATGGGCGATTGACGCGATCGCGGTGACGTCGTCCGGTTGCCGAGGACGCCGGGCAGACTGTGAGCGTGAGCGAGCCGTTGAGCCTGTCCATACGCACCGCCAAGCTCGGCTACGCGATCGGCGAGCCGGCGCATGCCTGGGTCACGGCCGAGCGGGATTGCAAGCTGGCCGTCTACAACATCCGCGCCTCCGGTGCGGCGCGGCAGATCTTCACGAACAGGGGCCGTCCCGATCATCCGGTTGCAGGGGGCGAGAGCCTGCTGGCGCTGTGCACCTCCGACGCGGAGGCGGCACTGGGCGGCGCGGAGGCGGCGTTCATCGAGCAATTGTCTCCGAAGGTGGGCGAGCGGGAATCCCTGAACGCGCACGTCGTCTCGGTGATCGCCGCGCCGAACGACATCGTGCCGAGCCACGGTGCCACGGCGCGGGCAGTGGCCGCGATCCTGGTGCGCTAGGGATGGTAAGCGTCCGGCCGCATACCTGGATCCGAAGAGAATGGACAGAGCGAGCAGCCAAGGCGAAATGACAAGGGAGCGCGCCCGCCTCGCCCGGTTGCTCGCATCGCTGGCTTGGTTTGCCCTGATGTCGGCGTTCTCTGCGGTCGCAGGCCGGGCCGATAACCTGCGAGTCGCGGACGGCTTCGATCTCAATGCGCGCTCGGGGCCCGGCGCGGACCATTCCGTCGTCGAGACGCTTCGATCCGGCAGCTTCGTCGAGGAACTCGACCGCGACGGAAACTGGAGCAGGGTCAGGACGCCGGCCGGAAACGTGCTCTTCGTGCACAACGCCTATTTGGAAAGCGACGGCGCCGATGCCGACGCGCCGGCGCAGGATTCGCGGCGGGAGCGGATGCAAGCATCCGAGCCCGTCGAGATGCGCGTCGCGGACGGCTTCGATCTCAATGCGCGCTCGGGGCCCGGCGCGGACCGTCCCGTCGTCGAGACGCTTCGATCCGGCAGCTTCGTCGAGGAACTCGACCGCGACGG
>JAPPFL010000045.1:24813-41624 GCA_028823855.1 Albidovulum sp.
AAACTGGAGCAGGGTCAGGACGCCGGCCGGAAACGTGCTCTTCGTGCACAACGGATACTTGCTTCGAGGCGAGCCCGCGGAAAAGGTCGATACGGCCATTGGTGAATCGGACCGGTTTTCGACCGCGGTCGAACGAGGGAACGCTGTTTCTCGAACCGGGCACAATGCCGCCGTGGCGAGCATCGCCTTTCACCCGGGCGGCCAATTTCTTGCCTCGGCTGGAAACGATTTCGCCATGATACTTTGGGACGCGAATACCGGCGAGCGATTGCGGATACTCGAAGCCCCTGCTCCGGAATTAGGAATAATGGAAGGAAATGCCGACTATGGAATAGCTTTTAGTCCGGACGGGCGCACGGGCGCGGTTGCGCTCCTGGATCATGGGGGAGGGGTGGAGAAAGCGAAGTTCTGGGACGTGGCCACCGGCCGGGAAATTGATGGTCGCGGGGAGTCGGGCTGGTTTCAAGACTTTGTTGAAGCGAGACTGGAAGCGAGGTCCGGGTTGCGCTTTAGCCCCGATGGCGGCATTAGCGCAGCCGGTTCCGAAGACGGATTCGTCAAGATACTGCGGGTCGAAACGGGCGAAAGGCTGGGCGTTCGCCCCGATTACCTGGATTCGGCGGAAGCCGCCATCCTGATTTCGAACGGGCCGGTAGTCGCGATCGCTGAAGAAGGCGGCGCCGTACGGCTTCTGGAGGCAAGTACCGGCGGGCCGCTGCAGCGCCTGCAGGGTCATAAGGATAAAGTCGTCTCCGCGGCGTTCAGCGCGGACGGATCGACCGTCGTTACAGGTTCAAGGGACAATACGGCCCGGATCTGGAACGTCCGGTCCGGAGAGCTTCTGCGCGTGATCGACGGCCAGGCCGATGCCGTCGTCGCGGTTGCCGTCGACTCCGATGGCGATACAGTGGCCGCGGGGTCGCTCGACGGGTCGGCGGCGGTCTGGTCCGGACGGAACGGGCGCGACATTGTTGTTCGTTCCCCCGGCGGGCGCGATCCGCCGCTGGAGAACGTGTCCTTGAGCGCGGACGGACGCATGCTGCTGACGGAATTTTCGGCGGCGGATCGATACCGAATCGCCGTGTGGAACATTGAAACGGGTGAACGTCTTGCTTCCGGGGATGTCGACTCGGCGATATTAAGTCCGAACGGCGACATGATTGCCTTCCCGGTGAGCAGCAACGGCATTGGAGTATGGAAAATCGGGGAGGGGAAGTATCAGGCGGTCGTGGGAAGTCGCGGGGAAGTCGAGGCGTTCGCGTTCAGTCCCGATAGTCGGTTGATAGCGACCGTGTCGGAATACCGCGTAATCGTGTGGGACGTTGCCACAGGCGGCAAGGTGATCGGTATCGATAGGCATGATGCTTACGTACGGGATCCGTCCAGCATCGACTGGGCTCGATTCAGCGAGGACGGCGCCGCGGTCGTAATCGGCTCGGAGGAATTTGCCAAGGCATGGGACATCGGGTCCGGGGAACGCGTCGGATCCGAAGTGCGCCGGGACCCGGCAATCGACGTTGCCTTTTCTCCGGACGGCCGCATGTTTGCGACCCGGCACTGGACCGGCGATGTGCGGATATGGGACGCCGCGTCGAACGAAGCGCTTCATGCTTTAGGCCTGGAGCCCGATGATTCCGCTGAAATGGCTTTCGGCAACGACGGCGAATTGCTTGCGATAGCCTCCGGCGACGGTTCGATCGTATTGCGGGACACCGGAACCGGCAAGGAGCGCCGGGCTTTCTCCGCGGGGGAGAGCGGATTCCGCGGGGTTCAGTTCAGTCCCGACGACCGGATTCTTGCCGCCGTGTCCCGCGCGGGCGAGGCGAGGTTTTGGGATATCGAGAGCGGCGAATTGCTGCACGTGGTTGACACGGGCGCAGAGTCGGATTCCGAGCGGGGCGACTTCCGGGACAATTTGATTTCGTTCAGTCCCGACGGCGGCACTGTATCCGTATTGGCCGGGTCGGACCGGTACGTATATAACGCCCGCATATTTGACGCCGGGTCGTTCCGGGAAGTCCTCGCATTGGATGATGTCGCGACGCCCGTCGCATATAGCCCGGACGGCGAGACCGCCTCCGCCGGACTATACGACGGCTCGGTGGTCTTTTGGGACGCCGGCACCGGCCGGGGCCTCAGGGGGGCGGGCCATGGCGGGCCCGGCGCTCAAGGAAATCAAGGCGATGCCGTATTTTCCAGGGAGGGGCTTCGCTGAGACTCGCGTTGCAATGCACGCTAAGGACCGGCCTTCAGCCCGCGTGCCCTAAATTGCCGCGCCGGTCCATAGCTTGGCGGAATCGATCCCGGCTTCACCGTAGAGAATGATATTTCTCCACGCGTTCGGACTGATGCGCTGAAGGAGGGCGCAATCGAACTGAAAGTCGGGCGCCGCGCTCGAACGTGGCTGCTCCCGCGTCTGCCAGTAGATGGGGAACCGCCAAAATCCGCGGGGTCAAGCCGCGGCTTTTTTCATGCCCTGATCAGTGTTTGCCGCGTCGAGCCCGGGATGCCAGAATCGGAATTTGGTCCCGAGCGCGCCGTTGAGCACGCGGGTCCTGGCCTGGAGCAGGAGGCGAGCTCCCGACTTCGACCAGCGCATCTGCCGCTTCTTCGAGAAGCGCTATCCCGCAACCGCGTTGACCGCGGATTCGACGAAGGCGGTCGAGCTCCTCGACCAGTTCGAACCGAAGTTCTTCGCGCTGCCGCTGGAGGTGCGCAGGACGATCCTCGCGCTTTCGCACATGCTGGGAGAGTTCGGGTCGCAGCTCGGGCGGCTCGCGAAGGAAGGAGAATCGTGATGGGTCTCAATGTCGAAGACGTGATCGCCGGTTTCGATCCCGCCGAGTGCCGCAAGGTCGAGGAGCTGGCTGCGGAGTTCATCTCCGAGGAGACGACACTGCGCGAGTTGCGCAAGGCCCGCTACCACACCTAGGTCAGCGTCGCCCGCGAGCTCGGCGTCAGTCAGGACGCCGTGTCGCGAATGGAGCAGCGCAGCGATCTCCTGCTTTCGACGCTGCCTAGGACGATCGAGGCGATGGGCGGAAGCCTGTCGCTCATCGCGAGGTTTCCCGACCGGCGGCCGGTGGAGGTTTCCAGCATCGCCAAGCGCGAGTCTCGGGACTGACGATCGCGCCGCATCGCACACTCGCTGCGCGCGATCGCGGACATTCGCCCATGCGGTAATGTGTCTTCCACTTCCTGAAGGCCGCCAGCCTGCTGGAACGGGCCCGAATCGGATCGCTCGTTCCCAATCGGTGAACAGGGAGATTAGATTGTGCGCATGGAACGGCGCAGAATCCGACTCGATACCCGCACCTACTTAGAGAAACTCGCCGCCGCGGGCATACCCAGGCAGCAAGCCGATGCCAATGTTTGCCTGCTCATGGCTGATCAGGCAGAAATTCGCTAGCGACAAGCATCTCGACGAGCCGGCGGAAGCGGTAGCGAGCCCGCCGGTCAACCCATCAGGAATAGCGCGGCGCGTCCTGGTCGACAGCGGCAAGCGGTTTTTCCGGACTGGGGACGGGATCGACGTGTGGTCCATCGACCGGCTGCAACAGCCACTCGCCGAGAGCACCCTGTGGCCCTAGGCTCGATCGGCCGGACGATGTTCGCGTCGAAAGCGGTCAGTTAGCGGACACAGATGCGATAGCGCTGCCGTTGGTGGCCAAGCCCACATTGCCGAACCTGTCACGTCTTCCGGGTCTTTGCAGCAGTCCAATCTGCCATATACGGCGAAAGAATCAGCTCCTTCCAACTTGGAAACTTGCCATTATCCAGCAATGCACCGAGCGTATCGGTTGCGAGCGCCAAACCCAAGTCGCCGGCCTTCTTGAAGTCCGTTGTCTTTTTTCCCTTGCGCTTGACCTAACCTCCGTGCGCGATGTTCGATCGCGCTTTGTAGAACACATGGACTTGATCGTGAATCTCAATTAGCTTGCCCGTTCCCGTCGCGAGCAGGTGTGCCGCCCTGCTCGCCAGCTTGTTGATGAGCTCAGGAGGCTTCAATTGGTACATGAGTTCTAGGCAAACGGCTGCATCAAGAATCCGATCCCGAAGCCAAAACCAGCCTCGGTTGCGATGAATCGACGACGACAAGCGATTGATCGCCATTTCGAAGTCCTCGCTATCGTCGGATTTGAAGCGCGACAATAAGCGCAACGTAAGCGGCTGATTTACGACGTCCCGATTTTAGGTTGAACTGGGTCCGCCCCGGCCGGTACCTTCGAGCCGAAAATATTTTCGGCAAGGAGGAATTGTCATGAACGTTCCCGCGCGGGTCGCCGAAGATCCTTTATCAGAAGCGCGAAGGAATGGCGCGAGATCGTCGAGGATTTCGAGCGGGAGGGCGTGACCGCCGCCGCCTACTGCGAGGGGCGGGGACGCGGCGCCAAGGCAGATGGCGCGGCAGAGATGAACCGGCGATTGACCGGGCGGACAGGTACGATTACGGATCGAGCGTCGGTTCCGTCCGCATTGCGGGCAATTCGATCGCGGTGGAACAGGGCGGCAGCGGACCGCGGTCGCTGCCGACATCGGCCGCGAGAACCGGGGAGCGAGCGAATGAAGAAGAAGAAGATTGCCGTGCGGGTAGCGGACGAGGCAGGTTTTACGAAACGGCGGCTCGGGCAGCCGTCGGCGCCGTGTTCGTGTCTATCGTGGAGGCGTTGGCGCGGCGCGAGGACATTTCCATCATCGGGTTCGACAGGTCTTCCAAGAAAGACCGGCCGGCCCGCGAGGGGCCGGAACCCGCGTACCGGCGAACGAATCGCCATAGGCCCATTGGCCGGCGTCTCGTTCGAGGCCGCCAAGCCGCTGAAGGACGCGCTATGCTGACGGAGGCCGGACGACGGAAGATGGAGCGTGGAACGGAATGAACGGCGAAGCGCCGGAAACCGTCGCCGGCGGCGAAGTCGTGGTTTACGAGGACGCCGGCGGCGAGGTGCGCGTCAATGTGCGCCTCGACCGTGAGACGGTTTGGCTGACGCAGCGTCAGATGGCGGAGGTATTCGGCAGCACGCCCGAGAACGTGCAAATGCACCTGCGCAACATATTTGCCAGCGGAGAGCTGGAGGCGAAGGCAACCACTAAGGAATTCTTAGCAGTTCGAACTGAAGGCAAGCGCAGGGTCCGGCGCCGGCTGAAGCATTTCAATCTCGACGCCATCATCTCGGTCGGCTACCGCGTCAATACTTGGCGCGGCGTGCGGTTTCGCCAATGGGCCACCCGCACCCTGCACGGCCATTTGGTGCATGGCTTCACGCTGAATGAGCGTCGGCTGGCCGAGCGCGGCCTGCAGGAAGCTAGCGAGACCCTCGACCTGATGGCGCGGACGCTCAGCAACCAGGCCCAGGTGGACGATACCGGGCGAGCGGTGCTGGACCTGATCGCGGGTTACGCCGATACATGGCGCCTGCTATTGGAATACGACGAGGACCGGCTGCCGGCGCCGCCCGGCACCGGGCCGTCGTCCGGCGCACTCGATCATGAGCGTGCCATGAGCGCGATCGCGGAGTTCCGGCACGACCTGATGGCGCGCGAGCAGGCCTCGCCCCTGTTCGGCGGTTCGCGCGGCGACGCGCTGGCCGCCATCCTGGGCAACATCGAGCAGACGATGTTTGGCGAGCCTTTATACCGCAGCCGGGAAGAGAAGGCGGCGCATCTGCTGTATTTCGTGGTCAAGGACCATCCCTTCACGGACGGCAACAAGCGCATCGGGTCGCTGCTGTTCCTGCTCTACCTGAAGCAGGAGGGAATCGAGCACGGGCTCAATCCCCAGGCGCTGACGGCACTGACCCTTCTGGTCGCCGAAAGCGCGCCGGCCGGTAAGGACCTCATGATCCGGCTGATCGTGAACCTGCTGGCCGGGTCATCCGCCTAACCAGAGGGGCAGTTACCCACGGCTATTGGCGGCAGCTCTAGCGTCTGCGCGACGGCTGTGGAACAACGCGAACGAGAAGGAACTGCGGAATGGCTCCATCGGTATCCTTCTCTTATTCGCACGATAGTGAAGATCACGAAGCCTGGGTGTTGCAGTTGGCTACACGGTTGCGTCACAACGGTGCGAGGACGATATTGGATCGGTGGAACCTTGACCTGGGACAACACGTAGCTGCATTCATCGAGCGGGGACTATCTAAATCGAATCGCGTGCTGTGCAAATGCTCAGAAAATTTTGTGCGAAAGGCAAACTCAAAGGAAGGCGGGGTGGGATATGAGAAAAGGATAATGACGGCGGAAATAATGGCAGATTTGGATTCGGATTGGTTGATACCGGTAATTCGCGACAATACGGGAAATGATCTGGCGCCGACTTTCCCGGGAGGCTGTCGCTAAGTAGATTTTCGGGAAGATCTATTGTATGAAGAATAATACGAGGAACTGCTTCGATCACTATTGGATGAGCCCGTTCTACCGGTTCCTCCAATAGGCGATAATCCGTTTGACACGAAAAAGAAATACTCGACTCAGAAGTACATACCGAGTTCAGAAAATTACGTTTCCCCATCGCCTAAGGGGCACGTCACGTTTGATGATTCGAACAATAACGGCCGCTATTGCATTGGCAGCCGCGAGCATATGTTTGAAATTGATCTGAGCAAGTCGAGTGACTGGAAAATTCAGCTTCTAAACGATCCGCGTAATATTCGTACTGTCGCAATCGCTAAAGGCCGTCGTGAAATTGAGGAGATTGTTGACGCCCGCAAATATGACGGATCATCAAGGATCGGCCGGCCAAATATCGGACAGGCGGCCGTATTGCTAAATGAGAATGGATACTGGGCAGCAATCAAGGTGCTCGGATTCAAGGACGATACTAGAAGTGTCGATCATGACGAGGTGTGCTTTGACTACGTTAAAAAGACGTACGGCTCTCCCAGCTTTGTTCGCTGACCACGTTCACAGAAAGGGTAATTGCCTGACACTTGCAGCTTGCGCCGGGTGGCCATTCAGGCGACCTTCTTCATTTTTTCCACCTTTGGCATACTCGGTTGCGCGACGGAGGTGTTTAGTTTCCGAACCTGCCTCCATCGTGCTCGGTTCTTGCTGATTTGTCAACGCATCGGGTTCAACGGAGGCACCTCGTAGAGGCACCTTGCCTTTGGCAACATCTCTTCTGAGATCGCTAGCTTCAGAACGCTGCATTCCGCTCGCTGGAATCCGAGTTCGGGCTCAGGCCCGTCTTTCACCAGCTGGACAAGCGGATCGGTTCGCACCTTCTCATCGCGGCCATGGCCTACCACCCGGCGCATTTTGTCCGAACCCGCCTGAAGGCGCAGGGCATTCATTCGGGCCGGACCTCGATCCCGGAGCGCATGCGCAGCTGGGTCCGGATCACCACAACGCGGCGGCGAGCCGGCAGGATTCCAATCCCGGAGCGGAGCGGGCGTTGATATCGCGGGCCGCCGGCGTCGAATCCGGCCTTCGCCGCTCGAGGTGCGCACTTGGTGCCTAGCCCCGCCGCCCGGATTCAACGGAATCTTCGAAAATTTTGAGGCAGGGCGGAATCCGCGCCGAATATAATGCTATAATTCAATAGGTTGCAGGACGGCAATTTGCAATACTGCCAACTTGGGCTAGAGGTAACGAGCCGAACGCACTGGGCTCTCGAGCAGCCCCTGAAAAAAGGAGGTGCCGTTTACACAGTCAATCCTCGCCAGTTCCGCGGAAATGCAAGGTCGGCCAGACGGACCTGCGCGAGCAATTCCTTGAACTGTTCGGTCGCGTGCTTGCTGTCCGGGAGCGGCCCGTTGATCAGAGCGCGAAATTCAAGGCGGCACTCTCCTAGGATGACGAACCCTATCGACAAATCTGGGGCCTGGCATCATTTCCGGGCTTGAGAAAGCAATCGCGAGAAATGATCGGCGAAACGAGCATCTGGTTGCGGCCGGCTTCATGTTGCGCAGTTTAAAAAAGGGCGTGCTGGTCAGACGTTAAGAGCAAATCTCGGCAAAATTCTATTTGCGATGCCAACCGAACTCGACGGTTGTATATCGGACCATGAAGTGGCCCGCCGAACTTGGGCTCATATCCGTCTTTGCCCTCCTAGCTGCTCGGCTTCGGCGCCTCGGCTATCGGGCACTTGCCGGGATATTCGCAAGGCTAAAATTGATGCAATTGCACTGCATCATTGCGTCTCCGGGTATGCGGTAACCTCATTTGACTTGTTGCGGAGAGCGGAGTTCCGTGCGCAGGGCGCGAGAGGACCCGCTGTCTTTTGGAAAGGTTGATTTGGCGCGGATTTCCTGGACTATTTCGCGGAATTTTGGACAATTTGTTTCGTATTTCCCGGCCTGGCCACAGGTCGCCCCTGAAATCGCCGCGCTTCGCACGCAGGATCCTCTTCAACTGCATCCGGAGGATGCTTGTAAGCCGTCAATACTGCCCTCAATCCTTATACTTGGACGGATATCGCCAAGTCGCCGCCGTCCCGGCAACTTTCGGAAATTTTCGGACGAGCAGGATCTGCGCGACCTTGAAACCTGTTCGGAGGAAATTCCGACGAAAATCGATGCCGTCGAAGAATCGGCCGATGCAAGCACCTCTCGCCGCGGTTCGCCCTTTCTCTGCGGCAATGAAAGCTCTCGAAACAGTAGAAGCAGGGAAATCGGCGATCGAGAATAGCTTGTTCGATCTGTCTTCAGCTGTCGTTCTTCGAAAATTTAAATCATTCCGGAGGCCGACGCCGTCCGACCGAAGCTCGGCTGACGGTTCCGGAGAAAGGATCGATCCAACATCATACGCCGCCTTCTTTTTCGAGTTTGGCGTCAACTAGCGCGGTCTGCCGGCGGGCGACTAGCATCATGCGTCTAAAGAAGCGGTGGACAGAAGCGATCGTTGCATGGCACGTTGAAGTCGGCGATTAACGCTCCAACGATATTAGGCACGCGCAAATCCGGGCTGTAAAATGAACAATCGCGATCACTTCAAAGGAATAAGCACAACCGCAATTCACGCGGGAGAAAACCCCGGCCCGTCTACGGGCGACTCCGCGCCTCCCATCCACATGTCCTCAACATTCCATGTCGAGGAGGAAGCAAGCTTTTCGGCCGTAGGGTTTTCCGAGGACGACCCCTATTTCTACTCCCGCTGGAGCAATCCTTCGGTCGACATGCTGTCGAGAAAGATCGCGGCGCTGGAAGGCACGGAAGACTGCGCTTGCTTTGCATCGGGAATGGCCGCCGCCACATCGATGTTTCTTACGAACCTTTCAAGCGGCGATCACGCGATTTTTTCCGACGTCGCATACGCCGGCGTTTCCGAATTCGCCCGCGATACTCTGTACCGCTACGGTATCGAAGTATCGTATGTCGACATGTCCGACCTCGATTCCGTCCGCAATGCCTTCCGGGAAAACACGCGCCTCGTACACGCGGAAACCCCTGCCAATCCAATCATGCGGATAACGGATCTGGCAAAGATTGCCGAGCTGGCAAAGGAGGCGAGCGCTTTGGCGACTTGCGATTCGACATTCTCCTCGCCCATCGCCACGCGCCCGGCCGAATTCGGCTTCGACCTCGTCATGCACTCCGTAACCAAATACATCGGCGGCCACGGCGATGCGATCGGCGGCGCTGTAGCGGGCTCGCGCGAACTGGTTGGCAAATTGAGATCCGAGTCCTGCATCCACCATGGCGGCATCATGTCGCCCTTCAACGCCTGGCTTATTGCCCGCGGAGCCTCGACCCTCCCGCTTCGCATGAAGGCTCACGAAGCAAACGCATTCGCCGTTGCCAGATGGCTCGAAGATCACCCGAAGGTTTCGCTCGTGCTCTATCCCGGACTGGAAAGCCATCCGCAGCATCTGCTGGCGCGTTCGCAGATGGAGAATTTTTCGGGCATGATCGCGTTCCAGGTCGGCGGCAGGAAAAATGGCGAAAAAATTGCCGAATTCATGCGGCGCGGACTCAAGGTTATCCACTACGCCGTATCCCTGGGCCACCATCGAAGCTTGATCTATTGGCTTGGAACCAATGAGATGATCGAAAGCAGTTTTAGGCTGCAAGGCGAGCAACTCCGCAGCTATCGAGCTTTTGCGGGCGACGGATTGTTTCGCTTTTCGGTCGGTCTGGAAGATCCCGAAGACCTAATAGACGACCTGGACAGAGTCTTGACATAGAAAGGCGACCGAAGCGCGTCGACACCGCTTATCAGAAATTTGGCCCTAGGCATCGATCCCGACACCGTAGTGCCCGTGAACCTGGGCAACGTCTCTTCCCGCAAACCGGTGAAGGTCCATAAACGGCTGAACCGGCGTCCCTAATTTACGCTTCATTTCACTCCGACCTGCCTCCTGGACAATCGCCGTCGAGGACGACTTCTCATCACTCTCATGTCAGAGGCTCAGGACCGCCATCTTCGATTCGTTTGAGGAGCGCATTGTCCACCGCAATGACACGAAACCCTCGCGTTCCGATGCGGCGATATGCCAGAAGGGCGTTTTTCATCATGGAAACGCTAGTGCAAAAGAATAAATTCAAACCGCTAGTCGCGGCAGGCGGAAAGACAGGTTCGAAAAGGCCGGCCTACCCTGATTCCGTAGAAATATCCGGTTGCTGGGCTCGCAGGGCGATCCTGAAGACCTCTAGCAGGATCTGCGGAGCGTGTTTTCGGACCATGGCGGGAAAGAGGATTTGCGCCGCCTCCTTGAGGCGATCAGTAAATTCGTTCCCCTTCAAAAAAATTGGCAGGAAGGACTGTGGAAGTCTAGTCGACGAGCGTCTTCGTGGATACTTCACTTCACTGAAATCGGAGCTCGGGCCCGGGCCCGTCTTCCACCGGCTGGACAGGCGGATCGGCTCCCAACTCCTCATCGCGGCACTGCCCTGCCATCCGGCGCATCTGGTCGGAACCCGCCTGAAGGCGCAGGGCATCCATTCGGGCCGAGCCTTGATCCGGGAGCGCATGCGCAGCCGGATCCGGATCATCGCGACGCTGCGGCGAACTGACGGAATCCCGGTGGCGAGCCGGTAGGTTTCCAATCCCGGCGCGGAGCAGGCGCTGATATCGCGGGCAGCCGGCGTCGAGCTGGGCCTTCGCCGCTCGAGGTGCGCACTGGACTCCTAGCCCCGCCGCCCGGATTCAACAGGATCTTCCAAAATGTAGGGACAGGATGGAATCCGCTCCGAAAATTATGCATATCATTCAGGAGGTTGCAGGACGTTAATTTGCAAAACTGCCAACTTGGGCTAACGAGCGTACGCTTCCTTATTATTCGAACGGCCATTCAGCGCGTAGGCAATTCTCAGATCGAGGCGGCTAGAAGCCTCGGAGCATGCAACCTTCGCGTTTTTCGCAGTGTCGTCTTGCCAATGCTGCTCGCTACGATTTTCGCAACTACGCTGCTTGTTGCATACAAATCGTTAGGGTCGTTCGCCATTCCGTCCGTGCTTGGCGGCCAAAGATACGACATGGTGTCGGAACTGATACTTACTCTCAATTCGTATCGACGCCCCGATATGGCGGCCATGCTCTCAATCGGGCTGGGACTTGCCTTAATCCTCTGCATAGTCCTGATGCAACGAGAAAAAAACACGGCAGCTATACTGGCGGCGGAAAGACGCCGGCTCCGATTCATCGAATTGAACTTGGCGGTCCACGTGCAAGAGTGGCCATTCACATTCTCGCCTATGCCGCGGCGGAGCTTCAAATCGGTCCTGTGCTCCTTGTTGTGCCGTTCTCCTTTGCTCCGGCTCGATCAATCATTTCCGACGTGATTCCGAGTTCCGTTAGCTTGAAGAACTACATAGGGGTTCTATCGGGCGGAGAGGCGTTCTTTCCATTGAAGAATAGTTTGTTGACGGGGTCCTACGCCGTTTCCGTCGCCATTGCGGTTAGTCTGTTTGTTGTGGTGCTTGACCACAAATTCAGGTCTAAACAGACCTTGGGGCTTGGCCTGTCGTTCATGTTGCCTTGGATTCTTCCAGCCCCTTTCATAGCGATTGGCCTTATAATCGCATTTGCCACGCTTAGCGTATTTATTAGCGGCTTCACCCCGCTGGAATCTTTTTGGATACATCCCGTCGGATACGCAACTGTATCTATTCCGCTCCCGATTCGGTTCCTGCGGGCAGCATTCGGGTCACTTGATCCGTCTCAGGCGGAAGCAGCCCGGTCGCTAGGCGCAACACCCCTATTCAGATTTGTTCGAGTTACACTTCCAGCCGTCTTGCCCGTAATTGTCCTGATCGGCGGACTGCAATTGAATGGATTGCTGAGCGAATACGCAATTTCTGCGTTTCTGTTCAACGTCAACAACGAACTCCTCTCCATCGCATTGTTTGATGGTGCGCGATCATCGGATCTCAAAGCGGCTGCGATCAATCTCATATACATGACGATCCTAATGAGCTTCTCGTTCGTGGTCATATCACTTGTTGACAGATTCGGCCTAGGAGCCGGAAATATTAGACCGAAGAGGAACGCAGCCCATGCAAAATTACCAATCGTCGTCGGAAATTGCCGCAAGATGGCGTGATCCCGCCAACATCCGCGGTCAGGTTTTGTCGTCGCGCACCGCGGGGCATTCATTCGCAACAGTGCGGTCTTCGATGCAGAATATTCGATTACCGCGGTTGCGCGTGCCGGCGAGCTTGGATGCGACATGGTTGAACTCGATGTTCGCTTTACATCGGACGGAACCCCCGTCGTGCTGTATGATCCCACACTTGACCGAACGACTGCCGGATCTGGGAATGTCTCCGCAATGCGCTACAACGAAATCAAGGGCCTCCCGTTGCTTCATCCAGACACGCAAACACCATTCGGCGCGACGCTTCCAACCCTTGAGGTGATATTTCTCGCCGCCGGCGATGGCATGATGTTTAACGTGGCGTGCAAGACCGGAATCGAGGCGATTCCCGAGGTCGCGATTGTCGTGCGGCTGGCCGGAGTAGCTCCCATAGTCACCGTGAATACAAACGCAAGCGACCCGACCGAATTCAGGAAGGTTTTCGAAATCATCGCGGGTTCGCCTTACCCAATCGACTTCATTCCCGTTGTTCTGGACAGTCGTGACGGACTCGCCGCTCTCAAGCGGGCGGTTGAGTTGTTTGACCTGTCCTGTGTGGAATGCCTTGTGGAAAGGCCTGCGGGTACGCGAGGACTTCCAGCCATTGCCCGGCTTGGCGTCACATCCGACGGAGGGCCGCTCTTCTCGATCGCCGCCAGAAGCCTTGCCGAAACGTACAATTTCAGACTCTTCATTAATACACTCTACGTTGACTCCAACATACCGGGGGCGCAGTGGAACGGCGGACGAATCTGCCAGCTTGCGAGAATCGCCCCGGATAGCGTTTACTCTTTCTGGATCGCGCATGGAGCCACCGTCATTCAAACTGACGAACCCGAATTTACACTCTCCTGGCTCAACCATGCCGGTTTTCGTCTCTGACGCTTATCAAAAAAGGTGCAGTGGCTCCGATTGACGGCGGAGTTCTGGACTTTCAACTCAGATTGAATCAGCGAACACCGAGCGGCTTCAAATGATGTCTTGCAGGCAGGCAGGCGCCTTCTGTCCGAGCCACTTCATCACTGAACAACCAGCGCATCCGGAGACCACTTCCCGATTCTACATGCCATCAAAGACTAGGGCGGTCGAATGAGTGCCGAGGATTTAGCCTGATCTTCATACGAAAGAAATATGGAAAACTCCAGCGATTGCTTCCCGAATCGCCCGGATTCAGACTTTCCGTCCTGCCATCTGCATGGCAACCGTTTTCAAGGAATCGGTTCCGAGCAGGCCGAATGCACGTTCCTGGAGCTTCGTTGGCCGCGACGCTATCGCCGGGGGGCGCTCGGGGATCGCCGGCAGCTCCACCTCGTTGCCCTCCACCGGGCCGAGGCCGAACATCCGGCCGAGGCTGGAGAACGCGGTCTCCCGCGACAGCGACCGGGCGCAGGCGAGCTTGGACCCGGGGTCGATCAGCCGCGCGGCGACGGCCGCCGCGGCGAGGCTGCGCATGCGCGAGGGCTCGCGGCCGAGGATCCGGACCATGCCCAGCGACCCGGGCGTTCCCAGGACCGCGGCGACGTGGCCGTGCGGAAGCGACCTGCGGATGGCGGCCGCGTCGTCGAGCGAGGGGAGCACGATCCCGCCCTTGAGCGCGGCGCGCACGGCGTCGACGAGCTCGGGCGGCATTCTGGAGAGGTTGGCGACCGTTCGCCTCCTGATCCGGGTTCCTTCGCGCCAGGCCTCGCGGAGGAGGATCGCGGGACGCGAGCTTCTGTTCGGGATGACGTCGACGCCGGGGGCCACGGCTGCCTCCTGCATGGCAACAATTTCGAATCGACTATAGCCCGTTTTAAAACGCTGTACAATAGCAACTCAAACTTTTTTTATGGCAACGGGAGTCTAGGAACGGAGCCGCTCTTCGGAGAAAAAATCGAATGAATTCAACGGGTTGAGCGCATTTGTTCCGCTTTGGTTCTAATTGAAGTTCAGTTTAGCGTGCGTGCCGGGTCGCGCGGAAGGGGAGTTCGATCCCGTCTGCTTTGCCGTTTTAGATCGTGCCAAAGAGTCGGAGGGGAATGCCATGCGAACAAACTTTTGGCAACGGGACTTTAGCTTCGACCTGGAGTTTATCGAACTCGGTTTCGGCACGGCGCCGCTGGGAATTCCGTGCCGGGAAATTAGCGATGATGAGGCCGAGCGAATCCTCGACTGCGTCCGGGAATCCGGTGTTGTTGCGGACGTTGCGTCAGTTTGGAAAATCGTATTCCGGGAGATTCCCTCCGCCTATTGGCACGTCCAATTATCGAACGGACTCTCGAGGGAGTCGCGCCGACTCCGAATTGAATCTTCGCTGGACCGCCGTCCCTTTTCGCCTATCTGTCGGCAACAGCCGAACCCCTTACCTGACAATCAGGCGCAGCTGAAAACACGCAGAATTTGATCGCATTCTCAATTCCACACAATTCGGAAGGGAGTATCGGCGCAAGCCTGAACGCATTCACGCCATAAGCGTCCGCTAGGGCCCAGGCAAATGCCTTGGCACGTATAGGGTTCCTAGAGATTGTTCCAACTTGTTACGGTCGGTCGTTCCCGCTTTTACTGAAGAAGTTTTCGGTGAGTCAGGTTCGATTCGAGACGGGTTTTCTTTCCAAAGCCATTTCTTTCAAGTCGTTGCGCTGTCCGGACTAGTACTTGAAAGGAGGCACTGCGGCGCGGATAGGACGCTTGCCGATTCAATCGGCCGACGGCGCACTTCCGATTGCGTAAAGCAGAAAAGGGCGGCAAGTACAACTACTTTGAAATGATAATGGCTCAAGCTCAAATTGGTTGCTGAATTCGGGTGAAGGCGAGATTTTTTGGACACGCCGCCATTAGCTGTTCCGCATGCCAGTCGACGTAGTCGGCCATTTTTTCGTTTGGGACTCGGCATTTGATCGCCAGGAACATGTTAGCGTCCTTTCCAAACAGCGGCTGCCGGGCTTCTTCATGCGCGTGCAAGCCACCTGCTTGCAGTTTCCCACAACTGCCCCGGACTCGATCTGCCTCCCTCGCCCGACGACATTCGTTGCAACGCGTTCGCTAGGTTGCTTTCGAAGTAGGAGACGCAATCTTCCCACGCCTTGTGCTTTCGCTAAAGCGGCTTAAGGGGTGCGCGACGTTTTACGAGAACTCCAGCCGCAACTGCTCCCTTCCGGATGTCGCCGCCTGTATAGCCAACCCTGTGCGAGCACGCGCGGCGCGCATGTGTCTAAAGCCAGATCAATGGCGCGGGAAAGATTCGCGTCGAAAATCAGAGCTCGGCGGATTACGCCATTCAATGAGGAATTAAAATCTTGGCAAATTATTCGCTTGCACTCAAAACTTGTCTAGAAGTTGACGAGTAGTCGTACGCCAGAATATGATTCAGTCATCAATTTTATGAATTGCTAATGAAGTCAGACAGATATGGATAATCCGGAAAAACTCTCAAAACTTGATCAACAAATTGTCGAATTGGTGAGTGAACATTGGGAAAACAATCAAAGACCGCTCTTGCTCAGTCAACTCGGTACGCATGGCGACGGGAAAATTGCTTCGGCAACAAAGAAGCATGCAGGCAATTTAAGTTCGTATCTGCGTGGACGACTCGCAAACGAGGTGTCCGTCCTTCAGCACAGCTCAATCAAAGCAATGATCGGAGTTGTTCCTTCTAGTATCACGATTTCCGATGACAGTGTAGACGCATTGTTTGTTCCAGCAACTAAAGTTGCGTCTGGCGTATACCACTTCGCCTTCCTATTCGCCTTTCAAAAACCGTTGCAGAATTCCAAACGCCGATTCATCTGTTCAACAGGATCACCGAGATTTTTCGACCTCGAACAGGATAAAGAATTAGGGGAAGGATTTATTGAAATAACCCCCAAGTACATTACAAATTCAAACTCAGATGATGTAGGGGCGCGTGAAATGGCCGAAAAATGGATAGCGGACAATAAACTGCAAGCGGACCGGTTCCATTGGTCAAAAAAGACAATATCCGTGGAATTCCCCGATAACGACCTTCTCAGTCGACTATTGCAATCCATTGGCACAGAAGATCTAAGGCGGGTGTCTTTGCCATTGGACATTGTGCATAAACTCAGAAGCAAACGGATATGAAGCTTCGGTTGCTGATTGCAATTGCGGGGGTACCGCGCAAGATGCACGATGTCTTTGCGAAGAAAACTAGCGGTGCAATCGAATTGATAGCATTTGAACCGCTTGATCACACACTGCACTACTCACAATCATACTGCGATCGTCTATATGAACGACTTGCCAGAAATCTAAGAGTTTGAATCATAAGTCATTGTTAATAAATCCTTTTTTATCAAGGACT
>JAPPFL010000033.1 GCA_028823855.1 Albidovulum sp.
ATCCGAGATACCGCGCCGCAGGCCTCCCGGTCGGATCCGGCGTGATCGAGGGGGCTTGCCGAAGCGTGGTCTGCGAGCGTCTGAAGAAGTCCGGGATGTATTGGAGCGTCGCCGGAGCCAACAAGATCCTGGCGCTGCGCTGCGCGGTCGAGTCCAACACATTCGACGATTTCTGGGAGTTCTGGGCCGAGGAGAAAAAAACAGCCTGAGGAACAAATCTGACCCACACCCATCTGGCCGAATGACGCCATCAGGACCTTGGCATCCGCAAAATGGCTTTGCGGCCAAAAATGGTCAATATGACTGTCAGAAAAATCGGGATTCAGACTACGGCCGCAGTAGGCGCAAAGATAATTTTGTTCCAACAAAAGCGCATTGCGAACATCGCCCTTTTGGGGCTGCTGCGGGTTCCTGAATTGCGGAGTTATGCCTGCGTTGCTCTGCCGGCGCTTCCAAATTTCGAAACTCTGCGGCGGCGCAAGCTAATTTGAATATTTTAATTGTCTGACGCCTTTTCGCGGCGTTTCAGTCTCCGCTCGGCGATATCGAGTTCGACAAAGTCTCCGCCCAATTCCGATCTTAGAGATTCCAATAGCTCGCGAGCCTTTTCGGGCTCTCCTTTGCCAATTAACTTTCCAAGTTCACTGAGATTTTCTTTGGTAGCTACATCTCTTTCGGCCGCTCCAAGCACTTTAATAAGCATATCATTGCTGTCGCGACCGTAGGTTTCGCTTCGATAGGAAATAAATTCGATTTCATGGTCCCAGTTTCTCCTTAGAATGCGAACGCAGTCGCTCTTCACCTCGCCAAGAACCTGCGGAGAATGCGTGGTGACAATGAATTGGCAGCTTTTGAATACTTTCGTCAAAGTAGGAATTATTTGCCGTTGCCGCTTTGGATGAAGATTGAGCTCGATTTCATCGATCAATACGATTCCCGGTATTTCGGCGAGTTTCTTCTTCGGCTGGATGGTCTGAAGGCGGCGCGCAAGGTCCGCCAACAATACAAGATAGACCCTTTCTCCGCTTGAAAGCTGGCCAATATGGAGCCTGCGGCCGGGAGATTTTTTCAGATATAAACCGGAAGGATTCGAAGACGCATCGTATTCGATGCCTTCGAATTCATCTATTTCCGCGACGAGTTTCCGCAAAGCTTCTAGCTGCGGGTCTCTGAAGCCAGCATCTCTATCGCGAACATGTCGAGCTTCGCGAATATCCCGTTCATCCCACCATTCCGATAAATCGGAAATTGCGCAACGATCTTCCGATAAGGATTGGCGACGTGCGGAAATCTTGGAAATCGCGTTGGGGTCCCTCGAACGCGAATTAAGTTTGAAACCCCTATCTTGTCGATAGTAAACGAACAACGGATGATCTGATGAAGTAAATTCTTGCGGCCAAATTAAGTCCTGGTATGGGAACGCTGGGGAATTTTTCGTTCGGTTATGAGTGAGCTCTACCACTCTTTCAAATGTTTCCCCATCTGTGTTTTTTGCCCTTATTCTTGCTCGAATAAATAATTTCGACCGGTCCAATGAAATATCGGTTGAATTAGACCTCGTCTTATCTCGATGATTGTCGTTTTCGCGAGCACTCGCGCCAAATAAGCGCAGCGGCATTAGCAGATGCGATATTGCGTCTAGGACCGATGTTTTCCCAACCCCGTTTGCGCCGACCATTACGGTCAGTTTTTCGTCAATTGGAATATCAAGACTTGCGATTCCTCGGAAATCTTGGAGGCCAATGGATCTGATGATCATAAGTGACTTCCGAGCGGTGGACTTTAGTTTGCGCACAACCAAGCCGATTAGTGATAAAATATCGAATCACTCGCGTCAAAGGCGGAATCAGTTCGCTGTACGAAACCGGCGAATAGCGGGTTATGAACGCTATACTCGCTACACTTGAAGCGGAGCGACAGCCAGTTTTGCTAGGGCTAGGAAAAGACCCGCGTCAACTACCGTTTCGTCCAAAACTCCTTTGAAGTTTCGCTCAACGATTTAAAGCTTTCTAAATTCCAAATATTTCTCCGTCGCTCGCCCTTCGGAACATCGAAAGCCGAAGGGGAATTGACGTCGCCTCTGAATTCTGTTCTCGCCGCCAACGTGGACGGCGTATCGTGAACGGCAGCGAGCCGCGCGAGACCGGTCGAAACCGGGGCGGGCCGACGGCGAAGTTGCTTGAAGCGGAGTGTTCGGGTGTACCGGGATGCCTTCCCTGGCACTGGGCAGATCGCTAACGGAAAGCGCACCGGTTCTGTTCGCCGGGAGCAAGTCCGTTGCCATCGC
This sequence comes from Albidovulum sp., assembly GCA_028823855.1. Classification (GTDB taxonomy): domain Bacteria; phylum Pseudomonadota; class Alphaproteobacteria; order Rhodobacterales; family Rhodobacteraceae; genus JAPPFL01. The sequence goes on from JAPPFL010000033.1 coordinate 2,288, forward strand.
GATAACCGATACGGTGTGCGGAATGTATCCAGTGCCGAAGTTTGTCGCAAAGCTCTTTGAGGGTTGCACCCGAGGCCTGCAAGAGCCTCTCGCTGGGGGACGGCGCGTACCGGAACGCGAATTCCGATCCGCGTGCGCGCAACCCGCCTAGGTCTAAACCGAGGACAATGCGCGCGGCCAGTTGATCCTCTGCATGCTGGCCGATCGCGTGGAGCGGCGCACGGCTCTTGGCTCGCGCCGCTTCTCTTCGAGGAGGACGATCGGCAAGCCGCCAGCTGCAAGCGGTAGACGCCGGTCGAAAGGGTTGAGCCATCTCCCGGAGTAGGGAGGTAGGCCGCGACCGAACCGACCCCGGATGGATTTTCGGCGCTCGGCTTCTGCTACCTGCTCCGCGACCTGTCCGCGCGGCGGCAGACACGGTCCGCCCAACCGGCGCGGGCGAGGCTGGGCTGGCATCCGTCAACCGGCCGGCGAAGCTGCTGACCTGCGCATTCGGACTGCCGCCGGTCAATCCGAAGCAAACTGTTCCCATGATCGAGACAGGCTGAGCTCGCGACGCGCCTTCCGAAAACTCTTGAAATTCAACGCATTGGAATGAAAAACTAGGTCGAGCACTGCTTGAAATTCCGATAAGGTGCCCGTCTAGCGCGAAATTGACATCTTGCCGTTAGGCATGATACGCAATCCTAGGGATTAAGTCTCCAGGATGGGCGCTTGATGCCGCGGTGAATTTTCATTGTAAACTCCGGTCGACAGACAAGAGTATCATGAGCCAGTTAGAGCGCAATTTTGAGCCGGCGAAAGTCGTCGCTTCGGCTGCGACGGGCGTCATCGAACACATAGAACGATGCGGCGGCGATCCCGAATCTATCCTGGGCAGGGTCGGAATCAATTTGGATGCCGTGGGGAATCCTAATTTCGAAATCAATTTGTCGCAATACTGCGAGTTGTTTCATGAAGGCGCCAAGGCTACCGGAAACGACAATTTCGGCCTTCATTTTGGACAGACTTTCGAACCGAAAAAACTCGGACCAATTGGCTACGCCGCTGTAAGTTCGCCCACGCTCGCGTCCGCCGTTAGCCAGATGCAGCGCTATTTTCCCGCGCACCAGAGCTTGTCGCATTTCGGAATTATCGAGGAAGCTGGCATATACTGGCTGAGCTACAATATTGAAGACGACCGTATAATCAATAAGCGGCAGGATGCCGAGCTTTCCATGGGAATGTTTACCAACTTGTTCAAGAGAGCGCTGGGTCCTCGTTGGTCCCCCTTGGAAGTGAGGTTTGAGCACATAGCGCCGGACGGAGCTTCCGAACACTCGGCTTGTTTCGACGCATCCGTGCGATTTGGCAGGCGAACAAACGCATTTGCATTTCGCAAAGAAGAACTCGAGGCTCCCATGCCCGAGCAGGATCCTTTTTTGTTTGCGATTATCGAGCCGATTTTGAGGGCTCGATGCAGCATGCGCGACGGATCGAAGGAATTCGCCGACGTCGTGAGAGACCAAATCAAGCTAAATCTTGGCGATTCCGCTCCGACGCTCAACAATGTCGCAAAATTATTCGGAATTTCAGGCGGCAGCCTGCATAGGCAGCTTAAGAGTCGCGGGCTTTCATTCAACGACCTCTTGAGCGCCGCGAGAAAAGATCTTGCACTTCACTATTTGCGAAACGGGGAAATGCCTCTCACGGAAATCGCGCTTTGCCTCGGGTATTCCGAGCTTTCCGCGTTTTCGAGAGCCTTCCGAGCATGGACCGGCGTCAGCCCCAAAATTTACCGACGCAATCTTACCGAAGCGCGCTGAAATTTTGCACAATTCTTGCTTGCCGAATTCTACGCATTTGATTTTCCGCTTTCAAAGGGAAGTGCGCCGTTTACGGCCCTGTCTCTCTACGGGGCATATTCTGAAATGAAGAAGGTGGCGAAAGCGCAGGAATTTTCGGCTAGCCTGAATTACCAACTGCCCGGAATAATGTGAAGAATTAGAAGAAGACGCA
>JAPPFL010000036.1 GCA_028823855.1 Albidovulum sp.
TTGATGGAATACCATGGCTCGAGGCCAATTGCTACTTTAGGAACAAACTCTAAGGGTTTGTCCACAGGGGCCGCGCGGCGCGAAACGGCTAAAGAACTTTTTTGATCCGCATCCTTGCCCGCCAAGTCTGCCTGGCACTATACCGCCTTTTCCGCGCAGAAAGGGGTTTCTAGGAAATGGATATTGTCCAACTCGCAATGACATTCGCGCTTTCCCCGCTGGCGGGGGCGGTCATTTCCTACCTTATATTTTCACTGCCTCTTCGAACGAAGAACGAACGGCTGGCTGTCACCGCAGACCGTGTTACCGAGCTTGAGGAGGAAATTAGCAATCTTCGGAACCGGCTTGACGAATTCAGGACAAGAAACACGGAACTTGAGACGATCATCAAGGAGGAACGGAACAGCCACACGGACCGTGTCGGAGAGCTAACGAAAATGGGCGATGAACTTGAACGAAAGTTCACGATCCTCGCAGGAGAGGCGTTAGGCAAGAACAGCGAGAATTTCATGCAACTCGTTACCGAACGGTTTGAGAAGCACAAGGAAATGGCGAACGAAGACCTGGCGAAACGACAAAAGGAAATCGAGACGCTTGTGAAACCGCTCAGCGAAAACCTTTCGAAATTTGAAATCAAGGTTGGAGAAATCGAGAAGGCTCGCGTGGGAGCCTATGAAGCCGTATCCGAACAGATAAAGATCTTGGCGGAAGGGCAGACCGGGCTCAAATCAGAGACGACACGGCTAGTGCAGGCGCTCAGGCAACCAAAAACTCGCGGTCGTTGGGGGGAATACCAGCTTAGGAACGTTCTTGAGATGGCGGGCATGTCAGAGCACGTCGATTTCGTTGAGCAACCAACCATTGCGGGCAACGACCACCAACTCCGGCCCGACGTTATTGTCCGCGTTCCCGGCGGCAAGTCGGTCATCGTTGATGCCAAGACGCCACTCGAGGCATACCTGACAGCGATCGAAACAACGAACGAGGATGCTCGCGAGCGGCTGTTTTCGAAACATGCGAGGCAGGTTCAAGACCATGTTCGCGCCCTGGCGTCGAAGGAGTACTGGAGGTCCCTGCCGGAGACCCCCGACTTCGTCGTGATGTTCGTGCCGGGCGAGACGTTCTATTCGGCTGCGATGGAAAGCTCGCCAGACCTCTTTGAGAACGCGGTTCGCCAGCGTGTCCTTATCTGCACGCCAACTACGCTCATCGCTCTGATCAAGGCGATTGCCTACGGATGGCAACAAGAGAAACTCGCCGAGAATGCGCAAGCCATCGAGTCGCTGGGTCGCGACCTGTTCGAGAGAATCAGGACTTTCGGTGAGCACATGGATCGTCTTGGACGGTCGCTCAAGCAGGCAATCGGTCATTACAACAAGGGTGTCGGTTCCCTGGAGGGACGTGTGCTGCCCGCGGCACGCAGATTCGAAACGCTGGGAGTTGCCGCTTCCGGGGATTCAATTCCAGTGATTGAACAGATGGACATTGATGCCCGTGGTATTCAGGCGGAGGAATTGACAAGATTCATAGCTGAAGAATGACCGGGCACAGATTAGGTTGCGGCTTCCTGAGTTCTCGCCGGGGAAGCAACCGGTTCTGCACCCTTCACAAACGAGGAAGACAGGAATCATGACAGATGAAACCGGAGATGGCGGGCCGAGCCGGGCCGCGGGTGGCTTGTACGTCGGTCCCGATGTCAGAATGCGGTTCTGGAGTAGAGCGGAGGACGAAAACGCGCATTGAGGCATCACGCCTGCAGTGAAAGTTTTGCCTGGGGCTCTTCGGGTAGTTTACAATTAAAAAAAATATTATTTCTCTGTTTGTCTTGACGGACAGAACGTAAACATTCTCAAATTAATCCTAACGCCGATCCCGCTGATTTCTTTCCCAAGCAGACTTTTTCAATCAGCATAACCGGCTGATGCGAGTGCATTCTCTCAGAGAATCGAGTGCTTCCAAGTAGTTTTGGTCAGACGTGAAGCAGTTGGAGCAATCCGGGGAAACTGGATTGGCATAACGAGAGAAACAACAAGGGCGACGGTCTCCTGGATCTCGGATAACTGCCGGCGGCTCAGCCGTCGCCCGGAGAAGGTCGTCGTCTTTAGCTCCTCGATTCGCGGATCCATGTCTCGTCTCCGGCAGGATACGAAGTCAAAATACCGATTTGCGAACGGATGTTAACTCCTTTCAAAAAAATTTTTCACGCGACGATTTATCGCGGAAAATCAACGCGTTGCGTGGGACCTGAAATCATTTTGCGAAGCGCTGCGGATAACCGAATACCATTGCCCGGCCGGGCATCCAGCCCGGAAGCCCGGCGGCCGTAATAGGCCGATGCCCAAAATCGATTCCGGAATGCGGTAGGCGCGGAGCTGTTCGGGGTCGCTTTCGACATGCTTCTCGATCCTGGCCTCGACAATGCGCTTCCGCTCCTAGGCCCGGGCGGCGAGGATTTCGAGAGACGCCATGGCCGCCTCGCAGTCCAGCTCGCCTCCGCTCTGGCGCGCGACCGCGGCGATATCGACGCATTTGCCGCGCACGACGAGCGTCGGGGCATCATCGCCGTCGCCGTGCCGTTCAAGCGCAGCCGCCGGCGCGCCGGTGCGATCCTGCGGGCGCGCTGGAGGCTGTCGGATTTAGAAGCCACTTTCAGATCTTTGAAATCAGATCATGGGCCAAAGCCCGTCTTCCACCGGCTGGACAGGCGGATCGGCTTCCATCTTCCGATCGCGGCGCTGGCCTACCATCCGGCGCATCTGGCCCGAACCCGGCTGAAGGCGCAGGGGATTCATTCGGGCTGGGCCTCGATCCGGGAGCGCATATGCAGCTGGGTCCGGATCGCCACGACGCTGCGCCGAACCGAAGGCGTCCCGGTGGCGAGCCGGCAGGATTCCAATCCCGGGGCGGAGCAGGCCCTGATATCGCGGGCCGCCGGCGTCGAGCCCGGCCTCCGCCGCTCGCGGTTCGCTCTGGACGGCTAGCCTAGCCGCCGCGGATTCAACAGGATCTTCGAAAATGTAGGGACAGGGTGGATTCCGTCCCGGAAACTATGCATGGGATTCCAGAAGTTGCGAGACGTCATTTTACGAAATTGCCTACATGGGCAGGCGATTCCGGCCAGCAGTCCGGTCGTCAGTCCGCTCACCTCGAATTGCAGGGCCATTTCTTCGGCTATCAAGTTTCCCCTCTGCACGCGGCAGGCGCAATGGCGGATACGGTGCGAACTTCCGCAGGAACTGGCCGGGCAGTGATGCCGGCGGCCGTCGTGGCCACGCTGCGCAAGCGTGTCTGCCTGCCCGCTAGCACCGCTATGTCCGCGCTGTGGCCTTGATCAGGCTGTTCCATCCCTGTCTTCCCCAGGCCGATGTTTGCAGGCCGCTGCGGCATCAATTCGAGACGCGCGCAAACTCCCGCATGGCGCGTTCCGAAGAAGCGGCTACGAATGCCGGATTCGAGTATCCGGGTTTGCCGTAAATTAGCGTATCGCCGTCGTCGAAGCGGACGACTTTTCCGCCCGCGGCCGAAAGAATCGCATGTCCTGCGGCCGTATCCCATTCCATTGTCGGGCCAAATCGAGGATAGAAATCGAAGTCCCCCCTTGCAAGCATACAGAACTTTATGGATGAATTAGCGAAATGAAGGCTTGAAGCTCCGATCATAGCCAAAAAACTTTCGACATTTGCCGATTTCCTTGCCGAGCGGGACGCTACAACCTTGAATGGCGGCGCGGCATCTCGAGCAAGGCATTTTGTCAATTTCGCATTGGAAGAGCTCGCAGCACGTGTCTCGATCGCGAATCCATCTGAAGACGTGTGGAACATCTGGTCGTAGTCGGGGGCGTAGACAACGCCTCGAATCGCAACTCCCGATCGAACCAAGGCTACGTTTACGGTGAATTCGGACGAACCTCTCGCAAAATTCCGAGTCCCGTCCAAAGGATCGACGATAAAAAATTCCTCTGAATCCGTCGCGTGGCTTTCCGCGCATTCTTCGCTGACGACGGGAATGCCGGGAAAGCTCTCCAGAAGTCCCGAGCGCAATAGTTCGTCAGCCGCCTTGTCCGCCTCCGTAACCATGCTCCCGTCTGCTTTCTTTCGGGAATCCAGGCCTGCCGAGTTTCGAATTTCGGCAATCCTGTTTCCGGCTTCAAGCGCTAGGTCGAGGAGAACTTTTTCCAGCCTGTCAAAATCCATCAACTTTCCTTTCGCTGCGCCGAAGTTGCGCCGAGAGAAAAAATAAAATGAAACAACTGCTAGGATTGCGCAGCGCGAGGCTGATTGCAATGATCGTTAGCTGTCCGAAGCAATTTTTGATCCGTGGATTTCGCCCGATTATTTTTCGCGTCAAATAATTGGGCCCAATTCATGATTTCATGCCGAAACACAGATCCATTTAGCGAGAATTACATTTCGGACTATCGTAATCACAATATCTTCACTCGACTCTACGCCGCGCGACGCGCGACGCCGACGGAATTTCCGGACCCGGCCGCGTTTCCCGAAGCTTTATGCCGGCACCGGGATTCCAAGAAAGCCGGTTGCGACTTCGACTTGCTCCAGGGCCCATTTCAGTTGCGATTGGTCGGGAGTGCTGAATGCGTCCGGCGCAATTCTGTTGGAAAGCGGGATTCCCGCGTCCAGATCGCGTAGCTGCTGGCGAAGGATCGTTGCCAGTAGTATGCCGTGCGCCAAAATAACTTCGTCCACCTGTTTTTTGGAAGCCTTGCCGATCTTTCCAAATGCGCGCAAGCGTTCCGCTGTTGAGCGCGCGTAAATACCGTTCTCCAAGGCTAGAACTCGAGCAACCGAAAATATCGGCATGACGCCGTGCATCTTTAGATCGATGCGCCCCCTTTCGAGGCGAAGGCGTCCAAGCCACCCGAAAGGGTTGGGACTGCCTAACGATCTTTGCGCGAGCAACCTCAGAAAAGGCAAAGACTGTCTAGCGGAATCTATCGACTCGCGGCGCAATCTGTTCGCTAGAGCGAAGTCGCCGTGTACCGGCATGGAATCGAAAAATATATCCGAATTCAGCAGATCATCCGGTTGCGTGCGCACTATCCAGTTTGAAACTGTTGCAGTCCAGTCGGCGTAGCTCATGCGCCACTCTGAGTTCGAGGCCATTACTCCGCCGGTGCAAAATTTGACGCCCGCGTCGTTCAGGATAGCAGCGACTCGTCTGCCGATCGTCTCGCACCAGGCGTCGGATTCGCTTCCACGCCCCCCGGAGCTAAACACGATCGCATTGTCCTGATCCATCGCGAGTAGGCTTTCCCCGCGACCGCCTGACCCGAGAACCATCATGGCGTAAGGCTCCGACGGCGGATTCGAGCCCTTCGCCACGAGCTCCGCTTCCGCGAGTTCGCAGGCGCGCTGCGTCAACGCTCTTAGTTCGCGCGAAATAATCGCGGCTATTTCACGCGCTTCCATCGACTCGTTTACCAAAGCCCTCGCTACCGTGGCGAGTCCCTCCCATATGCGACCTAGCTCGGCGGGGTTTTCCGCTTCCTCGATCTCGCGTCCCAAATCGACCGCGTCGTTCAAGTTGCTAATGAACAAATCTCTAGCGCTGATTGCGCCCACGACCATGCCGTCGTCGCCTGCAACTCCTAGATGCCTAATTCTCCTTTTGGACATGGGAATAACTGCCCGATAGACGAATTCCTTTGGATGCACCGTGACAAGAGGGCGAGAGCAGTGTTTTTCCGCGCGGTTTTCTAATGCTCCGGGTCCCTCGACTTGCAAGGCGCGAATGATGTCGCCTTCAGTGAGAATTCCGAATTCCCGGGGAGCCGTCTCTAGTTCGATGAAGAGTCCGCCTACGCGTTTTTCTACCATGGTCGAGACCGCGTTTTTCAAGGGCTCGCCGCCCCCAAGAATAATAGGCGGCGAATTCATGACATCCCCGACGCGATTGCGAAATCGGAAGCTATCGACGTTTACCGGATCAACTAATTGGCGGTTTTCCGGGATCGCAACTGCGCCGTTTCTACTCCGGAAGTCTTTGCAGGCCTTTTCGGCCTCCGCAAATGACGAAACGCCTAATGTCGTCAGCCTTGGAATCAGGGTCGTAAACGCTTTGGCCGCCAATACGGAATCGGGTACAGCCCGGTGGCGGTCCTTAATCTCTATTCCAAGCCAGCTCGCTACCGATTCCAGCGAATAATTTTTGATATCGGGCGCCAGCACTTGAACGAGTTCTTCGACATCAAGCGTTCGCGGCGCATTCCATGGAATTCCGTGCCTGGCGTGTTCGGCTTCGAGCACCGAAAGATCGAACCCAATCGAGAAGCCGATCAGAACATTTGGGCCGACCCAGTTGACGAATGCTTTCATGCAATCCGAAAAGCCCGGCATTTCAGCGACTTTCTCGTCGCTGATACCGTGGATCGAAGCCGACATCGCCGGAATTGCGATGCCTGGATTGACAAGCGAAGAATAGTATTGCGCTTCTCTAACTTGTCCGGCGGAAATCCACACGGCGCCGAATTCTACGACGCGGGCATTCGTGGGATTCAGTCCCGTCGTTTCCAAATCGAACGCCACGACTTCGATTGAACCAAGAGGAACGCTGCCGATCATTCTGGGCGCGGGCCGGAAACTCATCCAAGCGATTCCTGATTTGCCTTTGCTGCTTGCCGGTCGATTTCGGTCGGCCGATTCGAATGCATTTGAATGCTTTCGGCTGATTATTCGCTCATCCATCCGGACTTGCAACTGCCGATGCCCGCTATAACAAAATGCTAAGGCAGGCAAATTACCGGATCGCAAACGGGCTCAACTTCGCCATGTCTTTTCTCTGTTGGACAGTTCCTGCGAAATTCGAATAAGTTCTCATTTCGAATATCGGATGAAGTTATTCGCGATGGCGCCAAGCGGCCCCTTAGGGTGCCCTGATCGAGAACATGAAATTGGAAAGCCCGGGAACAATAAAATCAGTCGATAATCTTATGGGCGCCAATCCTTCCTACGGCGACGAAACAGTCTGGAGCCGGTTTTCGAAATCGGCGAGTCGATGGGGAAGCCGCTCGTTTTTTTCCAGCGGCCCAATTCTCCAGGCAGGCTCCAGTCAACTTTTAGCTTGGACCTACGAACAAATGCGCGAAACCGCGGAACGGCGAAGTGAAATATATAAGCTGCGCGGTTTCATAAAGGGCGATCGGGTCGGAATCTGCCTGCCTAACTCCCCCGAATTTTTCGTTGAATGGCTGTCGCTGAACTTGTTGGGCATCTCCGCGGTTCCCGTAAACCCGGAATTGCGACAGGTAGACGTCGCTCGGCTTATCGGTCATTCGGAAATGCGGCTAGCAGTTGTTTCCGGGGCATCCGGAAAATTCGGCCAAGCCCTGAAAGCCGCATGCGAGAAAAGTCGAGTGGCAGTCGCGGAAACTTGCCGGGAATTGCCGGAGCCATTGTCGGAGCCCTTGCCCCGCGAACTCCCGAAAATAGCTGCAAGCCTTGATGAAGCCGCACTTATATACACATCCGGCACGACTGGCATGCCGAAAGGATGCGTGCTTTCCAACGAGTACTTTCTCGCCGCGGGAGACTGGTACGCATCGCTTCCTGAACCGTGGACGCTTCGGGAAGGCTCTGAACGGATGCTTACGCCTTTGCCGCTGTATCACATGAACGCAATGGCTTTCTCCTCAATGGCGATGGTTGCGACCGGAGGCTGCCTTGTCGCGCTGGACAGGTTTCATCCGAGCCGCTGGCGCGAAGACCTTCGCGATTGCGGAGCGACCATTGTCCACTATCTCGGAATCATGCCGTCCATCCTCATGAAATCCGATCCCGAAGCCAGCGATCGCGAACACAGTGTCCGGTTTGGATTCGGCGCCGGTGTCAGCCCGGACTTGCATGCCGGATTCGAAGACAGATTCGGCTACCCGCTGATTGAAGCCTGGGCCATGACGGAAACCGGCGCGGGAGCCTGCATCGCCGCAACAGGGCCCGACAGGCAAGTCGGCGAAGGATGCTTCGGGCAACCGGGGCCGGAAATGGAAACCAGAATTGTCGACGAGGCAGGGAACTCCGTTGCCAGCGGCCAGCCGGGCGAACTGCTCGTGCGCAGAGCGGGCCGGAATCCGCGCTTTGGATTTTTTACAAGATATCTCAAAGACGACGAGGCGACGAAGGCTGCCTGGGAAGGCAACTGGTTCCACACCGGGGACATCGTGGCGCAGAATTCCAATGGGCAGTTCGTTTTCAAGGATCGCAAGAAAAACATGATCCGGCGATCGGGAGAAAACATTTCCGCCGCCGAAGTCGAATCCGTTCTCGCGAAACATCCCGGGGTCGAAGCCGCAGCGGTCGGATCGGTTCCCGACGAGCTGCGCGGCGAAGAAGTCGCCTGCCTTGTCAAGCCAATTGACCGATCGTTCGAACAGAACAGCGGGTTCTTTTCAGAGCTATTCGAACTTTGCGTCGAGCAGCTTGCTTACTTCAAGGCTCCCGGCTGGTTCGCCGCGGTATCCGAACTGCCGCTTACGGGCACCGAGAAAATCCGGCGCGCCGATCTCGCGAAGCGCCTACGCGAAATGCGCGAAGCGGGCGACCTCGTGGAGTTTCGCGCAAGAAAAAAGAAAAATGCCTGATTCGCCGCGGCAGTCGTATGACGGCATCGCAGCAGTCGCTCCCGTAACGGTCCCTTATGAAAGATTTTCTAACAGATCCGCCCATTGGTGGCTCCTAAAAACGCTGCGGGGCCTTATGGAATCGGCTCAAATTGAGCCTGGCAAGATAGACGGACTAGCGGTATCCAGCTTCTCGATGCACCCCGATACCGCCGTAGGGTTCGCACAGCACGCCGGACTGGAGCTACGGTGGCTAGAGCACATTCCGGCAGGGGGCGCTTCCGGGCCCATTGCGTTGAAACGGGCGGCCAGGGCCGTTCAGTCTGGCGACGCAAGCATCGTCGCCTGTATCGCGGGCGACACCAACCACATTCAGAGCTTCCAGAGAATGACGGCTGGATTTTCCCGGTTTTCGCTGGATGCCGCCTATCCGTACGGCGCGGGCGGACCGAACGCGTATTTCGCTTTGCTCACTGCGAACTACATGCGCCAATTCGGCGCAACGAGGAAAGACTTCGGCCATATTGCGGTTTGCCAGCGACAGAATGCATTGTCGTATCCCTTTGCGCTGATGAAAACCCCTTTAACTCTCGAGCAGTATCTTGACGCGCGCGCAATCGCGGATCCGCTCGCTCTTTTCGACTGCGTCATGCCGTGTTCAGGCGGCGAGGGGTTTCTCGTCATGCGGGATGAAACCGCCAGCGAGCTTGGCATAGGCAGCGTGCGAATCCTAGCCGCGTTCGAGCGCCACAACGCATTCGCGGACGACCCGATCCAATTTCGCGGCGGCTGGGTTCGAGATCGAGAATTATTCTGGCATCAGGCGGGTGTTTCGCCGGAAGACATCGATCTGCTTCAGACCTACGACGACTATCCCGTTATAAGCCTGATGCAGATGGAGGACCTGGGATTCTGCAGCAAGGGCGAAGCTGCGGATTTCGCGCGTTGCAGGGATCTGACGAATTCCGGACAGTTTCCTCACAATACGACGGGAGGCCAGCTGTCTACCGGACAGGCCGGCGCCGCCGGCGGGTACCTCGGCCTGGTCGACGCAATTCGCCAATTGACCCGGAGCGCTCTGGGAAAGCCGGTGCCCGACGCTAGAAGAGCCGTTGTGTCCGGGTTTGGCATCGTAAACTTCGACAGGGGGGTTTGCTCTTCGGCTGCCGCCCTCTCAAGCCAGGATTCCTGAGCGATGTCTTCCCCGCTTCCATTGCCCCCGAAACGCAATCCGCAGCGAAAGGCAAAACCATCGCTGGCGCCGCCCGCCGCCCGCACGAGGCTGGGGATCCGGTTGTCCGCTTTGGCATCTACCGGCCAATTGAAGCTCCAGTTCTGCAAATCTTGCCTGGAATTCGCCTATCCGCCGCGCGAAGCGTGTCCCCGTTGCCTGATAGACGATCTTGAATGGTCGCCGATCAGCGGTCTGGGCGAGGTGATCGCTACAACCGCTATCCGCGCGACTCCGAACCTATATTTCAGAGACCGAGTTCCTTGGCGCATCGGAACCGTGCTTCTGGACGAGGGTCCAATCGTAATTGCGCACTTGCATGGGTGCTGCGCAACCGGAGACAGGGTGCGGGCGAGGCTGCAGCTCGACAAGTCCGGCCAAGCCGTTTTTTTTGCATTGCCCGAAATCGAAAACGAATTCATGAACGACGACGCTCAGCTTAGAGAAATGACAAACGATCCGAAACACCGAAGGGTTCTGATCACAGACGCGCGAACGCCGATGGGAGCTGCGCTCGCCGCAGCGCTCGCAGATGCCGGATGCCGTTCGATTTTCGCGGGAGTCGCCGAGCTTTGGCGTCGCGACGCGCTATTGGACGATCTCTCCTCTTTCCCGAAAGTCGAACTCGTACGGCTGGATCTAACCGATACCGATTCAGTTCGCGAATGCGCGGGGGAATTCGGAGGCAAAGTCGATATCCTTATCAATACGGCGGAATATTTGCGGCCCGGCGGATTCATCGACAGACGCGGCCTAGCCGCCGCCAAGGACGAATTCGAAACGAACGTATTCGGTTTCATGCGCCTGGCTCAGTTTTTCGGGCCGCCAATGCGCGCCAGGGGATCGGACGGGATCGACTCGGCTTCGGCCTGGGTCAACTCGCTATCCGTTCGATCGCTTTCCAGCTGGCCCGAGTTCGGGTGCAACTCGGCCTGCCACGCGGCGCTGCTGTCCATGTCCCAGTGCCTTCGCGGCGAATTCGCGGGCAGCGGCGTAAGGGTCGTCAATGTGTTCAGCGGGCCGCTCGAAACGGAATGGCACGATACCCTGCCGCCTCCAAAGGTTGCGCCGTCCAGGCTAGCTCGCGAACTGATTGCGGGGCTGCAGCGCGGGCTGGAGGATATCGTCGTAGGAGATGTCGCCAAGGATATCATGTCGCGCTGGCGAGACAACCCGAAAGTATTGGAGCGAGAGCTAGCGGCCGGAGGCGGAATAGATGGATGACATTCTTTCCCGGCTGGCTAAGGGCTTGGCAAGCGGGCTGATCGAAATCGTCGATCTTACGCACACGCTTGATGCGGATTTTCCGGTCATGATTCTGCCGCCGGAATTCGGGCAATGCGCACGGTTCCGAATAGAGGAAGTTTCGTGCTACGACGAGCGCGGACCCGCGTGGAAATGGAATAATTTCTCCTGCGGCGAGCACACCGGTACTCATTTCGACGCCCCGTCGCACTGGGTAAGCGGAAAGGATTTACCGTACGGGTCGGTCGATACAGTTCCGCTTGGCAACCTAGTCGCGCCCGCTTGCGTCATCGACTGCAGCGCGGAAGCGGAGCAGAATGAAGACTACCTTATGGATGTCGACAAAATCCGCGAATTCGAGTCGGCGCACGGCGAAATCCAGCGCGGGTCCTGGGTACTAATGCGCACTGACTGGTCGCAAAAAAAGGGGTCGGAATATATTAATCTTAGGGAAGACGGCGCACATTCGCCGGGACCGAACGCAGACGCCGTCAGGTTTTTGGTCGACGAACGCGACATCATAGGCCTCGGAACGGAGACAGTAGGAACGGACGCGGGCCAGGCCTTTCACGCGAATCCTCCCTACCCGGCTCACTTCTATCTGCACGGCGCCGGTAAATGCGGCCTCCAATGCCTTTCCGGCCTCGACAGGCTGCCTGCAAAAGGCAGCATCATCTTTGCCGCGCCGCTTAAAATCAGAAATGGCACCGGAAGCCCTCTTAGGGTTTTGGCATTGATGAACGGCAGCGGAAATATTCCATGCGGTTCTTGAACGATTTTGATTGGGCTGCATTCGGCAATCTTTCGGAAATCGGAGGGCGGAACGGCGCTGCAACTGGGAACCCATGATGAGCTAGAGCCTTGACCCGTGTTTTCGGAATCCCAGCTGGCGGTTGACTGATCAGCAGTAATTTGGTTGCGCGCAGAAAACCGCATTGAATTGGAACATGCGCATTCCACACGAAATCGAAAGACAACTCGAACATCGCCGTTTCAAGTATCATGAGTGTCGGCGCCGCCGAGTAGCGTCGTTTACTGAATTAGTGCGTCGAGACGGTCCTTCCGTTAAAATTGCCGGTATGCGGTCGGCTAAGGCTCTCGACAGAGCCGCTCCCCGACGCGGTTTGACAACGGCACGGAGTTCCGCAGATACATGAAAAGTACTTAAATATATGACCAACGAGGATAAAGCGTGGACAAACCTACCAGACGCAATCTACTTCAGTCGGTAAGCGCCGCAGCGGGAACTGCGGCAGTTTACAGGACCATGGAAGCGCTTGATATGCTGGGGCCAGGTACCGCCCAAGCGGCGGCTTTGGATCTAACGCGCGGGTCGGGCAAGGGCGGAAAAGTAATCATACTCGGAGCCGGGATCTCGGGACTGGCCGCAGCATGGGAGATGTCCAAAGCCGGCTGGAACTGCAATGTACTTGAAGCGACAGAAAGACCTGGCGGACGCAATTTGACGGCGCGCACCGGCGACATTTTGACTGAGCAGGGAATGCGTCAAAGGGTTTGCTTCGATCAGGAAGACCACCTTTATGCCAATCTCGGCCCGGCGCGCATTCCCTACCATCACCGGACAGTCCTCGGATATTGCAAGGAATTCGGCATCGATCTCGAAGTCTTCACGAACGACAACAGGGCCGCCTTCTTCCATAATCGCGAGCGATTCGGCGGCAAGGCAGTCGCCGCTCGCAGGGTTTTGACCGACATGCGGGGCTATGTAGCGGAACTCTTGGCCAAGGCGGTCGACCGAGGCACCTTGGACGCGGAGTTGACTTCGGATGACAAGGAGCGCCTACGCGACATGCTCAAGAGTTTCGGAGCGTTGAAGGACGACTACAGCTATACCGGGTCGAACCGCGCCGGTTATCGGGGCACGCCTATCCACGCCGGGATGGCCGCGGGCGAAACCGAGAAGAAACTAGACTTCGGCGAATTGCTGGGCGCGGATTTCTGGCAATATAAGCTCGATTTCAGCCATTTCCTCAACCAGAATCCTACTCTGTTTCAACCTGTCGGCGGGATGGATGCGATCGTCGGCGGATTTACGGACCGCGTCGGCCGTTTTGTCCAGTACGGATGCGTCGTTGAGCAACTTCGCCGCCAAGGCGACGGGGTTCGCGTCGTGTATCGCGGGTTGGACGGGGAGCGGCGGACCGCCCAAGCAGACTATGCCATTTGTACTATACCCGCGCCGGTGCTGAAAAATATACCGAACGATTTTTTGCCCGAAACGCGGGCCGCGCTTGAATCCCTCAATTTCGTCGAGGCGGTAAAGATAGCATTCCAGGCAAAGCGGCGCTTTTGGGAGGAGGATTCGGCGATCTATGGCGGTATTTCTTGGACCGACAGCGACATCACTCAGCTGTGGTATCCATGCAATGGTTATCATCGGACTAAGGGCGTAGTGATCGGCGCCTATATTTGGAGCCGCGATCCCGGGCGACGTTTTTCGGCCATGGGCGCTTCAGAGCGTCTTCAGGCAGCGCTCGCCGAGGGCGAACCTCTACATCCGGGTTACTCAAGCGAGATGGAATGCGGAATTAGTCGCGCCTGGCTCAACGTTCCGTTCCAGAAGGGCGGATGGCCGCGGAGCAACCCGGATGCCGCCGCAGCGCTGCGTCGAAACGACGGACCGTACTACTTTGCGGGCGACCAGGTTACCGCTCTGCCGGGCTGGCAGGAGGGAGCTATGCTCGCCGCCCGCGCCGCTGCCGAGGCCATCCATCTCCGTTTCACGGCACGATGAACCGGCGCTCGCATCCACTTGCGTAAACTATAGCAACCGGACGGCTTCCGGCGGGATCCTGACCGCAACGTTTTGTCCCGTTCTGAGCTTGCTTCCTGTTGCGCTCTCGGTATTGGTTTGCCGAGCGACAAGGGAGATTCCGGCTTCCAAACTGAGCGTGACCTGGACTGTGCTCCCCAAATATTCCATTCCGGCTACGGTCGCCGCTACTGTCGCGTCGCCGCGCTTCTCTCCGGAATCCGCGAATTCGATGTTTTCGGGCCTGATCATGGCCGTCATTCGCGAACCTTTGCGAGCACTGGGCGAATTCGTAAAAAATCCAACGCCATTCAGGGAAATGCTTGCCCCGTCCTTAGAAACATCTTCGACCAAGCAGTCGAAAATGTTCGAATGTCCCATGAATTCCGCAACAAACTTGCTGTTTGGCCTTTCGTAGATTTCCGAAGGGGAACCAAGCTGCGCGGCTTTTCCTTCCGACATCACGACTATGCGATCTGACATCGAAAGGGCTTCGTCCTGGTCGTGAGTAACGAAAAGTGTTGAAATTCCCAAAGACCTCTGGAGTTCGCGCAGTTCGACCCTCATATGGTCGCGCAGCTGCTTGTCAAGCGCGCCGAATGGCTCGTCGAGCAGCAAAACCGAAGGCTGAATGATCAAGGCGCGAGCGAGCGCGACTCGCTGCTGCTGGCCGCCCGATAGCTGCGAAGGCATTCGGTCGGAAAGATGGCCGAGCCGGACCATTGAAAGTATTTCCGCCACGCGTTTTTCTCGCTCCGACCTCTCGCGGTTCGCCATTCGAAGGCCGAAGCCGACATTTCGGGCTACGTCCATGTGCGGAAACAGCGCGTAGTTCTGAAATACGAAACCGACCTTGCGCTTTTGCGGAGGCTTATCGGTTACGTCTTCATCGCTTATTCGAATTCGCCCCGAGGTCGGACGCACAAATCCGCCGACCATGCGGAGAGTTGTCGTCTTTCCGCAGCCCGAAGGGCCTAGCAGCGTAACGAATTCGCCTCCGCTGACTGTCAGGTCCAATGAATCGACAGCTGTAAATCGTCCGTACTTTTTTACCGCCGATTGAATTTCAACGTCGCTCATTTGATGACTCCGCTTTCTCCCGCCACCTGGCCTCGAAACATGAGAATCGCCGTAAGCCCTGCAGTTACCGCCAGAGTCAGCGAAGACACCGCGGCAATGGAGGGCTTGACCTGGAACATGAGCGTTGAGAACATTTCAAGCGGCAGCGTCCGGCTGTAGGTGGCGAGGAAGAATGTTATGATGAATTCGTCGAAGGAAATGATGAAGCTGAATATTGCGCCGGCGATCAGGCCGGGTCGTATTATCGGCAGCGTAACGTACCAGACCGAACCGAATTTGGACGCGCCTAGGCTCTGAGCGGCTTCTTCCATCGAAATGTCAAACGACTGAAGGCTGGCTCCAACGGTAATGATCACGAACGGAATAGTTATTGTGAGATGCGCAGGCACGAATGCAATCATTGTGTCGGAAATATTCAGCTCCAGAGCAATTCGGAAGATTCCGAGTCCCAGCACGATGTGTGGCAGCACCATCGGCGATATCATTAGCGCGTACATCGCTCGCCGCCCCCGCGACGGGCCTCTGTTGAGTGCGAATGCGGCCATCGTTCCGATTGCAAGTGAGCAAGGCGTTACGATGCAGGCAAGCAGCAAACTCAATCCGGCGGAATCTTGCCAGTCGGCCGAATTCAGAACGTCGGCATACCAGCGCATTCCATAGCTAGGCGGCGGAAAGCTGAGGTAGCTCTCTGCCGTAAAGGACTGGACGACGAGAATAGCTAGCGGCGCAATGAGAAACGTGATGACAAGGCAAGTGAAGATCAGAAGTAGCCGGTAGCCCAGACGCGACGAGTATTCGTTTTCCATCTCAGTGTCGCCCGCCGAATTTTTGCACGACCGACGAAACCAGCACCATTGCGCCGATCGCTACCAGAAGCATCAGCGACATCGCCGACGCCGTAGGCCAGTTGTACTGGTTTCGCACTACGTCGGTGATGAGCATGGGAAGAGTGACGACGAAATTCCCGCCCATGATGACCGGCGTTAAATAAACTCCCATCGAAAGGATAAAGACCAGTGTGCACCCGGCGGCGAGACCCGGCAAGCTTTGCGGCAACGTAACAAACCAAAATACGCGCAACGGACTGGCGCCTAGGCTCGCAGCGGCCTCTTCGGTCGACGGATTGATCGCCTGCAGGGCGCCGTAAATCGGCAGTACCATGAAAGACATATACACGTGTACTACAGCCAGTACGACGCCGAACGAATTATACATTAGCGGCAGCGGCGAAGCGATAAGGCCCCATTCCCTTAATGTATCGTTGATGATCCCCGACCGTCCCAGAATGAGAACCCATGCCACGTTTCGAACGATGATGCTTGTCAAAAGAGGGGATACGATGAAGAATAGCAGCCAGAGTCTCCCTCTGGGACCCGCGCGCCGCATCACCATCGCGACGGGAAATCCGAGGACAACGCAGGCAACTGTAATGTAGACCGACAACTTTACGGTGCGCCAGAATATGAGAAGGGTGATGCCGTCTCCGAAAACTTTCCTGTAGTTGCCCAAATAGAAACCGAATTCCGTAACGCTGTTTTCAAACTTGGCGAAACTCATGACCACCAGCAGCAGAACCGGCAGCAGGAATGTCAGCGAATAAAGGAGCAGCGTAGGCGACAGAAGCCACCACGCCTTGAATTTTTGGTTTGCGTCAGACAAGGAACCCGTCGCGCGAATTCGTCAAGTTCGGAAGTGTCCGTGTTATCTTCGACAAGTCGAATTCAGTTGATTAATGCGAATAGAGACAAATTACCCCGCTCCCGACGAACCGGAAGCGGGGACCGCAAGCTTTATGAAGCCTTCCACTTGTTCCACATATCCGTCCAGGCGGCATTGTTATCCAGAATATGCGTAAAGTCTTCCGCGACAGCCTTCTTGACGACTTCGGGGTCGGCGACGATTACGGCTTTTGCTTGTTCAGGTGTATGCTCGACTAGCTTGTTCGGTGTTCCGTAGCCAAACTCGACCATGCGCTTTTGCGGGTCGTGTCCGCATACGAAGTTTAGCCACTCAAGCGCCATTTCAGGGTTGCGCGCGTTGCGCGGTATGCCGTAGACGCTGCATCGCACGAAAAAGCCTTCGTCCGGTACTACGAATTCAAGCGGAAGCCCTTCCGACTTGAGCTTCGTCACACGGCCGTTCCAGAATGGAGTCATGACGATTTCGTTGTTTCGGAAAAGTTGTTCGGCATCTGCTCCGCTGGACCAAAGCGCCACGAGATTTGGACGAATGTCCGACAGGTGCGAAAAAGTCTCGTCGTCCACCGGATAGAGCTGGCCCTTGAAAGCGAGATTGACCATCTGCAGCGTTTGGTCCTTTAGTGCCTCATTAAGCGCAACCCTGCCCGCGTATGCCGGATCCCAAAGCGCTTTCCAGCTAGTCGGAGCCGGAGAAACCGCCTCGGTGTCGTAAGCGAGTCCGTAGGACCAGAGAACAAGGCAGGGGCCGTAGTCCGAAATGAACTCATCATAGACATTATCGTATTCGGGAATTGCCGAACGCGGAATTTCCATCGCGAGGTTGTTGCGTTTCGCGAAAATCAATTGATCCGGGTGCAGAGGGAATAAATCAGTTTCTGGTTGCCCGGCGCCGATTTGGGCTTGGACTTTCTCAAGCGGTACTCGGCTCCCCTTCAAGCGGATGAATTCGAGTTTCATATCGAATTTGTCCCGAAAGGGATTGTACCAGTGCTCGGTATAAAAGTCTCCGAGCGTCCCGTCGAAATTGTAAAGGCGCAGTACTTTCGGATCGGAAGCCGCATGCGCTTTGACAAAGAAATATGGCGTCGCCAAGGCACCGGCTGCCGCAGCCGTGGTCTTTAACGCGCGTCGCCTAGAAATACTCAGTTGTTTAATCATGATACCTCCCAGCTTAGGTTGGAATAAGAACATCGCACGCGGCATTGTACCGAGATTGAAAGCTTGCGCAACCTCGTTATATGGATTGAATGTTTCGAGGAAGCGGTTGCCGGCCGATTGCTTCAAAAAAACCGATGTCCAATCACGCTGGAGAAGGAAGGCGATAGGCATGCATGAGGTAGTCATTCCGAAGGAAATCAAAGAAGCTTGCATAAAACGGCGAGGACGCTTGCATGTATTCGACAAGCTTGATTCGCGTTCAACGGCTCTGGTCGTGATCGATATGCAGAATTCCTGGCTCAAGCCTGGAATGTCTCCGCTCGAAATTCCGGAAGCGCGAACGATTGTTGACAATATAAACGCGCTGGCGCGAACCATTCGCAAGGCCAACGGCACGGTCGCATGGACCCAATCGACCTTCCCCGAGGACTGGACGAGCAAAGCTTACCAAGGATTCGGATCGCAACAGTGGATAAAGAACGCGATTCACGATACGGAAGTCGGGTCTCAAGGATTTCAAATTTACGAAAAACTCGATTGGCGCGAAGGCGACATCACGGTCACGAAGAATCGACCAAGCGCGTTTATTCAGGGCAGTAGCAAATTGGAGTCGGAGCTTAGAAGTCGCGGCTGCGATACTATAGTCATAACAGGAACACTCACGAACGCATGCTGCGAATCGAGCGCGCGAGATGCCGCTGCACTCGGATTTCGGGTCGTTTTTGTCAGCGACGGAACCGCAACGAGGACGGACATCGAGCACAATGCCGCATTGATCAATTTAATGCAGCTCGTCGCAGACGTACGGACAACTGAAGAAGTTATCCAATGCTTGGCCAGCAGACGAGCCGAAATCCTATGACCTGAATCGTCTTCGGGCCGACTGCGCTCGCGCTAGTTCGCTGGCGCAGCCGGATCTATTCGATCTAATCCCGCCTATCATCCCGGTTCGAAACGCACGGCGCATGGACCGAAACTGTGAGTTCTCTGCGCTTTGCCTCGACCATCGCCGGGCTCTAGCCAAGCCCGCCGCTTACGACCATTGATTCATTCGAACATTTCTTGCGTTCAATACTAGACCGCTTCGTTGAGCGGCGTGCCAGGCCTACAGCGCAACCCGGAGTCCGCACGGAATTCGCGGCAACAATTCGTCGAAAACGACAGGCGCAGTTATGAGGCGATCACGATTGTTTTTGGAATTTTCCCGAAAAATACTGTAGACGAAAAGGCAAAAGTACTTCGCGGCCGTTTGCCGCAGAGCCTTCAGGCGAGGCGACGAAACTTCAAAAAGGAATAACTCATGTTGCGTCCAATAAATTCGCTGGCTCCCGCAGTCGCCTGCGCAGCTATTCTCACCTGTAAGTCCGCGTACGCGGAGGTTCACCCGATTACAGGCGAAAAATTGGCCGATGATCAAACGTTCATTTATCGCCTGCTCGACGAACACAGTTCAATTGATCCGCAAATCGTCGAAGACGTTTCCGGCAGCGAAGTTGTTCGAGACCTTTTCGAAGGCTTGCTTAATCAGGATGCCGAAGGGAATTTGGTTCCGGGCGTTGCGACCAGCTGGGAAGTAAGCGAATCAAAAGATCGTTTCACCTTTCACCTTCGTAATAACGCAAAGTGGTCGAACGGCGACCCGGTGGTAGCGGGAGACTTCGTCTATGCGTGGCGCCGCGCCGTCGACCCGGAAACAGCTTCTCCGTATTCCTGGTTCATGGAGCTCATGTCGATTGAAAACGCCAATGCCATCATAAGTGGCGAGATGCCTCCGGAGTCTTTGGGCGTTTCCGCTCCCGACAACTACACTCTTGAAGTGCGGCTTTCCTTGCCCCTCCCCTACTTCACGCAGATGGTCACCCACGCCACTACCTTTCCCGTGCCCGCCAAGGTCATCGAGGAACATGGCGACCAGTGGACCAGGCCCGGCAATATGGTTTCCAACGGAGCATACGTTTTACTCGAGCACGTTCCGAATGAACGCTCGGTGCGCGTTCGAAACGAGCACTACTGGAACAACGAAGAAACAATTATCGACCGCGTCGAATCTCTCGTAATCAACGACGAAAATCTTGCTCTGACGCGCTATTTTGCGGGTGAACTCGACCGAACGGAAATTCCCGCCGGACAGTTTCCCAAGCTTTCGGCGGAATATCCCGACGAAGCGCATAGCTTTCCTCGACTTTGTTCCTATTATTATTCGATCAATCTGTCCGAAAAGGGGCCGCTTCCCTTAAAGGACAAGAGAATTCGTCAAGCTCTGTCGCTTGCTATTGACCGGGAAATCATAACGGATTTCATTCTGGCAGGCGGGCAATTCGACGCCTACACATTTACGCCGGGAGCTACGGCCGGATTCGAGCCGCCCATGGTCGCCGCCGCGAAAATGTCTCAGGCCGAGCGCGACGAAATGGCGAAGGCGCTTATCGCCGACGCGGGTTACGGAATCGATAACCCTGTCGAATTCGAGCTTAGCTACAATACATCAGAGGGCCATAAAAAAATCGCGGTCGCAATCGGCCAAATGTGGAAGCAGAAACTCGGAGTAGCAACGAAACTTCGCAATATGGAATGGAAGACGTTTCTCGAAAAGCGAAGCAATCAGGACTTTGAGATCGCGCGAAGCGGCTGGTGCGGCGACTACAACGAAGCATCTACTTTTCTCGATCTCGCAACCTCGAACTCAGGGTACAACGATTCCAAATACTCGAATGACGAGGTCGACCGGCTTATGGCCGAAGCGAAGCTCTTGGATGATCCCGCCGCCAATTACACGCGCGTGGAACAAATTATCGCCGAGGACGTGCCGTTGATCCCGATCTATCACTATGCGAGCGTTTTTATGCTTGATTCCGATGTCGGCGGATGGCCCGTCGGAAACGTCGAACAGAACTGGTACTCAAAGGACTTGTACAAGATCGCGGAATAGATTCCCCGCACCGAATCGGGCGTCGAATTCGCGCACCATGCTGGCATACGCCGCTCGGCGAGTATTCTGGGCCGCGCCTACGCTTCTTGTCCTCATCGTACTGTGCTACGTACTTATGTATCTTGCTCCGGGCGGTCCCTTTACGACAGAACGGGCGCTTCCGCCGCAAGTACTCGCCAACATTGAGGCGAAATACGGGCTGGACAAGCCACTATATGCCCAGATTTGGGACTATGTCGTCGCCGTCGTCACGCGTTTCGATTTCGGGCCTTCCTTCGTCTACAAGGACAGGGACGTCTACGAAATCATGGCTCGGGGCTTTCCCGTTACTTTGACCTACGGGACGATTTCTTTCATTTCAGCGTGCTTGGTCGGCGTTTCCCTCGGCGTTCTTGCGGCAGTAAGGCACAATTCGGTCTTGGACTACATCGCCGTGGGAGCCACGTTTTCGGCTCAAGCGCTTCCGAATTTCGTAATGGCGCCAATTCTTGTGATCGTGTTCACCTGGCAGCTCGGCTGGCTTCCGGGCGGAGGCTGGTCCGGCGGCCAGTGGCAGTACGTCGTCATGCCGGTGATCGCGCTCTCCACATCGTTCATGGCATCGATCGCCCGCATCACGCGCTCTTCGATGCTTGAAGTGCTGAACTCGGGCTTTATCCGAACGGCGCGGGCTAGAGGCCTGTCACCGACGACAATTCTCTGGCGCCACGCGATGAAACCGGCGATGCTTCCGGTGGTTTCCTATCTGGGTCCGGTTTTCGTCGCAATGATTACGGGGTCAGTGCTTGTCGACCTCTACTTTTCGACAGGAGGAATCGGACTTTCCTATGTCAATGCGGCTCTAAACAGAGACTATGCCGTAATGCTGGGCGTAACCATACTCTACGGAACTCTGACTATTGCCTTCAATCTGCTTGTCGACCTGCTTTACGCATGGCTCGACCCGCGCATCCGATACTGAATGTCATGTCGCCGATTTTCGGCAGCGAAGGAGTTTATCGTATCGCGGACCGGATTGCGGACGATGATTTTGCCAAGGGACGATCCCTTTGGCGCGACGCGGCTGAGAAGTTCTTCCGAAACCGCGCCGCAACGGGCGCGCTGGTCCTTCTCCTGTTCATCGCAGCGTTTTCGACAGTCGGATCGCTACTCGCGGTTTGGTCCATCGAGGAAATAGACTGGAACGTCCTCGCCGATATTTCCGGTTCCGGACAGCCGTCTCTTTCGAACGGGCACTACTTCGGGGTCGACAATCTTGGGCGAGATCTTTTTTCGCGAACTCTACAGGCGACGCGAACCTCGCTCGCGGTAGGCATAGTCGGCGCCATCGTGGCTGTCCTTATCGGCACCGTATACGGCGCGGTCGCCGGATTCGCCGGCGACTATCTGGACAATCTAATGATGAGAATTGTCGATGTCCTGATCGCCGTGCCGAGCATGTTTATCATTATTCTTCTTATGGTGATGTTCGAACGCACATTGATCATGCTTTTTATCGGCATCGGAGTCGTCAGCTGGCTTGAAATGTCGCGAATAATCCGCGGCCAAACCCTTACATTGAAGAACAGGGAATTCGTGGAAGCGGCGCATGCGACGGGCGTTAGCTGGTTCGGCATAGTGTTTAGGCATATCGTGCCCAACCTGTTCGGAGTCGTCGTCGTTTACGCTACTCTGCTTGTTCCTTCGATCATTCTGGTAGAAAGCTTCATATCGTTTCTGGGTCTGGGCGTTCAGGAACCCAACTCGTCTCTCGGTTCTCTGATATCCGAGGGCGCCTCGACAATTATTTTCGGAACTTTATGGCAACTCGCGGCGCCAATGGGGTTCTTTCTAGCTCTGATCGTAAGCTTGTATTTTATTGGAGACGGATTGCGCGACGCACTTGACCCAAGAGATTTTTGACTTGGCTTCTCAAATAGATTCCCGTGAAAATTCGCAAGTTCGTCCTCGCGGCGACAATTTAAGAAATTCAAACATCGTGGCAAAGGAGATCCATAGTTCGAATTGGCAACGGAGAGCTGTCCTCAAAAATCGCGCCGGAGACTCGGTGCACGGATCAAACGCGAGGATGGCGCTTCAACCCTTGATCGCAACGCAGTTTCCGATTTTCCCGTCGCATGCGTCCGCGACCAACGAACAACCGCGCCTCAAAGAATGGAAATAGTCGCGGCGCCTAGCCGGCTCAAATCCGCTCGCATGCATTTCGAAAGGCTAATTCGCTTTCGGCCGTTCAAATACTCGTCTCCAAAATTTGAATGCAGAAAAGGGCGGCAAATTAAAATTGAGCGCGTTGGAAGTCGCCGTGAAGAAGCTAGCTTTGTTCGCGAATGCGGCTTCCGCCTGCATTGCACGCCTCAAGGCGGAAAATAGATGCCGATTCTGCGATTGCGAAATCTGTCGGTGCGGTTCGATACGGGCGATGGCTGCGTAGACGCCGTAAGGTCGCTGAACTTGGAAATTTCGGAGAGCGAATGCCTCGGCATTGTCGGCGAAAGCGGGTCGGGAAAGAGCCAGGCTTTTCTCGCCTGCATGGGGCTGCTTTCCGCCAATGGACAGGCGACGGGATCGGTGCAATTCGACGGCAAGGAGATTCTGAACGTACCGGAGAAGAGGATAAACAGCATTCGCGGCAACGAAGTGGGCATGATATTCCAGGACCCGCTCACTTCCCTGACGCCGCATCTTCGAATCGGCGAGCAGATGGGAGAAGTGCTGAGAACCCATACTGGAATCGCGGGCGCCGAATCGAAAAAAATTTGCCTGGAGTGGCTTGACCGCGTTCGAATACCGGAAGCGACCGATCGCTATAATTTTTTCCCTCACCAGCTTTCCGGCGGAATGAGGCAGCGGGTCACAATTGCAATTGCGATGATTTGCCGCCCGCGCCTTCTTATAGCCGATGAACCGACAACCGCTCTCGATGCGAGCGTGCAAGCCGGAATCCTGGACTTGATGGCGGAAATCGGCGGATCCGAAGGAACGGCAATCGCCTTGATTACGCATGACATGGGAGTCGTGGCTCAAATGTGCGAGCGAATCGCGGTCATGCGAAAGGGCGAAATCATTGAACAGGGACCGCCCGAGGAAATATTCCTTTCGCCCAAGCGCGAATATACTTGCTCGCTGCTCGACGCCGTCCCGCGCTTCGACAAGCCGAAAGAGCCCGCGTCTCGCCGCGCGTCAACCGCGAATCCCGTTCTTTCCGTTCACGATTTGAAAGTCCATTTTCCGGTCCGGCGAACAAACTCGCTGCTCGCGCGAAAAACGAAGCTGAAAGCCGTCGACGGAATCAGCTTCTCCGTTCAGCAGGGCGAAACCCTCGGAATCGTAGGTGAAAGCGGAAGCGGCAAATCGACGCTTGCGAGATCCGTGCTGCAGCTCATCCATCCTTCGGCAGGAAGCGTTAGCTGGCTGGGAAGGGAGATTGCCGGGCTTAATAGGGGAAAGATGAAACCTTTCAGAAAGGACCTGCAGATCGTCTTCCAGGATCCCTACGCAAGCCTTGACCCGCGAATGACCTTGGGAGCGACCATCGGCGAGCCTATGAAGATTTTCAAACCGGGGACGAACGCTAGGGAACGGCGGCGCGCAGTCTTGGCCATGATGGAAAAAGTAGGCCTCGAACCCGACTTGCTGAACCGCTATCCCCACGAACTTTCGGGAGGGCAGAACCAGCGCGTCGGAATCGCCCGGGCAATGATCAACAATCCAAAGCTCGTAATTTGCGACGAAGCGGTCTCAGCGCTTGACGTGTCCGTAAAACGGCAAATCGTCGACCTCTTGAAAGATTTGCAAGAGGAATTCGGTCTCGCCATGCTATTCATAAGTCACGATCTCGCGATCGTGCGGGAAATCGCGCATAGAATACTCGTACTGTTCAAGGGACGAGCCGTTGAGCTGGCCGATAGCGATTCAATTTGCGAAAGGCCCTTGCATCCCTACACGCGGTCCCTGATCGCTTCGATTCCGGTACCGGATCCCCGAATCCCCAGAGGACAGCCGGTTGATCGCTTCGCGGAAGACATGATTTCGGCGCAGGGCCCGCAAACGAGTCCGCGGATTCTTTTGCCTGAGAAAGAATCGCGCAAGAAACTGTCCGCCCCCAAGCTGATTGAACCGCTACCGGGGCATTTCGTGGAAGAATTCGGCTCGGATCCGGACTTTCGCTAGCGGCGAACCGCAATTGCCGAAAACGTTTTTTTGGAGTGAGCCGAGAGTTTTGATTTGGTGCTGTCGTTCGCGCAATGTATTGAGGACCGTAATTCACAACGAACGTCGGGAGCGCGACACACCTTTATTCTCGTTCGGCCGAGGCGCTCTACTTTTCCGTTAGGTTCGATGGCTCGGCCGAACTGTTCGAATCGCCAGAATGCGGTTTGGCGACCGGCCATTCGCAAATGCCGACCGTAGCGGTTTTGTAGACGCAGAATTCGGTGCATTGCCTAGGCGCTTGATTTCGGCTCACTTCGAGGAAGTTCTGCTGTCGCAAATCTTTTCAATACGTTCAAATTCCCGCGCATCGGATGTCGACTCGAGACGAAACGCGCATAAATCTCGCCCGACGGTTGAAAATCGAAAACTCAATCCAAAAAAATTTGACGAGGCTGGAAAAACGCGATTTAATTAAGAAAGTTCATTAAATTAATATGACTCATGGATGCAGGACCTGAAATCTCCCGACGAATGTCCAAAAGCGCAGTCGCGCAAACAGTGCTGCACAACGGACCGATATCGCGTTCAGCAATCGCTAGGCATACCGGCCTGTCGCAGCCGACGATCGGCGAAATCGTGCGCGAGTTTGAAGGGCGCGGCTGGATTCGCGAAGCCGGGCGAACGAGCGGGCATATTGGCCGCAGCGCCGCGACCTACGAGATTATTCCGAACTCGGCTTGCTTGTTCGCCGCCGACATCGGCGGAACCCGGGCAAGAGCGGTTGTGGTCAACATAGTTGGGCAATTTCTAGCGGAAATCGATGAAAAGACTGACAAAAGAGGCGGGAACCATGTCATCGAGCAGATGGCGCGCATGTGCGGAAAGGCAAAGGAAATCGCGGGGATAGCTTCCGGAAGCATGCGGCTTGCCGTGATCGGCGTCCCCGGCGTGCCGGACGAAGACACGGGCGGCGTCAGTCTATCGCCCAATATTCCGGGAATCGACATGATCGATTTGAAATCGGCCATGTCCGAAAAAATCGGCACCGGCGTGATTTTGGAGAACGACGTCAACCTCGCAGTACAAGGCGAACACTGGACCGGCAAGGGAAAGGGCATCGGTGAACTGGTTTTCATAAATCTTGGAACCGGAGTGGGCTCCGGGATCATGATCGGCGGAAAGCTGGTCCGGGGAAACGACAGCGCTGCGGGCGAACTCGCCTATCTGCCGATGGGCGCAGACCCATTCGAAATTGAATCCCTGCGTGCCGGAGCGTTCGAACGCCGGGTGGGAACGTGCGGAATCCGCCAGAGGTTTCTCGCTTTGTCCGGCCGCGATCTGGAGGTGCCGGAAATTTTCGACAGGGCGCTGGCCGGCGATGCGAACGCAAAGACCGTAATCGATGAAACGGCACTCTACCTTACGCGCGCAGTAGCCGCCGTTTCCGCGGTAGTAGCGCCGAAAATGGTCATCCTCGGCGGTTCAATCGGCCTTCGTCGCGAACTTGCGGAAAAAGTCCGATCCCTTTTCCCTAAGTGCTTTCCCAATCCGGTTGCCATTGAAAGATCGGCTCTAGGCGCGCGAGCGGCGCTCGCGGGAGGCGCGGCGGTCGGTCTGACGCACCTGCACGCAACCCTGTTTTCGGGACGATTGCCGGCGTCGGAAGTGCTGCCGCCAGCGTGCATCGAAGTCAGCTTGCTGGGATCCGAAGAAAAATGAGCTCCGATACGCGATTGCAGGCCGAATTCCACGAACTGCTGGACGAGAAGCAATCACTGGAACTGCTCCGCGAAGCGATCAAGCGCGAAAGCATAACCGGAAATGAGTCGGCCTTTGTCCGCTGGCTAGAAGAACAGATGGTATCGTTGAGCCTGGATCCTAGGAAGGCAGAATTCGCGCCCGGCCGTTCAAACATCTGGGGCCTGCGGGAAGGCAACGGCGACGGACCCAGGCTTCTGTTCACCGGTCATACGGATACGGTTCACGTGCGGGGTTGGCGCCAGCGATGGGCCGGAACCGAGCGCGAGAACCCATTCGGCGCCGCAGTTGAAGGAGGCGAGGTTTGGGGAAGGGGCGCGGCAGACTTAAAGGGAGGAATTTGCGCGTGCATCTCGGCTTTGCGCCTGCTGGACGCGGCCGGAATTCAGCTTGCCGGCGATATCGAATTCGCATTCGTCGGCGACGAAGAGAGCGGGGAGCCCGGCACAGGCGTAAGCGCCGGCATGCGCAAATTTACGGAAGACGTTCTCGATGGCGAAATCGCCAAGCCGGATTTCGCGATATATGTCGAACCGACAAGAATGTCGGTCTTTACCGCGCAAATCGGCTTTTTTATCGCGGACGTGCGCATCAAGGGCCGAACCGCCTATTTCGGATTCCCCGAAAAGGGCGTGGATGCCGTCAAGGCCCTGTACAACGCATTGGGGGAAATTTGGAATCATTCTGCGGAAATCGGCCGACGCGGCCGCCACGAATTGCTCGGGGAATCCTTCGCGCTGGTGACCGAGGTTTCGGGCGGCGGTTACATCGCCGTACCTGGGGAAGCCAGCTGTACCGTAATCCGGAAGCTTCGCCCGGGCGAATCTATCGACGCGGCAGTTTCCGAATTTGAAGCAATCGTCCTGAATGCGTTCGAAGGCTGCGAAGTGGCAGTCGAAATCTCTTTTCCGGCCGGCCGCGACCATCCCAAGGGAGGCTCCCCGGTCGAAATCGACTCGAATATATCTCCGGTTGCCATGCTGCGCAGCTCGCTTGCCATCGCCAAATCCGGCACGGGCGCAATCGAAGGCGCGCCATTCTGGTCGGAAGCATCGTTCCTGATCAATCGCCTGAATTGTCCGGCGGTGTACTGCGCCCCTGGCGACATAGCCAATTGCCACACCCTCGAAGAAAGAATCAGCATCGCGGAATACCACGCCTGCACGATCGCCTTTGCCCTGTTCATGACCGCCTACTGCGGCGTGGCGGGAAATTCGCGAAAACCATCCCAATGAATGGAGGATATATCATGTATGCTAAACTACTGATTGCTACGGCAACGACCGTCGTTCTTGGAGCCGTAGGTGCCGCATTTTCCCAAACCGTCGGTCCGCAAGGCGAATCCGCCACGCCGTCTTCGTCGATTACGGTTTCCGACGAAATGGCCGAATCATTGAGGGCGGGCGGCTATACGGCTGCATTGCTGTGGCACGATCAATCCGATTTCGTAAACGCGGTCACGTCCGGAGCCAGCGACGAATTCGCAAGACTCGGCATAGAAGTCGTTGCAACTGCCAACGCCGCATTCGATGTGGCAAAACAGCGAAACGATATCGAAACGGCCCTTGCGAAAGAACCCGATATCATTTTGTCTCTTCCGCTTGATCCGGTGTCGTCGGCCGCTGCATTTGCGCCCGCGAGGGAGGCAGGCGTAAAACTCGTGTTTCTTTCAAACTTGCCGCAGGATTTCGCTCATCCCGCCGACTATGCCGCGATTGTTACGGACGATCTTTTCCAAATGGGCAAGCAGGCTGCCGATGCGCTCGCCGACGCTATAGGAGGCGAAGGCGAAGTCGGATGGATTTTCCATGACGCCAACTACTACGTCACGAACCAACGCGACAACTCCTTCAAGTCCACGATCGAAAACGACTATCCGAATATTTCGATCACCTCGGAGCAAGGCATCAGTGATCCGGCAAGGGCCGAAGATATTGCGAACGCCATGATGCTGAAGAACCCCGGATTGGACGGAATATACGTCACTTGGGCAGGACCGGCCGAAGGCGTACTGGCGGTTCTACGCGCAAACGGCAACACTACGACAAAAATCGTTACGCTCGATCTGTCGGAGCCGATCGCGCTCGATATGGTTAAGGGCGGAAACGTGGCCGCCATAGTTGCCGACGAAGCCTACGAGCTCGGGCGCGCTATGGCGGCGGTCGGTGCGCGAGCTCTTGCCGGAGCGGAATCTCCGCCGTTCGTCGTAGCCCCGGCAATAACCGTGACTGCCGACAACATTTCCGCAGGCTGGATGCAGTCATTGCATCGCGATGCCCCGGAAAGCGTCTTGGAGGCCGCCAACTGAATTTTCACTATCCAGGTTCGGCGATAATTCTCGCCGAACCTGCGCCGCCGAGTCGTTTGCGCGCCAAAATTGCCTGGATCAGTTGAATTGTCGGTGGCGACGCGCAGCGCCGGCACCTGCGAAGGGACAAAAAAATAATTTGCCGGACGCTTCCATTGGCGGCTACCGTTCCTGAGCCATCCAGTAACCGCGCGAAACGCCGCGGCGGATTAAGTCTCTAGGACGGAAAGAGGATTCAACGCTGCAGCAATGAATGCTATCGGAAAATTTTTGCGCACCTTCGACATGCAGGGCAGCATTGTGTTTCTCGGGTTCGTCGCAATTTTTTTGTTTTTTGCGATCGTGCTTTACGATGACGGGTTTTTGACTACTCGGAATCTATCCAACATCGTCCTCCAGACCGCTCCGACGACGGTAATGGCGGTTGGATTGGTGTTCGTGCTTTCAGCCGGCGAAATCGATCTGTCTTTTGGTTCCATTACAGCCGTTTCCGCGATTGTCGCGGCGTTCGCGCTTAGGGAGCACTCCGCCGTTGCAGGCGCTTGCGCCGGCATCGGTGCGGGACTGGCGATCGGAGCGATAAACGGAACGCTTGTCGCGTACCTGAAACTTCCCTCCTTTCTCGTAACCTTGGCCACGTTGGGTTTGTTCGCGGGCGTCGCGCGATCAATCACGAACTTGCAGTCAATTCCCGTCTTAAACGATTTTTTTGTGGGATTCTTTGGATCTGGAGCCATTTCGGGAATTCCGTCTCTAGTAATCTGGACGGTAGTTGCGGTCGCCGTCGGGCATCTGGTTTTTCGGGAAACGCGATTTGGAGCGCATGTTGTAGCTACGGGCGACGACGCTCAAGCTTCTTTGGTTTCCGGCATCAGAGTGAAACGCATCAGATTTTTGGTCCTGACGATCTGCGGCGGATGCGCCGGTTTGGCGGGCTTGCTTTACGCCGGTCGGCTGCAAGCCGCAAAATATACGCTCGGCGAGTCGGATTTGATGACCGTCATCGCAGCGGTAATCGTTGGCGGAACAGCGTTATTTGGCGGGCGCGGGTCAGTCGTCGGCGCCTGTGTCGGGTCGCTTCTAATGGGTATGCTAAACAACGGCCTTATTCTTATGGGACTGCCGGTATCAGATCAAATGATCGTCAGGGGACTGATCATTCTGGTTGCGGTAGCCATCTCTCTTCGGCAAACGGAAAGATAAGGAATCCCGCGATGTTCTTGGATCTTTTGCGTCGCCGCAATCCCAACTTCGTTTTGGCGGCGATGCGCCTCCATCAGGCCGGATGCATTCCGGCCAATTCATTTGTCTTGGATTTGGATGCCGTAGAAGAAAATGCGCGGCACTTCGCAAGCGAAGCTAAAAGACTAGGCCTGACGACATTTGCAATGACCAAGCAAGTCGGACGCAGCAGCGGCTTTTGCAAGGCCGTAATGCGCGGCGGCATTAAAAGCGCGGTCGCCGTCGACATGGCTTGCGCGCGCGCCTGCGCCAGAGCGGGAATGCGTATCGGTCATCTTGGCCATCTTGTTCAGGTTCCCCGGCATGAAGCTAGAGAGGCGGCCAATAGGTTCCAGCCCGAATATTGGACTGTATTCAGCGAGACCAAAGCGAAAGAAGCATCCGTAGCGAGCGCGGGCGCCGAAAGAATGCAGGCGATCCTAGCGCGCATTTTCGCAATCGACGATACGTTCTATCGCGGACATGAAGGCGGTTTCGAGGCCAATGGCATACTCAAAGTGGCCGACATGATCGACGCGCTGCCCGGAGCGAGATTTGCCGGAATTACAACCTTCCCCGCTCTTCTGTTCGACAATTCCCTAGGCGCGGTGAATCCTACTGCAAATCTATCGACTCTTGAGACGGCCGCCGAAGCATTGCGAAAATCGGGTCGCGGCGACATAGAAATAAATGCCCCGGGAACTACGTCGTCAGCAGTACTTGGCGCGCTCGCAGATGCCGGAGCTACGCAATGCGAGCCCGGGAACGGACTGCACGGCACTACGCCGCTCCACGCCGTCCGAGATCTACCCGAATTGCCGGCCGTGCTTTATTTGACCGAAATCTCCCACCATTACGGCGGTAGCGCATTCTGCTTCGGCGGCGGCCTATATATCGACCCGGTTTTTCCCGGCTATAAGCCAAAAGCGATCGTGTCGAGCGAACCTACGGTTTCCTCAAATGCGTTGGCGGACGTAGAAATACCGCCGCCCTCCGCAATCGACTACTATGGAATCGTCGAGAGTCGGAAAGTCGGCGAGCCTCGAAGCGGCGACACCGTTATATTCGGATTTCGCGGCCAAGCTTTCGTCACGCGGGCGTTTACAGTGGGCGTTGCGGGCGTTTCAAAGGGCGCTCCTGAAGTTGTCTCGATCGAGAATGCTTTTGGCGAGCCTGCAAATTGGCAAGGCGACTCGCCATGAGAAATGAGGCGGAGAAAGCCGGGCAGCCAGTACTTTCGCTTCAACGAATACATAAGACTTTCGGCGGCCTCGTCGCGGTCGAGGATGTTGGGCTCGACTTGTACGCGGGCGAAATCGTTGCTCTAGTCGGCGACAACGGCGCCGGAAAATCAACGCTTCTGAAGATTATTTCGGGAGTTCACAAGCCGACATCCGGAAAGATATACTTGGATGGCAAGGAAATCGGCCTTCAGGATGCCGCCACGGCGAGGCTCCAGGGAATCGAGGTAGTTTACCAGGATTTGGCTCTAGCCGACCAGCAGCCCGTATACATGAATATGTTTCTTGGACGGGAATTGCTTCGATCGCCTCTAGGTTTGCTCGATCGAAGAAAAATGAATGAAGAAACCAGGCTTCTGGTCGAGGAACTCGATCTTCGCATCCCCTCAACCAAATCCAAAGTCCGAGACTTATCGGGAGGTCAGCGCCAGGGAATAGCCATTGCTCGAGCAACCCGATGGGCGAGGAAACTGGTTCTGCTCGACGAGCCGACTGCGGCTCTGGGTGTCGCCGAAACCAAAAGGGTCGAATCAATTATCAAATCTCTAAAGGAACGCGCACTGGCGATCCTGCTGATCAGCCACAGCCTTGACCAGGTTTTCAGGCTTTCCGACAGGATTTGCGTCTTGAGGCGAGGCGCGCAAATCGGAATTCGCGATACGCGCGAAACCGACAAGAACGAGATCGTTTCGATGATTACCGGCCTAGGTTGAACTGGTTGCCTCAAATGGCTGACGCTCAAAATCATATGGCGAAGGAAATCGCCGAAATTCCGTCTTCGGTACAATACCAGATCGATAACGGTCTCGATCTCTATGTTTCGGAAGGGAGAAGAGTTGCAGAATTGAATCCGCCGTTTCTGACGACCTGCGCGCGAGGAAGTTCCGACTATGCGGCCATGTTCCTGAAATACCTGGTGGAAATCGGCTTGGGTTTGCCGGTTGCCTCTATTGGTCCTTCGATCGCTTCAATTTACGAATCGAATCTTAGGCTCGACCTTTCGGTATCGGTCGCGATTTCCCAGTCCGGCGCAAGCCCGGATATTGTCAAGCTGCAGGAATTCGCCGGACAGGGAGGCGCCCGGACAATAAGCGTCCTCAATACGCCGGAGTCGCCTGTCGGGAATGCCTCAATGAGCGTATTGCCGGTATTCGCAGGTCCGGAACACGCGGTGGCGGCGACCAAATCCTTTGTCGGAAGCCTAGTCGCAGTCTGCGGACTTTTCGCGGGATTGTCGGGAGATCGGGAAATTGAAGCCGCCTTGCGCGATCTTCCAAGCCGTCTTTCCACCGCTCTAGAATGCGACTGGTCCAGTACCGTCGATCCCGTCGCTCAGTCGCATTCCTTGTACACGATCGGACGAGGCAGTACCTTGGCAATCGCGGGCGAGGCGGCGTTAAAATTAAAGGAAACGTGCTTGATTCACGCAGAAGCGTTCAGTGCGGCTGAAGTTCGCCACGGCCCGATCGCCCTGGCTCGGCAAGGGTTCACGTCATTGGCTTTCGTGCCTGAAGACCGGGCGAAACAATCGGTTCTTGGAATTGCGAATGAAATCGCGGCACTGGGCGCGAAAGCGATTTGCGTAGGCGGCGGCGACCTTTCCGGCGTGGGAACCTGGCGGGATCCGCCGCCGCATCCCGCTCTCGTTCCGATCTGCCAAATTACCGCGTTCTACGTTTTTGCCGAGAAACTTTCTCGTCGGCTCGAACGAGACAAGATGCCTTCCGTTCTTTCGAAAATCACCAAGACTGTTTGAATTTCTCTACGAAGCGAAGTGCGAGAACCTTGGTTGCATATTGCAAGTGCATCGTTCTGATTCGAATGAGACGGCAAACGGAAATCGCAGAGTCCGATCAGTGTCCGAGTCGAGGAACCGGAACGGCGATGAATTCCTTGAGGCAAGGCTTCCGATCCAGTTCCGGGACAGTGCTAGTCGCGCCGACTCCGGCCGATTGCGCATGAGTCCAGGCCGGGCGGCTCAGGGAGAAATCTTTCAATCGACGACGCGCAGCGTCAGGTTGACGCGTCCTCCGTTGCGTAGCAGGCTGGAAGATCCAAATTCGATCCTGTCGACGCCGTGGTAGACAAGCCGTCCTTCGCCGCCCATCACGACGACATCCCCGGAGCGAAGCCAAAGCGATTCAGTTTTACCGCCTCTATTTAGATTGCCGATACGGAACAGCGCGGAATCTCCGAGCGAAATCGAAACGACAGGAAATTCGAAATTCGCCTCGTCGCTGTCTCTGTGCATTCCCATCTTTGACCCCTGCATATAGTAGTTGACCAGGCAGCAGTCCGGTTGGCGCTCGCATTCAGCCACGCTGTTCCAAACCCGCATCACCGAGCGCGGAATGGGAGGCCACGCGCAGCCCGATGGGTGCTCGGCGATGTAGCGGTATCCGCTGCGGTCGGAATACCAGCCGAAGCGGCCCGCCGACGTCATCTTGACGGACATGGGCTTGCCGTACGGAGTATCCGGCGAGAACAGAGGCGCGGACGCAACAACGATTCTGAGATCGTCGACCATCCGCTTCTGCTCGTTGTCCTCGAGATATTCCGTCCAGATTTCTAATCCGCGAACAACCTTGCTCGGTAGCGACATTTCTGTGCCTTCCAGTGACCTGTCGGAGCCGACGAATAATTTTATGCCTGTTCTTGCAGCATTGGCAATTCGTTCATAAATGAATGAAGCAGCATGGCTTGGAATTTCATGCTGTCGAATGAACGCTGGCGCGGAATGCTCGGCTGGTTCCGTACCGCTTGTACCATTGAATAGGAAGGAGTAGAAATGGATAAGGTCATAGGGATCGATCTTGGCACCACGAACTCGTGCGTAGCTATTATGGACGGCGCCCAGCCAAAAGTCGTTGAGAATTCGGAAGGCGCGCGAACGACGCCGTCAATCGTCGCGTTTACGGAGAGCGAAAGGTTGATCGGCCAGTCCGCCAAGCGCCAGGCCGTTACCAATCCCGAAAACACGGTATTCGCTGTAAAGCGCCTGATCGGTCGCCGGCTTGACGATAGCGATATCGCCAAGGACAAGAAAAACTTGCCGTATACGGTTGTCGACGGCGGCAATGGCGACGCATGGGTAGAAATCAAGGGCGAGAAATATTCGCCTTCGCAGATTTCAGCCCAAATCCTCCAAAAGATGAAGGAAACGGCGGAAAGCTATCTGGGAGAATCCATTTCTCAAGCTGTAATTACCGTTCCGGCCTACTTCAACGACGCTCAGCGCCAGGCGACCAAGGACGCCGGTAAAATCGCCGGACTCCAGGTTCTGCGCATTATCAACGAACCGACCGCCGCGGCGCTCGCCTACGGTCTTGAAAAGTCGGATACGCGCACGATCGCCGTGTACGATTTGGGCGGCGGCACCTTTGACATTACCGTGCTCGAAATCGACGACGGCCTGTTCGAAGTCAAGGCTACCAACGGCGACACGTTCCTAGGCGGCGAAGATTTCGACATGTGCATAGTTCGGCACCTGGCGGGAGAATTCAAAAAAGAATACGGCGTCGACCTTACCAAAGACAAAATGGCTCTTCAGCGCCTTAAGGAAGCGGCTGAAAAGGCGAAAATCGAGCTATCGTCGAGCCACCAGACGGAAATCAACCAGCCCTTCATTTCAATGGACCCGAACGGCGGCCAGCCGCTGCACCTCGTCGTCAAGCTTTCACGCGCCAAATTGGAAAGCCTGGTTGGCGATTTGATCAAGAAATCGCTCAAGCCTTGCGCAGCCGCTCTCAAGGACGCTGGAATATCCAAGGGCGATATCGACGAGATCGTACTGGTCGGCGGCATGACACGCATGCCGAAGGTCGTCGAAGAAGTTACGGCGTTTTTCGGCAAGGAGCCCCACAAGGGCGTCAACCCCGACGAAGTCGTGGCGCTCGGCGCGGCTATTCAGGCGGGCGTTCTGCGCGGCGATGTCAAAGACGTTGTGCTTCTGGACGTAACGCCGCTCTCCCTCGGTATCGAGACGCTCGGCGGCGTTTTCACCAGGCTGATCGACCGCAACACGACGATCCCGACAAAAAAATCTCAGGTCTTCTCAACGGCAGACGACAACCAAAGCGCCGTTACGATTCGCGTTTTCCAGGGCGAACGGGAAATGGCGGAGCACAACAAGCTTCTCGGACAATTCAATTTGGAGGAAATCCCGCCCGCGCCGCGCGGAATTCCGCAAATCGAGGTTACATTCGACATTGACGCCAACGGCATCGTTTCGGTTTCAGCGAAAGACAAGGGTACCGGCAAGGAGCAGAAGATCACAATTCAGGCATCCGGCGGACTATCCGACGAGGAAATCGAGAAAATGGTCGAAGATGCCGAGGCAAACGCCGAAGCCGACAGGGTTCGCAAGGAGCTCGTCGAGACCAAAAACCAAGGCGAGGCCTTGGTCCACCAGACAAAGAAATCTTTGGAAGAGCATGGCGACAAGGTGGACCCGTCAACGGTTGAGGTCATCGAACTTGCCACGAACGCGCTTGAAGAATCCCTGAAAGAGGACGATGTCGAAAAAATCAAATCCGCAATAAAGAATTTGACGGATGCCGCGATGAAGCTGGGCCAGGCAATATACGAGGCTCAGGCCAAGGAAGCGGCGGAGAATGCGGAGACTTCCAATAATTCCTCCGACGATTCTGCCGGAGACGAAGATATCGTTGAAGCCGAATACGAGGATATAAAGGAAGACAAGAAATAGGCGCGCCCGAAGCCGATAGGCCTGCTCGCGCCTAGTTAGAGCAGGCCGGCCATTCGGCGGAGCAATTTTATGGAAAAACGCGACTATTACGATGTGCTTGGCGTTAGCCGCGGCGTGTCGGGCGACGAAATCAAAAAGGCATACCGCCGAAAGGCCAAGGCTCTTCATCCAGACCGAAACAGCGGCGATCCCGATTCCGAAGCCAAGTTCAAGGAGGTCAACGAGGCTTACGAGATTCTGAGCGATTCCGACAAAAAGGCGGCGTACGACCGTTTCGGCCACGCTGCGTTCAGCGGCGGCATCGGCGGGGGCGGGGGCGGTTTCCATGCCGGACCCGATGTCGGATCAGCGTTTTCGGAAGTCTTCGACGACCTATTCGGCGACTTTATGTCGGGAGGCCGAAGCCGACAGCGCTCGACGCGCGGGGCGGACCTCCGCTACAATTTGCAGGTCGACCTGGAAGAAGCCTATCAAGGGTCAAAAAAGAAACTGACCGTACAAGCGTCGGCGCCCTGCGACTCATGCAATGGAACCGGCGCCGAGGGTGGCGCTGAGCCCTCAACGTGCCCGACATGCTCCGGAGCCGGAAAGGTGCGCGCACGACAAGCCTTTTTCACGATTGAGCAGACCTGCCCCACCTGCGGCGGCCAGGGAAGAATAATCAAGCAGCCGTGCAGAAGCTGCGCAGGCGCGGGCCGCGTTCAGAAAGACCAGCTTATCGAGGTCAAAGTTCCCCCGGGCGTGGACAATGGCACGCGCATCCGGTTGGCGGGCAGAGGCGAAGCCGGGCTTCGCGGCGGAACTCCGGGCGATCTATACGTCTTCGTGCAAGTCAATCCGCATCCAATCTTCGAACGGGAAGGAAACAATCTTTTCTGCAGCCTTCCTGTTTCCTTCGCCACCGCGGCGCTCGGTGGAGAGCACGACGTGCCGACGATCGACGGAGGGAAAAGCAGGGTCAGAATCCCTGCCGGAAGCCAGACCGGTAAGCACATGCGACTTAGGGGAAAGGGCATGCCTTCGCTTCAAGGAGGCGCCCTTGGCGACATGCTTCTCGAAATCACGGTAGAAACACCGGTAAACCTGACCAGCCGCCAAAAGGAACTACTGCGCGAATTCGAGAATCTCAGCCGCGACAACAATCCGAATTCCACTGATTTCTTCGGCAAGGTCAAGGGTTTTTGGGACGACGTGAAAGGCTGAATTCTTTCGGTTTCGATTCCGAATTCGCACCTGCGCTTCAAGTCAATGAGATATAACCGAAAGGGTTGCGCCTGTTCGGGTTTGCCGCTATAAGCACAAAAGGGGAACATTTAGCGTTTAGCACGCCGTGTTTCGCCGCGGCCAAAGCATAAATTCGGCAAATTGAAGAACAGGCGCAAAATGACATTTCGTTTCATTCACACCGCGGACATGCACTTGGATTCGCCGCTTCGCACGCTGGCTCTCAAAAACGAGGCATTGGCTGATCTGGTAAGCAGCTCTTCCCGAGACGCGCTAGAAAAAATCGTGCAGACGAGCATTGAAAGAAAAGTCGACGCGGTGCTCGTCGCCGGCGATTTGTTCGACGGCGAAGTCAGGAGCATGAAAACGGCCGCATTCGTAAGCAAGCAAATGCGGAACCTGAATGCCGCGGGCATTCGGGTCTTCATGATCAAGGGAAACCACGACGCCGAATCCAAGATCGCGACGCAAATTCCGATGCCGGACAACGTACATATTTTTTCCGGCCGTTCGGCAACGCGCCGGATTGAATATGCCGACGTCGCCGTTCACGGAGTTAGCTTCCCGGGAAAACTCGTTTCCGAATCCCTTCTTCCCAGGTTTCCCCAGCCTGTCGAAGGCTGTTTCAATATCGGAATTTTGCATACAAGCATTGGCGGCTCCGCCGGACACGATACATACGCGCCTTGCTCGGAACACGAACTGATCGCCTTCGAATACGATTACTGGGCGCTCGGCCACATCCACAAACGCAGCGTTATTAACGAGAATCCTCACATCGTCATGCCTGGAATACCGCAGGGAAGAGATATCGGAGAATCCGGGCCCAAATCGGCTACGCTTGTGGAGGTATCGAACGGAAAGGTGAACCTGGAGGAAATCGCGACGGCGAAGGCCGAATTCGCAAGCGTCCGCGTCAATGCTACGGGGATAGATAGCTGGGACAATCTGCTGGAGGCGCTTTCCGAAGCTCTCGCCGCGGCGAATGGAAATTCAAAGGCACCGAATCTCGTCGCGCGCATCGCAGTCGTAGGTCGGTGTCCGATCCACTGGCGAATTCGCCACAGCAAGGAAATTCTCAAGGAACACCTGGAAGGCAAAGTTGCATCGATCGGCGGAGTTTGGATCGAGCAAATCGACATCGAAACAACCCCCGATACACCGGGCCAAGCCGGCGCGGACCCGATCGACGAATTGCTAGGTCATATGCGCGAATTGTCGTCGGACGCGTCTTTGCGAAAGAGGGCTCGAGAGGAATGGGAGTCGCTCCTGAAGCAGCTACCGCGAGAAACTCGCGCGGATTGGGGCGGAATGCCGCCGGGAGATGTGGATGATCTGCTGGAGCGTCTCATAGTTGAAGGAGGCGAGGACATTGCCGCGTCTCTAAGGCCGGAACGGATCGAGCAATGAGACTTCGGCGCTTGAATATGCTCCGTTACGGCATGTTTGATGGCTACTCGCTCGACTTTGGACCGTCAACTTCGGGCAATTCGGACTTCCATATCGTATTCGGCTCCAACGAGGCCGGCAAAACGACCATTTTCAATGGCCTCTTGGACTGCTTTTTCGGTATTCCGAACCGAACTCAGTACTCTTTTCGCCACGGGTCTGCCATGAGCGTCGGCGCAGCATTGGAAATCGACGGTAACGAGCAAGAGTTGATACGAATAAAGAAACGAAGCGACTCGCTGCTCGATGATGCTGGCAACCCGATTGGCGAGGAAATTCTTGAAGAGGCGACGGGCCGCCTGTCGCGAGAAGCCTGGACAACAATGTTCTCCCTGAATGAAGTTACGCTGGCGGCCGGAGCGGAGGATATTCTTGCAGCCAAAGGCGAACTCGGCCCCGTGATATTTCAAAGCGCCGCAGGATTGCCGGATTTAAGCAGAACGCTGGATGCCGTCCTCGGACATTCCGAAGAATTATTCGTTCCGGCGGCGCGCGGCAGACAGCGAAGAACCGAACTGCGGCGACTCGTAGAGAAAGTCGGCGAAATCGAATTGAAGCTCAAGGAAATCGACACGAACGAGCGAGTCTATAAGGAATTGCGCGACAGCCTGGATACCGCGCGAAATCGGGAGGCCGAAGCGCGCTCCAAGCACGATTGCCTCAACGCGAAGCGAAGCCAGCTGGAAAAATTGAAAATCGCGCAGACTGACGTTGAGGAGCTTAGGGAAAGGAGGCGAATTGCGCGCGAGCTGGCGCGATATCCCGAAGCGCCGCCCGGAGCGGTCGACGAAGCTGAAACGCTGCTTTCCAAATTTGTAAAAGCCGAAAACAGGAAAAGGGATACGGTGGAGCGGCTGGCGCGCCTAGAAAGGCAAAGCGAAAGAATAGCGACCAACCCGGGAATCCTTCGGTTTCAGGAACGCGTCGCGGCGCTCACGCAGGCGGCCGCCGTGTCTAGCCGCATGAGAAATGACTTGCTCAGAAGAAAGGAAACGCGAGACGAATTACGCGATAAATTGCGGGTTTCTTTGGATAAAATTGGAAAGGGACTCGACGAGGATCCTAGGAAGTACGTACTGGACAGCGCCAAGATCGCGGAACTCGACGCAAAGGCGGAACGGTTTTCCAGTCTTCAAATCAAGTCGGACAACGCAAGAGCCGAACTGGTGAAGGCCGAAAGGGATGCTCGGACCCACTTTGACAACACCGGCAATTCCGACTCCATCAATCTGGCGGCAGAAGAGCTTGAGCCGATCGTCAGCGAAATGCGCGCCGCGGACTTGCCGGCCGAGCTCAAGACCGCAGCGGCAAATTTGGAGAATGCGCGCAGCAACGTCTTGGAAGCTGTAGCGAATTTGAAACCGTGGAACCGCAAGTCGATAGAAATCCTGTCCCATGCGCCGCCGACCGATAATCAAGCTGAAAGATGGCGAGAAAAGGCGAAGCGCCTAGAAGACGATATTCGCAGCACAAATGATAATCGCAGGAACAATAGCCGCGAGATCAATATCCTCCAATCCAATATAAAACATTTGACGCAATTGGATGGACTCGTCACCGACGCGCAGGCAAAATCGATTAGGCATGCGCGCGACCGGGCTTGGCAAACCCTCTATGAGCGCCTCGACCGGAAATCTGCCGACGCGTTTAAGGAGGCGATGGACGAATACGACAGGGTTCGAGACCTTCGTTTGGAGCATTCGGACCGGATTGCCGATCTGCACGGCGCCCAAATGCATCTAACGGAAAAAGAATCCATTCGCGATTCTCTGGATAGCGACGCAAAAGAGCTTGGAAAAGAAAAACGGGCGTTGTTGGCTGATACGGCGCCCGTATTGGAATTGCTCGGATTGCCGGGCGACTTTAGTCCCA
This sequence comes from Albidovulum sp., assembly GCA_028823855.1. Classification (GTDB taxonomy): domain Bacteria; phylum Pseudomonadota; class Alphaproteobacteria; order Rhodobacterales; family Rhodobacteraceae; genus JAPPFL01. The sequence goes on from JAPPFL010000036.1 coordinate 40,625, forward strand.
TTGATCTTCCCGACTGGCTCAAAAAAAGATCCAGGGCCGAAAAATCCATTGTTGAATTTCAAAAATGTGAAAGGGAGCGGGACCGAATTTTCGCCGAATTGGAAGCGAAACGAGCGGAATTGATGGCCGCTCTCTCCAAAGCGAGCATTACCGAATTTGATAGCGGCACGCAGTTCAAAAGGCTTCTTGCCGTCGCCGCCGACGCGGCTAGCAATGCGAAGAGCGCTCGCGTTCGACTTGAATCGAAAGAAAAGATGCGGTTGGCGGCAAAAAAGAATCTGGAAGATCGCAAATCCGCTCTCGCGAGTATCGCGCGGTCGCTGGAGGAATGGAGGCAAGACTGGATTACAGCTTGCAAGAATTCCTGGCTGCAGGGCACGCACCCCGAAACCGTGAAATCTATGCTCGATCCATTGCGAACGCTTAGGGAGAATCTCGGCAATCTCGACAACATGGATCTTCGCATTGCGAGCATGCAAAGGGAAATCGATGAATTTACCGGTCAGGTTCGCGAGCTAGCCGGCGACCTAGGACGGAATTCGGACGCCGATCCATTTACTCTATTCGATCAAATGAGGGATTCCGTTGAAGAAGCCGTAAATGCTCAACGCGAATTCGAACAGAATAGAATTGACCGGGAAAGGGAAAAAAGCGAAATTAAGAGCGCCGACGGCGAGCTCGCGAAAATCGAAGAACGGGTGTCTGAACTCGCCGGGATATTTTCGGATGACGAAGGCGTCGCCACCGCCAGCGATCTCCTGCGCGCTTTGCGGAAATGCGATCAAAGATCCGCAATTCTGGGTGAAATAGGAAAGCTTGAGCACAGGCTCGTAAATCTTCTCAATGCCGAATCCGCGGACGAAGCAGTAGCGCTCGTCGAATGCCAGCAAGAAGGCCTGGAATCGAAACTATTGGCCTCCAAAACGGAAGCCGATTCCGCCGGCGAAGAATATGTGAAGCAAGTCAGGGAAAGCACGGAAGCCCAAAACCGGATCAACGCCGTTGGATCGGACGAGAAAGCCGCAAAACTGACGCAGTATCGTCAGACGCTTCTGCTCGAAATCAAGGAAATTTCAGAAAAGGCGCTTAGAACGCGACTCGGCGTTTTCGCCGCGAGACGCGCTTTGAGCAAATACCGGGAAGCCCATAGGAACGAGTTCTTAGAATGCGCTACGAGATTCTTTTACGGAATGACGCTTGGCAACTATACAAGACTTGATGTCAACGGTACCGGCGCTGAAGACACTTTGATCGCAAAACGTAGCGGCGACAACCGTTCGTGCCAAGTCCATGAATTGTCCAAAGGCACTCAGTTTCAGCTTTATCTCGCGCTGCGTCTTGCGGGTTTCAAGCGGTATTGCTCGGGAAATCGCCCTCTTCCCTTTTTTGCCGACGACATCATGGCAAGTTTCGACGATGAAAGGGCGAAGGAGGCATTCCGCATAATGCTGGAGATCTCCCAATCAAGCCAAATGATCTACTTGACGCACCACGAGCACATGCTCGAGATAGCGGAACGCGCTTGCGGACCGCAAGTCCGCCAGCATCTCCTTCCCGTTTCAAATCGCGCCGAATAGACTATGCGCCGGAGGACGCTTTAATTCGAGCTAACTGGCTATACCCTCGAAATCCCAGGCCTGCCGCATCGGAAACTGCTGATTTCGAATTCTTCGGCATAGATATCCGGCTGAATCGCCGGGTATAGGGCCGAATGATAAAATACGGGCGTCGCGTCGGCGCGGTTCCGGTCCATGCCGAATTTTCGCGCACGTGTCTGGAAAGGAATCGCATTCGCGTGCGGCCGTTGAATGATTGGCCTGGATTAGCGACTCTCATCTTGAATTCGGCTGTTCAAGCTCAACGAATTCCGGAGGATCAAATGCGGTGATATCCGGAGCCGGATCGTCGAATTTTTCGACATCGACGAGGCAGCTGTTGGCGCCCGGGCCTTGCGCCAGGCGGGATGTTCCGAAATCCGGAGTTAGTACATTGGGATTTCCATGCTTGCAAATGCTGCCTGCACGACCCGGCAATTCGGGATCATACCATGCGCCGGTCGCCATCTGAACGACTCCGCGCCGAACGCAATCCGTTACCGTTAGCGATGCAACGCAGGCTCCCCGCAAATTGAACACCTTGACAGAATCGCCGTTTACCAGCCCTCTATCGGCCGCATCATCAGGGTGCATGGAGACAGGTTCACGACCGTTGACCTTGGACTTGCCGCTCTCGCTTCCCTGGTCAAGCTGGGAATGAAGCTTGGCCGCCGGCTGGTTCGTTACCAAATGCAGCGGAAATTTCTTGTTGCCATCGCCGAGCCATTCCCTCGGAGCCAGCCAAGTTGGGCGACCGGGGCAATCCGAATAACCGAAACTAGCAACCGTTTCCGAAAATATCTCGATTCTTCCCGACGGCGTTTCGAGCCGATGAGTATCAGGGTCCTGGCGAAATTCCGACAGGAAGTTGACCGGCTCGGAAGGCGGTTCCGGCTTGAACCAGCCGCTGCGTCGAAAAGCATCATAGTCGGGCATTTCAATTCCCTGCGATTTGGATCTTTCGACTGTTTCCTCGTACAGCCAGCGAATCCATTCAGCCTCGCTCCTGCCTCCGGAAAATTCCGATTCGAGTCCGAGGCGTTCCGCAATTCCCGAAAGGATCTCGAAATCGTTGCGGCTTTCCGGAAATGGCTCCACTACTTTTTCCATAGCGATGGCATAAGGGTCGCGCGGCGAAAAAGCGACATCGTCGCGCTCGAGGCCAACTGTGCATGGCAGGACAATGTCCGCGTGCTTCGCGGTTGCGTTCCAGCACCAGTCGTGAACGATGATCGTTTCGGGTTTCTGCCAGGCAGACAGCATGCGATTTAAATCCTGGTGATGGTGGAATGGGTTCCCGCCGGCCCAGTAAATCAGCTTAATGTCCGGGTATCTGTATTTTTTTCCGTCATAATCGAATTTCCGTCCCGGATTTAGAAGCATGTCGGAGATGCGCGCAACGGGTATGAAGTCTCGCACGCGGTTTTCGCCCTGCGGCAGCGATGCCCCCGGTACCCGTGTATAGTGCCCTCCTATGCTGTTGGTCGCGCTGTATCCAAAGCAGATCCCTCGTCCCCGCAGCCCGATTTCCCCCAGCATCGAAGCTAGCGCGATCGCGGTCCAAAACGGTTGTTCGCCGTACGCCTGCCTGGTCAGGGACCAACTGGTCGAAATCATAGTTTTTTTGGCTGCCATTCGCAGAGCTAACTCTTTGATTTCGCAGGCATCGACGCCGCATATCTCTGCCGCCCACTCAGCGTTTTTCGGCGCGCCGTCGTCTTCGCCCGTTAGGTAAGGCCGGAATTGGTCAAACCCAGTCGTGTATCGTTTAAGGAACTCATGGTCGCAAAGTTTTTCCGTAAACAAGACATGCATGATGCCCAGCATCATCGCCGTATCCGTACACGGCCGGATAGGTAGCCAGCAATTTCCTGCGGAATGGTCCAAATCCGATCGCTGAGGGCCGACATTTACGAATTCCACGCCCGCTTTGATCGCGTTATCGAGTCCCTGCTTTTGTAGATGCGCGCCGATGCCGCCGGAATTTATCTGGCCATTTTTCAGAGGGATGCCGCCGAACGCAACGACGAGTTCGGCGCCGGAAGCAATCGCCGGCCAGCTCGTCGAGCGGTGCAGGTAGTCCCAAAACCCGCCTATGACATGCCGGATCGCAACCTCCGCCGCAGCGAAACTGTATGTGTTTTCCGATCGAGTATAGCCGCCGAAGCAATTCAGGAACCTGTGTATCTGGCTCTGCGCATGATGGAACCTTCCGGCGCTCGCCCAGCCGTACGAACCTGCATAGATCGCCTGATTTCCGAATTCGCCGCGAATCCTGGTCAATTCCTTCGCGACGAGTTTTTCGGCATCTTCCCATGACAGCTCGACAAAGGCATCGCCGCCCCTTCGTTCAGGGCTAGAACCGGGGCCGCTTTCCAGCCAGCTCCTGCGAACGCTTGGTTTCCGAATTCGGCTAGGCCCGTCGATTGCGTCGACAATCCCGTTGCCAATTGGCGATGAATCGGGATCTTCCTCGAAGGCATGCAGGGATTTTACGCGGCCATTTTCCGTTTCGACCCTGTATGCTCCCCAGTGCGTCGAAGTTAACGGCAATTTTTTCAAGTTTTCTGGTATCATTCGGCTCGAAATCCCGGTTCGGCAAATTCTTGCTGAGGATTTCGATCAGCATTTCGCCAGTGGGTGACTGTTAGAGTATTAGACCAAAACGCATAGAACCGCCGGTATTCATTTCGGTCAAATTTTCTCGCTTATGTTTCTTCTTTTCCTGTGCGTTTCAGCTTGTAAACGAGCTCAAGGGCGGAAAGCGGAGTCAATTCGTCAGGATTAATTTTCTCCAGAATGTCCTCAACCGGCGAAGCTCGAGGAAGCGGCGCCCGGTATTTGGCGGCGGCTGCGAATAGCGGCAAATCGTCAAGCAGCAATTCGGTTTCGCTTTTTTGGCCTTTCTTCCCCTTTTCAAGAAGATTTAGGATTTCATTCGCCCGGCCCAAAACGGAGGGCGGCATGCCCGCCAGCTTGGCGACTTGCACGCCGTAGGAGCGATCGGCGGCCCCGTCCACGACTTCGTGCAGGAAGACGACTTCGCCTTTCCACTCCTTGACCGCGACCGTAGCGTTGGCGATCCGCGGGAGCCTGTCCTTTAGGCCGGTCAATTCGTGGTAGTGCGTAGCAAACAGCGCTCTGCAGCAGTTGATTTCATGAAGATGCTCCAATGTCGCCCACGCGATCGCAAGCCCGTCGTAGGTCGAGGTTCCCCGTCCGATTTCATCGAGAATAACCAGGGCCCCTGAATCCGCTTGGTTGAGAATGGCCGCGGTTTCGACCATCTCTACCATGAAAGTCGAGCGCCCTCGAGCAAGGTCGTCGGCCGCTCCCACTCTTGAAAACAATTGAGTAACTCTGCCGATCCTGGCCGATTCGGCAGGTACAAATGAACCGGCCTGCGCCAGAAGCGCAATAAGCGCGTTTTGGCGCAGGTACGTCGATTTCCCGGACATGTTGGGCCCGGTTACCAAACGAATTCTCGCAGCATCGCCGGAATCCGACAGAAAGCAACTATTGGCAACGAACGGGGAACCGTTTTTTTTGACCGCGGCTTCTACGACCGGATGGCGTCCCCTTACAACGCTGAAGTCCTCGCTGTCGTCGACTATCGGGCGGCACCAGTTCTCGGCGACCGCCAGGTGCGCGCTCGATATAGCGACGTCGATTTCAGCCAGCGAACGCGCCGCGACGCTGATCTGAGCCGCTTTCGCAACAGCCGCTTCGCATAATTCGCCAAAAATCCGTTTCTCTATTTCCAGCGAACGAGTTCCGGCATTTAAGATCAAGGATTCTGTTTTGGCCAATTCCGCAGTCGTGAATCTCAAGGCGTTGGCCATCGTCTGCCGATGAACAAATGTCTTCGACAAGGGTTCTGCAAGCATTCTGCTCGAATAGGCCGACGTAGTCTCGACAAAATACCCCAATACGTTGTTGTACTTGATCTTGAGCGAATTTATTCCCGTGTCGCGAACATACTGGGCCTGCATCGCGGCTATGACGCTTCGGCCCTCGTCGCGGTGCCTGCGCATTTCGTCGAGTTCGGGGTCCTGCCCGGAGGCGATAGCCCCGCCGTCGCGCAATAGAAGAGGCGGTTGAGCAACCAGCGCGGATTCAAGCAGTTCTTGCAGTTCGCCGAATCCGGACAAGTTGCGAGACGCATTCGCCAGTTCGGCGGGAGCACTTTCGCCTTCAAGCAGCCTGCCCGCCTCCTCGGCAATTTCAAGCCCGTCGCGAATTGCCGCCAGGTCACGCGGTCCCGCCCGTTCGAGTCCCAAGCGCGAGAGCGATCTTTCCATGTCCGGAAGCTTCTTAAACAGCTTCCGGAAAATTTCGCGAAGGCTGTCGTTTCCAGCATAGAACTCGACCGCCTCAAGCCGCGATTCTATAATCGACAGGTCCGTCGAAGGCGCCGATAGACGCCTTTCCAGCAGCCGGGCGCCGGCGGGCGTCCTGGTTCGGTCCAGCACGGACAAAAGAGTGCCATCGCGGCTGCCGGAAATCGATTCCGTCAATTCGAGATTCCTGCGCGTCGCGGCGTCGATCTGCATGACGGACTCCGGCTTTTCCTTGTGCGGAGGCCGCAGAAGCGGCAGCCTGCCCTTTTGGGTCAATTCCAGGTAGCGCACGATCGCGCCAAGAGCCGACATCTCGGGACGCCCGAAAACGCCGAAGGCATCCAGCGAACTGACGCCGAATAGGCTTCGCAGTCTGAGATCCCCCTCCGAGCTGTCGAATTCGAGGCCGGGCAGCGGTGTTATGGCGCACCCGCTTTCCGCGGCAATCTTCTCGAGCAATTCATCGCCGGAGCTGGACAAAAGTATTTCGCGCGGTGCAACTCTCGCCAGCTGCGGACCAAGTCTCGAGGGCGGGCATGCCAGCACGCGAAAATCGCCCGATGAAATGTCGGCCCAGGCAATCGCCGATTCTCCGCGAATGCCGCAAATCGCCGCAAGAAAATTATGCCGGCGCGCGTCCAGTAGCGAATCTTCCGTTAGCGTCCCGGGGGTAAGCAGGCGTTTTACTTCGCGCTTTACGACGGATTTCGATCCGCGTTTTTTTGCCTCGGCCGGATCTTCTGTCTGTTCGCAGACCGCGACTCGAAATCCTTTCCGTATCAAGTTCTGCAGGTAAGTTTCCGCCGTATGCACGGGCACGCCGCACATTGGAATGTCTTTGTCCCCCGACCTTCCGCGCTTGGTCAGGGCGATATCGAGAGCTTCGGCCGCAGCTACCGCGTCATCGAAAAACATTTCGTAAAAGTCGCCCATGCGGTAGAAAAGGAGCGCATCCCTGTGCTGCGCCTTGATTGAGCTGTATTGCACCATCATTGGCGACAATTCGCTTGTTTCGGGCACGGCGACTCCGATTCGACGGGAAAGCGCGAATTATTCGAGCTCCTTTTGGCGTAGACGAAATAATCGAACGGCGCCCGGTTCTCCACCAGAATTTTCATTTGACCGGCGCTAGCATGCAAATTTCGAATATTTGCGACTGCGTCTCGGTACCGAGCTTGGATTTTTCGCCTGTTCGGAGAAATGCCTTGGGGAGGCATCCGTACCGAGGGGCGTAACTATAGGGCGGACAATGATCGGAAAATGAAATCTCAAATCACGCGCGAAGAAGTGCTGGCGTTCCATAGAGAGCCGACTCCCGGGAAAATTGAATTTCGCGCTTCTATTCCGATGGCGACGCAGAGGGATCTTTCGCTGGCGTATCTCCCGGAGTCGCAGATCCAGTCGAGGCGAATCGCGAAGCGCCCAGATGCGTCTGCGATTTTACGGCAAGGGCGAAACCGTTGCCGCAATTTCCAACGGAACGGCAATTTTAGAATTGGGCAATTTAGGCGCGCTCGCCGCCAAGCCCGTCATGGAAGGCAAAGCAATCCTGTTCAAAAGATTTGCCGGCGTGAATTCGGTGGACCTTGAACTAGATACGGAGGATCCCGAAGCCTTTATCGCCGCAGAAAAGCTTTAGGCGCCGCCGTTTGGCGGAATAGGCCTGGAAGACATTAGGGCGCCGGAATGCTTCATCATTGAACAGAGGCAAAAGGAAGAACTCGACATCCCGGCATTCCGCGACGATCAGCATGGAACGGCAGTTATCTGCGCGGCCGGATTGATCAACGCGCTGATGATTATCTGAAAGAGGATCGAAGACTGCCGAATTGTGCCAAACGGTGCCGGCGCCGCCGGAATCGCTTGCATCGGATTATTGAAGTCCATGGGTGCGCGACTCGAAAATTGCATCGCGCGCGATTCTTCGAGAGTCATCTACAAGGGGCGCAAAACAGGCATCAATCAATGGAAATCGGCGCACGCCGCCGATACCGGCAAGCGCTCGCTGGCCGAAGCCCTGATCGGAGCGGATGTTTTTCTAGGCCTGTCGGCAAACGGGACCCTAACGCCCGAAACGGTCGCAAGAATAGCCGACAAGCCGGTCATTTTTGCAATGGCCAATCCCGACCCCGAAATCGATCATGAGGCGGCGCGCGTTCTGAACGAGCGCGCCGTCGATTTCGAATACGATGGCGAATTGACGGTTGGCGTGGCGCTCAACGATGAAGTTAGCGCTCGATTTCCGTTTTGCAAATTGACCGGGCTCGCGAATATTCTTGTTGTTCCCGCGCGGCACACCGCGTCGATTTCAGTAAATCTTCTCCAGGAAGTTGCGGGGGCGACAGCGGTGGGACCGATCTTGTCGGGCGTTGATGCGCAAGTCCAGCTTTGCTCGTTTACGACCGCGTCGAACGACATTTTCAACATGGCAGTGACGGCATCGTGCAATATTGGTTGAACCGCCTACTTGAACAAATTCGGAGGCTTTGGTAAAATAAAATTTGACATTTTTCCACTAGCTTGGTTTTGTGACCGAGTGTAATATTGCGTGAAAATTTTGGCCGTGGACATGGGGGCTATGGAACTCCCTCAAGGTGCGCGATCTTGAACGTCCACGAATACGGGGAGAATACCTGAATGGAAAACTACGGACCATATGATCCAACACTGGATTATGCTCCGGGTCCGGCGACGAAGGAAATTGCAGTGGAATCCGGGAAAGTCCAATCTTGGAAGCCGCTGCATATGTCGCGCAGAAATTTTTTGCGCAGCGTTGTCTGCTCCGGAACAGTAATTGCAGGATCGGGCTATCTGTTTACGACACTTGCGCCTAGCCGAGCCGACGCGCGAAGCGTTGAGCGACTTGTCAGCCTGAATGTAAACGGCAGGACGCGGCGGCTTGACGTCCCGCCCAATGAAACTCTTGCCACGACGTTAAGGTATCGCTTGGGTCTGACAGGTACCAAGATCGGCTGCAACCAAGCCGAGTGCGGAGCGTGCACTGTCATGGCGAACGGCGCCACGATCTATTCCTGTTCGACGCTAACCCACCGCGTGCGCGATAAGGAAATCGTTACAGTCGAAGGCATCGCATCGGACGACGGCACGCTGCATCCAGTGCAGCAGGCGTTTATGGACGAAATCGCTCCGCAATGCGGCTTCTGCACGCCTGGTCAGGTCGTAGCGGCGGTTGCGCTGCTTAACATGAACCCAAATCCTACGATCGAAGAAGCTCGTATGGGGCTGTCCGGAAACGTTTGCCGTTGCGGCGCCTACGACCACTACTTGCGCGGCACCATGAAAGCCGCAGAGAGGTTATAAGCCATGGAATACAAACTCATTGGCAAGAACTTCACGCCGCCCGACATCGAAGCAAAAGTAACCGGCGCGGCAAAATACGCTGAGGATTTCCAGGCGGACGGCATGGCGCACGTGAAGATATTCGGTTCGCCGATGCCGCATGGCGTGGTCAACAGCATCGACTTGGGCGAAGCCGAAAAGGTGCCCGGGTTTCTGGCGGCGCTTGTACCGGACGAAGTCAAGCAGCCCGGGCCCGCTGGATTTCCGATCCTGTCGAACAAACCGACATATTTCGGCCAGCCGATCGTAGCAATTGCCGCGGAGAACGAACAGGCGGCCGCCGATGCCGCCGCCGCCGTCAAGGTCGATATGACGTTGCTGCCATTCGTTGTCGACCCCCTGGAAAGTCTCAAGCCCGATGGACCAGACGCCCTTGAAGGAGGCAACATCGCTAGCCGAGGCATCGACTTCCAGAGCCTGAAATGGACTGGAAAGGACTTCGCCATGGTCGGCGAGGACGAACTTCCGCGAGGCGAGGCTCCTATCGAATGGATGTTCGGCGACATCGAGGAAGGCTTCGCGAATTCGGCGGTCGTCGTCGAAGAAAGCATGGTCCATGCGACAAACGCCCACCAGGCAATGGAACCTCGTTCCGCCGCTGCATACTGGGAAAACGGAAAATGCCATGTCTGGGGTTCAACCCAGTCTACTTCATTTGCGCAGCCCGGTCTCGCCAGATTGATCGGAATTGAACTTTCCGACCTGGTTTTCGTCGCCGAATTTTGCGGAGGCGGCTTCGGGGGCAAGGCTACGTCGTATCCGCTCATGGCTCTTCCCGCGCTTGTCTCGAAGAAAATCGGCGGTCGACCATGCCTGCTTCGAGTATCCCGCGTTGAAGAGTACGACAACGGGATGGCCCGCTCCGGATTCCAGGGATGGATGAAGCTCGGCTTCGCCCAAGACGGCAAGCTTCTTGCGGCCGACATGTTCATGGTACAGGATCTCGGTCCGACTAGCGGATTCAGAGATTACAACAATGTCGGCATAGCGTCGACGATTGTGTATCAGCCTGCATCTATGCGATTTCGAGCTGTTCCGGTATTGACGAACACGACGCCTAAAGGCGCGCAGCGCGGTCCGGGCGAGAACCAGGCAGCCAACATGGTAGAGCCTCTATTCGACAAAGCGGCTAGCGAACTAGGAATCGACCGCCTCGCCATTAGGCGTATCAATGCTCCGGGCGGAGGAGGGGCCGACGCCAAAATCGGCGCGGCACAAGGACCCGTGACTTCCGCTTACTTGAAAGAAGCGCTTGACAAAGGCGCGGAGGCATTCAACTGGGTCGAGCGCTCAGCAAATTCCGGAATGCAGAACGGTTCAAGGGCACGGGGCTACGGCATCGGCCAAGCCTACCATTCGGCTGGGTCGAATGGCTTTGACGGGCTAGTGAGAATAACGCCGGACGGGATCCTCCACGTGCATTCCGGTGTCGGAAACCTCGGAACCTATTCCTATGCTTCAACTAGCCGCGTTGTTGCCGAAGCGCTTGGGTACGATTGGGACAATGTGGTTATCGAAAGAGGCGGTACTCAAAAGCACATTCCCTGGAATTTGGGGCAGTTCGGGTCGAATACCAACTTCACCATGACCCGATCAAATTATGTCGCTGCGATGGATGCCGTGTTGAAGCTGAAGGAAATCGCGGCGAATGCATTCGGCGGTTCACCGGAAGACTACAGCCTTGAAAACGAGCGCGTTTTCAAGACTTCCGATCCGTCCGCAAGCCTTAGCTTTGCCGAGGCCGCTCAAAGAGCAATCGAAATGGGCGACAAGTATGCGGGCCACGTATTGCCGGAGGATATACATCCGATGACGCAGGCTTCCGCCAAGGCGATAGCCGGAACCGGGCTTGTCGGCGTCGCCAAGGACAACCTCGAAAAAGAAGGCACGGTTCCGGCATTGGCCGTGGGTTTCATCGAGGTGGACGTAGATTTGGAAACCGGCAAAGTGGAGATACTGGATTATGTCGGCGGCGCCGACTGCGGTACGGTAATCCACCCGGACGGACTCGCCGCGCAGGTGCGAGGAGGAGCGGTTATGGGATTCGGCTTGGCGACCACGGAGCGCCATGTCTACGATCCCGCCTACGCTCGCCCGAATACCCGGACGTTCTATCTTTCGAAGCCTCCGACCATTCTGGACGTGCCTCTCAAAATGGGATGGGTTGCGACTGATCAACCCGACCCGCAAAATCCGATGGGCATGAAAGGAATTGGCGAACCGCTTCAAGGGGCTGCGTCGGCCGCACTGATCAATGCCATATCGGATGCGCTAGGTGGACACCTGTTTAACCGGACGCCTGTCACTACCGACATGATTCTCAACGCCGCGGAGGGACTTCCGCAGTCGCACAAACCGCTTGCGACCAATACGGTGTGACGGTCACGGGAGGATACCAAAATGACTGATGTAATGCACAATTTCGAACTCTATCAACCGGGAACCGTGGCCGACGCTCAGGCTATCTTGAAAGACAGCGACGATCCCTGGATTATCGCCGGCGGCAAAGACAGTCTCGGCTGGTTCAAAGATAGGGTTAAACAGCCCTCAGAGGTAGTCGACATTGCCGGAATTGAAGAACTCCAGGGAATTCGAGAAGAGGACGACGGCGGCCTTTGGATCGGCGCGCTGACTACTTTGACCGAAATCGGCGCGAGCGATGTGATCAAGAACCGGTTCCCCGCCCTTTCGACTGCCGCGGACCACGTGGCTTCGCCGCAAATCCGCAATGCGGGAACGATTGGCGGAAATGTATCGCAAGACACTCGCTGCGGATACTATAGAGACGGATTTCCGTGCTACCGAGCGGGCGGAAACACTTGCTATGCAAACACGCCAACGGCAATGAACCGCGAGCACGCGTTGTTTGAAGCCAGCCGCTGCGTTGCGGTAACGCCGTCCGATACGGCGCCTGCGCTCGCGGCTCTGGAAGCGACGTTCGTAATCCAGGGAGACGGCGACCGGCGCGATGTTTCCGCAGACGATTTCTTTATCGGACCCGATATCGACATTACTCGGATGACTTCGCTCGAAAGGGGCGATATTCTTCTGGGAATCCGCATTCCTGGAAAATGGGCCGGATCGAATCAGTATTTCGAAAAGGTCTCCGATCGGAACGTATGGGATTTCGCTTTGGTGAACATTGCGATGGCGGCGAGTATGGACGGCGGAACAGTCTCGGACGTTTCCATGGTATGCGGCGGCGTGCAGTGTACGCCGCGGCACCTTTCCGAAGTCGAGGATTTGATGAGAGGCGAATCGCCGGGGTCTAATCTTGAGACACTTGTGAAGAGGGTTGCCGCTAGCGGCGCGCAACCTTTGAACTTTAATCATTTCAAGGTTCCGATGATGCGCAATCTCGCCGCTCGCGCGGTAAGGTCTCTTGCTGCCGGTTAATGCATGGGAGCATTGCGCTATAATCAGGATGTCTTTGGACAGACGATGCTTGTGGGGATGAACTGGGAACTGTTATGGCTGCCCGTGGCGGCGGCCGCGGCAGTCATAGGCTTGCACCTAGTTTTCCGGTTCATCCGCAGGCAAGGGTAATCGCTTCGGTTTGGCTACCTTAAGCTGCAATACACTTAATGACAAATGATCGACTAGGCGGCGATGCCCGGCGCGAAAACGTCAGGCATCTGGCCGCGGACCGCCTGTTTCACTGGATCATGGCCTTGGCTGTTATAGTGCTGGGCGCGACTTCGTTTCTACCGATTGTAGGAATCAAGTTCGAATGGGTTCCCGTACACTGGATGGCAGGCGTCCTCCTGACCCTTTCGGTGCTTTTCCATCTCTACAGAGTTTTTTTCGTACATGGCTTGAAAAACATGGTGCCGACTGCGGACGACATCCGGGAATTCGGGAGAGATATTCGCGGCAGCGACCACAGGGGGCTGTCCGAAGCCAAATTTGACGCCCTCCAGAAGGGATACCACGCTGCCGCCGCGACAGCGGTTATTGCTGCGATTGCGACCGGGTTGCTAATGCTTGCCAAAATCGACACGACCTTTTGGCGACGCGATCCCTCTATCCTGTCCGATCAAACATGGGGATTCGTGTATGTAATTCACGGAGCCTCCGCGATGATCCTTTTGTTCCTGTTTTTTCTCCACGTTTATTTCGCTGTCCTACCCGAGCACCGCGAGTTGCTTATATCCATGATTCGCGGAAAAGGGCCGAAATTCGCCAGAAAGGATCCAGGATGAGCGAAGATATGAAAACAGCGGAAACAATGCGCAGGGCGTTCGACGTAATCGAAGAATCCTACGAATTCATGCTGGCGTACGCGGCGCAGGGACGAAAGCGTGAAATTGACGAAGGCGGGGAAAGCCAAATTCGACAGTATTTGAAACGATTCCGCGGTGCGCTGGATGATCTCGCCTCCGTTTTGCAAAATGGCAGCAGCATGCGCGCGGGTTTGGATTTCTTGGATTGCTTCAAGAGAGATATCCGTGTCGTACGATCCGTTCTAGATCTACTACTTTCGAAGCCGTCGATTTCATCCGACATGATCGACAATACGAACGGGCTGATTTCGCTTCGGGCTCTTCTGACCGACATATTCTTTGTGGATCAAGTCGTTTTACCCGGTCGCCACGGAAAATCTTCTTTAGCGAACGATTCAGGATAATTCTTGATAAATTAAGCGTCTCTTATTTTGAGTTGCGATACGCCGAAGCACGGAATTCACTCTCGGCTTTTGCGGCCGCGCTAGGCTAGGCCCTTTTTTGGGACCGAAGTTCTCCTGGGCAAAATGCGCGATCCGGCAACTCCGCGCGGCGCGACTGAACCGCCGCTCTTTTCTTCGGGCCCGTACGATGCGACGCTGAATACCTATTCCAACGTCGCTCCGGCATACTTAAAACCGGGGTCGGCCCGCTATATTCAGAATTTGACGCTTGTCGGCCTCGGAATTTTAGCTACGCGGCCAATTTGCACTTCATGAATTTTAGTGCCAAGGCGACCGCGACAGCCCCATAGGCCGCCAAGATCGCATTCAGCGGCCGTGTCGTGCCGCGATTCCTCCGTTCTGCGCGAACTTTTTGCAAGCTAGGCCCTGCACGCCCAATCCTTGGAGGCCACGCAAGACGGTCGGCTACAAATCCGGAAAGAAAGGGAATTGAATCTTTTTTCTCGCCGTCCATTAGCCAGTTTGGCTCAGTAATCAATTTTGTTGTTTCCGCTGCCCGGGAGGCGGAAAACGACGGTGCGAGCGACAAGGCGCATTAAGACCGCAAGTTGAATGAGAGAGAAAGGCTTCCGAAGAGGCCTTTCTCTGCAGAATCAGTTTTTCGGCGAATTAATTCCGTCAGCTTACTGAATCCATCCGTTGACAACATCCATGTTTTTCTCGACCCATTCCTCGGCGACGTCCTGAGGGTCCAGTTCGTCCCTTCCGATTTTCAGGATCCATTCGTTAATGGTGTCGGAATCAAGCTGAATCTGCTTTAGAAACTTCGCCGCTGCGGGATTGCGTTCATATAGCGACTTGGAAAATGAAACATAGACCTGCGCGTCGCTGTGCTTGCACGCGAATGTTGAAGCTTCCAACCAATCCTCTTGATCCAGCTTAAGATCCATGCAGCCTTCGGCCTGTTCGGGTTCGTCAATTGCCGTGATGTCATAAGCGGCATGAATCCATTCCGGCGTCCAATAATAGAAAATAATCGGCTTCTGATTGCCGTAGGAACTCTTTAGCTGCGCCTTGAACGTAGCGTCCGAAATTATTTCCGGCTCCCAAAGATCTGAAAGCCCATAGCTCTTGAATTTGACCTGCCACATCTTGGTTGACTTCCAAGCGGCGTCGCCTGCCCAGTATTCGCCCTTGCCATTGCCGTCCTTGTCGAACATCGCCGCAATCTCCGGCTTAGCCAAATCGTCGAAGCTGGAAACTTGATCAGCAATATAATTCGGAACGAATAGTGCCTGCGTGCCAAGATAGGGAGAATTGTGGTCGACCGACTGCGCCTCGACGACGTATTTGTCCCAAAGGGCCTGCTGGTTCGGCATCCACATGTCGGTATAGACATCCGCCGAGCCGTCGCCCTTGTCCATTCCGGCCGCAACGATTGATTGGTCCGACAATCCGTCGATGATTTCGGCTTCGGAACCGAGAGGGCCCTCGACAATTGCCTTTATAACGTGAGCAATCGCTTTCGCACCCGTCCAGTTCAAATCCGAAATTGCAACTTTCTCGGTAGCCGCCCAGCCTGCATTGGCTGTCACCAAACTGGCTACCGCAGCAATTAAAGCGGAATGCAGCATTTTCATTTTGTCCTCCGATTTAGATTGGATTTCTTGAAGATTCCTGCTCCATTAGAGCAATTCTCGTTCCTCCAAGCCGAATAACTTATCACCTACCTTAATTTTCGATTACGGTCAATTTTTCAGAATGTTTCAAATCGATCAGCTTGCATAAACCTAATTTTGCTCGGTTTGCGCTGAAATCGCGTTGTCAAATTGGTTCCGCCTTGCCGCCGACTTGAATTCAGTGTTCCCATTTTCGATCATTCCCCCGAATATTTTGGAATCATCCCGCGCAAACATCGATACCCGATTCAAAAAACGGCCGATCCGGCCTAGACACGGGAACGAAAACTCCTAAATGCCTTTTTCGAGACATACCGGCAATCGCGATGGTTGAATTTTCCCGTCGAGCAATCGCCCTTCCTTGGCAAAAACGCAAATTGGTCTAGTTGTTCGTGCCAGGGCAACGGAAAACCCGCATGGCGGCTCGTCTAATCCGCGAGACGGCTTTCTCGGCAGGCTTGGAGAATGATTGCAATTTCTCCATATCGATTCGACATCGAACTGAAAAAAAAACGGAAAATTGCGCTAAGGTCTCGTCAATAGGCGGATGCGCCTGAATCCACCGGTAGAATCGCGCCCGTGATTTTCAATGATGCATCGGATGCCAAAAAGAGTGCAAGCGCGGCGACATCTTCGGGCGCGCACGGCCCGAGAAGCATCTTCTTATAGATCGGGTTTTCCGGCCCGATGAATTCGGAAACCCTTTCAGTCAGGACAACTCCGGGAGCAAGCGCATTGACTCGAATTCCGTAACGCGACCACTGAAGCGCCAGCGCCCTTGTCAAAGAAAGTACGCCGCCCTTGGCAGCGGTGTAAGCATCCGCTCTAGCTGTCCCTTCGACCGCACGGTACGAGGACATGTTGATAATCGAACCGCCGGCTTGGTCGACCATATGAGGTATGATCGCTCGGCAACAAAGCAATGTTCCGAATAGGTCGACTTTTACGACGCGCCAGAATTCATCGAGATCCAAATCAGTAACAGCGCCGTCATTACCGGAACCTCCGCCCGCGCAATTGAACAGCACATCGATTTTTCGATTTATCTCAAGCACTTCCCGGACCATATCCGCTACTGATATTTCGTCGGCAACGTCGCACGCCACCGAAATAGCCCGACCGCCCTCGCAATTTATTCGTCTTGCAGCAAGGCTGGCGGCATCGCCGTTTTTGTCGGCTATTGCGACGAACGCTCCTTGTCGCGCAAATTCCGAAGCCGACGCAAGGCCGATGCCGGAAGCGCCGCCCGTCAAAACTATGGATTTGCCTTTTAGATTCGTTCCCACTGCTAAGATTCGGCAAATTTGCTTCCGCCGACGACTTGGCTTGTCGGAAGCAATTCAATGGTCGATATATTGACGTGGCGCGGCGCGCGCAGGGCAAATAAAACAGCTTCCGCTACATCTTCGGGCTGAAGCACTTCTACATCGACGGAGCTGCCTTCGTGTTCTTCGATGTTTCCGGTTCTCGAATCGTAAAACTCGCTTAGCACCCGTCCGGGGCAAATCTCGGAAACGCGAATTCCCGTGCCAAGCAATTCGTTGCGCAAATTTTGGGAAAACCGGTGCACAGCGCCTTTGCCCGCGCCGTAAACGGCGGATGTCAATGTGTGCAAGCCTGTAATCGAACCGATATTTACAATGTGGCCCTTGCCGGCTCTCAGCATATGCGGAATTGCGGCACGCGTCATTTGAACCGGGGCAGAGATATTTGTCGAAATAGACCGTTCGATATCTTCGCGGGAAAGCGACGATATTCCGAATATCCCTAATCCTATGCCAGCATTGTTTACTAGGATTTCCGGTCGTAGCCTTTCAACGAGCGGAATTGTCGCAGACAAATCGCCGACATCGGCAACCGCGACATCGCATCCTGTTCTGCGCGCGAGTTCCGCAAGCAAGTTTCCCCGGCGCGCAATTGCCGTAACTTGTACATCTTCGCGACTCAATGCTTCGACAATCGCTGCGCCGATTCCACTGGATGCACCGGTTACAATTGCGCTCTCCATCTTTTCCTCAAGCGTGGCTTTCAGCGATTGGACGCAAACCAAAATAGGATAGCTGAATTCTCGCGCACTGTTCCTGCTGGCTGGTCCCGCTTCCTTCCCGCTATTCTACAACGCGCCACCCTATATTGACACTCAATTTTCCAATAGCTGCAACGGCAACTCAGGCTGCGTTCTACGATTTGCCTGGAAACTGCGCCGGATTTCATTCCAGCGCGGCCGAAGCCTTCGAAAAAATCGATATTTCGTACCAGTGAATTCCTTTTTGGTTTCCGACCGGCTTAGCTTTGCGCCAAACGAGCCGATTCCCTCGGTTTCGTGCTTTCAAAACCGACTGGAAGGCCTATATTTCAAGATTGTTTGGTCAAGCTGCAGACCGGATACGGAATCCCTCCATCGATGGATCAAGCCAGGATTCGCGATTATGGCTTAAGTACAATTCTCCCTACGACTTTACCCGATCTCAATTCTTCCAGCGCGTCGGCGGCTTCATCGAGTGGTCGAGCAGCAATCGGAAATGATAGAGAAAGCCCCGAACGTACAAGTTCTACCAACTCCCGAAATTCCGACAATGAGCCGACGTAAGAACCCGCAAATCGCAGCATCCTGAACGTCAGTTTTGGCAATGACATTGAATACGCTCCGCCAAATAGTCCTACGTGGATGTGCAGCCCACCTTTTCGCAAGGCGTTGAAACTAAAGTCGATCGTCTGAGGCAACCCGACGAAATCAATGGATGCGGCGATCCCGGCACCGGCTGACGATGCATTCTTTGCCATTTGAGCGGCAACCGATTCCTCTGCCGGATTGCAGACGGCCGTCGCGCCAAGTTTCAAAGCCGCAGCTCGGCGGTCCGAATTTATGTCGGCAACGATGATTTTGGCTTTGCACAGAGCTTTTGCAATGCATAGCGCAGCAAGTCCGACGCCCCCCGCACCGATAATCACTACTGTATCATCGGGCATTAGATTATCCGGTTCGATTTTTTTGATGGCGCTGAACGCGGTCAGGCCGGAACAAACAAGTGTGCATGCGCGATCAATGTCAATCCCCGAGAAATCTACCAAGTACTTGGCATCGGGAACGATTACAAAGTCCGAATATGCTCCATCCCGACGGGTTCCGATTGTCGTCGGGAAGTCGCATGCCTGAGCCAAACCGTTGTTGCAAGCCTCGCATGAACCGCATTCAAACCAAGGGTATATTGCGAACCTTTTTCCAACAAGCGACGAGTCCGCGTCGGGACCGACCGATACAACGCGACCCGCCGGCTCGTGCCCCAAGGTAAATGGTAGCTTCACGCCACGGTCCGGTATTTGCAGTTTCTCGCCATTGCCGAGATCAAAGTAGCCTTCCCAAATGTGGATGTCGCTATGGCAGACTCCGCATGCCTCGATTGCCACAAGAATTTCAGTTCCCTTGGGCTGCGGCGCGTCTTTTGTCCGCATCTCCAATGGCTCGCCCCATTCGACAATTTGCATTGAGCGCATGAATTTTCTGCCTCCTCTATAAATTTGTTGCGGAAGGTCGACGATTGACTTGCCGGCACGCTCTTTTACATATTCCAATCCTCGACCTAACGTCTATTCGAGCCGCCATGTTTCGGTGCGTAGCTGATGTCTTGGCAATTAGGCTGCTAACGCGATTCGTCCGATATGCTTCTCTGCGCTCGCAACGCCGAATTGGTCGCCTAGGCGTTCGCAAACCTCGGAATATTTGCGCCACGTTGAAACGCTGTTCTTCCGGCTGGACGTTCGTTCTTCGAGAAGCGACAATGCCAATCGCAAATCGTTTTTTCGTATAGCCGCTTCCAAGAGGTAAATTTCGAACACGTCTCGCTGCGCATGGCTTCCGCCGATGCATTGGAATTCCTTTCGAAGCGGAAGCATTGCGTCTACGGTCGATGCGTAGTCGCCACGATAGAAGTCTCGAACGGCTTCGCAAACGGGAACCGCGACGCGTTCGACAGGGCGAGACTGGTACCTGCCTTCGCCCTTCGCGAACGCTTTCAGCGATTCCAGATGCCGTAGCGAATGATCGTTCCTGTCCGTTCTCCCGAAAGCCATGGCGTAGTGCGGTTCGGTAAATAAATGCACATGATCGCCGGCGCGTCCTTCGGACACGATAGCGAGCGGTTCCCAGCGATTGCCTACATCTACACCCGCAAATTCCAATCGAGCCAAAAGCGATGCCGCGTTTTGCGTATCGAGATAGAAATCCGATTCTTCAGGCCAAACCGCCGCGTCGTAAAGTTCGAGAACTTTAGCGTATTCTCCTCGCTCGAAAGCAAACAATGCTGTATGCCACCAGAGGTGATCCTTAAAGAGGCCTCGATCCGCCCATTTGCTCAAAGGCTGGTTCAGCCAATTGAGCCCCGCTTTAAGGTCGCCTTGCATTTCATAAACATGCGCGACAGCGTGAATTGCCCACAAGTCGTCGGAATGCAACTCTACCGCAAGTCGACCGCTTTTTTCCGCGTTTCGATAATCCCCCGCTTCTTCAAGCGCGAAAGAATACATGCCTAGAACATGGGAATAGCCCGGAATGCTGCTGTCCCAGCTCATCAAGGAATTTTCGCAAGCGCGCTTCATTTCGCTCACGCGACCAAACCAGAAAAGCATAAAGTGCTGAAATTTCAGGGCGAGAATGTCTTGCGGATAGGCTGCCAAGATTTCGTCCCAGCTATGCAGCGCTTCGTCAGGGTTTTTGGCGATCCAGCCTCGCAGCGCCTTCAAATGCAGCTTTTCGCGCGAGTTCATCGTCTCTTCCAGCGCGGACGCCCGGTCCGCGCAGGAGCGCGCCGCGGGTAGCATCTCTTTTTTTCCCATGCCGACGAGCAAATAACCTTTTAGCAAGTGGGACATGGCAAATTCGGGAGCTTCGTCGCACAGTGCTTCAAGTTCAGGAAATGCGGACGCACGGTAGTCCAAGCTGTCAATCACGATTTCATTGAACCTGGCCGCCTGCCGCGCGTCGGCGCCGGATAGCCCTAGGCCTTTGTCGTCAGCTGTCATCGGATGGTCACTCCAAATTTCGTTTTCCGAAGAATTTTTCGATTCGGATCTACCGATTCGCCCAAAGGACAATTCGGGATTCGTACTGAAAGCAGGATTAACACAAAAGGCATTCCGGGCAATATATGTCGCGCCGACCCGCGACCCAACGGTACGGGCCAGCCTTATGATCAGAACGCGGCGCTCGAACTTGGTCGCCTTCAGTCGATTCATTCTGCGTTCAATGACTCCTGATTCGAGCTTCTCGATTGGTGTCGAACCGCCATTTCCTCCGCCTGGTACAAGCGCGATTCGAGAGCGCATTCTCAAAAGTTGAACCGGCGATCAAGTTCCAGGCCGGATTTGAAATTTTCATAACGCGTTAAAGAAAATCACTGTACATAAAGCCGAGCACCGTTGGGATGGACCGATTCGGCAACGAGACCGGCGGCCATGCGGACGGAGTTCGAATTCTACGTCCCGCTCGGGCGGCAGGGGCTGCGCTCGCACGCGGCATGAATGATCTTTTCGAATCGAAAGGAAATCCAAAGGAATTATGATGGGAAAGACTTCGATTTGGCCGCTCATACTTGCTGGAGGGACGGGCGAACGACTATGGCCCGTTTCGCGCAGGTCGCTTCCCAAGCAATTCCAAGCCCTGAATTCCGATATCTCGCTCTTCCAAGAATGCGCGCTTCGATTGCTCGATGCGGCAAAGCGCTCTCCGGTCGTACTGTGCAACAGCCAGCACCGTTTCATTGCGGCGGAGCAATCGAGGCTGATCGGAATCAATCCCAGCGCGATACTCTTGGAACCGGCGCGGCGGAATACCGCGCCCGCAATCGCGGCCGGATCCTACTGGATTGCCGAAACTGATCCAAACGCCGTGGTTATAGCGGCACCCGCCGATCACGTGATCGAAAGCGGTCCCGCATTCCGCGAGGCTATAGAAGAGGCGGCAGCGGTCGCATCGGACGGCTATATCGTCTCGGTCGGCGTTGAGCCGACCCACCCGGGCGTAGGATTCGGCTACATTTGCCAGGGCGGTAGAATCGACCGCGGACGAACGGCTTGCAGAATCTACAGATTTGTCGAGAAGCCGGATAGAGAGACGGCCGAGCACTTTCTTCGACAAGGAACATACTGGTGGAACACCGGCATATTCGTATTTTCCGCAAGTGCAGTTCTCGAGGAACTCGAATCCAGCCAGCCTCGAATCGCCGAA
Source organism: Albidovulum sp. (assembly GCA_028823855.1). Classification (GTDB taxonomy): domain Bacteria; phylum Pseudomonadota; class Alphaproteobacteria; order Rhodobacterales; family Rhodobacteraceae; genus JAPPFL01. Next base: position 62,449 of record JAPPFL010000036.1, read on the forward strand.
GGCGCCAAGCGCGCCGTATCCGCAGCTACAACCGATTTGGATTTTTTGCGCCTCGAGGAAATCGCCTTCAAGGAATGCCCGTCGATTTCCATCGACTACGCTCTGATGGAGCAAACCCGCAGGGGCGCCGCGGTCAGGCTAGACGCAGCTTGGCACGACATCGGCTCCTGGTCCGGTGCGCTGAGCGCAAGCGAAAAGAACTCGGACGGCAGCGTCGCCAAGGGCAATGTGTACCTCGACAACGTCCAAAATTCGTATATCCGCTCGGACGGCGCGCTGGTTGCCGTCAAGGACGTTCGGAATCTTTCGGTCGTGGCGACGCGCGATGCCGTGCTCGTTTGCGACCTGGAAAATTCACAGGAAGTTCGCTCGCTTGTGCGCGGTCTCGCCGAGGCGGGACGAAGCGAAAGCGAATTTCACGTTAAGGACTACCGGCCCTGGGGGAACTTCGAGGTTGTCGACGAGGGCGTGAGGTTTCTCGTCAAACGCCTGCAGATCGACCCCGGCGCCAGCATCAGCCTTCAAAAACATCGCCATCGCGCCGAGCACTGGGTAGTCGTCCAAGGCCGGATTCAAGTGACTCGCGACGATGAGGTCATGGAGTTCGCCGTTGATCAATCCGTCTATATACCCAAGGGAGCCGTCCACAGGATCACTAATCCCGGCGACGCGCCGGCTCTGGTCGTCGAGGTCCAGACCGGAGAGCATCTGAGTGAGGACGACATCGTCCGCTTCGAGGACATCTACAAGCGAGCCTGAAGATGAGCTGGAATCGCGCTCCGAAGAAGGCAGCGGCCATTTACGGATTCTTGCGCCTACGGCCGGCTCTCGGGAAAACGAACAAAGTAGCCATGGCGTAATTCGCGGCGGTGCCGAGCGCTACGCCGCAAATCAAAGCGAATGTCTGGTTGCGCTGAAATAAATCCAGCATTCCGGTAAGCGCCAGATAACTTCCGAAATTGGCCCCGAAACCGACAAGGCTGCCGCCGACGAACTTGACCCACTGCCAGCCCGGCCGACGCTTCGGCCGCTCTTCAAATGTTAAGTTCCTGTTGAGCCACCAGTTCCAGCTGGCCGCGATCCAGAACGAAATGAGGCGGGCGACTCTGTGGTCAACGCCGGCCCATCGAATGCCCCAAAACACAGCAATATCGACCAATAGGCCGCTGGAGCCGACCATTACGAAGGATACCATCCTTCCCGGCCTGCCAAAGCGAAACAAATAAAGCCGCCACAAGTGCCGCAGATAATTGATCTGCTGCCTAGCGTTCATCTTGCTTTGGCCGACGCTTCGATCCTTAAAGAAAATGGGAACCTCGACCACGTCGAGTTCGCCTCGAACCATGAGTTCTAGGCCGATCTTGAATCCAATCGGCCGCAGTTCGCTCAAAACGGGAAGCTGGCGGAGGTCCGCGGCGAAAAATCCCGACATCGGATCCGCGCAACTGACGAGCGGCTTCGTCAATATTGTCGCAAGTCGCGACTGCAGCAGGCGGTCCGCGCCCCATTCCTCGTCAAGCGAACTGCCGGGCAGATACCGACTTCCCACGACCATGGGCTTTCCTTCGCTGAGCGAAGCAAGCAATTCCGGAATCGCCTCGGGTGGATGCGACAAGTCGGCATCCATGACGACGACGACATCGTGATGCGCAAGTTCCATGCCGCGCACGACTGAGAGCGATAAATCGCGTCTCGGCGCAATTCGAACTTCGAGGCGGACGGGCATATCGTCCGATAGCTCGGCGACGACCTGCTCGATTCCGTCCCTCGAATCATCGTCGACGACGATCAGTTCCCATTCCAGGCCAGCCGCCCGCATGGTGCGCTCGATCCGGCGAGCCAGCGCCTCGAGGTTGCCCGCCTCGCGAAACGTCGGAACGACAATGGAAAGCGCCGTCGCACTCATGGCTGCGGATTCGTTTGAACGAAATGATCGCGCTTCCCGTGAAATCTAACGCTCAGTCGCCGCCAATGCGCGGCAGCGGGAATCGGTTTTGCCGGCAATTCGGTCCGCTCAATTCTTTGCAATTTTCGCCTTCTGAACTACGCGGTCGATCATCATCGCGAGAAGCGCGATTCCGATTCCCGCAAGAATTCCTCTTCCCGTCTGCGTATTTGCCAATGCTTCGGTAACGATGAATCCCATTCCCCCCGCTCCGATCAGCGCAGCGACAACCACCATCGACAGGCTCATCATTACGACTTGATTCACGCCCGCCATTATCGAAGGCAGAGCCAAGGGCAGTTCAACTTTAAACAGCAGTTGCTTAGGATTGGCGCCAAATGCCAGAGCCGCCTCCTTCGTGTTTTCCGGCACTTGCTTGATACCCAAGGCAGTAAGCCGAACCATTGGCGGCATGGCGAAAATTACGGTCGCGAATATCCCCGGAGGCTTTCCGATAGAGAAAAAAGCGACAGCGGGCAACAGGTAGACGAACGAAGGAATCGTCTGCATAATGTCGAGTATCGGCGTTACGATGGCTTGGCCCGCTCTCGACTTGCCAACCCATACACCTAGAGGAAGGCCGAAAACTACGCAAATTATCGATGCGCCGACAACGAGAGAAAGCGTGTCCATAGCGGTCTGCCAGAACCCGAACAGCGCCAGATAAACCAAGGAAAGGCCGACAAAAACCGCAATCCGAAGCCCGGCTGCCTTATAGGCAATCGCGAGAAAAACTCCCGCCGTAATCATCCAAGGAGTGCCTACAAATACAGCCTCCACAGCGCCAAGCATAGTTCGAAGAAACGCCGTGATTCCATCGAAGATCCAACCGTAAAACGCCGTCAGGTAGGCTATGCCGTCGTCTGTAGCTTGCGCCGTCCAGGTATTAAGGCTGATCGGCGGTAGACCTTCGCGAGGCGGCTTGACTTCCATCCTGCGCGAACCGTCCTCATTTCGCGGAAACGAAAATTCATTACGTCGGTCTAGCCAGAACAGGGTCGGGAACTCGCCGATTGCAAAGCAATCGAAGCGGTTCTTGAACGGAATTTCCTCGCCCTTCTGAATTGCCCTGTCCTGCTTGATGCATGTTCTGTGCTCTGGGGGAAACTGGCTAGCTCTATAGAGCGTCAGCGGCGCGATCAGCACAACTACAGCCGCGAGAATCGCTAATCGGGACGCGTTCGCGCCCGACGATTTGCGTCGGTCTATTCTCCAGGCGCTGTAGCGGCGATAGTACAGCCTATCCGCAAGCCACCCGAATACGAACCGCCCGCCAAAGAAAAAAACGACGGCAGCAATCAAATTCGATTCCGCCCACGCATCGTAGCGATCGACAAGGAAATCCTTGCCATCAGCCAGCGCTCGCGCCGAAGCCGAACTGTACTTGTACGCGCCAGCCAGATTGACCAATGCGATCAAGTCGATCGCAAAGCCGAACCAGGCTAATAGCCAGTTCGCGCGGAACGCGGCCCAGGCAAATCCTCCCGTGGCCGCGGCAAAATTTATGTGGGCAAATTCGAGCGAGCTTTTCTGAATCTTTTCAAATATCCGAGAGTAGTATTCATCGCCGGAACCTACAAATTCGGCAAACGAGGATTTGTGCGATTCAGCCATGATCAAGTCTCCCCTTGTATGCCGCGCAGCAGTGCGTCTTTGGTGACAACTCCCACCGGGTTTCCATCGTCGACGATCAGAACAGGCCGCTTGCTGCCGATCGCAAGGCTAACCAGTCTGTCGAGGTCTTCCTTTGGTCCCGCCTTGGGGTAACTGGATAGCTCGCCGATTTTTCCGGCTTCGCTTTCGAACTGCTTCAAGGGAACCATCACTGTCTGCGCGAACAGCAGCTTCAGCTTTGAGATTCCCTTCACAAAATCGGCAACGTATTCGTCCGCCGGGTTAGTTACGATTTCTTCCGATGTTCCTACTTGGACGATCGCTCCATCCTTCATGATCGCGATTCGCGACCCCATTCGGATCGCCTCGTCTAAATCGTGCGTTATGAAAAGCGTTGTCTTCCTCATCGTTTTCGATAGAGCGAGGAATTCATCCTGCAGCCCTCTTCGAATCAAAGGATCCAGAGCGGAGAACGGTTCATCCATGAGAAGAATGTCTGGATCTGCGGCGAGAGCTCGGGCGAGGCCAACCCGCTGCTGCATTCCGCCTGACAGCTCGGAGGGCATGCGGTCGCCGTATCCTTGCAAGCTGACTTTCTCGATAACGCCGTCCGCCACCTGCATGCGGGTATAGGCATCGACGTTTCGAAGTTCGAGCGCGAATGCAATATTGTCGCGTACGGTTCTATGCGGAAACAGCGCCATGTTCTGGAAGACCATTCCGATTTTTTTAGACCTGAGGGCTCGCAGAGCCGGGGCGTCGAGCGAGCCGACATCGATTCCGTCGATAAGGATGCTACCCGCTGTTGGTTCGATCAATCGATTGATATGGCGTACAAGCGTGGATTTCCCGGAACCCGAAAGCCCCATGATGCAGAAAATCTCGCCCTCTCTCACTTCGATGCTGACATCTCGAACACCGATCACCGCTTCAAATCTTTCCAGTACTTCGGCTTTGTCCAAGCCTTCGGACTTGATCGCCTGCAGCGCCTCCCCTGCCCTGTCGCCAAATATTTTCCAAACGCCGCGGGCCTCCACTAGGGATTTTTCGTTTTCTACCATCTGCGCAAGTCTTCCCCAGCTAACGAAAATACGAAGCAGCCAATTGTAAAATTGCGATTTCGCGTTCGCAAGGCGCGATTATCTCGATTATCGTTCGAGGCGCGATATTCGAATGACGGCAGGGATCCTCCATTCGGATTTGGGCGAAGCAGTGCTTTGCCGCCCACATATTAGGACAATCGTATTGAATTCCTCGCTTTGCCGCCGTAGGCGGTTCCCACGCGAAATCGGCACGGGAATGCGAACATGCATGCAGTAATACTAGGCGCCGCAGGAATGGTGGGCAGGCTGCTTGCTCGAGAAATCGCGAATGGCGCGCTTCCTGTTTCGCGCCTGACTCTGATCGACCTATCGGCCCCCCTTTCCCCTGCCGGTATTGATGCCAGCTGCATCGCGCTCGATCTAAGCGACACAAGCACCGCTGGTCGTATCGCGTCGCTCCGCCCCGATTTGATCTTTCATTTGGCGGCGGTTGTCTCCGGCGAAGCTGAACGAGACTTCGACAAAGGCTACGCCGTTAATCTGTACGCAACAGAGGCGCTTCTTGGCGCTTTGCGCGATGAAGGAATCAGACCGCGTATAGTTTTTGCTTCGTCGCTCGCGGTTTTCGGCCCGCCGCTTCCTCCGCGCATACCGGATTCATACAGGACGACGCCCGCCTCGTCGTACGGTACCCAAAAGGCGATCGCCGAAATGCTTTTCGCAGACTATTCCCGAAAGAAATTCGTCGAGGCGATTTCTTTGCGGCTTCCGACCGTCGTTGTCCGACCGGGTCGTCCCAATGCCGCGGCATCCGGTTTTTTTTCCGGCATTATTCGCGAGCCTCTCGCGGGTCTCAATGCAAATTTGCCGGTTCCCGAATCCACGCGCGTTTTCATAGGGTCGCCCCTCGCAGTAGTTTTCTCTTTGGTACGTGCGGCCGAGCTTTCCTCCGCAAAACTTGTTGGACTCGCGCCGATCAACCTTCCCGGCATATCAGTGTCCGTCGAAGAAATGCTGAGTTCCCTTCAAGACTTGGCAGGTTCGGCCGTATTGAACCTAATAACGAAGGAGCCGGACCCGGAAATCGCCCGAATCGTGAATTCCTGGCCAGTCGACATCGAAGCGGAAAGGGCAAGGCGACTCGGCTTCAAGCCGAACGCCGATTTCAGGGAAATCCTCCAGGAACATATAGATGAGCTAACCAGAGGCGAATGAATCGCTGTAGATAAAAAACGAAATGGAGAATGAAAAATGGCGAAAGTAGCTTTTCTCGGCCTCGGCGTCATGGGTTATCCGATGGCCGGCCACCTGAAAAAATCCGGGCACGAGGTGACGGTCTACAACCGCACGACGGCGAAGGCGGAGCGCTGGGCGAATGAGTTCGGCGGAGCTGTCGGCGCGACCCCGCGGGAGGCATCGCTGGAAAGCGAATTTGTTATGGCCTGCGTCGGTAACGACAATGACCTGCGTTCCGTCGTTCTCGGTCCGAACGGGGCCCTTGCCGGCATGGAATCGGGTTCGGTGTTTGTCGATCACACCACGGCTTCGGCTGAAGTAGCCCGGGAACTTGCCGCGGCCGGTAGCGGGCGGGGCATCGGTTTCGTCGATGCGCCTGTTTCAGGCGGCCAGGCCGGCGCGGAAAACGGCCAGCTCGCGATCATGTGCGGCGGTCCGGCGAACGAATTCAATCGCGCCGAACCCGTCATGGACGCCTATGCGAAGGCAATCGTCCATTTCGGCGATACCGGCGCGGGGCAGCTAACGAAAATGGTCAATCAAATTTGCATCGCGGGAATCGTGCAGGGCATTTCGGAAGGCTTGTTTTTTGCGATGGAGGCCGGTCTGGACGCCAAAAAGGTTGCCGAACTGATATGCCAGGGCGCCGGCGGGTCCTGGCAGCTGGCGAACAGGGCGGATACCATGGTCGACAACGAGTTCGAACACGGATTTGCGGTGGATTGGATGCGCAAGGACCTGGGAATTTCCGTAGAGACCGCGAAAAATCTGGGCATCTCGCTTCCCGTCGCGGCTCTCGTGGATCAGTTTTATGCCGATGTCCAGGCACTCGGCGGCGGCCGCTGGGATACGTCTTCTTTGATCCAGCGGTTTCGCCACATGAAGGGATTGCAAACCAAGAATTAAACCGGGTTTCAAACGGCCGACTTTAGGATTATTCCAGCGTTAACAAACGGCGTCGCCCGGACTCCGTCTTTAGATCCTTCCGGTTGCATGGCGGCAGAATCCCCGGAGGGGAATGCTTCCGGCGCGAACAGATTTCAGCGATTCGGAGTGGTTCGCGTGCTTGCTGCCCTTTGCTCCAAATGGGGTTCGAATGCGTTCGAAGCATGCGAATTGTGAAGTTCACGCGAAACCAGGGTTTCCGCAAAGAAAGGCTAAAAATAGTGGAAGCTGCGAATATATCCAAGGCATGCTAGCGGCTCTGTACGAATTGCGACCGTGAAATCATTTTCCGGGGCTATGCTCAAACACGGCAATAAGATTCGGCAGCGGCTTGAATTTTTTCAGTTGCACGGTTTGATTTGTGTCAAGGCAAATTACGATCAATTGCGCGTAGAGTCCCGCCGACTATTTCAAAAATTGGCTGTCTAAGGCGATTTGGTTGGGGACAGCGAAAACGCCCTTCCTTGAACAGAAGTTGCCGTTCCGCATTTAAAGAGGACATCCATTCCGGAATAGTCCCTTCCCTTTTCAATCACGGTCGCTGGCGCCAAATTGTTAAGAAGGTTCGGCGCATCCGGCGGTTCAATTCAGACAGGCCGTCCGTCGGGAACGCAGGATTCCGGTATGTTTTTTGCTTTAATCAAACGCTCGGAAATCTACTCCCCTTTCGCATTCACTCCAGTAACGCCGGAAGCCTAGGAGGCTTGCGCCCCTTTTAATCCAGAATCAAAATACGGATTTTGGGTTGTAGTCGTGTTTGTCGTGGGAGGTTCGGACACGCGCGCATATTGGCAATTGTTTCGTCGTCCAACGATCGGTGCAAGAGCGGCGTAGGGCTATATCTCATGCAACCCTGGCTCGTCTGCGCGCAACCTCGCCTCGTTAATTTGCGGCACTGGAATCCTTTTTGTCTTGCTCGCCGGCTTCGTCTGTCTGTACGAAGGACGACACGCCGACTTGCGCGGCCCTCAGCAATCTTTCGTGGATTGTGAATCCTTTTGCCAGTACGTTCACGATCGTTCCGTTACGCGAATCCTTGACTGGCGCATAGAACATCGCCTGATGCAAATTCGGGTCGAACTCGTCCCCTTCTTTAGGTTCTATCGCGGCGATTCCATGTCTGGAAAACGCGTTTAGCAATTCGCGCAATGTAAGCTCGATGCCCTCGATCAATGCCTTTGACGACTTTCGTTGCTCTTCGCCAACCGTTTCAAGTGCGCGTAGGAGGTTGTCGTGGACCGTAAGCATATCTCGAGCGAACCTGGTCGTGCCGAATTTACTCGCTTCGCGTTTTTCGCGCTCGGCGATTTTTCGGATATTTTCCGATTCCGCCAAAGCGCGCAAAAAGCGGTCCTTGAGTTCATCCCTCTCCGACTTCAGCAAATCCAATTCGGATACGGGTTCTTCATCGACAATCTCTTTGTCTGCCTCGCTGTCGGATTCCGCAGATTTATCGGCGCCTTTCTCGGCTCCTTCCCGCACGGATGTTTCGCTGCCGGATTCCGGCTCTTGTTCCCTTTCCGAAACATTCGAAGCCTCAATTTTTTCAGAATCGTCGATGGCGCCCGGCACTTCTACGCCGTTGGCGCCCTTTTGATCCGGCTGTTCGTCCATAGCCTGTTTTGCGTCGTCCGTCATTTGCTCGCTTTCCCATTCAAACCGGTTCCGACACGACACGGCCTACGAGTTGCGCCGTATAGTCTACGATCGAAACCACTCTTCCGTAATTTAGACGCGTGGGGCCAATTACGCCTACTGCGCCAATAATCTTTCGTTCAGCATTCATATAGGGCGAAACTACGAGAGTTGAACCTGATAATGAAAAAAGTTTGTTCTCGGATCCGATGAAAATCCGAACACCGTCGCTTTCGTCAACGATTTCGAGGAACTGCGAAATATCCCGCTTGCGCTCCAAGTCGTCAAAAAGCTGCCTAATCCTTTCCAGATCATGCAAAGCGCCTTCGCCCTCGAGTAGATTTGCTCGTCCGCGAACAATAAGCCTTTTCGTTAGCTCGTCGCCGGATTCCCAAATGGCGAGTCCGCTTGCAATGAGCTGCGAAGCCAAGGAATCTATTTCTTTCTTATTCTTTGAAATCTCATTGGCAATCGATTCCTGGAGCTCGGATATCGTGAGGCCGCAGGCGAAAGCGTTCACGAAATTCGCTGCCTCCCGCATCGACGACGGTGTCTGGCCGACCGGCGGTTTGAAAACCCTGTTTTCCACATTTCCGTCGGCTGTGACCAGGACGACCAGCGCTCTTTCACGGTCCAGCGACACGAAATCGATGTGCTTGATTGGCGCCTCGGATTTCGGTGCCATAACCAAGCTCGCAGTATGGGTCAGACCGGACAATACGGAGCCTGCCTTGTCGAGAAGAATTTCAACATCGCCTGAATGGCTTTCAGCTATCGACTCGATTTTTTCTCTTTCCTCTTCATTGAGTTCTCCAACTTCCATCAATTCGTCTACGTAGAGTCGCAGACCTAGTTCCGTCGGAACTCGCCCTGCCGAAATGTGAGGGCTGGCGAGCAGCCCTAGGGCCTCTAGATCCTGCATCGTATTGCGAATCGTGGCGGGGGAGATTTTCATCTGCATGTCACGCGACAAGGTTCTGCTTCCGACTGGCAAACCTTTGGTCAAATACGCTTTTACAAGCGTTTCGAAGACTTCGCGGTTGCGATCTTTCAAGTCTCTCTGTGAAGCTGTTTGATCGTTCATGTCAGGTTCGGAAAGTTTTTCGACACAAATTGCTACGGCTTGGCCGGTTGCGTGTCAATATTTTGACATGCGCAATCCTTGTGCGGGCAATCTCGCCGGCGGCAGCCAATTTCGGTTTTCGGCCGCAATTTCATTTGAAGGAATTTTTAACCTTCCTAAAACGCAATTATACGTAATTATTAAATCATACCGGCAATTTTCGCTGGAACAGCGAAACGCCATTTTTCCGGAGCATTTTAAAGCATTCAGAACATATTCCAATTTATTCGCGTAGTTATTCCTCAAATGCGTTCGCCCAGCTCTCGACTTACAACTTTTTTAGGAAATTAATTTGACCGAGGCGCTAAACAAAACAAGCTTCTTATGGCTTTAAATGGGGCGATTCCAATAAGTTTTCAATTGCGCCGGGAAAACCGCTCGCCGAAAAATTTTCAACGAGTGCTTTCAAGTTGACGCATTTGGAGAGATTTGAGCATTCACCGTAAGTATATTTTTCAAAGCGAAAGATATTGGCCAAAGCCATTCAAGTGCATTGGGTGTGTCCTGTCCGGATACAGTGGGGAACACAATGCGCCTAAACTTCTCGTTGCGAAGGCGCACTTTTCGCAATTTCCGACGCTTCGCAACTCGGATAGCGAAGCGTATATGTCCTTGAAGTTACTCTAAACGGAACTTCAGACGAATAAATCGAGCCGGTTTCTCCGCAAGCCTTTGATACGGAGTGCCTTTTTAGCGCAGTTTCGATGCATGCAATAGGATTTACGTTACATGCATAATAGATAATTAGTTCGCTACGGCACGTGATCTTGATGCAATTACGATATTTAAGCGCTGCATGTCCTACCACGTAGAGGAAATCCCCAACAGGGGAAGGCGGCCCGCGATCCTCATCCGGAAGGCCTGGCGCGAGGGCGGGAAGCTCAAGAAGAAGACCGTCGGCAACCTGACGGGCATGCCGGCCTCGACCGTCGCCGGCATCCGCGCCGTCGCCGGGCGCAGCGCGGCCTTCGAGAACCCCGGCGACGCATTCGGCCTCGGGGCGGTGGAGGGCGGCGAGATGCTGGACTGGCTGCTGCCCCGCCAGGCGCCACGTCGAGCGGAGCCTGGCCGGCCGCCACCTGAAGAAGGACGGCGCGCTGATCCTCTACGACGTCTCAAGCAGCTACCTCGAGGGGCGGCGCTGCCCGCTCGCGGCCTTCGGCCACAACCGCGACGGCAAGAAGGGCAAGAAGCAGACCGCGTACGGGCTTCTGTGCGCCGCGAACGGCTGCCCCGTGGCGGTGGAGGCGAACCCCGGCAACGCGGGCGACCCCTCCACGCTGGCCGCGCAGATCGCCAAGGTGCGCTCCCGCTTCGGCATCTCCCGCGTCGCCCTGGTCGGCGACCGCGGCATGACCGCCTCCGCGCGCATCCTCGAGGACCTCCGGCCCGCCGACATCCGCAAGCTGCTGAAGCCGGCCCACGGAGGCGGCGAGGCCCGGCTCGACGGCCCGCGTCGTCCGCACGAGCCTCGGAGCTGGCGACATCGGGGCGGACCGGGCGGTGGAGGCTTGCAAGGCCCTTTCCAGAGTGGAGAGGGCTTTCCGAACCATGAAAGCGTCCCGCCTGGAGGTCCGCCCGGTCTACGTCTATTCCGAGAACCGCGTGCGGGCGCACGTGTTCCTGTGCATGCTCGCCTGCCACGTCGAATGGCACATGCGCCGGAAGCTCGCGCCGATGCTGTTCGAGGACGACGATCCGGAGGGAGCGCGGGCGAAGCGGGCGACGCCGGTCGCGAAGGCGGAAGTCTCGGACCGCGCCAGGGTCAAGGCCAGAAGCAGGAAGACGGACGACGGGCTCCCCGCGCACAGCTTCGGCACGCTGCTCGCCGACCTCAGCACCCCCGCGCGCAACGAGGCGGCGAGGCTGTCAAGGACATCTCCTCGGCGGGCAGTGAGTTTGAGGGCCGCGCCTTCGGCCGCGAAGACCCTTGCCGCGCCCTCGCCAATCCCTTGGGACGCGCCGGTGATCAATACCTTCTTGTTCGTCAGCCCCAAGTCCATCGACGTCTCCTACCGAATTTGTTCAGCATCGCGCACAATAATTGTCGTGAAAGGGAGAGTCAACAAAGATCAAACTTAGTCAACGCCGCCCCGGCGGAAAAACGATTTCGGGAAGCGCAGGCCCGAACACCGAAAGCAGGGCCGAGAGCCCCGAAATACCGGCCCCTGCCAAGGCATGTCGCCAACGACAGAGCCCGCTAGACTCCTCAAGCCTCAGGCAAGGCAAACTCCCAAGCAGGCGACAGAGGCAATAGGATCCCGACAACAGGAAGATAACAATCCCGCAAAAGCGCGGTTTACCGTCAGAATCCCGCGCTTTTAAAAGCCACCGACAATTTCTTCCGCCGGAAGATCAAAATTTGGAAAGAACGCATTTTGATTTAACAAGAGTAATTGTCCAATTGCCCGCGGATTACTAAATGACGCATCTTAGAATACGGAAAAATCAAAATGAAGTACTGTATTGCTGCCCAAATCGCCATCGCCACGCTTTTGGCCGAGCCCATCCATTCCCTGGTTTCTCGAATCACGGACGGAGTCGGTACGCCGGAGTTGATTATTGACGCCGGCTCAACGCCTCATGACTTCGCAATGCGCCCTTCAGAGGCGCGCATGATCTCTAATGCCGAAATTTAATTCTGGCTCGGCGAAGACTTGACGCGATGGCTGGGTCGAGCCATTTCGGGTCTCGGAAATACCGCTGCATCCGTGGAGCTAATGCACGCGGGTTCAATGAAATCGCTCGAAGAAGGCGGCGATGATCATGATAATCATGACCACGGCGATCTCGATCCACATATTTGACTCCACACCGACAATACCAAAGCCATTCTAAAGATAGCGGCTGAAGAACTTACACAAATTAATCCTGAAAATTCCGAGACGTATGCGTCCAATTTGATCGCCGGCAATTTGGAAATCGATGCTCTGGCGAAACGCATTGAAAGTATTATAGCACCGGTTCGAGATCGAAATTTTGTTACAGCGCACGATGCTTATTCCTATTTCGAGCATCAATTTAACATAGAATCGATCGGTTCGGTGTCGGCTATCGACGCGAACGCTCCCGGTCCTGCCCATTTAAGCAGGTTGCGCAAACAGATCATAGAAGAACGCATCGATTGCATTTTCATCGAACCGCAGCTCAACCAAAAAATCGTAAATACCATTGCCGAGGGAACCGGCGCGAGAGTCGGTGTTCTCGACCCGCTTGGAGCGGTTATTGAAATGGGAAATTGCATGTACGGAACACTTTAGGAAAGGCTTGCAATAAATTTGGCCGATTGCCTTTCAAGCGGCAATAAATCTGAACAATGCGTAATTGTCCGCGCTGTACCCGCTAGCTTTTACACAACTTTTTTCTGATCGGTAACGACCGAACATGCGCTATCTATTTGTCAAGCTAGGCTCGGCGGCTACGCAATAATCGATTGCCAGTACGGATTGTGCTTAACTTACGCTGCGAGCGCAAAATTCTGCGACTGAAATTCCGGTGACGGCAACATCCGGAATTCCGGGTTTTTGAAATGGAAATTGAGTTAATGCAGACTGCACAGCATAAAGGCCAGCAAACTGATTAGACATCGAAGCTCTGGCCCTATCTACACGCACTCATATTGACGTTCGCGATCCGTCTCTACAAGGAAATCGGCGGGTTCGAAGCCGTTCTGCGAAAAGCCTTGTCCGAAGCTATCATTGATCAATTTAAGCTTAATGGCGAAAATCGGCTAGACAAGCAACCATAATTCGGAATTGAAATTCTCTCATATTTCGCGTGAGCCGTTAATTCCAACTGCGGCGTCGAGCCAACGAGTCGCGATGGACCGGCATGCCTTATGGCCGCTAAATTGGTCGACGGTCATGGCAGAGCTTTCTTGCCGCGCCGATCAGGTCCGCTTCGCGGCGCCGAGCACGCGCCGGCGCCACCACTGGAGCCGCACCCTCAGCGCGCCGCCGCCTCCCTGCAGGCTGCTATAGAATCCGACCGACACGATGATGATGATTCCCGCCGCCACCTGCTGCCAAAAGAAGTCCAGCCGCAAGTTGACCAGAGCGTTGATGACCATCGACAGCAGCAGCACGCCGACCAGCGAGCCGAGCATGGAGCCCCGTCCGCCGAACAGCGACGTGCCGCCGACGACGACCGCTGCGATCGTATGAAGGGTCAGCCCCTGGCCCGAGGTAGCCTGGATCGCGTTCAGGCGGCCGGTGAGCATGATCCCGGCGAAACCGGCCAACCCCCCCATCAGCATATACTGGTAGAGCTTGTGGCGGGCCACGTCTATGCCGGCCAACTCCGCTGACTCGGTGTTGCCGCCGATGGCGATCGCGTACCGGCCAAGGGCGCTGTATCGGTAAAGCAGAAATCCGACGCCGATAGTGCCGATACCGATTAGTGCCGCGACCGGGACTAGGTCGAACAGGCGACCTCGGCCTAGGAACGGGATCGGCTCCGGAAACCGCGAGAGCACGACGCCGGCCGCAAGCACCAGCGCTATGCCGCGGTACACCAGGTCCATCGAAAGCGTGGCTATCAGGTCGGGAACGTGAACGCGAGTGATAACGAAGCCGTTCGCGGCTCCGCAGGCAACTCCGACCAGCACGGCGATCGCCATTCCCGCGACCACGTTGAGACCCAAATCCTTGATCAGCAGTGCCATGACCACTGCCGAAAGGGCGGCGATAGCACCGATCGACAGATCGATCCCGCGCCCGGTGATGACCAGAGTCATTCCCATTGCCAGCACCATGTAGATCGAAGCGTCCTGGAGGATGATCATCAGATTCGAGAGACGAAAGAAGCCGGGTTCTATGAACGCCATCACCAGGCACAGCGTCGCGATCATGACCACCGGCCCCAGGATGTTCACGTAGCGCTCGTACCACGGTATTTGCCGACGGCGCGAACCGCGCACGGCATCCGCCGTCATTGCTGAATCCATAACTAGCTGTCCTCCTCGACCGGTCTAAGGCTGCAATCATTCCGCCAGCCAATGACCCGGTTTCCCCAGAAGGCTAGCCTTCGACGATGATCTTCCCACCGCATGAGCAATTTGTCAATGTGCGTAAATCTTGGGGGCGCATCACCGCAGTTTCTTAATTTGGTTCAAAAAACGTAGCCCTCCATCCCGCGGCGATGGCGCGGTCTGGAAGGCGCGATTGATCGTCGGCTGCGGCGTAGCGCGACTTCCAGATTGGGCAGGACAAAGCTATCGCTCGGCAGCCTTTCTCGTTCCGTTCGGCACTGATCGGATTGATCGCTGGAAATCGAGAGGCAGTGCCGAATAAATTGAACCAAAGCCTATCACCTCGAAGGGCGGCTGCAATCGTGGAATTGGGTAGCCATATTCGTAAGAATTTGCGGCGATCCCGTGACAGGACGTTAGCCGGCACCGCCGGTTTTTTCATTGCAACTACGATTTCCACTTTGTGCTTCTATCCCCTTGCGACGTGCCGAGCGTAGAATGCCGCCATCTCGGCATTGTGCCGCTCGGGACCGTCACCGCCGCTATGAAAGGCGCATCGCGAGGCCCGTTGCGGCCTCCGGTGCGCGCGTCAAGCGCCAAAAGCGCGCACGTCCGGCTTCGAAGATAGCTGATCGCCCGAATGATCCGGTCAACGCAGCTGCGTTCATTGCACAGCACGTGGCGCCGGATCTGGAATCATGAATCCGGAATATCCGCCGCGGAACAGATAAGTTTCCGTTCCTAGCTGATCCCCGTGTCGTTGTTCCGCTGAAAATCACCGTCTACCGAACCATCGCACGCCTCACTCAACGGGCGGTGGCCGACGCGTCCGGATCAGGACGTCGCCGTCAGGCATCGGCCAGCTCCTCGGACACGATGAGGCCAAGTACGTCCTGCTTGGTCACGGCCGCCGTGCTGCGGATGCCGGAGCAGCGGCCGTTCCGCATCACCATCACCCGATCTGCGATTGCGAACACGTGATCGAGATTGTGGCTGATGACGATTAGCGCCATGCCTTGTTCCTTGAGACGACGAATCAGCGCCAGAGTGTTGCGTGTTTCTTCCGGTCCCAGAGACGCTGTCGGCTCGTCCATAACAAGTACCTTGAGATCGGCGTGGTAGATCGCTCGCGCGATGGCCACCGCCTGGCGCTGTCCGCCGGAGAGGTGGATCGTCGGTTCGCTGAGGTTGTCGAGCTCGATGCCGACATTGTCCTTGAGCACACGGGTGGCCTCCGCCGCCATTCGGGCGTTGTCGAGGAAGTGCATGCCTAGGAACGACCGCTTCAGCTCATGGCCGAGGAACACGTTGCCGGCCGCGTCCAGCGCATCGACCAGGGCCAGGCTCTGGTAGACCGCCTCGATACCGAGCGCCCGGGCATCGCGGCGGTTGCCGATCCGCACCGAATTGCCCTCCATCCTGATCTCGCCCTCGTCCGGGCCGAATACGCCCGTCAGGATCTTGATCAGGGTCGACTTGCCGGCACCGTTATCGCCAACGATGGCGAGAACCTCGCCGCGCTGCAGATTTAAATCGACGCCGGCAACGGCGGTCAGGCCGCCGAAGTGCTTGACGATGCCGCGCATTTCCAAGAGCGGTGGCTGTCTATCCGTCATGGGACTGCCTTTTTGGGGTTGTTAGCGCAGGGTGAAGCCGCCATCGACGACCATTTCCTCGCCGGTCATGAAGGTAGACGCGTCCGAGGCAAGGTAGACGACAGCGTTGGCAAGCTCGTCCGGGCGACCGAACCGGTTCTGCACGGCGGGCTTGCGCCAGTGCTCCTCGGCGCCCTGCGGGTCGCGAGCGATAATCGGGTCGAGCAACTCGGTGTGGATGTAGCCTGGGACGAGAACGTTGACCCGGATGTTGTGGGGCGCCCACTCCACGGCGAGGCACTTGGTCAGCAGGTGCACGCCCGCCTTTGCTGCGTTGTAGTGCGCCTGCTTCTGCGGGTAATTGACAATCCGAGCCGACAGCGAACCAACGTTGACGATAACTCCCGCTTGCTGGCGAATCATTACCCGGCCAACCGCCTGGCAGCTGAGGAACACACCGGTGAGGTTGATGCGGATCATCCGCTCCCACTCCGCGAGCGTCATGTCCTCGGCCGCCGCGTTGTGGGCGATGCCGGCGTTGTTGACCAGAATGTCGATCCGACCGAAGCGCTCCTCGGCCTCGGCCGCAATTCGCGTGAGGTCGTCGGGCGTTCCGATGTCGACCTGGCTGATATAGGAGCGGTCTCGACCGAGCGCCCTCAACTCATCGAGCAGGCTCTCTGCTAGGTCGCGCGTCTTTTCGTACAGGATCGCCACGTCGGCTCCGGCCTCGGCGAGGCCCTTGGCCAATGCGCGGCCGATGCCGCGCGAGGCGCCCGTGACGATTACCGACCTGCCGTCGAGGCGGAAGGCGTCTAGGACCGGAGTGCTGTCTGACATGGTCGGGCTCCCTTCTGTGGTCGCTGCCGTATGAGGCGGAGTCCGATCCCGAACGGGCTGAGCGTTCGGGATCGGGCGTCGGTGGCTCAGCGCTCCAGGGTGCCGATGCCGGTGTAGCGGAACGCCTCCCGCTCCAGAGCATCGATTTCCTCGGTCGACAAGCCCTTGTGGGCGATAGTGATCCGCCCGAGGAAGACTAGTGGTATATCTTCTTGATTCCCTTCAAGATCCGCCTTGATGATCTCGGCAATAGATACGCCGAAATCATCGCCCATGCGCATCGGCGTCGCATCGAGCAGGCCCTCGCGCAAGGCCTCCAGCTCCTCGCCCGTGCCGCCCCAGGCCGTGATGAACACGTCGTCGAGAGATCCCAGCGCCTCCGCCGCCGACAGCGAGCCCATCCCCATAGCCGTGTTGGCGTTGTGGATCATGTCGATTTCCGGATAGCCGGTGAGGATCAGGTTGGTGCCGTCGAAGCCGCCCTCGCGCTGGAAGTTGCCGTAGTGCTCGTAGACCACTTCCCAATCGGACTCCGCCTCTATGCATTCGGCGAAGCCGCCCGAGCGCTGGTTGTCGACCGACCCCGGGGTACCGCGGTTCAAGGCGACTTGGCCCTCGGTTCCCACGTTCTCGATCACATAGCCGCACATGATCAGCGCGCCGGCGAGGTGGGAGAAGCCGGTAAAGGCGAGCGGCTGCTCGTCGCCCCAGACCTGCGGCACCTGATCGTGGTTGAGGACAATGACCTTGAGGTCGGGACTATCGATCAGCCGCTTCACGTTGTCGGCTTGAAGTCCCAGCTCGGTCGGGCCGAACACGACATAGTCGTAGAATTCGGCGTCCTGCAGCACCTGATCCGTGTAGGTTGTTTGCAGATCGTGGTTGTCCATGCCGGAAGCGAACTGGACGGCCTCGAACGGGATACCCATCTCCTCCAGCCGGGCAGCCATTGCCAAGTAGGCTCGGAGCCATGCATCTGAGACATCCTGGCTGGGATAGATCACCGCGATCTGGATCGGCTCGTCAAGGCTGCCGGTGAATGGCGTGCCGGGCGCGCCCACGGCCTCCTGCATCGCAGCGAGCACGTTTGGGTCAACCACCTGGTGGTACCACCAGAAGTCGCGCTCGTCGTCGTCGGGTAGCGCCTGCATCGGAAATTTCTGCGCCATCGCAGGAATCGCCGACACGGCGGCCGCTAGCACAGCGCAAGCGCAGCCGTAGGCGAGTCTTTCAATCATGGTTCGAGTCATGGTTCTCTCTTTCTGGTTGTTGACCGGTTCATGCGGCGCGGCATCGGCAGATCAGGTCGGCGCCACCACAGGAGCAACCTCCTCAGGGCGCCGTCGCCTTCCTGCACGTTGATGAAATTGCCGGCCGACAAGACGCTGATCTTTTCATTCCGTGAGCAAATTGTCAACGGGTGTGAAACTCGGGGGCGAGAATGCGCTATATGGCTTCGTCCGTAGTTCCGATTTATCCCGGTTTTCCGGTTTGGTTTGAGGCCTTGACGGGTTGCCCGGCACCGGGCATTTGCGGGAAATCGACCGTGTCTGCGGCGACGTCAGGCAATGACCTTCAGGCCTCGAAGAAGGGGCGCCTGCAACGGTCGGAACATCAAGTCGCAGCTGCCGGCAGCATTCGACTTTTCTTCAAGCCAATTTCCGGCCGAGTCTTCGTACCGGTGCGCCTCCTTGGCGCACGCGTGCTTGCCCGACGGGAGCTGCTCTTGGCTTTCTTTGATCGACGCCGAGGACGATTCGGCTGTCTAGAAATCGGGCCGGGCGAAAAATCGCTTGCCCTTCTTCGCGGGCGGGCGCGGGCTCCGTTCTCTTGTTGGCGGCGGGCTTCTCTCTAGCGCATAGCGAAATGGAATCATGGTTGCGGATAGGAAGCGGTCGTAGTTACGAGCGCGACATCGCAATTGTAAGAAGACTGACCCGTAACTCAGTTCGCAGGCAACCGGACACCGGTAAATCGATCCGACAAATCTCTCTTTGGATCACCGCAGCCGCTAAACCATTATGCAAAAGAGGAGGTTGGATCCGGCGCGCCGCATAATTGATCGTCGCGCAAAGACAGCTTGAAGGAATGAAAATTTGTCGCCAATTTAAAATACTACAGGCAACTCATGCCGGTGATTCGTTTTTTCCCTTTCATACGCATTGCCTCTCGGCAATTCATATGCACCCGGTTTGTTCATTTGGTTGATCAAGCCTCGTCGCGTGAACTGCCGTCGGGCATTTGCGGTCGAGAGTATTAGCCGGACAGTTAAGGCGACTAAGGACCAATCTTGGCTCGCAAGATTCCAGAACCCCTTTGCGCGAAGGCTCGATGCGGCACTGCCGGAGGCTCATCCGGCATCCTTCGCTGCGCCGCAAGCACTGGCCGTTCGGGGTCCGGTCCTCGGCAGTGCCGGCTTCCGTTCCACCAGCCGGGGCCCGAGCCTACCGATTCGGGCTGTCCAAACACGTTCGAACGATCTTGATCGAAATCTTCAAGGACGCAATTCGCTTCCGGACCTTCGCCGAGTGCCCTTTCCAATTGAAATATTTCATCCGATTCTGGATGTTGACTCCATCGCGCCAATGCAACAAGTGGCTAAAATTTGAAACTGCAATGGAAAACTGGAGACCTACCATGGGCGAATATCACGGTACGATTTACTGGTCCGAATTGATGACACGCGACTTTGAAGGCGCCAAAAGATATTATGCCGACATTTGCGGGTGGACCTTTGGCAGCATGGAAGGCATGGAGGGTATGGACGATACCTACATGATAGCTTTCGGCGAAGATCCTTCTATGCCGCTGTGCGGAATTGGCGACATGGACAAAATGCAGCTGGACAAGAACGTCCCGCCGCATTGGTTCACCTATATCGCTGTCGACGATGTAGACGCGGTCGTCGAAAAAACCCGGTCGGCGGGGGGAAACGTAATTCGCGAGCCCTTCGAAGTCAGCAACGTCGGACGCATAGCAATTGTCACGGACCCGACGGGAGCAGCGATCGGATATGTTAAGCCCGGAAATTGACCGCCGCGAGGAAACGAATGCCTATTTGAATTGAGCGACTGCCGATGAGTCAATTTTCTGGAAGCGCTCGAACAGCTAGTTGCGGTTCGTCGGCACTTGTTCGATGTGTTGCGCGAACAGTTAACGACTCGCCGCATTTCCTAGCTGGAGTTCATTAAATATTGCTGGCACCGTCGAGCGCGGTGTCGGCTCAAAAAGTAAAATAGAATGCCAAGTATGACGTGTCCGGCAAGCCATACGCGCCAAAGGACCGCTAATCTATCATTTACTTCGAAAAATTCCCAAGCCTGTGCGAAGTTTTGACTGCTGGCTTTCCTCGCGCCAGGGAGTTGCTCGGAATAGCGCCATGGTTCCCAGTCTCCCTCGAATTCGATTCTGCCGCTGTCTCCCCGAAAATTAGGAGGCGCGCGACGGCACAAAGCGCTCGAAAGTAAATTGCAAAGGGAGCCGGCATGCGCGGGCGACGCGTTCAGCGCGCCGCTTTTGACGATGAGGTGCTGCAAGTTCGCCTCGAGACGTCGCCTGTTTCATATCCGTATCGGTTTACGCGGTGGATGGCCCTCGCTGCGCGGCATATTGCTTGATCAATCCGCGGCGGAATCGATCGCCAAACCAAGGCATTGAAGCCGCTGGTTCATTTTCGAACCGCCCAATCGGCTTCATCTAGGTTCGCATTCAGGGTTCTTTGCCGATATTCTGGTTCTTTCATCGCAGGAGCTCGCGCGAAAATATCGCTAACAAGGACCGAAGCTTGATTGCGTTTCTGCTCCAGTTTTTCGAATTAGCTCTTGCCCTTGCGTGTTCCTTGACGCATTTCTTCGCCGGATCAAGGCAAAGGAAAAAGGCATGCGACCCTCTGGACGAAAAAACGATGAGCTTCGCCCGATATCCCTTGAAACCGGCTTGTCCATGTATGCCGAAGGATCGTGCAGGATTTTGTTCGGAAGAACGGATATAATTTGCTCCGCATCCGTTGAAAAGCGCGTTCCGTTTTTTCGCCGAAACACGGGCCTAGGATGGCTGACTGCAGAATACGGAATGCTGCCTCGAGCGACCTCAACTCGAAACAAGCGCGAAGCCAAGGCAGGAATCCAGACAGGTAGAACTCAAGAAATTCAACGTCTTATTGGACGCTCGCTTCGCGCCTGCCTTGATATGGCGGCACTCGGCGAAAGGCAGATCATTGTAGATTGCGATGTCCTGCAAGCCGATGGCGGAACGCGTTGCGCGGCGATTTCGGGCGGTTGGGTGGCTCTCAGGCTCGCCGTCGACAAGCTGATATCGGCCGGCGATATTTTCACCGATCCGGTAATGGGCAACATCGCCGCGGTGTCCTGCGGGATATTCGCTGGCCAGCCTATACTGGACCTTGAATTCGCGGAGGATTCCGAAGCCGCCGTAGACGCGAATTTCGTGATGACGGGCGGCGGAAAGCTGGTTGAAGTCCAGTGTACGGCCGAAAGCGGCACCTACTCGAGAGACGAGCTGGACACGCTGCTCGGTTTGGCGGAAAGCGGTACTGCGGCGATAGTCGCGGCACAGAATTCGGCGCTGAATGCATGACACGGAAATTGACAGGAGAGCGAGTTGTGCTTGCTACCCGCAATCCGGGAAAGGTTCGCGAACTTAGGCTCTTGCTGTCCGGTTGCGGAGTCAAAGCTCTTTCCGCTTGCGAACTCGGCTTGGAGGCGCCGGAGGAAACTGAAGATACTTTTACCGGCAATGCCAGAATCAAAGCAATTGGCGCGGTTGAATCCAGCGGATTGCCCGCGATTGCGGATGACAGCGGTCTTGAAATCGATGCGCTGGAGGGAAAGCCCGGCGTAGCGACGGCCGACTGGGCGGAGACGCCGAATGGCCGAAACTACCGAGCCGCAATGACGAGGGTATGGGAACTGCTGGAAACCATATCTGCACCGGAACCTCGGACGGCGCGGTTTTGCTCGACCATCTGCGCTGCATGGCCCGACGGCTGCTGTGAGTATTTTCATGGCTACGTGGACGGGAGAATCGTTTGGCCGATACGCGGAGAAGCGGGATTCGGTTTCGACCCTATTTTCGTTCCCGACGGATTCAGTCAAACATTTGGAGAAATGGACCCGGCGCTAAAGGCCGAAATCAGCCATAGGGCCAGGTCGATGGAAGCATTCAAACTCGGCTGCCTAGGTGACTGATTCATCTATTTCAAGCGATTTCGGCATTTACATTCATTGGCCCTTTTGCACATCGCTCTGCCCGTACTGCGATTTCAATTCGCACGTCGAGCGCAGCGTTGACTTCGGCGCATGGCGGCGCGCATTCGCATCCGAGCTTGAGCGCTACGCAGCCGAAACCGGAGACAGGACTGTTCGATCCATATTTTTCGGCGGCGGAACGCCGAGTACGATGCCTCCCGACCTTGCCGCCGCCGCGATTGACAATGTTTTGAATCTGTGGATGCCCGCAAAGGGCATTGAAATCACTCTTGAAGCAAACCCCGGTACATCCGACATCGAGAAATTCAGATCATTCCGCGATGTGGGTATTAACCGGCTTTCGGTCGGCGTTCAATCGCTTCGCGACGAAGAACTGTCTCGACTAGGAAGGATGCACAGCGCGGCAGAGGCTCGCTCCGCGTTCGACGCGGCGCGGTCCGTTTTCGACCGCGCGAGCATGGACTTGATCTACGCTCGTCAATTCCAGTCGGTGGAAGACTGGCGCGCCGAGCTCTCGGAAGCTCTTGAAATGCATCCGAACCATTTGTCGCTTTACCAGCTATCGATCGAGCCCGGTACCGTCTTCGGCAAATTGTATCGCGCGAACCGCCTTCCCGGCTTGCCCGACGAAAATCTCGAAGCGGACCTCTATTTGGCAACCCAGGAGCTGTGCGATTCCAAGGGTCTCCAAGCCTACGAAGTTTCCAACCACTCCGCGAAAGGCTTCGAATCCGTCCACAACCTAACATACTGGCGATCCGGCGACTATGTCGGAATCGGCCCGGGCGCGCACGGCCGGCTTACGTTGAACGGCCGTCGAATCGCGACTGATACCGAAAAATCGCCGGGCGATTGGCTCACCTCGGTGATACGCAACGGAAGCGGCGAAAAATCGCGAACCGCGGTTGGAGCGCGGGACAGGGCGATAGAGTACCTGATGATGTCACTGCGGCTATCCGAGGGCGTGAATTTATTGCGTCTAAATTCCCTAGATTCCGAATTGATCGATTTTGCTCGCATAGAAGAGCTTGAAAATGAGGGCTTGGTCGAAACTGACGGCGAATCGTTAATAGCGACGCTAAGAGGTAGATTGTTGTTGAATTGCGTTCTGACGAATTTAATCGAATGATTTTTGCCGTTCCTTCACGTTGCCGGAACCGAGAACGCCTAATCCGGCTTTTGATTGCCGAATATCGGGACCTGCCGTTTCGTCAGCATTCGCTTCATTCCGTCATTCAACGCGGTTTTTTGCGCGGCGCTTAATTTCAATCCTAGTTTCGAGCGCCGCCAGATCACATCATCTGCGGAACGGGCCCACTCGTTGTCAACGAGCCATTCGACTTCCCGTTCGTATAGGTCCGAGCCAAAATATTCACCGATATCGTCCAAAGACTGCGCGTTTCCATAAACGCGAAAGGCTAGCGTGCCGTAGGCGCGAACAAGCCTCTGCGCCCACGCTTCCGACAAAAACGCATAGATCTCTACCAAGTCCTTCGCCAGCCTGTCGAAATCGTCAATCTCGAAATCGCCGCCCGGCAGCGGCGATTGTGCAGTCCAAGGCCCCGACATCTGCGGAAAATAGGGCGCAAGCGTCTCCAACGCGGATTCCGCCAACCGTCGGTATGTTGTTATTTTTCCTCCGAAGACGTTAAGGAGCGGAGCTAGGCCGTTTTCATCGTCAATTGTTAAAGTATAGTCTCTGGAAGCCGACGCGGGGTCGGATTCGCTGTCGTTCAGGAGCGGCCGAACACCGGCATAGCTCCAGACAACGTCGCTGGGCTTGACTGGCCGGTCCAAGTACCTGTCGATCGCATTCAATAGATAATTTTGTTCGGATGAAGTGCACGAAATCTGGGTTAAGTTGCCGTCGTGGTCGACATCCGTCGTGCCGATTAAGCAAAAGTCGCCTTCAAATGGAATGGCAAACACGATTCTGCCGTCAGGTTGCTGAAATATATATGGCTGGTCGTGATCGAACAATTTTCGAACGACAATATGGCTTCCTCGAACCAAACGGAGATTTCTTGCATCGCTTCGTTGCAACCTGTTCCGCAGAACTTCGTCGGCCCAGGGACCTGCCGCGTTGATCAAGCACCCAGCTTGAACTGCGTATTCGGTCCCAGTCGCCAAGTCATTTACATGCACTCGCCAGCGGCCGTCGAACCTCTTCGCGTTCACTAGATTTGTTCTGGTTCTTATAAAGGCTCCTTTTGCCGCCGCATCGCATGCATTCAGGACCACCAAGCGGGAATCTTGGACCCAGCAATCGGAATATTCAAAAGCTTTCCGAAACTTGCGCTTGAGCGGAACTCCGGACGCGTGTCGATGCAGATTCAGAGCACGCGTACCAGGGAGCATCCGCCTCCCTCCCAAGTTATCGTACAGGAATAAACCCGATCTCAATAGCCATGGCGGGCGCCTGCCGCGCAGGAAAGGAGAGAAAGCGGAAATAGCCCGCGAGAGTTTTGAATTGTCATTCAGTACTACGAGATCGGGATCTACAGGAAGCACGAATCGCATCGGCCAAGAGATATGCGGCATGCACCTCAGTAAAGTTTCCCTTTCTTTCAAAGCTTCGCGAACCAATCTGAATTCGAAATGCTCCAGATATCGAAGACCGCCGTGAAAGAGCTTTGTCGATGCCGATGATGTCGCCTGAGCCAGGTCTCCCCTTTCGCAAAGAAATACCGATAGGCCGCGACCTGCGGCATCTCTGGCGATCCCGCATCCGTTTACTCCGCCACCCACTACGAAAATGTCAAAAGTGGAGTTTTCCGGCAGCTTCATATCCATCGGACTATACTGGCCGAAATTTGCGAGTTCGTCATTTGAGCAACTTCAGGGGACTTGGAAAGCGGTTTCTCTCCGCAGCAATCGGCGGCAATTCGGCAATTGTCCTTGCTCGGATCGGCATGGTTCACCTGCAATCGGATTTTCGGAGTCGGCCTCCTCTTCGGAGTACATCCGAATACTAGAATTTTCTAATTACGCTTTCTTTCAGATTCAAGGATCGCACGAATTAGCGTGACGACTTCCGCGAACTACAATTCTTCTCGATTGGTTGTGCAGGCCAATGCACGACGAAACTTCGAGACAAGCAGAAGCCTTGCAAACCCGGTTCGCACATTGCGCCGCCCTTAAACTCTTTCCAAGCACTTGAATTTACGAGAGCAGGAGCAATCCTGCGTATCCAGTCGAATACCGGCGAATTGGCGAGCCACGCTCTCTCGAAAGCAGTACCGGACGGAGATTTTCGAAATGATTGAAATTGCGCCCGTGAATCGCGCTACGAATGCTCGGGCAAGGTTCAGAGGAAAGGAAAAATGCGGGCGCTTGGTAAAAACGATCCGAAAACTTTGTAGGTCGCCAAGAAATTCTGCGGTTCGAAACACAGCTAGTTCGTAGCGATCTACTGGACATCGACAATTGCGCCAACCTCATCGCCGCCGAAAGTAGGCGAACCGAAAAAAGTAGATTCATTGATCTCAAAGCTACCCGAAACGCGGCGATGTTCTAAGGCATGTCTTTCGAAGGGCCGCTATCGACCTGCGACATGGTTTGAAAACCCGCAATGAGGATAGAAAGGAAAAGGGAAACCGCTTCGAAATCTTGGGTTGGGACAAAACGAGAGAGCGCCAGTCAGGTTAAATAGACAAATTAACGCTGGCCTCAGCCAAGTTCTAGAAGAAATAATCGGCTTCGGTGCGTTGTTTAAAGGAAACTAGGGCTTGATATTCGCTGCGTCCGATTGCATACATCTATGACAAGCATAAGTTACCGGACGATTAATTCGTTCATCCGTTAACAGGAGCAGAAGATTGCAACGTTCGCATTCCTGGAAAGAAGCACACGGATCGCGCGAAAAGGATCGATGCTATAGACATGTGGAAATTTGACGTTGCGATTAGCGACTAGCAATTTTCGAATCAAAATTGGACAGAGAATTGCCTGTTTTTATTTCGCCGGCGGTCCCGGTCTAGGGACCGGATCCCGAGCGAATCTCCGTATAGCGTTTCGCCGCAAAATAGGAGATTGCCTAGTCGGGCAAAGTCACTATCCTTAAGTGCGGAAAGATTTATCTCTTCGGCAGAAGATTCACGTTCGCAAATTTCAAACGAAAGCGGGGCAAGGGGCAAGATGGAAAACAGTTTACGGCTCTCGACCCAAAGCGCGCAATCGAAAAAATTGGCAAAAAACGCTGCTTCGAAACCAAAAGATCGATTGGTGGAAAACGGCAAGTCCACGAATCTGCGAAGAGTTAACGTTTATTCCAATGAACGCGTCGTTCTTCAGCCCGAACTGGATATCTCCGATGAGTTGGAATTGAATACGCATATCCAAATGGATGGCCTTGAATTTTTGAAGAAGCTGCCGTCTTCTGCCTTTACCGCCGCGTTTTTTGATCCGCAGTACCGCGGCGTGCTAGACTATCTTGGCTACGGAAACGAGGGAAAAAACCGTACGCCGAAGCGATCCGCCCAAATACAGATGACGGATTTGATTCCAAAATTCATTTCCGAAATAAGCCGTGTTTTGATGCCCTCGGGACACTTGTTCCTGTGGATGGACAAATTTCATTTGGTTACCGGCTTTCAAAACTGGCTGGATGAAACGCCATTGAAGTCCGTAGACATGGTAACATGGGAAAAACCGAGAATCGGCATGGGCTACCGGACAAGGCGAAAGTCCGAATTCCTAATCGTTGCCCAAAAATCCCCGGCAAGGGCAAAAGGCGTCTGGACGCGTCACAACATACCCGATGTATGGCCGGAACGCGCGGCGAGCGCGAACGGAGTACATCCTAAGCCCGAGAGACTTCAGGCAGCATTGATCGAAGCCGTTACTAATGAAGGCGATATCGTAATTGATCCCGCAGCCGGAACCTATTCGGTCATGAGGGCTTGCTTAAGCTGCAATCGCAATTTTCTCGGCTGCGACATTCGCGGCTAGACATCGATGGTTTGCGGTCCGCACGAAGCACAACCGGAAACCGTTTCAAGCGAAAAAATTCCGAAGCCGCCATTTCTGACATTGGAAACTCGAAAGCATATTCGATTGTTCCGGTATAATGGCAAGGCGAAGAATCGCGCGAGGGGTTTCCGCAAGCGATATCCGGCTCACTCCTGCGGCCAATAGAGGCTTAATTTAATCATGGGCTATGGGAAGTTAAGATAAGTCGAAACACAGTTGATCGAATTCTATTTCCCTCCTTTATTGTCGGGAAATTTTTTGTTAATCGCGCCGCGGGCGGATTTGTGATTCGGAATTGCGGCATCCAATTTGCCTTTCATCAGCAAAACCGCACAAGAAAATAGGCCGCTCATTATTCTTTCAATCAAACGGAGAAGGTAATGTCTATTGTTAATTCAACGCGTCGAATTGCGATTGTTTGCGCTGCCGCGGCCGCATCATTTGCCACGGAAACCGCTGCCGGAGGCCACGGGATCGATCTGGAGGGTAAAACAGTTGAATGGATTATTCCGTTCTCGGAAACAGGAGGATCGGCCAAGTGGGCCAACTTCTATGCTCCGCTTCTTTCGGAAGCGTTGCCGGGCAATCCAACGGTTGTCGTGAAGTTCATGCCTGGCGCTGGCTCCACAAAAGGCGCGAACTTCTTTCAGGAGCAGAATTATGAGGACGGGACCCTTATTTTTGGTTCATCGGGATCCACGCAGTTCCCGTATTTACTAGGAGACCCTCGCGTCAAATACGAATATAGCGATTGGAATGTAGTACTTGCTTCCGGTACTGGCGGCGTGGCGTACCTTCCTCCCGACCTTGCGGCCGAAGTCGCCAAAGGCGGCGCATCCGCCATCGCAGGCGAAGACTTTATCTACGGTTCGCAGGGGGCCACCCGACTCGACCTCGTCCCTCTGCTGGCGTGGGAAATGCTGGGTTTGAATGTAGAACCGGTCTTCGGTATCAAGGGACGCGGCGATGGACGCCTGATGTTTGAGCGCGGCGAAGCAAATATCGACTACCAAACCTCATCTTCTTTCTTGGGCGGCGTCGTTCCGCTTGTCGAAGCCGGAACGGCATTTCCTTGGTTCAGTTTTGGTGCGCTGGACGGCGATGGCAACATCGTACGCGACCCGACATTTCCGGAAATGCCCACATTTAAAGAGGTTTGCGAAGAAACTGACGGCTGCGAGACTACCGGTCGGCGATGGGAAGCCTGGAAAGCCTTTTTCGTTGCCGGATTCCCCGCCCAGAAAATGGTTTTCCTGCCTAACGGCGCACCTGAGGAAGCCATCAAAACTTACACGGAAGCATTCGAAGCCGTTAAGTCCCGCGCCGACTTCTCCGAAATTTCGGCAAAGCGTTTGGGCAAATACCTCCAGTTGACCGGCAGCGAGGCACAGGGCGCATTAGCGAGCGCCACGCAGGTTCCCGCCGCTGCCAAGGAATTTGTCGTGAATTGGCTAAATGAACGGTATGGCGTTGCGCTGAACTAAAATTACTCTTGGGCCTTCGCCGAATTTGGCGGGGGCCGCCGCCTTCTAACGCGATTTTCGGGGCAAATCATGGACATGCTGCCAACGGCCATTCCGGCGCTTAGCGATGCTTTCGGAATGATCTTGCAGCCTATTGTGTTCGGCTATCTCGCGCTTGGAGTTTGTATGGGTCTAGCCATTGGCGTACTGCCGGGCCTAGGCGGCATCGCGGGCTTATCGCTTTTGCTGCCATTTATGTACGGTATGGAACCGTTGCTCGGGCTGGCACTAATGGTGGGCATGGTGGCTGTCGTTCCAACGTCAGACACATTCGCGTCAGTTCTCATGGGCATTCCCGGATCCAGCGCATCCCAGGCGACAGTGCTCGACGGATTCCCTATGGCTAAGAGAGGCAGGGCTGCCAGAGCATTGTCCGCAGCATTTGTTTCATCGCTCTTCGGCGGCATTGTCGGCGCCGTTTTTCTTACAATTTTCATTCTTGCCGCTCGTCCGATCGTCCTTCTGTTTCGAACTCCGGAATTGCTGATGATAACCGTCTTCGGCCTTTCCATGGTTGGGATCCTCGCTGGCCGCGTGGCATTAAAGGGCATAGTCGCGGCTTGCCTCGGGCTCTTGTTCGGCACGATAGGCGAAGGCGCCTCGTCGGGTGCCTTGCGCATGTCGACTTACGATACCCCGTACCTAGCAGATGGCCTAAAGCTCGTTATAGTCGGCCTAGGCATCTTCGCTGTTCCTGAAATCATAGCCTTGCTTAGAAAGGACAAGGCAATTTCCGACCGTGCGCCGCTAGGCGGCGGTTGGGCCGACGGGATTCGCGACTGGTGGGTCAACAAGTGGCTGTCTGTCCGATGCTCATTGATTGGCGTCATGGTAGGCGTGATCCCCGGCCTGGGAGGATCGGTAGTCGACTGGATTGCCTACGGACACACGGTCCAGACCGCCAGGGAAAAATCCGAATTTGGCAAAGGCGATGTTCGAGGGGTTATAGGTCCGGAGAGTTCCAACAACGCCAAGGAAGGCGGCGGACTCGTGCCAACGCTGCTTTTCGGCATTCCTGGCTCGGGATCTATGGCCATCTTTATTTCTGCAGTCGCGCTGCTCGGCAGCGGCCAAATCGAGATAGGCCCGTCAATGCTAAAGTTCAATCTGGACTTCACATACGCCATCGTTTGGCTGCTGGCACTGGCAAATGTCATTGGAACTTTAATCTGCATCACGGCATCGGGCGGAATTGCTAAACTGACGTCGATCCGGTTTGCGCTTCTTGCGCCGCTCTTGTTTACGATTATCAGTTTTGCGGCCTTCCAATCTCGCCAAGATTTAATGGACCTCGTTGCCCTTTTTGGCATAGGCCTCCTTGGAATCATGATGAGGCGATTTGACTGGTCCCGCCCCGCATTCCTAATTGGATTCGTGCTTTCCGACCCTGCCGAGACTTACGCGAACCAAGCCGTTCAGATCGCGAACTCGCGTTTCCGGAAAGGATTCAACGAAGGAATCGAATATATTTTTAGCCCAATTGTAATTGTGCTGATATTAGTCACGTTAGCTGCCATTGTCGTAGGCTTGCGGCAGGCAAAGAACATTTCGCCTGAGGGCAATATTCAATCTGGATCAAAGAGAGCCCCCCTAATTTTCCTTCTAGCCATTCTGGGCTACATAGTTGCCGCATTTTGGAATGCCTCCTTGATCCCCGATTTCTCGTCTGCCGATAGGGTTTTCCCAAGATTTGTCGCGTTCGTGGGAATAATCGGAAGTATCATACTTTTCGTCCAGATGATGATGAATCCGGAAGCGCACGCTTTGTTTTCAGATCGAGAAAAGCAAGATTCCGATAGCAATGGCTACGGTCTTTGGCCAACACTCGCGTGGTTCGCCGGCCTTTTGGCGCTAACGTCTCTTTTAGGCTTCATTTTGGCATTGGCGGCATTTCTGGTGAGTTTTATCGTCATTCGCGCCGGCAAAAGCATATCATTTGCGGCGGTCTACGCCGCTGCTGCGATCGTGTTCATTTGCATGTTGGCTTACCTGCTGAACCGAGATTTTCCGGCGGGGCTACTTCAGTCCCTTGTCGATTTGCCATGGCCGCTAAAATGACCCAAACGGCTATTCCTTTCCTCTTCATGCGCGGCGGTACTTCCCGTGGTCCTTACTTCAACAGGGCGAATTTGCCGAAGGATCGCGAAACACTGGAAAGCGTGCTGATCGCTATCGTCGGCTCCGGGCATCCACTAAATATTGATGGCATTGGCGGGGGCTGCGCCGTGACTACCAAGGTTGCAATGCTTTCGAAATCCGATGACGACTGGGCTGACATCGACTATTTCTTCGCCCAGGTAGCTGTCGAAGACAAGCGCGTGGACTTCAGGCCGACTTGCGGCAACATCCTAGCCGGAGTCGGTCCAGCGGCGATAGAAATGGGGCTCGTCGAAGCAACTGGTCGAGAGACATCAGTAAAGATCCGCGCCGTCAATACGGATGCCAAGGTGAAAGCCGTTATACCGGTTCTGGACGGCGGCGTAGAATACGAGGGCACGACGTCAATTGACGGAGTCCCCGGAACCGCCGCGCCGATCTCGATGCAATTTTTGGATACCATCGGCGGCGTGACCGGCGCATTTCTTCCAACCGGCAGCATTCGCGATGTAATCGAACAAATAGAGGTTACTTGCATGGACGTAGCTATGCCGATGGTCATTGCGCGCGCGGAGAGCCTAGGCATTACAGGCTACGAAAGCGCCGCCGAACTCGACAAAAACCTGGAATTTTTCAGGAAAATGGAAAGCGTTCGCATTAAAGCGGGCGAAGCGATGGGGATCCATAGCGTCGCCGAGTCCGTTACGCCAAAATTCGGCGTTCTGGCAAGAGCGCGAAAAGGCGGAACAATTTCTGCGCGGTATTTCATGCCGTGGAGCACTCATCCGACGATGGCCGTCACGGGAGCGCAGTGCCTTTCGGCTTGCGTCCTGACCCCCGGAAGCGTGGCCGAGGGCTTGGCAGACGGCGTGCCGCGCAGCAGCCCGGCCAAGGTTACGCTGGAACATGCTTCCGGATCAATTGAAGTGACGGTCGTATACGAAACCGAGAACGGCGCCACTATTGTAAATTCGGCGGGTCTGGTTCGAACGGCAAGATTGATCGCGCGGGGAGAGGTCTTGGTGCCTAAATCGATATGGAAGGGCGATTGATCGATAGAGCACGTTGTTCAGAGTCGCCAAAAGATCAAGACATTTTCGGATTTCCCGAACGCGGTAAAAAACGGAAATGCGCTTGGCCAGGACGCTTTTGTCGAAGGAAATCCGGCAATTTACGGCACCGATTCCCGGCTTCGACTTTCCGCTCAACTATCTCGACGGCTTGCAGCAAGAGAGTTCGGAGCGGTCGTTGCCCTCGAAAGTTAAGAGTTTGTTCCGTCTCCTCGATCTCGGACGAAAGTTCGTTCCTATGATGCCTGCGACAAATGGCCGGCTACGATTACTTTGCAAATCCGATCCAGCTGCTCTAGGGACCTATATGAGATTTCGAGCTTCCCCCTCTTGGCGTCCTTGAAGCTCCTAACGCTGACCTTCGTCCCGAGGCACAACGATAGTTCCCGCTCTACCGCTTTCGTGTCGGCATCAGTTCTATTTGCTTGAGGTTCTCGTTTGGTTCCGCTTCCTGAAGCTGATTTTCTGGCTAGCTTTTCCGCCTGCCTAACGGAGAGTCCCTTTTGGATGATCTTTTCCGACAAGGTAGCGGAATCTTTTGCCGGAATTATAGCCCGCGCGTGTCCGATCGTCAGTTTCCCTTCTTCCAATTGACGCTGAACTTGGTCTGGCAAAGTCAAAAGCCGCAGCACGTTTGCAATTTGGCTTCGGGACTTTCCTAGGCTTTTTGACAAAATCTCCTGCGTATGGCCAAACTTGTCGATCAAGGTTCGGTAGGCCCTCGCCTCGTCCAAAGGGCTCAACTCGGCTCGCTGTAAATTCTCGACTAGCGCGACTTGCAGAGCCTCCGAGTCCGAGAATTTCCTAACAATTACAGGCACTTCGTGAATTTGCGCAATTTGCGCCGCTCGCCACCTGCGTTCGCCGGCCACGATCTGGAATGAACCTTGGCCGGTTTCGGCCGGTCTTGCAATGAGCGGTTGAATAATTCCGGTTTCCTTAAGTGAACGGGCTAACTCGGTAAGCGATTCATTTGAAAACTCCCGCCGGGGCTGGTCTGGGTTGGGAGAAAGAAGCTCAATCGGAACCAGCTGGAAGCCTTCCCGGGTCTCGTGCTTTCCCGAAACATAGTCGTACTCCTGGCCAAAATCCAAGTCTCCGATCAAAGTCGATAAGCCTCGGCCAAGACTGTTTTTTCTCGATGCCATCGTTTTATCCTCAACTATCGTTCTTTTTTTGTTCCCGCCTGCGAAGGAATTCGGCCGCCAATTCTCTATATGCAACCGCTCCACGGGATCTCTTGTCGTATACTACGACCGGCTTTCCAAATGACGGCGCCTCGCCAAGCGTAACGTTTCTTGGAATCACGGTTTCATAAACCAATTGCTTAAGCGTATTTCGAGCATCGCTTTCAACCATGCGCGACAAGTTGTTTCTTGAATCGTGCATTGTCAGCACAATGCCTTCCATCTTTAGCATAGGATTGACCGACTTTCTGATTTCCCGCATCGTCAGGATAAGCTGAGACAATCCCTCCAGCGCGAAAAACTCCGACTGCAGCGGCGAAAGCAATGAATCCGCCGCGGCGAGCGCATTGATTGTCAATAAATTGAGAGAAGGCGGGCAGTCAACAAACGCAAAGTCGTATTCGAGCAAATTCTCGGCATCTTTTTTTATGGCGTTTCGGAGGAAATAAACTCTTTCCTTTTGACTCGCCATGACCATGTCGGCGGAATGCAGATCGGTTGTAGAAGGAATAAGGAACAAGCCCGGAAGCTGCGTCTGCATCGCTGTCGCGACTAGGCTCGCTTCACCTGACAATACTTCCCGAGTCGTATCGCCTCGCTTGTCCGCATCTGCGCCAAGACCTGTCGAAGCGTTTCCTTGCGGATCCATGTCCAGGACAAGAATTCGCCTTCCAAATTGAGCCAGCGCTGCGCCGAGATTGATTGCCGTCGTAGTTTTTCCGACGCCGCCCTTTTGATTCGCGATAGCGACGATTTCAGGACTTCTCCTTTTTTTTCGAAAATTAAGCACGCCGGATGTTCCTGGTTAACAAAATTGCAGCGGCACTGTCTGTCTCGCTGGGAACAATTTCCAACTCAAAATCCCAAATCCGGCGAGCTTCATCGATTTCCTTGCTGTATCGCGCTCCCTTGGGAAAAATACACAGCCCGTCCGCAGCAGCATGACGTTCAGCGTAGCTCAATAGCTTCGCGAGCGGCGCCAGCGCCCTTGCCGATACGACGTTCGCGTTCTGCGGCGCGATCGATTCCGCCCTTTCCGTTTCGGCGCGCGCGTTTAGCTCAAGTTCACGCGCTACCATGTTGAGAAACCTGCATTTTTTACTGTTGGGCTCGACAAGCGTAAAGACTGTTTCGGGATGGTATTCGACGGCGTGGCATGCGAGTACGATTGCCGGAAATCCTCCGCCGGAACCTAAATCCAACCATTTTGCGCAGTTTTGCGGCCAAAGCCTATACAGTTGCGCGGAATCCTTGAAATGCCGCTCCCGGCAGTTCGCTATCGACTTTTTCGACACCAGATTCGCATAGGAATTCCAATTTTTAAGAAGTTCTTCGAAGCGCTTCAAACGCGCCAATGTTTCACGTGAAACATAGCGTCCGAATTCCATTTCGCAATCGGCGTCGACATAATTCATTATGCCGCTTTTCGCTTTTGCATCTGCTTCACGCCGGTTAGCACAAGCGCGAGCGCAGCCGGCGTCATTCCTTCGATCCGCCCGGCCTGCCCCAGGTTCTCCGGCCGTGTCGCCGTCAGCTTGCCGAGTAGCTCGTTGGAAAGACCATTCACGGTTGAATAGTCGAAGTCGCCGGGAATTCGAGTGTTTTCGTCGCGTTTCATCGCTTCGACGTCCCGGTTCTGACGCTCAACATAATTGGCATAGATGGCATCCCTCTCCAACTGCCGAGCTGTTTTTCCGTCTATCTCGGCGAGCTCGCTCCAGATGGACGAAAGCCGACACATGTCGACTCCGGGAAAAGCCAGCAAGTCCGAGCCATTTCGCCGCGCGCCGTCCTGGCTGACTCTTATGCCGTGCTTGGCGGCTTCGGAGGGAGTTAGCGAAAGACCGTCGAGAATTCGCCTCCCGTCCTTGATTTTTCGCATTTTGTCGCCGAATAGTTTAATTCGATTCTTGCAAGCGACGCCAAGGCGAATTGCTAGCGGAGTAAGCCTTTGGTCCGCGTTATCCGCACGAAGAGAAAGCCTGAATTCCGCTCGCGACGTAAACATTCTGTACGGCTCGGTTACGCCTCTTGTAACCAAGTCGTCGACCATCACGCCGATATAGGATTCTGACCTTTTAAAAATCGCAGGCTCTCTCCCCTCAACAGTCAACGCGGCGTTCAGCCCGGCGACGAGGCCTTGCGATGCGGCTTCTTCGTAGCCCGTCGTGCCGTTAATCTGGCCCGCCAGGAACAAACCCGATGCCGCTTTCAGCTCTAGCGTCGACCGAAGGGCGCGCGGGTCGACGTAATCGTATTCTACGGCGTAACCGGGCTGTAAGATAACCGCTTCTTCCAAACCTCGAATCGACCGGACCATCTCGGCCTGCGTTTCTGCGGGCAACGATGTCGAAATTCCGTTCGGATAAACTGTTCGGTCTTCAAGGCCCTCGGGCTCCAGAAAAATCTGATGCGACCGCTTTTCCGGAAATCGGACCACCTTGTCTTCAACCGATGGGCAATAGCGCGGCCCTACGCTGTCGACGTAGCCGCCGTACATCGCCGAAAGATGGAGGTCGCGGGAAACGATCTCATGGGTTTTGCCGTTCGTATGCGTGATTCCGCAGTCGATCTGGCGGCAACTCGGCTTCGACGAAAAAAACGAAAACATTTCGGGGTCGTCATCGCCCGGCTGCGCTTCGAGTATGTCCCAATTGATTGTCCGCCCGTCTAGCCTGGGCGGCGTACCCGTTTTCAAGCGCCCTAACGGAAGGCCGAACTCTTCGATCCTTTCCGCAAGTCGAATGCTGGAGCGATTTCCCATCCTTCCAGCGGATCTAGACTTGTCTCCGATCCTGATCACGCCGCGAAGAAAGGTGCCCGTTGTCAGCACTATGGCGCGGACGGCGATTTTTTCGCCATTCGCCAGCACAGCGCCGGTGACAGCGCCATCCGCGGTCTTAAAATCCGCCACTTCGCCAATCAGGACATCGAGGTTCAGTTGATTGGCAATTTCCGATTGCATGTTTTTTCGATAAAGTCGCCTATCCATCTGAGCTCTGGGACCTTGAACAGCCGGACCCTTGCGCCTGTTCAGCAAACGAAACTGTATTCCCGACTTGTCGGCGACCCGGGCCATCGCTCCGCCCATGGCATCGATTTCGCGCACTAGGTGTCCCTTGCCCAACCCTCCAATGGCGGGATTGCACGACATTGCGCCGATACCATCGAGCTCGAGAGTCACCAATACGGTTCTGGCCCCTGCGCGCGCAGCAGCGAGCGCCGCTTCCGCCCCGGCGTGGCCGCCGCCCACGACCGCTACATCGTAATCGCAATGTTTCACGTGAAACATTTCCTATTTCCCCAAGCAAAAACTGGAAAAAATCTCGTCCAGCAAATGCTCCGTATCAATTCTACCCGTCAAAGAATCCAGAGATCGAATGGAGCTTCTCAATTCGTCCGCCGCGAATTCGACCCGTTCGTCTCCCTTCCGGATTTCCTCCCTCGCGCTATATAAGCTCGCTATTGCCTTCTCTATAGCAATTTGGTGACGAATGCGCGTAGCGCTAGCCACGCTGGAGGTTCTTTTTTCAAATTCGCTTGCAATTCTGTGGACAAGATTGTCGACACCGGCCCCCGTCTTGCCCGAAACTCCATCTTCCGAGCAGCCGGGATAAAGATCGGCTTTGCACCTCAAAACCATATCTCCGTCGCGAAAATCGACCATTTTGCTTTCGATACGACCGGTTTCCGTCAAAAATATCCTGATATCCGCTTTAGATGCCCGATTCCTTGCCCGTTCAACGCCCATGCCCTCGATTGGATCGCCTGTTTCCCGCATTCCCGCCGTATCGAGTATCGTTGCCGGAAAACCTCCAATATCCATGCGTACTTCAATGATATCTCTGGTCGTTCCCGCAAATTCCGAAGTGATGGCCGCCTCTCGTCCTGCCAGGAAATTGAGAAGCGTAGACTTTCCGCTATTCGGCGGACCGACAATCGCTACCTCGAATCCTTCCCTGACCCGCTCGGCGGCCGAAACTCCTTCTGCTTCCGAAACCAAGTCCTTGATGAGACTGTCCAGCCCCTCCAATACTTCGGGATATACATTCGCCGGGACTTCTTCATCCGCGAAATCTATCGAAGCTTCCAGAAGAGAGGCGCAGTGAATCAGACTTTTTCGCCAATTCTCCACGCGCTTGCCCAATGCTCCCTCTAAAGCTCGGGCGGCTTGCCGCAATTGCTCGCGTGTCTCCGCTTGAATTAGGTCGCCGAGACCTTCAGCCTGAGCAAGATCCAAGCGACCGTTCTGCATCGCTCTCCGCGTAAACTCGCCCGGCATTGCCAGCCGAGCGCCGTCCGAGCGTCCAAGCTCTCGAAGCACCTTTTTTACGACTTCTCGACTGCCATGAAGATGGAATTCCGCCATTGCTTCCCCGGTAAAGCTCCTTCCTTCGGGGAAACATGCTACCATTGCCCGGTCGATAAATTCTCCCTCCGAGTCCGTCAATCGCCGAAGAGCCAACTGGCGAACCGGCGGAAGCCTTCCCGAAATGTTGGCTGCCAAAACGTGCGAATCCGGTCCAGATACCCGGACAACGGCAATGCCCGATATTCCCGGCGCAGTCGAAACAGCGTAAATCGTGTCCATGGACAACCCCGATTGCATAAGAATTGGTTTCGCTTTGCGAGCCAGCAGCCGCTTTGCCTAGCAGGCTTCAACAGAATCCGCCAAAAGAGCCTAGGCGAATCCCGGTCCCGGCCGCCTAAAACTAGACAACAAGCAGTTCTAGGAGTTCATCGCCTCGAAAAACTCTTTGTTCGATCGGGTGGTCCTAAGTTTGGATAGCAGAAATTCAATGGCTTCCGTCGTTCCCATCGGATTAAGTATTCGGCGCAGCACAAACATTTTTTGAAGATCGTTTTTCCCGACGAGCAGGTTTTCCTTTCTGGTTCCAGATCGGAGAATATCCATCGACGGAAAAACGCGTTTATCCGAAACTTTTCGGTCCAGAACGATTTCGGAGTTCCCGGTTCCCTTGAACTCTTCGAATATTACCTCGTCCATCCGGCTTCCAGTGTCAATTAAAGCAGAAGCAATAATTGTAAGCGATCCGCCCTCTTCAATGTTGCGGGCTGCGCCGAAGAACCTTTTCGGCCTCTGCAGCGCATTTGCGTCTACGCCGCCCGTCAAAACCTTGCCGGATGAAGGTACGACCGTGTTAAATGCGCGGCCAAGTCGAGTAATGGAGTCCAGGAGGATTACTACGTCCCGCTTGTGCTCAACCAGGCGCTTCGCCTTTTCGATGACCATTTCTGAAACCGCCACGTGCCGAGTCGCCGGTTCATCGAAGGTTGACGAAATCACCTCGCCTTTGACGCTACGCTGCATGTCGGTTACTTCTTCGGGTCTTTCGTCGATCAATAGAACAATTAAATAGCATTCGGGATGGTTTGCTTCAATTGAGTGCGCAATATTTTGCAGTAAAACGGTTTTTCCTGTTCTAGGAGGCGCAACAATGAGAGCGCGCTGGCCTTTGCCTAGCGGCGCGACCAGGTCGATAATTCGCGCCGATCGGTCTTTTCCCGGCGAGTTCAGAATTTCCATACGCAGTCTTTCGTCGGGAAACAACGGCGTTAGATCATCGAAGTGAACTCGCTGCCTCGAAGCTTCGGGGTCGCTATAATTGATCGCCGTCACCTTGACGATGCCAAAATAATTTTCGTGCTCTCCCGGAGCGCGAATAGTTCCGTCGACCGTAGCTCCGGTTCTCAAACCGAATTTCTTGATCATGTCGGGACTTACATAAATGTCGTCCGGACCTGGAAGATAGTTGGCTTCCGGCGAACGCAAAAATCCGAAACCATCCTGCATCACTTCCAAAACGCCGTTTCCGGATATTTCCCAGCCCTCTTCAGCCCTGGCTTTGAGAACGGCGAACATCATGTCGCCCTTTCTCATCGTCGAAGCATTTTCGATTTCCAGCGCTTCCGCCATGCCAAGAAGAGCTGCTGGGGTTTTGGCTTTAAGGTCCGACAGAGATATTCTTTGCGTCGTCATGGCTGAATTTGACTCCTCGGCCAACTAGTGCTGCACAATTTGAATCTAGATTGGAGAAGCTGCCGCTAGGTCGAACGGCAACGCGAGGAGGCATTAGTCCAGTTTCCACGCCCTGTCAATTTTAATTTTTTGCGTCGTTCGCGAATTTATTCCAAACAGCCGATCAATCGGACCTATTCGACGAACGAGATACCGCGAGGCCATTGAGGCTAGAATGGCTTAACGACAACCATCACGACAATTACTATGACCAATACGGTTGGCAACTCGTTCAACCTTCGGAATTGCAGAGCAGTCGTCCTGCACCGGCCCGTTTCCAGTTCCTTCCGTTTCCTGGACAACCAGACATGAAAACATGTCATCGTTACAACGGCCGCCGCCTTAATCCACGGCCACCAGGAATTCCAGTCGACAGCCCCCGGAATGCCCAATACAAGCAATCCGGCTAGCCAGGTGCCAATCATTGCCGGGCCCATGATAATTTTCAGAAGGCGCCGTTCCATAATTTGGAACAATTGGTCCGTTTCGCTTCCTT
The DNA here is from genome assembly GCA_028823855.1 of Albidovulum sp. Taxonomy (GTDB): domain Bacteria; phylum Pseudomonadota; class Alphaproteobacteria; order Rhodobacterales; family Rhodobacteraceae; genus JAPPFL01. The sequence goes on from JAPPFL010000036.1 coordinate 102,006, forward strand.
TGGCAATTGAATCAACATGATATGCGTACAGCCGGGGAAGATAGAAGAGACCCGCCATCCAGGCGATCACAAAAATTATGTGCAGAGCCTTTAGCCAAGGATATAATTGCGCCATTATTTCACCGAAAGCGAACTTTTTTCTTCATTCAAAAATCACATTAATTATTTCTTTTGTTGTAGATGATGATGTGAAATTGTTCAATTCACATGTTTATCCCCAAAAAAGTTCAATTCCGTTTTATTTTTACCCATTGTTTTATATTAACTTTAATTTGCATTGAGCAATAGACTCCCCAAAATAGGCAGTAAAAGCTCAACACTGGATAAAAGATGAAAAGCCATTGATGAATTCTCAGGAGTAGCTCAATATAGTTGCATGCATTGAGTTATTCAGAATACGCTGACGCAATTTTCAATAGTTGCCAACAGGAAGCGCGGCATGCATTGTGGAGAAAAGTCTTCCTCGCGAAGCGGCATTCGGGACGATACAGTTCAATTCGTACTTGCGTCGGGGTCGACAACGCGACGCAGTCTTTTGGGGAATGCCGGATTGGCATTCAAGTGTGAAAAGCCGCGAATTGACGAAGCCGCGGCGGGGAATGCTCTTGCATCGGAGGGCGAAGAGCCAAGAGATATCGCATCGGCACTGGCGGAGTTGAAAGCAAGGCGCATCGGGCAAAAGCACCCAGATGTGCTAACGCTCGGCTGCGACCAAGTTCTCGATTTTGAAGGAAGGGTCGTCGGAAAATCGCGTTCGTTGGAAGAGGCGCGTTCAACGTTGAAGAGATTGCGAGGAAAGCGGCATAAGCTTCATTCGGCAGCTGTCGTTTATGAGAACTTTAAGCCGGTTTGGAGACATGTTTCAACGGCGAACCTTGCCATGAGGGATTTTTCCGACAATTTTCTTGAAGCCTACCTCGCGCGGAATGATAGCGCGGCATTAGAAAGCGTTGGATGCTATAAAGTGGAGGAAGAGGGTATAAGGCTTTTTTCATCAATTAGGGGAGATTGGTTCGCGGTTCTCGGACTTCCGCTAATGGAATTCGTAAACTTTCTTTACGACCGCGGTCAAATCGGAAAATGACGGATACAGGAATCATGTTTAAAAGCGGCACCAGGCGGCGGAGCATCGATCGAAAATATTGGTCTCGGGATTGACCAGGCATTTCATGCGTGCTGGAATAGGCGAGACGAGAATAGGGGCTCCCGCCTCCAAACGAACGGAACGGGACCGTCCGCATGCAGGATAATACATCGCACTGGCAAATCGTCTATCCGCTTCGGCCAGGGAAATCGGCGATAGCCCGCAAGCTAGCAGGCCAGGCCGTGGCCGCAAAGAAAATGATCCGCTGGGCAAACGGGTCGGTCGAATGCCCTGTCGAATTCGTGAAAGAGAGGTGCCGCCACTACCGCGAGATTCTGAAAGCGGGTCGGCGCGGGCTGCCGCAACCGCTCGCCTGCAAGCGCACTGAATTCGCCCGGGCTAATCACGCTGGCCCGAGCACGGTCCGCAGCATCATGGCGTCGGGGATAGGCGAAACTGCGCGGCGAGGAGCGTTGAATTCGGTCGCTTTTGCGACACGAGAAATTGGTGCGATGATCGCCTGATGGCAATTTCGAATATAATTCCCAAGGAAATGAGCACTCTTGCAGGAGTGATAGGCTATCCAGTTCGCCACAGCAAATCGCCGCTGCTGCACAATTTCTGGATTAGAAAGTATGGTCTAAACGCCTACTATGTTCCCCTGGAAGTTTCGCGTCTAGATTTTGCGGAGATTGTCGGAACGCTGCCGAAAATGGGTTTTCGAGGCGTGAACATTACAATCCCGCACAAGGAATCCGCATTAGAGTACTGTCACGGTGTTTCAGATAGAGCCGCGCTAATCGGTGCGGCAAACACACTGAGATTCGGTTCGGACGGCCTAATTTTCGCCGATAACACGGACGGCTATGGGTTTACTCAAAATATACGGGAACGCGTTCCGACTTGGCGGGCATCTGCCGGTCCGGCACTCGTGATTGGCGCAGGAGGCGCATCGAGAGCCATAATCCACGCTCTATTGGAGGAAGGCGTAGCGGAAGTATTTCTTGTTAACCGAACGAGAGACCGAGCCGAATTCTTAAGGCAGGAATTTGGAGCAAAGGTCATCGTTCATGACTGGTTCGCGCTCGACGCGATTCTCCGAGATGCTTTAACGGTCGTAAATACGACAGTGCTTGGCATGGCGGGAAAGCCGGATTTGGATCTAAATTTCGAGCTCCTCCGGAAAGAGGCGGTCGTTAACGATCTGGTTTATACGCCGCTTGACACGAGACTTCTCAAAGATGCCGCGGCGAGAGGCTGCCACGCGGTGGACGGATTGGGAATGCTGATTCACCAGGCAGCCGCATCGTTTGAGATTTGGTTCGGGATTCGGCCCGAAGTCGACATTGAATTGCGAAAGTATCTATTGAATTCATGAAGAATGAAACGCTCGTTCTTGGCCTTACTGGCTCCGTAGGCATGGGAAAATCAACAACGGCGAGGATGTTCAAGGATGAAGGAATACCTGTCTGGGATGCGGACCAGGTTGTTGCCAAAGCCTATTCGCCAGGAGGAGCGGCGGTCGACAAAATAAAGGAAGTTTGCCCAACGGCCGTTCCGGAACCAAATCTAGGCGTTGACCGGAACGCTCTGCGCGCCTGCTTGGACAAAGACCAAAATCTGCTAGAGAGGCTGGAACGCGTTGTTCATCCAATCGTAGCCGATGATCGAAGAAATTTTCTCGCCGATGCTAGAGCCAGAAATGAACGAATTGTTGTTCTCGATGTGCCGCTACTTTACGAAGTCGGAGCCGAAGGGTCCGTGGATGCAGTTGTGGTTGTGACGGTTTCCGGCGATGTTCAGCGGCAAAGGGTTTTGGCAAGAGAGAATATGACAGAGGAGAGATTTACTCGGATATTGTCTCGCCAGGTGCCGGACCAAGAAAAATTGTCGAGGGCGGACTACGTAATTGAAACTTCATCCGAGAAAAGCGCGCGCGCAGCTGTTAAGGCGCTGATCGAAAAAGTTAGTCAGCGAAATGCATGTCGATAAGTTTTAGAGTTTGTTTTCGTGCTAATGGATCATGCAGCGGGGTCAATGATGCGTGAAGTTGTTCTCGACACGGAAACGACCGGTTTGCGGCTGGAAGACGACCACAGGCTAATTGAAATCGGTGTTGTGGAACTCGAAGACTACGTGAAAACCGGCAATCGATTCCATAGATACGTCAATCCGCGACGACACATTTCATCGGAAGCGGCTCAAATCCACGGAATTACCGATTCCAGATTAAAGAATGAAAAGGAATTTCGTCATATTGCGGACGAATTACTCCAGTTCATCGGCGATTCGAAAATTGTCATACACAATGCCGAGTTCGATTTGGGATTTATAAATGCCGAGCTAAAGTTAGCGAGAAAAGATCCTATCCCGCGAGACAAGGTAATCGACACGCTCGCCATGTCAAAGAAGAAGCAGCCTCGGTTGCGTAGCCACAGCCTGGACGCGCTTTGCAAGCAATTTAGAATCGATAATTCGAACCGAACTCATCATGGCGCGCTGCTGGATGCGGATTTGCTTGCAGACGTATACCTAGCTTTGCTTGGCTTGGACAAGGCTGTTTTTGATCTCTGGCCGGAAGCCGACAAGGCGGAGTCGGACAATTTTAATGACGGCTGGAAACCGGGGCCGCGCGGTAAACCGCTGGCATCAAGACTGACAAAAACCGAGGCGGAAGAACACGCGGCGCTGGTCGCATCGCTTGGCGAAAACGCGTTATGGAAAAGATTCATGCCCGGTGAAAGATAAAAATTCAATTAAGCAATAAATGGCGAAATTTCAAGCGTTCGCCTTCATTGAACCTCCTTACTCTATGATCTACTTGATCCTGATTTAGTGACTAAAGATGATTCTGACCGCAAGATGTTGTAATTTTTCTAAAGCGACACATAATCCGAGCGAAATTAGCTCTTGCGGCAAGGAGTGAATTCTCTGGTATTTGCGCAACGTTGGAGCGCGGCTTTATGCATTGCTGGTTCAAAAGGGATCGGTGACCGACCGACGCTTTATGCCCGTCAAGTTCCGTCAAAACAGATTTGCATTCGCGGGCCGAATACTAAAGGAGACGCGGACGGCCGCCGCCTGCTTCACCATCATGTACGTGCGCTGACAGCTGCCGTTTCACCTCGCCCGGCAGCCATGCGTCCAGCCCCCGCTCGACAAGCATCTGTTGAAATCCGCAGATCGTCGTGCGGTCCGGACAATTGTCCAGCACCGAGCACCCGCTTTACGGCAAGAAGCCTTGCCGCGGACGCGCCGGTCCCTGAAACCGCGACGCGCCGCTCTAGTTCCGCCAACATTATGAACAGGTCCAATCAAATGCATCCGCAGGTTGCATAGATTACAAGCCTATGCAAGACTGCGCTCGTGGCATGCGCCAATGAAGCGCAGAAATGTGCATGTCATTGGCAGCGCCAATAAAATGGGAACTAGGAGGAAACCAATGGCGATGCACTCGGAAATGGTAGCCACCGGCGGATTACTAAAGGGCCTTCATAGCGGAATGGGGATCGCTGCGAAGGTTATGGTGGTCGTCTTCGTTGTCTTCACCGTATTAAATGTCGAGTTTGCCAACGGGGTTTACTCAGCAATACGCGGCTGGATCGAGTCTGCATTGAATTGGTACTATGTCTCGGCATTCGTTATTGCATTGGTTGCTTGCACCTATCTGATGTTCAGCCGGTTTGGGCGAATTCGGCTCGGCGACGACGATAGTCGGCCGGAATTCAAGAACTTCTCGTGGTTTGCAATGCTGTTCTCGGCTGGAGTCGGCATCGGACTGCTATTCTTCGGAATAGCCGAACCGATGTTCTATTTCGACAATACAGCTCCCTGGGGATACCCGAACAATCCGTTCGCCGACCTTGAGGGCTTTAATGAAATGGACGAACAGCGAGCAGTTTTGGCCATGCGCGTGACCTACTTCCATTGGGGATTCCATGCCTGGGCTGTCTACGTGATCATCGGCCTCTGTCTCGCGTATTTCGGATTTCGGAAGAAATTGCCGCTGACTCTCCGGTCTTCTCTATATCCGGTTATTGGCGACCGGATCTACGGACCGGTTGGTCATGCCGTTGACCTTCTTGCCGTATTTGGAACAATATTTGGAGTTGCGACTTCTCTCGGCCTCGGCGTTTCTCAGATGGCAGCGGGTCTTAACCACCTCTTTGGAATCGATCCCGGAATCGTAACGCAGATCATCTTGATTGCGGCCATCTCGGTGGTAGCAACGCTTTCCGCCGTCTCGGGCGTTGGAAACGGCATCCGCATAATTTCGGAATGGAATATCTGGCTAAGCGTCGTGCTGCTAGCATTTTTCCTTTTTGGCGGCCCGTTCAAATGGTTGATGGGATTCTTCGTAACGACGGCGGGTGACTATATCTGGAATTTCGTGCCAATGGGCTTTCAAACTTTCAATAGCGACGGGGCGGCGGCCTGGCAGGGCGGTTGGACAATCTTCTATTGGGGTTGGTGGATTTCGTGGGCGCCTTTCGTCGGAATGTTCATTGCCCGCATTAGCAGGGGACGCACAATTCGCGAGTTTATGGTCGGAGTCATGTTTGTGCCGACTACGATCGCATTCTTCTGGCTTTGCATCTTTGGCGGATCAGCCATGTATCTTGAACTCAACGCCGCGGATGGCGTGGGAACGGCCGGTATTGCCGATCTTGTGCGCAACTGGGATTTACCTTCCGCACTCTACGCTACGATTGACCAAGTCACGGCCTTGAGCTGGCTGAATTGGTGCATGGCCGCGCTCGCCACGGTTCTTTTAGCGACCTGGTTCATCACATCGTCTGATTCGGGAACCTTGGTAATTACGACGATGCTGAGCATGGGGGACGATAGCCCACCGCAGCGATTTAGGATAGTCTGGGGCATTGGCGAAGGCGTGGTCGCAGCAGTATTGCTGCTTGCCGGAGGCCTTGCCGCATTGCAGACAGCGTCAATTGCCGCTGCTCTGCCAATCAGCGTGATTCTGCTACTGATGATCTTCGGGATTATCAAGTCGTTGCATGATGATCCAAGCGCGGTCCCTAGGCCGCCATCGGAAAAGGCGGTCGACGGGACGAGGATGGCTCAAGAATTGCATGCCTGAATCGACATAGCTGGCAGCGTCCGACGAATAAATTCGCGTCGGCCGCTGCTTGCTTCCCGAATCTTTCGCGACTGGCCCCGCATTTCGCGATTAAAGGCAAGCCGACGCGCGATGAGCCCGTAGATTGAAGAAAAGCGAAATATAATACGGAATAGCCCAAGGCGGCGACTCGTCTTGGTGTAGTTGTTGCGAGCTATCGTTTAACACCGGCGCTTTTTTGAACTGTCGCCTCGAGAAATAGATTCGGCATGGAACGAATTTCATCGCGAAATAAATCGCTCGAAACCGATCTTTCGAATGCTCCCAATTGGAAGCGTGGCTGAGATTTCTCAGTCGATCGATGGGAATGAGTCGGCGAGATTTTCTACAATTGCCGCGAGAAAAATTCGAAACTTCAATTATGCAATCGCTAGGCTCTCGAGAACAGTACGCGTTTCAAAATTCAATTCAATGGCGTCGCTTCCCCGGGACGGCTGAATTGCAAGAGCCGTAGAATCGCTCCAGGCGTGCGGACGCGAGAAATGGTGAATCGAAGAATTCAGGAATCGGCAGTTGGCCCGGACAACGCCTGTTCCTGTTTTCTCTTATAGATTTCCGCGAAATCTATCGGGTCCATTTTCAGCGGCGGAAATCCGCCTTCTCCCGTGAGATCTTCGACCAATCGGCGGATGTATGGAAAGAGCAATTTCGGGCACTCAATCAGCAAGTGCGGCTTCAACTGGTCGAAACTGGAATTCTCGATAAGGAATCTTCCCCCGTAATCCAGTTCCAAAAGGAAGATAGGTTCGCCGCTCTTGGAAGATTTGGCGTCGATTGAAAGCAATACGCTAACCGAAAATATATCGCGGCCGCTTTCCTTCGTCGATATTTGGACATTGAACGCTATGCTAGGTACTTCCGCAACATTTCTTTCCTGCTGTGCAGCAAAATTTTCGAATGACAGGTCGCGCATAAATTGGCCCAATACTTTCATTTTTGGCTGCGCGTGAACATTTTCGCTCCGGTCCGCGCCATTCGATTTATCCATATCCCTGGCTCCGTCGTGGTTTCGATCGCATTAGGTTCTCTAGCAAATAAGTTTTAAAAACAAGGCGTTGCCATTCAATTATTGCGCTCCGACTTTTCTTCGTCGACAATCGAGTATGTGCCGTCTATCGTTTCGGCCCGACCTTCTGGCGAGCGGCCGTGTCGAAAATTGTAAACGACCGTTTTTTCGGCAATTCCTCTTCCGCCGCGTTTGATGATTTCCGCGCGAATCGGCGGATAAAGCAGCGCAAATCCAACTGCGTCTGTAAAAAAGCCCGGAGTAAGGAGAAGCAGTCCGGACACAAGAATCAGCAACCCGTGAAATAACTGCTCGGATGGATCTTGAGCGTTCTGGACCGCAACGCGGATTTTTCGGACGGCCGTTGATCCTTGCGAACGCAGCATTGCCGCGCCCAACGCGGCGGTCGCGATAATGATGGCCAACGTCGGCCAAAGGCCGATCCATCCTCCGACTTCAATAAAAAGTGCGATCTCCAATATCGGAACGACTGCCAAAAAAATGAAAAGAGCCATAATTTTCCTATAGGAAGATATTTAGCGCGCAGTAGACATAGCGCTTTCAATACCATACATAAGAAGCAGCGGCTCCTAAAAAAAGGTGCCAGATTCCAAATGAGGCGAGAATGAACTCTCCGGTGATTCAACTGCTATTGCTCGCCGGCATTGCGATTTACCTGATTGTTAAACTTCGCAGAACGCTTGGCACCAGGGATGGATTCGAAAAGCCGCGTGCGCGGAGAACAGACGACCAAATGGCGACCAGGCGAGATTTCGAAGTGATCGATGGCGGTGCCGAAGAGGATGCTGACGAAGAGTTGGAAGAAATCGGTCCGACCGACGCGGCGTTGGCCGAAATGAAAAGGGTGGAAAGCGACTTTACGGCCCAGGACTTCCTTGCGGGAGCAAGGTATGCGTACGAAATGATCGTAACGGCATTCGCGAAAGGAGATCTTGACGAAATCAAGCCGTTCCTTTCCAAGGAAGTATTTCTGTCATTCGAAAAAACCGTCAAGGCCAGAGAAGAGCAGGGCCGAATCGTCGAAACAGAGTTTTTAGGGTTCAGGGAAACGAAAATAAATTCTGCCTTTTATTCCAAAGATTCGTCGGAAGCCGAAATCAGCGTCCAGTTCGTGGGCGAACACCGCACATGCGTCGTCGATTCTTCGGGCAACGTTATCGAGGGCAATCGGGAATCTGTTTCAAAGCGAACCGATATTTGGACTTTCTCTAGAATTTTCGGAACGAACGACCCGAACTGGCAATTAGTGGCGACGGGAGAATAAAAGCGGTTCGACGAAGCTTTTCGCCATGCCGCTGACTCGGCGTAGTTGGCGAATCCGTACAATATTGAATGCCTCGGTTTCTCGATGGGTGGAAAATCGAGGAGTCCAAATTGCTGAGACAGAGTCGGGGCGATTTATTCGTCAAAGAATATCTCCGCCGAGAACGGAAATATCGCCGCCACTTTGCGTACCAATAAACTGGCGCGGTACGCCGCTTACATCACAGGCGCGCCAAATTACTAAACCTGCCAATCGTCAGTCGGCTTAGTTGTCGATATCGAACTGGCCTGGACGAGTTGCCAGTGCCGGAAGTCCTTTGAATCCCGAGGCAGGGCAAGCCATTATTGCCGGAATTTTGAAGACATCCGAATTCGCAACTATTGATGTTTCCCTTGGGAGCAGAACCCCGGCGAAGCAACGATTACCGGCGCCGGGGCGAATACTATGGAGCACCCGGCTTGCATCTCCCAGTAGAGTTGTGGAATCTGCTTGTTTCGCACTCAATCCTTCCTCCTGGTTCTCTGCAACGGAAAATCGCAACAAAGTAACGCAGATGGCACGCCGATGTTCTAAAGACGAATTGTTGGTTTGGAACAAATTCGCGGAGAAGCTTGAGCCTCTGCGACCGGAGGAGAATTTCGAGCATGAGACGCGGTTGAGCGGCTCGGAGGAATTCGCTGACCGCGAGATAGGTCGAGGTGCGCAACTGCGCGGCATTGATCTCGCCGAAATTGGGAAGTCGAAAGCCGTTTCCAAGGATCGACAAGTGCAAGATCGGACGAGACGGATGGATCGAAAGCTCCGAAATAGGATGATCAAAGGAAAAATAGAGCCGGAATCATTTATCGACCTTCATGGAAAAAATCGGCGGGAAGCGGAAGTCGCTGTATCGAAGTTTATCCATTCAGCCTACCGAGCGGGGCATCGCCTAGTTCTCGTCATAACCGGCAAGGGAAAGAAGGAAATGCAGGAAGCCGGATTCGCCCTGGAAACGGGTGGGATTTTGAAAAACCAGGTTGCCCAACAACTGGCCGCGCGGCCGCTTTCAGATTGCATTTTGGAATTTCATAGCGCACATCCTAGGCACGGCGGCGGCGGCGCCTACTATGTGTACCTTAAAAGAAGAAAGAATTATTGATACCAGTCGCATGCGCAGACGCGGAGACTGGCGATTTAGTCACTCTACGCGCCTACGGCGACCGTAACCCTATAGCGGCAGCTCTCGAATTCTGCGCCAGCTACGCAGCCGGACAGATAGGATCCGGCGTCGAGATTGATTTTTCCTTCGCATTCCAGATGCGGTTCAAATAGCTGCGACGCTTCAATTGCGGGTTTTCGACTGCGTACGAACGTGTGGCCATGTACGACCTTGGTGTTCGCGAATGGGACAGCTAAGGACAAGAACGGTTCGCGAATCCACGCCCAATGGAATTCCGACAATAAATCCCAAGGCTGCGAAAGGTGTTCAGCCAGTGCGCGGCGCGGGTGGATGCCTGCATGCACGAAAAGAAGATTCCCTTCAAATTTATGCGGTCGCAGATTATCCAAAAACTCGATTCTGCGCGGACTCAGCGAGTTCCTAAGTGAGTCGGCAAATTGCGTTTCATTTAGGAAATTCAAGCGCTTCCCGAGATTGAATTGATCCGTTAGCGATTTCCCGCCGTTGTATAGCCAAAGCCTGACATCCGATTTATCCGTGCCTCGAAGCGCCAGTTTGAGCATTTGTTCATGATTGCCCATGAGGCACAGCTCCGACGTAAAATCGCGATTGCCTCGGCCAAGCGCCGCATCGATTGCGCCAAGGCTGTCAGGTCCTCTGTCAATTAAGTCGCCGAGCAGGATAAGTTTCTTTTCCTCGGCGCCGAGGGAATCGCGTTCGAATTTGGCTATAAGCGCGCGCAAATGGCCTGAGTAGCCGTGAACGTCTCCGATTGCGCAAATCCTACAGCCCTCGGCCAGCCCCGTATCCAGCGGTTTCCATTCGCTTGCGTGTAGGCGAATATCCGCCAAGAGAAATTTCTCCCGCAGCTCAGGGCGCCGAAAATCCTACGCCAACGACCTTTCAATTTCTTCCTGTTCAAAAATCTCTATGAAATCGCCTTTGCGCATATTCGCGTAGTTTTCGAATGCCATGCCGCATTCTTGCCCCGAACGAACTTCCTTGACTTCGTCCTTGAACCGTTTGAGCGTTTTCAGTCTGCCTTCGTGAATCACAACATTGTCTCTTAGCAGGCGGACGCTGGCCGATCGCTTGACAACACCGTCAACGACTAGGCATCCGGCAACGTTGCCGACTCCAGAAACCTTGAATATTTCCCGGATCTCCGCCTGGCCAAGGAAATTCTCTCTGACTTCCGTCGACAGCATGCCGGAAGCGATTGATTTCACATCTTCAACCAAGTCGTAAATAACCGAATAGTACCTGAGATCGATTCCCTTGCGATTGGCTGCGCCGCGAGCCGGGGCGTTGGCTCTCACATTGAAGCCGAACACGAGCGCGTCCGAAGCCTCTGCCAAGCCAATATCGGTTTCCGTAATGGCTCCTACGCCGGAGTGCAGCGTCCTTACGCTGACTTCCTCGTTTCCGATTTTTTCGATTGCCTGTGAAATCGCTTCGGCAGAGCCTTGGACATCGGCTTTGACGACTACGCGCAATTCCGAGCTTCCTGACTTGTTCCTGGCATCGGATATCATTTGTTCGAGAGAAGCGGTTCCCCCGGCCGCCGCGCGACGCTCTCGTGAAACCTGATGACGATAGGCGGCGATTTCCCTTGCCTGAGATTCGTTCTTCACTACGTTGAGCACATCGCCTGCGGCGGGAGTCCCGTTGAGCCCAAGCACTTCAACAGGCACGGACGGGCCTGCGGTTCGAACGCGCTTGCCCTTGTCGTCCAGCAAAGCTCGAACCTTGCCCCACTGTTCGCCCACGACGAATACGTCGCCGCTTCTCAAGGTTCCCTTTTGAACTAGTACAGTCGCTACAGGACCGCGTCCAACGTCGAGTTTGGCTTCGATGACGGCGCCTTCGGCCACGCGCTCCGGATTCGCTCGGAGCTCCATCATTTCGGTTTGAAGGGAAATAGCATCGAGGAGTTCGTCGATTCCGTCGCCGGTCAAAGCGGATAATTCGACATCCAGCACGTCGCCGGACCTTTCTTCGACAATCACGTCGTGATTAAGCAGCTGGTTGCGAACTTGGTCCGCATTCGCGTCGTGCTTGTCGCACTTGTTTATTGCGACGATCATCGGCACGCCCGCGGCCTTGGCGTGATTGATCGCCTCGACGGTTTGCGGCATCACGGAGTCGTCCGCCGCTACGACAAGCACTACAATATCCGTCACTTCCGCGCCGCGCGCCCTCATGGACGTAAACGCCGCATGGCCGGGCGTATCTAGAAATGTCATTGCCTGGCCGCTTTCGGACTTTACTTGGTACGCGCCTATATGCTGAGTGATTCCGCCGGCTTCGCCGGATGCAACGCTTGTTTTTCGAATAGAGTCGAGCAGCGAAGTTTTTCCGTGATCGACATGGCCCATAACCGTAATTACGGGCGGACGAAACATTAGGGTAACCGGGTCGTCTTCGACAGTTCCTATGACATCCTCCACATCGGCATCGGAAACTCGAACCGCCTTGTGGCCGAATTCTTCGATGATAAGTTCAGCGGTATCGGCATCGATAGACTGGTTTTGGGTCACCATTATGCCGTTGTTCATCAAGGATTTGACAACATCCGCAACTCTTTCCGCCATGCGGTTCGCAAGTTCCTGAACAACGATTGATTCCGGCAACTGCACATCGCGGAAAACTTTTTCCCGAACAGGCGCGCCTTCGCCTTTCGCCTTTTTCTTTTCGCGTTCCTGCCGCCGGCGAAGCGCGGCCAGCGAACGCTGGACGGACGCGTCGTCGTTCAGTGCTTGATTGAGAGTGATTTTGCCGCTTCGGCGTCGCGTGGGCTCCCTGCGCGCCCGTGAAATCGGCTGTTCCTTTTCTCTTTTCGGTTCCGCTTTTTTGCCGAATGCGATCTTGGGACTCGTCGCCGGCTTCGCCTTCTCTACTTCCGCTTTGCGCTGCTGGTCCTTAAGCTTTTCGCTTTCGCGATTCTTTTCCTCGATCTCCTTCTCGCGCAGTTCCTTTTCGCGAAGCTTGGCTTTGGCTTCTTCCGCTTTTCTTTTTTCTTCCTTGGCTTCTTCGATTTTCTTCCTGCGAGCCGCCTCTTGACGCTCTTCTATTTCCTTTTGCGTTCTTATTTCATCGGCGCGCCTTTTTTGTTCCAAAAGCAGTGCTTTAGCTCGGCGCGCCAATTCTGTCGGCGACAAGTCGGAATCGGATGATTTTGCAGCGTCTTCAAGCAGGGGAGCATCGTTTTTCGCAGCGGCGGGCGGTCCCTTGGCAATTTTGATAGTAGTAGGCGTCGGAGACGCCGCCGCGATCGCGTTCGCCTTGGAAGGCAATCGCTTGCGACGCTGAACAACGTCGACTTCATTCGGTTTCGTCGCCCTGCGCGACGACCGGCTGCGAAGCGTTCCGGCGCCGACCCTGGGATTCAAGGAAAGAGTTCCCTTTTTTTCGTCGCTCATTCGAACCCCGCTAACCGCGATTTGTCCCCGGCAGAACTGCGTCTTCGCAAGAAGCACGTTCGGCACCAACGCGAAAGCCGGCCAGCCGCCTGGCGTCGTCCGCGATTCGACGCGTCAGCCGACCAGCTGCCAACGCTGCATGTACTACACGATGCCGCCCGAATGCTATACCAATTTCCGATGCCGATAAGCAACCAATGCGCTCTTTGTGAAACATTCCGCTAAAGATTCGCGACTTTTGGCGCTGCGAACCGTCGCTGGCCTGCAAAAGAAGCGCGACCTCGCCAGACTTCAAAGCTTTGGCGACTTTTTCGAATCCGGCGGTTGCAATGCCTGCTTTTCGGGCCATCGACAGCAATTCGATGACTCTCAATGCCAGGAGCATTTCCACGTCCCTCGCAAGCGTGGCGGGAACTCTGGCATTTTTTTCGAACGCTCTCGCGAATTGGTTTCGGGTCGCGGCGAGCTCCAGGGACTTTTCGTTCGCCCAAACCCATGCGCCGCGACCGGGCAATTTGTTTGCGATGTCGGGTACGACGTGGCCGGAAGGATCAACGACAAATCTCACCATGGAGGAACGCGGTCCCGTGGCGCCCGTTGCGATGCACCGACGATCGGGAACGCGGCGCACGCTGACTTTTTCGATGCTGCTCAAACCGGTCGTCCAGCCAGAATTGTTTATTCCATCGATTCATCGCCGGATTCCGAATTAAAATTATCGTCGTCCGCAATCACGGCTTCCAGCTCCGCCGTATCGATAATTCCAACGGCGACGCGCGCCGACATAACGAGAAGACGGGCTTCTTCGAGAGTAATGTCGCAATTTTCCAAGATGCCGTCGTCCTTTTTTCTTTTTCCGCCTTCCATGACGTATCCGCCGGCAAGCTCCCAATCGGCACAAGCCGCGAATTCCTCCAGCGTCAGAATTCCCTCTTCAGCAAGGGTTTCAATCATCTTGGGCGAAAGCCCGTCGAATTCTTCCAAAGCGATTTCAACGCCTAGCTCCCTCGCACGATCCAGGGACTTGCGGTTTTCTTGCTCGATGTGGGCAATGGCTCGATTTTGCACTTCCTCGGCAATTCCGAGATCTATGCCTTCTATTTCCAAGAGTTCTTCGACATCGCAAGCAGCCAGGTATTCGATCGAATCGAATCCTTCGCTTACCAGGAGGTGAGCGAAAACCTGGTCGACATCGATCGCTTCCATAAGAATTGCCGTTCGTTCCGCGACATCCGCCTGTCGACGCTCCATCTCCTGGGCTTCGGTCATGATCGATATGTCCAGCCCCGTCAGCTGGCACGCTAGACGTACATTTTGCCCTCTGCGTCCGATAGCAAGCGAAAGCTGGTCCTCCGGCACCACAACTTCGGAAGGAAGCCCTTCCTCGTCTAGAATTACTCTGGCGACTTTCGCCGGCTGCAAGGCGCTGACAATTAATTCGACGCTGTTTTCGGTCCAGGGGATGATGTCTATACGTTCGCCTTGCAGCTCGTTTACAACCGCCTGGACGCGAGAGCCGCGCATTCCGACACATGCGCCGACGGGATCGATGCTGGAATCGTGGGATACTACGGCGATTTTCGCCCGCGACCCGGGGTCGCGCGCAACCGCTTTGATTTCTATAATCTCTTCGTAAATCTCAGGTACTTCCAAGCGAAACAGCTCAACCATGAATTCGGGGGCCGTCCTCGAAAGAAAAATTTGCGGGCCGCGCTGCTCTCGCCGGACATCGGATATGAAAGCGCGCAGCCGGTCGTCGCGCTGATAGTTCTCGCGCCCAATTTTCTGCTCTCGGCGAAGCACCGCTTCGCCTCGCCCGATATCGAGTACGATGTTTCCGTATTCTTCGCGACGGACGATTCCGTTGACGATTGTTCCTTTTCTATCCTTGAATTCTTCGTACTGCCTTTCCCTTTCGGCATCCCGAACCAACTGCAGCATCACTTGCTTGGCGTTTTGCGCCGCGATTCGCCCGAGTTCAAGCGGCGGAAGATCTTCAGCAATTTCGTCGCCGACGCTTGCTTCCGGATTATTTTCACGGGCATTGTCGATATCTATCTCCAGCGCGTGATTTTCCGGATTTTCCGAGACCGTGCGTACGCGCCTAAGAAGCATATCTCCCGTTCGGCGATCGATAGTCGCGCGAATGTCGAATTCTGGTCCGTACTGGTACTTCGCCGCTTTCGCCCAAGCCTCTTCCATCGCATTGACTACTATCTCCTGGTCGATCATTTTTTCCTGCGCGACAGAGTCGGCTATCTGCAGAAGTTCCAACCTATTTGCACTCGCAGCGCTCATTTTGCCTCCTTTTCCGCGATATGTTTCCGGCCGTCCCCGCCTAGCGCGGCTGCGCGTCCAGCTTGTCGGTCAACAGCAGACTTGCTTCCTCGATGCACGAAAACTCTAGTCCTATCGTGCCTTCATCTATTTCGATCAGGATTTCCTCGCCCGACGTGCCCCGAAGCACCCCCAAAAAACGCCTACGGCCATCAATATCCAAATTGGTACCGATCCGGGCTCTACATCCCTTCCAATCGTTGAAATCTTCAAGCCTTGTTAGCGGGCGGTCGATCCCCGGCGACGAAACCTCCAGTAGGTATGCACCCTCGATCGGATTCTCTACGTCCAGCAATGCTGAAATTTCCCTGGAAATTTCAGCGCACTCGTCGATTTTGATACCGCCTCCGGGCCGCTCCGCCATAATCTGAAGCGTCTTGGATTTCTTTCCGCCGAATCTGAGCCGAACGAGTTCAAACCCCATATCGACGATCCTTGGCTCCACAAGATCCGCGAGCCTACGGTCAATGTCCGTTTTGGCCACGAGATCGGGCATCAAGTATCCTATAAATTGAAAAACGGGCGCACGGCCCGTTCGATTTTTTCGGTGGAGGTTCGGGTTTGGAAGCCGATCCGCCGCATTTCAATCGAAGGTATAAACAACGTTTCCGCGCATTGCAAGCGATAAAATTGATTAATTGATTTTGAAGCGATGGCAATTCCAAATAATTCGTTATTCGGCGCGTAGAATCGCCGAACGATTCTTCTACATCGTCGAAACGGCTTGCGACCGGCAACGCCGAAAGCGTTTGCGGGGGCGCCGAGACTCCCGCAAGTCTTTCTCGTCAAATCGGGGATTTGCGAGCCATGTCGGCTTTTGTTCGCCAAGGCCCTTAAAGCGGTACTTGCGCCGCCGCCGTTCGCATTCGGAATCCGCCGGTCTCAAAGCATTTCCGCGAATCGGGGGGCGGTTGCGGGAGCCGTTCCAGCAGGCGAAAGCTTACGCCATTCGCTTCCCGTCATCTTGGAAATGCGGTTGCGGAATTGGACGATGCCGTTTTCGCGGCACTGCGCCTAGAGCTAGCACAGGTCATTCCGTGGCATTGAATCCTTCTCAAAAGAACGAGCCGGAATAGGGAATGGATCGCGAATATGTTGTTCAGAATTCAACACCGCATTGGCCGTATCCGGTTACGGCGGTTCGCAACCGCGGTATCGGCGATTGTACTATCTTCTTCGCCGTGTCTTTCGCCGCTTGTCCTTTTGCGCTAATTGTCCAATATGGACGAACATTTAGTTGATAATTCTGGCGCGCGCGTTTGTACTATGCGCCATGCCGTTTCAAGAATTGGATAGGAGAATTCCATGACTACACTGAACCGCCGTGACTTCATGACTTCGGCCGTCGCAGCGGGCGCTGCGCTCGGAGCGCCCGGCATCGTGCATGCGCAAGGAAAGGTCACAGTTGGAATGGCCTGGCCCGGCATGCAGGATGCGGTCTGGTCCACAAGCCACAAGCTATTGAACGAGTTCGCCGCTGCTTCGGACACGGAAATTGAGTTGGTGTTCACGGCGGCCGACATGGACGTGGCCAAACAGGCGAGCGATGCCAATGACTTGATCAGTCGCGGCGTTGATTTGCTTTTGGTGTTTCCCATCGATTCCAAGGCGATTTCGTCCAGCGTAAAGCGCGCCCGCGATGCCGGTATTCCGACCATGGCATTTCTGCGCCAGGTGCACGCGGAAGCGAAGCACCAGGCTGACGTTTTCGTCGGAATCGACGCGAAGTACCAGCAGCTTAGTTCGGCTCGTACTGTTTTTGAGAAAATGAAGGCCGATGGAGCCGCGATTGGCGAGGTGCTATGGGTATCGGGCGATATTCGCGACGAAAACTCTCGCCTGCGCGGCGTTGGCTTGCAGGAGGCTTGCGACGAACACGGAGCGAGCATAGCGCAGGACCTGGTCGGAAACTGGGACCCGCAGCAGGCGGCCGCAGCCCTTGCGCCGGCCTTGAAGGCATATCCCGACATCAACCACATCTCGGTAGCTTCCGACGTGATGATGTCCGGCGTGCGCCAGGTGATGCAAGATGCCGGAAAGTGGGCGCCGCACGGCGATCCGAACCACGTCTATCTGTCCAGCGTGGACGTATTCCCGATCGGGCTCGAGCTGCTGCGTTCGAAGCATCTTGACGCCGACACGATTTTCGATGTCACCGGCATGTGCCGTACGGCAGTCGAATTAATGCCGCGCTTGGCCGCCGGCGAAACCTTTGACAGCGATGTTCTGATCCAGGGTCCGGTCTTTACGCCGGACAACGTCGACGATCCCGAAATGCAGTCGCAGCTCTGGGCCACCTGATATCCTGACCAAGAATCGGGACGGCGCAAAGCGCCGTCCCGGATTCGTACCGGCATGTCTGACGCATCACGATCATTAGTTACGCGCGATAGTTCGGTCCCGAGGCTCTGGCACTGGTTCAGTGCCCGCCCAGCGCTCTTGCCGGTTGTACTTTCAGTTGTGATGGCGGTTATTTTCGCGCTGACGGTGCCTAATTTCGCGGACCTCCGGAACATCATGAATATTTTTGGACAGCTCGGTTTCCTGGGCTTTCTCTGCATCGGCATGACCTACGTGATGGTCGCCGGTGGGATCGACCTGTCGAGCTATACTGTCGTATCCGCTGCGGCGGTGGTCGGCGCGACGGTCATGGTTGCTACGGAGACCACGCTTCCCGGATGCTTTCTGATGCTGTTGATCGGGTGCGTCTTTGGCGCGATCAACGGCGTGGCTGTCGCCTATCTCAGGATGATCCCGTTCATCGTTACGCTCAGTACCATGGTAGTGGCCGAGGGCTTCGCGATCTGGTTCACTCAGGCGCAAAGCGTCTACGGCCTGCCGGATGCATTCATTGATACCTTCTCCGCGCGGGTCTTTCCGATGACGCTCGGGATCACCGCGCGGCCGGTCGGCACTCCGGTCGCGGGGATCATGGTGCTGATGGTGGCGCTGGCGCTTGGCTTCGTTTTGTCTCGTACAATCTACGGTCGCCGAATATACCTCACCGGCGCCAACGAAGAAACCGCTCGCGTCTCCGGCATAAAGGTCCGCCAAGTCAAGTTTGCGACCTACGTCGTCGCCGGGGCTATGGCGGGAATTACCGCGATGATCCTCACCGCCGATCTCGGCACAGCGACCACTGCAATGGTTCGCGACGTGAGACTGATGGACATCATCGCCGCTACCGTCATTGGAGGCGCGAGCCTCAGAGGCGGCAAAGGGTCAATCCTGGGCACAATGTTCGGGCTCTTGTTTCTTACGATGCTCTCGAACGCATTCAACCTGCTGGGAGTGTCGCCTTTCATCGCCATGGTCATCAAGGGCACGGTGCTGGTCGCCGTAATCGGTCTAGACGTTTTGAGGACGAAATGACCGCGAAGCTGAAAATGGAAGGGGTCTCCAAGGTCTTTCCCGGCGTAAAGGCGCTTGACAATGTTTCGATTGATGTCCGCGCGGGCGAGGTATTGGGGCTCGTCGGTGTCAACGGAGCCGGCAAGTCGACCCTGATGAACGTTCTAGGCGGCATCTATATGCCCGAAGAAGGCCATGTCGCAATTGACGGCCGACGGGTTGAACTGCGCCGTCCTGCGGATGCGGACTCGGCCGGGATCGCGTTTATCCACCAGGAGCTTCTCTATTTTCCGACCCTTACCGTCGCCGAGAACATGTTCATTTCGCATCTGCCTTCCGGACAGGTTCCCTTCTCGGTCGACAAGCGCGCTGCGCGGAGGCGGGCGCAGCAGGCGCTCGACCAGCTTGGCTCCGCGATTCGGCCTTCGGCGCGAATGGAAATGCTTTCCGTCGGCGAGAAGCAGGTAGTCGAAATTGCCCGCGCCGTTGCGCAGGGCGCGGACATCGTAATCTTCGACGAACCGTCTTCGTCGCTTTCGATCAAGGAAAAGGAGTCGCTTTTCGCGATTGTCCGCAAGCTGAAAGCGGAGGGCAAGGCAATCATATACATAAGCCATTTCCTTGATGAGATTGAAGAACTTTGCGACAATTACGCTGTGCTTAGAAACGGCCGGCTAGTAGGATCCGGTAGCGTGGCGGAAGTGACCCGCGACAAGATTGTCGAGCTGATCGTCGGCCAGGTCGTTTCGGGCCCGGCGGCGAGGCAAAGGCGCAAGAGCGGCGCGCCCCGGCTGTTGTTAAAGGGCATCCGCCGGGAAGGATTCCTGGAAGGGGTCGATCTTGAACTGAATTGCGGAGAGGTGCTGGGTCTCTGGGGGCTAATGGGTTCAGGCAGGACGGAATTGATCCGCTCGATTCTCGGACTCGACCCCTTGGAGGAAGGGTCCATTACGCTTAACGACAGCTCCGGCGCTCGTCCGATCGCGCAAGCCGAACTCCTGGCGCGCACGGCCTACGTTACCGAAAACCGGCGTACCGACGGTTTATTTCTTGAAGAGGCGATTTGGAAAAACATTTCCGCCACAAACCTTGAGCAGTATGTATCGGGCCGAATGCGGGTGCTCGACAAGGGCGTCGAAGCGAAAACGGCGACCTCTATGATAAAGCGGCTGACAATCAGAGCCCCCGACCACACCACCCGTGCGGCCAATCTTTCCGGCGGCAATCAGCAGAAGGTGGTTTTTGCCAAGTGGCTGAACCGACAGCCCGAGATATTGATACTGGACGAGCCAACGCGCGGAGTGGATGTCGGCGCCAAGCGCGAGATCGGAGAGCTTGTCGAATCGCTCGCCGATGCCGGAACCTCGGTTCTGCTGGTCACCTCGGAAATAGAAGAAATGGTGGCTCTCGCCGATCGGGTGGCGGTCCTGCGCGGCGGCGCTGTAGCGGCCGAGATGCAGGGAGACGACATAAACGAGACCGAGCTAATGGCCGCTGCGATCGGCACGGGGGCAGCACGTGCGTGACGACCTGGCGCGGGCAAAACGCATCGGTATGGAGTACGGGTTCTACCTCCTGCTTTTGGCCATCATCTTAGTCTTTACCGTGATTTCGAATTCGTTTCTGACCATTTCGAACTGGGCGCAGATTGCTATCGCATCGACCTTTCTGCTGGCTGCGGCGGCGGGGCTTACGCTCGTGCTTATAAACGGCGAAATCGACCTGTCGATCGGCTCCATCGCCTACGTCGCGGCAACGGTCGTCTACCTGACCGCCGACGTTCCGGCGGGTGTTTCGGTCTTGGCAGCTCTGGTGGCAGGGCTTGCCATTGGACTATTCAATGGCTGGCTCGTGGCCTATCTCGGCATGAATTCCCTTCTGGTTACGCTTGGGCTTATGATCGCCTACCGGGGCGTGGCGCTGGTTTTTACTGAAGGGACCGTTAAGCAAGCCGGCGACGGAGTGGCCGCTCTGGGGCAGCTGAAGCTCTTTGGCATCGTCCCGGTTATTTTTCTCGTGGCGCTGGCGTTTTTGTTCATTTTCCAGTGGGTCCTGCGCGAGACCAAGCTTGGCACTTTCTGGCTCGCAATTGGAAACAACGAGGATTCCGCGCGAAAGATCGGCATCCCCGTCCGGCGCGCGAAGCTCGCCGCATATGCGCTATGCGGGATCTCCGCGGCCGCCAGCGGCACGCTTCTGGCCGCCTATCTTGGAGAGATCACTACGTTCACGGGCCGAGGCATGGAGTTTCAAGCCGTAGCGGCGGTAGTCATCGGCGGCACGAGCCTATTCGGTGGCCGCGGCAATGTCTTTCCCGGAACGATTTGCGGGGTACTGCTCCTCATAGTAATAAACAACGGCCTCGGTACCCGCGGCGTTTCTCCATTTGTCTATCCGTTTGTTGCTGGCGCGCTGATTTTCATTGCGATTTATCTCGACTCGATCAAGAACCGCGCGCGCCAAGCGTAGTGCGTCGTCGCTACGACATTGTCGATGAATGGGCGCCGTAGATCTTTGCGGGTTTCGCGATATGCGGCCCGCCTGCAGGAGCGGTCGTACCTGAAAAAGGGGGCTGCAGCTCAAAACGCCGCCGAACGAACCGCAAATGGCCGATCCGAACTCAACGATGCAAGAAAATCGATTGTCAACAAGGTAGCGCGAGCAGTTACGCGGAATATTTTTCCCGCATGTCGTCGACAGATCGCCGCACTAGTTCGGTTAGTACGTCGAAGTCTATATTGTCGAGCCGCGAAATATAGAGGCAGGACACCGAATGCTTGTGTTTTCCAAGCCTGGCCAGCAAATCTCCGTATGCCGAAAATCCCGCCATTATGTATACGGTCAACGCCGTCTTCCTTGGCGAGAGTCCCACGAGCATCCAATTATGCTCGGATTGATCCGAGCGCCGGTATCGGTATCTCCCGAATCCGATAATGCTGTCGCCCCACATGCGCGCGGGCTCGGCGGTTACGCGCCCCATCATTTCGGCGACTTGCATCGCGTCCTTTCGGCGCTTCGGGTTTTCAACCGATGAGAGAAATTCATCTACATCGGCATCGTTTTCGACGGTCTTTAATTTCGACATGCTTGTTTTGAAATTCTCCCGACAGCTGCTGCGCCCGTATCGTCGGACTATAGGGACGGGTTTCGTAGAGTTCAATTCCCAACGACAAACGCGTCAAAGCGTCAGGACGGCGGCTGCCGGCAGGATGGCTCGCCCGAACCGCCAGAGCGAATAGGGAAGGGCGGGGCGCAGGCGATCGAAGTCGATTCTACCTCATTGAAATCACGGCTTCGACGCGCCTGTTCCGATTTCGGCCCTCCTCGGTGGAATTTGCCGCCAATGGCATTAGAAAGCCGACCCCTTCCGCAAAGAGGCGGGATCTGTCCACTCCGTACTGATCAACCAGTTTATTCAATACGGAGGCTGCGCGCATTTCGGAGATCTTGATGTTAGCATCCATAGATCCGGAATTGTCGGTATGCCCTACAAGGAAAATGGTTACGGCTGGATTTTCCCGCAAAAAAGCCGCCAACTCTTCCAGTATGTAGTAATCGCCTTCGCCCAATTCTGCAGATCCGGCATTGAATTCGAGGCCTTCGAGTACGATTCTGTCGTTGGCCAATAATTCCTCGGAAAGCGAACGGTTCGAAGCATTCGAGGAATCCCGGATATTGGAAGCGCTCGCGTCCTCGTAGTCTGCGGAAGCGCCGAAAGACAATAATTCTCCCGAGCTATCGAATTCGCCGATCGCATCTACCTGCGCGAATCCCCGGTCCCTGCTACGGCTCACCAATACCGCGATATATTCGATTTCCTCTCTTATTCGGCGGCTTGCGGACAAAAAGCGGAAGTCTCCGAGATCGACATACATTTCCGGCGGTTCGGCAACATCAATTCCGACTCGAAAATCAAAACCGCCGCAATTTTCGTTTTCGCATTTGAAAATTAATTCAAACCCGTCGCGAGAATAGCCGCTCCAGATCGCATTCAGAAATTCCAGTGTGGATGGAATTCCGTCGGCTTGGAGAATGATTCTTGATACATGCCCCTCGCGTCTTATCGTTTCGAATTCTCCGTCCCTGAAAGGACCAGCCGGCAGCAGATAGGAATCGAATTTTGGCGGAGACCGGGAAATTACTCTGGCATCCCATGGCAACGAGCTTAGGTCTGCGGCGCCCACGTGCGCCGCACAAGCCAACGAGACTAGTATCGGCGGTAAAGATTCGGGACGAATTAACATCGCGCTCTATTGTGGTATTCTGAATTGGGACGCATGTCTGTTGCCGTGGCAACTCGATTGGTCATGTTGAAAAATGCGGCGACCGAAGCGATGTCCCAAATGTCCCGATCCGAGAATCCAGCCTTTCGAAGCTCGCGCCGGTCGATTTCTTCAACTTCGTGACTTCGTTCGGTAAGCTTGACCGAAAAGTCGAGCATGGCTCTCTGTCTGGAATCGAGATTCGCGGCGCGGTAGTTTATCGCGACCGCATCGCCCAGTTCGCTATCTCCGGACAATTCCCGGACCGCCGCCCCGTGCGCGACGACGCAATAGTAGCAGCGATTGGCTGACGATACCGCGACGGCGATCAATTCCCGATCCAGCTTCGATAGCTCGCTATCTCCAAGCATAAGGTTGTTATAAAGGGCAATAAAGGCATTCAATTTTTCAATATCGAACGAGTATGCCCGAAGCACGTTGGGAACCAGGCCGAGCTTTTCTTCGCAAATTCGGAAATATTTTTCGGTCTCGGGCGGAAGAGGATCAACTGCGGGAAGGTCGAGCGCGATCGGGTGTTCGCGAGCTTGTTTCACTGGATTTCCTTTCGCTTTTCTGCGGGCGAATTAGCCTGTGATCCAATGCGAATCCTTGACGAGCGCGCTGCATGAGCCTCGAGTTCCTGAAATTGAATTCAATCCGAGTCCGCTGCATCGGGAAACGCGGCAAGGAATGCCTTTGCCGCCGAATCTACTGTAAATCGATCTTTGCCCCGGAACACGACGTTTACTGCGAAGCGCCCATCTATCCTCCGAGGATATGAGCCTATCGAAAGATCTGGAAATGCCTGCACAATTTCGCCTAGTTTCCGGGCAATTTCGCCTTCCGGGCGAAAGATTTCAACCGATCTCGAACGGAGAGGCCGGCCTCCTGTCAATCCGGAAAGTACCCTAACCGCCATGTCTTCGAATATTTTTGGCACGCCCGCCATCACATGGACGTTTCCGATGCTGAAACCCGGCGCCGCCGACACCGAATTCTCAATCAGCGAAGCTCCCTCCGGAATTCTGGCCATCCTAAGGCGAGAGTCATTGAGTTCGACGCCCATGCGGGCGCAATGATGCTTCAATATTTCTAGCGCGTCGTCCCGCACGCTTATGCTCTTGCCGAAGGCGAGCGCTATGGAATCGGCCGTGATGTCGTCGTGGGTCGGGCCAATGCCGCCGCTCGTAAAGACATGGTCGAATGTTTCGCTCAAGTGAACCGCCGCTTCCGAAATCCTTAGCTGATCATCCGGCACGACTCGAACCTCGAGGAGATCGATTCCCATCTCCGCAAGCTTGGTGGCCAGGTATTGAGTGTTTGTGTCGCGGGTTCTTCCCGAAAGGATTTCGTCGCCTATAACGAGCATTGCGGCCGTAGGGTTCGGCATGCGCTATCCTCTGTCTGCCTTACTGAAGCGAAGCATAGCCGCCAGAAAATGGAATATCCACAGCGATGTTCGATCCCCGAAAGGGCGGGGGAAATGCGGATGGCGAAAAAGGAGCGGCAGCTCCTCCCGGCGGTTTGCGGCGAGGGCCGAACAATTCGTCAGTTTAGCAAGAGCACGGATTCGGGTGTCCAGCGGACCTTGGCGCCGGTTCCCGGTGCCAGAATGGGCCTCCCCGCAGTGTTTCGCATAGACAGAGTGACCGTCTTGCCGGCACCGTCGAGCGCGATTTCGTAATAAGTCATGTCGCCCAAATACTGAGTGTCGACGACTTCGCCCTTCGCATAGTTTTCCGAACTATCCGCGTCGTCGAAAACCAGAGTAAGCATTTCAGGTCGAATTCCGGCCAACAAACGCGATGCCGAAGCGCCGCCGGGAGCCTGACGCATGGAAACCGCGACTCTGCCGAGCCCTTCTACATCAACTTCGTATCCCCCGGGAAATTCCGATATTAGATTCGCTCGCAGGAAATTCATGACTCCGATAAACTCGCCGACGCGCTTGTTGGCGGGACGGCGATACAGTTCGATCGGGCTGTCAAGCTGCGCGACTTTTCCGTCGAACAATACGGCAATTCTATCGGACATTGTCAGGGCTTCTTCCTGATCGTGCGTAACGAAAACGAAAGTAATGCCAACGGCCCGCTGCAAATGCCGCAATTCCGTCTGCATCTGCTCGCGCAGTTGCCGGTCGAGCGCCGAAAGCGGTTCGTCGAGAAGAAGAACCTTTGGCTTGAGGATGAGTGCCCGGGCCAAGGCGACCCGCTGCCTTTGGCCGCCGGACAGGGCGTGCGACTGCCGGTTTTCAAAGCCCGCCATGCCAACCATCTCCAACGTTTCCGAAACTTGGCCGCGAATTTCATCCTTGGCTTGTCTCTGCGCCCGGAGTCCGTAGGCGACATTGTCAGCAACATTCAAATGGGGGAATATCGCATAGTTTTGGAAGACCATATTGGTCGGGCGACGGTTCGGCGGCACGCCGTCCATGGATTTACCGTCGATATATATTTCTCCGGTCGACGGTTCATCGAAACCGGCAATCATGCGTAGAAGCGTAGTTTTTCCGCAACCGGACGGTCCCAGCAATGAAAAGAATTCCGATTCGCGAATTTCCGCCGACACGCCGTCCAAGGCGACAATTTCCCCGAAATGCTTGCCGATGCCGACAAGGCGAATCATGGCATTTTTCACATCAAACCTTTCGCTGCGTCCGTCCCCGTTCGGCGGATGCTGCTGCGCCTCAAAAACTCCGCCGTCGCAAGAAGCGTCAGCGATGCCACGAGAAGGACTGTGCCTACGGCCATCAGGGCCGGAATTTTTTGCGGAAACCTTAGCTGTCCCCAAATATAGATCGGAAGGGTCGCTTCGCTACCGGCGAGAAAAAAGGCGATGATGAATTCGTCAAGTGAAATCGTGAACGAAACGAGCAGGCTCGCAAGTATGCCCGGCAATACGAGAGGAAGAGTGATGAGTCGAAATGTCGCAAATCGCGAACGCCCTAGATCGATTGAAGCTTCTTCCAAGCTCTTGTCGAAATTCTGAAAGGCGGACCCCAAAATCGCAACGGAGAATGGCGTGCATATCAGGACATGGCCGAGAACTATTGTCCAAAGCGATAGTTCGATGCCTAGCTGCAGAATTGCCACGAGAAGAGAAACTCCAACGATAATTTCCGGTAGAACCAGCGGAGTCATGACCAGCCCCATAATTCCGGCTTTCGCCGGAAACCTGTAGCGCGTGGATGCTCTAGCCGCGAAAGTGCCAAGCGTCGTTGCCAGAATTGCGGTCGACACCGCGATAAACAGGCTGTTTAGCGTGGCGTCGTGAAGCGAGTCTGCATCGAGGATTTGACGGAACCATTCAAACGTAAATCCGCTGAGCGGAAACGCTATGACTTTGCTGTCGTTGAATGCGAAAACCGGCAGCAAAATCGCCGGCGCATAAAGAAATGCCAGAAATGCCGCCGCATAGACGGCAAGCGCACCGGGCTTGCCGCGCATTAGCCGCGACTCCTAATGTAGCGGCGGTTCAGCCAAAGGAAGACGACCGAGATGACCGCGACGATCAGCATAGCGGAAATCGCAAGTGCGGAGCCAAGAGGAGCATTGTTCGCCTTTTTGAACTGAAGTTCGATCATGTTGGCGATCAGGAGCCCGTTGGGCCCGCCGACAAGTCGGGGGGTTACGTAGTCGCCGATAGTGGGAATGAATACGATGACGGAAGCCGCCAGAACCCCGGGCATGGCGAGAGGTAGAGTCACACGGAAAAACCGTCGTAAAGGTCCGTCGCCCAAATCTTCGGCCGCTTCGAGAAGCGAACGGTCGATTCTTTCCAAGGCGACGAATATCGGAAGAATAGCGAACGGCGCCCATGCGTGGCTCAGCGTCAGGATTACAGCGTTCTGGTTGTACAGGATAAAAGTCAACGGTTCCTCGATAAGCCCGAGGCCCATGAGCGAGCCGTTGACGACCCCGTTGTATCCCAAAATGACTTTCCAAAGGAAAATCCTCATCAAGTAGCTTGTCCAGAAAGGAATAGTGATCAGGAAAATCCATAGCGTTTTGCGCCTAGGGTCAATGTAGAAAGAAACATAGTACGCAATCGGAAATGATAGCAGTACCGTTGCGGCCGTAACCAAAGCGGAAATTTTCAGAGATCGAAGCATCAATACTTGATAAATGGTTTCCGACCAGGCGGTCCGGTAATTGTTCCACGTCGGCGTCCTGTCCAGAGTAAGGTAGTCCTGCGTCCAGAAGCTGAACAGCACTACAGCCGCAAGGGGCGCCGCCAGCATCGCAAGCGCATAAAGAAATGGCGGGCTGACAAGCGCCAGGCCCTTGAAGCCTTCGGTTCGGCGCCACCTGGAAAATTCACTCGCCGCGAACATTTGCCTCTTTCATGGCATCGTTGAATTCTCTCAATCGGCCTCTCGGCGGCTCGCCGGCATTCGCAAGCACGGGCAGCAGCTTGCGCAATTGATCGTGGTACGCCGCGAGACCGTATTCGAGATCCGAAAACACAACTCCGCTATATGCCGACGATTTGATTGCCTCCACGGACCAGACGGCTAACAGGCGATCTTCGTTGGACGCAATTCTATCAATTCGACCGCTTAGGTATCGCGCAGCTTTAAGTTCCCGGCTTTCGTTTTTGTACTTGAACGTCGCTCCGCGCTGCAATGTTCGTTCGGGAGCGAGAGGAATTTCCTGGTAGTAGATTGCGCTGTCCGGATATAGCCCAAGCACGAAATTCGGAAATACTCCTATGTATATCCACGCATTGCGGCTGCGTTCGGGAAGATGCGCCGGATTTGGAAGGTGCTCCCTATAATGTCGAACGCTCCAAAGATTTCCTTTTCCTGGATTGAACCTGCCCTCGGATCGCGAAATCCATTCGGTTATGGTCTCGTCCCTGTAATCGCCGCCATAGAGATCGTGCAGCCCCGGATGCGCCTGCCGAACATGGTAGCCTTCGTTGTCCACGTCGCGTACGCATTTCCAATTGACCGGCAAATGCTCCTCGTGAGGAAACTCTTCGGCAATTTGCATGCCGTCAATCCGGTAAGGCTTCACTTCTTCCGAGACCGGTCGCAGAATGTCCGCCAAAGCTGGCTGCGGTCCCGGAATAAAGCGGCAAAAAACAAGACCTTGCCAAATTTCCATTTCCAGAGGCTTCAAACCCCATTCTTCGCGCTTCAGCTCCGGGAAGGCATCGCTCCGGGCGATCCCGCGCAGGCTCCCGTCCAAATTGTACGACCAGCCGTGAAACGGGCAGATGATTGCGCTTTGGCAAACCCCCTTTTCTTCGGTAACTATTCGCGACCCGCGATGCCTGCAAAGATTATGGAATGCGCGGATAACTCCGTCGGCTCCGCGAATTACAAATCCGCGTTCGTCTGCGACATTTAGAGCAACGTATTGGCCCGGTTCAGCGACCTCGCTGACATGACAGGCATACTGCCAATGCTTTCGGAATAACTCGTCGCGCTCGAGTTCGAACAGTTCTTCGGAGAAATAGGTCCAACCGGGCAGCCCCTTTCTGTTCCAGTCGGCGGGAATTGAAAAGCCCGAATCTGCCAATGGCGAAACACCTCGTCTACGCTTTCTCAGAATTTTCCTTCGCGCGCCAGATCGTCGGACACCCGTCGAATGGCTTCGCCGAGCGCATCAACAATGAAATCGACATCGGTTTCCGTCAAAATAAGGGGCGGCGACATGATGTTCAAATGGCCGAGCGGGCGCACGATAAGCCCCAAATCTTCGCAAATGCCTGTAATTCTCTTGCCGATGTTGACTTCGCGAGGAAACAGTTCCTTGGTTTCCTTGTTCATGACGCTTTCGACGCACATCATTAGCTTTCGTCCGCGCACGTCGCCGACGATCGGCAGCTCCAAAAGCTCGGCAAGTCGCTTTTCGAAGTAGGAACCGACTCTCGAGGCGTTTTCAAGAATGCCTTCCTTTTCGAGTATTTCGATGTTCTTCAAGGCGGCCATGCAGCAAACGGGGTGACCGGAGTAAGTGAAGCCGCTAGTATACATCCGTTCCGGGTCGCCATGGGAAATCACGTCATGTATTTGTTTTGAGTATAGAGTCGCGCCGATAGGAAGATAGCCCGAGGATAGCCCCTTTGCGGAACAGACGATGTCTGGAGTTACGCCAAATTCCGATTCGCAAGCGAACCAGTGGCCCAATCGCCCGAATGCCGTTACTACTTCGTCGGCAACAAATAAAATATCGTGCA
Source organism: Albidovulum sp. (assembly GCA_028823855.1). Taxonomy (GTDB): domain Bacteria; phylum Pseudomonadota; class Alphaproteobacteria; order Rhodobacterales; family Rhodobacteraceae; genus JAPPFL01. The sequence goes on from JAPPFL010000036.1 coordinate 131,235, forward strand.
TTTGGCAGGTTCGCCAAATTCGTTCCATGTATCCGTCGGGCGGAACGATGACTCCCCCTGATCCCATAACGGGCTCCGCGAAAAATGCTCCGACGCGGTCCGCGCCGATTTCGGAAATCTTGTCTTCGAATTCCCGGACAAGCCAGTCTACGAAATCTTCCTCCGATACGCCCGGCGGGCGGCGATATGAATTGGGAGCCGACACGTGATGGACAATTTCGGTTAGGTACCGGAATTCGGGGGCTCTGTCCCCTTGGCGCTTGCCCAGCGACATCGATGCGAATGTAGAGCCGTGATAGGCGTTTTCGCGGGCTATGACATGGCACTTTTCCGGTCGACCGGCGCAGCTCTGGTAAAATTGCGCTAGGCGGAAGGCGCTGTCGACGGCCGTCGAACCGCCAGTCGAAAACATGACTCGCTCTATGCCGTTCGGCGCGAGCTCCGCGATTTTGGCCGCTAGAAGCGCCGCCGGACCATTGGTCATGTCCACGAATGTCGAAGAATATGCCAACTTGCGGACTTGGCCGGCAATCGCTTCGGCCATGTCTTCACGACCGAGGCCAATATTCGTGCACCAAAGGCCGCCTACCGCGTCGAGGTAGCTTCTGCCCTCGGAATCCTCGATACGGCATCCGCTGCCGGCGGAGACGACCATTTGGGAGCCGGCCGCGCGAAAACTCTCGAAATGCGTCCAGGGGTGGAGGCTGTGGTCGTGGTCGCACGCCCACGCGCGATCGGTGTCAACGTCGAGATATCCCTCGGCCATAATGCGATTCCTCTGGTTCCGGAATTGCGCTTATTTCGAAAAAGCGGGCCGGCGACAATGGCTGCGGCTCGTTTCGCCCCAATTAAAGTCCGTGCCGACCCGAATTGCTCGAGCAGTTAAAAGCCGGCCTTGATCATTTCGAATTCGGCGATCATATTCTCTCGCAGAGCGTGGTCCATTGGTACCTGCGACAGTACCGGCGCATCGATTTCACCCAGCCCCGCATTAATTACGTCTTCGCCGAGTTCCGCCATTGCAGCTGAATTTCCGTGCCCGTACCCCCAGTCATTTACGAGGTATTTTGCCGAACGAGGCTCCATCCAGGCATTGATGAAATCGTAGGCCTTCGCTTCGTCGTTCGCCTGATTGGTTACGTTCGCGTATCCGCAAAACCAATCGGAAGAACCTTCGACCGGTTCCCTGTTGGAAACAACGTCAAAACCGTCCGCCGACATTGTCACTGCGGTTTCATTCCAAGCCCAAGAAAACAATACTTCGCCGCTGCCCATCAGTTGCGCCAATTCCGCTCCGTCGACCCAGTACGCGCGTACGTTTTGATGCGCTTTCCGCAGCCAGTCGGAAGCCTTCCGAAAATCGTCGTCGGTCGCTTTCGTCCAATCATCTAGCCCCGTAGCCAAATAAGCCAATGCATAGGCGTCGTCCACGTTGTCGCCGATCGAGGTGCGCCCTGCGTATTTTGGATCGAGAAATACCTGCAAGGATTCCATTTCGGCCTCCTCGACCAAATCGGCCCTGTACGTCAAAGTGGTGGTTCCCCAGTCCGCCGGTACCAGATAGTAGCCGTCTTCATACTTGAACGCTTCTCTCATGATTTCGTTCAAATCGTCCCAGCGTTCGATTCTGCTCGGGTCGAAGGGCTCGATGACGCCTGCTTCCCGCCACTTGGGAACGGACTGCGAACAAGGGTGAGTCAGATCGGCCTTGAATCCGGCTCTTAGTTTTTGAAATGCTTCTTCCTCTTCTCCGAACATTGAAAAAACGGGCATGTCGCCATGCTTTTCGATGTAGCCGAGAAAGAAATTTTCGTCGTCGTAGGCCGACCAGTCCAATACAACAAGGCCGTCGTCGGCCGCCCATACCGCGGACGTTGAGAGAATCACGGCACAAGCGGCGATTTGTTTAGCGATAGTATTCATTGATTTTCGCCTCCAGATTATTTTTGAGACAGAGTGTGCGAGTTGAATTTCGGTGCCAAGCCGATCCGGGGAAAACGCTTTCCTAGGCCGACGATAACATTGCAGCCATACGAGACGCAATTTTTACTTTCGCCCAGAATCGGTTGCGGATTCTTCGCGCTCGGCAGCGTTCGGGTCCAGTTGGGCTAGAGGAGTGCAGCCGAATTTGCTGAATCTCTCGCTCGCCAAGACACTTTTTTAGGCGCGCCTGCTCGAGCAAGCGACCCGTGCAACTTTTCGCCCGGCATGGATCTTGCAAGGACGACGCGGACGTCAATCAGTGCTTCGAGATCGATCCCGGTATCGAATCCTTGCCTTTCACAGAGAAACACCAGATCTTCAATCGCGACATTCCCGGTGGCGCCGGGCGCAAATGGGCATCCTCCCAGGCCGCCTAATGTACCGTCCAAAATCCGAACGCCTTCGTCGAGCGCGGCCGCGGCATTCGCGATTCCGGTGCCGCGCGTATCGTGAAGGTGAATTATCAAAGGGATTCCAGGCAGCGCACGGCGTATTTCCTGTACTAGGCGCCGTACTTGCCGCGGCCCCGCGAATCCGACCGTGTCAGCCAATCCTATGACTTCCGCGCCCGCTTCGACGCAGGCGACGGCGATCCCGGTAACCTCCTGCGGATCGACCTGGCCGGAAATAGAGCATCCGAAGGCCATCGAAATAGCGGTATTGACGACCGGCATTGAATTCGCCGCGTCTCTTTCGATGCGGGCATGCCGAACCAGATCTATGCTCGCCTGCCTGCCCCGCCGAATATTGGCGAGGCTGTGTTCTTCCGTGGAGGAAACGACTAGCACGATTTCATCGACTTGCGTGTTTAGCGCATCGCGTACAGCCCGTTCATTCATCGTCAGCGCCGACGATTTCGCGGAGGGAAGAAGCCCGATTCTTTCGATCAGCTGACTGATATCGGCAAATTGGGGATACCGGCTCTTGGGAAGGAACGACCCGACCTCGAAATGCCTAATGCCGGCGTCGAATTCGCGTTCGATCCATTCCATTTTGTCAGCAGTTGCAGGCCAGGTGGAAGTTAATTGAAGCCCGTCGCGCAAGCCAAGTTCACGAAGGCTGACCCTGCCTTCAGGATAAAGATCTCCTACCTTCACCCGGTTTCTCCTTTTTCGTTTCGCCTAGTTGCCTTCGCGATGGATTCGCCATCCAGCCCTAGGCTGCGAAGCGTTTCGAGAGTATCGGCGCCGAGAGCCGGGACATCCATATTTCGGCAATCAGGAAGCCCGTCTACTTCATAGGGCATGCCAGGCGCTGAAAAAGATTTTTCGCCACCCGTATTCGAAGTCACCAGCCCGCCTTCGCGATTGACATGCGGGTCGTCGTACATTTCGGACGGTTTCGCAATCGGAGCGAATGGTATATCGTGGGCTTCTAATTTTCGCGCGAGTTCGCGCGACGCCATTTCCGCCACGGCTCGGCGAATGATCGGCATCGTCCATGGCCGCGCTTCGATCTGGTCGACCTTGGACTGCAGGCCGGGATTCGCAATGAACTTCTCTAGGCCTAGCAGCCGGCAAAATTTACTCCACTGGCCCTCCGTTACGACACCGATAAACATGTCGATTTCATCCTTGGTTCGGAAGATGTCGTAAACCGGCCAGGAAAAAATCTTGTCCGGCATAGGCGGCGGTTCTGTTCCCGTAAGAGCAAACTGGACCATGTGCTGCGCAACGAGCAAGAGGCTGTTCTCGAACAGCCCGACTCTGAATTCTCGACCCGATCCGGTCGATTCTCGTTCGCGCAGCGCGCCTAGGACTCCGCAGGCGCCGAATAGTCCGGCCATTATATCGTTTGCCGAGGATCCTACTCGAAGCGGTCGTCCCGCGGGCCCGGTCATGTAGGCCAGTCCGGTCGCCATTTGCACGACTTCATCAAGCGCCGGCCGATGCTCGTAGGGTCCGCGAAGAAAACCCTTGCACGACACGACTATCAATCTAGGAAACCTTTTCCGAAGATCGTCCGGCCGAAGCCCCATGCGGTTTAAAGACGCGTCTCGAAAATTTTCCACCAGAACGTCCGAAGACCCGATAATTGCATTAAGCGCGTCTTTCCCGTTGCTTGTTTCAAGGTCGATCTCGACGGATTTCTTGCCTCGGTTGAACAAGGGGAAGAATGATGCGCCCATGCCTGTAAGGCGGCGAGTCTTGTCGCCGCCTAGAGGTTCGACCTTGATAACCTCGGCGCCTAAAAAGGCGAGAAACATGCCGCACGACGGGCCCATGATCATGTGGCTGAGCTCGACGGCCCTAATGCCATCCAAAGGTTTGAAATCGCTCATTTCCAGCACTCCGCCAAGCGAGCAAGTCCGCAGCTACAGAAAAACCGTCCGAATGTGAACCGCCCGCCGGTCTCGGTAAGCGCCGGGCCTTTCTAAACTATCGTCCCGGAGGCGCTTCACCCGGTAACTTTCGGCAATTCTCGTTTGAATCAGGTTCGGCATGGCTGCAAATCATAGGTTCTTCAAATTCAACCCCGCGTTTCCCAAAGTCTTTGATTGATATTTCGCACTGCTCCAAGTTCGAAACATGCAGACTGAAATTTCGGCTGCATTCGACTTGCGGTCGAATCATGGATGCGAAAAGCCCATTGCCGCTTGAATCCGCCTTTCCAGTGGTTCACAGGGATTTTAGAAAGAATCCAGTTGCGACGATCATGCGCACAAATATGATATCATGGGCGGTTCTGTTTTCGCTAGGCGCGATATGGGGCCTGGCGATGCCCATAATGCGTATCGCCGTGTCCACCGGACATCAGCAGCTAGGCCTGATTTTCTGGCAATCGTTGATTAGCTGCGCCGCGTTGGGAATATTTTTGCTGGTCAATGGCGGATTTCGCGGACTCAACCGGCGCAGGCTCGCGACCAGTGCAATTATATCATTTGTAGGCACTATTCTTCCCGGATTTTGCGCGTATAAAGCGGCGTATCATCTTCCCGCGGGCGTGATGTCGATCATAATTTCGCTGGTACCGATGACGACTTTGCCGATTGCGCTCTTGATCGGCCTGGAGAAATTTCAGACTACCCGTATGCTCGGAATAATTTTCGGAGCGATCGCAATCTTCCTTTTGCTTGGACCCGACGCCAGTTTGCCCGATCCAAGCGCCGCGATTTTTGTTCTCGTTGCCGCCGGAGCGTCGATCTTTTACGGGATTGAAGCAAATTTCGTAGCCAAATTCGGTACCGCTGGACTTGGTCCGGTAGAGATTTTGTTCTGGGCATCTTTGATAGGAGCCGCGGTATGCGGCCCGCTCGCCCTGATTTCCGGGCAATGGGTGGATCTCACAGTCGCCTGGGGCGCGCCGGAATTCGCGTTGTTGACGCTGGCGATCATGCATGCGTTCGGGTACTCCTCCTACGTTTGGCTAGTCGGTTACGCGGGCTCGGTTTTCTCGACGCAAGTTGCCTATTTGGTAACTTTGTTCGGCGTATTTTGGTCGATCGTCTTGCTGCAGGAGCATTATTCGGGTTGGATTTGGGCTGCACTTGCGTTTATGGTGGTCGGACTCTTCCTCGTCAGGCCGAAGCGGTCCCAATCGGCCGCCATGGCGACACGGTGAATACTCGGAGGGACAATTCCGCGACCGCTTTCAATTGAATCCGCGATGCTGGCACTGCTAGAATGCGGGCGTGGCGACGAACTGCAACCTATCAAGCTTTCAAGAAGCGTCAACGGCTTCGGTCGCAGGTGCCGGATTTCGCCGACCGCTGCCCGGATCTCCGTTAAGGGCTCGTTTCTCTTGCGCGTTCGTCAAATGCGAAGGCGGACGCGACCTAGTATTCTACTCGCCAATTAGAGACTAGCGTGAACTGATCCGCCGAAATCTCAGTGTGGCATGCGCTCGGCGCCGCGTCAAATGCGGTGGCTTGAGATTCAAATTTGCTGAAAGACGAGTCAATCGTCTTGAGAGTATGCGATCGAAGGCCCGATTGCCGACTTCTCGGCACAAGAATGAGAAAAGAAAAGATCATGAAATACTGCGAAGAAATTCTGGGCGTTTGCGAAGTCATGGCGAACGACCCCAGGCACAGACGAGGGGTCCACGACGACGCATTTACCGACGGTAGCGCCTTTATCATAGATCGATTCTACCCATTGTCGGAAGCGGCAGTGCCGGTGACGGACTTGGGATTCTTGCGCGCCGATGCCGCGTACGATGTCGTAACGGTAAGCCGAGGAAAGTTTTTTCGGCTTGACGACCATCAAGACCGGTTCGCCAAGTCATGCGAGCGCGTTCGATTAACCAATCCCTTCAGTCGAAGGGAGGAAGCGGACTTGCTAAGCAAGCTCGTTGCGTTGACCGGTCTCAAGGACGCTTATGTTTGGTGGTGCGTAACTCGCGGCACGTTTCCGGAAAAACCTTCCGACAGGCTAATTGCAGACAAATTCGAAAACCGTTTCTACGCGTTCGCGGTGCCTTATATTTTTGTCAAGGACGACGCCGAGCGAACGCGGGGGATCGATCTGTGCGTTAGCAAAAGCCGGATACGCATTCCTCCCCGCGCAGTCGATCCTAGAGCGAAAAACTTTTGCTCGCTTGATTTGGCCATGTCGCTCTTCGAAGCTGGCGACAGAGGCTCGGATTGGAGTATCCTTGCCGGCAACGGGGGATTTCTAACTGAAGCTCCCAGCTGCAATATTTTTCTCGTCAGGGATGGAGTTGCCAGAACTCCCGAAACCGGAGTTCTCGAAGGAATCACTCGCGCAACAGCCTTGGAGCTTTGCGCTGAGCTAGGCTTGGAAGCTCGCACCGCTTCATTGAAAACCGAGGATCTGACCCGAGCCGATGAAGCATTTTTGACATCGAGCGCAGGAGGAATAATTCCAGTGGTATCAGTGGATGGAATACCCTTGCGCGGATGCGACGGCCCCGGGCCGGTTTCGCGTAAACTCCACAATCTCTATTGGAGAAAAAGATGGTCTGGGTGGCGCGGTAAACAAGTTCGCTACGCTTAAACAGGCGATTCGACCGATGATTGCCCAAATGGCAAGGCCGTCTAAATTTGCCCTGCTTTGGTTCCATTCGCGGTACTTGACGTTGTTAACCAAACCGAGGGATTTTGCTTTCGCCGAAACCGCGGCCGGCTCCCTACTTCGAAAGTCCGGCCAGAGATTCACGCCGCAAGCGAAGACATTTGGAATGGAAAGGATTTGATTGATTCAATTCACGCCGGATTGCGACGACCGAAGGTCGCCCGAATACGGCCCGCCGATGCAACGGAATCGCAGCCTCCGGAAACTAGGCTGCTGAGCCATGCAAGCGGTTCGGTCCAGCACCTCCCTCGCGCCGCTCGGATACCTGCAACGTGCCGGATTTCGAAAATATTCAATGGGATGCGCGTTTTCAGGTCCTGTTGATTTTCTTCAATCGAGCCAAAATATCGACGCCTTGCTGAAAGTAGAAGTAAAGCAAGTCGATAAAAATCCAATTTTCAGCGAGGAAGTCGCCTTCTCTCCGATAAATGTCGACAACACGCATATCGGCGGTTTTGCCCGTCGCGGGAAAGCCCATGAATCCGCCCGATGGCAGCATCGTTAGGTTGGGCCACCCGAAAAATCCGCCGTAGACGCCTTCCGAGAACCGGCAAACGTGGCCATTGAACACGATATTTTGCAGCCCGGCTCTAAAGGGTCCCTGATGCTGTTCCTGATAGCGCTTGATCGTGTACGCGGCTCCTATTCCGGTCGGACCGAACCAAATCATGTCGTCATGCCACGTTTCCGCGAGTTCGCCTTGCGGCGATTCCATCCCCGACGAAGTCAAGTCATTGATCATGCGATGGATCAGGTCCATGGTCTTGCCCGTGTCGTCCGGATTTTGAAAGCCGTAGAGCAAGCCGTCGTGAGTTTTCGGTCCGGGAGTAAGAAACCAGGCGCCAGTCTCGACCGGGAAGGGATTGACGCCTGCCTGCCTCATGACGCTGGGGATGTCGCAGAATAATGCAGTTTGCGCGATTTTGCCCGACTTGACTTGGTGGAATTCAACAAAGCGCAAGAAGGCCATTTTTCCCGTGGACGGAATACCGAGCCAATTTTCATCGAATAGCCCGAGCAAATGACCCATGCAGCAGACCCATTCCCCACCGACATCGTCGATTACGTTGTTGCCGGCCATAAATACGTCCGGCCTTCTTTGGATCGACGAAAAGGCCTGGCGGAACGGCCTCCAGAAAAGGTTTCCCACTTCGCGAGGATCGCTTAGTTCATTGAACGGATGCATGCCTCGCCAAAAATAGTCGCCTGTGGCATACGATTGGATTGTGTCGGCAAGCTCATCCGGCGCAGCGGCATCGAGTTCGGCGTAGTAGTTTTGCACGAGCTTCTTAATTTCCTGGAAGTTCGTCATGAGAATTGCGTTCCTTCTGTTGCAGCTACCGAATAAATGGCTTTTCGAAGTCAACGGAGATTATTTGGCAAAGTTCGCGGCACGGCTATTTGATCATGTGCGAGCCGAAGGCAATAGAGTCTACTCCGTTTTGCCCGAAAACTGATCAATCAGGTACGCATTCGGGTGTATCAATTCAGGCTCGCCCGGCGCCAGAAGCCTAAATTCTGTAAAATTCCGAGCAACGCATAGAATCGCGGACATGTTTCACTCGACCTTCGCCAGAATAATGCTTGCCTGAATGCGATTCAAAATGCTATCGCTTTTTTGCAAACGTATGCATCGGCGGCAATCGTCCCATTAGTTGACCGGATAGATCCTCGTTGGGACGAAATGGCGCGCCATTCGAAACAAACGCTTATTCGGGGCGCAGACCCTCGCGGATTAGCTATTCGGACGGAAACTTTCCATGGCTGACATTCGATTGACGCAAAGCAATAGTTCATTGCCCCAGAAAGCCGGCGATCACGACAGCGAAACAGCGCAAAGATTCGAACCATTGCGCCCCGATCATATGCCGAAAAATTTTTCGATTTCGCTCGATGCCTACCGCAAAGGCGGCACCGATCGATTTATGGCGAGTGGACCGGTTGGCCACCGCCGGCATCCAATGAGCGGCTTTGAAGAAACCTACACTGACATCATAGACTATATCGTTCGAATTACGCATCGGATCTGGGAAGAAAAAAACATTGGCTACATTTACGACACCTACAGCCACGATTGCCGGGTATGGGACGATGTCGGATTGCAGTACGGACGGGACAAAATCGTAGCGGACACCGTCCACACCAACAACGCGTTTCCGGATATTAGGCTGGTCGCGGACGAGGTGATTTGGGCGGGCGACGAAAATGTCGGATTCCACACGTCGCATCGAACCATGATCCTCGGAACCAACACCGGATTCAGCCGTTTCGGCGCGCCGACCGGCAAGGCGGTTCGACTGTTCTGCATTGCAAATTGCGTATCGCGACACAATGAAATCTACTTGGAGCATGTGCAATACGACACTGCAGGCATGCTGAAGCAGCTTGGACTGGATGTCGTGGAATGCGCGAAGCAAGCCGCAGCAAGTTCAGGCGGCGAACCTGTGGCTCCGAATTTCATGGCGAGCGAACCCGCGAGGCTTTCCGGGCAGGGCAAACCGGGAACCCTGAAAATTCCCGACGATGTCGAAGACATCGCCGAATTCGTCAAATCCATATTCCATGCAATTTGGAACCGCCGCGATCTGTCGGTTCTTGACCGCCTTTACGCGCCGTCGGTTGTCATGGAGGGGCCGACCGGTCGAGTCTACCGCGGCGTTGGGCAAATCAAGTCGTTTACGCTGTCGATGCTCGCGATGTTTCCGAACCTCGCCATGCAGGTCGAGGACATATACTGGATGGGCAATCCGAAAGACGGATACCTGGTGTCCGCTCGCTGGGGCGCGGCGGGCTCCCACAGGGGCAATGGGCCCTATGGACCGCCGACCGGCCGCGAGACATATGTTTGGGGAATTACGCAATGGCAGATCAAGAATGACAGGGTCCAAAGGGAGTGGACCATGTTCAACGAATTCGGAATTCTGATGCAAATCCTAGGAAAGGCGGCTTCGGGATCCGGATAAGAAAGCAAAACTGAGGAGAATGAAATGAACAAACTGCAATTGCTGGCAACCGCCGCGGCCGTTGTCGCGGCGCCTTCGCTCGCCAGCGCGGAATGCGACATCGACGCAACCGGAGAAGTCAACGTGATTACCAATTTCTTCGAGACGCTTGAACTGCTCGCGAACGTCATGGAGGAATGCGAGTCCGAAGACTTGAAAATTGATGTCAAGCTGACGACCAGTCACAAGGAAGAACGCGAACAAGCGTTTGCAGCTTCAACGTCGCCTTACGACACGTCGGCCGTTGCCAACAGCTCGATTACAATGCTGCAGGCCAAAGGCCAGCTTATGCCGCTCAACGATCTGGTCGAAAAATATCGAGACAAATACGGCATCGAGGACCAGATGCTAATTCGTTTCGGCGACGACATTGCGGCGATCGCATTTATGGCCAACGCCCAGCATTTTTTCTACCGCAAGGACCTTTTCGAAAAGCACGGGCTGGACGTGCCGGAATCGTATGACGATTTGCTTGCCGCTGCAAAGGTTCTCCAGTCGGAAGAAAGCATCGACTTTCCGTTTGGCGCCGCGTACGGCGGTCCGGGCAACTGGGAACGCGGAAACGAATTCATTAATATTCTCCTAGCCAATGGCGGAGAGCTTTTCGATCCTGTCACATCCGAACCGGTTTTCGACGGGCCGAAAGGCGTTGAATCGCTTGAGCTAATGGGCGAACTTCTGAATTACATGTCCCCGAACGCGCTGAGCCACGATTTCGGGCACGTCAGGCAGCAGTTGCAGCAGGGCGAGATCGCCATGGCGATCCAGTGGGGCGACCAGGCAGCCACGATGGACAACGAAAACGAAAGCATTGTCATCGGGAATGTCGGATTCGCGCCTGCGCCCGCCATGGTCGAGGGCGGACCGCCGGCGGCCACGTTCTGGTGGGATGGCTATGTGATACCGAAAAACCTCGACGGCGATCCTGAAACGACATTCCAGGTAGTCATGCATGCGACTCGCGCAGAAGTGGTCGAAAGCAACAACGACATCACGCTATGGGTGCGGTCGAACTACGTGCCTTCCGAATATTCCAAGGCCGTTATAGACTCCGTCATGGCGAACGCACCGCCATACCCGATGAACCCGCAATCCGAATTTGCCCACGGCGCGATCGGCAACAATATTGGCGATTTCCTGGGCGGGCTCGAAAGTGCAGAACAGTCTCTCGCGGATGCCGCCACCGACTATCGTTCGGCCGCAGTGGATGCAGGGTTTATTTCAGAATAATTTCCGCAGCGCTCGGAGCCTCGGCTCCGAGCGCTTAATTTCAGGCGACGGAACGGCGGCGATTCGGCAAGTCGAATGAAAACGAGGAGTTTTCTGGCATTTGTGGCGCCTTCCGTCGCATCCATGTTGATATTGATCGCTTTGCCGCTTGTCGGCGTCGCCTATCTTTCGCTTCATCAATCGCGCGTAAAGACCGAACTGGTCGAATTAACGACCGAAATTCCTCTTGTTGGCGGATTGACCCGAAAGCAGACGCGCGTCGTTCCCCAGTCGGTTCTCGACGAAGACGGAATGCCGATACAGATTTGGGAATATGTCGGCGGTCGAAACCTCGCGAAAGCCGGTGAATTCAAGGGTATTGCGAAAGCCATTGGTAATCCCAGAGGCGGTTCGGAAGAAAAGGGATATCTTTCGAGGCTTTATCGGGATATCACCAACTTTGAATTCTGGGCCGCTCTTGAGTTCACTCTCCTTTATACCTTTTTGACAACTCCCGCGATCCTGATTGTCGGGCTGGCCCTCGCGCTCGCCGTGAACAGCGTAAGCAAGCGTCTTCGCGGCACTCTCGTGTTTGCCACTTTGCTGCCCATGATCGTAACGCCCGTTGTGTCTTCTCTCGCGATTTACTGGCTGTTCATGGACAATGCGATAATAACGAATTTTATCGAGTATCTTGGTTTCGGGAAGTTTTATTTTCTAGCCGACAAGATAACGATCCGGACGCTTATAATTCTATACGGCGTATGGTTCGCGGCGCCTTTTGCCTTCATCATCCTTTATGCAGGATTGCAGACGATGCCGAGGGATCCGTTGGAATCGGCCATGATCGACGGGGCCAACAAATGGCAGAGGCTCCGCTACGTTATCATACCTCATTTAGGTCCGTTGCTGACCGTTATTACGCTCATACATGTTATGGATGCCTACAGGGTGTTCGAGCCGATACTCGTTTTCAATGCCGACGTATTTGCGAATTCGGTCCAATACCTGACCTACTTTGCTTTGGCCTTCCAAGACAATATTCACAAGGCTGCGGCATATTCCATTCTGACGATTGTCGGCGTCATCATTCTACTGATTCCCGTGCTTAGAAAAAGTTTCCGGGAATACAGGATCAAAACATGAAAACCCGCAGCTCGCTGCTTTTTCAAAGCCTGACCGGGACGGGCTTGACGGCATGGGTCGTAATCGCCGTCTTTCCGTTTTTCTGGATGTTCCTAATTTCCTTCCGAGCGCCGGTTGATGCGTTTTCGTCGACTCCGACTTTCTTCGCACCGATGTCGCTGGAAAATTTCCGCCATATCTGGATAGAAGACGGCTTCTGGCGATTTGCAATCAATACGACGATTGTAACGGTTGCGACGATTGCCATCTCTCTTACGATAGGGTGCCTTGCAGGATACGCGCTCGCTCGATACCGCGGATCGCTTGGCTTCTGGCTTCTGGTTGCCGCCTTGGTATTCAGAGCGCTGCCGCACGTCGTTCTGTTGACTGCTTACAAGCCGGCATTCTACGAGCTCGGGATTTGGAGCCGGTACGAAACTCTTATTGTCGTTCTGGTCGCGATCAACCAGCCGTTTACGATTTGGATGCTTCGGGCGTTCTTCATAAGCATACCGCGAGAATTGGACGAAGCGGCATTGATTGACGGCTGTTCAAGGTGGAAGGCTTTTCGCCTCGTAATCGTGCCGGTAATGTGGCCCGGCGTCATCACCGCAGGCCTCTTTTCATTCCTTTTGGCCTACAACGATTTTCTGATAGCAAGCCAGCTCATGAATGGCGAAATGACCACCATGACCGCATCGCTCGGGAACTACATGGGCCAGAACAAGAGCATGGAACGGCTAATGCACGGCATTGCCGGAGCCGTTTCCGTAACAATTCCGATCATATTATTGATTTTCATTTTTCAGCGCCAGATCGTAGCCGGAATGACCGCAGGCGCAGTCAAAGGATAAAGGAAACGCGAAATGTCGGCAGAACGAAATTTAAGGCTTGTTCAAAGAATGTACGAGGCATTGAATAGGCAGGACATCGACGCTCACGACGAATACTGGCACGAGGACATGGTTTGGCATGGACCGCCGGGATTCGGATCCATTCACGGTCTGGAAGGATTCAAGAACGAAGTGCTTCGCCCGTTCTACAAGGCGTTTCCCGACTATTTCGCAAAGAACGATATAGAATTTGCCGACGAAAAATGGGTTGCGGCTACTGGATTCGTAACCGGCACTCAGATGGGCCCGTATCTGGGTTTTCCCGCAACGGGCAAAAAAATGCGCATGCGGTTCTCGGATTTTTGGTCGGTCAGGAACGGAAAACTCAGCGAAAACTGGGTCATGATCGACCATGTCGATGTTTTTAGGCAGCTGGGATTCGACATGATGGAGAATTTGCCGGGGCCGCGCGGATAAGCGAAATTGATCGTCCGGGCGAAATCGAGATACATCATTCGTTCCAATAGAGCATTGATTCGCCGCCTTAATCCCTTTGTCTGCCGCTAGATGCGCTAGGCAGGTCGCGGAAGGCCGTAGTTTTGCAAATTGGAGAAATACTGGACGAATGGTTTAGGCGATGGCAGGCGATAGAATCGTATTGCTCGGAACGAGGGGCGGCCCTCGCATAACCGCGGGCGGCTCCTGGCCGACATCCTCGGTTTTTGAAGTACGCGGTCGGCCCTACCTTATCGACGCGGGTTTAGGCGTTACCAGGCAATTTGTCGAAGCAGGCTACAAGCTCGACGACATTCACACTATCGCCATCACTCATCATCATTCCGACCATAATCTGGAACTCGGCCCGCTGCTTCACACGATTTGGACATCGAGCAGGAAACGCGTGATCAAGGTGTATGCTCCTGCCGGGATTAGCCAGGTAATTGAAGGGTTTTTGCTTTCGAATGCTTATGACATCGGAGTGCGCATAGCAGACGAGAAGCAAGCGGATATCGCCGATATGATCGAATCGAACGTTTACGGCGAGGGACGTGTCTTTGCGGACGATCTTGTCGAAGTTGACGCGCTTCGCGTCGTCCACCCTCCGGTAGAAGAATGCTTCGCGCTCAGATTTCGGACTGCAGGCAAGTCGGCCGTTTTTTCATCGGATACTTGCTATTTCCCGCCGCTCGCCGAATTTGCAAAAGACGCGGATGTGCTTGTGCACGAAGCCATGCACAGGGAAGGAGCTGAAAAAATGTGCGCGCGCCTTTCAACGATCAAGCCCGATTTGCTGAAGCATATGACCGCGGGGCACACATCGGCGCAGGATGCCGGTCGCATCGCCGCGCAGGCAGGCGTCAAACACCTGGCGCTCAATCATTTCACGCCAAGCGACGAGCCCGGCATAACGCTCGAACACTTTCGGAGCGCCGTGCGCGAAACTTGGGACGGTCCTCTCACGATTGGAAGCGACCTAGCCGTAATTCCGCTTTGAACAGCGGCCTCGAATCCGCAATTTTCCGGACCGTCTATATTGCGCGTTGGATTCGAGGGTGGCTGGCTGCTCGCTGCGACATTCGCTTGAGATGGGCTCGAATATTCTTTACGAATGCCGGAAACAGCCTGCGCCGCTCCTCGTGGGATTGAAATGACGCCGCAAACCCAAGATTCTCTGAACTACATAGGCGGGCGCTGGCGCCCGTCAGGCAGCAATCGATTGATCGAAAGCGTTGACCCAGCTACGTCGGAGATAGTTGGGCGCGCGTCGCCCGGATCTTCCTTGCTGGCAGACGAGGCTGCGCGAGCCGCCCGGTCCGCATTCGAAAAGTCGCTATGGCAAGGTTCGCCTAGACTACGGGCGGAAATTCTTTTGGAATTCGCGGCGCGTCTGGAAGACCGAAAGAAATGGCTTTCGGAACTCATTGTTCGCGAAAACGGAAAAATCAGAGCGCAAGCGATTCACGAAATTTCAGCCGGCTGCAGCGAGGCTAAGTACTACGCGGGACTGGCGCGCAGCGTTTTCGGCAGAACGACCGAAACCGGCCCGGGAAATTTTTCGTTCCTGACCCGTGAGCCCGCCGGCGTCGTCGCAGTTGTCGTGCCTTGGAACGCGCCGGTTACGCTGCTCGTTCGCTCCGTTGCGCCCGCGCTGGCGGCCGGCTGTTCGGTGGTCGTGAAACCTGCGCCTCAGACTCCGCTCGTCAACTCGGAAGTCATTCGCTGCTTTGATGAAATAGAGAATCTGCCAGCCGGAGTAGTAAATTCTGTCAATGAAAACGGAGTCGAGGTTGCGGACGCGCTGGTTACGCATCCGGAAGTCGACGTAATCAGCTTTACCGGATCGTCGAAAACCGGAAAAATCGTGATGGAGAAGGCCGCCGCTGGAGTTAAGCGCGTTTCTCTTGAATTGGGAGGCAAATCGCCAGCGATAGTCTTCGACGATGCCGATATGGATGCAGCCGTTGCGGAAATTCGTCGCGCGGCGATCGCACTGACCGGCCAAATGTGCACGGCCGTGAGCCGTGTTCTTGTCCAGGAAAGCGCGGCAAGGGAGTTCGGCCGAAGGCTGAAAGCCGAGTTCGAATCTGTCAAGGTCGGCAATGGCCTGTCGGCGGGCATAGAAATGGGTCCGCTTATCGATAGGGCCAACCAGCAACGAGTGCTTCGCATCGTGGAACGAGCCGGAATTGAGGGGGAACTAATTCTTCGAGGGCGGGTTCCCGAAGGCGATCTGGCGACCGGGGCATTCGTTACGCCGACAATTTTTCGGATTGACGATGTCGAGCATCCGCTAATTCAGGAGGAATTGTTCGGGCCGATCGTTTCGCTGGAGACATTCGCGGATGAGACGGACGCGATAGGCGCGGCCAACTCTACGAAATACGGCCTTGCCGCTAGCGTTTATACCGGGAACATAGGACGGGCCATGCGTCTGTCGCGGAAGCTAAAGTTCGGAACCGTGTGGATCAATAGCCACAACAGGCTATTTGCCGAGGCGGAAACGGGCGGTTACCGCGAGAGCGGAATCGGAAGACTTCATGGCGTCGAAGGATTGAACGATTTCCTCGAAACCAAGCACATTTACGTCGAGGCAGGCAGTTCGTGAGCCTTATCCAGTATCTTACAAGGATACAGTTCGGTTTCGGAGCGATCTCTCTTCTTGGCGACGAAGTACGCAGGCTTGGCGCGAACAGGCCGCTGGTAATTACCGATCGCGGAGTGGCGAATGCCGGAGTATTGGATCGAGTTCTCGCTTACGTAGAAAGCGATCGGCTAGTCGTCTACGACCGCACGACTGAAAACCCGAATGAAAACTCCCTTAACGACTGCCTTGAAATCTGGTCCGACGAAAAATGCGATTGCGCGATTGCAGTCGGAGGAGGATCGGCGATCGATCTTTCGAAAGCGGTTGCGCTGATTTCGTCTCACGGGGGAACATTTGCCGAATACGATGTGAATACCGGGGGATCCGCCGGAATTGGCAGAGTGTCGCCTCACATCGCTATTCCCACGGCGGCTGGTACGGGCGCCGAAGTGGGCCGCGCCTGCGCGCTTGCGCTGGACTGCGGCCGCAAAAGCGTTGCTGTCAATCTCAACATGGTTGCCGACTGCGTGATATGCGATCCGGAGCTTTCCGAGAGTTTGCCGCCGTTATTGACGGCCGCCACCGGGGTCGATGCCCTTAGTCATGGAATCGAAGCCTATCTGAGCAACCTCGAAAATCCGCCCGCCGATGCGATCGCTCTTGACTGCGTGTCTCGGGCCGCGAATTGGCTGAGGACCGCGGCCGATGACGGGCAGGATAGAACTGCGCGCTGGAACATGATGATGGCCGCATTGGAAGGCGGCATGGTTCTGCAAAAGGGCTTGGGAGGCGCCCATGCAATGGCGACTCCGCTGGAAGAAATCGGCTTGCATCATGGAACATTAATTGCGGTTTTGCTCCCGCATGCGCTGCGATTCAACGCGACCGCCGCGGATGAACGCATAGCCGCTATCGAAAATGCCGTCGGCGCACAAGAGCCTTTGTTCGCGTGGGTCGAAAGACTGGTCGCAGATCTGGAGCTGCCCAATCGGCTCCGCGAACTCGGCGTGAAAAGGAAGGATCTCGAGAATTTCGCCCGAAAGGCGTCAAAGAGCCATTTGAGCAAAACGAATCCGCGCGCCGCGAACGAAGACGACTATCGAAGTCTTCTCGAAGCGGCATTCTAAAACAATATGGTATGATTGAGGCAATACTTGCGCGCCTTTGAGCACCATGCAGAATTCAGTTTCGCCGCGAGCGCGCGCGAACCAAATAGATATTGAGCTCAATGATCGATCTCACCGCAATTTCGAAAATCCTGTTTGTAACGGGAACGCGAGCCGACTTCGGAAAGCTAGAGCCCTTGGCGGTCGCCGCGCGGAATGAAGGACTCAAAGTTGAGTTTTTTGTTACCGGCATGCACATGCTTGAACATTACGGGCTAACGAAAATCGAGGTCCGACGCTTGAAAGGCGTTGAAGCGTTCGAATTTGTAAATCAAAGACCAGGTGACCCGCAGGATGCTGTACTAGCGAAAACCATTAGCGGATTTTCGGACTATCTGGTTGGCAGGCGCCCCGACCTTGCGGTCGTGCATGGCGACAGAGTCGAGTCGCTTGCCTGCGCACTGGTTTGCGCAACAAATTACGTGCGCTGCGCGCATATCGAAGGCGGGGAGATTTCGGGCACGATCGACGAGGTCTTCCGCCACTGCAATACAAAGCTTGCCACTTGCCATTTCGTTAGTTCGGAGCGCGCTCGATTGCGAGTATTGAAGCTCGGCGAGTCGCCGAACAGCGTTTTTACTATCGGTTCTCCGGAAATTGACGCCCACGCGAGACGGTCGGGCGTGTCGATAGAAGAGGTTCGCAGCCACTATGATATTCCATTTGGCGAATTCGGCACCGTGGCGTTCCACTCGGTAACTTCCGAACTCGACTCCATCGGCGATCAAGCGCGGTCCCTTTTTGCGGCGTTGGAAGCTTCACATAAGAAATTCGTCGTTATTCTTCCGAACAATGACCCCGGCTCCGAACAGATATTCCGAGTACTGGACTCATTGCCGCGCGAGAGATTTCGGTTGATACCGTCGATGAGGTTTGCCTATTTCTCCGAACTTTTAAAAAATTCCAAAGCGATGATTGGCAATTCGAGTGCCGGAGTTCGGGAAGCACCCTTTCTAGGATTGCCGAGTCTGGATATTGGCACAAGGCAGACACGGCGTTCGCCATCGGGTTCGATCTCGTATTGTTCCGCTTTCGATAAATCCGCCATCGGCGAATTTTTGGAACGGCATTGGGGACGAAAGCTTCCTTCGCATTCCGAATTCGGCGAGGGGCGAGCCGCCGAACGGTTTATCGAGATTCTTAATTCTCCGGACTTTTGGAGCCTTCCGCTCCAAAAGTCATTTCGGGACAACAATTGAACCGATGCGCAATAGCAGATGGCTGGCACTGTATTTGAACCTGACTCGCTTCGCGGCGCCGGTTGCGCGGATTCAAATTCGACGCAGGCTAAGGCGCGGCAAAGAAGATCCGACGCGGTACATTGAAAAGTTAGGTTCACCCTCTCTTCATCGGCCAAAGGGCTTACTCGCATGGATGCATGGTGTCGGCGTAGGTGAACTGCTTGCCCTTACTTCATTGGCAAGGGCGATGCAGGAAGAAATCCCGGAATTGGAAATTTTGTTTACGAGTGTGTCCTTGTCTTCGGCCGATGCAATTTCGCGCAGCATGCCGCCGCGCTCAAGACATCAATTCCTACCGGCCGATTGCCCCGAATTCGTGCATGGCTTTCTTGAACATTGGCGTCCCGACATTGCAGTTTGCTCGGAACGCGACATCTGGCCGCGCCTGACGATTGAATCCAAGGCGCATGGAATTCCGCTCGCCTTGGTCAACGGACGCATGAACAGTTATTCGTTCAGGTCGAAGATGCGAGTTCGCAGCGCTTATAGGGAACTGTATGAAATGTTCGACGTAGTTGAAGCGCAAGATGAAGGCACTGCGCGAAGGCTTTTGGCGCTGGGCGCTTCGAAGAAAAGTTTGCGCGTTGCAGGTACGCTGAAATCCGGAGGTTGGCCGCTTTTCGATTTGCCGGAGGAAAGGCGGCGATTTGAACGATTGCTTGCGCATCGTCGAGTCTGGATAGCGGCATCCACGCACGATGAAGATGAAATCGTTGTCGCCGAAGCGCATCGAAGGATTCTTGGTCGCTGTCCCGAAACCTTTCTTGCGATCATACCGCGCGACATTTCGCGGTGCGAAGCAATTGCCAGAGAATTGGAGCGGCATTCCATATCGTGCCAAGTCCTGGTCGGCGGTGCCGTGCCGGAAGAAATCCGTTCGCAGGCCTGCGTGGTGGATGCGTACGGACAGCTTGGCATCTGGTACCGCCTAGCCGCAAGCGCGTTCATTGGCGGCTCGATTGCCAAAATAGGCGGCCACAATCCCTACGAGGCGGCGCGACTAGACTGCGCGATTCTTCATGGACCCAACACCGAGAATTTTTCGGCCGATTACGAAGCTTTCGACGAATGCGGCGCGGCGCGGCTTATTCGAAACGCGCATGATTTGGCGGAAGCCGTTCTTGATCCCGATTTGCGGAAACTAGCGATGAAGGCGAAAGCTGTCGCCAATCGGGGCGATGATGCGCTGCGCAAAACTGCCACTGGACTTGCGCGACTTATGAAAAACCGTCCGACGAGCATGCATGGTTGAGCGAAGAAACAAAATTCGACCAGGAAGCAACGTGCGCGCTGCTCTGAATTTCTCACGACTTCGATTCCGGCTACTACTGTATCGAATTGCCTGGTTCGTCGGCATGCCGCTCGCGTTCGCGTACTTTTGGAAGCGCAGCATCCGCGACCCTAGATATCGGCGGCATATGCGAGAACGCTTCGGTCGCGGAACCAGAATTTCGAAAGCCATATGGGTGCATGCCGTTTCGATAGGGGAAGTAAGGTCATCAGTGCCGCTGGTTCGCGAATTGCTTGGCAGGAACGAGCGAGTGGTCGTAACCTGCTTGACTCCGGCGGGTCGAAGCGAAGCCGAAAAGGCCTTTGCGGCTTATATCCGATCCGGGGAACTGGCCGTTCGGTACGCGCCACTAGAGTATGAATTCGCCTTCAAGCGATTCTTCAAGGAATGCTCCCCGTCGCTCGCGCTCGTAATGGAGGTCGAATTCTGGCCCGTCATGATAGCGTCTGCCAGAAAGCGTGGAATACCAATTTATCTTTGCAATTCCCAGTATCCGGAAAAAAGTTTTGCTAGGGACCGCCAACGAGGGTCTCTTCGGCGCGAAGTACTCGGATTGGTTTCGGGAGCATTCGCCAAATCCGAAATCCACGCTCGCCGGTTCAGAGACGCCGGCGTAAGGAACGTTCAAATAACCGGCGAATTGCGTTTCGATCAGCCAATTCAGACGGGATCAGTCGAAGCGGCGAAGCGATGCGTTTCGGCGATGAAGCTTGGCTTGCCGAACCGTCCCGTCATCGCATTTGCCAGCGTCGTGGCTGGAGAAGATGCGGGATATATCGATGCCATGCGTCTAATTGAATCGCGGTGTCTTGAAGAAGGAAGGCCACCTCCCTTATTTGTCTATGTTCCGCGAGCGCCCGAACGGTTTGCCGAGGCGGCCGACATATTGGCGAGCGACGCCAAAAATATGGCTAGGCGTTCGGATCTTTTCGATGAAGATTTGGCTGTTACGCGCGAAGCAGAATTCGCCGACCTTGAAATCTTGCTTGGAGACAGCTTGGGAGAGATGAATTTCTACCTTTCGCTTGCCGATATCGTAATTGTTGGAGGCGGGTTCGTAAAATCCGGCGCGCACAATGTGATCGAACCGCTCGCACTCGGAAAACCGGTACTGGTGGGACCGAGCATTTGGACAATCGAATATCCCGCATTGGAGGCGATAGAAGCGGGCGCGGTTGCCAAATGCGACACGATTGAATCTCTAGCGGACATGGCGGCCAATCTTCTTTCCTCCACGGAATCATTGATTGCGATGAAGACTGCCGCGCAAGTATTCCATCAATCAAACAGGGGCGGTGCCGGCAAAACGGTCGAGAAGCTTTTCTCTGCTGAAAAAAAACACGTGGAATCGTCTCGTCGCCGGAGATGACTGCGAACTCCTGTTAAGTTCCGATACCGGTCGGAAAGCCCGCGCCCTGGCCTCTGGACGGCGGATCCTATTCGAAATCGCTCCAGCTTAGCTGCGAGTTGCGCATTTTAGCCACCTTCATTTTACGGCCTAAAACCGAGTCGAATTCAAACCCCGGAATTTCGCCGGTTCCGGGCCGGCGAGCCCAGATGTCAGTTTCCGAAATAACATGTCCCGCCGGCAAGTCGCGGTCCGCTACGATGGAGCCTCTGGCGAATAGATAAACATCCTCCTCGGGCGCCGTTCGCCTTTTCCTATTGTGAAGCGCCATATGGACTTCGCGGCTGCGATCGATAAGGTACTTCAGTTCCGCCGGATCCATCGAACAGGAAATATCGGGGCCTAATCGATATCGGCTGTCTGTGAAATGACGTTCGACAATTGTTGCGCCGAGAGCGACGGACGCGAGAGCGACAACTGGTCCTACGGAATGATCCGAAAAACCAATTTCGGCATTCGGGAATGCTTGGCGAAGTTCATCGATTCCTTGCAGCGAGACGATATCCGGCGGCGAAGGATAAAGATTCGTACACTCAAGCAGGGCGTAGTCCACATCGGCATTCTCGAGGCATCTGACCGAGTTCCCAAGGGATTCGACCGTTTGCATCCCGGTCGACATGATAACAGGCAGGCCAAACGACGCAATGTGACGAATAAGCGGGATGTTATCAGCTTCCCCCGAGCCGATCTTGAACGCCGGGACGCCAATTTCGTGCAGGAAATTCGCGGCCTGTCTAGAAAACGGAGTGGAAATGTATATAAGGCCTAGGCCTTCGGCATACTCTTTGAGTTCTATTTCGCCGTCGGCCCCTAAAGAGCAGTTAGCCATTACATCCCAGATCGAAATGTCCGCATTTGGCGGAAAAATCGATTTTGCCTCTTCCGTCATTTCGTCTTCCACGAAATGCGTTTGATGCTTGACGCATTCGCAGCCGGACTGCGCCGCAAGCCGTACCATTTCCTTTGCGACAGATAAATCACCGCCGTGGTTAATGCCGATTTCCGCAATCACGAGCGGCGGGACGCTAGCGGAAATTTCTCGATCGCCGATTTTCAATCTTCGCCCCCAATTCAAATCCCAATTTCTACTTCGCTCAATTAACGCGCCTACCTGTTCTTTTCAAAGTCGAAATGCGCATTTGGGCTGCAGGTCGGAGCGCCAGAAAGTCCGGCGGGACGAAGTGGTCAAGCGTGCGGCGTCAATCAATGCGTTGATCGCCTAGGCGGTTGGAGGCGATGGCGACGATGGAACCGGAGACGCCGAAACTTCCGACCGAAGCTCTTTTCTTCAACATCGAGATCATGGGCTGGTCGCCTTCGCGACCGGCAGGAAGAAGCTTCCGCAACCCTGTCGCCCTCGCCGCGGGCAGTACGGTCGCGGCTCTTGGCGAGGTAGTGATTGAGTTGGTTTCGCGCCGAGTTCCGGGCTGTCAGGCGCGCTTCCTGATCGCGTCGTCCAGTCATGGCAGGCTGAACGACATCGGCGCAACTACGGCGTTTTCCTGCCAATGCGCGGATCAAAAATCCGTCGCGACAGGTATCTAAAAGGGATTCGATTTGTCGGCAGCAGCCGATCCCAAAACAGGCTAACTACCTGCGCATTCGCCATATTCCTATCACATCTACAGCAATAGAATTCGCAATCTTTGAGATCGAATAAAGCAGTCGTATACCGGAGCCGTACCGCCGTTAAAGGTGCTCCCCGAATCGCATATTCATGCGGCCGTTCCAGACTTTCGTGAGCGAATTGCCGAAATAATGCTTGAAACCAGCCACTTACATCATTAGCTCTTGGCCGTCGTTCCTAACCGGCCGAAATTTGCCTGCGAATTCACGAATTATCGGAAAACGCGATACCGATTGAAGATTGAAACGAAATTTGGTTCGAAAGTTCTTGGGAGGCACTTTGGATTTTTCTCGACACAAAGTGACAAGGGATGGTATTCGAATTTACCCTTTGAGCGAGTTTAGCGGCATGCGCACTGCCGGTCGAGTGGCGGCGCAGATATTGGACGATCTGTGCGATGTCGTCAGACCGGGAATAAAGACAATCGAAATCGACGACGTAGTTCGGGATAAAATCCGCGAGTACGGCGTGAAATCGTCCACCATTGGCTATCGGGGCTACAACCACGCTAGCTGCATATCCGTGAATCATGTCGTCTGCCACGGCATTCCGGGATCCAAGGTGCTTCAGGAAGGCGATATACTCAACATCGATGTGACCGTTACGGTCGACGGCTGGTACGGGGATTCATCGCGAATGTACGCCGCCGGTCGCTTAAGCCGAAAGGCATCTCGTTTGCTGGATGTCACCTATCAATCCTTGATGCTCGGAATCGGGGCGGTCAAGCCGGGAGCCAGTTTCGGCGACATCGGGCATGCGATACAGAAGTTTGCGGAATCTCATCGCATGTCGGTCGTGCGCAACTTTTGCGGCCACGGGATCGGGCGGGAATTCCATTTGCCGCCAAATGTTCTTCACTTTGGATCCAGGGGAACCGGACCGAAGCTCGAGCCCGGCATGCTTTTCACCATTGAACCGATGATTAATGTCGGAAAGCCGGGAACCAAAATACTTAGCGACAACTGGACAGCCGTAACGTTGGATCGTTCATTGTCGGCGCAGTTCGAGCATACGGTTGGGGTTACCGAAAACGGTTACGAAATCTTTACCCATTCGCCGGGCGGCAAGTTCCACCCCACGTGGAGCTCGAATGATGCTTAGGCGAAAACGAAAAGACTTCCGGCGTTAAGCTTTCGCGCTGACGGTCTTGACGCGAAACGCGGGCGAACCGTGGCAGTGCTTGAATTTTTTGCCCGATCCGCAGGGGCAACGGCTGTTTCTTCCTGGATTTCCCCAGGTCGTCCTGTCGTTTTCATTGAAAGCAAGTTGCGCCGGTTTCGATCCGTTGGCCGAGCTTCGCATGCGAGCGGCTCTTTCCGCCGCTTGGCGCTTGGCCATCATTTGCGCAATTATCGCTTGCTGCTCTTCCGGCGTCATCGGGCGGATAAGGCTGATTTTCGTAGAAACTTCCGTGCGCAATGAATTAAGGAGAGTTTCAAAAAGCTGAAATGCCTCCGACTTGAATTCATTGAGAGGATCTCGCTGCGCGTAGCCGCGAAATCCGATTACCGACCTTAGGTGCTCAAGCGTTATCAGATGCTCCCGCCATTTTCGGTCGATTGTTTGCAAAAGCAGCTGCTTTTCAATCGAGCGCAATTTTTCGGCCCCGAACTCTATGGCCTTTTTCGCCATATGCTCGTTGGCGGCCAGATAAAGTCGTTGCCGTACCGTTTCGTCGTCGACCCCGTCTTCCTGGGCCCATTCTTCAACTGGCGATTGCACGCCGAGCTTCGACGCGGCTTCCGCCTGCAATTTTTCGGTATTCCATTGGTCGGCGTAGGTTTTCGGCGGCATGCACTCATCGATCAGATCGTCGATCAATTCATGCCTCATGTCTCTTACGACATCCGAAACATCCTCGGATTCCATGATTTCTCGGCGTTGGCTGAATATCGCCTTGCGCTGGTCGTTCATGACATCGTCGTATTTCAAAATTTGCTTTCGAATGTCGAAGTTTCGAGCTTCGACTTTTCCTTGAGCCTTTTCCAGCGACTTGTTGACCCACGGATGGACAATGGCTTCGCCGTCTTTCATGCCAAGCGTGTTAAGAATCTTGTCGAGCCGTTCCGATCCGAATATTCGCATCAGATCGTCTTCCAGCGAAAGAAAAAAGCTCGAGCGCCCCGGGTCGCCTTGCCGACCCGACCTGCCGCGCAGCTGGTTGTCGATGCGCCGAGATTCATGGCGCTCCGTAGCCAAAACATAGAGGCCGCCCTGCTCGATCACGAATTTCTTCGCTTCAGCGATTTCGGCATCGATTTCGGCCCGGATCTTCGCCGCGTCCGCATCCGGATTAGATTCCATTTCCTCTAGGACGCGCATTTCGACATTGCCGCCAAGTTGAATGTCCGTTCCTCGGCCGGCCATATTCGTCGCAATGGTTACAGCGTTTGGGCACCCGGCCTCGGCGATAATTTTGGCCTCTTGTTCGTGGTGCCGCGCGTTCAGCACGTTGTGATTTATTTCTTCCTTGTCCAGAAGGCTCGAAAGGTATTCGGACTTCTCGATAGATGTAGTTCCGACGAGAACCGGCTGGCCGCGTGCGTGCGCTTCTTTGATCGATTCAATGATGGCGTCGTTCTTCTCGTTCGCCGTCCTGTAAACCTGATCTTGCTCATCGACTCGGGCGACGGGCTCGTTCGTTGGTACTTCGATCACGCCGAGACCGTAGATTTCGTTAAATTCTTCGGCTTCCGTTGCGGCAGTACCCGTCATACCGGCGAGCTTATTGTATAAACGGAAATAATTCTGGAACGTTGTCGAAGCCAATGTGACGTTTTCCGCTTTAATTTCCACCTTTTCCTTGGCTTCCAGGGCTTGGTGAAGTCCTTCGCTGAGACGCCTTCCCGGCATCATGCGGCCGGTGAATTCATCGATTAGAACGACCTGCCCCGCCCGTACTATATAGTCCTTGTCCTTTCGATACATTTTATGCGCGCGAAGAGCTTGCGTAATGTGGTGGACAACGGTTGTAGACTCGGGATCGTAAAGCGATTGGCCTTCTGGAAGAATTCCGGCGACGCGCAAGCGTTCCTCCATGAATTCATTGCCCACGTCCGTGTACGAAATGCTCCGGTTTTTTTCATCGAAGGTATAGTATTCGTCCTTAATCTCCGGAATGATCCTGTCGATCGTGTTATAGAGTTCCGAGCGATCTTCAGCCGGTCCGGAAATAATTAGCGGCGTTCGCGCTTCATCGACCAGAATAGAGTCGACTTCGTCGACAATAGCGTAGCTATGTCCCCGTTGGACCATGCTATCGAGGCTCACCGCCATATTGTCGCGCAAATAGTCGAAGCCAAGCTCATTGTTGGTGGCGTAGGTGATATCGGCTTTGTAGGCCGCCCTTTTCTCCTGGTCTTTTTGCGAAGGAACGACAACGCCGACGTCAAGTCCCAGCGTTTCGTAGACTAGCCCCATCCACTCCGCGTCTCTACGCGCGAGATAATCGTTGACGGTAACGATATGAACGCCGTTGCCTCGAAGCGAATTCAGATATGCCGGCAACGTCGCGACCAGCGTCTTTCCCTCTCCGGTCTTCATTTCGGCGATATTGCCGCGATGCAGAAATATCCCGCCAATCAGCTGCACATCGAAAATTCGCAATCCAAGCGAACGACGACCGGCTTCGCGTACATTTGCGAAAGCTTCCGGAAGCAATTCATCCAGTTCCGCGCCGTTCCGAGCTTTCTCGGACAGTTCTTTCGTTTTGTCCTTTATATCGTCGTCGGAAAATTTCTCGAATCTACCTTCCAATTCATTTATTCGCGCAATAATCGGGCGCGTTGCCTTTAGTTTGCGGTCGTTAGGCGTTCCAAAGACTATCCTAGGGATTTTAGCCAAGCTCAACATAGCAAATTCTCAATCTCCAATTGGACCCGCAATCGGGCAAAGCTCAAACGCAAACGGCCAGCAAACAAGTAATTTCACTCGTTGCCGGAAAGTATAGGCCAAGATGTAATTACGCTTCTCACCGCTGTCAATGCGCCTTGCATAGCAGGGACGCGGCGCAGGAATTTCGCTCCGAATGAAACCCGCTCGCCTTGCCGCCGTTCGCCCCGGACCGCCAAATCTGCGGCCCTCGAGGGTTCAAGTTGGCCCGCCTTTCCCGATGGCGGCGGGCCAAGGCTATTGGTTCGTCGGCGCTTCGGGCAACGCACAATAGGGGGAGAATTTATTGAAAAATTAACGGGCGGCGAACGCAAGCGACGGAACCATGGAAAGCCAACAAAGACATCCCTTAACTTTTCCGCGTCGCGCCCGTATACTGGTCGTGGCGGTCGATCGGTCCCCTGACGGGTAGCCTGCGGGTCTGCGGAGAACGTAGGGCGCAACCGGCCGCCTGATTTCGATTCCGCCCTAGAGGTTTTGCGCGAATTTTGAGTTCCATCGAACCGAAGGAATTTCGGTCAATGCGTTGCTTCTATCCCCTTCGCCTCAGCGACTGAAGAAAGACTTAATCCTGGGTTGTTGACTTTAATACCGCCTTTAATTCTATGCCCCGCAATGCTTCATCGCGCTTTCCTACCGCGCGGATATGGAATTGTTTCTCATCATCAAGAGTTATTTCGCTCTTGTCGATATACTTCTGCGCCCACCGATAGTCATCCTGCAAAAGGTCGTGGCCATTCGGTTCAGGAAGAGGCTCTTCTTTAGCCGCTGCCGCTGAAAGCCGCACGGCTCGGCTATTGTCTTGATCCTCTCCGCGATTTCGGACTTCAGCGCCGCAATCGGAAAACCTCCCGACGATTTTCCCTCCGCGCGGCGCGTGAACCGTCGAGCGCCCGGCACCGGATGAATAAGTTTTAAGGCACTTTCAGGCTTCGCTTGAACAATGCGATCAACTTAGCGATTGTCGTTGCAGTGTCTTTTACCACTTTTGACTTCTTTAATTCGATGGAATTAGAAATTGAATTCCTATAATTGGATGTTTCGAGCAAGCCGCCGGATTTCAGCGATATACAAGGTTTCCGTACATTCTTCTTTTGCGCTTGACTGTTTCCAATTGCCATCCTGCCTTTTGTCCGGCGACGAAGCCAGAAGCCGGGCGAACAATGCGGCGTTCTCGATAGCATAGGCGCAACGTACCATGAAGCATTTCCCTCGGCGCCACCACGATTTCGCGCGCATTCCGATGCGCTCTCGTCCGATGCGTTTGGGTGAGTAAATTGGGAACTCCGGCGAAGACTGTAGCGTCGAACACTAAGTCGAGCGACCGGCGAACGGTCGAATTCAAGTTATGCCCGTTCTTTTCCGCAACGCGTAGTGAACAGGCGCGATTTCCTTGATAGAGCGAATTCCACCCGGCAATTGCCACTTTCAGCTGGTAGCAACCGGGGCGAGACATGAAGGAAAGAATCAAATGTGGAAATCCGCAGAAAGGCTTCCGGCAGGAAGCTGCGACTGCCATATTCACATGCTTGCAGACGACGCGGAATTTCCGCTATGGGAAGGTCGCGTCGAGGATCCTCCCGCCGGTAAGCTTGACGACTGGATAGCGAGGTTTCGAAGTCACTCGGAATCGTTTGGCCTGGACAGGACTGTTGTCGTCCATTCCATTCTGTACGGCAGCGACAATTCCGTTACGCTGGAAGCGGTAAGGCGACTGGGCTATTCGGCTGCCAGAGGTATCGCTCTGGTTGGCGACAGCGTAACGGATGCCGAACTGGACAAGTCAGCGGAAAGCGGCATTGTCGGCGTGCGGCTTAACTACGTTCATGGCGGGATATTAAGCTGGGAAGGCGCCTGCGCTATGGCTCCGCGCCTTTTGGAACGCGGCATGCATGTTCAAATTCTCATGAATGCGCGACTGCACATCGAGAGTTTGGCCGACGATGTGAGACGCATGCCGGTGCCAGTAGTTTTCGACCATATCGGCTGGCCGGATTTGTCGGCTGGCAGGGGCGAAACCGGGTTCCAGCTGTTACGTTCCCTGATCGCCGAAGGGAGCGCATGGGTAAAATTGTCGGCTGCCTACAGGATGTGCCAAGCTCCATACGATTTGGCCGCCGACGCAATTGAAGCTTTGGTCGAGGCAAATCCGGAAAGATGCCTGTGGGGTAGCGATTGGCCCTACATCATGCTTGGAAACGCGGCTGCGCCGGAAACCGGAGACCTCCTGTCAGCATTTTTGGAGATCGTCGGAAAGAGATCGACCCTTGAAAGGATTTTTGTTGAAAATCCTGAAAAACTATATGGATTCGATCCCTTGTGATTCCCGCTTCAAAGTTGACGCGGCGAAGCGGCTTTCCGGCGAACCTGGATAGAACTCGTTGGTTCGCTGCCGAAGCAGCCGGTAATTTTCTATCGTGCGCTTGATCGCCCTTTCCAGTCTTCCTTGATCAAGTCGCTTGCTTTTTCGCCGATCATGATCGCCGCGGCGTTGGTATTCCCCGAAACGATTTCCGGCATTATGGAGCAATCGGCGACGCGCAACCCTTCAATTCCGTGCAGTTTAAGGCGCGGGTCGACGACGCTTCCGGAATCGCGCCCCATTTTACAGGTTCCCGTAGGATGGAAAATTGTTGTCGAATTGCTGCGGGCCCAATCAAGCTTTTCGTCGTAGCCGTCGAGTTCCCGATCCGGCGAAAATGAAGACGAAATCATGGAACTCAACGGGCTGGCCGCTGCAATTCGCGAAGCGATGTCAATCCCATCAACCATGGTTCTGCTATCGTTTTCGGTGGAAAGATAATTCGGATGGATTTCGGGATAAACGGCAGGATCGGAGCTAACGAGGCGAATTTCGCCTCTGCTTTCGGGCCTGAGCGGGCAAATGCAAACGGTAAACGCGGAGAATGCATGAACGCCTTCGCCGGGCGAATCCGCCGACCATGGCTGAACCAGAAACTGAATGTCCGGAGTCGCCGCATGGCTCCCGGTCTTCACGAAACCCGTGGCCAGGCTCGCAGCCATCGACATTGGACCGGTCTTGGATGTCGCGAATTTGTACAGCATTCGCGCGAGCGCCGTCCAGCTTCTAACTTCGTCGTTCAATGTCGATTCCCGGCATTTGTACACCATTCGGGCCTGAAGATGGTCTTGAAGGTTTTTTCCGACGCCCGGAACATTGCGCACTACTTTGACGCCTAGCGGCCGCATCAATTCCGCATCTCCGATGCCGGATAGCATAAGCAGGTGCGGCGATCCTATTGAGCCCGATGAAAGAACAACTTCCTTTTCGGCGCGTACGGCACCGGTTTCGCCCGACGGACGCCGATACGCGATTCCGGATGCGCGCGCGCCCTCGAACAGTATTCTTGTGACGGTAGCACCCGTTAAAACATGTAAATTCGGTCGCCGCCTCGCAGGTTTCAAGTATGCGGACGCAGCACTGCAGCGCCAGCCGTTCCGCGTCGTCAGCTGAAAATACGAGACGCCTTCCTGAGACTTGCCATTGTAGTCGGGGTTGAATTCAATACCGGTAGCTTCAGCGGCTTGGACCCATGCGTCGCAGATTTTCCGTTTGAAGGGCATAGTCGATACGCTCAGCGGACCGTCGCCGCCTCGGAGCGCATCCGCGCCGCCGTCGAAGCTTTCGGAGCGCTTGAACAATGGCAGGACATCGTCCCAGCCCCAGCCGGGATTGTTCATTTGGCGCCAACGATCATAGTCTTCCGGCTGCCCGCGTACATAGAGCAGGCCGTTGATCGAGGAGGAGCCGCCGAGAACTTTTCCGCGCGGCCAGCTGATCTTCCTGCCATTCAATCCCCGGTCGGGCTGCGTTTCGTAGCACCAGTCTACTTTGGGATTGTGCATAGTTTTGAAGTAGCCCACGGGAATGTGGATCCAGAGGTTTCTGTCTTCGCCACCGGCTTCCAGCAGCAAGACCTTCGCGCCGGAATTTTCGCTCAGCCGATTTGCCAATACGCATCCCGATGACCCTGCTCCGACAATTACGTAGTCGGCTGTATCGACGTTCATTGAATTACTCTTCTACCGCGGGAACCGGTTTTCGGCCCCGCAAACGCAGGCCGGTGAATGAGAGAGCCGAAAAATAGATCGCCGCCCCCATTTCCGCTAGCCGTAGATCAAGGTCGGGAGCCAAAGCGCGAGTTGAGGGAACAGAAAGACAAGCGCAAGTCCTAGGAGCTGAATCAGCATGAATTGCATCATGCCGAGATAAATGTCCGCTAACTCCCACTCCGGCACGACTCCCTTGAGGAAGTACGCGGACAAGGCGACCGGCGGGCTAAGCCATGCGGTCTGAAGATTGACCGCTACCAGAATTCCGAACCAGGTCAAGTCAATGTCCAGCTTGATCAAGGCTGGAAGAAGGATCGGAACGATAATCAGAATGATTGGAACCCATTCCAGCGGCCATCCCAGCAGGAAAATAAGCGCCATGATCGCGATCAGAACCAGATAGGTCGGCAATTCCCAGGCTAGGAGAGCATCTGTCAGCATCGTCGGCGTTCCCAGGCGCGAAAATACGGCTCCGAAAAAGTTCGACGCGGCGACAAGAAACATCACGAGCACTGTTATCTCGAGCGTTTTTATCAAGGCTTCCAAAAATGATTTCAGGGTCAGCTTTCGATACAAGAGCGCGAGTAGAATCGCTCCGAAGGCGCCGCATCCGGCGGCTTCCGAAGGCGTAGCCCACCCGAATAGAATTGATCCCAGCGCGAATGCGACCAAGGCCGAAGGCGGAACAAGGCCCATAAAGAATTCGTACCAAAGGTCTGAAAAGAAAAATCCGGCAGGCTTGAACTTTCTGACCATTCTAGCCACGGCAAACATGACCCCCATCCATAGGAGCGGAAGGATTATCCACGAAAGAGGGAATATACCGGTCAGGCTTCCGGAAAGCGCCAGGATTACAAGAAGGAAAAAGATCAATATCGATCCTATTACGAGGATTGTTTCGATCCGGTAGTAGGGCGATGTTTCCGGCTGCTCCTCAGGAGGCAAAATCGGACCAAGCGAAGGGTTTATCCAGCATCGGAGGAGAGAATATCCCGCATAGAGAGCGGCCAGGAGAATTCCGGGGACGATTGCAGCTGCGAAGAGGTCGGTTACCGGAACCTCCAGAACCGGTCCCATGACCACGAGCATAATCGAGGGCGGTATGAGAATTCCGAGCGTTCCGCCTGCCGCGATTGTACCTGAGGACAATCTAACGTCATAGCCGGACCGGTTCATCGTTTTCGCTGCCATTATGCCGAGAATCGTTACGGAGGCGCCAACGATTCCGGTGGCTGCGGCAAATATTGTCGAAACGAAAAGAACTGCGAGATACAAAGCGCCGCGCGTTCTCGAAAGCATCAGCTGGACCGAATGAAACAGGCGCTCCATCAGTCCGGCCTGCTCCATCAGTATGCCCATGAAGACAAACAGCGGAATTGCCGCCAGCGCCTGTTCGAGCATAACGTTGTTGAACTGAAAGGTCTGAAGGTAGAACACCAGCTTTCCGCCGAAACCCCACGCTCCGAAAACGAAGCTAAGAAAGATAAGCGTGAACGAAATCGGGAAACCGACGAAAATCGAAAAGAGCATGATCGCGATCATGATTACGCCAACCCACTCGGAAGGAATATCTCCCAGACCCGTAGACGAAATGAGCCCCGACCACATGCCGGCAAGCGGCAAGTCCTTGGAGTAGGTCGCGAGAAAGACAATCGCCAGAAGAATTATGTAAAATGGAACCAAATTTAGGAATAGCCGCGCTCGCCTTCTGCCCATGAAGTGAACGCATTTCAAAAACTCCGAAATTCCTTGCATGAATAGAAAAAATGCGCCCAACGGCATCGCCGTTCTTGCCGGCGCCAGAGGAGCCATCAAGGTCGAATCCATAGACCTTTCCCAGATAGTCCATGCCTTGACGGTATATTCGAAGGAAATCCAAAAGAAGAATACCATGGCGGGGAAATAGAACGCCAGGTAAAGTATAGCATCGACAGTGGACTGCGTTCTTGCAGACCAGTTCCTGTAAAGGAAATCGGCGCGAATATGAACGCCTTTCATTAAGGCGTAGCCCGCACCGAGCATGAAAAGAGCGCCCGCGAACATGCGGCTTGTGTCGTACGCCCAGATTGTAGGAGAGATGAAGAGTTTCCTTGCGATGACTTCGAATACCATCGCGAATATCACCGGAATGAGAAGCAGACAGGCGAAGCGGCCGACCCAATTGTTGCCCACGTCGATGAATTTGACGGTCCGGCGCATCCACGGCGCCATGTTCTCGGGCGTGTCGCCCGGTTTGCCGGACCGTCGGTCCGCGATCAATTCGTCCGCTATGTCAATTTGAACGGCGGCGTCTTTTTCGGCCATCCGGCTCTCCAGCTACTCTCCCGCGCCGAAGGTTGCTTCGGCGAATATCGGCAAGATAGCGGCTGCGGAATCGAAATTCCGCAGCCAAAATACGCTTGCCCTACTTTACGCTGTCCGCAAACGCCTTGCCTAGGCTGGCGTTCGACGCCTGGGCTCCTGCCCAGAAAGGCACGGCGACCTCCGCGAAATCACGCTGGCTTTCCCAAACTTTCGCAAAGAACTCGTTTTCCGCGGCGTTCTTTTCCAGCGTCGCCTTGGCTGCATTCATATATGCCGGGAAATAGTCTGCCGGCGTATCGTGAAGAGTAACGCCATGATTTTGGGTCAGGTCCCTAAGCGCTTTTCCGTTTTCGTAGATTCGATAGGAGATGGAGTATGAAAGCGCGGCGTTCGCAGCAACTTCCAGCGCCTTTTTTTGCTGATCCGTTAGCGAATCGTACACGTCGCCGTTGATATAAAGGTCGCCGTTGACGACGACTTGGTGCAGGCCCTGCAAATAATAATGCTTGAGCACCTTGTGAAGGCCGAAAATAGAGTCCGGCTTGGGACAGCACCACTCCGCAGCGTCGATGGTACCGGCTTCAAGAGCGGGAAGAATGTCGCCGCCGCCCATGGCGACGGAAGCAATGCCGATGTCCTTGTAGGTTTGGCCGGGGATTCCCGGGGGCGTGCGGAAGCGGTACTTCCTGAAGTCATCCATGGAATTGATTGGTTCCCGGAACCAGCCAAGCGCTTCCGGTCCGACCGGATGAAGCATGAAGCCTTTTACGTTGACGCCCATTTCGTCCCAAAGCTGGTCGTAGAGTTCCTTTCCTCCGCCGTACTGGAACCAGCTAAGAAACGCTATATTGTCGATGCCGAGGCCGGCCCCGGCGACAGGCGAGCCGAATAGCATCGCAGCGGGGTGCTTGCCCGACCAGTAGTGAGACCATGCGTAACCCGCTTCGACAAGCCCCGAGTCTACAGCATCCAGCGTTTCGGAAATCCCGACGACGGCGCCGGCGGGAAGCAGTTCGATTTTGACTTCGCCATTTGTCAATACCGCGACATCGTCGGCGAAGCGAGCCAGCATGACCGCTTCGTCCGAGGTCGCAGTAACCGTCATCTGAACTCGGATTGTCGTTTCCGACAAGGCTGCCGACGCTAGCATCGATGCGCCAAGCGCTATCGCCGCAGCGCTTCTGGCGAATATTTTACTGGAAATCATTTGTTTCTCCTCTTCCAGAATTTGCCTTCCCCATTAGGCTATCGCCGGTTCCGAAGGCTGAGGATCCGGCAATATGCATTCGCGCAATTGGAGTGCGCCCACGAACTGAAACGGCCGGGTCGCAATTGCGAAAGCCTCATTCAGCATGCGGTTCATGCGCCCGCCCATATGTTCATCACGAGGCTGGCAGCCTGAGGCCATCCGTCGTACAGCATAGCGAGCGTCAGATAGATTAGGAAAAAAAGGCCTAGCCAGGGCAGCCACTTGAAGCGAGTCATGATTTTCATGATGATCGTCGCAAAAAAGGCCATGAAAATGATCGCTAGCACTAGGCCAAATACAAGCAGTTGAGTATTTTCGCGAGCAATGGCGGCTACGGCCACGACATTGTCGATCGACATCGAGACATCGGCGAACGTAATCGTGATCAATGCATTTGAAAGCTGTCGAGTCGGGCTCCCCTGGCTTTCCGAAATTTCCATTCGGCCAGATGTCGGCGCGGCCGATTCCCGGCGCAGGTCGTTGTAAAATCTCCAGCAAACCAGTGCCAGAAGCAATCCTCCGAAAAACAGGATGCCCGGAATTTTCAGTAGTAGGCTTGCAATTATCGCGAAAAATATTCGAAGCCCCGCTGCCAATGCCATCCCGAAAAAGATAGCTTTCTTCCGCAGTTCGGGAGGCAGTCCCGCTGCGGCCATTCCGATGACAAGTGCGTTGTCGCCCGAAAGTATGATATCTGCGAATACGATTTGCAGGACATCCAGTATTCCTTCAGTCAATGCGCGCTGTCCGGCCGTGTGATTTCCGAATGCCGCCACAGGCTTCGGATTCGCTAAAGTCGGCAAGCCGGCCGAAACCGGCAGTCGCGAATAGACCAAATGTGCAAATGGGAATATTCGCGTGCGTATTGGCGCATGCCGCAGTCGAATTTGTGAAATTTCCGGTTGCAATCATGCCAATTTTCTTCAATAATTGAGACTTGCGGTCTCATTTTCTGACTAAAGCGCAACTATAGCGGGATTCTCACGGATTGCAAGAAAATTGAGCGAAGAATTGACATTTAAGCCGGGCGAACAGAAGGCCATCGTTTCGAACCGGCATTCTCGCATACCTACCAATTTGCGCTTGCTTCAGATTATCGAGTTGCTTGGGAACCGCGGTAGAGCGATGACCGCAACGGAAATCGCGCGCGAAACCGGACTTCCAAAGCCTACTGTCCACAGACTCTGTAAAACGCTGGAACTGGAAGGCTACGTTGACCGGGCAAGAATTGGATCGGGGATAATACCCGCTCGCAGGCTAAGGACCTTGAGTTCCGAACTCCTGTTCGGGTCATGGGACCAAATAGCGCGACACCAGGTGCTCGTTGGCGTTGCCGCTTCCGTAAAGGAAACCGTTAATTTCGCGGTGCCGGAAGAATCCGGAATGCGATATGTGGACAGGGTGGAAACGGATTGGCCGTTTCGCATTCAGCTGCCTGTAGGATCCAATGTGCCGTTCCATTGCTCGGCAAGTGCAAAGGCATACATGGCGAGCTTGCCTTTGCCCGAAAGGCAATTATTCGTTCGTAGTCTCGAATTGCCCCAATTAGCCCAGAATACGATCACGGATCCCGAGGAGTTGCTTGAAGATCTGCTAAAAGTACAAAAGCGCGGTTACGCGATCGACAATGAGGAATTTCTGGACGGGCTGAATGCCGTCGCGGTTCCCATCAAGGATTTTGACGGGCGATACATTGCATCGCTTGCATTCCATGGACCCAAGCAAAGGATATCGGTCGTTGACGCGGTCTCTAAAGTCGACGTGCTAATCGAAGGCGCCCGGGCGCTGCGCGATGTCATATTGCAAAGGAATTCCTGAGGCTCGCCGCGACTAATTCGGATTCGGTTGTATGCTGCGGTCCGTCAAGGAACCGATGGTCTGCATTTCCCTGAATATTCCTGTAAATTAATCTCAGCGGCTGTGGTATACCGCCCGAGGAGGTCAGGAGGACGGAGTTGTGACAAAAGGAATTTGTCGACCCGGAGACGAAAATTCTTCGATATTGAGAATTGCTCCCGATGCCGGTAGCGGCGGAAGCAGCGGGCAAACGGGGGACCAAAACAAAATTTCACCGCTTGCACCGGTGGGCGGGTTTCCTGCGCTGCCGAAAATTGACGGGGTTGAATTCTCATCGGCGAATACCGGAATCCGCTACGAGGGGCGGCCGGATGTCATGCTTGCGAAAATAGCGGAAGGAAGCGTTTGGGCGGGCGTATTTACGAAGTCGGCTACGCGGTCGGCGCCGGTTTTGGACTGCGAAATCAAACTCGCTGCTCTGGCGGCTGAAACGGTGTCGAACGGAGCATATGCGATCATTGCGAATTCGGGTAACGCAAACGCATTTACGGGCGCGCGCGGAGATCAATCGGTCGAAAAAATTTCAGCCTCGACTTCGATCGCTCTGGGTATTCCGCCGCAGCATGTTCTTTCAGCGTCGACAGGCGTTATCGGCGAGCGGCTTCCCGACAAAAAAATAACTTCCTCATTGGGCGAACTCGTATCGAAGCTTTCGCCAGGCGGCATTGAGACGGCGGCGCGAGCGATAATGACGACGGATACCTATCCGAAAGGCGCGGGAGCTCAAGCTAGACTTGACGGGATCCCGTTCAAAATTGCCGGAATAGCCAAGGGGTCCGGCATGATTGCTCCCGATATGGCCACAATGCTTTGCTTTATTTTTACGGACGCTAAAATTTCGCAGCCCGTGCTTCAATCAGCCGTTGCTTCCATCAACGGCAACACATTCAATTCTATAACGGTAGACGGGGACACTTCGACATCGGACACGGTGCTTGTTGCGGCGACCGGGCGTTCCGCGATTCCGGAAATTACCGATCTGGACTCGGAAGCCGCCAAGATTTTTTTTAGCGCTTTGGGCGAGGTGATGAAGGATCTTGCAATTCAAATCGTTAAAGACGGCGAAGGAGCGAGCAAATTTGTAGTAGTCAATGTAGCAGGCGCGGAAAGCGAACATTCCGCGAGGCTCGCGGCATCGTCGGTTGCGAATTCGCTACTTGTGAAAACGGCAATTGCTGGCGAGGATCCGAATTGGGGGCGTGTCGTCATGGCTGTCGGAAAATCTGGAGCTAGAGCCGACCGGGACAGTCTGTCTATTGGCTTTGGGGACATTCTCGTTGCCGAAAATGGCTGGGTCGCAGAATCCTACAATGAAGAATCGGCTAAAATTTACATGAAAAACAAGGAGATACAGATCAATATCGATCTAGGAATGGGCAACTGCCGTTCGACATTTTGGACTTGCGACATTACTAGCGAATACGTGTCGATCAATGCCGATTACCGGTCATGACGGTATTGCTCGTTTCCGCGGCCGCGCTCATTGACTCCGACGGCCGAGTGCTTCTCACGAAGCGGCCCGAGGGAAAATGGATGGCCGGATACTGGGAATTTCCCGGTGGCAAGGTGGAGGCTGGAGAGACGCCCGAGAAAGCCCTGATCCGGGAACTAAGGGAGGAACTGGGAATTGATACTTGGGAAAGCTGCCTTGCGCCGCTTACATTCGCCAGCTACCCTTACGATAATTTTCACCTGCTTATGCCGCTTTTTGCTTGCAGGAAATGGAACGGGTTTCCGCGTAGTTCCGAACGCCAGGAACTTTCTTGGGCGAGGCCGCGCGAATTCAAGAACTATAAATTGCTGCCCGCGGATATTCCAATGGTGCCGATCCTTCGCGACTGGCTTTAGTCATGGCGAAATACGCCACTCGATTACGAACTTCGCCAAATATTGAGCTGTAGATCGTCCAATTCGCTCGAATTGAAGTCGAACGCCGACGCGGCCTTATGGCTTCACTGGCTTATTTTTCGGTTCAATATCCGCCGACTGCCAATCAAAATTGCTTGATGCCTATTCTATCCATCCCGCGAGATTTCGGCGCGCGATGCCCGCCAGCGCCTCGATGTGGGATGCCTCGTCGTTAAGGCAGGGAATGTAGGTAAATTCCTCGCCACCAGCTTCCAGAAATGCGTCCTTGATTTCAACTTGGATTTCTTCAAGAGTTTCAATGCAATCGGCGGAAAACGACGGCGCGACAACCGCGAGTCGCCGAACGCCTTCCCGGGCCAATCTTCGAATCTCGTCGACGGTGTACGGTTTTAGCCATTCCTCGGGACCGAAGCGCGACTGAAAAGTTGTAACTATGCGGCTATGGCTCCATCCGAGTTTTTCTGCCAGAAGCCGCGATGTCTTTTGACATTGGCAATGATAGGGGTCGCCTTCGACCAGATAGCGTACGGGCAGTCCGTGATAGGAAGCGACAAGGACCTCCGCTCTGCGATCCATGTGTTCAAACGCGCGATCGACGGACGCAGCCAATGCGTCAATGAACATATCGTTTTCGAAATAGGCGGGTACCGTACGAACGGCTGGCTGCCATTTCATTTTCAAGAGAGCGTTGAAAAACTCGTCGTTTGCCGTAGCTGTCGTGGCCCCGGCGTATTGAGGGTAGAGAGGAAAAAAGAGAATTTTCCGACATCCCCGATCTACGAAATCCTGGAGCACCGAGGAGACCTTGGGGCTACCGTAGCGCATGCAAAAGTCTACATCCAGACGACACCCGAATTCATCGAGCAAAACCATTCTCAGCTTGGCGGTTTGCCTTTTTGTGATTGTCAGAAGCGGACTCTCGTCGGCTTCGTTGTTCCAGATGCTCTTGTACGCTTTGCCGGACGTGAAGGGGCGCTTCGACAGCACAAACAAATATAGAATCGGCAACCACATCCAGCGCGGATAGTCAATTACGCGCCTATCGGACAGAAATTCCCGCAAGTACCGTCTCATGGGCCAATAGCCATACCCGTCGGGGGTTCCAAGATTTGCAAGTAGAATGCCTACCCTTTCATTCGGGATAGTTGGATGATCGGGCGGCATGAAATCCGTCGCGTGCAATCTGCGGTACCTCTTGTCTACCAAGTTCGCGGCCAATCGATCAGGCCGAAAACAAGGAATCGTCCGTTCTTGCGCATAGCTACGCGCCAATGTCATTGTATTAGGCGCGTTTCGGTGTCAATTATGCATGCATTTAGGCCTTTCCCGATACAATTTCGTCGGGCGCGGCGGAATCCGGCGCACGGGCCGTGAGAAATATCAGTTCAAATGTCGCCGGAATTCGACCGTCGGGACGTGCGAAACATTCGCCGTAAATACGGGCGCACTCGAGAAATAGCATTCGAGGCGCGAAAGCCTTTATTCGTTGGTCTAGTGCATTCGTTTCGCCCATAAAGCGTAAATCCTGCATAAGCGCCAGCGCGGTCGAATACGTCGCCTTGACCGTTAGGCTGTCGGCAACTGCATCGGCGAATCCCGCGCGCTGGAGCAAATCGCCTAGATCCCGTATGTCGCCCATGGGAGCAACTCGCGGGCTCGCGCCGCCAGTTGTCAAAATTTCCGCTTCCGTCAGCGAATGCCTCAATTCCCGCAAAGTCGCGCCACCCAAAAGAACGCACAGAAATTTGCCGTTCTGCCCTAGGGCTAGCCTGCACTGGATTAGCTGGCCCACCGGGTCGTTCGACCAGTGCAGAGACATGGCGTGAATCAGCAGGTCGAATTTCGAACGAGGCAAGTCGAGAAATTCGCGATCCGGGTATGACTCGGCAATTTTGATTTCCTTGTTCCAGTATTCTGGAAATCCCGAAACCAGGGCAGCACGTGAAGGTTTCCCGCCGATTTCGCCTATTCGTGCGCGAATTTCCTCGCATGCGCGCGCATGCAGAAAAAAAGCGTCGCTTCGCCTGGCCGCCCGCGCACGGCGACGGTGCAGATCGAGCGACAAGATATCCGTCAATATTCGTGGTGCATGCAAAGACATTCTGAAATTTTCGCATAGATCAAAGTAAAATGGTTCGAAATCCGCGAGCCTATCCCTATGCGCTCACCGAATTTAACCGTAGCAGCGATAACGCGGGTGTCAGGCAAACATGTCGAGTGCCGCGTGGACGAGTCGCTTGGTGTAATCCGTTTTCGGATTCTCAAGAACATCGGCCGTCCGTCCCTGCTCTACCACGTTGCCGTCGCGCATTACGATAACGCGATGGCAGAGAGCCTTCACAACCTTTAGATCATGGCTAATAAAGAGGTAGCTGAGATCATGTTTTCGTCGCAGGTCGCGCAAAAGATCGATTATTTGAGCCTGGATAGAAAGGTCCAAAGCCGAGGTCGGTTCGTCGAGCAATATAAATTTTGGACGCATGACCATGGCTCGTGCGATAGCGATGCGTTGACGCTGGCCTCCGGAAAATTCGTTCGGGAACCGATCTAGCGAATCTGCCTCTAGCTGGACTTCGTCCAGCGCTTCTCGTACAAGTTTTTCGCGTTCTTTGCCGCTTGCGCCGATATTGTTGACGACCAATCCTTCGCCGACGATTTGGCGAACGATCATTCGCGGGTTCAGCGACGAGAACGGGTCCTGAAATACTACTTGCAAATCCGTTCGAAGCGGACGCAATTGTTTCTTTCTCAATTTGTCGATCCGGCGGCCTTGGAAGGAAATTTCGCCTGCCGTGGGCTCTTGCAGCCTGATTAGCGACATTCCAAGCGTCGATTTTCCCGAGCCGCTTTCGCCGACGATGCCGAGGGTTTCGCCCGCGCGAACGGCGAGCGATAAATCATTTACGGCGACGAGGTCGAGCGTCTTTCGGTTCAGAAAGCTGCCGTGCTTGATCTTGAAGACGGTTTTCATGCCCGTGCCGCGGATAATTTCCGGAACGCCGTCCGAGAGCGGATCTGGTTGCCCTGAGGGCTCGCTATCGATCAAATGCTTCGTGTAGGGATGCTTTGGAGAATTGAATATCTGCTCGGCGGCGCCCTGCTCTAGAATATTTCCCCGCCGCATGACGCAAACGCGGTCCGACGTCTTGCGCACGACGCCTAGGTCGTGAGTGATTAGCATAATCGCCATGCCGTGAGACT
Organism: Albidovulum sp.; assembly: GCA_028823855.1. Taxonomy (GTDB): domain Bacteria; phylum Pseudomonadota; class Alphaproteobacteria; order Rhodobacterales; family Rhodobacteraceae; genus JAPPFL01. The sequence goes on from JAPPFL010000036.1 coordinate 172,686, forward strand.
TTTGAAGTTCTTTCAGCAATGACAAGATTTCAGCTTGGACCGTCACGTCCAAGGCCGTTGTCGGTTCGTCGGCGATCAAGAGATCCGGTTCATTGGCGAGAGCCATGGCAATCATCACGCGCTGACGCTGGCCTCCCGACAATTGATGGGGATACTGAGATGCCCTCGCCTCAGGGTCGGGAATTTGCACTTCCTTTAGAAGCCTGACGACTTCAAGCTTGGCATTCTTTTTTGAAATCTTTCTGTGGCGCAGAATTATCTCGGAAACCTGGTCGCCGACCCGATAGATCGGGTTAAGGCTCGTAAGCGGCTCTTGGAAAATCATCGTTATCCTGTCGCCGCGAACCTGCTGAATTTCAATTTCGGAAAGTTTAAGCAGATCTCGTCCCTTGAAAAGAACTACCGTATCTTTCGATACGGTCGCGTTTTCCGCCAGCATGCGCATGATTGCGCGAGCGGAAACCGACTTGCCGGAACCGCTTTCGCCTACAATTGCAAGAGTTTCGCCTTGAAATACTTGAAAACTGCTATTCTGGACGGCTGTCAGCGTTCCTCCGACCGTACGGAATCTCACGGACAAATTCTTGACGTCAAGCAAAGGCGCCTCGGAAACACGGGGCTTAGGCATTGCTATAGGGATCCATGGCGTCGCGCAATCCATCGCCGAATGCATTGAACGCCATCACCGAAACAATTATCATTCCTACCGGAGCCATCATCCAAGGCGCCGCAGAAAATGACTGGAAGTCAAGGATCTGGTTAAGCATTGCTCCCCAGCTGACTAGCGGCGGCTGAATGCCGACCCCGAGAAACGAAAGGAAACTTTCCAGGAGGATGACTTCAGGCAGCTGGTACGTTGCCCAGACGATCAAGTGCGACGAAATGTTGGGCACGACATGCCGAAACAGGATTCGGCCGTTGGAAGCTCCAACAGCTTCCGCCGCTCGAACGTATTCTAGCCGCCGCATGGAAATTACCTTGCCCCGGACCTCCCGAGAAAGGTCCGCCCACCGTAGCAGCACAAGAATTCCCGCGAACATCACGAAAATTAGCACCGCGTCCGCCCTCCTTGGCAGAATTGCGGTAAGCGCCAGATATAGAGGCAGATCGGGAAAGGCTTTGAAAAATTCGACGACTCGCTGCACCACCAAATCGTAGAATCCTCCAAAAAATCCCGCAGTGATGCCGACTATGGTTCCGATCACGAGCGCGGTCGCCATCACAATCAATCCCATCAAGAGCGATATTCGCGTTCCTATGACCATCCGGGAAAAAACATCCCGTCCGAGATTGTCAGTTCCAAGAATATGTATGGTCGAGCCTTCGTCCGTTCCAAATAGGTGCGTATTGAAAGTTAGACCTAGAAGCGACCATTCGCTGCCTTCGACGAAAAACCTAACTGTCGACTTTTTTTCCGGGTCGGATTCGAAAATTATCTCGAATGTATTGGGATCCATTTCCTCCATAAAACCGTAGACAAACGGTCTCTGCAGTCCATTCTCGGAATCGTAGAATTTGATCCACTGAGGCGGCGTGTACAGGAGTGACCTGTTTGACTTGTGCGATTCATACGGAGCCAGGAATTCTGCGAAAACTGCAGTTAGAATTATAAAGAGGCAGCCGGCCAGGCCAGCCATCCCGTAGGTGTTGCGCCGAAACCTCAGTCGGACGAGCTGCCAGTAGGTAAGCGAATGAGCGGCCCGGGCCTCAGCGTTCATCCGTTCGCCCGCATCGGGCGATTTTTCTGCATTGTCCATCAGCTCTTGTTCGAAAGTGTGGCTTGGCGGACTCGCGGATCAAGCAAAGCCAGCAGCAGGTCCGCGACGAGGTTTCCCACGACGATTATGGCCGCGACGACTAGAAAGATGGCCGCTATGACAAGCATGTCGCGATTGCCAATTGAACTGAGTATTAGCGGACCGATCGTAGGGATTCCAAGCACGATCGCAATTTCGAGTTCGCCCTTGATCATGTAGTCGAACCGGGTCCCCATATTCATGATAACGGGGTGAAGCGCGTTGGGAATGGCGTGGACGAGAATTATTCGCCGGCGCGAAAGACCCTTGGCGCGCGCGGTTTCGACGTACTGCGCGTTCATGACATCGAGCAGATTGCCGCGCATCATCCTCAGAGTGTAGGCTTGTCCCGCCCAGATCGAAATTAGCAGCACGGGCCAGACATGTTTGAAAAAGTCCCATAGTTTGGCGAAGGACCAATAGTCCTGCAAAACGTACTGGGCGGAGTTGAGCGCACCAATATATGGAGAGTGCCAGACGAAAGCCAAAAAATATAGAATGACCAGCGCCATTACGAATTTCGGAATTACGATGCCGAGAAACGCGAAGATCGTTGAAAGCGTATCGCCGAGCTTGTACTGGTTCATCGCCGCGTAGATGCCAAGCGACGCTCCGACGAACTGTCCGACAATCAACGAGACAAGGGCGATTCCGATAGAACGAGGTAAACGAGTTCCGATGACTTCGGTTACCGGTTGATTGTAGAAAAACGAAAACCCGAAGTCCCAGCTAAGCATGATGCCCTTGATCCAAATCCAGTATTGGATCCAAATCGGCTTATCCAAGCCCATCGCCGCCCGCATTGCGTCGGCTTGAGGCTGCAGTTCCAATCGACTTTGCCCGGTCATCGCCATAGTCCGGGTTACCCAGTTGTCGACGTAGTCGCCGGGCACGGCCAATATCAGGCCGAAGGAAACTATCGAAATTCCTATAAGGAGGGGAATTGTGGCAAGAGACCGCTGGGCAATAAAGATCAGAAGTCCCAATTCAGCGCTCCCGAAAAGCTATCGAGTTGCCGTAACGCTATGAGTATGCGGGCTCCCGCGGGAGCCCGCGTTTCTCGCACTAATGGGTCGGAACCGTGTCGGGCAGCAATTCGTCGATTTGCTCGTCGGACGTTGCCCACAATCTTTCGCGAACTACGCCGTCCTCAGCCCATTCGAACATAAAGACAGGCGTTCCAGGATGGGCGTTTTTGATCCTCTTGTTGATCAAGAGCGCCGCGGGAGCCTGGGTTAGGCCGATCGTATAGACGTTCTCGGTCCAATTCCTCTGAATCAATTTTGCCGCTTCGGCGGCTTTGGCCGGGTCCCACGTCTCTTGGATCAAATTGACGGCCGCGACCATTTCCTCTTCCCAGTCGAAAAGGTTCCGGTTGCCGTCGTCGTCCGCCGGATGCCAATCGGGGCATCCGATGGAAACCGGGACGTAGTCGCAGGTCTGCCTCGTCGGAATTACCCAGTGGTGCCTGCGTTCGATCATGTTGAATTTGCCGGAGTCCGCCAAAGCCTCGATGTCGTCTAGCGCTCTGGGCAAAATTCGAATGCCTACCTCCGCCAGCAAGGAAACGACGGCGTCGACCTGCTTTTTGTCGGTTGGTTCTCCAGTGTCGTACGCAAGATCGATTTCCATGTCCGCGCCGGTTCCCGGCAAGTTGCGTATGCCGTTTCCGTCGGTATCCGCAAGACCTAGCCCGTCCAGCATGGCGCCGGCTGTCGCCTGGTCGAAGGGATAATATACCGTAGAGTCATAGTCGTAGTACGGAGAGCCAGTGGAAAACCCGCCAGGATAGGGATAGGTAAACGGTCCGCGCGCCACGGATTGTCCGATAGCATCCCGATCGAGGGCGTGACTAAGAGCGACACGGAAGTCCTTGTTGCGGAACAATCCGCGCAATTCCGCGTCTACTTCGTCTTCCACGCCGACGGTCTCGGAGAAATTCAATTCGATTTCCCAGGAAAGCACTCGGGGTCCGAACTGCGCCTTGGTCGGCGAATCTTCGGCCTGGCTCTGTTTTAGGGCCGCGACGTAGTTGCCCGGATTCTCCATGTTGGAGAAATCGCCAGTACCTGCGACCGCCTGGGTTGTGCGGTCGGACCAGGTAGTCAGCTTGAAATGCATTTCGTTCATGTACGGCAGCTGATTGCCCGCTTCGTCCACTTTCCAGTAGTACGGATTGCGCCGCATGATGACGATTTCATCAGGCCTGTGGACGACCGGCACCCACGGGCCGAGAACGACCGGTGACAAGTTATCTGCGGGCAGGGAATTTCGGTAGCTATCATAGGTTGCGTCGGAATTATAGGTTGGGTGGTGTTCCTTTAGGATATGGCTCGGGCCGGGGCATCCTTGGATATAGGCGAGAGACTGAACTCGCGAGGGTCCCTGCGGTTTCTGGAAATTGAATCTGACCGTCGTTTCGTCGATCACATCCATCGTCGTGCCTTCGCCCATGCCGTTTGTCGACATCCATCCCGATACGTTTTCGTCTTGGACATTGTCTTCCCACCAGAAACGAACGTCCTCGGAATCGAACGGGTCGCCGTCCGACCAGCGCGCGCCGTCAATCAAATGAAGCGTCAATTGGTCGCGCTGGTCATTCCAATCCCAGCTTTTCGCCAGATTTGGAAGCGGGCCCGACTGATCCTCGGCTTTAACTTGCCAAAGCGCACCGACTCGGACGAGGCATTCCTGCATTGCCATATTAATTCCGCCCCAGCCCTGGTGCTGGCCTGCCATCCAGTTCCAGCCTTCCGGCCTTCCGCCGATAACGTGCCTGAATACGCCGCCGTACTCTCCGATGCCGTCAGACATCGCGCCCGTCAAGTGAATCAGGGGTTCCGCCGGCAGCCGTTCTTCCACCGGGGGCAGCTTGCCGTCGGCAACCAGATTGCTAAGGAACGGAGCTTCGGAATAGCTTTCCAATGCGCCATATGTCCATAATTCATCTCGCCCGAGCAATTCATACTGCAAGTTTGACATGCTTTTTTCTTCCGGCATCATGTCCGCGCTTGAGCTTGCGGCGTTCAAACCGATCATGCTGGCGCTCGTCAGGAGCGCCGCCAGAAGGCGTGACTTGGTAGAAATCATTAAACAACCCTCCTTTTTTGGTATGCCTTCGCTGAATAATTCAATTTTTTTGAGAATCTTCCGGGTTTCTTTTGTCAAATTCCGGTTTACTGGGTACAAGGATTTCGTATATTAGACGAAATTCTAGTATTTGAACCGCACTCTCGAAGTCCCGATCGCGAAAATCTCAATCAAGCTTGAGCTAGTAAAGAATCTAGCTTCGAATTGAGCAATTCGCAATTCAAATCGCTTGAGCGCCGGAATGAACTGGGCCGACGCGCAAATGCAGCAAAATTCTTAGTAAAAACGGCTAGCCGACCTGCCCAGCGCAATGAGTTGCAGGTTCGAATTTGTTCAAGCTCAAAGAATCGTGCTTGATACAGTTCACTTGAACTAATTTGCGCGACGATGATACTGTCGGCAGCTGCGAGTCCAGGACAAGAACTTTATCTTTTCGAAAATGCGGCGCTATGATTGATGAACAATATCTCGAGTATGTCGATGCCCATCTTGTTCCGGATGGTATCGAATTCATGGTGGAATCGCATGTCCCGAAGAAATTCAGGGCTGCCTATCATCACCATGCGTCCGTGGAAGTGAATTACCTTTACGGTTGCGAGCTTGAATATTCGTTTTCGGGAACGAAAGTTTGCTTGCCTAGGAACAGGATGACCGTATTTTGGGGCGCGATGCCGCACGGCGTTACCAATGTCCGCGGCGATGGGATGATTGTGAATATCTATATTTCGCTTTCCCAGCTGCTTAAATGGGGCCTTCCAAAGTCATTAAGCGAGACAATAATCAGCGGAGCCGCGGTTTCAGCCAAGGAATTGAATCCTACGGATTTCACCATTTTCACAAAGTGGGCGAAAGAATATTCCGGAACCAGCGTGGCCTGGCGTCGTCTTTTACTCGGAGAAATCGAGATGCGGTTGCGCCGATTGGCTCTCGAAGGCTACCATGTCATCTTGCCGGCGGCGGATTCCGCTCGCATCGACGCAGGCGGCCGAACGTCCATGCACTATATCGATCGGATGCTTCGCTTCATTGCCGACAATTATACCAGTCCGATTACAGTTGCCGATGTTGCGAGTCACGTAGGGCTGTCTCCAAGCTATGCCATGCTTCTGTTCCGGCGGACTGTCGGCGTGCCGATAAAGAGGCATATAACCAGAATACGCTTGAGCCATGCTCAGATGCTTCTGGCAAACACTGACCTGAAGATCTTGAGCATTGCCATGGACAGCGGTTTCAATTCGCTTTCCAGTTTTTATGAAGCGTTTTATTCGCTTGCCGACAAAACGCCTGCCGCCTTCAGGGTTGAGGCCCGGCAATGAGATCCAATTGTCGGACCGCGTCATTCGGGACCCGGCGAACGCGCACCTTCTTAGCGGTTTGCCGCCAAGCTTTCGCCAGTCGGTGAACTCCGTCCAGAATCATCCAGCGGTCGCGATTGAAAAACACATCGATCGGATACTCCAAAGACGCGTTTTCGATTCGGTCCGCTTCCGCCTTGAATCTCTGAGGTTCATCCAGAACTTGCCGAGGCGTTACGCAATAGCGTTTCTCGCCGTCCGGCCAGACCGGCGCATCCAAATGCCAGGCGAGTTCGCGGAAAGGAAATTCTTCCGTGGGAAGATTCAGTCGCCAGATTGCTTCGACATCCCAATCAATTGAATACCAGTAATCTTGAATGATCTTGGGAAATTCTTCAAAATTCGAGTCCATAGCAGTCATTTAAGGCTAGCTTGTTCGTGCGAACCGGAATTGAAGATTTCTTCCACGTTGTGCAATTGGGAATTCCCGAGGTCCTAGCTTTAGGATCCGACAGACCGAACCGGAAATATCCCGACCGCCGATAAAGAATAATTCTAAGCGCGTCTAAAGGCAACACGACGAATGGTTTACTGTCTTGCTCATATATCGTTTGGCCGGCGAGGCTATTTTCGGGAAGAGGCATCCGAAAGCGCGCGCGGAAGCGCCCAATTCAATTGGAACGCGAAGTTCAATATCTGCGCATTCAACCAAGGAAATTTCCCGGAATCAAAAAGCGGGTCCTATGGCAGTTGCAGTCGGGCAGTGAGTTTTCCGTGTCGACCTTCGCTACCAGTTCGCCGGGGAGAATTTGAAACGGGACCAATGGCCATAATCGGAAATCGAAAAACTGCGCGAGAATCTCGGTAGATTCCGGAATTCGATCACAACATGCAATTCTGGACGCATCGTAACGCCGCGCGTTTTCCGCGAATCTCGAATATTGCGCAAGAGAATTGAAATGTCCAAAAATCGTAGCCCAAAGATTGCCTTTATTGGCGCTGGCTCCACAGTCTTCATGAAAAACATTGTAGGCGATTTGCTTCAGCGCGAGGCTCTTGAGGGAGCGCGCATTGCCTTAATGGACATCAATGCGGATCGACTGAACGAGGCGAGGGCCATCGCTTGCAACCTAGTTTCAGCCTTTGGAAATGGGGCCAGCGTTTCGGCGCATATCGACCAAAGACCGGCGCTGGACGGGGCGGATTTCGTGGTCGTGGCTTTCCAGATCGGAGGATACGACCCGTGCACTATCACGGATTTCGAGATTCCCAAAAAATATGGCCTAAGGCAGACGATAGCGGATACTCTCGGCATCGGCGGAATTATGCGCGGCATTAGAACTGTGCCGCACCTATGGAAGCTCTGCGAAGACATGTCCGCCGTTTGCCCGAATGCAATGCTGCTGCAATACGTTAACCCCATGGCAATTAACACTTGGGCGATCGCAGCAAAGTTTCCGGCAATTCGGCAAGTAGGCTTGTGCCACTCGGTGCAAGGCACCGCCCGCGAACTTGCGCAGGACCTCGGCGTTTCCACCGAACGAATTCGTTACCGTTGCGCCGGGATCAATCACATGGCATTCTTTTTGGAGTTTGACGGACTCGACGAAAAGGGCCAGTGGCAAAGCCTTTATCCTGAATTGCACCGAGCTTGGCAGGAAGGCCGAGTCCCGAAAAAAAACAGTCACAATCCTAGATGCCCAAACAAAGTTCGGTATGAGATAATGTCTAGGCTGGGTTACTTCGTTACGGAAAGCTCCGAGCATTTCGCCGAATACGTACCATGGTTTATCAAGCGCGACCGTCCCGACCTTATCGAAAAATTTGGCATTCCGCTCGATGAGTATCCCGTTCGATGCATGGAACAAATCGAAAAATGGAAAACGCAGCGCGAGGAATCTCTCACAATCGATCCCGAAAATTTCAAAGCCAGCCAGGAATACGCTTCCAAAATCATGAATTCAGTTTGGACGGGCACGCCGTCCGTAATCTACGGAAACGTGCCAAATAGGGGCTATATCACGTCGCTTCCAGAAAAGTGCGCAGTCGAAGTGCCTTGCATGGTCGACAGAAACGGCATCCATCCAACATTCATTGGCGACCTGCCGCCGCAACTTACTTCGATCATGCGATCGAACATAAATGTGCAGGAACTGACTGTCGCCGCCATCCTCGAAGAGCGGCGCGAACATATTTACCACGCCGCGATGATGGATCCGCATACTGGCGCGGAACTCGACCTCGAACAGATTTGGTCGCTTGTCGACGAACTAATCGAATCGCATGGGGATTGGCTGCCCGGCTGGGTTCGCTAAAGTTGAATTTTAGGAATTCAAAGGCTGGAATTCGGGTTCGTTTGCAATCGATTTGCGTTCTTGATTCTAAGTATTTTCAATTTAATCTAAGCGCCAAATTTTTTCGTCAATTTTTCGAACAAGCAAATTGCGGAAAATCGATTTGGAAACGCAAAGTTTAGAGAAGATTCGGTTCCGCAATTAAGTGCGCAGCTTCTTGAATTGTTTTGCAAATCGCCCATGCTGACACTAGATTTGCAGCGGATCCGCGAACGAAATCAGTGTTTCGAACTGTTACGGACGAGCGGCGCGGGTCGAGCTGAACTTGAGGCCGTCAATTGAAAACGATGAAAATTGCCGTCGTAGGCGGCGGCACTGCGGGATGGCTATCGGCGCTAATTTTACAGGATGCCGCGAAACGCCAGGATATTCCGCTTGCGCTGTCAGTCATTGAATCCAGCGACATTCCAACTATCGGCGTAGGCGAAGGCACGACGTCCGTGTTTCGCGGCTTGCTCGAAAAATTGGGATTCGACGAATTAGAATTTATTAGAGAAACCGGCGCCACGATCAAATATGGAATTCGTCATCGCGACTGGCGAAAGATCGGAGTGACCTACGACGGGCCGATCGACGATCCTCACTTGATGTGCCCGAAATTCGAAAGCGTTGAATCTTCGTGGCTTAACCAGTACTGCATCGCAACCGGGCGATCCGTAACAGAACCACATTTGTTTACGTACCTCATGAAGCTGTCTCGGGCGCCGTTCTCGGGCGCAGCCCGGAGTTCGCTAAAACCGTTAAGCCCCTATCATCACGCATACCATTTCGACCAGGCCTTGGTAGGACGGTATTTAAGAAGAAAATCCGAAGGCATTGAACATGTGGACGCGAAAGTCGCTGACGCGCGGCTGGATGGAAACTCAGGTGATATCACTGCGCTAGTCTTCGAAAGCGGCGAAGAGCGGCAAATAGATTTCGTTGTCGACAGCACTGGATTCCGGCGCGTCTTGATCGGCCGCATCATGGAAGCGAAATGGCTATCGTATTGCGATCGCCTTCCAGTAAATCGCGCTCTTACCTTTTGGCTCCCGCACGAAACCGGGGGCGAAATTCGCCCCTTGACGATAGCATGGGCGCAAAGCTCCGGATGGATTTGGCAAATTCCTACCCAAGCGAGGCTGGGATGCGGCTACGTGTATTCCGATCATTTCAAATCGCCTGAAGAAGCGCAGCTTGAAATCGAAACCGCATTCGGGCGAAAAATTGAGCCGCGCGGCGATATTCCGATAAATTCCGGCCGCCTGGAAAATGCCTGGATCGGGAACTGCTTGGCGGCGGGCTTGTCGCAGAGCTTTTTCGAGCCGCTTGAAGCAACATCAATACATGGCACGATCGTTCAGATGCTCTTATTCGCAAATCACCACCTTGTTTCGATTGCCAAGGGCCATGAGGGAAATCGCGATGCGTACAATCAGGCCGTTGGGCAGCAAGTCGATGATTTTTGCGACTTTATCAATATGCACTATGTGAGCGAGCGGAGAGACTCGGCATTTTGGCGACACGTGGAACAAGACTGCCTTGGCGAAGCTACAAAGCGCCGCTTGCGCCAATGGTCGCGTCGGCTGCCTACGCGAACGGACTTTTTGGAGATGCCGTGGCAATACCCGCATATAGGGACAGAACTGTACTATCCCGTTCTGGACGGTCTCGGATTGTTGGACAAGCGCGTAGCGACGGCCGAACTTGCCCAAAATCCTAAATTGCGCGCATTTGCGAGAAAGGCGGCGGACAAACTCAAGCGCGAATTCTGGCGCGCCTCTTCCAGGGCGCTTGGCCACAGGAAATTCTTGGAATCGCTACAGGCTTAGGATTTTCGATAGTTTCGAAAAGCGGGAACTCTCCTGCAACTGAATTCAAATTTGCCCGGACTGCCGGATGCTGCGCATTGGCTTGACGCGCGCATGGGCACTAGGCTTGTTTGAAAACTTTGAATAGAACAATTGCCTGTTCCGCGACGGCAGACTTGCGCGGGACTAGGTTCAGCTTTTTTTCTCTTTGTTACAATGCAAGAGTCCTATACGGCACCGGGCGAACCGAATGCTCCAACCATGGTGGCCGCCCTTCGCTTTTCGCCGACACGTCGAATGCACGGGACCATTTTGCAATCCATAGCGCGTGCCGGTCGACACAAGTAATCCTTGCGTACGACGAGTCGTGCGATGACAAAACCCGGTCTTCATCCCCGGAATCCGCGTTGTCCGCATCCTTTAGGCACTCGCGGCATGGATTCCTTTGACGGCGATGAATCGACACAAATAGATTGCCGAAGCAACTTCAGCGGCTCCCTCTAGAAGGGAATCATCAACTACCAATGCTTGCAACAGCGTCGATGCGGCATTTTCGCTGGAGCCACTGGCCCGAACCGATTTCTGGTACTTGTTCAGATGCACCGGCGCCGCGACCGCTTGATTCGCATATCCCAGGTTTGTATTGAAACTCTTTTGAATCACTTGGATTTGAGCCCGTCCTTGGGGAGAAGGCGAACCTAGCCAAGTTGAGCAGAAATGGCCGGGCGCAAAACTATGGAGGACAGTTGCCAATGCCCGGCTGCACGGAAATGGACCGCTATTTGTTCGACCTCAACGGCTTCCTGGTTTTGAAGAATGTCTTGTCGGACGATGAAGTTGCCGCCTGCAACACGGTACTTGATGAACTTCAAGACACGGGTCCAGGCGAATGGCGAGGATATGTTCACGGCCACAATTTTACCGGCTCGCACGAGGGACTAAATCTTCAGCAAATCTATGAGGCAGGCGAACCATTCGAGAAACTGATCGATCATCCTTCATGGATCGACAAAGTGCTCCACTTTTTGGGAACCGACCAAAACAATTTCGATGGCCTGCACGGCCCCTGTTTCATTGACGAGAACTTCGCTTCCATAAGAGGACCCGGACAGGCAATTGGCTTGCATTCCGGCGGCCAGGAACGAGTAACGCGGTGTCAATTCAGATACCACGACGGTCGATTCCATTGCGGCCAAATCAATTTATTGATGGCATTCAATGACATTGGCGAAGGCGACGGAGCCACCATGGTCATTCCCGGCAGCCATAAGTCGAATGTACTGCATCCGGAATTTGATGCCGCGGCAATGGCAACGGTCGCGACATCGGTTGACGGCGTAACGGGCGCCGTTGAAGTATTTCTCGAGGCTGGCGATGCGATTCTGTTCGTCGATGCCATCATGCACGGCTCCGCCGCACGCCGCAATCCGGGACAGCGGCGAATCGCGGTTTACAGGTATGGGCCGTCATGGGGATTTTTCCGGCACAATTACCGGCCCAGCGATGAATTGCTGAGTCGGTTGTCGCCTGCGCAACGCCAAATTGTCATGCCGCATAAGCGTCCGCAGGTTCCGCCCGACCGCTGACGACAATTTTTAGAGACTCGACTCCGGCACTCGATACGGTTGTCGACAAAGGAACGGTACGCGCCACCCACGATTAGCGATCTTGCGGCACGGTAGTCCCTGTCGAAGCTTTCGGCATGAAAAACGGAAACATCCCGTTTTTCGACTTTAGCTTTGGACCGCCTCTGCAAGTTTACGGCTCGTCGTGATGTAGTTTACTTGCAAGTCGGTTTCGGAAACGCGCCATGACCAGCGAAAGAGATCAAAAACAAATCCTTTTCTGTCGATTGGATCCAGCCCCGCCTGGCGCATGAAAGCGTAGAGTTCGTCGGGCTTTAGAAAACGATTCCAATCATGGGAGCCTTTCGGCAGCCACCCAAGTGCGTATTCCGCACCGACAATGGCCAAAGCGAAACATTTCGTTGTCCTATTCAGCGTGGAGCAAATCATCGCGCCTCCCGGTTTCAGGAGATCGCCGCAAATTTTGAGAAAAGCCAGAGGGTCGGACACATGCTCGATTACTTCCAGACTCAAGACCGCGTCGAATTTTTGGCTTTCATTCAGGAGGTTTTCCACTGAATCGTTGCGATAGTCGATATCGAGACTCATTTGTTTCGCGTGTCGTCTGGCAATTTGGATGTTCGTCGCAGCAGCATCGATGCCGACTACAGAAGCTCCCAGCCGCGTCATCGGTTCTGAGACAAGCCCCCCGCCGCAGCCAATATCCGCAATTCGGAGACCTTGGAAAGGGCGGTAAGCGTTGGAATCCCTATCGAAATCAATTTCAAGCTGCGAGCGGATGTAGTCAAGCCTTACCGGGTTCAATTCGTGTAGGGGTTTGAACTTGCCATTGGGATCCCACCACTCCTCGGCCATGGCTTCGAATTTAGCGATTTCGCCGCTGTCCGCGGTTTCGGCTGCCGGCATTGCGTTTGCCCGATCGATATGGCTTAAAGCGCTAATGGAAAATTCGACATCGGCTCTAAACGTGAATTCGCCCGAACGCAAATTCCGAGCGGGTGTCGAGCCCTACCGCGATTGCGAACCATTCGACCTTAGGATTATCGAGGTCGGCGACGGGCATTCGCTCTATCTTGAACAGTGCGGTTCGCCAATCGGCGCGCCGGTTCTCGTCTTGCACGGAGGTCCGGGCGGCGGATGCAATTCCGCCATGCGATATTTTTTCGACCCTGCCGCGTATAGAGCGATCCTGTTTGATCAAAGAGGATGCGGTCGTTCAAGGCCCAACGCATCGGTTGCAGCCAATACGACGCAGCATTTACTTGGCGATATCGAAAAAATCCGAAACGAACTCGGCATCGACCGCTGGATTTTGTTCGGCGGATCTTGGGGGGCATCGCTAGCACTGCTTTACGCGCAGATGCATCCCGAACGAGTGGCGGGAATGGTGCTTCGCGGCGTTTTTCTCATGTCTTCCAGCGAGCTTTGCTGGTTTTATAGGGGCGGAGCCGCAAAATTTTGGCCTAGCGAATGGGAACAATTCGTCGAGCCGATTCCGGAAAAAGAACGCGGGGACTTGATAAAGGCATACCATCGGCGGCTGTTTTGCGGAGACGTAATTGAAGAAATTGCGTTTGCTAAACGCTGGTTCCGGTGGGAAAGCGCGCTCGCAACTCTTGACGATATTGGCGGGCGCGACGTGCCCTCGACCTACGCGCGAGCGTTTGCGCGGCTGGAGTGCCACTACTTCTCTAACGACGGGTTTTTGGATTATGATGGTCAGATTTTGGATGGCGCGAGTTTGCTCGGCGACATACCCGGCGTCATCATACAAGGGAGATACGACATGATCTGCCCTCCGGCGGGGGCCTTTGAATTGTCACGGAGATGGCGAGGAAGTAAGCTAAAGATCGTTCCAGCCGCCGGCCATGCTCTTTCCGAAAAGAACATTCAGAACGAATTATTGCAGGTCATGGATGAGATGAAGAACGATCTCCAGTCGATGGGGCTCTAAACCGAAAGCATGTGTATCCGATGCGGGTCAGGGAATGGCGCGCCGCCTTTAAACGGACAACCGCGCTGCATTTTCCCGAATACATCCAATACCGGCATTAATTTCGAAGGATTGCTCAAAATTTTCCGAAATTTTGCCCGTAAACTGCAAGATACGCAAAATCATATAGAGCGTTAGGCTACCGTTAAATGCTAAGCGACATCGATTTGACCGGCTTGCTTGAACGCCTCGAAGATGCGCGAACGACAGGAATTCCCTGGCGTTCGCAAAATTGGCGGCGCTCTGCATCAATGCGATTAGCTCGAATTTTCAGTACGAGGATTCCAATTTTCCTTTCTTCCGGGCATTGTAAAAAATTGGGCCGCGGCGGGCCCCTTTTTCCGTCGTCCGCCCCTTTTAGCGGCGGCAAATGGGTTGCAAGTCGTAGTGCTAGGCGAAATCAAAAACTGAATTTGAAGACAACGAAAATCTCATTCGCTCTGCAATTCGGCGCCTTGGCCGTTCCATAATCCCCGATTACCGGTATCGAACGGTCCACGCCGGCATGTTTGGCAGCCGCATGCCAATTTGCCGCCTGAAATGGTGGTTGGGCTGTTTGCTCAAAGACGCCTATGAGACAACTCCGCGAGCCCGGTCTAGGCCGTACAAGTTTTGCCGGCGTCGCTTGCGGCTATTTCAAACATGAAGCTAATCGTACTCTAGCCTAGAATAAATGGCGTTTTCGAAGAAGATCCAATAGAACTATTGGAACGAAACCGAAATTTCGTTCGGAAACGCTTCAAATGACTGGTTCAAAAATTTGCATGGCTGCTGCCTTGCTGGCTATGCTCTTCGGCGCGCTGCCAAATTCGCTTCATGCATTAACGGCGGATACGTTGAAATCAGTCGTTTCGGTTTTGCCTGTCTGGCCTGGTCGTCCCCAAGGCGGAACGATTGCATCTTCAAGAGCTGCGCCGGAAGGAAGCGGCGTTGTTTTGGAACTAGGACTCATTGCGACGGCTTGGCACGTTGTCCAGCCCGCCGAACGAATTGACGTTCGCCTTGACGACGGACGCGTCCTACCGGCTCGATTATTGGCGAAAGATATCGCGAGCGACATCGCCTTGCTTGGCGTCGGCGCAGAACTTACTCCGTTTGAAATATCACACGAGCCGCGACTTGCGCAGCCAGTCTGCGCCATTGGCAACGCGTACGGTTTAGGCCTATCGGTTACGTGCGGCGTGATTTCGGCGCTGAACGTATCCAATGCGGGCTTCAACGCCGTTGAAGACTTCGTGCAAACGGACGCTGCGGCGAATCCGGGCGTGTCGGGAGGTGCTTTAGTGGACGCGGAAGGTCGCCTTATAGGAATGATGTCGGCAATATACGCCTCGGAAAGCGATACAAATGCCGGCGTTAACTTTGCCGTTTCCACCGAGTTACTTTTGCGAGTCGCAAATGCGCTTGCGGCTGAAGGCGAAGTCCGCTTCCCTTCGCCCGGCTGGCGGCTGCAACAGGCCGAGCGCAGCCAACTCGCCACGCTAGCCGCTCCGGTAGTCGGCGACGTGAGAGAAAGCGGGCCGGCGGCTGCCGCGGGCATACTTCGCGGCGACAGGATACTGGAAATCGGTTCGCGCCGGATAAAGACACCTCGCGATGCAATCGCCGCGCTAGCCATCATTCCCGATATTAGCGAGCCGCTTGAAGTAATCTTGCGGCGCGACGGTCGAAACCAAATCGCGACGCTCAATTTCGATGCGGCGCCCGACGAGCCCGATCGACCGGCAGCTTTCAGAGATTGCCCTCATCCATCTCCGGTTTGCCGAGTCCGGCAAGCGGTTTTCCCGATCTCGAGCTATGACCCAATCGCAAGCGCGACGCGAATCGGCCCGGAGCTTTTGGTAACGAACCGGCACGTCGTGGCGAACCGAACTGACGCGATTGTCTATACGCCCGATGGACCAAGGGATGGCAATGTTATCCCGTCGGCATACGTCGGAGACTTGGTTTTGCTCCAGGTACAGGGTCTTCCCGGAAACGGGTTCATTCCGGATCTGGAAGGCGAATCGACAAGCGATGGAGAATTCTATGCGGTCGGCGCCGACATATCTCGACAGGAAGTGCGCGTTTTTGACCCCGGCGGCGTCATTGCCATGCCCGCCGAAAACGCGAGCCTGGGACGGCTCCACGTTCGATCGCATATGCAGCCCGGCGTCAGCGGGGGAGCTCTCGTGGACGAACGGGGCGATCTCGCGGGGATTGCCGTAGGCGGCGGGGACGGGCGATTCGAGGCGATTCCTTTAGAAAGTGTTCGCGCCCTTTTGGCAATGCGCTCGGATCCGACGGCCGCAGACGTTACGCGCCGGCTTGGCGCGGCATTGTCGGTCTGCGCGTCGAAGTTGGATGCAATTGAATCGCCCGCTCAGGACGAAACGGAATATGAGGCGCTGGTTCAAGCGTGCGGCGCGGCGATGAACCACGGCCAGTTGCTTGAAGCGGGACGCATCCTGGCGCGCGCTGGAGATTTCGACGGCGCCATATCTCTCCACGGGCAAGCTGCAGAACTGGTTCCTAATTCAATTAACGCGCGGATCTCTCTATTGGTGTCGCTACAGCTTGCCGGACGATTCGAAGAAATGACTGGGCACGCGCGCTGGCTGATGTCATTGGCTCCCGATGACACGCAGGCTTTGCGGTTTGCGATACAGTCCGGCGTTTGGGGAAACTCGCCGGAACTTGCAGAGGAAGGCTATAGAGCTCTGGTTAAGGCTGATCCGCAGCAAGCGATGGCCGCCCGACGGTTTATCGACAATGCGCCGCCCGCTCCGCCGCTTCGCTAAGCCGGCTATTCCGCAAGCGGATCGGGAATCCATCCTGTCGCAACGACGCCGTCGCGTTCGAACGGGGACGGTGCTGCGAGCGCGAGGATGCGAGCCTTGAGCTGGGAAATCGTGAATTCCGGGTTTCGAGTCAGCAGCCTAGCCGCGAGGGCCGCCAGGCGCGGAACCGCGTAGCTGGAGCCGGAAGCGACTCCGGAAGCGCCGCGAAAATCCACGACTTCCAAGTTTTCGGCAGGCAGCATAACATCTACGCTAACGACTCCCCAGTTGGAACCTGAAGCTAACCGCCCGAAGCCGTCGGAGGAAGTGACCGTAATGATATTGTCCAGCGGGAGAGCTGCCGGATAAACGGGATCTCGGTCGATATCGCGGCCATCGTTTCCAGCCGAAACGACGGCCAGTATATTTTGTTCGCGAAGCTCACTCTCGAACGCGCGCCATTCTCCTTCGTTTCTGCTTCCGAGCGGAATGGCAAGAATGCGGGCACCTGCGTTGCCGGCATGTTTAACCAGGTCGCCCATGCGCGACATGTCGGGGCGAGGATAGCGAAACGGAATCAAAGTAGAATCGGGCGCTTCCCTTGCGAATATGGATGCGACCGTCGTGCCGTGTCGAATGGGCAGAAAAGGTCCGCGCGAAATATCTCCGTCGTATGGCCAAGGATCCATATCCCAATAGTCATACCCTAAAGGCGTTCCTTCGCTATCGCGCGCCAGCCGATTCCGAAACAGCGGTAGATCGTAGGCTAGGCCGGAATCCACGAGAGCGACCCGAATACCGCCGGGGTCTCTCCCGTCAGGCCACGGGGCCTGAAGAGTTTCGGTCCACCTTGGCGTTACGAGATCTCTTTCAAGATGATCAAGGAAACGCCAGGATTTACCGTCTCCGCGAATTGCCCTGCCTGACAGCACGGCGCAACTACTGTCCGCGATTGCCAAAAGAGACGGGCGAACCGCATCGCCATGATTTTTGGCATAATGAACCCGGAATTGCTTAAGTTTTCCGTCGAACTGCCTACGCTCAATAACGAGCTCATCGGCTCCCGGCAGCAATAGTCGAACGATGCTGCGCCGCGGTCCGCGAAAATCAGGCTGCCAGGATTCTTCTAATAGCCAGCTGCCGGGCAAGGCGTTCTGAACGGCGAGTCCAGTTAGCTGAGGTTGCGGGCATACTCTATCGATAGCAAGATGAAGCCAGTCCGCCTCGCTCGTGCCATCGTCCGCGACCGATCCTACCGGATTCACGATCGAGAAATTGAGTGACAAGAGCGCGGCGAACAAATGGAATAGTATGCCGGCACGTCCGGATCTTTCTAAATCCCGATTTCGGTACGCTGGCGCGCTGTTTAACCTGAGCGGCATAAGAGCTCCAATAATCGAAGATTTGGCAAGGCGCCCAACTGTTCTACCATATTTTTGTCCCTGCAAATTCAAGCCAAGCAAATATTAGCTTGCGTGCGGAGTATTTTACTTTCGGGCGATCCGCCATCGCCGGCCATGCAGGCGAAAAACCGGACTGGCGCTGTAACTGAAATTTGGTTTGCAACCGCTGACTGCAATTTGTTCGCTTCGCCATCCGATCGACGTTTCCGGTCAGAAAAACACAATTAGGATTGGTGGCGCTACGCGCACTTGGCGTTCAACGCGATTCGTAGCTTTCCGAGTTAGCGACTTGGCGGCACCCAAGTACCGGAATTCATTTGGATAGGATGCCCTCTGTCGGCTCCAAAGTGCGCGATTCCCTCCCTTCCCCTTGGAGTGAGGGGTCCAGAATGGAGCGTCGGGCGCGGCGACGCAAGCTGCTACTCGCATGCGCCGCCCGGACCAGACAAATCAGCGAGGTTACGAACATCTTGCGCGAATGGAAATTCGGCACCCAAGCGGTAGCCCTGGCGAAGAGCGCAGATCCGGTTCCAGCTTGCGAGGGTTCAACGGCATTTCTTTGACTATTCCGCTTTCTAGCGATGTCCTACAGCAAACATGCTAATCTGGTGCCTTGATCGACAGCCAGCTTAGCGTCCAGTCCTACTGAAGAATTGGCGCCGCCAACCAAATGCGCCTTTCGACCGATCTTTGCTAGTTCGCCTATCAATGAATTGTCGGAAACCTGGCCTGTGCAGAGGACGATATTATCGGCTTCGACAAACTCTTCCATTCCCGATCGGCTAATCCTGACGCCGTTCTCTTCAATATCCAAGTAGGTTGCGCCCGAAATCATCCTTACGCCCTTCTTTAGGAGGGATGAACGAATTATCCAACCGGTGGTCTTGCCCAGACTGCGCCCCAATTTTTCAGGCTTTCTCTGCATTAGCGAGACTTGGCGGCGCGGCAATCCCGGCGCGCCGCCGCCCGGGTCGAGGCCGCCGCGATGAACTTCTGGGTCGGCAACTCCCCACTCCGTCCTCCAGCGCTCTAGGTCGAGAGTCGTGCTGCGACCTGCGCAAATCAGGTATTCGGCCATATCGAAGCCGATTCCTCCCGCCCCGAGAATAGCGACGCGTTTGCCGATTTCAGCATCGTCGGCGAGAGCCTCCTGGTAGTTTAGGACATTGGATCGCTCTTGACCCGCCAGCCCCGGATTGCGAGGGACGACCCCCGTAGCGACGATTATTTCCCCGAACTCGGCTAAAGTAGCGGCGGTTGCCTCGGTTTCAGATTTCAATTCAATACCGAGATCTTCGATCATCGCTTCGTACCATGCCAATAGACCCGTGAATTCCTCTTTGCCGGGAATTTTGGCGGCCAGCCTAAGCTGCCCGCCAATACGTTCGGCGCGCTCGAAAAGCGTTACCCGGTGCCCTCTAGCGGCGGCGGTCAATGCTGCGGAAAGCCCTCCGGGACCGGAACCCGCTATAGCGACGGATTTGAGCGCCGTCGCTTTCGAAATGACAAGATCGGTTTCATGGCATGCGCGCGGATTAACGAGGCAGGTCGAAATCCTTCGCGTAAACGTGTGGTCGAGGCAAGCCTGGTTGCAGGCGATGCACGGCGCAATCAGAGGAGCCCGGCCGGTGGCGGCCTTATTGACAAATTCGGAGTCGGCCAGAAATGGACGCGCCATCGACACGAGATCGGCGCATCCCTCGGCAAGTAGCGTCTCCGCAGCCTCGGGCGAATTTATGCGGTTTGTCGCGATTACCGGAATACGCGCCGTTCTCTTCAGCTTGGCAGTAACCCACGCGAATGCGCTTTTCGGCACGCTCGTCGCAATTGTGGGAATCCTCGATTCGTGCCAGCCGATTCCGGAATTGAACATTGTTGCTCCCGCGTCTTCAAGCGCGGATGCGAGAAGCATCACTTCGTCCCAGCTGGAACCGTCCGGCACCAGATCGATCAAAGAAAGGCGGAATATTAGGATAAAGTCTTCTCCGACAGCGGCGCGAACGCGTCGCGTCGTTTCGACCGGCGCCCGCATTCTAGCCTCAAAGCTTCCGCCCCAGGAATCCGTGCGCTTATTTGTTCGCGTTACGAGGAATTGATTCAGGAAGTATCCTTCCGAACCCATGATTTCGATACCGTCGTACCCGGCTTCGCGCGCTCGGGATGCAGACTCGGCAATGTCGCGAATTTGTTTTTCGATACCGGCGGAATCGAGTTCATGAGGCACGTAGGGTGAAATCGGCGATCGGACGGGAGAGGGCGCGACGCACTCCCGGCCATAGGCATATCTTCCGGCATGAAGAATTTGCATCGCGATCATACTGCCGTATTCGTGGACGCGTCGCGTGACCATTCGATGCGATGCTACGTCTTTGTCGGAAAACAATCCGGCGGAGCCCGGAAAGACAGCGCCCTCTTTGTTCGGCGCCATTCCGCCTGTCACGATGAGGCCGACGCCGCCCCTTGCCCGCTCGGCGTAAAATTCCGCGACGCGCGCCCAATCTCCGGTTTCCTCCAGCCCGGTATGCATCGATCCCATGACCGATCGATTCCGAATGACGGCAAAGCCTACGTCCAGCGGCTCCAAAAGGCGAGGAAAGGACTTGTGATCGCGCTCCCGAGTCGGATTCATTGCACTTTCATGAGAGTTCGCCGCATCCGCGATGCGGGCGCGGCACGTATTGAATTGAGGATCGGCTTATAATTTAAATGTCCATATAGACATGCTTTTCCGCTTCGCCTCCCGGATGCGTAACTGCGCCCTTCCTCGATGACCCGACCAGCCGAGCGTACTTCCATAGAGAACCGGAAGCGTACATCGTTTCCCGCGCGCCTTTCCATTCGGACCTGCGACTCGCGAGTTCTTCGTCGGACAGATCTACCTCAATATTTCCCTTTAAGGCATCGATCGTAATCCTGTCGCCGTCGCGCAGCAAAGCTATCGGGCCGCCGTGCGCGGCTTCCGGACCTATGTGCCCTACGCAAAAGCCTCGCGTCGCACCGGAAAATCTTCCGTCGGTAATGAGTGCGACCTTTTTTCCCATGCCCTGTCCGGAAATTGCGGCGGTCGTCGCGAGCATCTCTCGCATACCAGGTCCGCCCGCCGGCCCTTCATTCCGGATTACGATGACTTCGCCTTCCTTGTATTCGCGAGCCTTGACGGCATCGAACGCATCTTCCTCGCATTCAAATATTCGCGCGGGTCCTTCGAAGCAAAGCTGGTCGTCCGAAATGCCGGCGACTTTGACGATTGCTCCATCCGGAGCTAGATTTCCTCGAAGCCCGACGACGCCGCCCGTTTCGGACAGAGGAGCGGAAACCGGATATATGACATTTCCGTCCGCTTCTCGATCGATGAGATCAAGTTCTTCGCCGATCGTCCGCCCGGTGGCGACGATGCAGTCCTCGTGCAGTAGCCCGGCCTTGCGCAATTCCTTCATGACGACTGGCACTCCGCCCGCTTCGTATAAATCCTTTGCAACGAAGCGGCCTCCGGGCTTAAGGTCGACGAAATACGGCGTATCTCGGAAAATGTCGCAGACATCCATCAAGTCGAAATCTATTCCCGCCTCATGCGCAATTGCGGGCAAGTGGAGGCCGGCGTTCGTTGACCCTCCGGTGCAGGCAACGATGCGCGCGGCGTTTTCGAGTGATTTTCGGGTCACTATATCCCGAGCGCGAATGTTCCGCTCGATTAGGTTCATAACTGCCGCGCCCGACGCTTCGCAGAATCTGTCGCGGCTTTCATAGGGCGCGGGCGCTCCCGAGGAATTCGGCAGGGCCAGTCCTATCGACTCGGAAACGCAGGCCATCGTGTTGGCGGTAAACTGTCCGCCGCACGCCCCCGCAGAAGGGCAGGCGACGCGCTCGATTACTTCCAATGCCTCGTCGGAGATCGTTCCGGCTTGATGCTGGCCTACGGCCTCGAACACGTCCTGGACGGTAACATCCCGACCGTTGAGTCTGCCGGGCAGAATAGAACCGCCGTATACGAACACGGACGGTACGTTGAGCCGAACCATCGCCATCATCATGCCCGGAAGAGATTTGTCGCATCCGGCCAGGCCGACCAGCGCGTCATAGCAATGGCCCCGGACCGTTAGCTCAACCGTATCGGCGATAGCTTCGCGAGATACGAGCGAGGACTTCATGCCTTCATGCCCCATGGCGATCCCGTCGGTCACGGTTATCGTCGTGAATTCCCGCGGCGTGCCTTGAGCGGATTTGACTCCGAGCTTGACGGCCTGGGCCTGGCGGTTCAACGAGATGTTGCAAGGGGCCGCTTCATTCCAGCAGGTCGCAACGCCCACGAAAGGCCGCTTTATTTCTTCGTCCGACATTCCCATTGCATAGTAGTATGATCTGTGCGGGGCGCGCGACGGGCCTATGCTTACGTGGCGGCTGGGAAGATGCGACTTGTCCGAAATGCTCATTTGATTCCCTCAGTTCTTAATAGTGAATTTCCGAACGGAAAATAGGAAACTGCCGCGGTTTTAACAAGGGCGGTCGCAGCTTATGGCAAACGAGATATTAGCGCGACAATAGCGGTCAACCTGCCACGCGGGCCGAGATCGCGCTCCGATTGAATTGCGCCAAAATCATTTGCGAAACTTATTCGATTTGTCGGCCGCGCCGAGCCGACATGTTTCAAAAAACATAGATTCATACAATATGAGGTATGAGGTCTTGCGGTTTGCCCACTTCCTTTTGTATGGACGGACAACAAAACAAGGGCGACAAATATCAAAGGATTTTACGCATGGCGAGAAAGGAAAAGCCCCCGGTCTTTACTGGATGGAGCACGACCGATGCCGAAGAAATCGAAAGGCGGCGCTGGCGAGGAAAGACAGAAATTCAGCAAATTCGCAAGCTTGAACCGAATGCCGGACCGTTCGCCAACTATCAAGTTCCGTCGAATTGGGGCGGAGCCTATACGGTCGAGATCCGTTCGTTGGACGATCTGGAGAATTCATGCACTTGCCGAGACTACGAAACTTCGCAGTTGGGCACTTGCAAGCACATAGAAGGCGTTCTCTACCGGCTAAGGAAATCGAACGGAAGGGCCTTCAAAAGTGGAGATTCCGCAAGATCGCCGAGGATTGAAATCTTCCTGTCGCATGACGATCGACCGGAATTGAAAATCGGCATCCCGGAACGCCTCTTAAATGGCGGCTTGGCCAATCAAGCTTGCGAAGCATTCGATTCATTGCGCGAGACTCGCCGAGAGGCCCCGTTAAGAGAACTCCAATGCATTGCGAATGAAAACCCGGGAACGGTTCGGCTTTCGGCTCTGATCGAGTCCTGGCGGCGAGAGCGGGCGGAAGAAGCCCGCAAAACCGAGCGTCGAAAGAACTTCCTGGAAAACGTAAATTCCGGGAAGCAGACGTTCGATATTCTAAGGTTTCCGCTCTTTCCGTACCAAAGGGACGGAATGCTGCATCTCGCATTCGGCCAAAGGGCGCTGTTGGCAGACGATATGGGTCTCGGAAAAACCGTCCAAGCGCTCGCGGCCTGCCAGCTTCTGGCAAAAGTCGAGGACGTTAAGAGTGCGCTTGTCGTGTGCCCGGCATCCTTGAAGGCTGAATGGGAGGAGCAAATCCTCGCCGCTACAGAACTATCGCATCGAATCGTGTTCGGGAATAGGCCGAAACGCTTGCTGCATTATGCAGGCGAAGAGTTTTTCAAAATTACAAACTACGAGCAAATCCTCATCGATATTGATGACATCAACGAAACAGTCAAACCTGAAATCGTCATATTGGACGAGGCGCAGCGCATCAAGAATTGGCGCACGAAGACAGCGAGCGCGATAAAGCGTATCCGGAGCAGATATGCATTCGTTCTGACGGGCACGCCGCTCGAGAACCGCATAGATGAAATTTACTCGATCATCCAGTTCCTAGATCCGAAATTGCTCGGCCCCCTCTTCAAGTTCAATCGCGAGTATTACCGTCTGGATGATCGCGGACGACCGGAAGGCTACAAAAACCTCGACAAGCTCGGAGAGCGCGTCAGGTCGGTAATGCTCCGGCGCCGCAAGAGCGACGTGGAAAAGGATCTGCCGAACCGAACTGTCAACAATTTTTTCGTGCCCATGACGGCGGAGCAGGAAAAAAGGTATGCCGACTACGAGCACTGGGTTCAGATTTATTTGAAGAAAGCGAGGGATCGTCCCTTAACGGAGGAAGAATTCAAACGCATGCAAATGGGCCTCGCCTGCATGCGAATGATCTGCGACACTCCATTCATACTCGATACCAATGTCAAAGACTCGCCGAAGCTCGAGGAACTGGAAAGCGTGCTCGAAGACTTACTGGAGGACAAGGAAAACAAAATCATAATTTTTTCCGAATGGGTACGCATGCTCGAACTGATCAAGGAACGCCTAGATGATCTGGGCTTTGATTATGCATGGCACACCGGCCAGGTGCCGCAAACCCGAAGGCGGCTGGAAGTTAATCGTTTCAAGCAAGATCCAAACTGCAGAATCTTTCTGTCGACAGAAAGCGGGGGCGCCGGACTGAATCTGCAGGTTGCGAATGCTGCAATCAATGTCGATTTGCCATGGAATCCGGCGAAACTCGAGCAACGGATTGCAAGGGCTTGGAGAAAGCACCAGAAAAGAGCGGTTACCGTGGTGAATTTGGTAGCCGAAAACACGATAGAGCACCGGATGCTGAATTTGCTTGATCACAAGAAAGCAGTTGCCGATGCAGTCCTGGACGACGATAGCGACATTGCGATCATGGACATGCCGTCCGGGCGTACCTCGTTCATTGAGAAATTGGAGCAAATTATTGGCGAGCCCGCTGAAATCGAGTTGGCTCCCGATCCGGTCGAAACGGCGGTTGAATACTTCAAGGAAAAGTTTGGCTGCGAACTGGTTGCCTTGGAATTGCGCGACGCCGGAAAGGGCAACCGGAAAATTCTGGCGGTCGTTCAATCGCTGGACAAAGCGGAAGGCGAAAAGCTGGCGGCGGAGGTGAACGATCCCCCTGTCGAATGCATCGACGTTGCAAGCTACGAAACAATGCTAAGGCTTGAAGAAAGCGGCTTGCTTGAATTTTCGGCGGCTCGGTTGGAATATCTGTTTCGCCGCGAGGACGAAGACCCGCAGGTCGCTGCGGCCGCTCGTATCCGAGAGAGCGCCGAAAGTATGCTAGAAGAAGCGGAACGATTGCGCAAAATGGCCGAACTGCTTGTCGGCGGGGGGTTCGAAAAAGAAGCGGATGCGCAAAGTAGGAATATCGCTGCGAACGCGGTTCAAGCGCTGGCCGCCATGTTCGATCATGAAAATTTCGAGAGTCAGGTCGAGGAAAAAGACATACATAGAATTTGCGATCGCCTCGCTGACCAAGGCCTGATTTCGCGCGAACTGCAATTCAAGGCACTTTGGCTGACCGCAGACGCATCGGATTCCGGAACGGATGGAAAGTCCAAGGGAAGGTTGCCCGAAGCTATTCAGTTGCTTGAATTAGCGCGAAACAAGATCAGGGAATAAAGGCGCAGACGCTTGCCCTTCCTTGCGCGCTCGGACATGAAGTATCGGCTAGCGATTAAGCCGAATTTTGCGAAAATTCCTACCGCTTGGCGGCGCTCATGTCTCGGCAGGCCGCCAAGTCCAGCAAAATGGGGTCGCGACTCCGGCCTAATTTCGATTCGGAGACCTGGAGTTGAATTCTCCCGGAACCGGCGCGTTGAAGCGTCCTCCGAATTCCGACCAGCGCGCTAACGAACGGCATTCCAACCTTAGGGCGAAGGATTGAGAGCACCACTGGAAATCTAGCAGTTAAGAATATATTCGGGAATGCGGATTGCGGAGCGAGAAGACTTGTTCGTTTGATCATTAGCTCGGACTTTGTTGCAATTCATCCTCGGCGCACTCGAGCGGTCCGAACCCGCGGCTTGAGACTCGATCATGAACATTCCGGTAGTCGGTGCCGGATCGATTCGAAGGCACCTTTTCGACAATTTTCAAACATTGGGTTGCAGCGGCGCTCTCATTCGCCATAACGATTTCGTACGACGTGGCCGGCAATCCAGATAGTATGAACTGCGAAAACTCGACGGCGCTGCCATTGCAGCCGTAGCGCAGAATAGGCATTACGCGGCCCAGCTGCTGCCGACCTGCCGCCGTATATTGATAATCCGCTCTGCAGCCGAGAATCCGATATAAAAGGGGTCGCGACGGGCGCGAAACAATTCTCGGCGCTGTTGCAATGGACTATCTTTCGCCCGTAAGTTGCAGCCGCATATTCTTGCCAGGCGCGAAAGGAAAAGGGAATTCGATTGTGTCTCTGGCAAGGGCGAATTGTTACGCGGGAACAAGGGAATGCGGATCGATTTCGCGCATGAGCCCTATATCCCTTTTTTGTCCGCAAGGCTCTATATCCTTGATCTTGCGAATGGTTGCCAAGTCTCGGATTTCTTGCATATTCCAAAGCTCGAACTGACCATCAAAATTTGCGTCTTGTAAGCTGGAGCGCGAAAGGCGAGGAAATTCAAGGGCGAGATAAAAGGAGATTTTCCTTGATTATCGGACATATAGGAGCGCGCCGGAATTCAAAGGGCGTAGCTAAAAAGAACTTTCGGTCGATTCTCGGCAAGCCCTTGATTGATTGGTCGCTAGATCAATTGTTTTCGTTCGAACGCGTAGATTCAGTTGTCGTATCAACCGACAGCGAAGAAATTTACAGCCACGCCGTATCCAAGGGCGCGCTGCGTATCGGATTGCGGCCGGCGCATTTGGCTACCGACGAGGCGGCAAAATGGAACGTGTGGGAACACGCATTGGAAGCAGCGGAAAGCCTGGTCGGTCCGGCCTCAGTATTTCTCGACCTCGACTGTACGTCTCCGCTCAGGTTTCTTTCCGATATTGGTTCTTCGCTCGATCTGTATTTTGACGAAAAGCCCGATATGGTCATGTCCTGCTGCATCGCGCGAAAAAATCCGTACTTCAACCTTGTCGAACTCGACGTATCGGGCGCGCTCAGGGTATCCAAGCCTTTGGCGCAAAGCATCGTGGCGCGCCAGCAGGCGCCGCTCGTTTATGAACATGCGGCTTCGATATACGTTCTTTCGCCCGAATACCTGCGGCGCGCCGACGAACTATTCGAAGGCCGCGTCATTCCCTACGTTATGCCTCCGGAAAGATGCTGGGATATCGACAGCGAACTCGATTTTCGAATTGTCGAATTATTGCTGGAGGAACGATTGAAGAAGCGAATGGCTATCTAGCGGGACCTTCTTCCGCACCGGGGCGGGCGGTTTGGTGGCGCGACCTATGCGCGTCGAATGCTCGGGGAAGGCGCTCGCATCGCCGCTTCAGATTTGCCCGGCGGAAAGCGGGGAAATTGGTATCTGCGTCGGTGCAACCGGAATTTTCGATACTTTGAGTTGAATGTTGACGACGAAAGTTAGGCGAAACAGAAATTTACAATGCTGTAAAGGTGCGGCATATCCTTGAACGCTGTCGTCAACAAAGCCGCAATCTCGGGCGAACTGTCGGTCGAACAGGACGAAACCGTATCGGACATCGCCGATACGTCTCTAGAAAGCCGAGAGCGCTCACTTCGCACCAAACCAACAGGTGCATTTCCTGTTGCAAGGCAGATGGGCAGGGATATCGTGGGCAAGTATCCCGTAGCATTGGTTAATGCCGCGCCGATGTACGCGCTCAGCGGACCGCGCCATGAGATTTAAAAGGGCTGGCTTCAAGTCCTTTGCGGGATAATTAGCACCCAAAGCAAGGATACACGGTTAGACGCTTCGCCTTGCGGGAATTTGGGCCCCTCGCCATTCTACAGTCAATTCGATTGCTCCGTGCGCAGAATTTGACAGTCATTCCGACGAATTTCAAGGGCGCGTATCTTTGTTTGCTTTGGACGGGCGAATGGCGCGTCCTGACGCAATTACGGACATTATGCTGTTTTTATGTTTGGAAAGCGCCGGCTGCATGACAAAACAGCTCGTCAATGTCGATAGCGGATTCCGTTCCTGGAAGTTTGTAACAGTCCGCGAGAAGATTCCCATAGTCTCAGCATTGGGATATTGTTTTTGAGCCCCGGAATTGGCGTGATCGCGATGAATGCGTTTGACCTCCTCGACGCCATTACAATTTCTCCTTGTTAGAAGCGAGTGGACTATCGGGCGGGAGCCTTAGCAAGACCCACGCGGATATGAGCGACATTCAGGAGGTGATTCATCGGTACGCTCAAATTTGCGGTCAATAGCCGGATTTTAGGACGAATACTTCAATCGCAACCGGCGGTGCCGGCGTAGTCGCATTAGCGCGAGATTTGACTCCAATTTTTCGCGACGCATTGTAAAAAGAGTCTGGGAAAAAGTTGCAATTTCCTTGCTATAATAGTAATGTGAGCGAAAATTTCGGAAAGCTAAATAAAGAGAAGCCCGTGGCATACGACGCTACCATAGAAGCGGGACATGCAGCGCCAGCTACGCTCAAAGACCTTCCGGGACCTCTAGGGCTGCCTTTGGTAGGCAACCGGTTTCAATTCCGGCTCAACCAAATACATTTGAAGCTAGAAGAATGGGCGAAGCGGTACGGACCAATTTACCGAATTCGCATTGGTCCGAACCATATCGTAGTGATTTCGGATCACGCGGCCATTAGGCAAATCCTGTTAGAGCGACCGGAAAAGTTTCGGCGCGCCAGCATCCTAGAAGAAGTGGCCGCCGAACTTCGACTCAAAGGCGTTTTTGCCGCCGAAGGGGAGGACTGGCGCCGACAGCGCCGGATTGTCACCACCGCGCTGAACCGGGCCGGATTGAAGGAATTTTTCCCCAAGCTAGCGTTCACCTTGGGGCGGCTGCAGCGGCGCTGGGAGCGCGCGGCCGACAACGGCGAACGAGTTGACCTTTGCAATGACCTTATGCGCTTCACGGTGGACGTAACCATGCAGCTAGCTTTCGGCGTGGATGCCAACACTCTAGAGACGCCGGGTCCGGTGATTCAGCGCCATCTCGACACGGTATTTCCCATGTTGCATCGCCGTTTGAACGCGCCATTCCCTTGGTGGCGCTTGCTGCGACTACCGTCGGACCGTGCTTTGGACCACGCATTAGTCGAGATCGAGCGCGAAGTAGGCATTATGGTCCGCGCTGCTCGAAAACGCATGGCGGCGGAGCCGGGACGCGCTCCCGAAAACTTTCTCGAAGCGATAATTTCGGCGGTTGAAACCGAGGGATCTGGATTCACGGATTCTGAAATCTTCGCCAATGCCGGCACTCTGTTGCTCGCCGGTGAGGACACGACGGCCAATAGCATCGCATGGACAGTGCATTTCTTTTTGAACTATCCGGAGCATTTCGACCGAGCACGCCAAGAAGTGGACGCGCTGGTCGCCCCCGGATCGGCCATCTCAAGCTTGGACCAGACGAAAGACTTGCACTTCCTTGATGCTTTTTGCAACGAATCGATGCGCCTCAAGCCCGTTGCGCCGCTCCATATGGCGGAACCTCTGGACGATGCTGCGGTTCTCGACTGCCTGATTCCGAAAGGCACCCCGATTATGATGCTCGCTCGGCGCGTGGCAACACTCGACAAACACTTCGGCGACGGAACAAGTTTCGATCCCGAGCGCTGGCTAGTTGATCCCGAGGAAAGGCGATACTCGCACGACAAGAGCGCGTTCATTCCATTTGGATTCGGGCCGCGCCTGTGCCCGGGTCGCAACCTCGCGCTAACGCAGATCAGGGCGGTTCTCGCCATGCTGTGCCAAAATTTCGACATCGAAAGAGTGGAATCGGGCAACGGTGTCGAAGAGCATCTGGCATTTACGATGCTGCCAACCAACTTTTTGGTTCGCCTGAAGAGACGGGAACATATTTAAATTTTCGTACGCAGGCTGCAGTCGGCCAAGTCGGCTTCGGGCCATTCGCCGAATAACCCGTATTTACCGTCTGAATAGCCAATGTCGAGGCGCAAGAACTCGGGCGTAATTCGCGTCCCGGCAAATTGGCAAATACATCTAGAGCAATAGCAATAATTTTGTGCCGAGCCGCGTCGGCGAGGCGGGACTCACGAGCTGTTATCGAACTGCTATTCCCAACCACAGACTAAATTTGCTTCTCAATCCGCCGGTTTCTGGTTTTCGCGATGACTGAATCGGGGTTGGCGGGATATACCCTGAAACCGAGACCGTCCGTTCGGATTCTGCCATTTGCGAGTCAGGAAAAGGCTCTTCTGCCGCGCCTTGGCGAGCGGGCTAGTCGATGTGCCTTCATTATTCTGGAACAAATTCCATTACGGTTGCGGCTTCAAAGATTTCAGAAAAAAGTTCTTCCGCTAGTTAAATGCCCGGAACGGCAGAGCCGGTGATGCGCAATTCTAGAATTTACAAATTTTGCCCCAAGTCGCCTCACGCGTTTCAATAATCATGCCATTGAGTAGCGACGGTCTCCGCCTGGTTTCAGATTCGCGGGCGGAAGCGGGGGCTTGCCCGAGATCAGGTCCGCGCCTTTTTCGGCAATCATGATCGTAGCCGCATTGGTATTGCCAGAACAGATCGCGGGCATGATTGATGCATCGCAGACCCGCAAGCCGTCAACGCCATGAACCTTCAATTCCGGCGACACGACCGCCTCGGAATCAGACCCCATCCTGCATGTCCCAACCGGATGGTGATCTGTCTTGGCCATTTTGGAGGCGTACTCGACCAGACCATGTCTGGATTTTACGTCTTGGCCCGGAAGAATTTCCTTGCGCACAAATTTCTCCAAGGCGGGCTGAGCAAGAATGTCTCTAGCCATTTCAAGACCCATTAGACTCTTGTCTAGGTCGCCTGGGTCGGACCAGTAGTTCGGATCGATAAGCGGCGGCGTTTCGGGATTCTTGTCGCAAAGGCGCACAGTGCCGCGCGATCGCGGTCGCATGTATGCGCTGTTGAGAGTTATTCCAGCGCCGTCGATCTTGACGATTCCCTTCTCGATTCCCGACCCCTGACCCAAGTGGAACTGGATGTCCGGCGATCTCGCTGACTCGTCTGTATACCAGAACGCTCCGGTCTCAAATAAGGGCGAAGCGGCAGGGCCGCTACGGAAGAGGTAATACTGAAGGCCGGCCCAGCCGGTCTTGAAAAACCTTTCATATCCGTCGTAGCTATGCTGTCCAGTAAGCTCGGCAATGGCGCAGACGTCAATATGGTCCTGCAAGTTGCCGCCCACTCCGGGAAGATCGCGCACTGGTCTGATCCCGACTTTTTTTAGATGTTCCGCCGGGCCAATTCCCGAAAGCATAAGAAGTCGCGGGGATCCGATCGTACCCGCCGACAAAACGACTTCCCGGTCTGCTGCTGCCGAAGCCAGGCGCCCCTTGCTACGATAGTCGACACCGGTGGCCCGCCCGTTTTCAATATTGATTCGCAGCACTTCCGCATTTGGTACCACGGTTAGATTGGGTCTTGCTTCAGCCGGTTCGAGGTAGGCCGCGGCGGTCGAACACCGCCTCGCCTCGCGTTGGGTCAGTTGGTAGAATCCGACCCCGCGCTGAATGCCGCTGTTAAAATCCGGATTGTAGGGAATACCGTAGTCCTGCGCGGCGCGAATAAACGCATCGCAGACCGGAAGAGTCGCTTTCGGCATGGAGACGCCTAGCGGGCCGTCGATTCCATGATAGTTGTCGTTGAATCTTTCGTTTGACTCGGCGCGTCTGAAATACGGAAGTACTTCCCGATAGCTCCAGCCCTTGCAACCGAATTCATTCGCCCAGGCGTCATAATCCTGAGCATTGCCTCGGACATAGATTTGAGCATTGATGGTTGAACCTCCGCCGATAACTTTGGCTTGCGTGAACCAGACGCGCCGGGAGTTCATAAATTTTTGCGGAACCGTAGACCAACCCCAGCTAGCCATTCCCTTGGTCATTCTGGCAAACCCGGCCGGTATGTGAAACAGGACGCTCCGGTCTCTTCCGCCCGCTTCAAGCAGTAGAATCCTGTTTTCAGTCGGCTGACTAAGGCGCGAAGCCAGAACGCATCCGGCTGACCCGCCGCCAATAATGATATGATCAAAGGTGGACATGAAAAGATTGCAATTCCGCAACTACGCCATTGTTTCGCGCCTTATGACTTTCCTAGCGAATGCGTTCCTTCCCCGGCCGCATTGGTTGCCACCTAGTTGCCCGCCCACATGAAGTGAAGCTTCCACTGGTTCAAGTTCAAAGCAACTCACTGTGCCTGCGAAACTATCGAAAAAAAATTCAGCGCAAGCAACACCAACTACGAAGCGACATTTACCGGTTCGCTAAAACCGCTAACGGCGCCGAAAGTGATCACGGCGTGCCGATGACTCCAAAACTCCGATAAAGCTAGGAGAATCACGGGTCTTGAAAGCAGAATAGGCTGATTAAGCATGCTAAGGAATCTGATCTCCCGCAAAATCGCTGCGAACCAATTCTCAATGCTTATCCCCTTTTTTTGATGCGCCGATCATACAGGATTCCCCATTTGTGAATTAAGGAGTCGGAGCATCCTGGCGCAGTAGCTTTTCAGCTTTTAGCTCGGCCCAAAAATCGCTGGGAATCGGGTGAGAGAACCACTCCAGATTATTGTTCAATTGTTGCACGGTTCTTGTGCCGGCGACGAAGCTCGGAATCGCGGGGTGCGCGACTACGAATTGCATCGCCGCCGCCGGCAATGGAACGTTGAAGCGTTCGCAAACATTTTCAATCTTGCTAACTTTTTCCAGTACATGCCGAGGAGCGGGAACATAATTGTATTTGGCGCCTTCGACTGCGCCCGTCGCGAGGATACCGGAATTGAAGCCGCCGCCTACCAAAACGGCGACACCCCGTTCTTCGCAGAGCGGCAGAAAGGTATCAAGGGAATCCTGTTCGTAGAGCGTATATCGTCCTGCTAAAAGGAAGCAGTCGAAATCATGCAATTCTAGGGATTTTTGGCAAACATCCCATTCGTTGACCCCCACGCCGATCGCCTTGACGACGCCTTCGCTCCTTAGCTTTTCCAATGCGCGCCAGCATCCGTCCATAGCTTGTTCGAAGACTTCCGGTTGGTTGTCGCCGTGAGTGAACCTGTCAATGTCGTGAATGAAGCATATGTCCATTCTCTCCAACGCAAGGCGTTGTAGCGAATCTTCAAAAATTCGCATTGTTCCATCATAGGAGTAGTCGAACTCAAACCGAAAGGCTGCAGCGTTGCACCATGGAGTGAAATCTATTTTTTCTCGCTTGGAGGGATAGAGCCTTCGTCCTACTTTCGATGCAAGAACGAATTCGTCCCTTTGTTTCCATCGGAGCGAGCTTCCCGTGCGCAATTCGGCCAGGCCATGCCCGTAATATGGCGAGCTGTCGTAAAGCCTAATTCCGGAATTCCAAGCAGTC
Organism: Albidovulum sp.; assembly: GCA_028823855.1. Lineage (GTDB taxonomy): Bacteria > Pseudomonadota > Alphaproteobacteria > Rhodobacterales > Rhodobacteraceae > JAPPFL01. Next base: position 206,107 of record JAPPFL010000036.1, read on the forward strand.
TGAATCATTGCATCCGCGACGTCATCCGGAACCTCTCTGAAAATATTTCCTATTGGCGCCGTACCGAAGGATAGCTTGGTCACTTCCAGGTCGCTCCGACCGAATTTCGCCTTGTCTTGAGGTTGCATTCCGTTCTCACCCTAAATTTCTACGAGGGCGATCCTATTGGACCATTTGCAGAAGTCTGGCAAGCGCTTGAATATTGGGTTCGCAAACACGCTCGCGCCAAATTGGATTACAAATTCCTCGCTAGAACCAATTTAAGACCTTGTGGTAGAATCCTGCCCGCAGCAAGCTCTTCGGCCACGAAATATCGGTTTCAAATTTTAAGGGCCACGCAAAAAATACCGGCACGCGTCAATCCGAATTGCTCGCGGCCGCTTCCACGATGCCGAACCAAATATCGGCTCGCAACGGTGAATTTGAGAATTGGTTTCTGGCGTTACGAGTTTCGATGGCGGCGTACGAATCGCGCCTTAACGAAGGGTGTCCTTGTTGAAGGGATCCAAATTTCAATCAACGGCACCTTTTCGCTGAAAACGGATGAATAATTTCGATGGCAATTAGGATCATGCTCGACGACGAATTCTTCCGGCGGCCCACAAGCATATCAAATCCGTCCCCGCGTGGGCTCCCGCCAACGCCGTAGCGCCGGTGTAGTCATAGGGCGGCGATACTTCCACGACATCCATGCCAATCAGATTGATGCCCGCGATATCCCTCAAAATTATTGCGGCCTGGGCGGACGTGAGCCCGCCCCAGACCGGCGTTCCGGTTCCAGGGGCGTAAGCGGGATCTAGCGCGTCAATGTCGAAAGTAAGGTAGACCGGGCGATTGCCAACTATCGCCTTGATTTTCGACGCGGTTGCCGAAGGACCATCGACATGTACCGATCGCGCGTCCAGAATATTGACACCGAGCGTATCGGGATTGGTTGTGCGGATCCCCACTTGGACCGACGATTTCGGATCAATTAAACCGTCGCGGACAGCGTGATAGAACATCGTGCCGTGGTCGATACGGTTCGGGTCGTCGTCGAACCATGTATCCGAGTGAGCATCGAATTGCAGAAGAGACAGTACGCCGAATTTTTCCGCGTGAGCCTTAAGCAAGGGATAGGTGACGTAGTGGTCGCCTCCTAGCGACAGCACGGACGCGCCTTCGTTCAAAACATTGCGTATATGGCGCGTAGCGGCATCTGGAAACTCTTCAATTCTAGCGTGGTCGAATCCGAGATCTCCGATATCCGCGATCTTCAATTCCTTAAGCGGATCCACATCCCATCCATAAGGTTTTTCGAACGCCATTTCGACGGACGCTTCCCGGATCGCTCTTGGGCCGAACCGCGTTCCAGGACGGTTGGTAGTCGCGCAGTCAAACGGAATGCCGGTAACGGCCAGATCAATTCCCGACAGATCCTTCGTATAAGTCCGCCGCAAGAAACTGATTACGCCGGAGTAGGTCGATTCACTTGAATGGCCGAGGTACCCTTTTCTCGTGATCGCCGTGTCTACTACGTTCCTTGAAGGTGTTTCGCTCATTTCCCTGCCAGTTCGCGCCTGAGGCGGCAATTCGGAAGCTGCCTGATGCTAATGTTCAACCAACAAAACCAATTACGCGAAAAAATCAACGATCAAGGAAAAAAAAGACCTCGAAACTTAAAAAAATCGCTTAAAGTGTTTTGTCGGCTTTGGCATCAGCACTAAACGGGAAACTTTGATTCATGCGCTGGCTTGGATGAAATTTGCGCCATTTTTCATTATTTTAGCGTCTAGATCGACACCACATCGATGCCCGTAAATTCAGTACGTCTTGACCAGGGCCATTGAGAAACTTCATCCGACGAATATGGTCCACCGGCGCGTCCAATTCGCAATTCTATCGCATAGCCGCTATTCGACTTGCGAAAAGTAGATTCCCGAGTATTCGGTCGATCCAGCCGGGCGCCTGTTCTCCTACGCATTCCATTGCTCCAGCTAGGTCGCTTGCCGTGACTGCGGTACGATGGTCGTCTGGGAAGGCATTTGCGATTGCTCGAAAGTGCGACAAAGTAATGGGCATTCTGTTGAACGCTGAAGCTTCAAATGCTTTCAATAGGCGTTGTCGCAGTGTTGTATCCGGCTCGTCGACCGCACTTGGCTCGGCTTAAGAACGGTTCGCTTTCATTGTTCGAGGGACGAGAGGCGAAAAGAGCGTTAACGAAGAGTTGATATTTCGTTTTCACTTGCGGATCGGTTTTTTGAAAAATAATCAAGGGGCGGCGACACAGATGCAAAGAGGAAAATCTCGGTGCAGGTTGAAAGAAGCTACTACGCTAACCTAGCCGCAAGATTGACAAGATGCGTTGCGCTATTTTCGTCGATTACAATTGCGCTAGCTCTGGCATCCTGCGGCAGTGGCGTTACCCGTCCAGGTTTGACGGAGAACGCCATTGATGTTGAAGAAGCGCGAATGGAGCTGGTTGGTGCCGATTCCGAATTGTTGCCTTCGCGAAACCTCGATCATGGCCGGCAAGTTGAATCCTTTTTCCGAGTTGTGGAAGTGGTTCGTCCTGCCGCCCTCCGCGTTTGCCATCGGTTGCAGGCGCAGAATTGCGAAGCAATTGAATCGAAGGACCCAAAAATTGTCCGGGACGACTCTTTTAATGCCTATGCGGACATTAACGACCAAGTTGGAATGAACTCCGGGCTTCTCAAAAGGGCCGGTTCTGATGACGAAATCGCATTTGTGCTTGCGCATGAGTACGGCCACGTTATGGCAGCCCATCCTTCTACGAAAGCAACCAACGCGTCGATAGGTGCGTTGATCGGAGGAGTGCTGGGCGCATTGGCAGATTCTTCAATTTGCCGTTCGGCTGAAGAATGCAATTACACTATGACAGAGGCCTTGGCAGGGACCGGGGCAACAATCGGAGCAGTCGCGTATTCCGAAGACCAGGAGCTCGAGGCCGACTACTACGCCGGGCTGATATTGGCGGAAGCGGGAATCGACCTTCACGCCGGGAATGAATCATTGGCCAGAATCGCGTTGATGTCGGGCGAACGGAGCGGCGAAGCGACCGCGTTTGCGGCTATGCTGAGGACGCACCCGCTGGGCGACAGAAGATTGGCGAGGTGGACAATCAATCGTCGGGCTTTGGAATATGCGACCGCAATGAATCTCCAAGACGACAATTCTCTGATTCGCGATGCCGCGCAAAGAGCTGCAAGCGGTGATGCGCAAAGCCCGGTCCATTGGGCAAACCCGAAGAGCGGTAGCAGCGGCGCCGTGTGGACCGATGGCGACTGGACAACAATCGAGGGACGGACTTGCAGGCGAACAATTTGGAGGAACGACAATCGAACGCTCGACGATCGTTTGCGAAAGGGAATACTAAACGTATGCCGAGCCGGAAGCTGAATGGAAGGTGTTCGGATATTTTCGGCTTGCCCGGAGCGAGACTTTCATATTCGGGAAGAGGTTCTTGGAATTCGGATAAAGCGAACTCAGTGCGCCTAGTCGGATTGATTGATTGTAGCGCCGGCGCACCGAATCAGTGCGACCGCATCCGGGACCGCGTTTGCGTGGTGAGTTGCCCGATAGGGCTTTTCCGACGCGCTATTTGTCATCGAATTCCAGAAGAGGCAAAGCGCGCAGCGCGACAGCCGGTTCGGAAAGCGATGCGAATATTGAAATTGCATATGGTATGGGCGTTTTTTGAACACGACGGAAATACTCGGTATCATAGAGTCGATAAAGTCGAATCAATGAGGAAGGGTTGCTATGGCTGAAATCACTCAATTCGGAACGCCGACAAATATTCCTCTTTCTCCCGCGCTTCGAACAGGCAATTTGGTTTTCGTTTCGGGACAGGTTCCGGTCGACGATAAAGGCAGGATTGTGGAAGGCATAGAAGCGCAAACACGCCTGGTTTTGGAAAAAATTAGAGACTTGGTTGTCGAAGCGGGCGGATCCATGGACAAAGTCGTCAAGACGACGGTTTTCCTCAAGAACACGGAAGACTTCGCTGCTATGAACAAGGTTTATGCCGAATTCTTTTCTAGAACGCCGCCGGCTCGTTCTACGATTCGCTGCGAATTGATGATCGACATAAGGGTAGAGATCGAGGCGATCGCCGTAGTTTGACTCGAATTTTGCAAGAGCTCCTTGATCGCCTTTTGGGATCCGCCCTGGATACGGCGTGAATGCCCTTATGGCCGCAAATCGATGGTATGCGTATTTCCGCTCAAGTTCATTCTTTTTGTCCGGTCTGCGCAAGAGCCTTGGCTTGCGAGGCAGATACTAGTTCCGCCAATTGAACCGCTCGAAGAATGAGGCAAAAAATGGATACTGTTTCCTTTACGCAAATGAAATTCGGCACAAAGCAGGACTATGATTTTCTTGCCGAACAGGAAAAATCCTATTTCGCGCTGACCGCCAACCAAATACTCTGCGAACTCGAAAGGCATGGCGAGGATACGCTTTCAGGTTACAAGATAACGAGGCTAGAGCATGCGCTTCAGGCGGCAACACGCGCCGCGAGGGACGGAGCAGACTTGGACTGGGTCGTGGGCGCGCTTCTCCATGACATCGGGGACGGTCTCGCGCCGCAGAATCACGATCGGTTCTCCGCTGAAGTCATTCGCCCGTTTGTCCGTGAGGAAGTAACGTGGGTCGTTGAGCATCACGGAATTTTCCAAATGAAGTATTTCGCCCACCATTACGGCTGGGACCGAAACGCCCGCGACAAGTTTCGGGACAACAATTATTTCAAGTGATGCTCCGAATTCTGCGAACGCTGGGACCAATCATCATTCGATCCGAAGTATTCCGCGGAAGACCTTGAATTTTTCGAACCCTTGGTTCGCAAAGTATTCGGTCGCAAGGCTTATAGCCCTGAATTTGTCCAAAAAGGCATTGTTAAAGGCTTGCCGCCGAAGCGGGAATAGCGGCGCTCAAATTTTTTCGGCGATTTTCGGTCAAGCATCTTCGAGCAAAGCTCCTTGAACCAGCCTATGGAAGTGGTGCAGCGCGTGCTCGCCTCTTCCGGTTCTCTGCGGCTCCGCCATCACCGGACCCTGGTCGTAGCCCTTCGACTTTAAACCTTTCTGAACGCTTTCGCAGAGGCGGACATCTTCAGGCACAAGAACATTCGAAACGTAGTCCGTTCTTGCCCGGTCGATTTCGCCCGACACGGTAAACGAAACGCCTTCGAACGACGTAGTGTCCAGGCCCGTTGGGCGAATGGACGAAATGTTAATTTCTTCCGGACCGGGCAGCACGTTGAATGTTGTATTCGGCCACAAAAACCAGAAAGAAGATACGCAATGCTTTCCCGGATCTAGCGCGTAAGCGGAATTTTCCAACCTTATGTCTTCGCAGAGCTGGCGAGCCCAAAGCCCGAATGTATCGTGCCGGTAGCTGTCCATACACATGATGTCCGCGAACGCCGGATGAGCGTGGTCGCAGTGGTAGCACTCGACGTAGTTGTCGACGACGACTTTCCAGCCTGCGTTGATTTTGATTTGCCCGTCTCCGTATGCCCCGGTGGGCGCTACATTTTCGAGGAAAGGGACTCTCTTGCGGACATCGTCTTCCAAATCGCCTGCGCAGGTCGAAAGCGACTCGGCTTCCGGATCAAGATTTACAAACGCGCAATCGAGAAACACTTCCGTTCGAACCTCCCTTAGTGAGTAGTCATCCTTGCGAAATCCTACCCGGCCGCTGGACCGGGGAGCTCCGCGCAATCTTCCGTCCGTTTCGAAAGACCAAGCGTGGTACGGACAGACGATGACGCTTGAAATGTTTCCTGTTCCATCGGGAAGAAGTTCGTGCGCGCGGTGCTGGCAAACATTGTAAAACCCGCGCAATTTGCCGTCCCTACCGCGAATGACGAACACGTTTTGGTCGCAGATGCGAACGGTAGCGTAATCTCCGGTTCTTTTGAAGCTGCTTAGGTGGCCGACCCACTGCCATGTCTTGTAAAAGATGCGCTCTTTTTCGAGTTCGTAAATCTTCGGGCTAGTGTAGAATTTCGATGGCAGTGTAAATGATTCCTCTGCATTCGCGGTAAGCGGTTTTTGGAATGGTTGAAGAAGCAGTGATTCGTCCCGCCCAATATTTTCGTCCAGCATTATTCCTCCTTGATTCAATACAAAGTCCGGGTTTCTTCGTCGGCGCAGCGATCGCGCGATTGAAGTTTCAAATTCTTTCGCTATTCGAGGATGGCGCTAGCAATGCTTAGTCGGAATTTTCCGGCCAATCCACCAGTTTTTCGATCAATTCCACAGCCGCGGCGCAAATATTCCGATAGGGCTGCGCCAAGCCCAATATCCGGCGGGCTAGGCTTCCCTCGTGTGGAATCTACCGAAAAGGATATGTCCCGCGAACGTGCGCGAAAGTATGCTTGCCGGACGGTTTGAGTTTCTTTGGCTCTTGCCGGACCATTGATAATTTCATTTTCTTTCGATCTCGGCATCGCTTTCCAGCAAACCGGAATCGGTTAAATCGCGGCTGTTCGACTCGCGCTCACAATATTAATGTCTACGGACTTCAAATTTCGACCTGCCGCACTATTCACCAAAGGAATTGCATCAGAGAAGGGCGCGTCGAATATTGCAAAAAAGGGGTTGAATGGTTCGGCACTTGCCATGGCGGCGCGCCATCCAATGGCGCCATGCGATATACGGCTATCGACCGGTTCCCGGCCGTTCAGTTCGCAAAGTCAAATCATTATGCGAGCGTTAGTAGATCGCCTTGGGATTTGGCGGCGCCGACACGACGGAAATCAAATATTCCGAGGAATATCGACACGATTGAAAGAAGCCGAATTCTAGTCCGAAGAGGCTGTTCTATTCAGCGACTTTGGAACGCCACCCCGCCGGAGACCCTACCTTCGGCTATAGATTCGCTTTGAAGCCAGCGCGGTTCCAGTGCGTTTCTCGCGAAGCGCGACGGTAATTCCCGACGCAAGTATCAGCAAGATTCCAATCCAGGACGAGAGCGGCGGCCACTCCGTCCATACGACCACTCCCCAAAATACGGCCATAACAAGCGCAGTGTATTCTATTGGCGCAATGGAGCTTACCTGCGCTATGCGGTAGGCTTGCGAGATAAAATAGCCGCTTGCGGCGCTCGCTACGCCAACGCCGACCATGATAGCTAAGTCTGCTTGCTCGGGCCAGACCCAGGGTCGCGTAATAAATTCTACGGACGGATGTTCGAATCCTGATTCGTACTCGTAGAAGCATATTCCGAAAACTACGCTCGCTACTGCAAAAATCAGCTGGATATAGAATGCCATCGTGGACGCGCGTTCGGTCAATCCGATTTTTCGGGTCACAATTTGCAGCACGGCGTAGAAACAGGCGGCCCCTACTGGAAGCAGCGTGGCCGGTTGAAACCCTAGCTGCCCGGGCTTGACAAGGAAAATTACTCCTATCAGTCCGAGAGCGACGGCTGACCATCGCTTTAAGCCGACGCGCTCGCGGAGAATTACGACGGACAGCGCAGTAGTCATTAGGGGCGCTACGAAGAAAATCGCAACAGCGTCGCCTAGCGGAAGAATGGCAAGACTGGCAAAGAACATTAGATTTGCCAGAACAAGGCACAGGCCTCGAATCAAATGCGCAAGCGGCCGCCGCGTTTTTAAATTGGCAAATCCTCCTTCGAGCGGGATTATGATGGCAAGAGTTAGTCCTAGCGCGACAAGAGAACGTATGAAAATTATTTGGTGAAGCGGATAGTCGCCGCTCAAAAACTTGATACTCATGTCGGTAATCGAAAATCCTAGGGAAGCAGCGAATGCGCAAAGTATTCCCGTAAAGTTCTTGGAAATATGAATCTGCGGAGACATCGATATACTTTCCGTCGCAGACTAAGCACTTGGCGACTCGGCGATTCGACTGATGCACCGGATTTCGAATGCGTCAACCAAAAATGGATATGAATCATGTCGTAAATGACCTTAATCCTACCGGGCCTTTCGCTCTGTTCGCAGCCTGTAAACCGAGTGGCCACGATTTGCTTGCATTTTCGGCCATCGTTTCACGCTAAGGAAGTTGGATGGAAGTGATTCATGTAAACTAGAAAAATAAAAATCCATATGACCGATTGACAATTGACGAGCTCTCTTATGTGAATGCGCTTTAAATTCAATCGGGAGAATATGATGGTCGAAATTCCTGTTGCCTTGATCGGGTGCGGCAGAATTGGCTGGATGCACGCAGCCAACATCGCATCGCATCCAAAACTTAAACTGTCCGCGGTCCACGACGTGCATGCCCCTTCCGCCGAGAAGCTTTCGGCTGAATTCGGTGTACAAGCTTATTCAACAGCGGAAGGGATTTTTTCGAATGACTCGATAAAGGCCGTTCTCGTCGCATCGACCACTGATACCCATGTGGACTTCATCGAACGTTCAGTTGCCGCTGGAAAGCCGGTACTTTGCGAAAAACCAATTGATCTCGATATCGCGCGGGTCAACCAGTGCGCGAAAAATCTGGAAGGCAGCGATATTCCCGTCCAAATTGGATTCAACCGCCGGTTCGACCCAGGGCACGCAGCTGCTTCGAAAGCATCTCGATCCGGGGAAATTGGGGAATTGCGCCAGGTGTTCATTACGTCGCGAGACCCGGAAATGCCGACAGAAGCCTATTATCGCACGGCGGGCGGGCTAATGAGGGATATGACAATTCACGACTTCGATTTGGCTCGGTTTTTTCTTGTGGATGAGCCTGTCGAAGTGTTCGCAATCGGTGGACGCTTGATAGATCCGGAATTTATGGAGGAGCTTGGCGATCACGATACTGCGATGATCACAATGCGTACCGAGGACGGTAAGCAATGCCATATCAACAATTTCCGTCTTGCCACTTACGGATATGATCAAAGGATAGAACTCGTCGGATCGGACGGCATGGTCATAAGCGGCAATCGAAAGCCACACGAGCTTCAACGATTTTCCAAGGCCAGAACTGAATCATCCGAGCCATATATGTATTTCTTTATCGAGCGCTACACTGAAGCGTTTGCGGCGGAATTGTCGGAGTTCGCCGACTGCATCGAAAGCGGAAAGGCACCCTCTCCGGGGTTCGAAGACGGTCGAAGAGCGTTGCTGCTGGCGGAAACCGCCTATAGATCAATTGCCGAGCGCCGACTCGTTCGGGTTGCCGAGGTCGAGTGACAACGGATATCCGCCTGGCAGTAAATTGCAATCGAGGACGGAGCGTCGAATCTTGAAACGCCGTTGCGCTGAATCGGAAATCAATTGATTTAGCGGCAATCGGCAGTTCCGGCATCGCTCGCTAATGAACCAATCCGCGGGCATCGACCGCCGCGAAGCCCAGTACATCTTCGCCTCGGGAAATAACGACCCTGTCGAAAAGATTGACGACAGGGCAAACGTGGTTCGGCAGGATCCGTACCTGTTCTCCTATGTGCGGCGAACCGCCTACGAAGCGCGTGTCGAGTATTCCGTGTTCCTCGGATAGAGAGGACAGGACGCTACCGCTATTGAGATCAAAACCGAATCCGCTGCATCCCATAAGGTCGCTAGTTAATGATTTAGATCCCGCGTCTATTATGGCGCGGTCGCGGGTCGGACGGCTAACTACCGTCGCAAGGACAAAGAGCGCACAATCTTCGATTTGGCATAATCCAGGTTGAATCTGCGACCGATCATTAAAAATATAGGTTCCCGCCCGATATTCGGTGACCGCTTCCAGGCCGTCTTTCCGCCACATGTCCGGTGTGCCGCCGGTCGACACGCATGTTGTCTCCAATCCGATTTTCTCGGCAAGCTCTTTTGCCTCTGAAAGAAATTCCCCGGAACGCTTTCGGCCACCGACGGCCGGAAACGTCATTAAGCCGCGATAGGCGACGCCGGAGATACGGTCGATGAACTTGGCGAGTTCGACAGCGGCGTCCGGGCTTTGAACGCCGTTACGGCCGCCTCCAGTGTCGCATTCAACCAAAATTTCCAACTCGCGACCGACCGAGGATCCTGCTTCCGCGAGTCCTTCAACGACAATTTCGCTGTCAGCTACGGTCTTGATAGAAACCGCGGCCGGGAATTTAATGAGCCTCTCCAGCTTGCGTCGTCCGACTACGTTGTAAGTGAGCAAGAGATCGTCGATTCCGGCTTTTGCCATTATTTCGGCTTCGCCGAGTTTTTGGACCGTAACGCCCGTCGCGCCAAGGTCTATTTGTGCACGAGCCAAGGCGACGAGTTTGTGCGTTTTGACGTGCGGGCGATTGGCAATTTCCGCCTCGTCGCAGCGACTCTGCCACCTCCCAAGATTGCGTTCCACGACATCGAGGTCGATAACAGGAATCGGCGTTTCAAGAGATTCAACGGTCGTCGCGGAGGGTTCGAATTCGAAGTAGCATTCCAGATTGGGCATCGATTGGAATATTCCTATTGCATTTTTTCTGTAGTTGTTAACAAATCTCCGTTAGCGCAGCGACTAGTAAATTAGAAACTTGAATTTATAGAGTCGTCCGCTGCCGGTCTCGGCGCGGTTAAAAATTCGAACTATTCGGCGCAACGCACTCGGGATAGCGCTACGGCTAAGAGATCAATCAGCCGAAACTGAAAATCCCGCTAGAATTTCCTCGGCCGGCGAAGAATGAATAGCTATTCACTAGATCGAGCTTGAGCGAGGCACTGACATGTCGGCGAATTGCCTTAGAAGCACAGGTTTTAAACGGCGCCTCACACGAATTTCAACGCCAATTTTCGTAATGGTGGAAAGTTCTCGGCATATCGCGATTGTCCTGGCCTCGCGTTTTCTTGGGCCGCGCGCCGGTTCTCTTTCGAAAACGCGCTCGGCAAGCCGCCGAGCGGCGCGGTAGCGTTTCCCGCAAGACGACGCAAGTCGCAAAAAAGAGCAGTAGCATGCAGGCGATGCGCCCATGACCGCATTTGGGGATACATGTCCGCCGCCGGATTCGTCTTCCTTTACGGAGGAGGCTTTCGCCCGGCTGAAGAGCAGCGATTCGGAGCTCGCAATGAGGCTCGCCGAGCTCCTCGAGAGGATCCGGGCGCTGGGCGACGAGATCAAGCTGCTGAAGAAGCTTTCGCGACCGTATCCGAAACCTCGTGGCGAAGATGCCGCCGGGAATCGCGTCGAGAAAGGAGCAGTTCGGGTTTGGCCTGAAGGCCCGGATCGTGATGATGTATCGCAAGAGCCAGTCGACGGCGGGCCGCATCGTGGAGATTCTGAACGATATCGGCCTAGACGTCTCGCGCCGGTCGGTCGCGAGTGGGCGGAGCGCCGCCCGGCTGCCGCCTGAGGTCGACTCCGCCGTGGAAAAACCTGTGGAAAGCCGTGTATAAACTATTCCGAAGACGGAAAAAAATTAAAAATTACCGTTGATTCGAAACATGGATGCTTCTGGGCGCTGCCGGAGCGGTCCCATCCGAACGGCGGCAAGGCATGCATGAGCAGTTCGGCCCGGGCCCGGCAATCCCGTGCGCCGACGCATGACAAGGCCCAATTGACTTGGATTTCCGCAGGATACGGCTCGGCGCTACGGTGCCGGATGCTACGAATGTTTCACGAGGATGTCTCTGATGTCACCAGGTTGTCTTGACACGTCCCAGAACCAGCGGCCGAAACCGCCATGTGCATTGACAGCACGCACCCACTCGTCGAGAAACCTGCGCTTGGTTCTGTCCTGTTTGCGGTCGCGTCCCTTTGTTTCCAGAACCAACATATTGCCAGTTCCGAGCCGGATCAGAAAATCCGGGCGATACTTACGCACCACACCGTGATGGACGTAGAAGACCTCAAAACCCAGATGATCGTTCTTTACCCAGGCTACAACTTCCGTGGCTCGGTCCAGCGCAAAGGCTTCTGATGCTTCCCATGTACTGTCGTAGACGCAAAAGTTGATATGGCTGCGTTTGGCGGGCTCGCATGGCTTGCCCGTGTACCAGGTCCTCATGTCACCGGTTGAAAGGATCGGCCGGTCCTGGTCGAACACCGGCTCAAGAGTTTTGGTGTTCTGGAAACGGATGGTCTGCCAGATGTGCTGGACCAGCCGCGTCATATTTAGCGTGATAATGAGGCGGCGCCTGAGATTGTCACGGTCGAATAGAGCCGGGGTGATCACGATTCTGTCCGACCGGACGAACTGCTCGATTAGGTGCACCAGTTGGGCTAGCAGGACAGCCTTCCCCCCCTGCCAGTTCTGCTGCATTTGGTCGTACACGTCCCGTGCTGCCTCGAAGACGATACGCTGCGTCCGGAACTCGCGCGAGATTCTCCAGGTCGATTTCTGCGATCTTGGTCACATCTGGCGTGCCATCGACGATTGGTGCGAGTTCCGCCAAACTTGCTGTCTCGCCCGCATCGAGTTCCAGGGGTCGCAATGCCTTCCAATCCAGTGATAGGCGCGGGCGGAACCCGTGGTCGATACGGATCATGTTCGGCCATGAAATAGCAAAAACCTCTTTGTCCGCCACCGGTTCAATGGCTGTTTTCGGCTTTGGGGGCGGCGGCGGGCCGTTCTCCACGCCCTCATGAGGCAGGAACGTGAATGGTACACCAAAGATATTGACATGTTCCGGCTCAAACTGGCCAGTCTCTGGATTCACGTCGTAGGATGTGCGGCGGAGACCGCGCCCGACCACCTGCTCACAGAGAAGCTGGCTGGTGAAGGCGCGCAGGCCCATGATGTGGGTGACAGTCTTCGCGTCCCATCCTTCCGACAGCATTCCGACGGAGATCACGTTCTGTATCTTCTCGCCAGCACGCCCGGGCCGTCCTACAGTATCCACTTGCAGGCGCAACAACTCGGCTTGCTGTTTCTTCGTTAGTTTGCGCACGCGGTTCTCGTTAGTGTCAGCACCGACATCAGCGATCGGTTCCCCTGCGGCCTCCGCTGCGTCGAGTACCTTTGAATCGATGTGCAAGGCCCGCGAGGGGTCGTAGAGCTCGTCAATTCGGACTCTGTGGTGGTCAAACGCATGCTTCACGCGGGCCGCAGTCTCGGTGCGGTTGGCAACGGTGATCATAACGGGCGGGGTCGCACTTCGCCGTGCTACCCACTCTCTCATAGTTTCACGCCAATCGAAACCCAGCAGGTAGTAGCCGTTGATCACCAGATCAGGTAGCGGCTCCTCGGGTTTGGCCCGGCGGTTGAGGTCGTCTTTGACTTCAGGGTCGTTATAGATGTGATAAAGACGCGACTTGTAAGTCTTGGCATCCGGTACCGCGTCGTCACGGATGACGACACGGGGAGTTTTGACCAAGCCGGATTCAATGGCGTCGTTCAAGCCGAAATCGCTCACTATCCAACCGAATAACGCCTCCTCCGAACTCTGCCTTCCCGACGGTGCGAACGGCGTAGCTGAGAAGTCGTAGCAAGCAAGAATGCCGCGAGTCCTGTGGATTCGATCCAACCCGCCGATCCACTTGGTAGCTTCCTCAATATCAGCCTTGGCGATGCCCTTGACCTTGGATTCGGCGGGCACACGCCAGGCATGGTGCGCTTCGTCATTGATCAGCAGGATATTCCGTGCACCGGCCATGTCGCCGAGGACCCCGCGTACATAGGCTTCGCCACTCTTGGCGCCGCGCTTGTCCACACCTCGCTTGCTGGCGAGTTTTTCCTCGCTTTCCCAGTTGAGCGCATGCCAGTTCCGTACCGCGACCTTGCCCCGGCGCAGTTTCTCGAACAGGTTCGGCGGAACGATGCGGAACGCCTCGTAGTAGCTCTCCGGATGGGATGGTTCGAGTATGGCCAAACGGCTCTTGACCGTGAGACCCGGAGCCACGACCAGGATATGCTTGGCGAAACGAGTGTCCCTCGGGTAGGTGACCTTGTTCAGGATGTGCCACGCTGCGACCATGGCCATGACAATGGTCTTGCCCGTCCCGGTAGCCATCTTGGAACACAACCGCCTGAAAGGTCCGCCATCGGTGGGGATTGCCACGCCGACCTTGTCGACCGCTGGCCCTTCGGCGATCCAGATGAGCGTTTCCACAGCCTCGATCTGGCAGAAGAAGAAACGTCGGCTTTCGAATTCTTCCGGGTCGGTCCAATATTCAAGAAGACGGCGGGTAACGCCGGAGACTCCTGGGTATCCGGCTTTGCGCCATGCGCGTACACGCGAGCGAATCTGGTTGACAAGGGGGATTTCGACAAACACGCCCGGGTCGTCGAACGCCTGGGAGTCCGGCGAGGCGATGACATATCCGGCTGGCCGGCGGCCAGCCGCGAGATCGAACAGACGCGTTCTCCGATCGTAGCACCAATGCCTCCCTGGTTCATGATAAGGCGAATTGACGATCAACCGGCCGATAATCGCTCGGGTCACGACTCCGCCTCCGTGAGCCGTTCGGGTCTTGGGGGGATGTCATTTTCGAGCAGAGCGATCAGTTCCGGCAGATCTTCCTGCGCCGTATTCCAGACGATATCGAGGTTAATGTCGAAATACGCATGTACCAGACGATTGCGCATCCCGACGATTTTCTCCCATGGTACCCTTGGCATATCCCGGCGCGCAGGTTCGGTGACCTGGGCTGCCGCTTCGCCGACGAACTCGATATCCTTGATCAGTGCAAGGACGAGTTGGCGGTCCATGTCTAGGTCGTCGCGCGTTCGTCCCTGTACGAAGGACAATGCTTCACACGCTGCGTCGAGCATGTGCCGCAGTCTAATTTCATCATCCCTGCGCATACTGGACTTCTGCCGTATCAAGAATTTCCTGGCGGAAGTAACGACTCAGATCCTCGGGAGTTCGCAGGTCCACTTTGCGACCGCCGAACAGAGTCGACAGTTCGATCTCCATGCCGGCTATGCCCAGTAGCCCGGGAGTACGGCCCGAATTGAACTCAACCAGTAAGTCGATGTCGCTCTTCACCTCGAAATCAGCCCGCAGCGCCGAACCGAAGATGGCGAGCCGCCGGATACCGTGAGCACGGCAGAAGGCAGCGAGTTCGGTCTTTGGGATCGAAACCTGAGGATTCATGTCTGAAAGACCCTATTGACATCGACATCAAACCCGGCGGCCTTCAGCTCCTGGGCAAGCTTAAGCGTCCAGCCGCCGGCGTTATCGAATCGAGTATGAACGACTCCATCATAATCCGACGGCGTTTCCACATCGCCTTTGACAAGGGAACAAACCCGCTCCCGACCGAGTTTTCCGAGAAAAAAGCCCAGTTCAAGAATGACGTTTTGCCGTGCGCGAGGCTTGGGGTCGTCTCCGTTCCCCGCAAGTGCGCCTGCATCGTCCGGCGTCAGCAGGACTACAGCAAAGCCGACGTCCGCATGATCTTCGAATTTTTCGATAGTCGTGCGGCCTCTATTGGGTTGTTCGTGCAGGATAACCGGTTCGAGTTTGAATTTTTCCAGGAATCTCGCAACCATTTCACGAACGGCCTCGTCGCGACCATGGATGACGAAGACCCTGTTCCCTCCTGCTCTCTTGTCGACCCCGCTCACGTCAAATGCTGAAGATATGCTCTGGTTCAAGGGGGCCGCGGCTGATTCCTCGTCATCATCGCAAAAATACGTGAGATCATCGAGATTTGATTCGACGACAGAAACCATAACATTAAAATATTTCCGAATTCCGCTTGGAGTCGTTCTGTAACTTCTGGGAAGCTGTGTATTCTGACGGCTATCCTCGCCAAATATATGAAAGAAGGCGCTATGGACATCTGTAGGCCATTTCATGAATTTCTGGGTGCCATCGTCTTCAGGGTTTAATTCTGAAGCCTCGTCCACTAGCTTCTGAAGTCGCTCGACAGCCTTTGCCTTCCTCACTTTCGCCATCAGCGCAACTCCACGATCTTGACGGCAGCCCGGCCACGTTCCCCGGCCTCGAACGGCAGCGAAACCGTACCTCGATATGCTTCGATCAGGTCGAAATCGATCTCGGCCCTGAGATTGCGGGCGAGCTTGGCCCAGCCTTCACTGGTTCCAGCCATCGGGAAGAACACCTGACGTGGAAACAGGCTGCGGCCGTCATAGTCGGGGTCGAGCATCCAAAGGGCGATCCGGCTCGCTCCGCCGGAGTCAATATTGCCAGTCCTCGTGTTGTAGTAGTCGAATCCCTGGATAGTAATACGGAATTTACCCCTGTCATCGCCGTCTGCGATACATTCGACCTCGACGTCAGGCTGTCCGATCAGCCAGAAACTTTCGTTACTTGCACGCTTTTTTTTGAGATCGTCCGTCAAAAGGTCGGCATTCATCTGCGCCTTCAGAAGGGTAACACCGGGCCAGTGCGTCTCGTCTATGTCCTTCGATGCTTCGGGATCGAACTGGAATGCCGCGAAGACAATGATCTTTGGCCTCGGGACCAGTGATTGTGCTTCCTCGATTGCCATTGCGACCTGCCGCTGTTCCAAGGGCGCGTGGTTTGGCCCGAATGAGACGGCGACGGGCTCTGGGCTATAGGTAATCCCAGGTTTTTCAATGCCGCTCGCTTCCAAGGTATCCGGTCGGGTTTCCCCTTCTGCGTGGAGCGAGCGCGTGGCCGGCAATGGTTCCAGGCGTGAGAAGGAGATACGCTGTCCGGTCTTGCCACGAATGCCGACCTTCAGCAGTTCGTCGCGCCAGTCGCGTTGCCTCAACGTTGGCCCGGTTCTTGCCACTGAGTTGTCCGCCACATGCACTTCCTGATCGCCGATCTCATCGATTGGCTTTACCGTAGGTGCAGGAACTGCCTCAACGGTAAACGGTCCCGTGACTCGTGCCAAACTCCTGTCGATGAACGGTTGGTCGTAGATTGTCGTTTCGTTTGGTGGTTCATCGTAACCTAGAGTTCGCGCGGAGACGGTTGCAATCGCACGACAACGGAAGCCTGCTCCTACACCTTCATCGGCATGAGCCAAATGGTAATAATCGAAATTGGCCGTCATCTCTCGATGTTTTGCCAGAGTAACTGCCACTCGTGATGTGTCGCAGGTGACCCAGCGTCTACCCCATTGCTCGGCAACATAGGCGGTAGTACCGCTGCCGCAGGTCGGGTCAAATACCAGATCGCCGGGATCGGATGTCATCAGGATGGCACGCTGAATAACTTTTGTAGCGGTTTGAACAACATACCGTTTATTGCTCGGCGACATCTGTGCGCCCCACATGTTGTGGATGCGTCGACCAGGCACTTCGTTCTCGTACCTCTTCCACCTTAGGGATGTGTCGCCTTCCCGGGCATCCAGCCTTCCTAATTCGGCAAGTCGATCCAGTCCCGCATGCGAGATTCGCCATTGTTGCTCTGGAGGGCATCGAAATATACGATTTTGCCATTCATAGGCATCGGATCGTCCAGTTGTAGAAGCACCCCGAGATACCAGAGGCATGCGTCTATAAATTTGGGCATTCTCCGGCAAGAACTTGTCGGGGTTGAATCTTTCTTTGGGTGTTGGTGCTCGGCACTCTCCGTTAGGAAGTTCAATCATTACATCCCAATTAAAGAACTCTATTATTTCCGCACGAGTTAGTTTTTCATATAGTTGCCTGTACTTTGCTTGTTTCTTATCCTTTGCATACCACAATAGATAATCAGCGATTTCCGGCAAGGCATTTGTCGAACTGCCACCGGTCGTAGCGTAAGAAATCGTCGCCATCCGGTTATCGGCTCCGAATATCTCGTCCATGACCGTACCTATAAGATGGACGTTTTCATCGCCGATCTGCACGAAACAGCTACCGCTTTCGTTCAGCAGTTCGCGCGCCAGCAGCAGGCGGTCGCGCAGATAGGTCAGGTATGAATGGATGCCGAGTTCCCAAGTATCACGGAAAGCGCGGATTTGCTCCGGTTCGCCGGTCAGGTCTTCGTCCTTGCCGTCGGCAACCTCGCGCCTATTTACGAAAGGCTGAAAATTCGAACCGTAGCGAATGCCGTAGGGCGGATCGATATAAACCGTTTGGACCTGTCCGCCGAGACCCTCCTTTTCCAGAAGGCTGTTCATGACAAGCAGGCTGTCGCCGGCAATCAACCGATTGGTCCAGTTGTGGCGGTGCTTGTAGAACTCGATGGCATTGCGGATCGGCGGGTTTTCGACTAGCGTGGCGAACAGTGGTAATAGCTGTAGCCCCGAGTCGCTGCGCTTGCGTACTGCGTCTATGATCGTGCGAGGATCAATTCGCTCATGCACGTGAAGCGAAACGGTCGGCACCTCGAACGATGTATGCTCTGCCTTGCCGGCCCATGTCAGTTGCGGATCGATGTGCGGATCGTGGGCGTATGCTCTGGAGCCCGCGTCCGGGTCTGTTTCAGGAGTCACGAGGCCAACGGGCGGATTGTTCACACGGTGCTTGCCGGCATGTGCGTAGGACTTGATTGACCGCCTCGCCATTGTTGCTTCCTCACTTTTGAGACACCCGCCGGATACGCGTTCTGCCTCCGCAGTCCGCGCTTTTATGTTTCTAGTGCATCGAAAGGATTTCACAATTATGAGACAGGCCGCCAGATCTGTTTGTGCTTTCTCGAGATTGTGGCTGTCATAGAATCAGCGGAGCTCCTGAAGGCAATCGTCTTTGCACTCACGCGGCACTTATCACGCATCAGCGAAGGTCCATCATGACGGCCGGAAACATCCTCGCAAAGGCGGGCAGGAGTCTCGCTGCTAGCTTCGGCGTTTTCCGGGCTAACGCTGCTCGATCCGCGCGTCCAGTTCGCAGCTTAGTTCCTGGTCCGCAGCGATTTGGTCCCGGGCCATCAGATTTTGCAAATTATCCCGCGCTCCCCCGGCCCCCAAGAACGCCGAGGCAACGCCCGAGGATGCCAAAAACCATCCCTTCGTTGGAGACGTCATCGACCGGATCGGTATCGGAAGGACCGCTTTCTACCGCTACATCCCGGCGGCCCGGAAACGGGCATGAGGACAATGCGGACCTGCATGCGGCTCGTAACATTCTGGCGTCGGGGATAGGCGCCGCTGCATTGCGAGGAGCGGCTCGCGCGGAAGCGGACCGAAAGAAAGCAGCTCTTGGCCGTGAACTTCAAGAACACCGCCGCCATGCTGCCGATGTTTTTGGAAACGCTTCTGCTTCGGGAGGCCGCGGCCCTCTCGGAGTGCGTACGGGACATGATGGCCTCCATCCTTGCCGTGCGAAGCCGCCTGCGGCCGGGCAGATTCTGCGAGCGCGTGTCCAGGCGGCCCGTCAAAAGTGGTGCCGGAAAAGAAACCGGAACCGGGAAGCCGTTGAACCGGTAGCGCGAAAAGCGGGCCGAAACCGCGATCCCGCGCGGAAACCGCTCCCCCTCGAGCCTAAACGCCGGGCGAGGCCGACGGGAAGGTCGAATCCCGCCCGGTGAAAAGCCGAAACGCCAGTTCGACAAGAAAATACCGGTCGCGCGAACGGCGAATCCCGAAGCGCGGGCGCTTATGGCGCGCCGTGGAAAGGCGCTTCTTTCTCGCGGGTGCGTAACCCGCGCAGCAACTGCCGCTCCGGCCCGTCGTAGCAGCCGAGCGGTTCATGGAGGCAATGACATGGATTGAAACACACGGTGAAAAGGACTGCCCAGGGCAGCCCAGCGACTAGGCGGGCCGCGACCAGGCGGGCCGAGACCAGGCGGGAACGCGGGAAGGGCGGAAGTCGCCCGCGGGTAAGGCCGAGATCTCCTAGAGCGCGATGGTGAGGGTCCGAACCAAGCGGACGGCGGACGTGCTGCCCGCCCACTCCATGGACACGCTGCTCGCCGGCCTGGCGACGCTTTCGCTCAACGAGGCGTCGCTGCCGGGGCAGCCGAGCAGCAGCTTCCGGATGACGGCGCGACCCACCGATGTCCAGAAAGAAGCCTTCCGGCTGCTCGGCAACGCAGCGGAAAAGAATGTCTGCTTGCAAATGGCAGGTTGATTCCTCAGGAAACCGAGGAAAACAAGGCCAAATGAAGCTATACCTCGAATGAAGATCCGTTTAAACACGAGCTTGGCGAATAGACAGTTGATTGCGCCGGCGCGGGATTTCGATGCTTTAACGGTTGCCGCTTGGAGAGCCGCTGGCGCCGTCGGATTGAAAAATTAAGCGGCTGCTTTCCTTTCGGAGAATGGCTCGCAGCTGGTCGTGGTCGTTAGAGTCGATCAGGCATAGAATTGGTAGTGGAACGGGCATTCCGAGCCCGAATCGCCGATCAAGCCGATTCAAAACTCGCCGAGACTGTGTTTGACGTCTTCTGCTATTGAGAACGGCGGACCGCCGAGCGCAAGTTCGAAAAATGCCACGAATTCCTTAATGTTAGATCAGTGCCGGGTAGGAGCCGCCGTCCAAGTGAAAATTCATGCCCGAGATAAATCCCGCATGGGTTGAGCAAATGAACGCAAACGTTGCGCCAAATTCTTCAGGATTCCCCATTCGCTTCGCCGCAATCGATTCGATCTGGGCTCTTCGCGCCGCTTCATAGCCGATTCCATCGCGTTTCATCGCGGCTTTCGCCAACTGGTGCTGGCGTTCGGTGTCAAATCGTTCGGGCAGCATGTTGTTGATGGTCACATTGTGCTTCGCCACTTCGAAGCTCAGAGCCTTGAGCGAGCCCGTGAGCGCCGCCCGTGCGCCCGAAGACAATGTTTGGTGCGGTCTAGGAGTCGTTACCATGGCGGATGTGATATTGACGATACGGCCAAAACCGCGTTCGATCATGCTTGGCAGAACCGAATGAACGATAAGAATCGGAGTGAGATAGTTGGCGTTGCAGGTCTCAACCCAGTCGGTTCTAACCGTTTCCAGAAACAACTTGGGCTTAGGTCCTGCATTGTTGTTGAGAAGTATGTCGGGAGCCGGGCAAGCTTTGAGCAGAGCTGCTCGCCCTTCCTCGGTTGAAATGTCGGCTGCAACGCAAGTTACATTTCCAGTCGCAACTTCCGAAACTATAGCTGCGGCATCTTCGGTTTTTTCCCGATTTCGCCCGTTAATAACGACATCCGCGCCTTCTGCAGCAATCGCTTTGGCGCATGCCAGTCCAAGACCGGCGTTTGACGCGCAGAGAAGGGCTTTTTTCCCCTCAATTCCAAGATCCATTGAGAATTCCTCTTTTTTACGCTTTCGTACGCGACTGGCCGTCGTTGAAATGCCGCAAGAAGCGATGCTGCGGTTCACGAATTTTGCATTGGGAAGATGCGAGTCGCCAAGGCGAACTTGGGCAACTTGATCGGAACGGCCGCTTTCGTGCGTAGCATCGACTGAACTCCGGATGTTCGATCCGCCTCAAATCCTACGCCTTCATCCAGAGATTGCCGTTCAACAGCATTTGGCGGCAACTCGCTGCCCCGCCGCTGTCGCTGGACAAATTTAGGCAATTCCGCTGAACGGGCGCGATTCGAAGGTATCGCGCGAAATTTACATCGAACCGGCATTTTCGCCTGTTCAAACGACGCTAAGGGGATGTTCATATGCAAGTCACGCAAGGTGCCTCGCACGCGGGCTTTCGTCCATTTGCCTGACCAAGTGATGATTTAGGCGTTCGGAAAGCCCGGCTCGCACTGTGAAGAATTTAGAATCATTCCAGAGATTGTTCGTCTCGTTCGGATCGGTTGAAAGGTTGTACAGCTCGCCCCAAGGTTCGCCGGAAAAAATCGTGTATCGCCAATCCCTAGTTAACAGAGTGCGCACCCGGGCGGGCTCGGTGAAGCCGAATTTGGGAGCGCCGTCGTTGAATTCAATGAGCAGCTCTTGTCGGTGATCTAAGTTGTCTTCAATGGCGGGCAGCATCGATCGGCCCTGAATTCCATAATAGGGTTCGAGTCCGGCGCGATCAAGAATCGTGGCGGAAAGATCGATAGTCGAAGCTAGAGCGCCGGTTGATTTTGCCGCTCGGTTTTTCGGATCGGACCATATGAATGGCACGCGGGTTATGCCGCGTGTCGTAAGTAGCCCCTTCAATAGAAGATTGTAATCGCCGAGGTAATCGCCGTGATCAGAATTGAATATTATAACGGTTCGGTCGAACTGACCGCTTTCCTTCAAGGCGGCGATGATCCGGCCGACATTGTCGTCGATGCAAGAAATCATTCCGGAAGTTAAAGCCATCGATTCCCGAATTGCTTGTTCATCCTGAAACATCGCAGTCTGCGACGTCAACTGGTGACCGGCACCGCGAAAATTTGCTTCTAGCCATCGCATTGGCGGAATCGGGTTTTTGTGTTCCGAATACGGAAGAGGCAATTCGAAATCGTCCGGGCTGTACATATCCCAGTATTTGCCCGGAGGATTGAACGGGTGGTGAGGGTCGGGGAAGGACACAAACGCAAAAAACGGCTTTCCGAGTCTTTCTTGCGAGGTCAGGTAATCGATAGTTCGGTCTGCGACCCACGCGGTCGGATAGAGTTCTTCCGGAACCGGTGTGCGGTATGCCTGCGGACACGTGTAGTTATGCGGCAGTTCATTGGCATCGTCCCAGAGTTCGCGCCATTCGGCGACGTTGGCGCGAAACCATTGACCGTAGTGCCCGCCGCAGCGGTCGCCATGCCCGGTAACCATGTCCAAATGAGTGAATCCGTAGTAAGAAGCCTCGGCTTGGAAGCGTTCATTGGATGTAAAAGACTCTGGCGCTTCCCGGGAATAATCGCATTCATCCGGCTTCCATGCTTCTTCGACCAAGCGTCTTGGATTGCGGGCGGCATGCCAAGAGGGCAAACCGGTAAATGCTTGCAAGTGGCACTTCCCTATGGCCGCCGTATCGTAGCCCGCTGCTGCCAGAACATCGACAAAAGTATTGGCGCTGGCTGAAAGGTTGCATCCGTTGTACCTCAGACCGTGCACAGTCGGCATTCGGCCTGTCAAAAGTGAAGCGCGATTAGGCATGCATACCGGAGCGGCAACGTAGAATTCATTGAATTGAGTACCATGCGCCGCAATGTCGTCGATATTCGGCGTCTTCAAAACAGGGTGGCCGTAGCAGCCCAGCCAGTCCGCGCGATGCTGGTCGGTAATTAGAAAAAGAAAATTCGGTTGGTCGCTCATGCGGCCGCTATCGCTCCGTTTTGCCCGTCTGAAGTTTCGCTGCCGGCGCTCCCGTTCACTTTGATGCTTGCAGCCTATTTGGGCATCGTTTGAAGTAGGCGTTTGTCTGCGCCAACCGTTGCCAGCTTCATTCATTCAGGGCAAGTAGAATGTCAAATTGTACCGCCTAGAAGCGGTTTGGACTGCGCCGCTGCAATAAGGGGCGAGTGTCAGAGTGAACGCGTCGGATTCGAATAATCGGCGATGCAGCGATTACATCGCCAATCCCTCTTCGGCCTCGTCGGGACTTCTGACCGATGACGCATCATATGAGTGGCATCGAGGGCAACTCTTGCGCCTTTTGGATGCGCAGTGAATCTATGGATTGCGCATCGGCGAAGGCGCGCCGTTAAGAATTTTCCCGCAATGTCTGGATCGCGAGCAGATCGCCGTATGAAAGCGAAAATTCCATTACGCTGAACCGCGCACCCTATCGAAGGATCTTGGCTGGTCCAAATCAATGGCTGAGTGAATGCGCAGATGGAACGAAACACAGGGGGCACTTCGCGCCGCAGCTCCGAATCGCTTGCACCGGCGCATCGACGATCGGCGCATGGAGACGCGCCGCATTCGGCTCCCCGATCAGTCATCCGGCGGGCTGCGTCCGCCCCGTTGCCGCGCACCTTGACTTTGAACCTATCCCGACGTTCTAGAATGGTCTTCTGTTGCCGCATGCCGCCCGTTCCCGTTTCGATTTTGAAAGAAATCGAATTCGTTTTGATGACCGCTCAGCCGTATTCCGCCTACGCGCCTAGCCCAGGCTAAAGTTAATTCTATCGAGCGTCTTCGTTTACAAGGAAAATCACAGGGAATAGACCCCGGAACCAAGCGGGTGCGGCAGGAAGTCAGAACGCTTCCCAAATTCTCCTAGCGTAGCGCGGGCGGCCGTCATTTCAATTCGTCCAATGGCAAACGAACTAGATCGGGGAGGCCGGAACGAATTCGAAAGGAGCCGCTTGCCGATCCAAGGAACATTTCAATGCAATTGAACCTAAAGTAATTTGCGGATCTGAGGGAAAATACGTAATTGGCCGGGGCCTTGCCCCGGCTATCTTCGTCGGGCGGACTTGATATTGTCGACCCAGACCGCGGCGATAATGACTATGCCGATCAATACCTGTTGCCAAAAGGAAGACACCCCCAAAATGTTCAATCCATTCGTGATCATGGCCATGATTAGCGCTCCGACGAAGGAAGTCAGCACAATGCCTCTGCCTCCGGCAAAGCTGATCCCGCCGATAATAACCGCCGCTATTGCCTGAAGTTCGATTCCGAACGCGACGTTCGGAGGCGTGGATGCTAGCCGACCAACCATTACGACCGCCGCAACCGCGCTAAAAAATCCGCTTAGCGCGTAAATCGCGATTTTTCGTCCGTCGACGTTGATACCCTCCAGTCGGCTAACATGTTCGTCGCCGCCAATCGCATACACATGCCTGCCGAATCTTGATCTGGAGAGCATAAAGTGCGTAGCGGCGTAGGCTACGATCACGAAGTAGATGGGAATAGGGAAGCCGAGCAGCTTGCCGTTTCCTATAAACAGAAATAGCGGCGTCAGCACTTGGTACGAAACCCCGCCGGTAATGACGAGCGCGACGCCTCTCGCTATGCCTAGCATGCCCAGAGTCGCAATGAATGGCGGGATTTTACCCTTTGCTATCACGATTCCGTTGATAAAGCCCGCAAATGTGCCGACTGCTACGCCGCAGGCAGTCGCGATTTCGGGGCTGACGCCGTTCTGAACAAGCCATCCGATCGTAACGGCGGTAAGCGCCAGGACGGACCCGACCGAGAGATCAATTCCTCCGGAAATGATGACAATTGATTGACCGGCCGCCAGTATCGCGACGATCGAAACCTGCTTCATCAAATTCGTGAAGTTGTTGACAGTGAGAAAATATGGCGACAGCGCTGAAATGGTGAGCGCGATCAAACACGCCACTAGAACGATCCAAGTTAGCGGATACCTTTGAAACTTGATCAAGAACTCTTTCATGACGATGCGCTAGGCTGCAGCGGCATCTTGATCGACTAGAAGAGACGGCGCAGGGTTTCCGGATATGATCATCGAAACGATCTCGTCTTGCGAACATGCCTGCGTTGCGCAGGTTACGACGTTTCGCCCGCCCTTGAGGATCGCGATCCGATCCGTAAATGCATAGATGTCGTGGATGTCATGGCTGATCCAGAATATTCCTATGCCCCCTTTTTTGAGTTCTTGAATCAGATCGATGACGAGTTTGGTTTCTTCCATTCCCAGTGCAGCCGTTGGCTCGTCCATGATTAGAATTTTTGCTTCGAAATATACGGCGCGTCCAATCGCAATCGATTGTCGCTGGCCGCCTGACAAGCTTTCCACTTCGACATCCAATGACTTTATCTTGATGCCGAGCTTCCTTAATATCGTGTCGGTTTCGGATCGCATAAAAGCCTTATTGAGCAGGCCGAGTTTTTCCGTCTCTCGTCCCATGAACAGGTTCGACGGAGCGTCTAGGTTTCCGCACAGGGCCAATTCCTGGTAAATCGTTTCAATGCCGTAACGGCGGGCGTCGTTCGGGTTTTGAATTTCCGCTTCTTCGCCTCGAATGAATACCCTGCCCTGGTCCGCCTGCTCCGCTCCCGCCAGTATCTTTATCAAGGTCGATTTTCCTGCGCCGTTATGGCCCAGAATTCCTACGACCTCGCCTGCGAAAAGTTCGACCGAAACATCTGTAAGCGCTTGAATGCCGCCAAAATGCTTGGATATGCTTTCCATCTTGACCAGCGGTTTTTCGGTCGGCATATCGGTCTCGATAATTTGAGTTTCAATTATAGTCGGCGGCGAATTGCCGCCGACCTTTCTCCTGAAAAACCAGAATCTATTCTAGCGTTATTCCGCGACCGTCGAGGTATTCCTGCGTAACGTCCGCTTTCAGCATGATCGACGACGGTACGACGATCCAGTCGTCGAGGTCTGCGTCGTTGACGACTTTATTGTACGCGGCGACAACCGCTTCATATCCCACGCGGTCGGTATTGCCGTCGATGGTGGCATCCAGTTCGCCGTTAACAAGTGCGGAAAGTGCCGACGGAATCGCGTCATCGCCGACAATGATAATGTCGTCGAGCTTGCCTGCGCTCTTCACGGCTTGGATTGCCCCAAGCGCCATTTGGTCGTTTGACCCGACGATCGCATCGACGTCCGGATGGGCCTGAAGAATGTCTTCGGTAGCTTTCAATCCCTTCTCGCGGTCCCATTCGGCCGAAATCGATGCGACGACTTCAATGCCTTCAGCCGCATTGAATACTTCCATCATTCCTTCCAGGCGAAGTTCGGCGGTCGAACTTCCCCGGAAGCCTTCGAGTATGGCGATATTCCCTTCGCCGCCAAGCAGCTCGACGACGTACTCCGCCATGCCCTTGAAAGATTCGCGCTCGTCCAGTCCAACGAATGTCTCGATTTGGGCAAGTCCTTCTTCCGCTCTTGTATCGGCCGTAATGACGGGAATGCCGAGGCCGTTCGCTTCGATAATTTTCGGAATTAGCGCAGTCGCATTCATTGGGACGAGTACAAGTGCGTCGGGACTCTTAACGAGCTCGCCTTCGACAACTCCGATCTGGCCCTCGATATCGCCGTTGAACTGAGCGGACATCCAGGAAAGATTAACTCCCAGATCTTCGGCGGCCTTTTTTGCGCCTTCGCCCATTCGCCAATAGTACGGGTTCGTCATATCCTTGACGACAAATGAAATATTGATTTCATCCGATATCGCAGGCGATGCCGCCGTGCCAACGGCCAGGACAGCCGCTAGCCCGGTTTTCGAAAAAAACGAACCGAAACGCATTACTTTCATTTTCTTCTCCTCTAAAAAGTCTTTGCTTGAGCTCAGTTGACTCCCGCCGGGCGATATTAGTTGACTAGAGCCTGAATGCAACAGCAAGGTCGTTGGGTTGGACTCCCTGGCAGTTCGCATTTGGCATTGAGCGCTATTTCGTCCATTCTATCTAGGGCGGCCGGCGACGCTGATCCCGATAGCTCCAAGAATTACCAAGCCCGTAGTAAGGTCGCGGAAGAACGGGTCGGCATTCAGGATATTGAAACCGTTGTTGATGAGCGCCAGGAGCAGGACGCCTGCGACGCTTCGCCAGACGGCACCTACGCCGCCGTAAATGCTGGTGCCGCCGAGGATCACTGCGGCGATCGCCTGCAGCTCCATGCCCGTACCGGCGCTAGCTTGGCCCATGGAAATCCGGGAAACCGAAATTGCGGCCGCCAGACCGGCCGCCAACCCGGCAATGGCGAAAGTCGCAATTTTTACGCGGTCCGTGCGAATACCGGAAAGCACTGCCGCTTCCTCGTTGCCGCCCACGGAAAATATCTTGCGGCCGAGCGTCGTGCGCTTCAGTACGAACGATAGAATCAAGGCGAAAGCCACCATGACTAAGACCGCGATGAACACGCCGCCGACTTTTCCGCGACCCAGCCAGGTGAAGTCGTCCAGCCTTACGGGAATTAGCCGTCCGTCCGAAACGACGATAGCGACGCCTTTGAATACCAGGCTCGTCGCGATCGTTGCCAGAAACGAGTGCACGTTGAGGCTCGTGATCACAAGTCCGTTTATGGTGCCCAGCGCCAGGCCAACTAGGGGCGCTATCAGCAATCCGAGGTAGGGATCTATTTCCAGGGCGACCCAGGCGGCGCATACGCCCGCAACCGCGAATGTTGCGCCGACCGACAAGTCGAAACCGCCCCCAATGATGACCAGCGTCATGGCGCTGGCCATAATTGCCAATGGCGCGTTCTGGTTTAAAATGTTCAAAATATTCCGATAGGTCAAAAAGCTGTCGCTCAAAAGACTCATGGCCAGCACGAGCGCGGCAATCATGACTAGGACGGAATACGTCTGGAAAAACCGAGCAACTTTGAATTTGTCCCAGGTATTCAATGCGCGCTCGCTTCCGGAAATCGTTGCTGCAGTTGAAACAATGCCCGCAAAACCTCGCCTTCAGTTTTACCTTCGGGCACAAGTTCATCGAAAACCTTGCCGTTCGCGACAAGGTACGCCCGGTGCGAAAGCCCAAGAACTTCCTCCAGTTCGCTGGAAACGAGCAAAACTGCTGTGCCCCTGCCCGCAAGTTCCGCGATCGCTTCGTGGATGCGCTGGCGAGCGCCGACGTCGACGCCGCGGCTCGGTTCGTCGAGGAATACGATTTCTGGATCGCGCATCAGCCATTTTGCAAGCAAGACCTTTTGCTGATTGCCGCCGGAATAGTTTAGGATGTCTCCGTCGACGTCAGGCGGCTTTACCTGAAAGTGTTCAATTGCCTCGCGCGACCTCGATTTCTCCGTTGCCGCCAGAATCCGTCCGAACGGTGTCGCGAATGACGACAAATGAGGCAATGTCATGTTGGAACGAACCGCCAAGGTCATGATCAGCCCCTGTTTTCTGCGATCTTCCGGTACCATAACGATTCCGCGCCGATTGGACTCGGCAATGCTTCGGTCGCCGTAGGGCTTGCCCTGAACGAGCACTTCTCCGCCCGTCGACTTGTCGGCTCCGATTACGGCCCGGAGGATTTCGGTTCGCCCTCCTCCTACGAGTCCGATCAACCCGACGATCTCCCCGCGGTTGACATGAAATGACGCCTCTCGAGTTCCGTTCGTAGAACTCAGAGACCTCACTTCAAGGGCGGATTGCCGCTCCTTCAGGCGAGATTTATCAGGAAAAGCGATTTTGGATCGACCTCCGCCGAGCATCGCGGAAACCAGAGAATCCTTGTTTTCGCCGGCGCAAGGGGCTGTTCTAACCAGGTCGCCGTCGCGAAGGATTGTGACGGCATCGCAAACCTCCAGAATGTTGTCGAGAAAATGGGACACGTAAACAACGGTTCCACCGCTCGCTCGCAGTTTTTTCATTGTTTCGTGCAGCCTCTGGGTCTCGTCGGCTGACAAAGACGAGGTCGGTTCGTCCATGACGATGACTCTCGCGTTGCGCGCCAGCGCTCGCATGACTTCAATTTTTTGCCGGTCGGCGATCGACAGATCGACAATTTTAGCGGAGGGATCGACTTCGAAGCCCGTCGCTTCAACGATTGGCGTCAACCGATCTTTTTCGGTACCCGACAAAACGCCGAGCTTTTGGTCTTCGATTCCAAGGAAAACGTTTTCGGCGACGGTAAGCTCGGGAACGAGCTGAAGTTCCTGGTGCATTATTGCGATGCCCTTATCCAG
The DNA here is from genome assembly GCA_028823855.1 of Albidovulum sp. Classification (GTDB taxonomy): domain Bacteria; phylum Pseudomonadota; class Alphaproteobacteria; order Rhodobacterales; family Rhodobacteraceae; genus JAPPFL01. The sequence goes on from JAPPFL010000036.1 coordinate 235,256, forward strand.
AGCGTCCTTGGGCGTCCATGGATCGGCAGGCCTGCCGAAGGCTTCCAAGGTGCCGTCGCTGATCGAATAGTAACCGCCGATAATTTTCCCGAGCGTAGACTTGCCGGCGCCGTTTTCGCCTACCAGGCCGTGAATTTCACCGGGCATAATATCAAGATCTACGCTCCTCAAAACGCTCACGCCGCCGAAAGATTTTCCGACGCCGCGAAGTCGAACGCTCGGAGTTGGATTCTCCACCGTCAAGTCACGCGACTTGCGATCTAATTCAAGGCTGCGCGAGTTTCCGACAATGATTCATTCGCCTCTATGCCGGGACCGATCTTCGCGCCGTAATGCGACCAGGCGGACTCTATCGAAACAAATCCCTGGCGCACGTCGGCGACAACATCTTCCAGGCGCCTCGATTTTGGATTCCCGTATCCTCCCCCTCCTCCGGTCGCAGTTTCAACCACAGTGCCGGGGGGGAGTTCGCGAGCTCTCATTTTGAGCGGGCGTTCAATCTTTCCGTCCGGGAAAATTATTTTATTCTCCGGGCCTTTCCCTTCGGAGCCTCCGTTTAGTCCCCAGGCCGTAGTTTTGGAGCGGTCGAACCAGAGTGCGCCGAAGCAGCTTTCCAATAGTTTGTAGTTGCGAACGACGCCGCATCCTCCCCGCCATCTCCCCGGGCCTCCAGAATCCCGCCGAATTGAAAACTCCTCAACCCGCACGGGGAATTTAGTTTCGTATACTTCCGCCGGAATATTGCGGAATCCGCCGTTGACGAGATTGATCAAGGCGCTTTCGCCGTCTCCGTCGGCGCGCCCACCCCAGCCGCCGGCAGTTGGTTCAATCGCAATCCATTGGCCTCGGTTTGGATCGACGGAAAAAAAGCAAGCTACCATGGAGTCGCCGTAGTGCGCGGCCGTTGCCCGATTCGGCATCGCTTCAGACATGCAGGAGATCATGAGATCCGCGAGCAATCCGAGTCCGGTGAAATACCATTCGCAGGCCGCGGGCTCCTGAGCGTTGAACAAGCAATTGTCGGGAATATTGACCGTCATCGTTTCGAAGGAGCCGCCCGTGATAGCCCTGTCGGGATTGATCATAGTCTTGTACGCAAGCCGCAACAGAGACTTGGTTTGAACGGCCCCGCAGTTTACCGATCCCTCGACTGGTCCGGATGTACCCGCCAAATCGATGATCATTTCCTCGCCCTTGATCGTGAGGCTCAAGGCGATCTTGACCGGCTGATCGCCGATGCCGTCATCGTCGAGGAATCCGTCTCGCGAATAGGTGCCGTCGGCGAGTCTTGAAATCGCTTCGCGGTCTAGCCGCCTGGCCTGCTCGAAAATATTCTTGCACGCCGAGCGGTAGGTTTCGGCGCCTATTCTGTTCAAGAGCTGTTTCAGTCGGCGCTGACCCGTCCTTATGGATGCGATTTGAGCGTTCAAGTCGCCGATCGACGCGTCCGGAATGCGGGTGTTGAGCCGAAGGTGGTCGTACCACTCCCGGATCGGTTGGCCGTCCTTGACAATTCGAGTCGGTCCCAGCCTCAGCCCTTCCTGATAAATGTTGGTCGAACCCATCGTCGAACCCGGATCGATAGCCCCTATGTCGCCCCAGTGAGCTCGTGCTGCGCCGAATCCCTCCAGATTGCCTTCGAAGAATATGGGGCCTATGGCCGTGATATCGTGCAAATGCGTTCCTTGCATGTAGCTGTCGTTCATTATGAAAATATCGTCGGCGGCTATGTCGTCGCCATAATAGTCCAGAACATGATGTACGCATGCGTCGATGGCACCGACGAACAGCGGCACGCCCGTCGATTGCCCGAGCATGTTGCCTTCGGCATCGAGCAGGGCTACGGCGCTGTCGCGTCCTTCGTAAATGACGGCCGAATACGCGGAACGCCAAAGAGCCGCGTTCATATCCTCAGCGCAAGAAGTTACGAAATTGCGAACGATTTCTGTCGTAACAGGGTCGGCTGCCGACATTTATTCTTTCTCCTCGCGCTTTAAGGACAAGTGACCGCCGTCGACGAGTCGGGCGGTCCATCCCGGCGGCAACAGGGTTGTCGCCGTGCCTTCCTCGATTATCGCAGGGCCGTCGACAATCGCGTCGTAATTGATGTCGGCGCGATCGAGAACTGCTGTTTCCCTCAGCATGCCCGAAAAATAGACTTTGCGATTTCGCCGGGGACCAGCTTCCGCCTCGGACGGCGCGGCGATTTCAGGCTTTCTCAGACGGCCAATAGCCGAAACTCGGATGTTTGCCATTTCAATTCGCGCACCGGGGCTGCTGTGCCCGTACTGCCGATCGTATGCGCGGTCGAAATCGCTTTGCACTAGATCCTTGTCCAAAGAACCGGGGCGAATAGGAATAGTCAGAACGTATTCCTGCCCATGATATCTGAAATCGGCCGATCGCTCTATCGAAATGTCGGTCTCGTCCATGCCCTCGGCTGCCAAGTAGGCGCGACCTTGGTTTTCCAGACCGGCGAACCGGTCTTCCACCAAATCAGCCTCAATCAAATCCCAAAATCCATAAAGCGTTTCTTTGAAATCGCGCCGCAGATCTGTCTGCAGCATGCCCCATGCCGAAAATGCGCCAGGGTGTACCGGAATTAATACTTCGTCGATTTCTAGCTCCTCGGCTAGGGCTGCGGCCTGCGAAGGGCCGGCTCCGCCGAATGCGACCAATGAGAAATCTCGAGGATCGATTCCTCTTCGCACCGTGATTGTACGGATCGAGTCCGCCATTTTCGCGTTTATGATATCGACAATTCCCTGCGCCATCTCATGTGCCGCCAAGCCAAATTTGGCCCCCATTGCGCCCAGCGCGCGCTCCGCCGACTCAGGATCAAGCGAAATTTCATTTTCAGGAAAATTAGCGCTGTCGAGACGATTGAGGACGATATTTGCATCGCTGACCGTCGGATCAACGCCTCCCTTCGCGTAGCAAATCGGGCCAGGTACGGAACCTGCAGACTGGGGCCCGACGCGAAGCGCGTCCGCTTCCTCCCATGCGATCGAACCGCCTCCCGCGCCAATGACGTGAATATCGACTACCGACATTTGAACCGGCAAGCCTTCAATTTTTGTTTCATTGGAAGAAGAAGGCCGTCCGTCGATGATCAGGCTCGCATCGAAAGACGTTCCGCCCATATCGATGCAAATCAAATTCGGACGACCCGTGGAAGCGGACAGCGCCTTGCCGCCGATCGCACCTCCCACAGGTCCCGACAGAAGAGTTTGAAGCGGAGACGTGATTGCGGATGCGGACGACATCACGCCGCCATTGGACTCCATGACGTAGAGTTCTCGCTTTTTCGGAAGCCGCTGTTCCAACTCAGCGACCAGCAGTTCCAGATAGCTTCGTACGACGGGCGCGAGATAGCTATCCATGACCGTTGTGGAAGTGCGTTCGAATTCTCGCCACTCCGGCGAAACGCGATGGGACAGCGCTATGGCAACGCCCGGAAGCCGACGGGCAAGATACTCCTCAATCTGCAATTCGTGAATCGGGTTGCGAAATGCGAAAAGTAGACAGATCGCCAGGGCTTCGAATCCTTCGTTCCGCGCCGCTTCTGCGATCGCGTCCAGATCCGAATAATTCAAAGGCTCGACGATTTCTCCCTTGGCAGAAATTCTCTCGCGAACCGTATAGGTGTGTTCGAGAGGGACCAGCGGTTCGGGCTTGTTCCAGCGTATCGAGAAAATTTCGCCGCGGTCGTTTCCTTGAATCGCATAGATATCGCGGAATTTGTCCGTGGTTAGCAGTGCCGTTTTAGCGCCGTTTCTCGTGAGAAGCGCGTTCAATCCGACAGTCGTGCCATGAACGAAGAATTCCAGGTCCGCTCCTTTTGGCAGGGCGGCTTCTATCCCGCGAATAACAGCGCGTGCGGGATTCTCGGGCGTTGATAATGTCTTGTAGGCGAAACACTGGCCTCTTGCGATGTCTTGGACAACAATGTCAGTGAATGTGCCGCCTATATCGGCAGCGACTCGAAAGCGCTTGCCTGCCAAAATCTCGATTCCCGGTTTGATTTTTCAGAACGGGGCCGCCAATGGCGGCCCCGCAACAAATTCGCTACTGCGCCCATTCTCCTTGGAAGTCCGGATTTGCGTCCAAAACCTCTTTGGTTACGATTGGCGGCAATGGACCGACGACATCCAAATTTATCGCCACGTCGACTTCTTCGCCATGAACGGCGGCAATGACCGCCTCCGCAGCCAGCTTGCCCATTGTGTGCGGGAAAAATGCGAGCGTAGCGTCCCATCGCCCTTCGCGAATTGCTTCAACTGATATGGTCGCCGCGCCTCCGCCCGAAATATAAAGATCGGGTACGTTGTAGCCGGCAGCTTCCAGAGCGATTTCTGCGCCAAGCAAATGTTGGTCGCCGACAGATACTATGGCATGAATTTCCGGATTTGCCTGCAAAATGTCCGTCATAACCGTCAATGACGTGTCCGGATCGTACCAGCCTTCTCCGGTTGCCACAACTTCAATGTTTTCATGCTGGTCGAACACTCCCATAAATGTCTCCATTCGCAGAACGTCGAACGGGAAGATCTTGGCGCCGATCAGAATAACGACATTGCAAGGGTTCATGCTTTCGCAATTTGCCGCAAGATCTTCGGCTTGGAGCGTGGCTCCGGGTACCGGCAGCGAAGCCACGGTCGCGGTAATTCCTTCCACTTGAGGCTCGAGAGTGTTCAAGTCGGGGCCTACCGGAAACAGAGTCGTTGCGATTGGCGTGCCGGCCGCGATAACCTGCTCGAACGCTCCGGCGATACCGACGGTGTCATTGGGAAGAACAATGAAGGCATCGAAATTGCCGCCGGCGAGCACATCTTCGATCTGGTTATACTGGATCTCTGCGTTGAACTGGCCATCGTAAATCGCAGTCTCCGCGCCATGTGCGGCGGCAACTTCCTGAATGCCCGCGTAGAGCGCCTGATTGAACCCATTTTGGGATGCGGAAGCGAAGTAGGCAATTTTCAGGTCGTCAGCGGTCGACGCTCCCGCGAAGGAAGCCGCAATAATCGTGGCGGCAATCGTGGCTGGCAGCTGTATCGTGGTCATGGTCAGCAATCTCCCTTTTTGAACTGATCCTAAATGCCGAATCAGTATCTCGAATATTTAATGTGTTGCAAGAAAATGAAACTGCGAATTTGCTACGATTTGCTTGACCGTGCTTTCGGCAATATAGTCCTTAGTTTACGGTTCGCCGGCAATTCGCATTGAAGGATCAGGCATGGCAGCAGATTTCGAGACTTATGAATACATCGTTATTGGCGCAGGCTCCGCAGGCTGCGTAGTTGCAGGAAGGCTAGGCAAGTCCGGTCGCAAAGTGCTTCTGCTGGAGGCAGGGGGTCCCGACAGCAGCCCATGGATTCATATTCCCATGGGATATGCTAAGCTTTATGCTAATCCAAAGGTCAACTGGTGCTTCCAAAGCGAGCCCGAACCGCATCTTAATGGACGAAGACTATTCCAGCCCCGCGGAAAAGTAATGGGCGGTACCGGCGCTATCAACGGCATGATATATATCAGGGGGCAACCTGCGGATTTTAACCTTTGGGAGAAAATCGGCTGCGCGGGCTGGGGCTTTGACGACGTTCTGCCGTTTTTCAAAAAATGCGAGCATCAAGAGAGGGGGCCGGATGAATTTCACGGCACTGGCGGTCCCGTTTGGGTGTCCGACTTGCCTTCCAAGCATCCGATTGCCGAAGCATTTCATGAATCGTCGGTAAGACTTGGTTCCAAAAGGAACAACGATTTCAATGGCGAAACGCAGCTGGGCACTGGCTATGTGCAGGTGACGACCCGGCGAGGACGGCGCTGGAGCACTGCGTCCGCCTACCTGCGGGGAGAAGCGAAATCGCGGATCCGAACCGTTACTCGCGCTTTGGCGGAAAAAATTATTGTAGAAGACGGCCGAGCTGTCGGAGTGTCCTACCGAATAGGCGGCGCGAAGAAAGAAGTTCGAGCCGAAGCGGAAGTCATACTTTGCGGCGGAACCTACGGTTCTCCACAACTGCTGCAGATTTCAGGAATAGGACCGGCATCGGCTACAAAAGAACTTGGCATCGAGCCAGTCGTCGATCTACCCGGCGTTGGCCAAAATCTACAGGACCATTTCGGAGTCGGGCTCGAATTCAAAAGTTCGCGCCCGTACACGGTCAACGACCTTGCGAACAGCCTTCCTGCGCGGACGATTGCCATGGCCCAGTATATCCTGTTTCGGTCGGGTCCAATGGCGAGCAACGGCAACTATTCGAACACTTTCATTTCGACGACGGGTAATGATTCTCGTCCGGACATGATGATAACATTTATGGCATGGTGTACGACCGAAGATCTGCAGCCGCGAAAATTTTCAGGATTCACCATACTCGCCGAGCACATTCGGCCGGATGCCAGAGGCACAGTAGCGGCCCGTACCGCCGATCCGGAGGACGCTCCCGCGATTCAATTCAATTTCCTCGCGTCGGATTACGACCGGCAAGCTGCACTTGCAGGACTCAAGCATTCTCGTCGCATTTCACGGACTGAGCCTATGAAAAGCTTCTGCAAGGAAGAGATTACGCCCGGACCGGACAAGACATCGGACGCGGAACTACTCGAACACTGCAGGAATGGAGGCCTTTCGTTGCTGCATCCCGTCGGTACCTGCAAGATGGGCGTGGGCGACGACGCGGTTGTCGATCCTAGGCTAAGAGTTCGCCGCGTCGGCAACTTGAGGGTCGTCGATGCATCAGTGATGCCTCTCATCGTATCCGGCAATACTAATGCCGCGACCATCATGATCGGCGAAAAAGGCGCACACATGATTAACGAAGATTCTCGGGCTTAACCGACTTCTCCGACGCAAAATTAAATGAAATTTGTTACATTGACGACGTGGATTTATGACACATCGCGTTCGACGTAGCAATGGCCGATCCACTAGGACAGCAATCCCCGCTATGGCGCAGTGGCTGCGCTGAAACGAGTTCGATTCCGTCGCTCGAGGTTCCAGCGGCCGCAGGCGCAGCGGCGGACGCGCCCCGCAAGCGAAGCCTGCTGGCCCTGCAGCCAAGAACCAAGCGACGCGATTTGCATGCCAAAGATCATGCGGGTGCACGCAAAGCTGGCTGTTTAAATGGTCCGAATACGAGTGTTTCGTCGTGACGCGCGACCGTAGAGGGCAATACGAGCCTTAGCACCGCCGACGATCTTGAAAGCAGCGTTCAGAAGCATTGTTTCGCACTCGTCGTCGTCGGCAACGCCTCCAGGCACACTTAGCGAAGGTTAAAAAATCGGAGTCTCGCAAGGTTGAAAGACACTGCGCTGATACAAGCCGAATGTTCGAGACATAACCAGCAATCGGCGATTAACGGCCTTTCCCCAATCTAAAATTCGTTTATTTGCGGGAAGCAGGATTTCGCGACAATAGTTGCTCGCGTGGACGTTTGGATTGATTGTTGAACGCATATTGGCGGTCCCGAAAACAAATCGCACGAGAATGAAGCATGTACAAATGGCACAAAGAAACTCGCCGGATCTTGGCCAATTCCCGGCAATGGCGAAGCCTGCTAAAACGGCACGCCCACAGCCTTCGACAGAAACTTAACAAACTCCGATCCGCTTCGCGCGATGCCGGAGAATCGGTCAATAAAGTCGGGTCGACACGCATCCTCTTGGGGAAAACTCGTGACAGCTACAAAGTCCTTGCGCTTTAAATCTTCGATTAGCGGGTGCTCCGGATCAAATCCTTTCGGCGGTCTCTTTAGAGACTCGCCCGACATTTTAAACGTACTGCGAAAGTTCTTATTCGAAACGACATCTGTCCATTCTTCGGGCCGATCAATAATGGCTTTTCGGATTTTGCCGAGGGTCTGGTTGTCGGGGCGCCAGATTCCGCATCCGGCAAAGCACATTGCTGGCTCAAAGTGTAAATAGAACCCGGGCGCATGGGCATCCTTCCCGGCGGAATGGCGGAAATGTGCTCCAACATTGGTCTTATAGGGCGTCTTGTCCTTCGAAAACCTTACGTCGCGGTAGATACGGAACAGCGAGCCGCCGTTTGCCCGGGGATCGGCGACGAAATGGGGGCTTATTTTGGAGAGAGGTTGAGCGAATGCGCTAATGAAATCGCGTACTGGATCACGAACCTCGAACTTGTACCGCTCCTTGTTCGCCTCGAACCAAGGCCTGTTGTTGTTATCTTTTAATTCGCGTAAAAAGTCGAAAAGCCTTGGCGAAAGTGATTGTTCTTTATTCATTAATTCCTCAAAACTAGATTTTTTCGCAGGTCGGGAAACAAAGGAACGACAGGCAGGATACTTCGGTTGCATTCCCCAAATTCCTCGATTTGACTTCAACGGCAATGGTACAACTCGATAAATTTGTCAAACGGCAATACTGAAATCCTGCCTCATGCAAAATGAACTAGGATTAAGGTATTGCCGTGAAAAAGGACCGGGCACTGCGTTGGGGAGACAGACTTCGCTTTCGCGCTTTCCGGACGGCCGCCGAATTTCCTTGTGCGCGACGTGCTCGCCTACGCGGCTTCGAGCACGCCCAATCAAATCAACATCTAGCGCTCCATGAATTCGCCGAGCTGCATCCGGCTAAAGATTTTTTCAAGGGTTGAAGTTTTGCGAATTGCCTTGCCAGCGTTGCTCTTTGATTCAGGGATTTCAACCGGACTAAAACGACACGTCGACGACAATTGTCCCCGGTTTGCGGTTCAGCGCAATACGCTCAGCTTTGCGCGGACAACGCACAATCAAAGCCCCGCAAAGAATTCGTTCAGGCTGCGACAGAATAATTTGAAAGGCCGGACGCCTTATCGGTGCGACGATGCTTATCGCCAAAATTACGGCGCACCCTGTGCAATGCGAGCAGCTTACCACTTATTTCGTCTGATTTCTTGAGCGCAACAGCCGCGAGTCTCGCTGGTCCTCAATCGAATCCAGTAGATACGGATCCTTCAAGGATGGCCCGAAAGTTCAATTGGTGTGTCCCGGCGCGCGCCGGATCCAAACGAACAATTGGTACGAATTCGCACTGGAAGCGATCTCGAGCGTCTGCAGACCGAGTAAGGGAACGGATATTGCAATGAAAATTCCGATAAGACAGCTGCAACGCGGCGCTCTCTTCCAACCGCATTCGATTGCAAATCGCAGGTCGAGAAATTAGATAAAATGCGTAAGTGCCAATTGGCGGTGCCAAACGAATATCGAGCGCAGAAATCACCTGGCCGAACTCGCAGAACTGGAGTAGGACATGAACTGGATCACAAATTTCGTACGTCCGAAAATCGATTCTCTGTTTTCGCGCCGCGAGATGCCGGGAAACCTTTGGTTCAAATGCGATGAGTGCGGAATCATGCTGTTTCATCGGGAGCTTCAAATCAATTTGCGCGTCTGCCCGAATTGCGACCATCACATGCAGATTTCGCCGCGCGAACGTTTCCACTCTTTATTCGACAACGGAACATTCGCCGAAATCGAGGTCCAGGAGCCGCTGGAAGATCCGCTGAAATTCAAAGACCAGAAGCGCTATACGGAAAGGATCAAAAAGGCCAAAAACGACACCGGCGAAAGCGAGGCTATGCTCGTTGCCAAGGGCGAAATCAATAGAGTGGAGATCGTTGCCGCGGCTCAGAACTTCGCATTCATGGGCGGGTCCATGGGCATGTATGTCGGGAATGCAATCTTGGCAGCCTGCGAAGCCGCGTCGGAGAACGATGGCTTGCCGCTTGTGTTGTTTACAGCCGCCGGCGGGGCAAGAATGCAGGAAGGCATACTGAGCCTGATGCAAATGCCGAGAACGACGGCCGCGATTCAAATTCTAAAGTCGAAAAGGAAGCCGTTCGTGATTGTTCTCACAAATCCGACAACTGGCGGCGTAACCGCGTCTTTTGCTATGCTAGGAGACATTCAGTTCGCGGAACCGAACGCGCTCATTTGCTTTGCCGGCCCTCGCGTAATTGAACAAACTATTCGCGAAAAGCTTCCGGAAGGATTTCAGCGAGCCGAATACTTGCTGGAACACGGAATGATCGACCGCGTAACGCATCGAAAAAACCTGAAAATGGAATTGGCGTCAGTTATTGCCTTGCTATGCAATGGCGACCCGCCTGTGCTTGGAGACCTGCCGAAGCCGTACAACGAGCCTCGCGGCGCCGACGAAACTGTCGAGGGCGCATCCGCATGAACGAGTCCGAATCCGGACAAATTCTAAAGCGGCTGACGGCACTTTATCCCCGCCGAATAGATTTGACGCTTGACCGTCCAAAAAGGCTCTTGAGCAAGCTGAATCATCCCGAAAGGGGACTGCCCCCCATTGTGCATATCGCCGGCACTAACGGGAAAGGATCGACGCTCGCAATGTTAAGAGCCGGAATGGAATCCAAGGGCCTGCGAGTTCACGCTTATATCTCGCCGCACCTGACAAAATTTCATGAACGGATTCGGATCGCGGGACATGTGATAGGCGAATCTTCGCTCGCACGGGTTTTGCAGGAATGCGAGCTATCGAATCGAGGAGATCCGATAACGCTTTTTGAAATAACGACTTGCGCGGCGTTCCTGGCATTTTCGCGAGTACGGGCGGACTACCTTTTGCTTGAAGTCGGACTTGGAGGTCGCCTTGATGCGACGAACATCGTAGAAGATCCGGCTTTGACCGTAATTACTCCTGTCTCTCTGGATCATCAGCAGTTTCTCGGCGATGGCCTGGAGCAGATTGCTTTCGAAAAAGCGGGCATATTGAAGCCTGGTGTTCCCTGCGTCGTTTCGCGACAGCAGCCCGAGGCCATGGCGGCCATCGAAGCGCGAGCAACCGAAATCGGATCGCCGCTGTTAGTACAGGGCATTGATTGGAAATCGGAAATCTCGAACGGACGCCTTGAATTTCGGAACAAGTCGGATTCTTTCGATCTGCCGATTCCGAAGCTCGCTGGCATTCATCAAGCCGAAAACGCCGGCGCAGCGGTAATGGCGCTAAAGCATTTGGGCTTCGGAATTGCCGAAATGGTAGCGGCGGTAACAAAGACTGATTGGCCCGCACGAATGCAAAAACTGAAATCGGGTCCCTTGGTCAAGGCTGCGGGTGCGTCGGAAGTTTGGCTCGACGGCGGGCACAATCCCGCTGCCGGCCACGCCCTTGCAAGGTCGCTGCAGGCGATGCCGGCCCTCGATACGCAGCTCATATGCGGAATGCTGGACAGCAAAGACATAAAGGGTTTTCTAAAATCGCTCCGCTCTGTTGCCGACAAGGTCTACGGTATACCAATTCCTGGCGAGGATGCCGCATTGCCCGCGCATTCCGTGGCCGCCGCCGCCAGCGAAATCGGAATCCAGTCCGAAATTGCGTCATGCGCGGAGGAGGCCGCATCGCGCATCTCCGAAAACATCGGCAGCGGAAGAATTCTCGTTTGCGGTTCGCTTTATCTTGCAGGCAAGCTACTATCCGAAAACGCGTAGCCCTCGCGATCCGGCATTTTCTTGTCCGTTCATGCCGCGCGACTTTGAATTTTCGCTAGGTTCGGGTCAATGGAAGTCTCAAATGAGAAGTCTGGAAGCCGGTCGAAGGCGTTTCGAAGAGCTTCGCCCCAGCCTGACGAGATCATATTGAAGTATTCATTGTCTTTTTCGATTCGGAATTGCATTCCCGTACAAAAACTTCCTCTTTTGTAGATTTGAAGATCAAGCGGAAGGCCAACGGACAAGTTGGCCTTGATCGTAGAATCGAAGGAAACCAGTAGAAGTTTGACCGCGTCTTCGAATCCCATCTGCCGGTTGTATGCGCGGATCAATATAGGCCTGCCGTATTTGGTTTCGCCAATTTGGAAGTAAGGCGTATCGATGCTCGCCTCGATAAAATTTCCTTCCGGATAAATGAGGAAAAGTCGTGGTTCGTCGCCAATGATTTGCCCGCCCAATATCATCGTGCCGTCAAATTTTTTTTCGGTGCTTCGTTCGTTTTCGGAAAACGTGTTAATGACATTCCGCAAAGTGGTCCCGACGATTTTCGCAGCCTCGAACATGGAGGACGCGTTCATCAGGTGGGCGTCGCGATTCGAGCACGATTTCATTCTGTCTTTCAATATGTTGATTACCATTTGCGTGGTCGCCAAATTCCCGGACGACAGCAATGTCATCGACCGTTCGCCCGGCGTGTCAACGGCATGCAATTTTCTGAAAGTCGATATATCGTCGACGCCGGCATTTGTTCTCGTGTCGGCAATGTAAACGAGTCCTTCGTCCAGAGTGAGACCGACGCAGTAAGTCATGCCGTAAGTGCCTTCTGAAAAATTTTTCTCGTTTTTTCGACAATAATGGGAATTGCGCATTCCTACCAGTGCATCGGCTCCGAAGTGCGAATGAGTTTAAGCACGCCGCGTCGTTATCCGGATTCCGACAACGGGATTCCCGCGCCAACACCGCAAACATTCGGGACGGGCATTCCCGACGAAACTATCGACATTCGTGTCCGGTGGATTGGCATTGGAAGAAAGTCTACATCCAGTAGTGAATTTCCTCGGCCAATACATTGGATAGGCAATCCAACATTATGTTGGATAGCTGCAACAAGCGAAAATTCATAAATTCTATTCTACAGGCCAGAACGAAACGGGATTTGTTCGTGCCCCGAATTCAATAGCACGCAATATCCGCGTACGGTGCCGGGCTAGGGTTCTCACAATGGCGAAGCTTCTCGTGCGGAAATTGGGCGTCCGCCAAATGTCGGGAATTAAGCAAGATTGAATCCCCCCGGGTTTCATGCACCTATTTTTTCCACCCAAAGCCTTTCAGAGATACTGCTGTTGCGGATTCCCAGTCCTATGCCCCTAACCGGCGCGGCATCGCTAAAATCCAGGCCTACAGAGAGCCTGACATAACGGTCATCGGGAGAAATACCGTTAGCGACGTCAAATCCCGTCCATCCGATCCCGTCCAGAAATGCTTCAGCCCAGGCATGGCTTGCCTCTTGCTCCGGTTGTTCTTGAACAAAGAGATATCCGCTTGCGTACCGAGCCGGAATTCCGAGTTTTCTGGCAGCCGCCAAAAAAACGTGCGCATGGTCCTGGCATACGCCGGAACCAGATTCGAGAGCCTCTTCGGCCGTAGTTCCCGTGTCCGTCCATCCGATCTCGTATGCGATGGCCTCTCGTACTGTATTGGTCAGGTCATGCATAGCCGAAATGCTGGATGTCGAAGCGTTGCCTAACTTGGAAACTATTCCTTGTATTCCGTCGCCTGGTAGGGTCAACCGAGTGCCTCTTAGGTAATAGGCCGGCGGCGGGCCGCCGTTGTCCGGTCCGATGATACCAGCTGAATCGCGAGCGTCGACGGTGCCTGAGGCGATGATTCTTAGCGATCGACCGTTCTTGTCGACGCTGACCAGATTGACCGCATTTCGATGACAGTCATTGAATTGCGCCTCGATTTCGCCTCCGGAAATATCAATCGACCAATCGTGCGAAACTTGGACTGAATTGACGGATGGAGTCTTTCTTAGTTCGAACAAGCCGTAAGGCATCGGTTCGGAAAATTCGTACGCAGTTTCGTGCCTAATGTTCAGAATCATTTTCACGCTTTGAAATTAAAATCGAATTCAATTTGGTTTGCGAGTCGAGCGCCGGCTTGAATTGTGTTGCGCGCGAATTGGGAAAAGTCGTCCTTAAGCACTAATTCAGGTTTCGGTGTTCGAAGGGAGCCGGCTAATCGATTTGCCATGCTAGCGCTTTTTGCAGCATTTGCAGTAGATTTGCTGAGACATTTGAGACAGCGTTCGATTTCAAGGACAGCGAATGCGAGTGATGTTGGAGGTTTAGGACTTAAGATGAAAAAATTCAGTATTGCGAATTCGCTTACTCTTCCGCCGCACTCTTTAAGCAAGTCGCCGGAATTTGCAAAATTTCCAAAATAGTCCAACAGGAACGAGTCGCCAGCACATGAATTCTCACTTTGCATGTATCTGGCTAGGTTTAAGCCAAGGTCAACCATCCGGGCAATACCGCTTACGCGCTCAATCATTCGACCTGTTTGCCAGTATTCATAGGCACCGCCGCGTAGCAAACGTCCATGCGCTATTCCGTGGGCTTCCGCGGAACGGCTGCAAATGGCGAGCAATTCAAATTCAACCGGTTCCTTAAGGGACGATTTTTTTTCCATTTCTTTGGCTGTTCGCAATAGTTCATGGACGGCGGCTTCCAATTCCGGTGGCAGAGCAGGGCAATTCAGTTCAACGATACTTCGAGCTTGCTCGGCGCAGGCAAATATACTTGAGGGATTGCTGCCGCTGCCCACGAGAAACTCCAATTCACAAGTTCCGGGGCTAGACGCATGATTTCTCCTGAAATTTTCATGTTCTCCGATAGCGAGAAGAGCCGAGGCTAGGAATTTTTTCAATTCATTGGAGCCAGGCGGCGCAGCGGATAACGTTGCGCGGGCAAGCTTGGCAGTGAATTCCGCTCGTTCCAAGTATCGCGCAAGCCAGAAGATGCCGCTAGCATGCCGAGACAGCACCGTCGTCTCCCTTTAGTATCCACACGTCCCTGAATCGGGAAGTTCCGGTAAATTCTGCTTGACCCCGATAAGCCGCAGTTTCCGAGACACCGCCTTCGACTGCGGCAAATCCGTCATCTGATCGCATCGCGAATAAAGTTAATCGCTCGAAGCCTTTAGGATTGGCATATCCCTTGAAATCGGCCAGCGATGTTTCCGCCACGGGAAGCCTTGCGATAAAGTCGTCGGGCGATGCCCTTACGATATCCCGGATCTCGCCGATTTCTTCATTCCCGGTTTCAATTCCTTCGAATGCCGCCCTTCCTCCGAATCCAGATGCTTTGAGGATTTCCAAGCGATCTAGATTGTCGAGCATCCAATTCCGTTCGCGTTCGTTGTCGCCTTGCCAGCAAGGCCAGTTTTCCAGCACCGGCTCCTCTCCAAGATAAAATTTGATCAGGTCCGGCAATTTTGCGTGGATTTTGTTATTTTCGGCTACTCCGGCATCAGGGGCATTGGCGATTATGACTCCGGCGGCTCGAAAGACTGAAAGTATTCCAGCCGTTCCCGCAAGATTCGGATCGCCCGAAAAGAGCGGATCCGGTACGGAATCGCCGAAATGGCAAATGACCTTGACGGGTTTAAGACCATCAGTCGTCTTTAGCGCGATTTTGCCTCGTGAGATTCTAAAGTCGCTCCAAATCGCAGGTGTTGCCGCAATTCGGTCGGCAATGAAATCAATTTCAATGGACGGAAAGTCGGCCGCGACAGCGATACAAGATGACATGTGATCGCTGTTCGCCGCTCGAAGTAGCGCACTTCGATAATTTATCCAAAATGCTTCGGTCGATGCAATACGCGTTTCAGCGAATATTTCCGGAAACGTCGTCCGCATAGCAATGCGGTTGGCGCGCAAGTTGGCAATGTCTTGTGCGGAAGGATTCCCCTTTTCGACGCAATAAAACATTCCGTTTCCTCCTACCGCCAAATCGACCGAAGCCAAAACGGAATAGCCGCCGCCGGGAGGAGAAACGCCGCCGAGCGTCGGAGAATAGATGCATTCGTACGCGATCCTCTCGTTCAAGATTCCGCGCCTTACGACATTTCCCATTCCGTGCAGATCGTCGAGAAACGCATCGATCGCGCGCGTTCTTTGCTCGATTCCGCGTGACAGCACTTTCCACTTCCCGGGTAGTAGCACACGGGGACAAATATCGAATCCGCGTCCAACCGATGCGCTGCGAATGCTGTTTGGTATAGGCTGGCCCAGCGATTTCGATCGAGTTTTCGCGGCGAATCGCTGCAGATTTTTCTTGCCGTGCGCTTTTATCGAATGGCGGAGCAGGCGCTGGGCTTCAGCATTGAAATTGCGAACGCTTGAATTCGGATTGCGATCCTTAGATTGTTCTTGTCGCATTGAAAGCAAGCAGCGAGTTCCGTTTCGACGCGACGAACGGTTAGTTCATGGACATGCGCCGCGCTTCGGATTTTTTCTTCGTCGAATCGAATGGCATGCGGAAGCTAGATGGAATCTTGGATCCATTTTTTTAGGACCGCTTTGGGCGCGGCTCCGACTTTGCTGGCGATCGGTTCGCCGCCCTTGAAAATAAAGAGCGCCGGAATTCCCCGAACTCCGAGCTCTGCCGGCGTATTAGGATTCTCGTCGACATTGATTTTCGCAATATTGACTAGACCGGTCATTTCATTTGCGATTTCCTCGAGCGACGGACCGATTTGCCGGCATGGGCCGCACCATTCCGCCCAGAAATCGACTACGGTTGGAATGCTCGATTCCTTTACGTCCGCATCAAATGTTTCATCGGTAACATTTAGAATTCCCATACCGACATATCCCGAAATTGCGTACCGCGCACACCTACGCATCTCTCCGCATCTCGTCAAGCGAATAGGAGAGCGATGCCGCGCATCGCCGCGCTCGGGGCTCCCTCCATGCTTATGCGGCGGCGGGCTAACTTCAATTCATCGACTGCGCTGGGCTTTATAGGGTCGACCGCGTCAAGAATTTTGGAAATCCTGTTCTCTTCTGAATTTTGAACTCGGGGAATGAGCATTAAATTTTCGATATGCCGTTCTTGAAAAAGTCTCAGATTGTGAAAGGGGCGCGGCGGGATTTCGATTCGTACCGGGTCAAGCCCGCGAATCTACACGTTTGATGAAGGCGGCCTATATTTCGGCGCGATTCAGGCATCGGACTCCGGCTATCTTTTCGAATCGGCGATCGAAGCTATCCGCGTGCCGCAATTTCGTCCGCGGCGCGTTCGAGCGCGGAGACAACTGAATCGCGGCCGAGGGGCATCAATTGCGAGTTCTTGGTCCAAAGAATTGCGGTTTCAGCGCGCCTTCCGGGGTAAATCAATTCGAGCGATTCTAGATAGGCGCCCATCTGCCTCAAAATTGCTTCCGGAACTTCTTCCGCCCTTTTCGGTACGACAGCGTTCGTTTTGAAATCGACTGCAAGCACGCGTTCCGGCTCTACGACGAGCAGATCGATAAACCCGTAGATCGGCTGATGTCCCAGGCTTGGCGGTCTTGCGGTTATTGCTACTTCCGCAAGCGCATTGCCGGAAAACAGGAATTGCAGTTCAGGATCGCCGAGCATGAGACTGCATGATTCCAAGCATTCCTCGAATTCGTCATCGGACAGTTCTTCTTCGATGCGCAGTCTGAGATTGTTCGCAACTTCTCGACGCTTGTCTTTCCTGGCTTCCGGAAGATGCTCCAACAGCAAATGAATAAAGCTGCCTCTCTTTAGCGCGCCTTCATTGCTCCCAACCGCATCGGCCGGAGGCAGGTCGAAAACCATTGATTTCTCTCCGCCAAGTCCGGAAGGCGGCAGCGGACGCTCAGGCATCCTGGGAACGCTTGCCGGGCGGCGAGTCCATTCGGGTAAGGCGATTTCACTTTCTTTTTGGGTATCCGCCGCGGAAGGCGCGTCGAGCGTAGGCCATGTACCATTGCTTAGCCTCCGGCCTTGCGCAATGCCCCCGAAAAAAGTGTCCAGTTGGTTGAAACGGTGCGTCGATGAATCGGCTTCAGAAATGCCGCCGCGAACCAATTCATACCAGCACTCGTCGTTCTTTGTTCCTGCTCCGCACGCGACCAGCCAGTTTTCCGCTCTGGTCATCGCCACGTAGAGCAGCCTGCGCCGTTCCTGGCGTTCGCGCTCGATGTAGACTTCGCGCAAACGCAGCAATAATTCCGGCATTTCGTTGGTAGCCGGCTTCCAGACAGGAATGTCATTTGGAGCGACCAAAATCCTGTTGCTTATGGATATTCGCCTAAATTCCGTCTGAGGCAAAATAACTATTGGCGATTCCAGACCCTTGGCGCCATGGACCGTCATGACTCTTATTTCGTCGCCGGACTGGTCAAGCTCCCTTTTGACATCCATCTCGTCGGCGGCCAGCCATTCGAGAAAGCCGGTAAGCGACGGCGGCTCGGATATTTCATATCTGAGAGACTGCAAGAGAAATGCATCAATCGCTTCTTCGACTTCGGCGCCCATACGCGAAATGATTTTTTCCCGTCCCTCGTGAGCCGTAAGCACGGCTTCGAGCAACTCGTACGGCTTGGCGGTTTGGGCCTGGGAAAGCAGGTCCTCAAGCAACTCGACGACTTCGCGGTGAATTTCCCGTTGTTCAGCAAGCGCTGCCCAAAGAGATTTTTTTCCTCGTGAATGCGCTAGAGAAAACAGCTGGCTTTCCGTGAGTCCGCACAGAGGCGATCTAAGTACGCAGGCCAGGGAAAAATCGTCCGCGGGCGTTGCGAGAAAAGCCAGGATGCCCGTAAGGTCCTTGACAGCCAGTTCTTCCGCGATCTTGAGCCTGTCGGTTCCCGCAATTGGAAGCCCATTTTTCTTTAGTTCGCGAATGATCGCATGGAAAATCCCGGTGCGAGATTGAACCAGTATCAGGAAATCCCGAGGCCGAACCGGTCTGGCTCCGCTGTCGCATGGCAGAGGAGATTTGGTTCGGATAGATTCCGAAACGAATTTTGCAACGGCCTTGGCCAGTTTCGCGTCAATGCTTTCGGGGGCTGCCCTGTTTTCCGGCGAGTGCCAGACATTCTCTACCGGTTTTTCCGCCGCTTCTATGAATGGCCAAAGATCGACGCGTCCCGGCATGTCCGGTTTGAAAGGTCGGTGGGCGATGTTTGTAGCGGACTCGGATATGTCCAATGTCGCGAAAACACGGTCGACTAGATCAAGAATGGACGATGCCGACCGAAAGGAATACAGGAGTTCCTTTCTCTGGAACGACTTTTCCGCATCGTCGTGCGCGATTTTGAAATGCTCGTGCATCTGCGCAAATTTTTCGGGCCTGGCTCCCTGGAAGCCGAAAATGGATTGCTTTTCGTCGCTAACGGCAAAAACTGTTCGCGCCAGCGGCTCGCGAGCCCCGAAACCTGACGTGAATTCCTCCGCCAGACGGGCGACGATGTCCCATTGAGCTGGATTAACGTCCTGGGATTCGTCGACAAGAATATGGTCGATCCGCCCGTCGAGCTTGTACATGACCCAGTCGCAAGACTCCGTTCTAGTCAATACGGCGAGTGCTTTCAGGATCAGGTCGTCGAAATCTAGGCTGGATTCCCTTTGCTTGACGGATTCGTAGGCGGTTAGGAATGCTTTGGCGAACCGCAGCAATATTATCGAGCTTTGGGCGCATTCTGCCTTTAACCGCCTTTCGCGGATCTCAGCCAGTTTGCAAGCCCATGCATCTAGCCGCGTTTGGTCGATATCTCTCAGCTTATTGTAAGCCGGCCTTGTTACAATTGTTTTTCTGACTTCGCCCTTCTGCGTTAGGAAAGTGCGTTCTGCGAGATGAATGTCCTTTATATCCGGAGATTCGAGGTCGGCATTGTCTATGAAATCAAGAACCCTGTTGTTTGTGCTCGAAGGCGTGTTCGCGACCGCGTGTCGAAGAGACGACAGCATTTCACGATCGGGCATCGCGAACAATTCGCGAGCTAAGTCGCGGACGTCAAAGTTTTTGGGAAAATCAAAGGCCGCCCAGATCGTCGCCTCGGAATCGATCTCTTCAAACGACTTCCTGTGCTCGAGTATTTCATTGACCACTTCGAGCACGCGGCCGTTGGCAAGTTTCGCGAAATCGTCGAAAATCTCGCCTTGTTCCGTGGCTACCAACTCAAGAACCGTATTCTGCAGGCGTTTGGCTCCGCGTTCGTCGATTTCCTTGAAATGAGGCGAAACACCCGCTTCGCGCGGGAACATTCGAAGAAGCGCCGAAGAGAATGCGTGGATCGTTTGGATTTTCAACCCGCCGGGAGTTTCAAGAGCCTGGGCGAATAGAGTTCTCGCAAGTCGAAATTTTTCCGCCGTGAGCGTTTCCTCGGATTCTCCAAGTCTTAAAAGTACGTTCCGAAGCTCGCTTTCCGGAAGCAGCGACCATGTTCCCAGATTTTCGAAAAGCCGCACTTGCATATTTGCCGCGGCGGCCTTCGTAAACGTAAGGCACAGGATATTGCTTGGCGGCGTTCCGGCCAAAAGCAGGCGCGCGACTCTGTCCGTCAAGACCTTCGTTTTTCCGGAGCCGGCGTTCGCCGACACCCAGGAGGAGACGCCCGGGTTCGCGGCCTCGATTTGCGGTCGCGTCGCGTCGTCGAATTGAATCATACGTCTAGCCCACCCGCTGCATTTGGTCGGGCTTTGACGTTTCGTCCCATTCTCCGAATCGCGCGAGATGGTCATAGTCGGCGTATTTCACCCGGCCAAGGTGCGAAGTGTATCCGGTGTCTGGATCGCGGTAATTTGCAACCAGAAGCTGGAATTTTTCCCATGTGTCCGTAAAAAAGTCCTTTTCGCCGGCCAGTTCCGCACCTCCCCGGTCAACGATGTGTTCCCTGGTTTTGGATCCGACTTCGATATAACCGGCTTTCTTGACGGGCGCCGGGTTTCGATCCGGCAAGCCTTCGATTTCCAGCAGCTTGGAGAGGAGAGGAATTTGCTTTGCATGATTCAATATATCTCTTTCCCGGGGAATCGCGCCGGACTTGTAGTCGTAGAGCACCATGTGGCCATCACCGTCGATGTCGACCCGGTCCGCCTTTCCCGTCAATGTGAATTGCAGCTCCGCAAATTCATGCCTTAGTTTGGTTTCCTGCGCGCATGGCTTCGCAATTTTACGACGCTCGCGCTCCTGATCCAGAAATTCCTGAGCTATGCTGGCCAGGCGGAAGAACCATGATCGTTCAACCCACTTAGATGGCGCTCCGACGCCAAATTCCTCGGCTGCGATCGAAATCAATCTGCCGAATTCGTTGTCCTCAAGATCGGGTTCGCCCTCCCCCAGAAGCCTTTCAAATACTTTATGCTGAAGCATTCCCCGAACCATGTTGTCAGGTAACGGCGCAAGCGAATTCAATTGCCCGAGTTTTAGGATCTGCCTCGCGTAGATTGCGTAGGGATCAAGGATTAGCGTTTCCACGGCCGTAACGGAAATCATGTTCGGCCTCGATTCGACGGGCGGAATAGGCGAGGGGCGCGGAGCGGGATCGGTTTTCAGTTGCGGTAGTTCGAGGGCTCGAGCCGACGCGAGCAAGGAATCGCCCCGAGCTCGCATGGCCTTTATCGAAACATCTCCTTCAACGGATATCCCCGAAAGCAATTGGATCAGGCGGCTTAGCCAGCGGGATGGAACCGTCGGTGAATTTTCGTCTCGCAAAGCGCGCGTCAACACGACCTCGGGCCCGCACAGGACCTGCTGGAAGTCGTGTGCGGACAAACCGATTTTTCGTTCCGGGATGAGCAATCCCGCCTGCTTCCGCATCTGCCGGTTAAGCCAAGGGTCGCTTGACATTTGCATGGGCCAAGAGCCCTCATTCAAGCGTCCGGCGATCAAAAGATCCGGACGCCGCATTCTCGCTTCCAGGGTTCCCCAGATCATAATGCCGGGATGCGTGCAGCTATTGGACCAGACATTGACTTTTGCGAGCACCGAATCCAGCAGTCGTACGTACTCTTCCAATTCAAGGTAGCAGCCCGAATCCGAAGCGTCTTCGAGTTCCGCATATGCGCCCCGAATTATTTCGCCCTCGTCGCCCTCCCATAGGATCCCGGTTCCCTCCCGCAGAGGTCCGGCCGCAACCAGTTCCGCCAGCCTGCGGTGCCGTTCGCGGAGTTCTCCGAGTTCTCCGCCTCCGGCGGATTCCGCCGATTCCGCAATGGCGGCAACCCATTCGCACCAGTCTTCTAGACCCTCCTCGTCTTCCTGAGCCAGCGCCCAAAGAGGAGCGGAATTGGGATCGACAGCAAAAATTCCTTCTCTGCGCAAATGCAGTTCGAAGTTTTCGGTCCACTGGCAGTGCAGCGCACGGTCGCCCGCAGAATTGGCGCAATGATTCTTTAGGAGAGTAATCAGGTTGTTGGATGCGACGCGGTCGCCTAGGATCCTTGCGGCCTGGCGAATGAATAAGCCGCGAGATGATTCGGATATCGGTTGGCCCGCGGAATCCTGCGGGACGATGCCCCAGCGCCCAAGGGCGGCTTTGACTTGGCGAGCGAGATTGCGGTCGGGCGTTACTAGTGCCGCCGTTCGCTCGGCATGCGCGCATTCTCTAAGCTTTAGCGCTATCGCGACTGATTCAAGTCGTGGCGTGGGCGATTCAAGCAGCGTCAGTTCTCGGGTCGCAATTTGAAGTTCCGGAAGTCTTGGGCCCTCGACAAGCCATTGGTCCGTAACGGGCGCCGGTCGGAGAGCGAGCGACACGAGCATGTTTCGCGGTTCATTGACGACCAGGCCTTCTCGCCAGGGAAGGATCGCATTCGGTTTGATGTCCAAGCGGTCCATAAGCTGCCGGAATCTGTACTGCGGATGGGCTTCGGAGTCCGACGGATCCGACATTCCGGTCCAGACTTCGTCGGAAAGATGAAAATCGAAACAAGGCAGAACTATTGCGCCTTGAGGAAGGCGCGCTATGGCATTCATCAGCAATTGGGTGGCGCCGCGCGAACCCGTGGATCCTGCAATTATGACGGGGTGCTCCGGAGGATTTTCTTGCCAGTCCGATACCATTTTTTCGGCGATCATGCGCTGGCGGGACTCGAAATCGGGAACCGCGTCGGGGCCCCAGTGCCGCTCAATTATCTTGAGAAACCTAAGGCTTGCCTCCCAATGTTCCGATTGAGCGGATATGTCCAAGTTTTCGAGGGCAGACGGAGCCACGCCTTCGCCGTGCATTTCATCCATGAGTTCGGCGAGAGTGTCGGCGAGGTCGAACGCCGAAAAACGCGAACCGAACCTGCAATCGGCTTCAATAAGCTTCGCGACCGCTTGAAACAATTCCAGCCGTCGGCGCAGCGGCGACACGGCGGCTGGAACATCCGGAAACCTGCTGCTTGACCGCAGTTCCGTCAATTGAACTAACCTAGGCAGAAAGCTCGCGTGGCCGGCAATGAATTCTTCCCGAATGGCTTGTTCGTTGTGGGCCGTGTTGACGATGACTTCGGTTAATGCCATCGATTCGGGGGGCCGGCCGCAAAGACGTGATTTCAAGCCGGCGACGAATTCTTTCGGGAAAGAGCATCCCGGCGGCAATGCGTAAACTCGCGGTTCTTCGGTCGGTTTAAACAACATTTTCACTGAGCCTTCGCGTAGATGTGAGTAGAGAGCATCCGATTCCGGTACACGTTGCGATTGACCGCGCGAACAGCCGTCCCAAATGCCATTCGGCAACTCGCCTGCGGTTCAATGCACAGTATAGATTCAGTCGAGGTGGTTTGACTGCCGATTTGCGAGTTATGCTAAATTTGGGAAAACTTCGATACTTGCGATTGCTATGCTATCCTACAGAACAATGCGGTCTACTTCCAAACTAAATTTCGGCGAGGCCGCGCAGTATGCGCGACCAATTGGTTTCAAGCGATTCAGTCAACGGCCGCCGTTAGCAAGCCGCCAGCATGCTGTTAGCGCGTTCAAGACCGTGAGGAGTGCCCGCGTCGGCCCAAAGGCCGTCGTAAACGGCGCCGAACAACCTTTGTTTCGCCGCTACGCTCTCCCAAACCTTCACAATCGAATATGCGCCCGATCCAAATTCGGCAAGCAAGTCGGTATTAATGATTTGCGCTCCGGTATATACAAGTCCTCGAGCCGCGACGCTCCGTCGAAGCTGCCCGTCCGAACTCATCGAGAAATCGCCCGAGCCTTGATGGCCGTGGGAATCGGCAAGCGAAACCACGAGCAGAAGCGCATCCATTTTCTCGGGCTTCCAGTCCCGATTCAGGCATTCAAACGGGCTGGGACCCCTCCAAACGGCATCGGAGTTTAGCGTAAAAACGGGGTTAGGACCGAGAATTGGCAGAGCGTTGGCCAAACCCCCGCCGGTTTCAAGTATTTCCGGAGCTTCGATCAAGACCTGCACATTGGGACGGTCCTCAAGAAAGCGAACGATTGAGTCGGCCTTATAGTGCGCATTAACGACTACCGTCTCGAAATTTGCCGCTTCCACAACTTCAAGAGCATGCTCAAGTAGCGGCTTGCCCGCGACTTCCAGAAGCGGCTTGGGTTTGCGCGCCACGAGCCTTCCCATTCGCGTGCCGAAACCTGCAGCGTAAACCATCGCAGAGCTAGGCCTGTCCATCTTTGCAACTATGCCAAGAATTGGTTGTTGATCATTTGAGAAAATTTTTTAGGCAGGAAAGCGAATCATTTCGAGTCGGCAAATTGCTATGGGGTTGCTCGGCGCAGGGTTTCGAGAATTCCCGCATCCGGTGGCGGGAGGACTCGGCTGACAAGGGCTTTGAGGTCGGCGTTTGCCGGATGGGACAAGTCTAGTTCCAAATGCTGCCAAACCCTAGGCAATAGGTCTAGAAACCACGACTTTCCGTCGCGAATGGACAAGCGCGCGAAATACCCGACGATGCGGAGGTTTCGCTGCGCTCCGCAGATCGCGAGCTGCTTTTCGATGTCGGCCTCGCCGACTCCGGTCGCTTCGCAATACCTCCGAATCGCGCGGGAACGGATTCCCGGTCCAAGATCGCGCCTCGCGTCTTCCAGCAGAGAAACGAGGTCATAGGCGGGATGCCAGATGGAACCGTCCTGGAAATCCAGGAGTCCCAGCCGCTGTATCCCTTCGCGCGCCGGTAGCCAGACAAGGTTTTCCGCATGGTAGTCCCGATGCACAAAAACGGTTTTTCCCATTATGGACGCGGCGCCGTTCCCGATGGCTTCCTTGAGCCGAGCACGGCTGGATTCCATGTTTTCGACGCCGACGGCGTGCCTTCGGTACCAATCTACAGAAACCGCCGACAATTCCGCCTGCGCTTCGGGAGAAAACGGAGGAAAACTGTCGTTCGGCGGATGGCCTTGCATTTCAGCCAGTAGATCGACGGCGGCTTCGTAGATTTCCGCCTCGGCGTCCCGATTGCGTTCGGCAACCCTCGCCACCAAATCGTCGCCGAAATCTTCAAGGAGCATCAAACCATTCTCTCGGTCAATTCCGTAAATCCTTGGAGAGGACAGTCGAATGCTTTCGAAATAGGTTGCGACTTTAACGAATGCGTCCAGAGGACCGCATGTATCAACAGGGGCATCCATCAAAATCAAGGTCCGATCACCTTCATTTAGGACGATTCGTTCGTATCGCCTGGTCGAAGCATCGCCCGACAATGCTATCCGCATTGCGCCTCGACATCCGTTTTCGTTCAAAAACATTTCAATCGCGGCGTTTCGATTGCTCACCTTCCGCTCTCCAGTTCCGCCAAATTACGCAAGTTCGCCGGATCGGCGACATAAACGTTGGCAATTCGCAGGTTTTCAGTTTCCTCCGCCAGCGAAAATTCCAGCTTCCAAGTGAATTGGCGCAATTCGACTGGAAGCTTTTCCGGCCATTCAATGAGGCACAAGGTGCGTTCGAATGCTTCGTCGAGGCCCAGTTCCGCGATTTCGTGCTTGTATTCAATCCGATAGAGGTCGGCATGGCAAATTTCGAGCGTGCCGGCTCTGTAGGTTTGCACCAGGGTATAGGTCGGCGACGGTACTTCTTCGAATAGCCCCGCTTTTTGAAGCTTGGCCTGTATCAAAGAACGAGCGAACTGAGTTTTTCCGGCCCCGATCGGACCAGTCAGAAAAAGAACGTCTCCGGTCCCTACCAATTCGGATAGCTTGCGAGCGAGCTCCGCCGTTTCTTCCGGTCCATGCAGCTCGAAAACAATCCTTGAGTCGATGTTCGAGTCTTTGCTCAATTGGAATACTTCTGGCGATATTGCGCAGCCATTGCGAATTCAGTCGCCTGTTGCCTTATGCCGATTTCCGAGCGCAATTCAATTCATAAGGCATCCTGCGCTTCGAACATCGTAAGGAATATTCTCGAGACTTGGGCAAATCAACTTCATTGCTCTATCCGTTTCCCGAACGAAGAATTTTGCTCCACGCCTCTAGCCAAGTCCGGCTAGCTTAGCCCGTTGAACAGACTTCAGACGCTCTGTAGGCCTTTCGATCGCCGAATGCATTATTTCTATAAAACGGCTCAATGCACTGCCGGCCCATCTATTTGCAAAACTGCCCTGGAGTTGCCAATTATAGATTGCTCCGCAATGCAATACGGCAAGTTAAATCCTTGCCGCGGGCGGAGCTCGGACGCATCCAAGGGTCGTTTCGGGAGATTTGCATGACCAAGCGCTATGCAGTCGCGTCGGTCGCGGCGGTGGTCGCAATCCTTGCGGGATCGGCGTATTTTGCGTTCTTTGGAGGAGCTAGCGACGCTTTTGCCGAGTGCCGCGCTTCAAAAGTCGTGGCCGGAGAAGGTTCGATCGGTGGCCCTTTCACGCTTGTCGATGGAAATGGCAATTCCGTTAGCGACCGCGAAGTTCTCAACAAACCGTCATTACTATATTTCGGATATACATTTTGTCCCGACATCTGCCCGCTGGACGTGCTTAGAAACGCCGAGGCCGCCGTTGCGCTGGATTCGAAGGGCTACGATGTTGCGCCAGTGTTCGTAACGGTCGACCCGGAACGCGATACGCCCGAAGTTGTAAGCGATTTCGCGGCGAACATGCATCCGAAAATGATCGGGCTGACCGGCTCGCTTGAACAAGTCAAAAAAGCCGCCGACGCATATAAAGTGTTTTTCAAAAGGCACCAAAACGATGACGAATTCTATCTCGTCGACCACACGACATTTACGTATCTCGTTTTACCGGAACACGGCTTTGTCGAATTTTTTAGAAGAAACGACTCCCCGGACGAATTAGCGAAGCGCGCTTCGTGCTTTATCGACTACGCCACCTGACGGGTTCAATCGGCCGTGAATACTAGGATTTTTGCTTCGCCATTCCCTTTTCGGCGCCGTCGCGCAACGGTCCATTAGTTGAAGCAGTTCGGCCGTCCTATTTTTGAAATCGGATCGTACGTCCGTCGGACGACGAACCAATACTTTCAATCCCTTGCACCTGGTTTCGCGGAAATACCCTATATGCCTATTGGCGTCCGAGGGCGAAAACCCTGCGATCTGAGTTGCTTCGAGCCAAGCCGATAGCTTGTCGGCTTTCTTTATCGATTTCTCTATGGCGGGAGGCAGTTCGATCGGCAGCCCAAAGCGAAGGCGCACGGCAGCCGACAAACGGTTTTCAAGAGATTCGTACCCGGTTCCGATTGCTTCCTTGACCGGCGAAATCATGTCTCCGATGACAAACTCCGGAGCGTCATGCAGCAACGCCGCCAGACGCCATTTCGATTCGGATTTAGGTCGCAATCGAACGAAGATTTCTTCGACCAGCAAGGAATGCTCGGCAACGCTATAGGGATAGTCTCCTTCGGTTTGGCCGTTCCATCTCGCGACAAAGGCAAGCCCGTGCGCAATGTCTTCGATTTCAATGTCGAATGGCGAAGGATCAAGCAAATCCAGCCGACGACCGGATAGCATTCGCTGCCAAGCGTACTTATGTTTCATGTAAATTTTAGGACCGAAGACGCGAAATTGAATGCTACCGGAACCAAAGGCTATTGTCGAGTACGATAGTCGGTGATAACGCCCTGCGGTTCAATAATCCGAGGTGAATTATGGTTAGCCAATTCGTGGTCAAGGATATCTCGCTTGCAGACTTCGGACGCAAGGAGATTGAAATCGCCGAAACGGAAATGCCCGGGCTGATGGCCTTGCGCGAAGAATATTCCGAGAGCAAGCCGCTGGCCGGCGCTCGAATCGCCGGATCATTGCACATGACCATACAGACGGCGGTCCTCATTGAGACGCTTGCCAAGCTTGGGGCATCCATTAGGTGGGCGTCCTGCAATATTTTTTCGACCCAGGATCACGCCGCCGCGGCGATTGCGCAAAGCGGAGTTCCCGTTTTTGCCTTCAAAGGGGAAACACTCGGAGAATACTGGGACTACATCGACAGGATATTTCAATTCGACGGCGGATTCGCCAATACGATTCTCGACGATGGCGGAGATGCGACGCTTTATATTCTTCTCGGAGCCCAAGCCGATGAAGACGATAGAGACTGCATTTCCAACCCGAATTCGGAAGAGGAAGAATGCTTGTTCGCGCAAATAAATTGCAGGTTGGCCGCATCTCCGGGATGGTTCGGCAAGCAGCGCGACAACATAAGGGGCGTTACCGAAGAAACGACGACGGGTGTCAATCGTCTCTATAGGCTCATGGAGCGGGGCAAGCTTCCGTTCCCGGCGATCAACGTCAACGATAGCGTTACGAAATCCAAATTCGACAACAAGTACGGCTGTAGGGAGAGCCTCGTCGACGGCATCAGGCGAGCTACGGATACCATGATCGCCGGAAAAGTAGCGGTACTGTGCGGATACGGAGATGTGGGGAAGGGTTGCGCGGCGTCTCTTCGCGGAGCCGGAGCGAGAGTACTGGTCACGGAAATCGATCCGATCTGCGCGCTCCAGGCAGCGATGGACGGTTTCGAAGTCGTGCGGCTCGAAGATGTCGCATCTACTGCGGACATCGTAATTACTGCCACCGGCAACAGAGATGTCATCCGCATAGAACACATTCGCGATTTCAAGGATATGGCGATAATCGGAAACATCGGCCATTTCGACAACGAAATCCAGGTCGATGCCCTGCGCAACCACAAATGGACAAATATCAAGGACCAGGTCGACGTGATCGAAATGCCATCTGGGAAAAGGGTCATTCTGCTTTCGGAAGGCCGATTGCTTAACTTGGGAAATGCCACGGGGCACCCAAGCTTCGTCATGTCCGCCAGCTTTACCAACCAGGTTCTAGCCCAGATCGACATTTGGAAAAACGGAGAGTCCTACGACAATCGAGTCATGGTGCTTGCGAAGCACTTGGATGAAAAGGTCGCCAGCCTGCATCTAGGCCGCCTAGGCGCAAAATTAACTGAATTGTCGCCGCAGCAAGCGGAATACATAAATGTTCCGGCTCAAGGTCCGTTCAAGCCGGAGCATTACCGATATTGAATTCTGAAAGAGTATTCACGCGAAATCTGCCGGTGGGCAGCAACTCGACTTCAAGTCAATGTATAGGCTAGACTTGGAAACCGGCAGTTTGGTCCAATAATTCCATGCATGCTTCTTCCGCCGCGCTCCCATTCCGAAGTGCGGCTCATTCTGAATCCGGACCCTGCGAACAAGACCGCCACAACCGATCAGGCGCTGCACGAGTTAGGCAAGTACGTTTGCATGAACCTAGGCGAGGCCGAGACTTCGATGCAGCGATTGTCTTCCAGGGAGGCGTGGAGGGGCTGTGCAAACTGTGGTCGTATCCGGCATGCGCGCTTCAAAGAAACGACACGAAATTGAAGATGAAAAAGATGCATTAGCCGTTTCCGCAAGGAATTGCCTCCAAGGATTGCGAATGCGGTCAACGGAAATAAGTACTACCCTACTGAGCATCGCATTTATCCAATTGAATCGTTTCTCGTGCCGTCGGCTCTGCTCGAAGCGTAAATGCACGACTTTCCGGCACCGAACTCGTCGTTCTAGCATGCCTGTTCCGAAATTTCCCCGAGTTTTTCGACAGCCGCGTAGTCCGCATCGCTGTATCCGGCCCGAATTTCCGCCCGATGCCGGCGCGACGCATCTGACCCCGCAGGCCGTAAAGCGAGCCTTGGCAGGCGGTTGCTCCGATGCAGCTATCCAGGAATCTCTCCGGAAAAGATCCTTTTCGATTCCACTTCGTTCGGCCGAAATATTTGCTTAGCAGAATCGTCCATCTCTAGGCTAGGGTTCTCCGGCGGCCCATGGTACCGAACGTCGACGGCGCAATGCTCAGCGAGTCTCGCTTGGAAGGACCATGTCTAGGCAGAAACAGGTCAAACCTTGCCGTATCGGGCGCATTTTGAGTTCAAACTCATTCTTGGCGCGACGTACGTTGTCCTAATAATCTACTGCAGGACCACGGAACAACGCTATATTCTTCCCTACGGCAGCAGCATTGGGTTCAGCAACAACTTATCGTAACATTGCCCAATTTCTCAAATTACGCGCCATCTGCTTTTCGCCAAGAATGTTGATTGCGCAATTTGCTGTTGCGTTTGGTGTATTTCTGCAGTTTGAACAAAAAATTCAGCTTTCGCTGCAAGCTGTTGGCGGCACTGGAAAGGCCGACCAAAAGAGAAAAAATGCCGGGCGAATCCAAGCCCGGCATTATCATTATTTGCCTTTCCGATTTCCTTAGTTGGCTAGGCAACTATCGGCATTTTCCGCGGTGCATACGTCGAGACCGGTGTAAATGGGGTCTTCCACGTCGTTGCCCGCAATAAGCTCCTTCATGATGAACATGGCCTTGTAACCCATCTCAAACGGACGCTGGCCGACTTGTCCCTTTGACAAACCGTCCGAAAGCTGCTCCATTTGCATAGGCAACGTGTCGGCTACAATAATGGACAACTCGCCTGAATCCAGCTTATCCTTGTACGGCTCGGCCGCTTGGCGGTAAGCGTTGTCAAACCATTGCGTGAAGGCACCTGTCGAGATAAATGCCGTGAGATTCGCTTCCTTGGCTAGAATATCAGTCATGCCTTGGATGGCCTTGTTTCCATCGTCGTCGGTAATTAGTGGGCAACCGTCAACTTCCGTCCATCCGTTTTCGCCAGCCAGCATATCACCTGGCGGAGTCGTACCCGAGCGTTCGCCGAGAGTGTCACGAATGCCTTGTAGTCGTTCGTTGTGGTTTGCCGCCGCTGCACCACCGGTTTGGAGGCAAACCGAACCGCCGTCTGGATGCAGTGATTGAGCAATTTTAGCCAAATTGACACCAATATCATAGTTCTTGGTCCCGACGTAAGTTGCGCGTACATCTGAATCCTTTGGCAGCACGTCGGAATCCCATGTGATCGTAACGATGCCAGCATCGACTGCACGCCGAAGAGCTTTGCCCATTGCGGGAGCATTCGATGGCGCGACTGCGATTCCGTCGACGCCTTGGCTGATTAAATCCTGAACAATTTGAATCTGCTCCAATTCCGTGTGTTCGCCAGGCCCGATATAGACGCACTCAATGCTTTCATCCTCCTCTTGCGCCTTGAAACAACCGTCACGCGCCAAGTCGAAAAATGGATTGTTCATGGCTTTTGGTACAAGCGCCAACTGCAACTTGTCCTGCGCCGAAACCGCGCCTGGAACAAAAATTGCCACGGAAATCGCGGCAGCAACGAATAATTTCATCTGGTAGTCTCCTATTTTTGCGATGAAGATAGCCCGAGAAGTGCTAACTACGGTACATTAACCTCCTCGATTGCGAATCTGTTCAAGCAGTACTGCTAAAATCAGAAACAATCCAACAAAAAATTGCTGCCACAATGCGTCAATTCCTGCAAGCAGTAGCGAGTTACGGATGAGCTCCATCAGCGCGGCCCCGATCGGAGCACCTAGCGCATACGCAACGCCGCCCATCAAATTTGCGCCTCCGATAACTGTAGCGGCGATGACATTGAGCTCGTAAGTCAATCCCAGCGCATTTGTAACCGAGCCAAACCAGCCCACCATGAGAAACGCCGCAAGTCCCGCGCAAGATGAGCAGATTACGTATACGGATACTATTACTCGTTCGACCGGAATACCGGCAAGTTTCGCAGCGTCCTTGTTGCCGCCCACGGCGAAAACCCATCGTCCCCAAGTTGAATATCGGTATGCGACCCAAAACACGGCAGTCAAAATAATCATTACCCAAACCGGGTTGGGAACACCGAACACGCTTTCGCCGCCTATCCATTCGAACAGATCCTGATCGGGACCGAATTGATAGATCATCTTGTTGTTTGAAACCACCATGGCAATCGATCTTGCGATGGCAAGCATTCCCAATGTGACAACAAACGGAGCCATTCGGAGGTAGGCAATTAGGACTCCGTTGATCAATCCGACCAAAGCGGCGGTGCCCATGCACGCGAGAAAACCAATCCCAACGGAAAAGCCGGCTTGCATGACTAGTCCCGCGACTATACCGGTTAGGCCCATTAGAGACCCGACCGACAAATCAATTCCAGCGGTTACAATGACCGCTGACATACCAAGTGCCATAATGCCGAAAAACGCGAAGTTTCGAGTGATGTTGAAAAGGTTTCTTTCAGTAAAAAACACGTCGGAAATTATGGACATTACGACGCCGATCGCGACGATCGCGACGAATACCCAGAATGGCTGGGTTCGGATCATCGATTGGAGGCCCGTCAATTCTCGATGTGAAGTAATGCTCTCGTCGATATCCGCGTGAGACGTGTGGGATTCGCTGCTCATGCGCTTCCGATCGCTCCTGTAATCAAGCCGGTCACTTCCTCGGGGTTTGTGTTTGCAATCGCCTTGTCCGCAACTTTAGTGCCGCGCCGAAGGACAGCTACGCGATCGCAGACAGAAAAAACATCGGGCATGCGATGCGACACCAGCACGACACCGTGGTCGGATTCTTTCAGCCGTCGAATAAGCTCAAGGACTTCTGCGACTTGGCGAACGGAGATAGCAGCGGTCGGTTCGTCCATTAATACAATTTTTGGGTCGCTGAGCCGAGTTCTTGCAATTGCGACAGCTTGGCGTTGGCCTCCAGACATTTGCCGAACAAGGTCTCTTGGCCGAGTTTCGGATTTTAGTTCCTTGAAAAGCTCGGCTGCATGCTTAATCATGGCAGAATGATCCAGATATCGGATAAAGCCAATTCTCTTCTTTTTTTCGCGCCCGAGAAATACATTGGCCGCAGCCGTCAAATTGTCGCAGAGTGCAAGATCTTGGTAAACAATTTCTATTCCCTTGCGTCGCGCGTCAATCGGTTTTGAAAACTGAACTTCTTCGCCGTCCAATAACATCTTGCCGCTTGTCGGTGGAAAATTTCCCGCAACTATTTTCATAAGCGTGGATTTCCCGGCTCCGTTGTCGCCCATCAATCCGACAACTTCGCCGTTGCTAATGTCCATATCCACGCCGTTCAACGCGACGATTGCGCCAAAGTTTTTGCTAACGCCTCGTAATTCCAGTGCGGGCATAAGTCGGACGCACTCCTTTTAATTAACTACGAGCATACACGAATCGTTATTCGCACCTTCGGGAAACATCAAATCTTGGAAAACTTCAAGAACGAAATTCAATGAGGTAGTTGAATTGATTGGTTGATTCGATGCCAGCTTCAAGCTGACTGCACTTCAACCCATCTTTAGTCGCCATTGCTTTGCAACTTTCTACGATATTCTGAATTGCCGACCGTATCGTTATACCGGCGGATACGCTTGCTTGTTCCATCCAGAATCTAGACCCGGAAATTTCTTTCATGAATGGCATGGCACTTTTGTATACGTCTGCCGGTGCAAGCAAGCCAGCCGAGTGCACGGACCTTTTGGTCCGATATTCCCGTAGCAACAAAATTTATGCACTTTGAACTGATTGAATATCGCGAATTAAATCGCCGGTTTGCGGATCCGCTTTGGCCAGGTAGCACTCAAAATGTTCAAGGCAGTTTTCTGCGGACGCTTTAAGTTGGTCCGAATTTGATAGCCCCAACTTGAAAAAACAGCGATTGTGCCTTCAGCCAAAGATTCCGAGAATCAGTCCGATTACTGCGCATCCTCCAACAGAGTAAGTTCCGTCGATAACCATGAGCGATACAGGCCGTTTTGAAAATGCGTAGTTCACGACCATCCATGGCGCCGCAAGGAACAATCCGATTCCTAGGCCTCCGATAAGTCCGGCGTGCCAGCTACCGATTCCGCTCGACACGAACAGATGCTCCATCATTCCAGAGGCAAGGATGGCAGCTACAAACGCTAGAGCGAATTTGGCGTAGTTCATTGGCTCTAGATCCGCGCTCTCGAGTCCGGCGGCAGCCATCCATTTTTCGTTCATGACCGTATACCAGACCGCGCCAAACACAAACGCTCCTGCCGCTGCGACGACTATTGAAATTATGTCCATGATATCCTTCCTGGTTGGATCTTATTTGGCGAGCAGCAATGGATAATGTCGTATTCTACTTCTTGATTAGCCTCGATATCCGCCCAATTCGCAAATTACGCGCCATTCCTCGTCCGTTACCGGCTGTACTGAAAGACGCGTATTATTGACCAGGACCATGCCCTTTAGCCGCTTATCGGCTTTGCACGCCTGCAATGTGACGGGTTCAGGCATGGTCCCGACTTCCCTTACATCGACGCAATCCCAGCGCGGGTCGTCCGTCGTGCTGTCGGGGTGCGATTCAGCCGTAACTTCAACTATGCCGACAATCGCTTTTTCCTTCTGTGAATGGTAGAAGAATCCAAGATCCCCCACTTTCATCGATCGCATGTAGTTGCGAGCCTGGTAATTTCGGATGCCGTCCCATTCTTCGCTTTCCCCTTTCTTTGCGACTTGATCCTCCCAACTCCAATTTCCGGGTTCCGATTTCAACAGCCAATAGGCCATGCGCTGCCCCTTCGAATTGCCAATGCCGCCACGCCAAAATGTTGTCATTGGTGGTTAACATTTCTCTGCGTGCGGGGTCAATCCGGCGCGTACGGGGCGTTGCAAAAACTGCAATTTCAACGCCGTAGCGAAAACTTGGTTAAGATCTACGCTTTAGCGCCTTTTTTGCCGAAACCGGCAACAGGCGGGCTCTTTTCGTCGAGAGGCCATCGCGGGCGCGCACGCACCTTTGAATCCGCGCGCTTGTTTGCGCGGATCTCCTCTGCTCCGGCCCAGGCTATCATAGCGGCATTGTCCGTACAGAATTGGAGCGGAGGCGCGACGAATTCGATTTCCATGGCTTGACAGCAATCCTTGAGAGATTTTCTTATTTCCAGGTTGGCTGCAACGCCGCCGGACGCTGCGAAATGCCTTGGAAATTTGCCGATGCGGTCTCGGAATTCGGCAATCGCGCGATAGGACTTCTTGGTCAAGACATCGGAAACCGCCTTTTGGAAAGCGGCGCAGATGTCCGCTACATCCTGTTCGCCGACTAATCCATTTTCGGCCATCAGCCGGTCCCTCGTTCTAAGCAATGAAGTCTTGAGGCCGGAAAAAGACATATTGCAGCCGGCCCGATCAAGAAGAGGCCTCGGAAACCTGAACCGACACGGGTCGCCTTCGCGCGAAGCGGCCTCGATTGCGGGCCCTCCCGGCTGTCCAAGGTTCAAAAGCCTTGCCGATTTGTCAAATGCCTCGCCCGGCGCGTCGTCGATCGTGCTTCCGAGACGAATGAATTCAATTGCGCTCTTGACTATAAGAAACTGGCAATGTCCGCCTGAAACGAGAAGCGAGAGATAAGGAAATTCGAGACCATGCGTCATTCGCGCCGTTAGCGCGTGGCCCGCCAGATGGTTGATGCCCATCAGGCGAATACCGGAACCCGCTGCCAGCCCCTTTGCAAACATTACTCCTGCAAGCAGTCCGCCGATGAGCCCAGGCCCGGCAGTAACGGCGATCGCATCGATATCCGCCAGCGAAGAATTTCCCTGGGTAAGCGCCCGCTTGCAAGAGATGTCGAGCATTTCGGCATGAGCCCTAGCCGCAATTTCTGGAACGACGCCGCCATATTCGGAATGCAGTTCTTGCTGCCCGATTACGACAGACGACAATATCTTTGATTTGCTGTCGAAATCTTCTACTACGGCGGCCGCTGTATCGTCGCAGCTGCTTTCAAGTCCGAGTATTCTTAATGTATCGGACATCTGTAATCCGGAAAGGCCTAGCGATCTCGGCTGGTACCATCACGCTTTTGACAAAGCAAACTAATGAGGCGAATTGACTTTGAAGAGGCGAACAATAATTTTGACCCGGCCTCGACAGTCGTCGGTGCGATTGCGGGAGCAACTGCATATGGCCGTTGGCAGAGAAATTAACGTTGTGTTGTCGCCGCTCCTTGAAACGGTTCGTCTCGAATCGGATATCGATTTATCCAGTTTCGAAACAATTGTTTTTTCATCCGCGAATGGCGTGAAGGCTCTGGCGGAAAACCGTCCGGCTACCGGAGCCGTCGCATATTGCGTTGGCGACCAGACCGCCGCCGCCGCCGCCGCCGTAGGCTACAGAACCATTTCGGCAAACGGATCTGCCCGTGACCTCGCCGAACTAGTCGCTAAGCTCTGGAGCGGCGAAAAAATGGTATATGCGTGCGGCAGGTCGACGGCTTTCGATCTTGCAGGATTCCTCGCGGCAAGATGCGTGCCGATTGAAGTAGCGGTGCTTTACGATCAGAAACCGCTGAAAATCAACACTGAAGCGAAAATCGCGGCATCCGAGGAAAGCTGCCTGTTTCCTGTATATTCGGCGCGCACCGGCCGAATTCTGGCACGCGAAGTGCGGTCAATTTCCGACAACTCTCATGTTGTCGCTTGCATGAGCGAATCAATCGCCGAAGAGGTGTCCCCGCTTCGTTGGAAAAGCGTTGTTGCGGGTCGCCCCGATGCCGAGTCCCTGATGGAAACGATTATTCGGTGGCATTTGATATAGAATGCCAGCGAATATTCGTGATACGTCGCGCGAAACGCGGGATGAGGACGATTTGGCAAGTAGTCTCTTGCCCTATGTGATTGCAATTCAACAAATTTATTGAATCGCTAAATCGCGCCTCTATCCCATTCGTATAAACGCTTTGCAGTGAATTAAAATGGTATTCCAGATAAGCGCCTACTATCCATTCAACGCCCGCTATGGTAATTGGCGCTGAAGCCGGTGTAGCTCAGTCGGTAGAGCACGTCATTCGTAATGATGGGGTCGGGGGTTCGAGTCCCTTCGCCGGCACCATTTCATTTGTGCTATTCATTCGAATTTTCGAACTTCGGAAGATGAAGCAGACCTACATGGATCCGTTTGCGAGCACGCGTTCTCCTACCCGTGCATTCAAAATGCTTTCCTGGTTTTCCAACGCGAATTGATTTGTTGACCGGCTGCGGGTTTCCGAGATTGCGCCATCTAGGAATCGTCTCGCATGCCGAAAAATACATGTTTCGAGTCGCCCGTGCGTCAAGCGCTCAATTGTGCCGGTTAACGACCGGAAATTAATTTTGATTTGCCGCTATCTCGGGCTTTGGATATCGTAAGCGTTGATCGGATCTTGAGCCGTTAGGAAATAGCCATGAATATCAATGAAGTAGGTGCGACAGCGTTGATAATTGCCGCTTTGCGGTCTCAGGAGGACGAAGTTGACCAGCCCCTCTTTAGCGATCCGTATTCGCACTGGTTCGTCAACGAAGAGTTTCTGGAAAAAGCCCGCCAGCTCAGAGAAATTCACCCCGGAATCGGCGACATGGTTCGCTTCAGGACGGTCATGTTCAATTCCATACTTGCGAAATCTATTCGGGATGGAATAAAGCAGGTCGTAGCGATAGGATCCGGACTTGACATGCGCCCCCAGATTGTCAAATCGGACGGCGTTTCTTTCTTCGAGGTCGATCAGCCGGGCGTTCTAGACTTCAAAAGATCAGTGCTTTCGCAACACGGTATCGATGTTCCAGCTTCTGTCGCGTGCAACTACCTTGAAGTTAGCTTGCCTGAACGTCTCGCGGAGGTCGGATTCAACCGGTCTGAATCGTCTCTAATGATTTGGGAAGGCAATACGATGTATCTTCCGAAAAATCTAATATTCAAATTCTTGAACCAGATTTGCGATGGTATTGAGAAATTCGATTTAACTTTCGACTACATACCGCATGGCTTGCTTGACGGTACATACGAGCACAAGGAAGTTATCGAGTATTGCGACAACGTGCAGAAAGTCGTGAACGCGAAATTTTACAGCGGCTTCGACGATTTGCGGGAAATCGAAGATAACACTGCGCTCAAAGTTTGGGCATCCGGCAATGTATTGGACATCGGAAAACAATACGTTGATGAAGGCAAGCAAGAGGCGTTCAGATATCTGGAAGACGAGCCTTCAGCCTTCATTTCAGCGTACCGCTTTGCCCACGTCAAGAAAGCTTGATTTGAACTCGCAGACGCGAATTCGGCGCATCTAGACCGGCAATTTCATGTACAAGACGAAGACAAATTCTACGACAAGCGGCAAGCGTGCCCGTTGAATTCTTTCGGCGTCAGCCGTTCCGACAAAGAAATGGCGAACCGCCCGGAATTCACGGATCTTTTCAAATGGCGGAATAGGCATGCGGTCAAACAAATCGGTCGGCAATTGCGCGACGGAATTATCTGGCGGCAAATTTCGGAATGCTCGTTGCAGCGAGCGATACAAGGCGTAAAAGATAACGCTTGGCCAAAGAGATTCTTATGGCGCGACCCTTGGAATCGAGCCGGCATTTGACATTGGTTGAATTTGCTTGGAACGCATTGTCGCAATATTCATCCTCTTCCTCTAGATTCAGTTCAGGGGCGCGGAAGAAGTTTTAGGCAGCGGCCGGTCGAAGACGGGTCCGCCAGCGAAAATAGACTAACGAAAAAGGTAAAATCGTATGAAAAAAAGCTTGGACCAAAAGCTCGAAAGCATTCGCCGTGGCCGATACACGCCTTCGGATTTCATAATTGCCGATGCGAAGGACAGCGACATGGGAGGGGGAATTACGGCATTCGGACCCGCCGACGACGGTTCCGGCCATTGCAAGTCGTTCCATGACTATCTTGCCGCCATACGAAGCGTCGCAACTACCGGGCTTGTAGATATCACGCTTATGTCCGCTTCGGCGGCCGAAAGGCTCGCGGGCGAAAAACTATTCGAAAATTCGACCGTAACTCCGGCCGTTCGACTAAACGACGCAACCGATGTTTGGGGACCTCGCCATTCATGCTACAAGTCATTTCCTGCCCGCGATTTTCGTTCCGCCAGAATCGACCGCGTTTGTCGCATTGCGGATATTGGGCTCTATTCGACAACGTTTTCCAACGACCTCGAAAGCGACTGGAATTCGCTATCGAGCTTTCATCGCTTTCTGGACGACCTTGCCGGAACCGACCTTCGATACTTTCTGGAAGTGTTCAACCCTAAGATCGATATCGGCATAGGCAAGAAAGAACTGCCTGCATTCGTTAATGATTGCATCGTCCGCAGTCTGGCGGGACTTACGCAAGAGGACAGGCCCCAATTCTTAAAAATACCGTTCAACGGGCCCTGGGCAATGGAGGAGCTTTGCCGATACGACCCGGGGCACCTGATCGTCGGCGTGCTTGGCGGCGGTGCGGGTACGTCTCGCGACACCTTCGAACTAGTACGGCAAAGTGAAAAATTTGGCGCGCGCGTCGCCTTGTTCGGCAGGAAAATTCTGTTTAGCGAAGATTCTGCCGAGACGATAAAGTTGATGCGCGCAGTTGTGCAGGGCGAATTGAATAGCAAAGAAGCGGTAAAGGCTTTCCATGCCCATCTTCACGCCGAGGGGATTTCGCCGAAACGTAGTCTTGAGGAGGACATTCAGATCACGGAAGCCGTATTGATGCACGATTTATGACCAATCGGTCCCCGGTTTCACCGCCAAGGAAAGCCGAAAGATTTCTCATTTTGAATAGCGGCCAATAAATGGCCGCGGTCGGGGCCAGGATAAGGAATTTCGAATCTTTAGCGCGAAACCGGACGCGAAATTGATTTGGCCTGTTCGTCAAATCGGCGGTCGAATAGCCGACAATCCGTTTTGCAACTTTTGAATTAATTTGGCTGTTGGAATAAAACCGAATCGGTGGCTGTCTGCGCCGTAAAGCGCAGACAGCGATTTCATTATACTAGTTTTTCGACCACCGGCGGAAGTCCATTTCATAGTTGAAGTGGTAGTCGGTTACGCGATTGTTGAGCACCGTCGTATGCTTGTCGGAATAGACGTGAATTTTCGGCGTATTTGCTGACCAGATTCTAGCAATCTCGTCGTATAGCGCCTGCCTTTTTTCGTCGTCTATTGTTCCTCGAGCCTCTTCCAGAAGCTTCTGGGCGTCTTCGAGGCAAACTTCCGTCAAGTTGAACTGCAGGCCGCACGTCATGTCGTACCCCAAGAAATATCCCGCTTCCGGAACTCCGGGACCGTCAAGGCGAATATAAGTCTGCGCCGTATGTGCCTGGAGGCTATCGATATAGTCGGTCGCCGACAGCTTGTTTATGTTTACATTGATTCCCAGAGGCCGCCAAGTGGCCTGGATAATAGTCGCGATCTGCTCCTCAATTGTATTTCCTTCCGGAATGTTGAGATCGACGCCAATCGGCGTCGCAACCCCCGATTCCGCCATCAGGCTCATCGCTTTTTCCATGTCGTAGGTTGGAATATCGATCAGCCCCGGCGTAAATTCTCCTAGCGTCGGCATGAACGGGCCGCCGAAAAGCGTGCCGTATCCGAATGCGGCGCTTTCGAGAATCTCTTCATAGGGAACCGCATAGCTCACAGCTTCGCGAACCTTAACGTTGTCCCACGGGGACTTGGTGTTGGGAAGACCGATCTGTTCGGAAATTGCATGGTCGTTTGCAATAATCCGCACATCTGGGTGATCCGAAAGACTTGCAACCGATGCCTTGGTCATCCCGAGAGTAATGTCGGCTTCTCCGCCACGCGCCTGTAGAAGCAAAGTCGGGTCGGAATTGATAAAGCTAATTATGATATTGTCGCTTGCCGGCGGAATTGGAAAGTCTGGATTGGCAACAAGTACAGCCCTTTCGTTCGGCAAGTATTCCTCTAGTATGAAAGGACCAGGCCCGGTGACATTTGCCGACATCCACTCGTTTAGGGAATTCGCCTGGATTCCGCCATTCGCTTCGACGATATCCCGGTCGACGATGGATGCCCACGGCTGCCCGTGAAGCTGCAAAAGATTCGGGTCGGGGCGGCTCAGCTTTACAACCAGGGTGTAAGGATCCGGCGTTTCCAGCGCTTCAATGAGCGGCGGGTCGTAGAATCCGTCGAGAATAACGAACGCACCGCATCCGTTCATCGTCAAGACCCGTTCCCAGGAATACTTTACGTCCTCGGAAGTAACGGGCCGGCCGCTGGCAAACTTTACGTCGTCGCGAAGCTGGTAGGTGTATACAAGGCCGTCGTCGCTGATTTCCCATGAAGTTGCGAGGTAAGGTTCAATTTTGGTGACGTCGATCTCCGTTGTCCCGTCGGGTCCTTGCTTTGAACCGTATTGGGTAAGCCGCACGTAGAAATTTTGCACGAAGCCTACTTCGACAATACCGCAACCCCAAGCCGGGTCGAGTGTCGCCGGCGCCTGCGCCATGTTTACGATCAATGGATCATCTTCGGCCACTGCCGCTGACGACAATCCAATAGCGGCGACAGCGGCGACCGAGAATCCGGCAGCTAGCGTCGCCCCTCGTTCAGCAAGTTCTTTGAATTTCATCGAATACCCTCCCTTCATTCTTTATTGCGCGCGCGTACTTGCAATCGAGGTTTTTCGGTTGACCGTTTGCGCGGCATCTTCTGGACTCTAGCTTCGACATGTCCAATTGGCGAAACTCGTGGCCGCGTTTCCGCGCATGGCCAAATACAAAACGCAATTGAAAACAGCCGAAGCCTTGAACAGCAACATCTGTATCATTG
The DNA here is from genome assembly GCA_028823855.1 of Albidovulum sp. Taxonomy (GTDB): domain Bacteria; phylum Pseudomonadota; class Alphaproteobacteria; order Rhodobacterales; family Rhodobacteraceae; genus JAPPFL01. The sequence goes on from JAPPFL010000036.1 coordinate 276,635, forward strand.
GGCAGAATTCAATTCAACCGGTTTTGCCTCGTTTCGCAGGCCATGGAAAACGTGCCTGTGGAAAATTCGCTAGCTCAATCACTCGGGTTCGGCGCAAAGGATTGGTAGCAATCGAAATATGCAAACGCGCGGCCGCCCGCCAAATCTAGCCGTCAGCAAGTGAATTTGCCTTATTTCCACTGAACAATGCTGCTTCGAAAACTTGCTGATTGCGCTTGCACGCAATTTCACGGTGGCGAAGCAATATTGCTGGCGGCGGTCACCGCATGCTCGAGTTCGCCCGGAAAATGGCAGGCAACCCAGTGCCCCGGTGACTTTTCGACAAGCTTGGGGGAGATATCCCTGCAATTTTCGCGATTGCGTCCGATAGGGCATCGCGTTCGGAAACGGCAGCCGGACATTTGCGCGCCGGACGGCGAAACTTCGCCGGACAAAACTATCCTGCTGCCTCGCCCTCGGCTTTCCGGATCCGGCACCGGAACGGCCGAAACCAGCGAAACCGTGTAGGGATGCAGCGGTTCACGAAAAAGCACGTGGCTTTCTGCCATTTCTACGACGGCTCCGAGATATAAAACCGCAATTCGATCACAAAAATACTCTGCTACGACCAAATCGTGAACAATAAACAGATACGTTAAGGAAAAGCGGTCCTGTATATCTCGCAGGAAGTTCAGGACCTGCGCCTGAATCGATACGTCAAGCGCTGAAACCGGCTCGTCCAGTACCAGCATATCAGGATTCAAAACGAGCGCTCTCGCCAGCGCGATGCGCTGCGCTTGGCCGCCTGAAAAACCATGCGGCTTTCTGTTGCCCTGCGAGGGGTCAATGCCGACGAGAGTCAAAATCTCGTCGACCTTTTCGCGGCGCTCCTTCCTGTCTCCGATGTCGTGAATGGTTAGCGGCTCTTCGACGATTTGGCGGGCGGTCATACGCGAATCGAGGGATGCGTGAGGGTCTTGAAAAACCATCTGCATATGGAGCCGAAACCGTCGCAGTTCTTTGCCTTTGAGTGCCGTTACGTCCGTATCTCGGAACATGATTCGACCGGAGGACGGGATTGCCAATCGCATCAGGCATCGTGCGATCGTAGTTTTCCCGCAACCGGACTCGCCAACAAGCCCGAAAGTTTCGCCGCTGTTTATTTCAAGGGAAACATTGTCCACGGCGCGAAGCATCGTCGGTTTGCGTCCGAAAGATTCCTTGCCGATAGAAAACTCCTTAACTAGGTTTTCGATGCCGACAAGCTTTTGGGGAGCAGGGGGTTTTCTGGCCTTTTGGGGCGCGTCGGGATGCGGGGATGTTTCGAAATTACTCATTCAGCGATCATCCTCGAGACGTTGACTCGCCAAATGGCATTCTACGAGCCGGCCGTTTTCATTCGGTCCCGTCCAAGACGGGCTGGGCCGTTCGCTGCGACACAAGGCCAGCCCTTTGCCGGCGAAGCAGCGAGGTTCGAAGGAGCAGCCCCGAGGCAGGTGAGCGAGGCTCGGCGGGAAACCGGCAACTGAAAACAGTTTGCCGCGCTGGGCTTCTTCAGGGCGTGGAACCGACTTAAGTAGAGATTCGGTGTACGGGTGCCCCGGCAATCTGAAAATTTCCTTGGTCGAGGCGCTTTCGACGATGCGGCCTGCGTACATCACCTGCACTTCGTCGCAGAACTCGGCGACTATGCCGAGATTGTGGGTTATGAGTATCACGGCCGTGCCGGTCGACTGCACTAGGCGTTCGAAGACATCCAGAACCTGCGCCTGAGTCGTGACATCGAGGGCGGTCGTTGGTTCGTCCGCGACAATGAGATCCGGTTCGTTGGCGATGGCGATAGCGATCATGACTCGCTGGCGCATACCGCCCGAAAACTGATGAGGGTAGCTTTCAAGGCGCTGTGCGGCCTGCGGCACTTCGACATCGTCAAGAAGCTGAGCGGCTCGCTTCCTGGCGTCGCTCCGGGCCAATCCGCGGTTGTGATGGAGAATGCCCTCCATGATCTGCGTTCCGATGGTTTTTACGGGATCAAGAGCTGTCATGGGATCCTGAAAAATCAACGACATTTCTTTACCGCGCACGCGGCTTAAGGACTTTTCGTCCATGGAGCGAAGGTCTCTTCCGTTGAGCAGAACTTCGCCGGAGACAATTCGTCCGGGAGGCCGCACCAGGCCTAGGATCGACAATGCCAGAGCCGACTTTCCCGATCCGGATTCGCCGACTATGCCCAGCTGCATACCTCTTCGAACATTGAAATCGACATTTCGCACCGCAGGAAATATGCCTTCGCTCGTGTGGAATTCGGTTCGCAGATTTTTGACGGAAAGCACGATGTCGGTTTCCGCCGAAGGTTGGCCGGATGAGGTCGGCCGGGATCGATTCATCGAAATTTTGCCCTCGCCAGTCAATTTCGAATGCGCGGATCAATGATGCCGTACAGCACATCCACGATAGCGTTGACAAATACGTAGATTACGGCGCTAACAATTATGAAGGCTTGCACGACCGCGAAGTCTTTTCGAAGAATAGAATCGACGACGAGTGATCCGATTCCGGGCCAATTGAAAACTTTTTCTACCAGCACGCTGCCGCCGAGTAGCTGGGCAAAAATCATTCCGCTCGCGGTCAGAGTCGGAATGAACGCGTTGGGTAGCGCGTGGCGGGAAAACGTTTTCCAAAGTCCGATTCCCTTGCTGCGGACAACCAAAATAAACGGCTCGTTGGTTACGTCGAGGAGATTGGCGCGCAAGAGACGAACGAGATAGCCGAACGGCAGCATGCCGAGAGCTACCGCCGGCAGGAAGAGGTAATGAATTGCGTCGGCGAACGCCGTGAGATCGCCTGCGATCAGAGCATCGAATGTGATGAACCCGGTAACTACGGGAGGCGGTTCGATGGAACGGCTGAGCTGCAGACCCGGGCCGGGAAAAATTCCGAGAGCTTCGTGAAAAACGACAAGCAGAATTAAAGCTAGCCAGAATGGCGGCATCCCCATCCCAAATACGGAGAGAGCTCTTACCGCGGCATCCACGGCCGGTCTCCTTCGGTATGTCGCCGCAAGCCCGAGAACGACGGCCGCGAGAAAGGCGAAAAGGAATGCATAGAATCCCAGTTCGATACTCGCCGGAAGGCGATTGGCGAACTGCACGAGCACGGGCTGTCCAGCGCCGTAGGAAAATCCCCAGTCGCCCTGCAGAAATCCCGTGATGTAGCGCCAGTATTGATCGGGCAAGGACAGGTGCAGACCCATTCTTTCCATCTGCGCCTGAAGGGCTTCTTCGCTCGCTAGAGGACCGACGACGAGCCGGGCGGGATTGCCGGGCAGTACGCGAAGAAAGAGAAACGCAATAATCGAAGCGCCGAATACCGCTACTAGCGAACCGAACAGCCGCGAAACAACCGCTTGCATCATTTCAAAACGCCCGTCACAGCTGCGCGTACTGGCCCCTGGGATCGACCAAGTCGCGTACCTTGTCGGCCAGGATGCTTGTCGCGGCGACCGCGGCGAGCAAGCCAAAGCCCGGGAATACGCCGATCCACCATTGACCCGTCAACGCGTATTGAAGCCCTTCTGTTATCATGACTCCCCATTCGGGCGTGGGCACCTGGGTGCCGAGCCCGACAAAGCCCAGCGCGGCGAGTGCAAGCACGGAGTACCCGAATAGTGCCGCAGCTTGGATCAGCAGCGTGGAAACCGTGTGCGGAACAATGTGGCGCAGGATTATCCGCGCAGGCCCGGCTCCTGCGGTTTCCGCCGCTTCGACAAAAGGAAGCTGGCGGATTCGAATTACATCGCTCCTGATAAGGCGGGCGTAGTAAGGCACTGAGGTCAGCATTATTCCGAACGCTGCCGTTTCCAGGCCGCCGCCTAGCCCCACAGTGACCGCCATTGCCAGAATCAAGGGCGGAAAGGCGAGGATTGCATCCATCAAACGCATTAGGGCGTTGTCGAGCAATCCGCCGCTGATGCCGGATACCAATCCAATCATCCCCCCGACTACCGCGCCGGTAATGACAACGGCTACGCCGACGCTTAGAGAAATCAGCGCGCCTTCATTGAATCGGGCGAAAATGTCCCTGCCTATATGGTCCGTACCCATCGGGTGCGCGAGAGACGGGGGCTGCAGCGTTTCCCGTAAGCTGATCGCCAGCGGGTCGTACGGCCAAAGAAAAGGTCCGAACACCGCCAGAATGGCAAGGATCAGCAGGATTAGCAGCGATGCAGTTAAATCGAGATTTGCGCGCAGTATTTTGGCAAATGCTCTCAGATTGCCTGCTCGCATACGTCTTTCGCCCTTTCGTCAGAATTTTCAGGAGAGTCGCATTTCGCTACTCTCAAGACCGCGGGTTTGATTTGCCTGAAGCATTCCCCTCTATTCGAGCGCATGAGGATAGTGCTCGCGCGCGTGCGCTTCGGTAATGTACCCTTCGCGCAAATCAGCTTCCACCGCTTCGACCGCGCGTTCGGCTGCAGGGCCGTATCCGCCTCCGCCCCCCGTAAAAAGTTCCAATGTACTTCCCTTAGGCACCTTCAATCGTGTCGCCTTTGCGAAGCTCTCGCCGTAGCTGCCGTCGGCAAATCGCAGCCGCGCGCTGTTCGCCCGACCGCTCTTGCCGCCATGCAGTCCCCAAGGCTGATTGAAGCTGCGTTCTATGGCGGAAGTGACGTACGCGTCTTCGAACATGAAAAAATGCAAGTCGACGCCTAGTCCGCTGCGATACCTTCCCGCGCCGCAGCTGTCGGGCGAAAATTCGACCCTTTCGAGCAGCCAAGGATTTTTTGCTTCCCAAATCTCTGTCGCGGAGAACCTCGTTGCGGCTTCAGCCGCATGCATCATGGTTGCGCCGTCGCCTCCGATGTGCGCCCCGGCGCCCACAGGATGGGGAGACCCGTCCGCCCACGGCTCGCCGGTTTTCTCTCGCACTCCCCACCAAACCAGAGCTGCAAGGTCGCCGCCGCTGCAGGCCGGAACCGCTTCCGGCATGGCTTTGGAAATCGCGTTGTAAATTACTTCAATAGATTGAAGCGCGGGCCAGCCGTACAGAAAGCAAGGCGACGGCGACGACGGGTGAAACATGCTTCCGGGCCGTGTCGCGACCTCGATTGGGCGGAAATGGCCTTCGCAGGGTGCTTCGCCGCCGCCGGCTAGCATGGAAATGGCGACGCGGCTAGCCGATACCGTGGATGGAAGCGGACAGTTAATCGGGCCTGGCTGGGCATCGGGCGTGTTGGAATAGTCCACTCTAACCGTAGACCCGTTGACTTCTACAGTGACTTCGAATGGAACGCGGTGTTCGTCAACGCCATTGTTGTCCATTTCTCCTTGTCCAACGTAGCGTCCATCCGGGATTTTTTCAAAGTATTGGCGAACGATAGCTTCGCCGTGATCGAACATCGCTTCGACACATTCGTGGAATTTTTCAAGCCCGTAGCGTTCGACTACCCGCAGAAGCTCCCGCTTGCCGGCCAAAACTCCCGCAACTTGGGCATTGATATCTCCCGCCACCATTTTGGGAACCCTGGTATTTGACATAATCATGCGGAAGAGCTCTTCGTCCCGCTGCCCGCGCTTATAGATCTTGAGACCGGGGTAAATGGTTCCTTCTTGAAACACGTCGACGGTATCTGTCGAATAAGGCTCCTTTCCGCCAATATCGAGCCAATGGCCTTTGATCGCCGTGTAGCCGACGAGGATTTCGTCATTTAGAAATACAGGCAGGATCACGGCCGCATCCTGCGGGTGCGATCCGGTTCCGTACGGATCGGTGTGCAGAAGAATGTCGCCGGGTTCGAGAGCATCGACGCCGCCTGCGCACTTTACGGCCGCTTCGACGCAAAAATTCATGGTTCCCATAAAGAGAGGCAGGCTCGGCGCTTGCGCGAGCAGCCTCAAATGCACATCGTAGATCGCAGACGCAAAATCCAGAACTTCGTAAATCACGGGCGAAAAAGCCGTGCGAACTAAAGTGCGCTTGATGTGATTTGCAGCGGAATTCAGCGAGTGCCTGACAACTTCGGTGGTTACGGGATCAGTATCGGCCGGTGGCGCTTCCCGCTGCGACGCGGCGCGGTAGATGAATACATCCTTGCTAGGCATTGGATTCTTCCCTGGTTATGACAAGGCACCCAGTTTCGTGGACGAGAGCTGAATGGCCTCCGTCAAGATATGTAGTCGATGTTTGCTCGAGAATGATCGCCGGACCCGATATCACTGCGCCTGCACCTGCCGCGCTGCGATCCAGAACTTGAAATTCTCGCCAGTCATCGGATTCAAAGGACCAAGTACGTACGTTGCCGTGTTTCCTTTCGGACACGGCTCTTACTTTTTCCCTTTCCCTTTTGGGAAGCGGCGAACGGACGGTAGCGCGCATTGAAACGATCTCGATCGCTTCCTCCATCGTGACGGAAAATGCGCGTTCGTAATCTTGTGTGAATTCATGGCGCACCTCGTCTGCGTCCCAAGTGATTTTACCTGACGCGTCGCATTCTATGGAAACCGTTAGCGAGTGCTCCTGCCCGGCATAGCGCATATCTAGGCCGACATGCCGCGAGCGAGAGATCGCGCCTCCGGCATTTTGCCGAACTTCGAGATCTTCGAACATGGAATCCAAAATATCGTTGGCCATCAAAAGATTGTCGTCCGACAACCTCATAATGCGCGTGCGCGCGGCCGCCTGAACGAGATCCGCTCCAAGAAGGCCCGACGCGGAAAAATTTCCGGCATGCGGCGGAACTACGACTCCGCGAGTGCCCAATTCCTTTGCCAATAACGTGCCGAGCATCGGACCGGCGCCTCCGAATGCGAGCAGCCAGAGTTCGCGAGGGTCCGTGCCTTGTTCTATCGTAATCTCCCGCATCAAATTCGACATAGTCGCGGTCACGATTTTCAGGACGCCGCGCGCGGCTTCCTCCACGGAAAACCCTAGGTTCGAAGCAATAGCCTTCAAACTTCCGCTTGATAGATTCCTGTCCAAGGCGATGCCATGCGCGATTTGACCGTCTCCAAGCATTCCAAGCACATGCGCGGAGTCGGTAACCGTCGGCTCGACACCGCCTCGTCCGTACGCGGCAGGTCCCGGGTCGGCTCCGGCGCTCTGCGGGCCAACCCGCAGCAAACCGCCGGCATCGACGTAAGCAATCGATCCGCCTCCTGCTCCGATAGAGCGAACGTCCACCCACGGGGTCTGCACAGGCAGACCGACAACGCTGCCTTCGTACAGAAGCCTTGGACGACCGTCTACGATAAGGGAAGTATCGAAACTCGTTCCGCCCACATCCGCAGCCACGAAATTGCCCATTGAGAGAAGACGCGCCAATTCGCCGGTGCCTTCCGCCCCCGCGACCGGACCGGACATGATTGTTTCGAACGGGCGCTCGGATGCTTCGCCGAAAGTGAAGGATCCGCCGCCGGAGCGCGTTACGAGCAAGTTGCCTTTAAACCCGGCATTCTTCAGCCCCGAGCCTAATTCGCCAAGGTAACGGGTCATGCGCGGGCGAACAAAGGCATCGATGATCGTAGTCGTCGTGCGTTCATATTCCCGATACTCGCCGGAAACTTGGTGCGACAGGGATATCGACCCTTCGAATCCCGCCTCTCGCAGCAAATTCATTGCTTTAATTTCATGCGACGGATTGGCGAAGGAATTGAGGAAGGCTATCGCAATGGTATCGACATTCTCCGCTACAAAGACTTCGTGCGCTGCGCGCACGTCTTCGCTTTGCAGTGGTTGGTGGACCACCCCGTCTGCGCGAACGCGTTCCAAAATAGGCATGCGAAGCCGGCGCGGAACAAGAGGAGGATTTGGAGCCCAAAAGAGATTGTACATCTCATCTCGGTCGCCCCTGCGAATTTCAAGAATATCGCGAAATCCGGCCGTGCAAAGAAGTCCAACTTTTGCTCCGACGCGCTGAAGCAGTGAATTTAATCCGACGGTAGTACCGTGAAGAAAATATTCCGATGCTCCGACTTCTTCCTGTGAAAGGGCTTCGGAGACAGCATTTAGGGCGCCGTTCTCGGGGTTCGCGGGCGTGGTTGGAACTTTTGTGACCCGCGTTGTTGCAGACTCGTCGTCGTAAAACACAAGGTCGGTAAAAGTGCCGCCGACATCGACGGCGATTCGCGAAACCATGACGAACTACGCTCTTGCAAGCGCCTTCGACGGCGCGTTGATCAGTTGTAACGAAAATTGCATTTTCAACCTCCCCAGGTTTTTCCTGCATAAATTTTGGCAACAGCAGCAAAAATTAAAATAGCGAAAAAAAGTCGCCAATCGATTTTTGGAACCATGTCGAATGGAACAATTTAATGCGCAGCTTAATCATTGCCAATTAAGTATGCAAACTGCCATTTTCCGCAATTGCGCGATTTGCGGAAAATTGAGATATGCTAGAAGAAGCCCGTTCATTCCTTGAATTTTTATTGTCTGCAAGCCTATGAATATTATTGCCTATTTTTAGTTGCTATCAATATACGCAATTGACTAGAGACCGGAATGACAACAAATCCTGACGACGAATATCCTCCCGCGTATAGCCATCCCCCGAATCTCAAACATGAATCCGAATCCGTTGGGTCTTCGGGGGATGAGCATGGCGACGGGCTCGGTTGACACCCGGATGCTCTCGATTTGCTTGCGGACTGCGTCAGTGAGGAAGCGATTGGAAGTGTTCCTTTCCTAGGCAACCGAAGGGTTGCAATAAATCTTATGGTTGCTTGGATTGAACCTACTTGCAGGTCGGATGTCAGCATTTCCGTTGCCTACTCGGACTCGTCAAACGACTTTGGTCAAATCGGCTGTTGGAGTCGGCTCAAACTCGGACTCAGCACCTGTACCGGCCACAACTAACATTCAATTCCGCGTCCTGGCGAATCGGCGGCCAGGCAGCTTGGATCAATTCGGCCGATGCGAAATGTTCGGCATCCGCAGCCGTCACGACCAGCTATTTGTCGGCCACTAGCCCGCGGTCTTTCAACGGCCCGTTCTTTTTTAGGTCTCCCGGTCTTCCGTTTTTCCACTGCTTCTCGCGCGATGTTCGACCAGTTAAGCCTTTTGCAGCCCTGCCAGACCTTCCTGGCACCCTGGAGCGGTTGTCGCTTGGCGGGGCGGACGCCGACGAAGCGGCCGCCGGAGACAATTAGGAATCAGCCAATAAGAAAAAGCGGATTGAATGTCGTCGGTGCCTACGGCTCGGGACCAGTCATGTTTCTATTTCAGCGCATGCAGGTGATCGACATGATTACCGAGCGCGTTGACGGCAGGATCCCGATTGTTGCGCACGCAGGCGACTCTGATACCATTACGGCGATTAAGATGGCCAAATATGCCGAGGAACGCAGGGTAAGCGCGATCGCGTCGCTTACTCCGTATTACTATCTCCACGGTCGCGCCGAAATTGACGCGCATTTCCACCGACTGATTGATGCGGTGAACTCTCCAGTCCACCTCTACAAAAACCCGAAATACACGAACTACTGCGTGACTTCTGAACAAGTCCGCGCGCTAGCTGAACATGGGTTGAAAGGAGTGAAGGACAGTTCAACCAGCATACAGCTCATTTACGACCTAGTTTCGGCGACCGCCGAATTTGAGGATTTCGACGTCCTCGTCGGCTCGCAGACGATTTGACTGCCGGCGCTTGTCGGAGGCGGCAAAGGACGTGTCACAGGTTTGTCGAACCTCAATCCGAAGGCCGTGAACGGAATTTTTGACGCCGCGAGCAAGGGAGACTTTAACGTCGCGCATAAGTTTGCAACGTGAAGCTGACCAGTTGCGAAAGGTGACTGGAGCGGGCATCCCGGTGCCCTTCTAGCACGCCGCGCTACGTTCGCGCGGAATCGACATCGGCAACCCGAAACTACCGATGCTCCCGAAATCTGCGGACGAGGAAGCAGCAATCGCCCAGGCTCTCGTGCAGTAAAAGCACTTCGAATGAGTCGCCGAGTAGGCGGAGCATCGCCGAGACCCGCCACTCGTAGGGCCTAGCGTGAGGGACTACGGTATTCGGTTTCTCGCCCGGCAGGTTCGGTCAAGGAGCGTGACCGGAGCCGCATGATCGTAGCGTGAGGCGCGGGATGTCGCTTGAGACACTCTTTCGCCCGGTCCCAAGGAGTACGCCAGAGTCGGTTTCGCTCGCAAGCCGCCCGTGCCGGATACGGTCCGCTTCGTAGCGGAACCAAGAAGTACGATTGCCATCGCCGGTCAGACCAAATCAGGTGGAGTGGCAACGGATCATCTTCGCAATGTAGCCCTACTGCACCTTAGTCGGCGGTTGCCGGAGTTGTTTGCACAAATTAAGCACCGAATCCGGGGCGGGCGAAGCGGCTTTTCGCCGTCATTTGCCGAACGACGTTCGTTCACTTTTTCAACCGTACGCTGAAATGGGTGAAGCCGAGGAAACCAATCGTCGTGGCCGAAGCCGTCTAGCGGCGCTCGCAGGGGCGTTGCCGGTAGAAGTCCGCAAAATTCGTCCTTGACTCGTAAAGCGCGAGGCAATTGCGATCGCCACGCTTGCTTCGCGCATCGAGCGGTTTCCGGCCACTCTACCGGTATACGAGAGCGACGACAAGTCAAGTAGCGGTCAATCGCACTCCTCCGCCCTCTCAGAACCGAAATTGAACTTATTGATTCATGCGATTCCTAACCCTTCGACTCCGGTCGGATGCCGAATTGCGGCAGGACCTATTGAAGCGAGGGAAGACCGATAGGATCGACGCCAAGCGGATGGTTCGCGCCTCACGGCAGATGCTCGCATTCCTTTCGCTAGCAATTCGTTTTCGATCCCGCACAATGACGCTCCAGGAAGACGGTTCCGCCCGGAGGCTTGCCGAAATTGCGCGCCTGCGCCTCGGACGGCAGGACCAGACGCAGCGCCCGGACCCTAGCAATGATCAAGGCGACACTTTCGGGCTGTCCGGAAGACTCGGTCCTCGCTTCGAGCGCGGCAAAGCGGTCGCAGCCCGCGGCGTCGAACCGCCTGTTCGCCAGCTTTTCGGAATTCAGATGACGCTATGAGGCTTGCATCGAAATCAGCTCCGAGCCACGGGAAAGAAGCCGCAAATGAGATAGCGCCAAGAAATTTCCAAGCGAGGCGTGCCGGGTACCGAATCGCTAAAGGAATCGGCAAGCATTTTCCAATGGCGGACGTGCAGCGCGCTCGGGAATGCCGACGCCAGTACCGAATCCCAAATTCATCAGAAAATTCGATCGCCAGGTCGAGTCGGCGAAAAAGCTGGCATCGACCACGCTATTTTTGAACCCGGACATAGGGCCGCAATCCAGTCCGTATGCTCTTGCCGACACCAAAAAATATGCCGCCTGGAGAGTGGCGTTCCTAAGTGCGATTTTTTCAAGAGGGTATTCCGGCAGTGAGGCGTAAAATGAAGGGTAGTCCAAGTGCGGCGCCAGAGTCGGCAGCATTTCATAGAATTCCATGTCGTATGCAAAAATCGCCGTCGCCGGAGCGGCTCTGGTTTTGTCCACGTTCCCCGGGTTCAGCGCGGGAATCAATCGCTCCTTCGCTTCCTTCGAGCGGACGAAAACTATGCGCATTGGACAGGAATTCGATGCTGTTGGCCCGAACTTCGCAGTATCGTAAATCTTCGCAAGCAATTTGTCGGAAACTGGCTTGTCGGAAAAAAATTTGTGCGTGCGCGCTTCCAGGAATAGCAGATCCAGAATTTCCCTTTCCACATTTGGCATTGATTGAATTACGCTCCCTTGTATTTGTCCATTTGGAAATGGCTTTCGCCTGCGCGGTCTAACGGAGAGCCTGGAGAATTCCCCTTTCGAAATAAATCGCGCTCAGGTCAGCCAAGCATTCCATTCAACGGATTCAGAAAGCAAGCTCGATTCGTTGCTCGCGAGTAAGTGAATCCATCGGAGAAGAGAAGGAAATTTCAATCGTCAACGATTCATACTGTAGTTCGAAGAACACAAGCATTCGCGTTTCGCTAGGTTGAATTTGATTTGAACATCCGCTTTAGATCCCTCCAGCAATCAGGATAGCGGGTATCGACGAACGAAAGATTTGAGGCGAAAGTCGTGGGATCCTGCGGGTAGCGGGTTTCAAACATAAACGCCATGGTGCCCGCAAGTTTTTCCGGTTCAAGCACTTTGTTGCTCGCCTTCTCGAAGGCTTCGGAGTCGGGTCCGTGCGGAACAAGCGCGTTATGCAGGCTCATGCCGCCCGGAACGAAGCCACCGGGCTTCGCATCGTAGACGCCGTAAATGAGTCCCATGAATTCGCTCATTACGTTCATGTGGTACCAGGGCGGCCGGAAGCTGTCTTCCATTACCAGCCATCGGTCCGGAAAAATCACGAAATCGACATTTGCCGTTCCGGGCGTTTCGGATGCGGATGTCAATACAGTGAAAATGGACGGGTCGGGGTGGTCGAACAGTATGGCGCCGACAGGCGCAAACCGCCGCAAATCATACTTGCAGGGAGCGTAATTGCCGTGCCACGCGACGACATCCAGCGGAGAATGATCGAGCTTGGTCCTGTAGATTCGTCCATTGGTCTTGCAAAATAGTTCGTGCTCTCTCTCGCAATCTTCGTAAGCTGCAACGGGATAGAGGAAATCTCTGGCGTTTGCCAAGCAGTTGGCGCCAATCGGTCCGCGCTCCGGTAGCGTAAGTTGCATTCCATAGTTTTCGCAAACAAAGCCTCGTGCCGGGCCGTCGATCAAATCCACGCGGAACCTGACTCCTTTCGGTATGATGACGATCTCGCCCGGTTCGGCAATAATGATACCGAATTCTGTTACGAATTTTAATTTGCTCCGCTGCGGAATCATGAGCATTTCGCCATCGCTGTTCTGGAAGCACTTCTTGCCCATCGAAGCATTGATTGAATAAACGTGACTTGCCATGCCCGCCTGCATTGCGGCGTCGCCGCAAGTGGTCATGGTGGCTAGGCCTGACAGAAAGTCAATTTTGCCTTCTTCCGGAAGCGGAACCGGCTGCCAGCGCAATTGCATGGAAGGGAGACTGCTTTCCCGTGCCGGCGCCGTGCGAATCGCCCCCGTTTCGACTTCTTGGTAGCCGGTGCCGTGTCTAACGGACGGCAATATCCGATATAGCCAGGATCGCTTGTTGCTGGCTCGCGGCGCAGTGAATGCCGTTCCGCTCAATTGCTCGGCATATAGGCCAAGCGGGTGCCTTTGTGGCGAATTCCGTCCAATAGGAAGCGCACCTTCTTCCGCTTGAGTGGAATGCGTATTGCCGAAGCCCGGAATGTATCCGTAATCGGGGTTTGCATCCTTTATGGGCCCACCCCTTAAAATATGTTCCTGAATGTTCATCTTAGGCCTCATTGAATTGCGGAAAGATATTCTTTCGACTTTGCCATAAACGGAGCGCAGAATGCCGCGCCGCCGAGGATTCCTAGTAAGTTTAAGGCACTCATGTTCGCCCGTTAATGATGTCGAAAACTTCTGGTAAGGCGATGCGTGTTCCTAGTTTGGCGGCGCGGATTCGAAATTGACAAATCTGTCATCGTAGCAACTCCGGGTACGATCTTCGCACGCAATTTCCAGATTTCCAAGGCTCGGTTGCAAGCCGATTTCATAGATTTCATTCTAGTGGAAATTAAATGACAAATCTTGGATGGAAAATGCGAAGCGCGCCTGCAAAGAAATATGCTTGGCAGAATATTTCGGAAAGCGGCTTTGTTGTTCGAATCTGCCGATTTCCGAGCAATTTCATACGATAGGCTCGCTGTGACAGAACTCTCGTCGACGGCATGGAATTTCCTCCTGCGTCCGCGATAGTGATAGTGTATGTACTTGGCGTGAATTGCGAAGCGCGTGGAATGCGAGGTCGTCGCGTGGCGGGCAAGTTCAAGAAGCGATTAGAATCAGCGTTCGAAATGTTCGCGGTGCGCGTTTGCCGCCATAAGTATTTTGTTGTCGCGGCGGTGCTTCTTATGACTGCGGCCGCCGCAAGCGGATTACGCGATATTTCAATAGACACCTCGAATGAATCGTTTTTTTATCCGGGAGACCCGGTGCTAGTCCGGTATGACGAGTTTCGCGATCAGTTCGGTCGCGACGATTTTATCCTTGTTGCAGTCCGACCGGACAATCTTTTTTCCCAGAAGGCATTGGCGCGCCTTCGAGAATTTCATCATGCGCTCGAAGAAAAAGTTCCTCATGCCGCCGGCGTTACGTCGCTAGCCAATATCCGAGAAACAAAAGGCGACGGGGACAGGCTAGTCGTCTCGGACCTGTTGGAGAAATGGCCCGAAAGCGCAGAGGACCTTTCCAACCTGCGCCAGCGAGTCTTGACCAATCCGCTTTATCGCAATCGACTGGTCTCATCGGATGGAATGGTAACGACTCTAGCAATTGAACTTGAACGGTATTCCGGCCAAAGCCGGATATCGGTCGACGATGCGCTTTCATTTTTCGACGATGCGGAACAGGATTCGGGCAGTCGTCAAAAGCTGTCCGACGAAGAGACGCATCAGGCGCTCGTTGCGATCGAAAGCATCGCCGAGGCATACAAGTCGGAGGAATTCGCTATTCAGGTCGCGGGCGCTCCGGCGGTTACGGATGCGCTGAAGCTCGCAATTCAAGAGGATATGAGGACGTTTATTCTATTGGTAGTCGCGATAATCGTAATTCTGCTATTCGCTATTTTTCGATCTGCGGCCGCGGTCCTATTGCCGCTCTCCGTCGTTCTTCTAGCCTTGGTTTCCACGGTAGGACTAATGGGCCACTTGGGAACGTCAATTAAGTTGACTATCGTAATCCTTCCGTCCTTTCTACTCGCGGTCGGCGTCGGCGCAGCCGTCCACTTGCTTGAGATTTGGAAGCAGAGGAGAGCCTCGGGCGAGGATAGTCATAGCGCGATCGTCAGTGCCGTAGGCCATGCCGGCCTGCCTATTTTGCTCACTAGCCTGACGACCGCCGCCGGGTTGGGCTCATTTTCCTTTGCTGAGGTTGCCCCGGTTTCCGATTTGGGACGGTACGCCGCATTGGGGGTTATTATAGGGTTAATATATACTCTGCTTTTGATTCCTGCGGGACTTGCGGCGCTTCCGAAAAATCTGCGGTTACCAAGGCAATCCGGAGATTTATACGAGAGCAGAATTAATGATGCCTTGGCAACAATCGCTTGCTGGAGCGTCCGCAACGCGTTGCCGATCTGTGTAGCGTCCATATTAGTTGCCATTGCGAGCGCGCTATTGGCGGCGCAGCTGCGCTTTTCTCATGATGTGCTCTCTTGGCTTCCAAGAGATCTGCCCGTTCGCCAGGCGACGCAATTGGTGGACCGAAACATGGGCGGATCGGTGGCTCTCGAGGTCGTTGTCGACACCAAGGTCGAAAATGGACTCCACGATCGAGGGACGCTGGTCACGCTCGACCGTCTAGCCGGAGAGATCGAGGCTTTAAGGATTGGATCGGTAGCTGTCGGCAGCACTTGGTCGATAGCGGGGCTTCTCAAGGAAATCCACCAAGCACTCAATGAAAACCGCGCCGAATTCTACCGCATTCCGGAAAATGAACGCCTAATTCCTCAGGAATTTCTTCTATTTGAAAATTCTGGCTCGGACGATCTCGAGGATCTTGTCGATTCCAGATTTAGAATTACCCGATTCAGTATGCGCGTCCCATGGCGCGATACGCTAGCCTATCCCGCCATCATCGAGTATGTGGAAGACAGGTTTAAAGACGCATTCGGCGGATCGGCGGAAGTAACGGTTACCGGCATCATGAGCCTGTTGAGCCGTACTCTTGAAGCAGCGGTTTATTCGACGGCGCAAAGCTACGTTATCGCATTTGCAGTCATCACGCTAATGATGGTTTTGCTGATCGGGCGAATTGGAACCGGATTGATAAGCATGGTTCCAAACGTTGCACCTGTTGCGCTTACTCTTGCTTTAATGCAGGTGTTCGGCATTCCGCTCAATCTGTTTACGATGCTGGTAGGTTCGATAGCCATTGGGCTCGCCGTGGACGACACGGTTCATTTTATGCATCATTTTCACCGCTACCTTGAGCGAACCGGCAACGTGGAGGATGCGGTTCGCAATACAATGTTGACATCCGGACGCGCGATGCTGGCGACCACCATTATTCTTTCGACCGGTTTCTTCGTTTTCTGTTTCGCCAGCATGAGCAATCTCGTCCATTTCGGCTTGCTGACGGGCATTACGATTTTATCGGCGCTAGCCGCCGATTTCGTGCTTGCTCCGGCGCTCATGACACTTCGCTATAGGAAGGCAAAAATTCGCGGAGGAAATCAGGCGGAGGACCAATGATGAAAACGCATTTGCATATCGCAGCCATCCTGCTGACGCTTGCGCCTTGGGCGGCTCTTTCCGCTGACGCGCCCACGGGCCTGGAGATCATGAGGCAGGTTAACGCTCGAGACGACGGCGACAACAGAATTGCTCAGATCAGCATGACGTTGATCGACAGGAACGGTCATCAACGACAGCGGCAACTGGTGAGCTACAATAAGGATCGGGGGCGCGCGGTTCTGCAGCTCCTGTTCTTTCTAGATCCGCCAAATGTTCGGAATACCGGATTCCTTACATACGACTATCAAGACCCTGGCCGAGACAACGACCAGTGGCTGTACCTTCCGGAACTTTACAAGACCAAGCGCATCGCCGGCTCGGACAAATCGCAATCCTTCATGGGATCAGACTTTTCGTATGCCGACCTGAATCGACAAGTCCTCGACGAGTGGAAATTCAAGCTGCTGGGAGAGCGGGATGTTCGAGGAAATAAAGCATGGCTGGTCGAGGCGACTCCGGTCTCCGAGGATGTTGAGCAACGCTATGGATACTCCAAATCCGTACTTTTCGTTCGGTCTGACCTGAACATGGTAGTGCGCGCCGTGCATTGGCTGGCTGGCGGAAACCGGCTCAAATATCTCGATATCGTTAATTTGCAGAAGATTGACGGGATCTGGACTGCGACCGAACTCGACATGCGAACTGTGCAAGCCAAAGAGACGCTGCATCGAACGGTGATGAAATTCAGAAACGTTCGCTACAATCAAAATCTAGACGAAAGCATCTTCACTCAGCGTCGACTTGAAAAAGGCCTGTGACCCGGCATGAGTCGGCTTGTTGCCGTCGCGTTGATTTCGTTAGCGAATCCTTGCCTGGGACAAGTTTCTCTGGAATCCGCGCTCGAGGGATTTGAGAATGGGCGGGGCGGACCCGAAACGGTCGAATTCGGCAATCGTCCGGTGGAATTCGCTAACTCTCGAGCCCTTTCGGATGCATCGGAACTGGACGATATCTTTAGCCAGTTCGACGAAAGGCACCTGAGCGACGAAGTCGGTTACGGCGGAAAAGCGGCAATAATGCCTGAATGGCTTCGGCTAGGCGGAACGCTTAGCCAGGAATTCGCTGTCAATATCTCTCATGATGCGCCGGAAGATGGCGAAATTGATCGAAGGGGGCTATCGTCCGCGCAAACGCGCCTCGATTTAGCTGCCGACGCAAATTTGGACGGCGACATGCGTGTGCGCATTACGGGATATATTCAATTTGATCCAGTTTTTAGGCGCCGAGCCGGCCAAGCCGGAATAAGCGGCGCGAGTAGCATGCCGGAGCCTGAAATCGAATTGGGCGAGGCGTTTGTCCAAGGACCGCTGTCGGATACGGCCGATCTAACGCTCGGGCGCCAGATAGTCGTTTGGGGACGATCCGACCAGTTCCGCGTAAACGACATACTTAATCCGGTGGACAATCGAACGCCAGGCATGACCGATATCAAGAATCTTCGCGTGCCGGTCACAATGGCGCGACTCGAACTCTACAGCGGACCATGGAATGCTAGTTTCATCCTGGTGCCCGAGCACAGATTCGACAAAACGCCCTCGCCTGGCAGCGACTTCTACAGAAGCCCCATTCCGCCTCCGCCGCGCGATTATCCTCGACACCGGTTCGGCAGTCCTGGAGTGGCATTGGCATTGACAGGCACGTTTTCCGGATGGGACCTATCCTTTTACTTCGCTAGAATCCTGAGTCGAAGAGCGCATCTTGAAATGACGTCGGAGGGACCTCGACGTCGGCATAATCGCATATCGATGCTAGGAGCAGCCGGGAATTTCGTGACTGGGAGTTGGCTGCTGAAAGCCGAGGCGGCCGTATTCTCGAATTTGCGCTTTTCGAACGTTTCGGATCGAGACTTCAATAGATTTACTTTGCTCGCCGGTGCCGAGTATTCCGGTATTTCCGATACGACGATTGCGCTGGAAGCCGTCAATAGCCGCATTTCTGACTTCGATGGCAGATTGCGGGAGCCTCCCGACGCCCGGCGCGAAAATGAACCGTCTATCGCCTTTCGAGTAAATCGATCGCTTTTGAACGATTCGCTTGACTTGTCTATGGCGCTGCTGGCAGTTGGGCCCGGCGGAAAAAATGGCGGTTTGCTGCGACTTCAAGCATCTCGCGATATATCGGACTCCATCGACATGATTGGCGGAGCGCTGTTCTATTTGGGCGGGAGCCAATCTCCCTTTAGCCAAATCAGCGACAACGATCGCATCTTTCTTGGCTTGAACTACCACTTCTAATTCGACGGTTCGAGAATTCGCCCTAATGCCGCGTTGAACAGGGCATCACGATCATTCTTCATGACTCTTTTGATACTTCTTCGCGGAAATCTCGGAGGGTTTTGCCTATGACTTCTTCTCTATGCCGGCAATACGTCGGTTGAACGGAAAACATGCGAGGCCCGCCGTCCCTTAGAATTTTGGTTTCGTCATGCCAGGAGCGATTGGGCTTCCGCTCGGCCGAAGGGTTCGGGGCGCGCGCAGCTTGTCGACAGTTCGCACCAGCGATTTTCCTCTCCGGCCTTCAAAATTGAAGTCATGGCATCGACTGCATGAAGTGCCATTTCCAGCGAACAGCGATGCGCTCGGTTATCGCGAATAGCCTGCGCCATTTCGGCAAGTCCAACCGTACGATAGTTTGAAAGCGTCCCCATCACGGAGTGCCCTTCATTCGGAATACTGAATGGGTGTTCCCAATTTTCCGGAGTCGCGGCCGTTCCGTTCATTTCCGTAAATTCGACGGGCCCTCCAAAAAAATTTGGATCCGGCAAGTAAACGGAACCCATTGTACCGTAAATTTCCATATGCGAATGGCGATGAGCCCAAACATCCCAGCTCGCGCCAAGAGTTACCGCGGCTCCCGAGCGGAATTCGAGCAATGCATGTATGTTCGTTGCCGTCTTTACCGGAATTGTCTTTCCCTTGATCGGTCCGTCGGCAAGCACGGTCCGAGTGCCGCATGCCGTCGTCGTAAGGGAAGCGACGCGTCGAATCGGGCCGATGAGCTGAATTAAATTCGTGATGTAGTAGGGACCGATGTCCAGTATAGGACCGCCGCCGGGCAAATAGAAGAATCCCGGATTCGGGTGCCAGTGCTCCATGCCGTGGTTCATGAAATATGCGGTGCCGGAAATTACTGTGCCTATTTTGCCCTCGTCGATGCGAATTCTGGCTTGCTGGTGGGCTCCTCCAAGAAAGGTGTCGGGCGCAGAGCCGATGCGAAGCCCGGATTCTTGAGCAAGGTTCTGCAGTGATTTGCCATCCTCAAGTGAGAGCGCGAGCGGTTTTTCCGAATAAACGTGTTTTCCCGCCTCAAGAATCTGTTGCGAGACTTCGAAATGGGCATCGGGAACTGTCAGATTGACAATGATATCAATGTCGTCCGCATTCAGGAGGTCTTCGATAGATAGGGCCTGGACGCGGAATTCTTCGCTACGCGCGAGTGCCGCGGCCCGATTGATGTCGGCTACCGCCCTGATTTTTATGGTCGAAAACAGCCGAGCAAGCCTAAGATAGGTTGACGATATGTTGCCGCAGCCAATGATGCCGATACCAAGTCCGTTTTTGCTCGTCATCGCTTGAGGGTCCTAAGCGCGGCCATTGACCTGGAGGCAAATCTTCGGTCGTTCCGGGGATTGTCGTGTTCGACAATTCTGTAGGCCGCGGACGTTCTGCCCATCGCCGCGTGCAAAGCATTCCAATCCAGCGTCCCGTGGCCCACGTCGGCCCATCCGTCTTCATCCTTGTTCTCGCCCGGAGGCGCTACGTCCTTGATATGCACGGACCCAATTCTGTCCGAAAACCGGTGGAGGCAAGAAAGGGGATCGGCGCCGGCGACGTGAACCCACGCGATATCCATTTCCAGGAGCAGTCTCTTGTCGGAATCGAGCATGCATTCGATGGGCATCATTCCATTTTCGATGGCGACGAATTCGAAATCGTGGTTGTGCCAGCCGAATTCGATGCCGGCATCGCGCAGGGGTTTGCCCGCGACTGCGAGGCGTTGCCCGAATTCGGACCAGCCGTCTACGGTATTGGGACGATCCTCCGGCTTTAGGTACGGGGCGTAAATCTGTGCAATCCCCAGCTCTCCGGCGAGATCTACAATCTTGCCGGGTTCGGATTCGATTGCCTCGAGAGGTACATGGGCGGTCGGCATCGCGAGTCCCGCTCCGGAAAGGCTCTCGGAAAAAAGCTCGCTTGCGATCAGGTCGCCGAAACATTCAACCTGAGAATATCCCTCTTCGGCAACCATTTGGAGAGTATCGCCAATGGGACCGAATTTGCGCGACGAATAGAGCTGATACGAATATTCCTGCATGATGCCTGTCCTCCAAATCTATTCGCGATGCCGAACGCTGCCGGGGCTACAGCCGCGATTCAGACTTCTTGTCGAAAATCGATCCGCGCCTGATGTCGAAGCCTATCGACAACCGGTCGCCGTCCGACACTTTGATTTGGCCGTCGAGACGGAAATGGAATGACTGATCGCCAATGAAAGTCCACACCAAAGTGTCCGAGCCCATAGGTTCGTATAATTCGACTTCGATTTCGGTCGAATAGGGCATGTTCGAGGCGGCATTTGCGGAGGCCACGTGCTCGGGCCGGATTCCCAGCCAAGCTTCGCCGGACGAAGCCTCGCCCGACCACTGGTAGCCGTCGAGTTCGATTTCAAGATCACGGGATCTGAATACGCCCTCTTCAATTCTGCCGTTGAAAAAGTTCATCGTCGGCGACCCGATGAATTCGGCTACGTATTTGGTCAGAGGCCTGTTGTAAATCTCGTCCGGAGTACCGAGCTGCTGGATTTTGCCATCGCGGAGGATAGCGATGCGGTCTGCAAGCGTTAGCGCTTCAATCTGATCGTGAGTAACATAGATCATCGTGTTTTTTAGGCGCTGGTGAAGGCGTTTTATCTCGACGCGCAGGTCGGAGCGAAGCTTGGCGTCCAGGTTGCTCAATGGCTCGTCGAACAGAAAGACATCCACGTCGCGCACCAATGCCCGTCCTATGGCAACGCGCTGCCGCTGTCCGCCGGATAGGGCGGCCGGCCGGCGATGAAGCAGCTCTTCGATCTGGAGAATGCGGGCCGCGCGACCCACTCTATCCTCGATTTCAGATCTGGGCACCCCGGCGTTTTTCAATCCGAAACTGAGATTCCCCTTCACGCTCATTTGCGGGTAGAGCGCGTACGACTGGAAAACCATGCCTATTCCGCGCTTGGAAGGCTGTTCCCAAGTTACATTGCGGCCGTTAATGAAGACCTGCCCGTCCGTTGCTTCCAGCAAGCCGGCGATGCAATTCAATAGCGTCGACTTGCCGCAGCCGGAGGCTCCGAGCAGCACTAGGAATTCCCCGTCGTGGATGTCCAGGTTTAGATCCCTGAGTACTTCGACGGCGCCAAAGCTTAGGTCAAGATTCTTGATTTGAACCGAGTATCCCATTTATCAGCCCTTGACTGCGCCCGCCGCAATTCCGCGAACGAAGAGTTTGCCCGAGACAAAATAAATTGTGAGCGGAACCAGCCCCGTCAAAATCGTAGCCGCCATGTTGACGTTATACTCTTTGACGCCTTGAACGGAGTTGACGATATTGTTGAGCTGGACCGTCATCGGATAATTATCCGGCTTCGAGTAGATTACGCCGAATAGAAAATCGTTCCAGATGCCGGTCACTTGCAGAATAATCGCAACTACGAATATCGGCAGCGACATCGGCATCATGATTCGGAAATAGATTCCCCAGAACCCTGCGCCGTCAACTCGCGCGGCCTTGAACAGCTCTTCCGGCAAGGAAGTGAAGTAATTTCGGAATAGCAGCGTCAATATCGGCATTCCGAAGATCGAGTGGACGATTACTAGACCGGTGAGCTTCGTGTAGAGCCCCATTTCACGCAGCATGATAACTAGCGGATAAATCATCACCTGATAGGGGATGAATGCTCCGAATATCAGGATCGTAAAGAACAGGTTGGCGCCCTTAAAGCGCCAGTTTGCCAGCGCATAGCCGTTGATGCTCGCAATGGCGATCGAAACGACTACGGATGGAATAGTTATTCGAACAGAGTTCCAAAAGCCGCGAGACAAGCCGTCGCAGTTAAGTCCGGTACAGGCTTCCGACCATGCCTTTACCCATGGTTCGAACGTCATTTCCAGTGGCGGCGAAAAGATGTTGCCGACCCGTATTTCGGGCATTCCCTTCAAACTGGTTACGATCATCACGTAGAGCGGAACAAGGTAGTAGATCGATACGAAAATCAACGTGCCGTACAAGAATATGTTTCTGCGAGAAATGGTCCTTTTAGGGATCGGGCCGCGAGGAGCCTCCAGCTTGTTCGCCGTTTCAGCCACGTTTGCGCTCGCCAAATTCAAGATACGCCCACGGAATGAGCACAATCAAAACGCTTAGGAGCATCATAGTCGAACCTGCGAACCCTTGACCTAGGTTCTGGCCGCCGAACATATAGTCGAAAACGTATTTCGCCGGCACTTCCGAAGCTAGTCCCGGACCGCCAGAAGTCTGTGCGACGACAAGGTCGTAAACGCGAATGATTCCGGATGCGAGTATGACCAGCGTAGTTATGAAGACCGGTCGCATCATCGGGATAACGACAAAAATATACGTCTTCCAAGCCGGAATTCCATCGACGCGCGAGGCCTTCCAGATCTCTTGGTCGATGCCGCGCAAACCTGCGAGCATCAGAACCATTATCAGACCGGTGCCTTGCCAAAGTCCGGCAAGCAATATCCCGAAAATAACGATATCGGCGTCAAATAGCGGGTTAAACACGAAATTTTCAAATCCAAGGCTTCTCACTATGTGCTGGATCCCGAAGTCGGGGGTCAATATCCACTGCCAGACAAGCCCGGTTACGATAAAAGACAGAGCGTACGGATAAAGAAAGATGGTGCGAAACGTGTTTTCAAATCTGATCTTCTGATCCATCAGCGCCGCCAGAACGAAGCCGATCACAAGCGAAAAAACGAGCGCAAGCAGCCCGTAGACGGCTAGATTCTTTATTGAAATGTACCAGCGTTCCACCGACCAAAGACGTTCGTACTGGTCCAGGCCCACAAATTCGCTTTTGGGCAGTAGTCGGGAATTCGTGAAAGAGTGGTAGACCGTCCACAAAGTGGCGATCACGAAAACGCCAATGGCCGTAAACGCCATCGGAGCCGCAGCGACCTTGGCCGAGAGATTCGAAACAAAACCGTGTTCAATTCTTCCTGGCCTGACGCTGGATTTGTCAAGAGTTCCTACGGCAGCAATGGCCAAGCCGACGATTAGAAATAATGCGGTTCCGAAAAGCGCCAAAGGTTCGAAAGTGTCCCACGCTTTCCGGGCTCCCTTGAAGGAAGGAAAAGCTGTTTGCCACCATTTCTGCGCGAATACCCAAATAACCAGAGAAACCGCCGATGCAATGATCCAGCCAATGGAATATCGGGCGAGGCGGCCCTTGAGGCTCGGTATTCCAGCTTCGAGAAAGAGGAGAATTGCAGCGCCGGCCGCTCCGAAAAGCGCAAGCCAAGTCACCACTCCGGCTATTTCGGCGAGGACCCCGACGACTGAAAAAACAAACGCAGCTACCGCTACCAGTACAAGGCGAACAAACCACAGCTCGACTAATTCTCGTTTGTTCATTGAATGCAAATCTCAAACGAACCGCATATGTGCCGCCAACGCTACTGAATTCCGTCGGCGGCACAATGGAATAACATTAGAGATGATCAGTCGGCATTCCTAATAATTTCGGCGTATGACGCTTGAACTTCCTCTACAGACATGGAGTGGTCGTTCCAGAAAGTGGTCATCAAATCGTTCAACTGATTAGATGTATCCTGCGAGAAAATGATGTCTCCGGACGGCAGCACGTTGCCCGACTCCAATATTGCCAAGCCCTTCTGCATGCAATTATTCGCTGTAGACATGTCAATATCGCCGCGAATTGGCAAAGACCCTTTTTTCAGATTGAAGGCTACCTGAACCTCGGGGCTGAGTAGAAGCGCCGCCAGTTCCTTTTGGGCGGAAGTGACATCCTCGTCATCCACTACGGGGAAGTAGAATGCATCGCCGCCCGTATCGAGCACGCCTTCGAATCCAAGCCCCGGAAGGCAGCTGTAGTCTTGTCCGGCAACTTGTTCTGCAACTTGGAATTCGCCTTGCGCCCAGTCGCCGTGAATTTGTCCTGCGGCCTTTCCGGTGATTACCAGGCTGGTCGCCTGATTCCATTCATTTACGTTTGAACCCTCGGAAAGCATTCGCGCATTGTCGAAAGCCTCGAAAACTCGAGTGTATTCAGGTCCGGCGGCAACATCCGCGTCCTTATTGAGATTTACGGCAGCCCATACCTCTCGGGGAAGCAGGCCGACGGCAATGGCTCCAAAAGCCAAGTTGGTCTGCCATGACTGTTGGCCCATGGCAAGCGGAATAACGCCCGCCTCGCGAAGCGCTGGGGCGGCAGCGACGAATTCGTCCCAATTGGAAGGAACGGGGATACCGGCTTGTTCAAAGGCCGCGTGCGAAAGCCAAAGCCACTGCGTTGAATGAATATTAACAGGTGCGCAGTAAATACGACCTTCGTATGTACAGGCCTCGAGCAGCTTTGGAGGATTTACGATATCCATCCAGCCTTCCGCTTCGGCGACATCGGTGAGATCCAGCAACAGTCCGGCTTCGATCAATTCCTCGGCCTGGCGACCGTGATTGAACTGAAAAGCGCCCATCGGGTCTCCACCCAGGATTCTGCTTACCATAATGGGACGAGCGACGCCCCCGGATCCTGCGATTGCGCCGTCGACCCAGGTGTGTTCGGTTTTCTCGTTCAGAGCCTTGGCGAATTCCGCAACGGCCGCAGCTTCGCCCCCGGATACCCACCAGTGGGTAACTTCTAGATCCACCGCTTGTGCGCTTCCCGCGGCGAAAGCCGAAACCCCAATGATACCTAGTAAATTTTTCATGTGCGTTTCCTTTAGAAAATCAAAATTGCCGACGGAAAATACGCAAAAAAGCAACAGTGTCAACGAAATTTGCATTTGTACGATTTAGCACGAAAACGTAACTGCAATCATGAGCCCAATGGTCGTCCATGCAGCCGCAAATTCACGGTTTAACAGATTGATTTTAAAAGATTAATCTATAAATTCGATTTCAGTTCTCGGCATAGTCACTCTGCTGAAAAAAGAAGCGCGGTTTCTCTTCGGACGGTTTCCTTGCTCTTGATACGGGGGTCGCAGCGCGTACCGAAGGCAACCATCTTTGCTAAGTCCCGTTACCGATACCGACGACCGCTGGCGGCCGGAATACGATAGCAGTTTGTCCCAAGAGCCAATTATGGCGAAATCGCAAATCCAGGCATGAGAGCCGAACCGCCAAGAAAGTGCCGTAGGCTC
Source organism: Albidovulum sp. (assembly GCA_028823855.1). Classification (GTDB taxonomy): domain Bacteria; phylum Pseudomonadota; class Alphaproteobacteria; order Rhodobacterales; family Rhodobacteraceae; genus JAPPFL01. The sequence goes on from JAPPFL010000036.1 coordinate 302,308, forward strand.
CACTACATCATGGCGAAGGCGAAGGCTGCGCTTGTCGACCGGAGCGTTGGCCCTATCCGCCAAAACGAATTCCGAACGCAGGATATTGTCGGGTCAAATCCAAGCTGCTGGCAATTTGCGCAAGCGAAGCCGGCGAATATCCGATGATTAAACGCATGCATAATTCGGCGAGTACGTACCGCTAGTTTGAAACATTTAAGTGATTTAACCGATTTTTTTGATTAATGTCCGAAGCCAGCAGCATGAACACGAAATACGCCTTATTAATTGGCGCGCTTCCCCGAAATCTGGAATTCGAATGACGAGGCAATCGGACATTTGGCGGACTACGCTTGGAAATTTCGATTACCTTGCAAACTTGCGGATTCCGAATTGATAGTTACCTATTGAAACGCAGGCTGAACAAAGGAAAATTTGCGTGGCCAGTTCCCGGCCCTATTCGCTTTTTCGCAGAATCGTCGGAAAGCGACGGCAAATTCCTAGTGAAATAAACAAAGGAACCAACTTAGCGGATGAAGCGAACGACAAAGGTCCAAATTCCGAACTTGGGAAGGATATCCATCAATCGAGCCAAGATGCGCAGGAACCCGGCGTGCCAATCTCTTCAGGAGTTTCAGTCATGAAAATTCTCGCTTATGCAGTAGCGGTTGCCGCCGCCGCCGCATTCGGTTTCGCCTTAGGCGGTGGCGTGACGCTCCTTTTTAACGAATCAGCAGGCGAATTGGACCCGAATTCCGAGGTTGGCCTTGAGCTGGCAAGGCTTGACGGCGACTTGGAGACTTTGCGCCAAGCCGTTGAAGATATTGTGATTCCGGATCCTGGGGCCGAAAGCAACGCGGAACTGGAGTTGCAATCATTAGAAAACAGAATCGGCGATCTTGAGAGCCGAATTGAAGAATTTGCAAAATCGCGACAGACAGATGCCAGTCGGCTCGAAGCACTGTCAAAGGCAGACGGAGATTTTTCGAATCTCTTCGCTGAACAGGCAAAATTGGCGGACGCGCATGCCTCGGAATTGAAAACTATAACCGGCAATTTAAGCGATCTATCGTTGTTGCGCGATGAAGTTTCGGAAATTCGAAATAAGATGGACCAAATGCCGGTTTCGTCGCCCGGTTCACCGGAATTGGCCGCAAAATTTGAGGCCTTCGACCAGCGTCTAGCTTCCATCGAAGAAAGACCTGCAACATTTTCGAATAGCGGCGGGGAAGAAAGTAATTTGTCAGGCCAAATTGAATCTCTTCTCGCGAACGATAGAAGATTGGACAGCAAGCTTGACTCGCTTCAGTCCGAAACCGCCGATTTGACGACATTGCCCGGCGAATTAGAAAGGATTTTTTTGCGGATTCAACAAGCGGAAACCAAAATCGACACGCTTTCCAACTTGACGGCGGATAATTCAGATAGCCAAATGAATTTGGCTAATGAGCAAAAATTAAGTGCAATGGAATCCGACTTGATACGAATAGAAAAGGAAACCGCGTCGGCTCTTGATAGCGCAAGGAAGGAAATTGCCGCCCTTGACTCCGAAATTCGAACGTCTCTGGACTCTGCCGCGACCCGAATTGCCTATTCGAGAATTTTTGATGCGATCTATTCGGGGCGTTCGTATTCGGAGCTACTTGCCGATGTAGATTGGGTTCAACCCAATCAAAGTGAAACTCTTGCTTACTATGCCGAAACGGGAATCAAATCTTTGGAAGAATTGGAGGACCTTTTTTTGGATCGCGCGAGGAAAACTCTAAAAGGCGCCCAGATCGAGGGTGATTCAGAACAGGGCGTTACTACTTTCCTGAAGTCGCTTGTCGTGGTGCGTTCGCTTTCGCCGCAAGAGGGAAATGACGTAGGATCAATACTTTCCCGTGCGGAAGCCGCACTGAACGACGGGCGCTTGCGTGCGTCGTTGAACTTGGTTTCAAGCCTGCCTGAAAATAGTCGCCAATCCATGAAGGAATGGAGCGATGCCGTCGTTTCGAGGCTGGCGGTGCTGGATGCCATACGCATGCCAAGCTCTTTGCCTTCCAAGGAACCGCGGGAATAGCGTCGCATGGTCTGGTCGCTTGTCAAGATATTGGTATTTGTAGTCGTCGTTGCGGCAATAGGTTTTGGCGCATCGGCATTAGTCGACTGGGACGCGGATATTCGCATCGTATTTGCGAGCGTCGAATTGACTGTTGCTCCGCTTACAATGTTGGTAGCGATACTCCTGCTAATTCCAGTTTCTTGGCTGTTGCTAGCGACTATTGGGCTGCTTGCGGCTATCGTGCGTTTTGCGGTTGGCGACGACACGGCGTTAACGCGCTTTTTCGACAAAAGCCGAGAACGAAGAGGGCTAGAATCTTTCGCGGATGGAATGGTCGCGCTTGCGTCAGGCGAACCGCGCGTCGCTTTGTCAAAGGCGTATCGGGCGGAACGCAATCTCGGCAAACCGGAATTGACGTGGATTCTTTCGGCGCAAGCGGCCGAGGAGGCGGGCGATCGCGACAAATCTATTTCGGCCTACAAAAAATTGCTTGAGAAAGATCAGACTAAATTCGTCGGTCTAAGGGGCATTCTTAAACTTAAGCTTGCCGGTGGCGATACGGAAACGGCTCTCAAAATTGCGGAAAAGGCCTTTGCTCTGAAGCCAAAGCACGAGGAAATCCAGAATTCGTTGCTCCATCTCCAGTCCAAGGCGAAAGACTGGGCCGGAGCTAGAGCGACATTGTCCGCGAAAATGAAGTCGCGTACATTGCCTCGCAACGTATATTCTAGGCGCGATGCAATACTCGCTCTGGCTGATGCAAAGCAGAAAATTGCCAGCGGCGATGAGAAAGCGGGTAGCGCCGCTGCGCTTGCAGCCAACAGAGCCATATCCGATTTCGTGCCCGCTGCCGTACTCGCGGCCGAAATTCAAACGCAAGCCGGCGCGAAACGCGCCGCCACGCGGATTATTCGCAAGGCATGGGAGTCTGCGCCGCATCCGGACCTCGCCGCGGCATTTGCCGCCATTGAACCGGATGAATCTCCCGAACAGCGAATTCGAAGATTTGAAAGCCTGGTTGCAAAAAATCCTGCCGATCCCGAGGCGAAAATGCTTATGGCCGAGCTCGCAATCGCTGCTGGAGACTTTCCGCGCGCTAGGATCGCGATAGGAGATTTGGCCGAGAATTCTCCTTCAGTTCGATCCTTGGCGATAATGGCCGCCATTGAACGAGGACAGGGATCCGAAGATCGTGTTGTGAGGGGCTGGCTAACAAAAGCGCTGTCGGCGTCTCGAGGCCCTGCGTGGACTTGCGATGCGTGCGGACAACTGCATTCGGAGTGGGTTCCGGTTTGCGGAAATTGCGACGGATTGGACATGGTGTCGTGGAAAGAAACGGAAGACGCCACGCATGCCTACCCGTCAACAATTGGAGTTCTGCCCTTGATTGTCGCCTCTCAGGACAGCCCTAAAAGTCATCGAGCCGTTGAAATTCTGAGGGGCTCCGACGATGAATTTGCTGGAGATCGAAAGTCCGAGAAAATTCAATCGTCAAAATAAGAAAATAGAATAAATTCAAATGCTCGCAATAGGCTCGCCGGTTTTGACAAAAACTCGAAATGGCGCGCTTCGTAAAGATTCGGAGCCTAGGAAATCGTGTTTCAAAGCTGAATTCAACGTACTTGTTTTGATTCAAGTTTGATCGCGAACTCCAATTCACTAATTCACGACGCGAAGCCATTGAAATTGTTGAAGCTCTCTACCATTGCCGGCGCAACGAATAGCAGATGCACCGCTTGGCAAAGGAAATTGCTGTTTCGGTCTATGGCAATTCATAGCTCTGTTGCGAATTTCTCGCCGCGATACCGCAATGAACCCAAGCAGATTTAGCAATCCGGATTCTCAAATATAGTCCTCTATTGGCAGTTCGTTAGAAAGTTTGGGTTCTTGACTCAAGTTTAGGATATCAATTGAGCTTATGGCCATCTGAATTTCGAAACGGATGCGACAATGCCTTGCCCGAGCCGGCAGCCGCAGCATTTGGATACGGAAAATCGAGGAATTGGCATTCCGTCATATTAAGGCTATACGCGCCTAATGCGGCGTTTAGGGAAAATCCGCGCAGAATTCGCTCTGACGAAATTGGCATTTTGTCAATAGTTTACAAATAATTAAATGGAGGCAATACCTTGGTGGCGAAATATAACGTTTTAATTCTCGGCGCTTCATACGGTTCGCTATTGGCGACCAAGCTACTGTTGTGCGGGCATTCAGTTAAGTTAGCATGCCTTCCGTCTGAAGCGGAATTAATCAACTCGGAAGGCACCCTAGTCCGGTTGCCTGTCAAGACTATCGGCGAAACTGTCGAAATTTATTCCAACGGCCTGCCGGGAAAGTTGTCGGCCGATAGTCCCGATAAAATCGACCCAACCGAATTCGATCTTGTTGCATTGGCGATGCAAGAACCGCAGTATCGGACTTCCGGAGCACGAGAACTTCTGAAGGCGGTAGGACAGGCAAAAGTTCCTTGCATGTCGATCATGAACATGCCTCCATTGCCTTATTTGAAACGCGTTAGCGGCCTGGCAGTCTCTGAGCTAGAACACTGCTACGCCGACTCGGCGGTGTGGGACGATTGCGCGCCCGATTTAATGACGCTTGCTAGCCCGGATCCGCAGGCGTTCCGACCACCGGAAGAAAAGCCAAACATTCTGCAGGTCGGGTTGCCAACGAATTTCAAAGTCGCTGCATTTCACAACAGCGCACACACGGCGATACTTCGCAACCTCGAAGCCGATATCATGTCGATAAGATTTACAACGTCAAAAGGTGAGGTCGAACTGCCAGTAAAACTTAAGGTTCACGATTCTATTTTCGTTCCATTTGCAAAATGGCCGATGCTAATTTCCGGAAACTATCGGTGTATCGGCGACAACGAGATGAGGCCGATCAAAGAGGCGGTTCATAGCGATTTGGAGACTTCGAAGACCATTTACAATTGGGTATGCGAACTGTGCAAAAAGCTCGGCGCTCGTCGGGACGACATGGTTCCGTTCGAAAAATACGCCAATGCCGCCCTTGGACTTCTAAAGCCTTCGTCGGCCGCTCGGGGGCTGTTTGCCGGAGCTCCGTATATTGAACGCGTGGACAAACTGGTTCAGTCGATCGCCGCTCAGCACGGTCTCCGATCAAATGTCGTCGATGAAATCGTGCGACGCGTCGACGCGCGTTCGAAGTCAAACAGGGCAAGCAAGTCGGCATAGGCGGGAAGCAAGCCTTCTTTCACTAAATCGTTTTGAATCGGCTTGGGTAGCGCATTTTGTCAAGTTAGGATGGCGCGTTGACGAATTCAACGTCCGGCGCTTCCAGGTTTCGAAATCGATTTTTCTTTGCGGTGCTTCCATTTCGAATTACACCGCTCCTACTCCTGCAAAAGTGCCAAAAACACGGGAGTCGCATGATAGCCGCGACGGGCACCTTCGTAAGGAAAGCGCGCTGTCGAAATTGCCCCTCTTATCGAGCTAGCGAAGCGCGCGTCGATTTAGGTTTCGCATTCATCAAGAAAGGTTGTGATGACGATTTGCCTCCTAGCAAACAGATGCCAAACTGCACGGTTGCGGAGAATTGACGCTGAATAGGACGAGTACGCACGAATGACTGAATGACAACAAAATGAGCTTGGCAAACGCGTTTTACCGCCTGCAGGCGAAATTTAACGCGATCGAATTGGGGCGTTTGAGCTGTGGCTCACCCGCCGGATCAGAGACTGCCATTGATCGCAACGCGGCTTGCGCGGTGCATTCAATTGTCGAATTTGATTTTCCTCACTGCAAATCTCGGGGCGAAGCCGGAAAGTGCCGTTGCCATGGAAGCCTTTCAAGGTCGACATTGCCGCCCGTCAAAATGATGCCGACGCGCTTTCTGGCAAATAGCTTGGAATTTGCCAATACGGCCGCTAACGCAACGGCGCTACTTGGCTCGATGACTATCTTCATTCTTTGCCAAACAATTTTCATAGCGTCGACAATGCTCTGTTCGGAAACCGTCAGTACATCTGTTAGTTTCGAATGCACGAATTTCCAGGTCAATTCCGTGATCGGAACTCTAAGGCCGTCTGCAATCGTCTGAGGGGAGTCGTCCGAAATGATGCGCCCCGCCCGAATTGACCTGAATGCGTCGTCGGCGTTTTTCGGCTCAGCAGCATAAATTTTCGTAGCAGGCGCAAGTTCGGAAAATGCGATGCAAACGCCGGAAACTAATCCGCCTCCGCCGATAGGAGCTACTACGGCATCCAAATCCGCTGCCTGAGAGCAGAATTCAAGTCCGCATGTTCCCTGCCCGGCGATCACTCGAGCGTCGTTGAACGGATGAATAAATTCCGCTCCGTATTCCGCTAGGACCTTGACGAGCATTCTCTCTCGCGCGGAAGCAGATGATTCGCATTCGACAATTTTTCCTCCGTAATCCAACGCGGCATGCTTCTTCGACAGGAGAGCGTTGCGCGGCATGACGACATGGCAAGGCGCCTTTCGGAGCGACGCGGCATAAGCCAGCGCGAGAGCATGGTTTCCGGAAGAATGCGTCGCAACGCCTTTCTTTGCGGCGGAATTTTCGAGACCCAAAACGGCATTTAGCGCGCCGCGCGCTTTGAACGCGCCGGTTATTTGAAGATTTTCGCACTTGAATATTAATTTGGCGCCCGCGACGCTGCTTACAAATCTTGATGAAAACACCGGCGTTCTATGAATGTACGGGCAAACTCTGGCATAAGCCGTAAGAACGTCATCGAATGTCGGCGGAATTAATTTTCGATCAGATTTGCACACGTCTCATTCGTCCTGATGCTGCCGAAAATTTCCAAACGCAAAATTTGACCTGGCTTAGGGATGAAATCGAATTAGAAGAGTTGCAAAGCGGCCGCTGCCAATCCAGCCAAAACCGCTCCTAGAAGGAAGGCTGCCAAAGGCGAAATTGCTTGCCACGAAGCATGCGCTGAACTTTCTTGTTCCAATCTTTCAGCAACGATTCCTTCAAGAATTTTGGGAATCCTTGGTCCCAGGCGAGCTGCCATTCTTGCAACGGCGGCAATATCCCGATAGGCAGCTCCCGGCCCTAAATTTTCACGAATGTATTGCTCGACTACCGGTTTCGCTACGTTCCACATGATCAGATTCGGATCCAGGGATCTTGCGACGCCTTCGGCGACGACCATGGTCCTTTGCAGAAGAATAAGTTCGGTGCGCGTTCGCATTCCATATCGTTCGGTAACTTCAAACAAATGAGCCAAAAGACGCGACATAGAGATTTGGCTAGCTTCCATGCCAAAGATCGGTTCTCCGATTGATCGCAGCGCTTGAGCGAAATCGTCAACGTCTTGGTCGGCCGGCACGTAGCCTGCCTCGAAATGGACCTCTGCTACCCGGCGGTAATCCCTTTTAATGAACCCAATCAAAATTTCGGCATAGACTCTTCGCGTATATGCATCAATTCGACCCATTATCCCGAAATCCATCGCTATAATTTCACCGTTGGCAGCAACAAAAAAGTTGCCTTGATGGAGATCTGCGTGAAAATACCCGTCCCTTAATGCCTGCCTAAGGAAATTCTGAACTATCCTAACCGCAATATCCCTCCTGTCGTGTCCGGCCGCATCCAACTCTTGGATGTCTCGAAGACCGATGCCTTCGACCCAGTCGAGCGTCAAAACTCGCTTGCTTGACAGATGCCAATGCACGCGAGGAACTCCAAACCCTTCGTCGTCTTTCGTTGCCGCGGCGAACTCGTCGGCTGCGGATGCTTCCATGCGCAAATCGAGTTCGCGCATGACAACGCCTTCGAAATGCGCGACCACGGCTCGCGGTCTCAATCGCCGAGTGGCAGGGGAAAGCACCCCGATCATTCGCGCCAAAAAATATAGCGCATCGATATCCCTCCTGAACGCCCTTTCGATTCCCGGGCGGCAAACTTTGACCGCTACTGCCTCGTCGGTTTCTCGGATCTTTGCTTTGTGAACCTGAGCAATCGATGCGGCCGCGACCGGATCGCTAAATTCGGAAAACAATTCACTGATTTTGATGCCCAGTTCAGTTTCTATGGTCCTTTTAGCGTCTCTTGTGGGAAAAGCGGGTAGATTATCCTGTAGTATCGTGAGCTGTTGAGCCAAATCTTCGCCGACCACGTCCGGTCGAGTCGAGAGAAGCTGTCCGAATTTCACAAATGCCGGACCGAGAGCTGTGATCGCCCGCAAAACAGGCGGTTGCGACGGGTCTCCTTTCAGGCCGAGCCATTTAAACGGCCAACCGATAATCCTAGCGGCGATACGAATATTCCTAGGCGCGTCCACGGCGACAAGAGCAATTTTCATGGCTCCAGTTCGCTCGAATGTCGCGCCTGTCCTAATCAGCCTAAAAAGATTGTGGGGACCTCGCATACTCTAAATTTAGGGCAAAATATGCGAAAGCGCCATCAGGCGTCCATCGCATTAATTTCGCGGGTCGCAGGAGCGACCGTTGTCAACTCTCCTTGCCGCGCAGTTGCGCCTATCCCCGACTCCGGGATTTTGCCGGCCGCGTTCGGATCGGCGTGGTCCGCAAGGCCGCAAGCGTAGCAGGTCTGGCTCGTGTAGGAGGGATCCGCTTCGACCAGCCTCCCGGACTTGTAAGCGTGCATCTGCCGCAGCCCGCGCCAAGCTGTATAAAGGGTCTCGCGGTTGAGGCCGGACTTCTTCTTTACGTTCCCGCAGGGACATTCGACCGTCCCCTTGGGCGAGCGGGTCGTTCCCGTCGCGTTCGGCTTCTCGATCACTTCCGTTGACTCTCTGCAGGCAATCTTCCTCGAAGCTCGGAGCTGCCAGTTCGTGCGCCGGTTCGCCTGTCTTCTTTGCAGGCGACGTCGGCGGAGCCTCGTTCTCTTTCGCTCGAACCTGTTTCGCTGGTCGCCCTTGATGTTCGCGTCCAGTAGGCACGCGTCCGGCGATTCCCGAAGGCGGGACTTGAACTCGGGAAACCCGCCGTCACCGAATGCGGCCTTGCGCGCGTCGGCCTGGCTTTTGAGGGCGTAACGGGTAACAGCAAACAAGAAGCCGTCGAGCCACTCAGCCTCGCACCTTAGCGACGTGAATCCATTTCCGACCGTGAAGGTTGGGACTGACGGCGGTTTTCCGCCGGCGTTCTTCGGGGTCTTATGCGCCGCCTTCTGCCGCGCAAGCATCTCGTTCCAGACGAAACTGCTGGCTCCGGCCTGACCGGCCAGCTTGCAGGCTCTCGCCGGCGGTCCCGGCAGAAGCCGGCGGTCGATTTGCCTGTTCGCGGTATTTTTCGTCATGCGGTCCGGCCCGTTCCGTTCGCTTGTAGGCGGAAGCCCGGATTCCCGTCTCGTGCACTCCAGAACGCGTGAACCCGCCGGTAAGTCCCGGAACCGAATACATGTGATTGATTCTTCGTCGCGTGGCGGAACTCTCTCATAAAATTCCCTAAATTTTCCAACCTGAATGAATCGCAACTATGCCAAAACTCAAATTGCGGTATTTGACATTGCCGAAACCGCAATCGCGGATTATCGCGGCGAATTCGTCTTGATCGGGAAATTTTCGAATGCTCTCGACCAGATACCGGTAGCTATCCCCATCGTTGGCTATAATTTCGCCGATCTTTGGAATAACGCGGAACGAATAGGCGTCGTACAGCGGTTTCAATCCGCCGCGGCCGGTGAATTGGCTGAATTCAAGAACTAGTAGCCTTCCGCCGGTCTTAAGCACGCGCCGACATTCCATTAAGCCTTTTTTCAAGTGAGCGAAATTGCGGGCGCCGAAACCGATCGTGCATGCGTCGAAGCGACCGGTTGCAAAAGGCATCATTTCGGCGTTTCCGAGAATCCACTCAATACGACCTTGCATTCGTTGACCCGAAGCCCGGCTTCGACCGGATTCAAGCATGCTTTCATTTATGTCGAGGACGACCGCGCGTCCGTTATTGGATCGTTTTAGGAACCTTGACGCAATGTCGCCGGTTCCACCCGCCAAATCAAGCAATTCTTGACGTTCTCGAGGCGCCAGCCAATCCACGAGAGCATCTTTCCATAGTCTGTGGATGCCGAGAGACATTGCATCATTCATGATGTCGTATTTATTCGATACGCTGGAAAATACATTTTGTACAAGATCCAGCTTTTCCTCTTCCGGGACGGAACTGAATCCAAAATGGGTCGAGTTTCGGCTGGTTGGCGACATTTGCTATGGTTCTCCGAGGGTTTCAACAATACATTATGCGCGACGGTCTGTTCAATGCGTGCGAGCGCCGGGAGTCATGCATTGCCCGAATTGCCCGAAGTCGAAACTGTCAGGCGGGGACTTGGTCCCGCAATGGAGGGCCGCGTAATTTGCAAAGTTGTTTTGCATCGTACGGACTTGCGCTGGCCGATGCCAGAAGGATTTTCCCAACGTATCGAAGGCACTCGAGTTATCAGGCTCAGGCGCCTGGCCAAATTTCTGCTTGCCGACCTGTCGAGCGGAAAAACCATCCTCATACATCTAGGCATGTCGGGCAGATTGCTCTTGTGCAAATCGCCGTCCGACAAGAGCCCGGATTCGCCAACGCCCCAAAAACACGACCACGTAGTTTTCAAAATGGACGACGGTGCGCGGGTTGTCTTCAACGATCCTAGGCGATTCGGGTCGATGGATTTGTACCGTTCGGACGATGAATCCAAGCACTGGCTATTGCGAAGTCTCGGTCCTGAACCGTTGGGAAACTCATTCAATGGCATGTATTTGACGCGACGCCTGGCTGGAAAGAAAGCTCCGATAAAGTCGGCGTTGCTAGACCAGAGCGTAATCGCCGGCCTTGGAAACATTTATGCATGTGAAGCGCTTTGGAACGCTCGCATTTCACCAATTTTGCGCGCGGGAAGCCTTTCACCCTTGCGCGTCGAACGACTGACCGCCGCCATAAAATCGGTACTCGCGGACGCGATAAAGGCCGGCGGCTCGTCTTTGCGCGACTTCCGGCAAACGGGAGGCGAACTTGGATACTTCCAGCACCAGTTTCAAGCCTATGGAAGAGAAGGAAAGGAGTGCAGGCGCGAGCGTTGCTTTGGCACGATTTCGAGAGTTTCTCAATCCGGCAGGTCAACCTTTTTTTGCCAAAGGTGTCAGAGGTAGGCAGCGCGCCAACAAACGGATCTTGGAGATGCGGGAAGAAGAAATTCACAGAAAAGGGAACTTTCGATTCTAGCGTGTCGATCGCTTGAATGGACATTGCCCTTGAAAACTGCGCCAGTCTCGTTAATGAATTGGCTTGAGGCAACGCAAGGGAAACCCATGGCGTTCAAGAATATAAACTTCGAAATCAAAGAACATATCGGCGTAATTCGCTTAGACCGTCCTCGAAAACTAAATGCGCTTAATCAGCAGTTGGTGCAAGAATTGGTCAGCGCGCTCCGGAAACTTGATGCCGACGATTCGATTCGCTGCGTCGTGCTTACGGGTTCAGAGAAGGTGTTCTCTGCCGGAGCCGACATAGAAGAAATGACAGGCAAGACTTTTGTCGAGATGTATGCGCAAGATCATTTTTCAGAGATTGCCGAAGCATTCCTTAAATTCCGCAAGCCAATAATTGCTGCGGTCGCCGGGGCCGCACTAGGCGGCGGCTGCGAGTTGGCAATGATGTGCGATATCATCATTGCAGCCGAAGATTCCTTTTTCGGCCAACCGGAAATCAGCCTCGGCGTAATCGCGGGAATCGGCGGAACTCAAAGGCTAACTAGAGCGGTGGGTAAAGCTAAGGCGATGGAAATGCATTTGACGGGTCGCCGCATGACCGCCGACGAAGCGGAGAGGTCCGGGCTGGTTTCGCGCCTAGTCCCGCTTCGAAAACTTATGGATGAAGCGATGGCGACGGCAAACAAGATCGCGGCGCTGCCTCCCTTGGCGGTTAAGGCGGCGAAGGAAACAGTAAACCGCGCCGAAGAGACTTCGCTCCGGGAAGGGTTGCTAGTAGAACGGCGATTGTTTCATGCGATGTTCGCAACGGAGGATCAAACCGAAGGAATGAAAGCCTTTACCGAAAAACGGCAGGCGCACTTTCGCGGACGATAGGTGCCGATCGCCGATACTTTAGGACGACGACGGACCATTGTCCCGCATGGCGAGTTTGCGACCAGGGAGCGAATTATTGGGTTGACAGTGAGCGTAAACGATATTAGCTGCCCCGAATCCTTGCTCACCGCGTATACTGAACCGGAAGTTTACTATGGCTAATTCGCCGCAAGCGAAAAAACGTGCGCGTCAGATGCTTCGCCGCACCGCAATCAACAAATCTAGATCTTCGCGCATTAAGACGTTCATTAGACAAGTGGAAAAGGCGTTGTCGACCGAGAATGGCGCAGCCGCCGCGGAGGCGCTGCGCCAAGCGCAACCGGAAATCATGCGCGGGGTTACTAAAGGCATATTGCATCGAAACACTGCGAGGCGAAAAATTTCCAGGATGGCGCGTAAAATAAAAGCCATTAACGAATCGGCAGCAGCAAAGTGATTCGGGTTCGTTGAATCTGCCGCCAAAAAATTTCTCGGGCTGACTCGTACATTTAGTTGTCATTAATGCCTTGATTGGCATATCTGCCATTTTCCGAATTTCATCTCGGGAATCTGCCTGAAATCCGAACCAGTTCGCATCGCCGGCCGCGCGATTCGCTAAAAATTTTTCGATGTCATTCGCATAAAATTTTTCCAATTAGATTCGTTTTTCCAATCAGTTCCTCAAGCAAAATCAAACACCTGGAACAGATTGACGGGATTTGCCGCGCCCGACCGAAAATATTTGACATAGTCAAGCGAAATATCTTGTTGCGGTTGAATCCTGGCGTTGCTAGCATTCCCATAACAACAACGAAACTTACTCAATTCGGCAAATCAAGAAATGCTTCATCGTGTGGAAGAGCTTACTCCTCTAAGAGTTTGGGATGAACTGGCGTCTAAACCGGACGGTGCGCTTGTGGATGTCAGAACCAGAGCAGAATGGATGTATGTAGGCTTGCCGGATGTGGCGAAACTTGGAAAAAAATTAATCATGATTGAATGGAGATTGTTTCCTTCGATGGCGGTCAATTCCGAATTTGCCACCGAATTGCGAAATTGCCTTGGCGAAACAATTCCTTCTGATTTGTATTTCATTTGTCGTTCTGGGGCACGGTCGCGCGAAGCTGCGGAATGCTTTATGCAGACGAAAAAGTTCGAAATGGGGCAGACAAGATGCGTAAACGTAACCGAAGGATTTGAAGGCGATTTGGATCACCTAGGTCGTCGCGGACGAATTAACGGCTGGAAATATAGCGGGCTGTCCTGGAGTCAGACCTGACCTGAAGAATAGGCAAACAGCCCATGAAAAGCGATATTTGGCATGAAATTCGAGATGACCTTATCGAAGCCGTCGGCAAAGAGAATTTTAGGAATTGGCTTGAAGCCGTCCAAATGGTGGAGTTGGATGGGGGCATCGCATTTTTCGAAGCTCCGACGCAGTTTCAAGTCGATTGGATAAAACAGAATTTCAACGAGACCATACTGCACCTTCTCCAGGAAATTGATTCTTCGGTTTTTCGCATACAGTTTTCGGCAGCCAAAAATTCCAAGACATCAAATTCAGCTCCTTCCAATGGCGGTGATAGTAACGAGGCTGCAAATCAAGGGGACGGCTACAGGCGATGGATGCGGCTTGACCCCGAGTTCACGTTCGAGTCCTTCGTAGTCGGAAATCCCAATCAGGTCGCCTACCACGCGGCGTGTCGCGTCGCGCAGAATGGTCCAATTGATTACAACCCGCTATTCCTGCATGGCGGTGTCGGTCTTGGAAAGACTCATCTGATGCATGCGATCGGCTGGGCGCTTCGTTCGAAGCACCCGAATTCATCGATTCTCTACCTGTCAGCTGAACAGTTCATGTATGAATTTGTTCGGGCGCTAAGATACAAAAATACGATGGGGTTCAAGGAGGCCTTTCGTTCGGTCGACGTTCTTATGGTTGATGATGTACAATTCATCGCAGGCAAGGATTCAACTCAGCAAGAGTTTTTTCACACCTTCAACGCGCTGATCGACCAGAAGAAACGGATAGTTCTGTCGGGCGACCGTTCGCCAGGTAGAATAGACGGATTGAGCGACCGGATTACTTCGCGCCTTCAATCGGGATTGGTCGTTGACCTCCATCCGACCGATTACGAACTGCGATTGAATATTCTTCAGTATAAATTCGAGCGATTTACGAATTCTGGAGGCAACGCGAATGTCGAAGCCGGAGTGCTTGATTTTATGGCTCGGCGTATTTCAAGCAATGTTCGGGTATTAGAAGGTGCCTTGAATAGAATCTTTGCGACTGGATATTCGATGAAGAGGCCCATAACCGTACGCGACGCAGGAATCTTGCTAGCGGACTTTATCAAGGCATCGGACGTAAAGATTGAAATTGACGAGATTATTCGCCTGGTGGCGGCATACTACAATATCCGCGTTAGCGATCTGGTTGGGGCTAAGCGCGAAAGAATTTACGCGCGGCCAAGGCATATCGCGATGTATTTGGCAAAAGAGCTAACGAGAAACTCGCTTCCCGAAATCGGGCGTCGTTTCGGCGGCAAGGATCATACTACAGTGATTTACGCAATAAAAAGAACGGAGAAACTGATAGTCACCGAAAGTAAAATTGACGAAGACGTTGAAATTCTACGCCGAAGGATTGTGGAATGAGTTCAATATTCCATTCGGCCAGCGCGTTTGCTGCTAACGAGAAAATTTACTAGTATCTGTGTTTTTCTCGATCTCGGGGGCAAGCCATGAAATTTGAGATTGAATGCGCCCATTTGCGCCGGATCGCCGGATTCGCCAATTCTGTCGTACCTCGCAACTCGCCGCAGCCCATCCTTGCAAACGTACTAATACGTGCCGAAGAAGGCAGTGCATCGTTCTTCGCCACCGATAGTTTTGTGTCCGTGGATGCGAAAGTTTCCGTGGCGGTCGCCCGCGCAGGAGCCACGACCGTATCCGCTTCAGTTCTGAGCGAAATCGCAAGGAAGATGCCGGACGATACAGATATATCGTTTGAATACGATGCGGCAAGCGAGCGGCTGGAAATAAAGTCTGGAAGCGCGCTGTTCCAATTGCCGACTCTATCTGCCGAAGACTTCCCGATCATCTCGGAAAGCGAGGGAGCTGTCGTATTCGAACTTCCCTTCAACGAATTGAAAAGGCTATTTAGCAAGGCAAAAATTGCGGTATCCACCGACGAGACCAGAAGATACCTCACAGGCGTAAACTTAAGAGCAACAGTAAGTAGTTCAGGTCCGGTTCTGCGCTGCGCAGCTGTTGATGGCACGCAACTGGCATTGGTTGAAACGGCTCTCCCGGACGGAATAGAAGAAATTCCTAGCGTGATAATTCCGATCAAGGCTGTCAATGAAATCCTCAGCGTGCTCGATCAAGGCGATCAGGCGGTTCGAATTTCGCTTTCGGGCAATCTGGCGGTTTTTTCAACTTTGTTCGCAAGCGTAAGCGCACGCCCAATCGAAGGAAATTTTCCCGAATACGAGCGCTTGATTCCGCGCGCAAACGAAATAAGGCTGATGGTAGACGCATCGCTCATGGCCAGAGCCGTAAACCGGGTGGCGACAGTATCTGCGGAAAAATCGAGGTCTATTCGATTGGTTATGGAAGACGGCCGTCTCCAGCTCTCAGTAAATGCCGCCGAATACGGTTCCGCCGAGGAAGAACTTTCAGTTTCCTACAGCGACTCTCGGTTTGCGATTAAATTCAGCCATCGCCACCTTCTGGACATCCTAGGCCTCATGGAAAACAGCAATGCGATTTTCCGGCTTCGCGAAGGCGCTGCGGCTCTCATCACAGACGACGATGACGACGATGCGACATTCGTCGTTATGCCGCAGCGAATATAACATTCGAACTATTAGAATCTTTACCAATTTACTCTTTCGTAGTCGGCTTAGCCCTAGCCGTTGACGACCATGGCCGGGCACTATTTTTCGACGCTGAAGCTGTCGCATTTCCGATCGCACCTGATTTCCGAAATTTCACTAGACGGGCGCATCGTCGTACTTAGCGGACCGAATGGCGCGGGAAAAACCAATGCGCTCGAAGCAATATCTCTTTTTTCTCCTGGCAGGGGACTAAGGTCGTCAAGCGCCGACGAAATATCTCGTCGACCAGGCGAAATTGGCTGGAAAGTTGCCGGGAGGCTAGTCTCGCCCCATCGCGAGATTTATTTGGAAACGTATTCAAGGGAGAGTTCGCCCCGTCGTGTCGCCATAGATGGCAAACCGGCGAAGTTATCGGATCTCGCTCGAACGACGAGAATATTGTGGCTGACTCCGGTTATGGATCGGCTTTGGATTGAGAGCGCGGCCGGAAGGCGGCGATTCCTAGATCGAATTTCCATGAGCTTTTTCCCGGATCACGCGAACGCTTCGATCGGCTACGACAAAGCAATGCGGGAGCGCAACAGGCTCCTTAAGGACAAGGTTTCAAATGATGGCTGGTACGACGCGCTGGAAATTCAAATGGCGCGGCACGGCTCTCGAATCTCCGCTAACCGAATTAAGGCTGCCGAGAGAATCAACGAAGCGCAGAGCGATTCCCTTTCCAGATTTCCTGTCGCGAAACTTTCAGTGACCGGGAGCGAATTAGAAGGTTCGAGACTGGAGAACGAAGACGATTTATCGGCAATACTGAAAGATTGCAGGCCGAGAGACCTCGCGGCGGGAAGGTCGTTGGCCGGTCCGCACCGAGCCGACCTGGAAACGACATACGCGTCAAACGGGCTTCCCGCGAGAAATTGCTCCACAGGCGAGCAAAAGGCCCTGCTCGTTTCGATCGTATTGGCCAATGCTCGCGCTTTAAGCGGAGATTTGGGAATCTCCCCCGTCCTGTTGCTAGACGAGGTCAGCGCGCATCTAGACGAAAGCCGTCGTGCTGCCTTGTACGAAGAAATCCTTTCTCTGCGCTTGCAAGCTTGGGTTACGGGGACCGACATCAGCCACTTCGAAAAACTAATTCGAAACGCGCAGCATTTTTCGGTTGTGATCGAAAACGGGATCTCGACGATACTTCCCTGCAAATGAGCTCAGTTCCTTTAGGCGCGAATTTGTTCGAGTCGGACCGTAAAGGACGCAAATTTCTATAGGTCCAAGTTTACAACGCTGAGCGCATTATTTACGATAAATTCCCTTCGTGGCTCCACCACGTCGCCCATTAGCCGAGTAAAGAGATCGCCCGCTTCCATCGCATCATCGATTTCAACTCTGACGAGTGTGCGGGCTTCCGGGTCAAGAGTCGTTTCCCATAGCTGGTCCGGGTTCATTTCGCCCAATCCCTTGTATCGTTGCAACGTCAGGCCCTTTTCGCCCTCGGCGACGATTGCGTCGAGAAGCTCCGAAGGCGTGAAAATTGACACTGACCGGTTCTTAAAGACCAGCGACGACGGTTCGCCGTAAATTTCATTTAGCTCGCGGTGCAATTCCGATAGCCGAACCGCTTCCCTTGAACGAAGCGCGTTGCCATCTAGTCTTTGAACTTCTTCCACCCCACGAAGAATTCTTGTGAACCTTAGACCTCCGTCCTGCGTAGGTCGCCCCTGCCAACCGCGCTCAAATTCATCGACCCGCAGGTCGAGTCGAAATGCTACTTTATCCGCTGCAGCTTGCGGATCGGCCCTGATTTTACCGGGTGCGAGAATTCCTGCGATCGCGGAATGCTCAAGAATATTTCGTGCGTAGTGCACAGGAAACAAATTCAAAATTCTGTGAACCGTTTTGGCCGCGTCGGCGACTTGCGCGAGATCAAGCCCCGATATTTGCTCGCCGGATCCCAGGTGAAGCACCGATCCCGACAAGCCTTGCTCCACAAGATAATTTTCCAGTTCGCTTTCATCTTTAAGGTAAACTTCCGAGCGTCCTCTTTCGACTTTGTATAGCGGCGGCTGAGCTATGTACAGGTAACCGCCTTCAATGACTTGAGGCATTTGCCGGAAAAAAAACGTCAAAAGCAATGTGCGTATATGCGCGCCGTCAACGTCGGCATCGGTCATTATGATCACTTTGTGGTAGCGCAACTTTTCTAGATTGAATTCGTCAACGCCGATACCGGTACCCAGCGCAGTTATAAGCGTACCGATTTGTTCGGACGAAAGCATGCGGTCGAGGCGCGCTCTTTCAACATTCAGAATTTTTCCGCGGAGCGGAAGCACCGCCTGATTCGACCGCGCTCTTCCTTGCTTGGCGGAACCACCCGCGGAATCGCCTTCAACGATGAAGATCTCTGACAATTCCGGGTCTTTTTCTTGGCAGTCCGCCAATTTTCCGGGTAGCGATGCAACGTCCAGCTGCGACTTTTTGCGCGTTAACTCTCGCGCTTTCCTCGCCGCTTCTCGAGCATGAGCCGCGCGAACGATTTTTTCGACAACGATTTTCGCCTCGCGCGGATGCTCCTCGAACCATTCATTCAGTTTTTCGTTCAGCAAGTTCTCAATTGGGGGGCGAACCTCGGACGATACCAACTTGTCCTTCGTCTGCGAAGAGAACTTCGGATCTGAAACCTTGACCGAAAGAACGCAAGTCAGACCCTCTCTGGAATCTTCGCCGGTGAAGGCAACCTTTTCTCTTTTCAGCACCCCTGAGCTACTCGCGAAATTATTAATTGTCCGGGTCAAGGCGCCTCGGAACCCGGCAAGATGGGTTCCTCCATCGCGCTGCGGAATGTTATTGGTAAATGGAAGGACAGTCTCGTGAAATCCGTCGTTCCACCACAGAGCAACTTCAATTCCGACGCCGTCGCGTTCTCCTCCTACGTAGATCGGTTCTTCCAGCAGCGGAACGCGCAATCTGTCGAGAAAGCGCACAAATTCGCGAACTCCGCCCTCGGAGTAGAAATTGCGCTCCAGATTTTCCGGCGGGCGCTCGTCTCGAAGCAAAATTTCAACGCCCGAGTTCAAGTATGCGAGCTCTCGAAGCCGGTGCTCGAGAATTTTCCAGTTATAGTCGCGGTTACTGAACGTTTTGTCGGAGGCGAGAAATTTAACTTCTGTTCCGGTTTTGACGCCGCAGTTCTCGACTCTACGCAGCGGAACGACGGTTGCGCCTTCTTCAAATCGCGCGAAATACTCTTTCCCGTTGCGCCAAATGCGCAACTCCAGCCATTCGGAAAGCGCATTGACGACAGATACGCCGACGCCGTGCAGACCTCCCGATACCTTATAGGAATTGGAGTCGAATTTACCTCCGGCGTGAAGTTGAGTCATGATGACTTCAGCGGCGGATATTCCTTCTTCCCTATGAATGTCGACTGGAATTCCCCGTCCGTTATCAGCTACGGAAACGCTTTCGTCGGCATGGATTACCACCTTAACAGAATTGGCATGACCGGCCAGTGCTTCATCGATTCCGTTATCGACGACTTCGTATACCATATGGTGAAGACCGGAACCGTCGTCTGGATCGCCAATATACATACCCGGTCTTTTTCGAACGGCTTCCAAACCCTTCAGAACCTTAATTGAATCAGCTTTGTAGTCTTGTTCCTCCAATTCGGTTACAAGCATAAATTACTCTCCGCTGTTGACTGAACGCAATATAATGCGTATGCTGGCGGGTGTCACCCTAAAGTATTGTCTCAGCATTTCGGATCTTGACAAACAACTGCGTTTATTTTGCCTTGTTGCGCGACTCTGGCAGCGCGGTTGTCGCTTGGCGATAATCGCGGAAAGTGAATTTTATGGCAACGAGCTTGAGACCAGCGACGATCGAGGATCGACGAAGGATTTTCGAATGGCTGGCGAAGTCGGATGCGACGGCGCAAATGATGGGACCGCCCGACTACCCCGACTTTCCGGTGCCGGACTTCGATGAATTCTTGGAGGATTACAACGATGACGCTTTTAGCGACTCAGGCGATTTCCGAATATTCGTGATCCGATCGGATGGCGTTGACATTGGGGCGATAAGCTACTGGATTAACGGACAAGTGGCCGAAATCGACCTTTGGATCGGCGATCGAAAAAATTGGGGACTCGGGCACGGTCCAAGGGCCATGGAGAGCATCGCCGGCAAACTGGCAGAACTCGGCAAGATTGATGCGTTGATAATTCGCCCTTCCGCTCGAAATACACGGGCAATTTCGGCCTATCGAAAAGCTGGATTTTTGCCTTACGACCACGGAAGCGGAAATTTGCCTTCGTGGTGTAACGAAGAGGGGTTCGACTACGAGGATGCTGTTGTATTGACGAGAAGGTTAAAGGGAAGAACATCTAGCGGCGCAAGCTGAACTGGATTAGGTTCTCTCCCCGCGCGGCCAAGCCCTTTCGAGTCGCGAGCAATCGGCGGGAGACGTAAATGGCGGTATCCTTCGATGGAGCGTTGATTGTCGTGGATGTGCAAAATGACTTTTGCACCGGAGGAGCATTGGCGGTTCCCGGTGGCGAAGAAGTTGTGGAGCCGATCAATAGCTTGCTGGGAAAGTTCGCGGCGACAGTTTTCACGCAGGATTGGCATCCGCCG
Organism: Albidovulum sp.; assembly: GCA_028823855.1. Classification (GTDB taxonomy): domain Bacteria; phylum Pseudomonadota; class Alphaproteobacteria; order Rhodobacterales; family Rhodobacteraceae; genus JAPPFL01. Next base: position 322,814 of record JAPPFL010000036.1, read on the forward strand.
AACCATGCATCGTTCGCGTCAAATCATTCAAGCAAGACACCTTTTGACTCAATAGAATTGGAATACGGACCCCAGGTTCTTTGGCCGGACCACTGCGTAATCGGTTCAAATGGCGCGCAATTTCGCTGCGATTTGAAAGACGATTGTGCCGACCTGGTTATCAGAAAGGGATTTCGGCCGACTATCGACAGCTATTCGGCATTCTTCGAGAACGATCGCAATACGCCAACGGGACTGGAGGGCTATTTGCAGACTCGGGGAATCAGAAGCGTGTGCATTGTCGGGCTGGCGCTTGACTATTGCGTCCGATTTTCGGCAGTTGATGCAGCAACGCTAGGATTCTCGACAACGGTGGTTGAATGCGCCTGCAGAGAGATCGATCTCGACAATTCCGGTGCCGATGCGCGCAGTGAAATGCGAGAATGCGGCATCGAGTTGACGGGCATGCCCATTTGATACATTCAATCTGACGCGTTTTCCCTGGTGCGGAAAGAATGGTTGATATCGCGACAAGAGTTTACAACCACAACTGGAAAATTGACCCGATAATTCGTTCGTTGATCGATACGGACTTTTACAAGCTGTTGATGTGCCAGTTCGTGTACAGGAACAAGCCCGATACTCGGGTGACATTCCGATTAATCAACCGAACAAAGAAAATTCGCATCGCCGAGCAAATAGACGAATCGGAACTGAGGGAGCAGCTCGACCACATTCGCACGTTGATGCTTTCGCGTGGGGAATCGACGTGGCTTCGGGGCAATACCTTTTACGGCAAGCGGCATATGTTCCGTTCCGATTTTATGGCCTGGCTGGAAAATCTCAAATTGCCGCCATACCATTTGGAAAAAATCGGAGGGCAGTACGAACTTCAATTCGAGGGAGCTTGGCCGGAAGTCATGCTATGGGAAGTTCCGGCGCTCGCCGTGCTGACGGAACTTCGATCGCGAAGCGTCCTAAAAGAAATGGACCGGTTCGAGCTACAAGTCCTTTACGCCCGCGCCATGACGCGCCTTTGGGAAAAAATCGAACGGCTGCGCATGGTAGACGATCTGCATGTTGCCGATTTTGGAACAAGGAGACGACATTCCTTCCTTTGGCAAGACTGGTGCGTTCAAGCCATGATGGAGGGTCTTGAAGAGAAATTCGTAGGAACGGCAAATTGCTTGATCGCGATGCATCGCGAAACCGAAGCGATTGGAACAAACGCTCATGAATTGCCGATGATCTACTCCGCGCTCGCGGAGAACGACGACGAGCTTATGAAGGCGCCGTACAAAGTGTTGGAAGATTGGCACAATGAACACGAAGGAAATTTGCGAATAATTTTGGCGGACACCTATGGCACGAAGAGATTTTTGGAGAATGCGCCCAAGTGGCTCGCGAGCTGGACAGGCATCCGAATCGATTCGGGAAATCCCGAGTTATTAGGCGAACACGCCATTAACTGGTGGATAATGAAAGGAGAAAATCCGGCTGAAAAAAGAATAATCTTTTCCGACGGCCTGGATGCAGACAGGATCGAATCTCTTCAGAAGAGGTTCGCTGGTCGAATTCGCGTGAGTTTCGGATGGGGCACGCTCTTGACAAATGATTTTCGGGGGCTTGCGCCGGGAGGCGCGCTTGATCCATTCTCGCTTGTCTGCAAAGCGGTTGCTGCCGATGGCCGCGATACAGTGAAGCTATCCGACAATCCTTTGAAAGCAATAGGACCGGCTTCCGAAATTGACCGCTATAGGCGCATATTCGATGCGATTGAACAAGAGCCGATGGATTTAGTCGTTTAGGTTTCATTTCGCGGTATTCAAAGTTTTCCTTTTCACGGAAGCTCGCAAGCGAAATTGCGCGCACGCGCTGACGCAATTACATTGATATCCAGAAGTTTTCGATTCGGAGCGACGGCATGTATTCGCAAGGACTCGACGGCAAGACCGCCAGTTCGACGGAAACAATTGAATTCCTGGAACGATTTCAGAAAAGAGTCGATGCCGAAGAAAAAATCGAACCGATGGACGATATGCCTGCCGGTTACCGGAAGACGCTTGTTCGGCAAATCAGCCAGCATGCGCACTCCGAAATCGTCGGCATGCTACCGGAAGGAAATTGGATTACCAGAGCGCCGACTCTCAGACGCAAGATTGCTCTTCTGGCGAAAGTTCAGGACGAGGGAGGCCACGGACTGTATCTTTACGCGGCAGCGGAAACGCTTGGCGTATCCCGTGAACAGATGACGGAGGAACTGCTCGAAGGACGGGCGAAATACTCGTCGATTTTCAACTACCCTACGTTGAGTTGGGCGGATATCGGTGCAATCGGCTGGCTTGTGGATGGAGCGGCGATCATGAACCAGATCCCGTTGTGCCGATGCTCTTTCGGACCCTATGCGCGCGCCATGATAAGAATCTGCAAGGAGGAATCCTTCCACCAGCGGCAGGGCTTCGAAATCATGCTGGCGCTCTGCCGTGGAACGAATCGCCAAAAGGAGATGGCTCAGGATGCTTTGGACCGGTGGTGGTGGCCGAGCCTGATGATGTTCGGGCCTCCCGATTCTGAATCGAAGCATTCCGAATTGTCCATGGCTTGGAAAATTAAGCGATTTACCAACGATAGCCTTCGCCAAAAATTTGTCGACGCGACCGTCAGGCAAGCGAATTTTCTCGGCCTATCCGTTCCCGATCCGGACTTGGAATGGGATCCAGATCTCAATGGCGGAGAAGGAGGTTTCCGCCACGGTCCGATTGACTGGGAGGAATTTCGCCGCGTCGTATCCGGGCATGGACCAATGGCCAAGGAACGAATTGCCGCGCGCCGAAAAGCTTGGAATGACGGAGCCTGGGTAAGAGACGCAGCGATGGCGCATTCAGCAAAAAGGCAGCGAGCGCGTAATAGTGCTGCGGCTGCGGCGAGTTGAAATTTTGACGGAATCCACTCCGCTCTGGGAAGTATTCATCCGTCCGCGAAACGGACTGGCGCACAAGCACGTGGGTTCGCTCCACGCGGCGGATGCAGAAATGGCGCTCATTGGCGCGCGCAACGCGTATACCCGGCGCGGCGAAGGAAACTCGATTTGGGTAGTCGCTTCTATCGATATCTCATCTTCAGATCCCGACAAGAGTTCCGAGGATTTCGACTCCGCCTTGACTAAAGCCTATCGGCACCCGACTTTTTACAATGTGCCCGATGGAGTCGAAAACCTTTGAATGAAGCGAATAATTTATTCGCCGCTCTGATTGAACTTGCCGATGACCATCTTGTTTTGGGTCATCGCTTGTCCGAATGGTGCGGCCACGCTCCGACGTTGGAAGAAGACCTCGCGCTTCCCAATCTTGCGCTTGATCTCCTTGGAACTGCGAGGCAGCTATATGCGAGCGCGGGAGAAATCGAAGGGCTTGGCAGAGACGAAGACCAACTTGCCTACCATCGAGACGAAAGGGAGTTCAGAAACTGCCTTCTTGTCGAGCAGCCGAACGGAGATTTCGCATTCACGGTCCTGCGCCAATTCTATTTTAGCGCATTTATGAAGGAATATTGGCGACAAGCGACTGCGTCGGCGAATGCATTAATTCGCGGTATCGCTGGGAGGGCGGCTAACGAGGCTTCGTACCACACGAGATATGCGAGCGAATGGACGATAAGACTCGGCGACGGCACCGATGAAAGCCGAGCGCGCATGCACGCGGCTATCGAGGATCTTCATCGATACACAGGAGAATTATTCGCATCTTCCGAAGCAGCTCGATCATGCGAGAAGGCTAATTTGCTTCCCTGGCGAGCAACGATGCGAGATGAGTGGACTAAAACTTCCAAGCGAGTTTTTAGTGAAGCCCGGCTCTCATATCCGGAATGCGAGTTTTTTTTGGCTGGAGGAAGACAGGGAAAGCACGGCGAGTGCCTTGGACACATGCTTGCAGAAATGCAGTATTTGCAAAGATCCTATCCGGGAGCGAATTGGTGATGGCCGAATCGCGCGACGAAAGAGCGCGGGAAGCATGGGATGCGGCCGCTTCAGTAGTAGATCCGGAAATTCCCTGCGTTACGGTGGTCGATTTGGGCATCCTAAGAGATGTGCGAGTCGAAAACTCTACTGCGGTCGCGAGCTTGACTCCAACTTACTCCGGTTGCCCCGCGCAATTCGCGATCGAACATGCCGTAAAGGAGGCTCTTCAAAAAAAGGGCTTCCATGCAAAAATCCGGCGCGTGCTGGATCCTCCTTGGACTACGGACTGGATCACCAGGGAGGGCCGAGAAAAACTTAGGCTGGAAGGCATTGCGCCGCCGGGCCACGTATCGGAGAATTCACGCGAACTTTTCCAGAATCGTCGCGTGGCTTGTCCTCGCTGCGGGTCGGAAAAATCGGAACGACTAAGCGAATTTGGCTCGACCGCCTGCAAGGCTCAATATCGCTGTTTGGCATGCACCGAACCATTTGAATACTTCAAGTGCATTTGAGGCGCGAGCGCAGGCAACCGTGGCATTTCATCGCTTAAGAATACGGGAGTCGCGGCGAACTACATCCGAAGCGGTCTCGCTCTCTTTTGAAGTCCCGGACGAGATCGACAAAAATTTCACTTATTTGCCCGGCCAGCACGTAACATTCAGAGCAAGGATCGAAGGCAAAGAAATTCGCCGCACCTATTCGATTGCTTCAATTCCCGGCGAGCCGCTTAAAGTTGGTGTCAAGAGGCAGGAAGGAGGCGTATTTTCGAATTTTGTCCACAATCTGCGCGCCGGCGAGTTCGTGGATGTCATGGAGCCGCAAGGCAGGTTCGTCTATTCGGGGGAACGCAATATTCTGCTGGCCGCTTCCGGGTCGGGAATTACGCCTGTGATATCCATCGCCGCACATGCTCTGGATTCGGGATCGCGGGTTGCGCTTGCTTTTGGCAACCGGACGACCGAGTCGATCATGTTTCGCCGGGAATTGAATGCGCTGAAGGATCGCCATCTTGCGAAATTCGCGCTGGTTCACGTGCTAAGCCGCGAAACGGGCCGTCCTAGTTTGTTACAGGGGAGAATCGACAAGAAAAAAATCAATCAACTCGCTGGCGCGGGTCTATTCAACCCTCGATTGATCGACGGCGCGTTCATTTGCGGTCCTGGCAGGATGATCTCGACGTGCAATGAGGGGTTTGAGGAACTTGGTATATCTAGGCAGCTGGTCAAGCACGAAAGATTCCTTGCGCCGGGAGTGCCGCCTCCGAGCCGTCGCGAGTTCGCTCCAATCCCGAAAAAGGCCAACATCGAGGTTTGCTTCGACGGTTCAAACTACCGATTTGCGCTTGAAAGCGGTGACAAGTCGGTAATTGACGCTGCGCTACGGCAAGGAATTGAATTGCCGTTTTCTTGTCGAGGTGGAATGTGCTGCACATGCCGCTGCCGAATCATATCGGGCGCAGCGGCCATGACAGTCAATTATTCGCTTGAAGATTGGGAAATCGCGGCCGGCTTCATTCTAGCCTGCCAGTCTCGACCGACTTCTGATCGTCTAATCCTGGATTTCGACGCAATTTAACGAATTCTCCAATTAATCACCTCGACCGACTGTTTTTTTGCGACCTGTTCACCGCTGAGTTAAAGTACTATATTGTAGGGAAATTCGAGCAGAAGAAAGAAAATATGGCCCGCAGATCAATTCGGGCACCAGTAGCGCGCAAGGCTAGGCAAGCCCGAGTAAGGGCGACTCGGCCAACCAGAGTTCCCCGGGATACACGGGTGTCCAAAACCGGATTCGCGCTGAAGCAATTTGGGAAACGCATGCGTCGCGCAGCGGCTTCGACGGCGAAATTGATCTTTCGCTGGCTATTCGATTTTTCTCTGCGCATCTTCGTTGTCGCCGCGATAATTTTTTCCGGCGCCGTATGCTACTATTATGCAAAACTGCCGGCGCCATTTGAATTGACGGACGGCAGAGTACGCGGCTCAGTCACGCTCCTCGACCGAAACGGCGGCGTATTCGCTTGGCGCGGCGAGCAGTTCGGAGGAGCTGTCACGCCCAGCAGTGTCTCCGGTCATTTGAGAAATGCGGTTTTGGCGACGGAAGATAAGCGGTTTTACCGGCATTTCGGCATTAGCCCGAGGGGCATTGCAAGCGCGATACTCATAAATTTGCGAGAAGGGCGTGGTCCGCTGCAGGGACACGGCGGGTCGACAATAACGCAACAAGTCGCGAAATTGCTTTGCCTAGGAGTTGAATTCGATCCCGCAAGAGGCATCAACGAGGTTGAGTTCGAAAAAGATTGCAGAAAAACAACGGTTTGGCGGAAAATAAAGGAGGTGCCGTTCGCTGTTGCCATGGAACTAAAATATACGAAGGACGAGATTCTGACTGTCTATCTCAACCGCGTTTATCTTGGAGCGGGCGCCCAGGGATTCGAAGCGGCAAGCCAACGGTATTTCGGAAAATCCTCTGCATCGGTAACGGCAGCGGAAGCAGCTATGCTTGCTGGATTGCTCGTGGCGCCGTCGCGATACTCGCCGACGCGGAATCTAGCTCGCGCTCAGAAAAGAGCCTCCGTAATTATCTCGCTAATGGAGCAGCAGGGATACTTGACCGCTAGCGAAGCAGTCGAAGCTAGAAATCACCCGGCAGTGCTTTCCGATGCTGCGGCCAACCGATCGGGCGGATACTTTGCCGACTGGGTTATGGAATCCGGACCATCCTTTCTCACTAATTCAACGACGGAAGATGTTGTTATCCGGACGACTTTTGACGACCGGATACAGACTGCGGCGGAGGAAGCGATCAATCACGTATTTGAAACCAAGGTGCGCGATGGTTCAAAGGCGCAAATAGCGATTGTCGTAGCCTCGCCGGACGGCGCGGTGCGCGCGATGGTCGGCGGAAGAAAATCTCGGGCGGTCGGACAATTCAACCGAGCGACGCAAGCTCTGCGACAGACCGGTTCATCTTTCAAGCCATTCGTCTATGCTGCAGCGCTTGAGGCCGGCTACGGACCGCTCACCGTTGTCAAGGATGAACCGGTTTCAATAAGTGTTCCCGGGTTCGGTCGCTGGTCGCCTAAAAACTACACGGGAGAATTTCTTGGCGACATCACTGTTGCGGACGCATTTGCGCTTTCCGTCAATTCCATTGCAGTTAAATTGACGGAAGCCGTCGGAAGAGTCCGCGTAATGGAAATTGCGAGGGGACTGGGTGCGGGCAAGGAATATACCGAAGGCCCCGCTCTTGCTCTCGGCGTATCGGAAACGACTTTGCTCGAACTAACGGGATCCTATGCCGGATTGCTAAATGGCGGAGTATTCACAGCGCCGTACGGATTGGTAGAGATTAAGCTGAAGGATGCCAAAGAACCGCTATTGCGAAAAGTCGATGGCAGGCGGGCCCAGGTCATTTCAAAAAAAACGGCACGTCAACTCGTTTACCTTATGCATCAGACCGTCGAACGAGGGACGGGAACGAGAGCGAAGCTTGGAAGCCATCCCGCTGCGGGCAAGACAGGAACCACCCAGTCGGCGAAAGATGCTTGGTTTATCGGATTTACGGCCGACTATGTCGCGGGCGTTTGGATGGGATATGACGACAACACGCCACTGCGAGCCGTGACCGGCGGCGGTCTTCCGGCGGAGATATGGCGTGAAACCATGGCTCGGATTCACGAAAGTATTCCGCCTAAGGCTTTGCCAATGGATCTCCCGTGGCCGAAAACGGAGCGCGCACTCGAGACCGGAACTGCGAAAATTGAGGAGCAGCCGACAACACGCGGCGGATTTTTTGAAACTTTACGTCGATTGCTGGGCGGCGGAAATGCCGGCCGGTAGAACTATTAGATTCGAGCGCCGAGATCGGTAATCAACAAGTCGATATCCCCTTTTCTCTTGTCAAGCATTAACTGGATTTCCGAGCGTTCCGCTCGCACCATGCTAACGCCTTCCAAAATAATGTCAAACAGCTTTGTCTGCCCGCTCTTGTCGGAAACCAGCCATCGAATATCGATAGGTTGACCGCCCGCTCTCCGTACGACCGAGGAGACTTCGACAAAATTCTTAATTTTTCGCGCAGATCTGATTTCCAATTCATTGCTCGCGAATTTTCGCAGTATCTTTCCGTACTTTCGCGCTACATGAGACTGAAAAACCAAGGTAAATTCGATTTTCTGTTGTCTTGTGGCGTTGCGCCAAGGTCGCCCAAGCGCCGATCTTGCGATAATCGGAATGTCACTGAACTGACCAAGCGCTTTCTCGAATTCAGCTATAAATTTTTCGTCAGAAATCTCCGATTGCCCCACTCTTTTGAATATTGAAATCAGATTTTCGACGAGTTTCTTTGCTTCGTTTTCGGTAAGAGAAAACGCGGCTGACGAAGGAACGGCGACCGCCGCCGCCGTTGCTGCAAGCAATCCAAAAAGGTTGCGCCGCGTCAGTGAATTCGCCACTCGGAAATTCGGCGATTCCGCTTTAATTTCCGAACGGGCCGAACAGTTCCTCATAGATGTCTCCGGTTCCGATATAGGGGTCCATGTAATCCTCTTCTGGAAACCCGCCAAGGAGTTCGAATTCACGATTTTGAGTATAGTACAATTTAGTTTGAGCATAGCTGTCTTCGCTTTCGTAGAAAAGCGTGTCGACAATGGTTGCGTTGGCGTGACGCTTGCCGACGGCTGCAATTGCATTGAACGAAATGACTCCGGCCACGTCCAGCGAAGGAACGACCCAATACAGCGGATTAAAAACCATATCGACTGCTAATCCGATCCCGTCCCTGAGATTACTTGGTCCAAACGCGGGCAATTCAATATACGGACCTGACCCGAGTCCAAATGAATTATACAAAGTGGCTCCGAAATCCGTTCGATATTCGTAAAATCCAACATACGCCGCTACATCGAATGCTCCTGCCAATCCTACTGTTGAATTTACAAAGAATCGAAGGGAATTGTGTACTCCGCGCTCGAACTGAAACTGGAGAAACTGGTTCATTGCCGCTCTTGGCAAAGATAAATTTGAGCTCATTCTTTGTATTAGACTCGCTACTTCGGAAGGCACGGCTTTACCGTAGAATTCGGATGCCGGTTTCGCAATATATCTGTCGAGAAGCAGATTTCCAGTATGCGACATTCGATTGAATGATTCAAATGGGTCGTTCATTCGCGCGAGTGCGGGTTGTCCGGCGCAGATCAGAATCACCATGGCCAGTGCCGCGAAACTTGTTTGGACCTGCCGCGCAAAAATTAAAATCGAAGACACCATGTTACTGCTCGTTTGAATAGTTTTAAATTTTAACGCACCTTATCTCGCATATTGATCGAAAACACCAGTCATTTCGGCTGTACATTGTTGATTTGCGTGTCTAATCTCCAAACGAAGCGCGGCCAATAGCCGATTTTTAAATCCCAGTAAAATATTGAAGCACGCACAGGCGTAAGACCCGCAGACTTGCTATATGCGCGGAATGCCGGAAAAGGCAAATTTACGGAATTACGGGAAGAGGCGAAAATATAGTTCGGATTTGCTTGCAGAATTTTCGCGCGGAGCGTCGTGCAATGCGATAGTATGAATCAACTAGGAGAGATTTTCAAAAAATGGGAACCGAAAATGGAAGACAGGATCCAAAGCCGACTTGCCGCGCTCGGCTTGAAATTACCAAGCGCGCCGCCGCCGGCGGCAAACTACTCGCCCTACATCATTGTTGGCGAAATTGTTTATGTAGCTGGGCAGCTGCCAATAGAATCCGGGACCTTGATCGAAGGCAAAATCGGTGAAGAAGCCGATGTTGAACAAGGCGTTCGAGCTGCGGCGGCATGCGCATTAAATTTATTGGCGCAAATCAAAGCGGCATGCGGCGGAAATATCGAAAGGCTTGCAAGACCAGTGAAACTAACTGGCTTCGTCAATGCAACTCCGGACTTTCGAGATCATCCCACGGTCCTGAATGGGGCTTCGGATCTGATTGTCAAAGTTCTTGGCGACTCGGGAAAGCACGCTCGTTCCGCCGTCGGCGTAGCGTCGCTACCATTCAATGCAACCGTAGAAATCGAAGCGATATTCCAAATAAGTTAGCAAGCTCGGCAAACAGGCGAAGAAAGGCACAGCAAGGATGCTGCAAGTTTCGGTCTTCGACGAGATTGGCCGTATCGATCCGCGCGAATGGGATGCATGCGCCGGATCCTGTTGCGATTCGGAACGACCGCGAGACCCTTTTACAACCCACAGGTTTTTGCATTCACTTGAACAATCGAATTCTGTTGGACCGGATTCGGGATGGATTCCCAAGCACTTGGTGGCAACAGATCGCGGCGTTCCCTTTGCCGTCATGCCTCTTTATGTCAAATTACACAGTCAAGGCGAATACGTATTTGATCATGGTTGGGCGCATGCGTTCGAGCGCGCGGGAGGCCAATACTACCCTAAACTTCAAGCCACAGTTCCATTTACGCCGGCAACCGGAAGGCGATTTCTAACGCTTCCCGGACGCGAGGCCGACGGCATGGCTACGCTGGCGGCAGCGGCAGTAAAACTTGCTTCCAATAATGCATTGTCTTCGCTGCACGTTACATTTTGCACCGAAAGTGAAGCTGGATCGGGAGAAAAACTAGGATTCTTGCGCAGGTCGGGGGAACAGTTCCATTGGATCAACAATGGATACGGCGATTTTGAAGAATTTCTGAGCGTGCTTTCATCCAGAAAACGAAACAACATTCGAAAGGAACGGCGCAAAGCCAACGCGTTCGGCGGAGTTATCCGTGCATTGACAGGAACGGACATAGAACCGCGCCATTGGGATTTTTTTTGGCAGTTCTATCAAGATACCGGCTCTCGCAAGTGGGGAAGGCCATATCTCGCGAGGCGGTTTTTCGACGAGATCCATGAGAAGATGCGAAAAGACCTGCTCTTGGTATTGTGCGAAAGAGATGGAAGGCCAATTGCCGGCGCCCTGAATTTTATCGGACAACAGACGCTGTACGGTCGATATTGGGGCTGCCTCGAAAGCCATCCCTGCCTGCACTTCGAAGCTTGCTACTACCGCGCGATCGAATTCGCGATCAATGCTGGGTTACAGCGCGTTGAAGCCGGGGCCCAAGGGCCTCACAAGCTCGCCCGCGGATACATGCCGACAACCGTACATTCACTACATTGGATAGCCGACCCGAATTTTCGCGAAGCCGTTTCAGAATACCTTGATCTCGAATCTAGAGAAATCGATTCGGAAATAGCTTATCTCTCTTCAATCTCGCCCTTCAAGAAATCGTGAAAGGAATTGCGATGCCTAATAGACTGGACCAAGAAAGCCGAAAGGAGTTGCTAGGCCCGATTTTTAATTCAGGCTGGGAAATGGTCGAGGGCCGAGATGCTCTTTGCAAGCGATTTCAATTCAAAAATTTCTCTGAAGCCTTTGGCTGGATGACACGCGTCGCGATGTTTGCCGAGAAAATCAATCATCATCCCGAATGGGCCAACGTCTACGGAAGGGTGGACGTTACGCTTGCAACGCACAGCGCAAGCGGCATAACCGAACTCGATTTGCGCATGGCAAAAAAAATGGAAGCGCTTGTCGCTTCTTCAAAGTAAACTCTTTATCAAGAGAGGCGAAATAATTCGCCAAGGGGCACAAGCCCCGACAAATCGATGCAGAATTAATCGAAACGGCGTCTGCCAAATCAATTGCCCGGTCGAATCGCGCATCAAGGGTATCTCTGATTAATTCGCGGATTCAATTTTGCCGGCTTCGATTCCTCTTTAAAGGAGATGCTGGCGAATCTACGGCGGAATCAACCGGATTTGCGATAACGAAGACTAGTTCGATTGCCGCGCCTGTCAAAAACTCGAAATCGGCAATGCAATTTCCCGCTTTCTTGAATACGATTTGCATGCACCGCTAGGCGTTGCATGCCCAGAAAGATCCTAGCCTAATATCATTGCGAAATTACATTTCCGCGAGAATCTCAAATACCTGTAAACTCTGGCAGGCAACAAGATATTAGCAACCGAAGTGAATTCCTAGCGAACTCCTGACGTCTAGATTCATGTTGGCGCGTTAATGTTCTTTCATTGCCCGCGAACGTTGGAGAATGCTCCGGATCAGAATCGAATAGAGTATCAGCCAGCGCGACACTGTGCGCCAGTGGTTTGGTTCTTTTTCACGATGCCGATTCCTTCAGCTTCCGGCGCCCTTTTTTCCATGCCTCCACGAAATCGTCGGGCTTCCTGCTCCAGCGGAACGGGCGGGCATCAATGGCGTTGCGTCGCTCGGCACATCCCTCGGTTGCAGCGACGCACTCGTCGAGCGAGTTGAAGATCGCTTGTTTGAGCCTCTGCCTCGAGAGCTTCGAGAAGAACACTTCGACGGCGTTAATTCTGAAGGCGGAGGCCGGAGCGAAATGGAACGTCCAGTCCCGACGCTCCTTCAGCCACCGGCTGACCTCGACCGACTCGTGGGAGGAGACGTTGTCGAGAATGACGTGAACCGGGGTTCCGGGCTCGGTCCCTTCGGCGACGCGGTCGAGTAAGGCGAGGAACTCCTCGGAGCGGTGTCGCTCGACCATTTGGCCGAAGGTGCCGCTGCGTCCGCCCGAGCGCCTGCAACTGCGCCTTCTCGCCCGCCTGGATGACGATGGCGCGGTCGGGCGGGTCGGCGTAGAGGCCCGCGACGTCGCGGGCCTTCAGCTCGAACCTCGGGTCGCGGGAGACCTTGATTGTCTCGACCTTGAGGGGCTTCAAGCCGCTGCGCTCCAGGATGCCGAACACCCTCGAGACGGCAATCCCCGGCTTTCTCCTCCGATTTCGGCTTGCGGCCCCTTCGCCGGTGGTTGTCGCAAAGCAGGCCGCCCACCCTCGCCTCGAGGAACCGGTCCCGCCACCGCCAGACCGTCGGATTCGACATGCCGGTGGCCCTCATCGTCTGCGACAGAGCGGGGCCGTCGCCGAGGCGGAGGATCATGGTCGCCCCAGGGACGTGCTTTGAGGATCGAATGGGGATCGGTCTTGATCCTCTCGAGACGCTCCCGGCCTTCCTCGCTCAAAAAATTCTGCGTTCTCTTGCCATTGCCATTCCAGTCCCGCTACCGCAGGAAAACCGCGCGGCATTCGCCGGGAGTGGTTGAATCATTTCCCACGGGCAAATAGAGGCCCCAAAACTATCATTCCACTTAGAGGCACGATAAAGCTAAGATAACGGAATCGACCTGCTTTATATTTTGCGGCGCTAAACTTGAATTGCCGAACCGCCGTCGCAAAGAAAATCTGAACGCTTGAATTGCAGCGCCAGCGAAAGATTCGTCGCGCCATGATTTCCAAATTTCAAAAACCAAGCAAAATTGTCGACAGCCGCCGAATCGGCAGCCAATCCATCGTTAAAATATGCGCGGTTCAATCACATTTGACTCAAAAGAGTTTCGCCGGCCGACGTTTCGCAGATCCCCGGAGATTCTTCTTTATTCAGGATAACAACAACTTGGTCCTCTACCAGCATCGAATAGCGAGCCGACCTATTAAACAATCCGGCAGGCGGCGCACTAAAGTCCATACCTATCGATTTTGTGAAACTTCCGTCCGAGTCCGAAAGCATTGTAATTCCCGATGCCTCTGCATTGGTTGCCTCGCTCCACGCGTGAACGACGAAGGGGTCGTTAACCGCAACGCATACAATTTCTTGGACGCCCTTGGCTTCAAGCGCGTCTTTGGCGCGGATGAAACTAGGAACATGAGCTTGCGTGCAAGTCGGCGTATATGCGCCCGGAACAGCGAATACGACCACTTTTCGCCCCGCCGTGATTTCGTCCAAGGACACATGTTCGGGTCCGTCTTCCCCCAGTTTCAGCAAATTGGAAGACGGGATTTTTTCGCCGACCGAAATTGCCATTTTTGCCTCCTGTTTGCGCCGTTGCTCAAAATGCAATTCCGTATATAGATGCTTGCGCTAGCAAATTCCAGCGGAATCCTAAAGGAGGCAAAATGGATCGCGTAGATGTCGCCATTGTTGGTGCCGGGCAAGCCGGTATTTCGGTCGCGGCTAAATTGCGGCGGCAAGGATTCGAAGGCAGGGTGATGCTTCTTGGCGAAGAGGAAGCCGCACCCTATCAGCGACCGCCATTGTCCAAGAAATATTTGACGCGCGAATTCGATCTCGAACGCCTGTTTCTCAGGCCGAGAATATTTTTTGAGGAAAATCGGATTGAGCTATGCACCGGGCAAAAGTGTATTGAGGTCGATCCCGAACGCAAAATCCTAGAGTTGCGCAACTCGCGGGTCGAATACCAAAATTTAGTCTTGGCAGTTGGCTCGGCGCCGAGAAGGTTGCCCGAGAATATTGGCGGGTCGAAGGAAGGCGTATTCGTGCTACGCGATATAGCGGACGCAGATTCGATAGCGAAAGAATTCTCGCCGGGGCGGAATCTCCTAGTAGTTGGCGGAGGCTATATCGGCTTGGAGGTGGCATCTTCGGCTAAATCCAAAGGATTGAAAGTGACGGTCATTGAAATGGCTGAACGGATTTTGCAGCGCGTTGCGGCTCCCGAAACGTCGCTACGCATGCGCGACTTGCATGTTGCGAAAGGCGTAGAGATAAAGGAAGGCATAGGTGTTGAATTTCTTGGCGGGGAAAAGCGGGTATCGGAGGTTGCCTTAACCGATGGGTCGTCGCATCCGGTAGATATCGTCGTTGCCGGAATAGGAATTTTGCCAAGAGACGAACTTGCCGGCGCCGGCGGATTGAAAATTGACAATGGAATTTGGACTAATTCTCGCGGGCAGACTTCGGTGGAAAGCATATGGGCGGCAGGCGACTGCGCTTCATTTCCCTGGAAAGGAAAAAGGATAAGGCTTGAGAGCGTGCAAAATGCAATTGACCAGGCGGAAATGGTTGCTGTCAACATAGCCGGAGACGAAATTTGCTATGATCCAACGCCGTGGTTCTGGTCGGACCAATACGATGCGAAGTTGCAGATAGCGGGCCTGTGCACTGGCTATGACAATGTCGTTGCAAGGAAAGGAGCAAGCGAGGATTCTTTCAGTCACTGGTATTTTAAGGGCGACCAGCTCCTCGCTGTCGACGCGGTCAATGACTCGCGAGCGTATATGGTTGGAAAACGCTTGCTGGAATCGGGCGAAACGGCCGACAAGAACGCGATCTCTGATAGCAAGTCGAATTTGAAATTGCTTTTGAAACGCTAGAACGTCCCGGACCATTTAAATTTCGTGATAAAGGTCATTGGCGGCATATACAGGGGGCGCAATCTTGCAAAGATAGGCGATAACCAGAATCTGTCGCTTCGGCCAACCTCGTCAAGAGTTCGCGAGAGTATATTCAACATGCTCGTGAACGGAAAAAAAGGCAATTTGGTAGAAGGCGCCAGAGTTCTCGATTTGTTTGCGGGCACGGGCGCTTTGGGGATCGAAGCTCTGTCGCGTCGAGCAGCTCACGTTACGTTTGTCGAAATAGAATCAGCTTCGTGCAACGTAATTCGGCGCAATATTGAGTTAGTTGGAGCAAGCGAAAGGACAGCACTATTAAAACGCGATGCTTGCCGACTAGGCAAAAACAAATGCGAGCCGTTCGACTTGGTCTTGCTAGATCCTCCATACGGCTTGGGACTCGGCGTGCGGTCGCTAAAGTCTGTTCTCGCAAATGGATGGTTGGCCGTTGAAGGAGTCGCCGTGATTGAAGAAATTGCACGACCCGACCTCGGCAAAGAAATGGAGGAAATCGAAACCAAGAAATATGGTGACACGACAGTGGTTCTCTATCAACGAAAGCTAGAAGCATCTCCTTAAAGCGATGCGTCGAATTGTCGTGTTTTTCGGATTGCCGCTATGAGGAGGACTTGACCGTTCTTGATTATGCCGAAAGTCGAATATGAAAAAACCGGTCGCATCGCCCGGATTACGCTCAATCGCCCGGAAGTTAGGAACGCGATTGACGAAGAATTAGCAGAATTGATCGAAGTTGCGGTTAGGCGGGCATGTGCCGACCGAAATGTTCGCGTATTGATACTGTCGGGAAATGGAAAGTCGTTTTGCGCTGGCTACGATTTGAAGCGTTTTGCGGAAGAGGGCGTAGGATTTCAGGATATGCCGTGGGATGCGATGCGCGATTTCGAGATGATGTCGCGATTCACCGAACATTTCATGTCTCTTTGGAAATCGAGCAAGCCAGTCATTTGCAAAGTACATGGACATGCGGTGGCGGGCGGTTCCGATATTGCCCTGTGTGCCGATTTGGTCGTCATGGCCGACAGCGCGCGCATCGGCTACATGCCTGCTCGAGTTTGGGGCTGTCCGACAACGGCGATGTGGGTGTATCGAGTCGGACCGGAGCAGGCGAAGCGAATGCTTTTTACAGGCGATGTGATAGACGGCAAGGAAGCCGAGCGGATTGGCCTTGTTCTCAAATCAGTTCCCGAAGAGGATCTAGGCCCGGAAGTCGAAGCTCTTGCCGAACGCATTGCGTCGATTCCGTCAAATCATCTTGCGATGCATAAGATGGTAGTCAATCGGGCGATTGAGGCGATGGGTCTTGGCGGCGCCCAGAACTTGTCGATTTTGCTTGACGGTATTGCCCGGCACTCGCCGGAAGGCGTAAACTTCAAAAGGCGGGCCGAAGAAGTCGGCTGGAAGCGTGCCGTGGAAGAGCGTGATCAAGGCTCATTCGATTGGACTGATAATCGGCCATTCGATATTTGCTAGCTTTAGACTGCCTCTAACCGAAGTCTCCTTGGCAAAACCAGCCGGACGCATTTAAGCCGCCATGGGCGTAAAACAGCCAGAGTCTTTCCCCGCTCGTTGTTTCCATTCTCCAGTAGTCGCGTGTGCCGCTGCGCCAATTAGGATCGTCGAGCCACCATTCAGGCGCAATGCGCTCGGGTCCGGTTGCGCTGCTGTTTACGAATTCGCGGCGGCGCCAACGAAACCGCTTCGGCGGAACAGGACGGTCAGGAGCCGCGACTGGCTCAGGCGGAAAAAGAAACGCCGGCCGCATGTTGGTGGGGGGCTTCCATCCATTTTCCGGTTCTGACCACGCGGCTGCCATAACCGTCGATGTTTTTTCGGGGATATTGCTGTTGGCGGAATGGCGGCGGGTTATTGCTTCCAGCCCCGTTCGCGCGCCGATCCTTGCGATCAAGTCCTTGACTTCAGCGCCCGCGGCAAGATTCGAGCCTATCTCGGCAGCGACATCGAGATGCCCTTTGTGCTGAATGAAATGGACGGGTTCCGTTACCGGGGCGGAAAGCCTTACTATGTCTATGCCGAAGCCGACATCGATGCCTGGGACTTTTAGAGCCAGCAGGGTTCGGATGGTTCCTTCGCTGTCGACGGGTCGGGCAAAGCCGATCTCGGCGGTTATGTTCCGGTTGTCGACACGGCGAAATTCCAGCTTGATTTTGCGGGCGCCTCGTTCCGCCTTGCGCAGTCTATGGCATAGCGGGGGCAGAAGTCGGTCGATGCTTGCCAGAATGTCTTTGCTAAGCCCTATCGGCTCGGGAAGGGTCAGGCGTGCTGCGAAAGGCTTCTCATGGTGCGCCGGGGAAACCGGTTCCGGCTGGATCCCCATGGCTTGGTCAAGGCGACGGGCAACATCTTGGCCGAACCGGCGCGCAAGCGATGCCCTGGGCAAGTCGATTAATTTATCAACAGTTCGAAGCCCCAGCCGCGCCAATTGGAGCGAGGTTTCGTCGGGCAGGCGCAATGCGGATACAGGAAGGGGCCCGATGGCTTCGCGTATTTTTCCCGGAGGGGCGATTGCGCTTGTATTGGAGGCAAGTGCTGGCTTCGTCCCGGGTTTTCGGTTCCATTGTTTTTTCGCTGCGCGCGACCTGGTAGCTCGCGCTTCCTGTTCAATGGCGTTGCCGCAATGCACCGGTTGCCCCGCCATTCCGGCGAATCTGGACAAGGCCCAGGCGGCACCGAGCGTATCGGCAATTGCACCTCGCGCGGTCAATCCCATTTCCGCGTAATCGTGTTCTGCTTGGCGCAAAAGCGCGTTTTCGCCGCCGAATAAATGCGCACATCCAGTAATGTTGATAAGCAGCCCGTCAGGTCTTTCCTCTGCAATCCAGGGCGAATACCGTTCCGCCCAGCGGCGCAGGCATGAAAGAAACGCCGCGTCGCCGGGCGGGTCGGCGGGCCGCGTAATCAATTCCGGGCAAATCGCTTGCGCATCTCGAAGCGGCTGGCCGGGGCGCAGCCCTTCTCTTTCCGCATTTTCCGATAGCGAAGACAGTATCTGCATGCCCCTTTTTTCCGCAGCGATTGCAAAAGGCGAGCAGATTGTTCCGCGCTGGCATCTCAATGCTCGTTCCGCGGCAAGCCTCGGAAACCAGATCGACAGTATGCGTTTTTGCATCATCGCCAATGTTCTCTTTATGTTCCTATTACGGGACAATTCGAAAAAAGTCCAGATTCATTTCAAGAACGTCGGTCAGAGTGATGTAGACGCGCTACGCAGCCTTTCGAGCAGACAAGCCGTAGCAAAGCCGTCAGGGATTAAATTTTCGCGTGCCTGAAACATTCGAATTCCAGCCATCGTATCCGGCCCGGCAATTCCATCTGCCCCCTTGGTATCAAATCCAAGAGACGTAAGAAGCAACTGAATTTCTTGGATTAAACTAGGAGAGAGCGGCTGTTCGTAGCGCGGCCATGCTTGCTCGAAAGACGGGCCGCCCTTAAGTCTATCCGACAAATGGCCGACAGCAATCATATAGGCTAGCGAGCGATTGTAAAATCCAATTACCCGGAAATTGGAAAAAACTGCGAGAGCCGGGCCTTGGCAGCCGGCAGGCAACAAAATTGCGGCGTTTCCACAGTCGGGCAAACGGGAATTGTCGGGCAGACGTACGCCTAGCCGATTCCAGGTTCCGGGGGATTTTTCAGTGCTGCCGTCCGCTAGGAGATAGTCGAAACCCAGCGGTAACTTGACCTCCATGCCCCATGGCTGGCCAGATATCCAGCCAAAAGACCTTAAATAGTTGGCTGCGGACGCAAGAGCGTCAACTGGGCTCCTTTTGCAAATATTCGCTTCGCCGTAGTCTAGACTGGTTGCGAAACGAATGAAGCTCGAAGGCATGAACTGGGTGTGCCCGAATGCTCCAGCCCATGAACCGCATAGTTTCGCGTCATAAACGCTAGTTGTTGCTAGAATTCTGAACGCGTCCGTCAGTTCATTCTCAAAAAAAGGCTTGCGGTTCGAACCGAATGCAAGTGTCGCTAGCGAATTAAGTACCGGCATCTCGCCCATCTTGGTGCCATAGTTGGTCTCAATTCCCCAAATGGCGACAAGAAACGATCCTTCCACGCCGAATTGAATTTCAATTTTTTCCAAATCGTTCCGATGCGCGGCCATGGCATCTTTACCGGCTGCAATTCGTTCGGGCGGCATTGCCGCGTCGACATATTCCCAAATAGGAGAAATGAATTCCGATTGATTACTTTGGAGCTTCAAGACCTTCGGCTCCAATCGAATCTGCGGCAGAACTGCCTCAAGCAAGCCAGCTGGAATTCCGGCGTCTTTGGCGCTTAGTTGGAACCTTTCTTTCCAAAGAATAAATTCTCTCTCTCGACCGGCTTCATTTGAAAATTCGCGTAAGTCTTCGTTAGTCATCGCGGGAAATCGAGTTGCAGCGCGCATTCATTTCGCGGCGTATCCGTAGCGTTAAAACTCTATTTGATGCAAATTCCGGCATCACGGAATTTAGCAAAATAATTGATTCGTCACCCGCAGGAGGCGATTGCGACATTTCCGTTCCAAGTCCGACCGATTCTATCGCCTCGCCTCCGGGCAATATTTTTTCTTGGGCCGATTTCATTTGAATGCCAAGAGAGACCGGCAAGACTCTCCGCGCTGAATTCGGCAAGTCGAACGTAATTCTGATTTGTGCAAAGCCTAAATTTTGTTGCAGCGTATCGGCCGGTACACGTGAATGAACGCGAGGAGGCGAATGAACTCGAAGTCGATCACTCTGCGCGTGTCGGAAATTCCTCGAGAGCCGTTTCGCGAAACGCCTGCAATTCCAATGCTTCGAACCATTCCGACAATTTGACTGGTCAAAAAGATTGGCTAACGCAGCTTTTGCGAATGGGAAATCGAAATTGCCTTAATTCCAATCGAGTTGCGGCGCATGGGATGGCTTCGAATGCGTAGTATGCGCGGCACTAAACCCACGTCGCCAACTTTCTCAAATGCAATTCGGAATTCGGTTCGATAGATTCATTTGGGAATTATTTGCATGACTACACATCAGGCGGCCAAAGCAGCGGTTTCACGGGTTATGGGGGCTGCCGGTGCAAACGCCCTCGCCGCGCAGCGGCGCCTATCCCCGGCGCCGGAATGTTGCGGGCCGCATTCAGGTCGGCATTGTCCGCTTGGCGGCAGGCCGCGCGCCTTGCAGGTTTGGCTGGCGCAGGCCGGGTCGACCTCCGCCACCTTGCGCTTGCAGGCGAACTTCGCCTTCGGGCCATGCCGCCCGGAGCGCAGGACCTCGCGGTTCAGCCCCGCCTTTTGCTTGACGTTCCTTCCCGGATTTTCGACGGCTCCATTCGTCGAGCGCATCATGCCCTGCGCGCCGAGATTCTCGACGCGCGACGTGCCGGCCCGGCTCGACAATCGGCGGCTCGTCCGGCTCTGCCGGTTGCTCCCTCGGTTCGCGCTCTTTCGCTGCGGGCGTTGGAGGCGAAGCCCGGTTCCGGCGCATGGATGACGATGGCCCCGCCCGCCGTGTCCGCAAACGCCACCTGCCCGACATTCATGTCGACGCCTTCGTCGGAGCGTTCTCCGGCCTCGACCTCGCAGCGGACGGCCGCATGCCATTTGCCCGCCAGCTTCCCGGCCGCCGCTCTTTTCGGCGCTTCCTCCGGTTGGGGGGCTGCCTCCGAGCCTTCGAATTCGAAGCCGGCCGATCACTGGGACGTCGATCCGGTCTCCTCCGATAAGGACGTTGTCGGGGACGGTGAAGAACGGTGTCGACCCGCGGCGGTCTGCGCATCGGCCTGGCGCTTCAGGCAGTAGCGCGTAACGGCGAATGAATATTCCGCCAGCCGCGGGACTTCGCGACGCAGTTCGGTGAATCACTTGCCGAGTGAGAAGAATGTTGCCGACGGTGCCTTCCCGCCCGCCGAGCAGGCGGCTTCGAAAGCCTCCTTTCGGCGCGCGAGCATTTCGTTCTAGACGAACCGGCGGGCCCGGCCTGGCTGGCGATCCCGGCAGCAGCCGGTAGACGGTATTTCGGCACGCGGCGATTTAGCTCACACGGTCGCGCCCTCCGGGCAATGACGCGAGCGGCAGCGGGATGTTTGATCCTCCCGCTACAGGATCACTACAATAACAAGCCGGGGCTGGCAGGGAACTTTTTCGGACGAAATCGAATGAACTCGAAGGCGTGGTCGCGAAAACAGCTCCAAGAAATGGAAACAAAACGAAACCGGGAAAGACCGGGCAGTCGTTTGACAGGAAATCGACGAAACGGCTGCGCCGGCTGCAGAGAATTATATGTGTCGGGAATCCGGGAGAAAAGATGGGTAGTCATGTATATTATTCCCATTCAATTTTTGGCTTTAGCCCGTGCGATCGCCCCGTATCCAATGCGCGTACGTACAGACGCATACGCGAACAAAACCGATTGCGCGACCGGATGCTAGTCGTCGCCGTTCTCGGTTAGTTCAAATATCGCGATTTGTTCGGCCGTGGCTTCGGTTTGATAGTTCTTTTTCCATTCCTCGTAAGGCATTCCATAAATCGCCTTGCGGGATTCGCTTTCGGTCAAATCGAGACCTCGCGTTCGAGCAGCTTCCATATACCACCTACTTAGGCAATTGCGGCAAAAACCTCCTAGATTCATCAGGTCGATATTTTGTACATCGGTTCTTTTTCTCAGGTGATCCCTCAGTCGTCTGAACGCTGCAGCCTGAAGTTCGATTTCAGAATTTTCGTCCAATGCTCCGTTCTCCGCATCAATGCCCTACGTATTTGAGAGTATGTTATTCACTGCACAGGATCAAGTTTGATACGCGAACTCGCTGCGATAGCCTCGCGCGGAAATCCAAAAGCGGAGCAATTCCTCAAAAATTATTCCGCGCCGCAGCAATTTAGACTTGAATTGCTGCGGTGCGGCAATTAACTGTCGCTTGCCCACGAAACCCAACAGATGGAACGGAACAATGAACAACTTTGCAGAATTTAGGAAGTCGGCAGCGGACATGGCCGGAATCTTCCCTACAGACTTGAATACGTTCAACAAGGCTGTCAAAGGTTCGGCTGACTTCAGCGAAAGAATGTCGAAAGTAGCGATTGAAGCAGCCGAGAAGAACATCGAAATTTCGACGGAATGGACGCGAGAAACGCTTAACCGCCTGCGCAAGGTTTCTCAAGCTAGGGAAAACCCGGCAGACTACGCTCGCGCATTAAACGAATTTGCATCCGAGTCCGCCGACTCTGCTTCTCAACACATTTCGGCGCTTGCGGAAATTGCAAAAGATGTGCATAAGGACGCGGTTGAAGTGTTTCTCGACGCAGGCAAAGAGTCTCAGAGAGAGGCCGCCAAAGTTTTCGAAGAATCGGCCGATGATACCCCGAAGACGGCCAAGAAAGCTACAAAGTCCACGTAAGGGATCATCGAATTCATCACCATTTTCCTCCTCCCCATTGGTGATGACGAGGGGCGGGCCAATGCCCGCCCCTCAATTTTTTCTGGTAAATTAACGAGTATATTTCTTCGCCTATCAAATGAACCGGCGAATTCTTTGATCGAGATTTGTCAGAAGACAATCCTGCAACTAGGATCGATGTCAATTGACGTACGCCAATTCACCCGTGTTCCGAAATCTCCGTCGGCGCAGATTTTTCGCTATGAAACTGGAGCGAGCCCGAATTGTTTGATAGGAGGCCGTACATTAGGAATCGAAGAATAGTTCAATATTCGGAAACCGCAATTTGTTCGCTTAAGTCATGTTGCGGGTGCAGCCCTATGTCGCAAACTGCGCGGGTCGGCGGACACTGCTAGCGTAGCTTGGAATCAATAGTTGCCTAAAATGAACTTCCGTGCTGTCAAGCAGTACGGCTCCGTCGGATTAAACTGCGCGGGTTATGCTTGCACTGAAATATTTGAGATTCCCGCGAACCTTAGACGCCGCCCGCTAAGACATGTGAACTTCTCCGAAAATTTTCCTTAGAGTTTGTTCCTAAAGTAGCAATTGGCCTCGAGCCATGGTATTCCATCAA
>JAPPFL010000026.1:0-1298 GCA_028823855.1 Albidovulum sp.
ACACGGAAACACCATATCTGGGGAGGCCATCCACATTCTAGGTCAAACTCTTAGCCTTCATATAGTTGCAGGCAAGAGGCCGAATGCAGCTCGACGCATTGCGTACTGCTGGATGCGAGCGGATCTTTGAGGATTGCGCCTCCAGCTCCAGGGACGATATTCCGGCCTTGTTGCCGGGGCTTCGGCATCCTTGCGCCGGCGGGGCTTTACGGCGCCGGCCGTTCTCGCTCATCGCCGGTAGACTTCCCGTCGATGGCCCACCCGCACGACGAGGATCCGCAGAATCTCATCCTCGATGGCCGCCGCGATGCGATAGTCGCCCGCGCGGCGCCTGCGGGTCGAGCTTGCCGAGCTCGCGCCTCGCGGCGGGATCCAGCTCAACGCTCCATGCCGTAGTCCCTCATGACATCCTCGAGGGGCGCGGTTGGGGTCTTTCCGGCGCGGATGTCGATCAGGCGCCGCTCCGCGAGATACAGGTCCTCGAGATCGTCCAGATGCTCGAGGATGGCCTCGCGGGCGTAGAAGCTCTTGGTTCGGCCCGTGGCCTTGGCCAGCGCGGCGAGGCGCTCCTCCACCTCGGCGGGCAGGCGCAGCGCAAGCATTTTTCCGGTTCCCTTGCTGAAGCGCTGTACTTGTACAGCAAAAAGGGGAAACGCCAGAGGAAGGAGCATTGAATCTTGCCGGCTTCTAGACCCGGCGCTTGCGCTGGAACCGCGAGCGCAGCGACGAGCGCGGCTGCAAAGGGCGGGCTGGCTCCGGATGGCCGAGAAGCAGCTCGGCATGCTCGGGGAATGCGGCTTCTCAAGCGGCAGGCTGCAGGACGGCGGCGGCGTCCCGCCCCCCTGAATCCGCACACCCGATCCTCCCGGAAAATCGGGAGCCGCCGGATCGATGAAAACCTGGCCATGCATGCGCGAAACGGGAATTCCTGCGGGACTTTTCGCGCCTATGTCGGGCTAGGGCCCAAATTCCGCGACGCCGGATCGCTCAAGCAACTGAATTAAGTGCGAGAATGCTGCTACGCACCTCTTCTCCTTCATTGCCCGAGAATACCGTCAAGCCTGATCGCGTCAATGCCCTCAGAGCTATGCGTGTGCCCGGTATCGATCACGACGCCGATTTCGGCCACTGCGCCCACATGGTGTCGAAAGTCGAATCTGGAAGCCGACGGACAATGCTCAGCCCGATATTCGACATCGTAAGTAGTTTTCTTTCCGTCCTGCCCGAATAGGACCAGTTTCCGAATGAAGCCCGCGCTGCGGCTTGAATTCCCCGTTTCGTGCACGACGATCTCCGGC
>JAPPFL010000026.1:1398-4198 GCA_028823855.1 Albidovulum sp.
ACCCATGGTGCAATGAGCGTCTTGACTCACTTCCGGTGGCCCGAGTGCCGCTCGAAATGAAGCCCGCGCTGCGGCTTGAATTCCCCGTTTCGTGCACGACGATCTCCGGCCTTAGGACCGGTGCGGCGAAAGCGACTTGAATGTATTCCGGCGCATTGCACGATGTCGAGTACCAGCTTGGCAGACCCATGGTGCAATGAGCGTCTTGACTCACTTCCGGTGGCCCGAGTGCCGCTCGAGCGGTTTGTTGGCCGCCTTGCTCCGAACTGAAACCGACTACGCGTTCCGCCCACTGCGAAACCCGCGGAAGGGTTTCAATGAGCTCTTCGTTGTCGGTCGAAATTGCGCTGTCGATGACCTGCGAACGCAGCGCGTCGTCGCGCAAAGTGAATACCGCATCCGCGATTTCATTTTGAAAGATCTGAAAATCCTCATCCCCAAAGGAAATTATCGTATTAAGGGCCCTCGCCATCAAGTAGCCATCGTCGTAAAGGCCGGCGAGCGCGAACGCCATCTTCCGCAGTTCCCGATTGCTGGAATTAAGAGCCAGGTCCAGCGCTGCCTGGCGTCCGGCCGCGGTATCGGCCTCGGTCCCTCGGAGAAGCGGTTCATACCATGATTTCCGCACCGCCAGTTCCGCCGAGGCCGTTTCCGTTGTGATCGCCGCTTCGCGCTCCCGTTCCTCCGCCAGGATCCGTAGTCCGGAGTTCAGCTCCCGCCGAGCCGCAGTCTCCGCTTCCGCCCGGCTCAGCTCAAGCAGAGTTTCCGGTGCCGCCGAAACCGCCGCCCGCCGTTCTTCCAGCGATGCCCGCAATGAGGAAAGCTCTGCCCGGTGCTCCTCGACAAGCTGTGCGCGAACGCTTTCGTCCGCAGCCGCCCTAGCCTCCGATGCGGCGCTTTCGTCTGCAATGCGCTCTTTCAGAACTTCTAGACGCGCGCGATGCTCATTCCGCAATGCATCGCGCTCTCTCTCTCCCGCAGTCGCGACCTCTGCGAGTTTTTTCTGCTGGCGATACAGCAACTCGTCAAGATTCCGTCGAGATTTATCAGCGAATTCATCCCTCTCGGTCTTGGCGGCAGCGATCAAGGCCGAAAGCTCCGTCTCGTGCGCGGCCAAGCTTGCCTGCAGCGCCTCGATGCGCAAACGATGCTCCCGTTCCAGAGAAGAGCGCTCCTGTTCATTCGCTGCCGCAAGGGCCGCGCGTTCCTGATCGTGCTGCTGCCGCAGCGCCAGCAAGCGCTCGTGGCTGGCGGCCGCTAGCGTTGCAGCGGCCTCGTCAGCCGCCTGTCGCAGCGCGACCGCATCAACCGCGACTTGCGCTAAACCGCCGGCCACTTCCGCAACATATTGCCGGGCCGCCGACAGTTCGGCCGCCATTTGCTCGGCTTCCTCCGAACCCGCCACAGCAACCGGTTCATCAAACATTGAACGAGGCAGTTCGCGCAGCGGACCGGCATTCTTCGCATCGACAATCTCGATCTCCCAGTCACCGCGCTTTAGCGTTGAGCGCGCGGAGCCGTAGAGCCGGAAACCCTCCGAAGTCCGACGGACCGGGACGAGAATCCGGAAACGCTCCAAGCCATGGTCTTCGGCAACGTACAGCGTTTCCAAGGGTTGGAGGTCCACCCCGAAATGCTGCATCCAGACAGGCTCGACGGCATCTCCTTCGTTGTGCGAAGATCGAATTTCAACCCGCTCTACGGTCCACCACGCGGGCAGTTCAGGTTCGATCAGGTCCTGTAAATCCGCCTCGCCCGGCGGTTCCTGGGCCAGGCCGGGCGAGGAAATCCATATCAATGCCGACAGCGCGACGAAAAGCCAGACGGGTTTTAGCCGTGCGTACGGCAGCCGGATAGCAAACTGGTTTTGCGGCCAAGCGCGATTGCCCGCCGGAAGCGTTTGGTGATTCATGATGCCATTCCAGAGATGATGTCGCGGGGTGTCGCGGACAGATAGGCGCCGACGCCTATTCCGCGGGCGTGCCGACTAGCCGGACCGCCTCGACTGCTTCCCAATGCCCGCGCACGTGATCGAGATCAATTACAACGGTTACGTGCTCCACCGCCCCGGGGTGCTGACGGAAATCAAACTCGGCGGCTCCAGGACAGCCTTTCAAACTGTCGGAAACGGGATACTCCGTACCTTTTCCGTCCGGATCCCAAAGAATCAGCTTGCGAACATGGCCGGCGGCATTCTCATGAGTACCTCCCTCATGGACAAAGATTTCAGGAAAGCGGACCGGCTTGCCGAACCCTACGCGAATGAATTCTTGACTTCCGTCTTGCTTGGAAGAGTACCAGTAATGCCCGTTTTCGCATGGATCGCCGGGCTGAATTCCCTGTGGTGCGCCTACTACGTATTTGGAGGAATCTTCCCATTCGCTGCTGAATTCCACGACGCGTTCCGCCCACTGCGAAATGCGCGGAAGCCGAGCGATTAGCTGCTCGTTCCGGGAGGCGGCCACCAACTCGATTGCCTTCGACTTCAAGGCCGGGTCATCGGAAGCAAACGCCAAATCAACGGCGCGGGATTTCCAAGCCGCGCTTGTCGAACCGAACGCCAGGTCGAAGGCCGTCGACAGGATATCGCTGTCTTCCAGGGCCCGAGCCTCATCGAACGCCCGAATCGCCAGCGGATCGTCTCCGGAGGCGAGAGCCAATTCAATTGCCTCCCGCTTCAGGATCTCATCGCCGGCATCCAGCGCCAGTCCGAATGCCGCGTAACGCTCCGCGACTTCCGCGGAGCTTAGAGTTTGAATCATAAGTCATTGTTAATAAATCCTTTTTTATCAAGGA
This sequence comes from Albidovulum sp., assembly GCA_028823855.1. Taxonomy (GTDB): domain Bacteria; phylum Pseudomonadota; class Alphaproteobacteria; order Rhodobacterales; family Rhodobacteraceae; genus JAPPFL01. Next base: position 4,195 of record JAPPFL010000026.1, read on the forward strand.
CTTA
>JAPPFL010000039.1 GCA_028823855.1 Albidovulum sp.
GGTTCCCGATGCGGGCGGAGGTCCTGCCCGGCAACGTCTCCGAGCCGTCGACGCTCATCGGCGCCGTCGCGCGGCTGTCAAGGTCCGCCTCCTCGGGGGACGCGAAGCCGACCGTCGCCGTGGACGCCGGGGTCGCGAGCGAGGAGAACCTCGAATGGCTGCGCTCGGAGGGCTACCACTGGATCTCGGTCGACCGCGGAAGCATGCCGCCGGCGCCGGAGGGTCCGCCGGACGCGGAGGCGGAGACCGCGGCCGGGCTCGGCGCGAAGGCGTGGCACCTGGAGAAGGAGGGGGGAGAGGCGAGGCTCTACGTCGCCGGCGAAGGCCGGAAGCGCAAGGAGGACTCCATCCTGGCCCTGCAGCGGAAGCGATTCGAGGCGGGCCTGGCGAAGCTGCACGAGGGCCTCTCGATCAAGGGCCGCATGAAGCGCCGCGACAGGATCCTGGAGAGCGTCGGCCGCCTCAAGGAGAAGCATTCGAAGGTCGCCCGGCACTACGCGGTCGAGGTCGTCGGCGACGACAGGGGCGCCAACGCCGTCGCGGTGCGGTTCAAGCGCGGCCGCCGGCGCGCCGAGGCGGACGAGGCGAGCGGCTCCTGCGTCCTGCGGACCTCGCGAACCGGATGGGGCGCCGAGGCGATCCTGCGGGCGTACTGGAGGCTGTCGGACATCGAAGCCACTTTCCGCTCGCTGAAATCGGAGCTCGGGCCAGGGACCGTCTTCCACCAGCTGGACAGGCGGATCGGCTCGCACCTCCTCATCGCGGCTCTGGCCTACCATCCGGCGCATCTGGTCCGGACCCGCCTGAAGGCGCAGGGAATCCATTCGGGCTGGACGTCGATCCGGGAGCGCATGCGCAGCTGGGTCCGGATCACGACGACGCTGCGCCGAACCGACGGAGTCCCGGTGGCGAGCCGGCAGGATTCCAATCCCGGCGCGGAGCAGGCGCTAATCTCGCGGGCCGCCGGCGTCGAGCCGGGCATTCGCCGCTCGAGGTTTGCGCTGGACGCCTAGCCTCGCCGCCCGGTTTCAACAGAATCTTCGAAAGTGTAGGGCCAAGGTGGAATCCGCCTCGAAAATAATGTATATGATTCAGGAGGTTGCGGGACGGCACTTTGCAAAACTGCCAACTCGGGTTGGGATATCAGAGAGCCGTCTGCTGCCGAGCAAAATCCTTTCGATCGATCATTCGTTTTAGCGATGGCGGTTGAAAACTCGGCGCGCGAGAAACTTATGTCCGATTCGTCGCAAACCCGCCGGAGCCCTGCTTTGATAACGCTGAGCGGAATTGGATTCAAACTCATGAGCTCTTCCTGCTTCAATGACGATAATGCCGGTTGGATCGCACTCGGCGACAATCCCGGGTTCTATCAATATCGTTGAATCCATTTAGGCAACTATCGCAGGGCAATTTATCGTGCAGCGAAGAGGACGATGATCCCTCCGATATACATTTGCATCCGCCCGGTTCCCGTCGAAAAAAACGCGCCGAGATTCGAAAGTCCCGTCCGAGAGCATGTCGCGCCTTTTGGAATAAACAAATAGTCAACCCGGATCTTTTTGATGCCGCATGCCGATAATAGAGCTATTCGCATTTGCCAAATTCGCCCTGATATCAAGAAGTTCGACACGGAACCCTTCAAAATACGCCCGTTCAAACCAATGCTAAATCGTTTCTCGGCTTGGCTCGGCATCCGCAAGGTCAACGCGCGGCAAATGCATTTGGCCGGCGAATTGCGTACCTACGCTATAGCTGCGCTTAGTCCGAGATATTGGAAGATTTTCGCTGCGAACGAGCGATTCGCCAACGCGGACCTGCTGCGCGAAAATCTTGTGCGGTCTTTCGATTTCAATACTTTCGACCGAGCAATTGAGCGTACGAACATAGTCGTGCGTCAAGTCGGCGACGAGGCAGTCAAGAGCATTCGTAAGTCCGGGCCGGATCGGTACTAGAACGCGAGGTATCCCGAGTTCCTTTGCCAGCGCCGAAGCACGTAGAGGACCGGCGCCACCGAAAGCGAAAAGCTCATAGTCCTCGGGTCGGCGCCTAGCGAAATAGATACCAGCCCAATCGTTCCGGCCATTTTGATATTTGTCACTCTTACAACGGCCGCTGCTATCTGGAATGCTTTCAGTCCGAGGTTTCCGCCGAACTTTGTTTCGAAATTTTATGCGACCCTGCCATGCGTTGAAGACGCGTTATTGAATTTTATCTTCGAAGCATCCAGCCTTCCGAGCAAGAGATTTGCATCCGCAATGGTCGGATGCGCACCGCCCTTGTCGTAAAGGATTGGGCCCGGGTCCGCTCCAGCGCTTTCCGGCCCGAATTCTAGCGGCCCGGCTGCATTGACGTTGGCAATCGAACCGCCGCCCGCTCCGACAGTAAGAACGTCAACCAACAGAACATGAACCGACATCGCTTATTCCAGTTCAGTCGCGTCGGAGACCGAAGGTTCGGCGATGTCGATTAGCGCGACATCTGTCGACGTGCCGACGATGTAGTAGGATATCAGGGCGGGCATGCCGACGAGCGGTCCCGAAAGGGCGACCGCCATCACGCCGCTAGAGGGTCCGGACATGGTAGCCTTAGTAGCCTTAGCAGCCTCTGCTGCGACTTTTCGCGACGATACAATGCCGCCATTGCCATTCACGACCAGAAGGTCGTTTCTAAATCTGCGGCGACGTAGACGATGCGACAAACGGTTGATGTATCGTTCACGCAATAGCTGCACCGACGCATTCACTGCAGCCGTTTCTCCGCGTTCGGTCTCGCGGCCTTCCGCAAGCAATGAATGCCCAAGAGTGACATACTTTTTCGGCAAGAGTTCGCCGAGAATTTCGCCCGCCCACGATTCGCGAACGAAGTTCGAATATGAATGGAGAAACTGCGCTGCGACCGCTTCGTCGACATTGCCGAGCAAGCATCCTACGCTGTATTCAAGCGAAGATGCGCAAAGCGGGACGAGCGCATTTCCTTTGGCAACGATTCGCTCGATTGCGTCGGTCCGCAAGTCGCGCGGGTAATCTGCCTTATCCAATTTTAATGCAGCGCAACGATAGCGGGAAACGTCTGCATTGCATCGCCGGTCGCCGACGGCGTGCCTTGCCTGCTATGCTTGGATGCCGAACTAGAGATTGTCAGTGCGCCAGGCGGACCAAGGCGACTAAGCCCTCCAGAGTTTGTGCTTGGACCGCGCAAAGATGCGTTGCAACCTGATAAAACGGTTCCGCAGTGCTAGTACCCGATTCCTCGTCAAAGGGACACTCAGCATTTTTGAAGCTCGGCGCCCTAAAATACCTCGTGTTGTCGATTGTCATGGCTGCCGCTCGAATTGAACGGGCCACACCGGGGGTCGCGTAGCGAAGGCCGCGGTTTCGATTGGCGCATGCGGTCCGGGATCGGATTGGGTTGCGGGGTACGAAAACAGGCTGAGATGCGGGAGATTGCTGCGCATGTACGGTTCACTTGCGCGACTCCCCGGTTCGTTCTTGCTTGATCCCGGCGAAGCAAGCCGAAAATCGAGCGATTGAATCTATCGAAGGACTTGCCGACTCGAGGGCCAATCCATCGCAACAGGCATTTCATCGCCGCGGCGCGGCGCAATGCGGGATATGTGCGCCAGCATGTTCATGGCGGCTTCCGCGCTTTTAAGACGAAATTCCAGCCCGTCAAAGCACCAGATAAGGGATGCCCTTGCCGGCTCGCTTCGCCGATGTACTTGCTACGCCAAATAAGTATACGCAGTATTCGAGGCAAGCCGGGGTTTAAATCATTATAGTGCTTCGGTAACGGGCCGGTCCGTGGCCGAAAGGGTGCCGCGTTTCGACGGAAAGCCGAAAAGTTCGGGGGGCGACGAGTGGCCTGCCGAAACTCTCGTTGCGCATGCCGTCCGGTAACCGAACCACACATGCGGCCATATTCCGTTTCGGCGATGTGCGGAAGTAGAAGAATTCAATCGATGGCGTAAACACGGTCATCACGGCCGCAGAAAATCCGGGTCCAAATTGCTTTGGAGCCATTGCGCGCTTAGCCGATCAACCTGAGTTGGCTGACGGCGAAACTCGTTGCAAGGGCGAAGCGGTCGCGGTTGTTGTTGGGATACAAAGGTTGTTGAAGAAGTCGACCTCGCCGATTTCCCGGCGACTTGGGAGTCTTAGCCTCCAATCCTGAACGCCGCCGAAGCGAATGCATGCGGCGCGCGCCAGTTTCACGCTCATCGAAAGAACAATAATTTAACTGAAGGAAAGGTAGTTTTCGGCGATCCCGCAAGTGCATTTACGGCCTCTTCGAACCAGGCAAGCGGCGAATTTGAGACATGTTATGGTGAGCGCACGTTTATCGAACCTGAAACCGGATGCTCGTGAATGGATGTCGATACCGTTGCAATCCGGGCGTGCGCGAGGTTCCGCACCTTGACCGGGATAGGGACGGAACCTTCGTAGGCGACAGCGACTATGTCATTGCTGCCGTGGGTTCGGGAACGGCCTATCCTGACCAAAAGCCGGCACCCTTTATCGTCAGCCGTGATTCTGAAGGCGAAGACTTCGCAACAGTCGTGACCGAATCAATGTTTTCCTATTGCGGAACAAAAATAAAAATCGACACGGACTGGCATCTGGGCGACAAGGCGGCAACGGTATGCTGCGACGGTGAAGCTATTGGCCAGGCCTCGACCGGCGAATAGGGATCGAAAACGCTCTCGCTGGGCTGTGTCGAGCATGTGACAGCGGGTTCCAAAGCGGAGGGACGCGTCGCCTGCGATACTCCAATGCCCCTTCTCAATCGAGAAGCCGTCGAGCTGGAGATCGAAGGTAGTACCGCGATCGAGGTCCAATCGGGTCGAGCCCCGATAGTGGACGGAACGATAGAATAGCTGATGCACGCTGGATGCGGATCGGCAACAATTGGCATGTTCGCCTCGCAGCGGCGAGGCTTGGTCGATGAGGCCGAAGTCGTCGACGACCGCAATGCCTGTGTCGTTTCCGATCATCACGCAGGCAAGGCAATTGAGTGGCCGCCCGCGGGAATACGGATCGCCGGGCACAGATCTTCGCCGGGACGATACTTCAAAGTCGCGAATCCCGGAAGCGGTTGGGACGGAACGGACTTAGAGGTTCCATTGCGCATATTGGGGGAATTGAACCCCGCAAATCGTGCGCAGCCGGGTCCAACTCTCCTGAAGGCTACGACGACTGGCGAATAGTTCGGTTACTACGTGCTCGACGAAGCGCTCGTACCGCAGGCGGTATAGCTACCGGAAAGACTTCGCCCAAGCGTCGAACCAATAGGAGAGAAATTCGAGCGGGTGCTTTTCACGGGCTTGTTCATGGGCGGAGCCAGTGGTTCACTTCGAGCGGGAGCAGGGAAAAGCCCTGCGAAACTGACCCGATCGGTTCAGGATACACGCGTCAAAGTATCTTGCGGCGGAGTGCACGCCTACATTTGGCCAAGCTGCGGCATCACGTTCATAGCGGGCGTAGAGGATATGCCGGGAAATTCAATTGGCTACGTGCCGACTCGCGCAATTGTCGCGCCGCTCGAATTCACGATGCCGAAGTGCCTGTTTTTTTAACTCGGCGCACATTATGCTTCCATCCGCTCGCTAAAGGACATGTTCGAAAAAGGAGGCGAGTACGGCGGCGGCATTCGCTCTGTACCCTACGATTCCCGATAAGATGGAGCGTCCGTCCCTCAGGAAACCTGCGGATGGCAAGCGACTCGATTTGCATTGCGGCCCGATCGACCTCATCGTCGCTATAGTAGGCTCGGGCAGGAAAGAGGCCGAGTTCGCCGCCATCAAAAGATTCAATTCAGTTCTGGACGAACTTGTTGTCGAATTGCCAGCGCGGCGCCTCCAGGCGCTTCCGTGAAGCGTGTCTAAGGTGCCCGTTGCCAAGTCTTTGCAATCGGCAACGCTTCGGCACCTGCCCGAATTCATAACGCCAAGGGCTTCCGTCGCGGGTGCCGTGGTCGACGACATGATTCGCAAATTTTTGTCGGCCGGCTGCTTTGCGCACGCCCGGGTCAACCACGGCGGCGATGACGCATTCCACCTGTCCGAAGGCGAAAAACTAAGAATTTCCATCTCCGCTACCGACAGGGCGTAGATCGAATCTCGTTCAACTGACAACGCGAAAGGAATTGCAACCTCCGGCTGGAAAGCGCGCAGTCATTCGCTTGGCATCGCTGACGCGGTGACGGTCGCAGCCAATTCCGCAGCGAATGCCGATGCAGCGGCGACGATGATCGCCAACCGTATCGATCCGGTCAATCGCCCGGGAATACGCAAGTTGCCGGCGAGCGAATTGTCGCCCGACTCGGACCTGGCCGAATTGCTCTCAACGACTCATGTTGGTGAATTGACCGACGGAGAAATTCGATTTGCGCCGGACTGCGGCCGATCGTACGCTCAGATGCTTTGCTTTTCGAGGAACATCGAATGCGCCGCTATGTTTCTGAATGGGCAAATTCGAATAGCAGGCAATGAAAACCTTATCTCGTTGAACGAGTAACGGGAGAAGGAAGATGTCGAAATCCGAATTGGCGACAACTGCTATTTTCATCGAAGTGATTAATCGCGAATTCGGACCGCCGCCGCCTCGTGCGAGGCGAAAGCGAACATCGCCGAGCGCCGATTTCTCAGTCAACGAAAGCGCGTTCGATTACGAATTGTCCCGGCGAGCTGTTCGATCCTTCTGTAAATCCCATGCCTTCAAGCTTCGACTTGAGTTCTTGCAGCATGGCCATTGAGCCGCAAATCATGACCCTGTCGTGCTCGGGGTTGAATGGAGACCCTCCTATTGACCTGAAAAGGGATAAATCGTCGATTTTGTCGGTAATGCGGCCGACGGTTTGGCTTGGTTCTCGCGTTGTCGTGGGAAAATGAATTAATTTTTCCCTCGCTTCGTCGCCTACAAGCGGGTCATCGAGCGTCTTCGCGACCGTCTCGTACCCGTAGGCAAGTTCGGCCCTTTCCCGGCATGTGTGGGTTACCACGACTTCGCGAAATTTCTCGTAGGTTTCGGGATCCCGCATGAGCGAAGCAAACGGAGCTATGCCCGTTCCCGTAGACAGCATGAAAAGCCTGCTTCCGGCGAGGAGAGCATCGAGTATCAACGTGCCAGTCGGCTTTTTCCGCATTAGAATCGTGTCGCCCGGAACGATTTTCTGAAGGTGCTCGGTTAGCGGTCCGCCAGGTACCTTAATTGAAAAGAATTCCAGTTCATCGTCCCAAGCGGGGCTGGAAATTGAATAGGCGCGATAAATCGGCTTCTCTGCGTTCGGCAGGCCGATCATTACGAATTCGCCGGACCGAAATCGGAAACTTCGCGGACGCGTCATTCGGAATTGAAACAAGCGCGAAGTGTAGTGTTTCACTTCTGTGACTGTTTCGGCAAAGACGCCCGGCGGAATCGGGAATGGCAGTGGGAGTCGTTCCTCAACCATTGAGTTTTCGCGCACGTTTCGTACTCCCTATCTCCGGCGAGCCTCGGTATAAGTTCGGTCGCGTTAGCTAAATTCAAGACCGGCACGGCTCATCGGACGAAAAATTAGCCGAAATTTCCCGAACCATTCTGCGGCCTAGAAGTTTCAGCGCTCGTGCCGGTTACCGCAATTTTGAGATTTCATCAACAATTCGCATTCCGCGATTTGAAGCGTCGAATTCGCGCTTCAATTCAACTTGCAGTGCTTCAGCCGGGAAATTGCGGCGACAGCGGGAGATTGGGCATGTCCCCTCTAGAGATGTCCGCCGGGCTTTCCAAAATCCAATCTTTGAACCGACCTCGTCAAACTATTGTATTTCGGATTTCCGGTCGACCTTGCCGCCGCAGTTTCGCACCCTTAATTTAATTGTATGTCCAAGCTGCTCTATCTGGTCTTGATTCCGGTCTTGTATTCGCTGGTCCGGTATCAATTCTCGATTTTTCGAATGAAGAGCAACATTGACGCGAATTCGGCAGAACTCAATGACCGGGCCATCGACAGGCTGAACCGCAAAATGGCGACGGCTCTCGGGGTTTCGCGCATCGATGCCTATGTATTCGAGATAGAAGCGGTAAACGGATTCGCCGTTCCGGATGGACGCGTATTCATAACCCGGGGCTTAATGAATCGCTACCGTCTCGGCGAAGTCTCGGCGGAAGAATTAGTGTCGGTTATCGCCCATGAAATTGGTCACGTCGCGCTAGGACACGCAAAAATGAGGATGATCGACGTTGCGGGAAAGGACGCGGTCCGGATTGCGCTAGGCCTCATGTTTCTAAAGATTCCGCTGGTTGGAAATCTTATAGCAGATTTTCTGGCAAGGATTTTCGCAACGGGAATATCCCGACTTGACGAGTATGAAGCGGATAAATTCGCCAGCGGCCTTTTGATTAAGTCCGGGATCGGCACGGCACCGCAAAAAAGCCTGTTCGAAAAATTAGGTCAAATGGGTGCCGGAGACGGCGGAGTCGCATGGATGATGGATCATCCCACGCCGAAAGACCGGATACTGGCAATCGAGAAAAACGAACGCAATTGGGGAATTCTCGCATGACGGTTCATAACCCGTCGGGAAAAATGCCTCCCCGTCGCTCGCCGTCTCCATAGCGACGACGTTTTTTTCGCATGTCCGCTAATTCTGGGTGATCGCTTTTGAAATGTCCCGTTCTCCATTCGTCGAGAATTTTGCATTTCGCCCCTAAAGACCGGGGGGACGCGATGCGCCTCTTTCGTCAACTTGTAGAAGGGGTTGAGGACCACTAGCGCAGTTGCTCTACGCGCATGGCCGTGGCGCGATACTCATGATCGGGCAGCTACGCGTCATATTTGGCGGCGAAGGAATTGTCGACATGTCGCAATTCGGGCGGACGAAAGAGAAGTTTCTGCAGCGGTTAATGTCGCTTCAGCACGGGATTCCGAGCCGCGACTCCCTTTTCCACCTGTTCAGGGCGATTGACCCGATGGGGCTGCGCGACGACATCCTGAAGCTCGTGTCGGGCTGGGCCGGAAAATCAACGGATAGGCGATGCGCCGGTCCTTCCTGAACGTCGCCGCCCACTCGCAGCAGCGGCGGCTAAGCGCTTTCGCTTGAAGGCAACCAATAGATGCTGAACGACGGTATTCGATTTGACAAGGCGGACCCCGGCAATGCGGAAGGAGTGCCGGGAGTCAAGCATGCAAGAAAAGAACGCGGGAGCATCGTGATCCGCGAGGCGACGGACTGCGCGGTTGCGAAGAGAAAGCGGAAGGGCTGCGGCGTCGAATACAAGGCGGTGATGCGGCGGCCTGCGCTGAACAACGGGCGGGCCGCGCTTGAAAGGACTCGATGCGCGCCAAGATGCGGGAGGCTGCTTAGCGTTATGAGAGCCTGATCGAGCCGAAACGCTCTGCAATCCGCATTTCCGGCAACCGCGTCGTAACGCAATTTCAAGAGCGATTGCTCTGCCGAAGACTAGACCGCTGTTGCTTAGCTGGCTGCATTTCGCTAACGAGCAGCCGTGAGAGTCGCCGCTTTAGAATTCTCGATTTTTCCGAGTCAAGCGTCTCCCAAGAGTAGGAAACTGAATATCCGAAATCTCCGGATCTAATGGAACATGCGAAAAATGATAAATCTGGAACTTGAACTTCGCAGCGACATCATTGCGAAGTGCCGGGAAATGAACGCCATCGGCCTAAATCAAGGCACGTCGGGGAATATTTCCGCAAGGCTGGGAGACCGAATGCTGATTACACCGTCGTCGATCCCATATGACGAAATGGAGCCGTCGATGATCGCTTCGATGCCGGTTCATGAAGAATACGGATCCTGGGAGGGTCCATTAAGGCCGTCGTCGGAATGGCGATTCCATTTGGATATTCTTCGAGAGCGACCAGACGTATCGGCCACCATTCATGCGCACCCTCCCTACTGCACGGCGTTGGCCGTATCGCGCAAATCCATACCGGCATGCCACTACATGGTTGCCGTGTTTGGCGGCAACACGATCCGCTGCGCGGACTACGCGACTTTCGGTACCAAGGAACTGTCGAGCGCCGCTTTAGCTGCACTCGAAGATCGATCGGCTTGTCTGCTTGCCAATCACGGATCAATTGCCACGGGGAGCAGCATTGCAAAAGCTATGTGGCTCGCCGTCGAACTCGAAACAATTGCGCGGCAGTATTTCTGTTCGCTCTTGATCGGCGGCCCGATCGTCTTGAGCGACGAACAAATCGCCGACACAGTTGCCGGAATCGAAAAATATTCGCGCCCGGACAATACGGAATGCAAGGAGACAAGAGCGGCGTAGTTGCGGCGCCGATCTTATGTTTCCAAATCGAGTCTTCTCCGGCGAACGCTCTGAAATTGCGCTCGCCGCGCGGTGACGCGGCGACAAACTGTTCCCACGGGCACTGCGGAACTAGCGTTTTGGATGCCCGCTCATTGGCCTCCAACTCGAGTTCGGCTCCGTTTCTGCTAGTTTCGTCAACATATTTACACTTCTTGCTGTGAAGCAGAATTTGCGCCGCCTCTTGGAAGAAGTTGAGCCACAGGTGGTCGTCGGTTTTGTGTCGAGCGACCAGATAAGATCATAGCCCTTTTAGGAGACTGCCACCAGTCTGCAACAACGTCAGTACGACTCTTGCCTCATTGCATAGTCTTTCACCCTGCCGCTAGGCATCAACGACCGGTCTCCGCGTCGACTCGCGTGTGTTCCGCATCGCTATCCTAAACCGCGTCTCGTTGTACTTCGCGCAATGCTGGCGTCGACGCCGAAAACTTTTTCGAATTGCAGCACTGTTTCCGGCTCAAGTGGTGCTTTGTCCGAGACGATTTCACCGACCAGCTCGGAAGAACGACCACGTCGACGCGCGAATTCGGCATGCGAAAATACCTCGACGTCCAAGCGTTCCCGGAGGACCCGTCCGGGTCTGACCGCATTGCCCGGGTTGCATGGGTCGGTTTCTGTCGCCACTTGTCTTTCCTCCGCCAGCGACAGTCGACCACATCGAGAATGGTGATCGCGTTTACTTGCTCCGTGCCTTTCCCGCCATCTTTCTTGCGAGGAACCAACTCGTGGCCGGCTTCTAACACGAGGCGAAAAGGCTGGACGGTATCCACAGCGAACCGCTCGTTCCGAGATCCGCTAGGTTGATACCGCCAATCGGGCAGCGTAGTTGGAACCAGCGCCAGTTTGCGCACTGCCGTGAAAACTGCCTTCCGCATCATGGCGGCCCGCGCCATACTCTCTTCATGTTTTACTGCAGGGCATTCGCTGCATTGATGGCTTGTTCTAGCCTATAGTTCCGGAAAGCAATTTCCTGAATTATCGACCATCTTAGTTACCCAATAGGCAACGAATTTCCTGTCTTTGACAAGATAAAGAAGCGACTCCGCGTACGAATATACCGCCTGGCAAACTGCACCCAACCCTCGTCCGCGGCGAGCTGGCGGCGGTTAACGCCGATCGTCCTAAGAACAATGCGTTTCGGCATTGCTCGCCCCGCACGACATCTTAATCCGATAGACGCAGCAGCTACGCGAGACGAACGACACCCTTGCCTTCGACAGATCGAGGTTCCCGGTCTCTGCTCGCGCATCCTTGCGGTCGTCTACCGGCACGTACCCGAAGGCCGAACCGAGCACTACTCCGTTGCCCACATGCTCATCGAAATTTTCGTTGAAACCGGGACCATGCCGGCACCGGGCACCGAACGGCATCGAGTCGGAACTACTTCCAGGGCGCGGCCGCTACGACGCAGTATAGCAGTCCTGCAAGCCCGAAACGGATACCCAGCTTCCGCTTCTGCGACGGGATAGAAAGCAATACTTAAAACGATAATTCCTCCCGAATACCGAACGGCGACCTTTTTGCGACGGAGTTGTTCGCAACCGGCCTTTCCCCGCGGCCGAACCAAAGACCCAAAATCAATTTGGAACCGACCGACGAGCGTCTTAGGTGTCCAGAAAATTATCCATGGCGACGAATCGAGCCCTGATGGAACCGGACGAAATGAAATAGGGGCTTCCTTGGTAACTGCGAAGACCTGAGCATCGAGTTCTCGATATTTAGCGATGACAATCCATGCCGACTCCAATCGCGAATAGCAGGGAATTCGCCCATTTTACGAGTAAATTTGCAAACTTGCTGTATCGTCTGAAATTGCGCACGCGTGTCGCCATAGGCCATAAATATGCGCCGAATTCATGTCCATTCTCGAATTATTGCACTCGAATATCTTCTAGAAAGCAATCCAAAGGGGAACTCGTCGCATTTCCTAGTTAGCAATTCGTTTCAATCTTTCCGGAAGATTCATTCCAACGACCCTCGCACTGGATTCCTCGGTTCAGGGACACAATCTCTTAAGGATTCAAATTAATGGTCGCGAACACGGATTTTAGAACATTCTCGCGACCTTAGTCTCGCTCGCAGAGACTGTCTCGACGCGGTTTTCTATCGACCGGCTTGTATCAAGCTAGGTTGAATCTTCCGGCCGACGCATCTATTTCCATTTCGCTCGGATTCGTGTCCAATTTCGCTATCGGAATGCGAGTAGGCGTAGCCATGCCTGAATGCGGACAAAATCATGCGACGGATCCGATTTTGCCAATAGATTGGAAACAGCGCGAACCGATGTCCTATACGGTCGTTGCAAAATCGCGCTGGCGAAACGATAAAGCGGTTCATGGCCATACTGCTAGACATAAGGCTCCCGGATTGGAACGCAGAGGCCGATGTACGCAAAGAACTTGCGTCTCGGCTTCCGGGCGTGCCCATTTACTGCGGCATAGACGAAGCGCAGGCCGACGTCCGGATGGCGGCCGTTATCGTTCTGCATCCGGGCGTCGCCCGCAAGTTGCCGCGTCTTAAGTTAGTACAAAAGCTTGGAGCGGGCGTGGAAGGCATAGTTAGAGACCCCGAATTGCCTTCCGATGTCAGAATCACGCGCTTTTCAAGTAGCATTCAAGCGGAATCGATCGCTAGCTACTGCGTTGCCCAGGTTCTTCGCGCCGTTTGGGAAATAGAAAGATATAGATTTGCCGAAGGCAACTGTCGCTGGCAACCGGGGCCGCCGCGCTGGAATGCCGAACCGGTCGTCGGAGTGCTCGGATTGGGACGAATCGGCAGTGTCGTTGCGAAACGTTTTTCCAGTCTAGGACTAAAGGTAATCGGCTGGAGCATTTCGAAGAAATCCATCCAAGGCGTCGAATGTCGCAACTCCCCCGAGTCATTGCGAGGGCTACTCGGCGAATGCGACTGCATTGCCTGCGTACTTCCATCGACACCGGAAACAAGAAGCCTCTTTTGCTCCGAGACGCTTTCTATGATGAAAGCCGGATCGCTGCTGATAAACGTCGGACGCGGCGACTTGATTGACGAAAAGAGCCTCGTCGAGGCGTTGGAACGAGACCGCCCATCGGAAGCGGTACTAGACGTTTTGCCGGAAGAGCCGCTTCCGGCCAGCAGCATGCTTTGGAACAACGAAAGGGTATTCGTAACGCCTCACGTTTCGGGCTGGAAAATGGACGACGTCGTTCCCTTGATCGCCGAAAACTACAATAGGCTTATGGCCGGGCGACCTCTTCTCAACGAAATCGACCGCGCGGCCGGCTATTGACGGGGTAAGAGCAAAATTGTCGTCGGCGAACGCACCATCCTTCAATTTTCCGCATTCGGCGCAGCCTGAATACGAACGTCAATTGCCGTTGATAGGCCGAAAAACCGGACTACGCAGAACAGCGAACGAAGCCGCGGTTCTTGCTTTGCCAAAACCGAGCGATATACAAGCTGTTTGCAGCGCGGAAGGTGATCAAGCGCAAGATTCGAATTTTTAGGCGAACAGAGTTCGTCCGGACAAAAAGCGAGGATACATGCATAACACTAGAGCCAACAGACGATTCCGTTCGCAAGAGTGGTTCGACAATCCAAACAACCCCGGAATGACGGCGATTTACTTGGAAAGATATTTAAATCAGGAGTTTACAAGAGAGGAATTGCAGTCGGAACTGCCAATTATCGGCATTGCCAATACGGGCAGCGACCTTGCGCCATGCAACAAGATTCATGTTTTTTTGATGGATAGGATAAAAGCGGGTATTCGCGCGGCGGGAGGCATTCCCATTGAATTTCCGGTCCATCCGATTCAGGAAACCGGCAAACGCCCCACGGCGGCGCTGGATCGCAATCTTACTTACCTGAGTTTGGTGGAAGTCCTCCATGGATACCCAATCGACGGAGTTGTGCTAACGACTGGGTGCGACAAGACAACTCCCGCACTTTTAATGGGTGCGGCAACCTTGGATCTTCCTGCAATCGCACTGAACGGCGGCCCGATGCTGGACGGATGGTGGAAAGGCAAGCGCGCCGGGTCCGGGATGATCGTCTGGGAAAGCCGGCGCCTGCTCGCGGAAGGCAAAATCGATTACGAAGAATTTATAGAGCGCACATGTTCCTCGGCACCGTCGCTTGGACATTGCAATACAATGGGAACGGCATCGACAATGAATGCGCTGGCGGAAGCTCTTGGCATGACGCTACCGGGTTCCGCGGCGATTCCCGCGCCGTTTCGAGAACGAATGAGCATGGCATATGCGACGGGAAAAAGAATCGTCGGCATGGTTATCGAAGACTTGAAGCCGTCCGACATATTAACGAGAAGAGCGTTCGAAAACGCAATTCGCGTTAATTCCGCGATAGGCGGATCGACGAATGCGCCTCCCCACTTGCAGGCGATTGCGCGCCACGCAGGCGTTCCGCTTGAAGTATCGGACTGGCAGAAGCACGGATTTGAAATCCCGCTGCTGGTTAACATGCAGCCGTCGGGCGAATTTCTGGGAGAAAGCTTCTTTCGCGCGGGAGGCGTGCCGGCAGTAATCGGCGAGCTTCTGGATAGCGGGCTGCTGGACGGCTCGGCAATTACGGCATCGGGCATGAGCATGTCGAAATCAATTGCCGGAGCTCGAAGCCAAGATTTAAATGTTATTAGGAAAGTTGACGATCCGCTTCGGAAAAATGCGGGTTTTCTCGTGCTGACCGGTAATCTCTTCTCGAGCGCGCTGATGAAGACTTCGGTGATATCCGAAGATTTCAAGTCCCGGTTTCTAGAGAGGCCTGGTTCGGAGGGGGTATTCGAAGGACGCGCCGTCGTGTTTGAAGGTCCTGAGGATTATCACGAGCGAATAAACGACCCTGAATTGAAAATTGATGCCGAGACAATTCTATTTATTCGTTATGTTGGGTGCATCGGATATCCCGGAGCGGCGGAAGTCGTCAACATGCAGCCGCCAGATTCAGTGCTCCGGGAAGGAATTGCCCATTTGCCAACTGTCGGAGACGGGCGACAGTCTGGAACCTCAGAGAGCCCGTCGATACTAAATGCCTCGCCCGAGGCGGCAGTTGGCGGCGGTCTTGCGTTTTTAGCCACCGGGGACCGCGTGAGGCTTGACTTGAATTCGGGACGCATGGATGCGCTTGTAGGAGAAGAGGAATGGGAGCGGCGAAAGTCGGAATGGAAGCGTCCCGAGATTGTTAACCAAACGCCATGGGAAGAGATTTATCGCAAGCATGTCGGGCAACTCGCCGATGGCGGCTGCCTCGAATTGGCGACGTCCTACAGTCGAATTCGCACGACGCTTCCCAGAGACAATCATTAGAGTTCCGGATAGCACGCCTATACCGACTCTGAATAGATAATGTGTAATCCCGTCGCGGGTTGAAACCCGATGCGGCGGGATATCGATCAGCTCTAGCTGTAAAATCCAGGATTTCCGCGGGTCGCGGCGAACTTGAGGAATTCTTCCACGTAGTCCGCCTCGGACCGTCGACAAGCAAGGCGAATCGCGGGTTCTTTTTCCATCCAGACCATGACCGAAACCTGCGCTAGGCGCGTTCTCCGAAACGAGCCGGGGCCAAATTCTGCGGAGCAAAGATCCAATGGCGCGCCTTTCGCTACAACGTCGCGGGAACCAGTTCCCGAAACCTCGAATAAAACCCGCATATCGGACACATCGGCCGCTGAAAGCGGAATAGATTTGCCCAGATCTCTGACAGCCTCCAGCGTTGGTTCAAGTTCTGAAAGCGGGACCATAAGCAGCAGTTCGTCCGGAGCCATCCACGCGAATGAGCCTTTGTTCGTTCGCGCGAAACGACCATTGCCGGGCATGCCGGTGCCGGCCCAGCGCGACAATGCACCCTCGATCTCAACTGTATCCAATGCGCAGCGAAGGGAGACCATCCCGTAGTCCTCGGGCAGCCTAACGACGATTTCGCCTCGAATCTCAACGGCAGCTTCCGAATCAGGCATTTTGCCGCTTTCCTTCGCTATCGAGGAATACTGGTTCGACGATTTTCGCCACTATAGCCTTTCCCTCGTCCTTCGAATTAATCGTAATGAATTCGCCGAATCGATCCGGCCCGGACTCCACAAGTGCCATGGCGATCGGGCGTTCAAGCGTCGGCGAATAATAGGTGGACGTAACTCTCCCGATCATCTTCGCGTGGCCGTGTTCGTTCACAGCGCTTGTTTCATAAAGATATGCACCGTCTTCAAGCTGTTCCTTCGACTTGAACCGCGGCAACTCCAACCCAACTAGCCTCCAGCGGTTGGAGCCATTCAGGTAGGAACGTTCAAGAGCGCGCTTTCCGATAAAGTCGAACTTTTTCTTCGAAATTGCCCAGTGCAGCCCAAGGTCCTGAGGCGTAACAGTACCGTCGGTCTCGTCTCCGATCATGATGAAGCCTTTTTCCGCCCGCATCACATGCAGGCACTCCGTACCATAGGGCAATGCACCGAATTCCT
The DNA here is from genome assembly GCA_028823855.1 of Albidovulum sp. Taxonomy (GTDB): domain Bacteria; phylum Pseudomonadota; class Alphaproteobacteria; order Rhodobacterales; family Rhodobacteraceae; genus JAPPFL01. Next base: position 16,762 of record JAPPFL010000039.1, read on the forward strand.
TGCCGGCATCCATTAAAGTCTCCCAAAGCGCCAATCCTTCCCGTGCACGAACCGCCAGTTCGAAAGACAACTCTCCGGAAAATGATATCCGGAATACTCGGACGTTGAATTCACCGATCCTGCCGTCGCGCCAACCCATGAACGGAAACGAAGCCTTCGACAAGTCCATGCCCCCGACTTTTTCCAGCAATTCTCGCGCCTTTGGACCGGCGACACAGATTTGGGCGTATTGCTCTGTCAGGTTGTGGACATGAGCGCGCCACTCCCACCATTCGGTTTGCAGCCATTCCTCCATCCATGCATGGATGCGGTCGGCACCTCCCGTCGTTGTGTGGCAAAGAAACGTTTGTTCGTCTATCCTGGCGACAACCCCGTCATCCATCAGGAATCCGTTTTCGTTGCACATCAAGCCGTATTTGCATTTTCCCAGGGGCAAAGAACTCATGACTCCCGTATAAACCATGTCCAGCAAACGGCCGGCGTCCGGTCCGGAAACCAAAATCTTTCCAAGAGTCGAAGCGTCTAGAAGCCCCACTCCCTGACGAGTGCCCAAAACCTCTCTGTTTACGGCATTCCTTTCAGTTTCGTCGAAGCGTAGATAGCAAAAGGGCCGCCGCCAATCTCCTACAGGTTCCCAAATTGCGCCGTTATCGTCGTGCCAAGAATGAATCGGTGTTTTGCGGACCGGCTTAAAGAGATTGCCGGCCGCCTCTCCCACGATCGCGCCAAAAGCGACGGGAATATAGGGCGGTCGAAAAGTCGTAGTTCCTACGTCCGGAATTGCCGTGCCAAGATCGGACGCCAGAATCGCCAGGCCGTTCACATTGGAGAGCTTGCCTTGATCCGTCGCCATTCCCAGAGTCGTATAGCGCTTCGCGTGCTCGACGCTTTCATAGCCCTCCAGCGCCGCCAAATCTATATCGGACACTTTGACGTCATTTTGATAATCTATCCACGACCGGGCCCGGTCCGCGCAACTCATATTGTTCGGAACCAGCCATGCAGGTTCGATAGGCGCTTCATTTTCGACGCCTGATTCAACCGCCGGGCTTTCAACGGGCACAGCATCGATTCCCATGTCGGCCAATGCTCTTTTCGAAGCCATTTCGGCATCCGCAGCGATATTTCGGCAAAGCAATTCGCCGTTCGCAGCCCCGGCTGCGTAGGCCACGGCGATCCCGTCGTCGCCAAGAGGCGGGAAGTCGGGATCCGGCTTGAAGGCGACCCAATGATCGTCCCATCGAAGTTTTCCGCCGGAATGCGACCACAGATGGACCGTAGGAGACCAGCCGCCCGAAAGCGCAATCGCGTCGCAATTTATTTTTTCGGAAATTTCGCCGCTACCTCCCATCGAGCAGGCAGCGACTCCCCTGACCTGCCGCTTGCCGAAAATCTTCGCGACGCCCGACGATTCAATCACGCGCAGCCCTCTTTCGCGTGCGAGGCCGGGAAGCTCGCCGCTCGCCGAAGGCCGGGTGTCAATAATCGCAGGCACTTCGATCCCGGCATCCGAAAGAGCAAGAGCTGTTCTGTAAGAATCATCGTTGTTCGTGGCAATGACGATTTCGCGCCCTGCCGCTACGCCGTAATCCGTAAGATAGTCGCGAATCGCCGAAGCCAGCATTACGCCGGGAATGTCGTTGCCGGGGCAAACAAGCGGTCGCTCGATCGCACCGGCGGCGACGATGATCTTTCTGGCCCGGATACGCCACAGGCGTTGCCGAAGCCCCCCCTTGCGATTGCTGCCGTCGCTCAATCGCTCGCAGGCTAGCACGTATCCGTGACTGTAAGCGCCCAGCGCGGTCGTCTTGAGCCGCATCGCGGCACCGAATCCTTCAAGTTCCTCGACGGCGGATCGAACCCATTCGGAAGCGGCGGCTCCGTCAACTCGAACGTTATCGACAACCGATCTGCCGCCCCAATTCGGCCTTTGCTCGACGACAAGCACTCGCGCTCCCGAAGCCGCCGCAATTCGCGCGGCAGTCAATCCCGCGATCCCGCCGCCTACAACAAGTATATCCGCGTGCGCATAAAAATGCTCGTAGCAATCGGGATCCGGCAACTCCGGGGGTTTGCCGAGACCCGCCATTCGGCGAATCGCGGGTTCGAAGAGCCTGTACCAGCCATTCTTGGGGCTAATGAAAGTCTTGTAGTAGAACCCGGCCGGCAGAAAGCGGGAGAATCTGTCGCTTAACGCACCGACATCGAAGTCTAGGCTTGGCCAGCAATTCTGACTCTCGGCGACAAGACCCTCGAATAATTCTGCCGTTGTCGCAACCTGATTAGGCTCTCTGCGCGGGCCTTCGCCTAGCGACACCAACGCGTTTGGTTCTTCGGGACCGCTCGCTACGAGACCCCTGGGCCGATGGAACTTGAAGGAGCGACCAATTATCTTTTGGCCGTTCGCCATGAGCGCGGAAGCGAGCGTATCGCCGTAAAATCCCGAATACGGCTTTCCGTCGAAAGCAAACCGAAGTGTCCTTTCGCGATCGATAAGTCGCCCGCCTTCGGAAAGACGCTTGCTCATTTCCGTCGCCTACCCCTTCCGCAAGACCGATATTGTACGCCGGCGCATTCCGAAAACGCTGTCACAACGCCTCTCTCGCTCAGTCTTTATGCGACCATCCTGGGCGTCGTCTCGAGATTTCGTCGAACAATTCCCTCGGGGGCCCCTCGACCTGAGCAGAATAGGTTCCGAATACTTCCTGCGAGGCGGTGCACCGCACTGCATGAAACCATTTGCCGCAGCCATAGCTGTGCCGCCATCTTTCAAAGTGGACGCCCTTCGGGTTCTTTTTCAAAAAGAGGTAGGACTCGAATTCTTCGTCAGAGGAGCCAGGACCGAATCGCTTCACGTGCGCTTCGCCTCCGCACGATAGTTCAGTTTCATCGGCAACGAATCCGCAGTTTGGACAACGCAGCTTCAACATTATTCTTGCACTCCAACGGCTATGCTAAATTTCAATGCGCGACTCCCGCGGCGACGCTTTCGTCGATAAATCTGCCTTCCTTGAATCGATCCAAACTGAACGGAGCCGCCAACGGGCCGGGATTTCCCTTGGCAATGAGCTCCGCCATAGCCCAGCCGGAACCCGGGATGGCCTTAAACCCGCCTGTTCCCCAGCCGCAGTTAAAAAAAAGGTTTCGAACTGGCGTCTTGGAAATAATCGGAGACCTGTCGCCTGTCATGTCGACAATTCCACCCCACTGCCGAAGCATTTTCAATCGCGATATTATCGGAAAGGTCTCGACCAGCGCCCTAACCGTTTCTTCAATGTGGTGAAACGACCCGCGCTGAGAATAGTTATTGAAACCGTCGGTCCCGCCACCGATTACAAGTTCGCCCTTGTCCGACTGACTAATGTAGCCGTGAACCGTGTTGGCCATAACGACTACGTCCAAGCAGGGCTTGATCGGTTCCGACACGAGAGCTTGCAGAGCAACGGATTCGATCGGAAGCCGGAAGCCCGCCATTTCTGCTAGGACACCCGAGTGTCCGGCAACGACGACTCCGAGTTTTTTGCAGTTGATTGGACCCTTTTCCGTTTCGACCCCGCGAATTCCCTCTTCGTCGCGGCTAATGCCTGTAACGGCGCATTGCTGGACTACGTGCATACCCATTTTTGAACATGCGCGCGCATATGCCCATGCAACCGCATCGTGCCGCGCCGTTCCCCCGCGAGCTTGCCAAAACGCGCCGAGCACAGGAAAGCGCGGTCCGTTGATCTCAATAATTGGGCACAGCTTCTTTACGCGCTCGGGGCCGATAAACTCGGTCGCCAGGCCTTGGAGGCTATTCGCGTTTACCGTTCTCTTGTAACCGCGCACTTCGTGATGCGTCTGCGCGAGCATCATGAGGCCGCGCGGGCTGAACATCACGTTGAAATTTAGGTCCTGGCTCATCGTTTCGTAGAGCGAGCGAGACAGTTCGTAAATTGCGACTGAATCGTCCTGCAAATAGCCGGAACGGACAATCGTAGTGTTGCGACCGGTGTTGCCTCCTCCGAGCCATCCTTTCTCTATAATTGCAACATCTCGGACATTGTGGTTTTTGCCCAAATAGTATGCGGTCGCTAGGCCGTGCCCTCCGGCCCCCACAATGACAACGTCGTAATTTCGCTTCGGATCCGGCGAAGTCCAAACCCGTTCCCATCCGGAGTGGCGGCGCATGGCCTTGGAGGCAATTGCGAATGCGGAATATCGGCTCATTGAAATGATTTGGGGTCGCGCCCGACGAACATAGAAGTCAAAATCTCCAAATTCCACTATTCACTGCAAAACCGGATACCCGACGGATAGCGATGCGGCGAAATAGCCGCGAATTACGACATTTTGGCTCCGATCAAGATTCTTTGTCGATACGCGGCAATTGCCGCTTGCGATTCGACGGCCTATAGCTAATCCGTGCCGGCAACGCGCGCCGGGCGAGCACGAGGGCTGGAATGATATTTTGGCTAACAGCGCTGTTCATTTCAATCCTTTCCGCCGCGGTAATCGCATACGCCCTGCTCAAAGCAAGCAAGGGCAGCCATAAGTCCGCTGAAGTCGATATCGCCTTCTACAAACAGCAGCTAAGGGAGCTAGATCGGGAAATCGGCCGCGGCATCGTCTCGCCTGATGACGCAGAGGCATCCAAACTTGAAATTTCTCGACGAATTCTCGAGGCGGACAAGATCGCTCGAGGAGAGCTGCCCCCAAAAGCGGCGCCTGCCTATGCGACGGCAGCATGCATCGCCGCCGTCTTTGCTTTACTAGTCCCCGGTGGACTATACCTTTATGGAAAGCTGGGCAGGCCGGGAATGTCCGATCTGCCGCATGCTCAACGAATTGAAAACGCGAAGAAGTTTCGTTTAGATCGCCCTACTCAGGAGAATTTTGTGGCAAGCCTTTCACCGCGCCTTCAAGATGAATCAAAGTTCGACCCGCAATATCTCGCGCTTGTCGAACGTCTTCGCGAAGCGGTTGCGACCCGACCCGGCGATTTGGAAGGACTCAGGCTTCTCGCTACGCACGAGAGCTTTCTCGGAAATTTCACGGCGGCGACGGAAGCTATGGAGCAGGTTCTTTCCCTACGCGGCGACCGCGCCGGCTGCGACGAGCACGGCGATCTAGCGGAGTACATGATTCAAAGCGCGGAAGGCTATGTGTCTCCGGAGGCGGAATCCGCCTTGGAGACTTGCTTGTCCATGGATGCATTCGATCCGCGCGCGCGTTACTATATGGGCTTGATGCACGCCCAAACGGGTCGTCCCGACATCGCCTTCGAGGTCTGGCGCGAACTACTTGAACGGGGACCGCTCGACTCCTACTGGCAGCAAGCCATTGAATCTCAAATTGCGCACATAGCAGAGTTGGCGGGCATTCAGTTCCAGCTTCCGCAGCGCCGGCTACCCGGCCCGAGCGCCGACGATATTGCGGCGGCTTCTGAGATGGATCCGAGTGATCGAGCAGCCATGATCGAAGGCATGGTCAGCAGTCTCGAATCCAGACTTGCCGAAGAAGGCGGTTCCGTCGATGAATGGATACGCCTAATTCGTTCACTCGGTGTACTAGGGCAAATTGAACGAGCGGCGGCAGCGCGAAAGGCGGCGAACGAGGCGTTTTTCGGCAACGAAGAAGAACTTGAATCGATCGCGCGAGCCGCACGAGAATTCGGGCTTCCTTGATGAGCGGAGCATATGACGACATTTGCGAATTCGCGGCGTTGCTTCGAGACGGTTCGCCATTGGTGGGTCTCGATGTTGGGACAAAGACTATCGGCCTTGCGGTTTCCGACGGTCTCAGGCTCGCGGCCACGCCCTTGTTGACCGTCAAACGGAAAAAGTTTCGTTCCGACGCGCAAAGAATTTTGGAGATTGCGGAGGAAAGAGATGCGGGCGGGTTTGTCGTAGGTTTGCCCAAGAACATGAACGGCACGGAAGGGCCTCGCTGCCAGTCGGTGCGATCGTTTGCGGAGAGATTTTCGGAATTGACGGCACTTCCAGCGACCTTTTGGGACGAGCGCCTTTCGTCCGTAGCCGCAGAGCGTTCTCTAATAGAAGCGGGCGCTTCAAGAAAGAAACGAAAGAGAGTTATCAATCACGTTGCTGCGTCCTTGATACTTCAGGGAGCATTGGACCGGCTCCGGCATTAGAGTCGAATACGATGAAAAGCGAGAACTGGACCAGAGACGAGCCCGACAGTCCGTGCAAAAGGGTGTGCGTAATTCATCCCGAATTCGGAATATGTCTCGGTTGCTTCAGAACGGCCAAGGAAGTCGGCCGATGGGCGAAATTTTCCTCGGAAAAACGGCAAAGAATTCTTGTCGATCTCCCTTCCCGCGCGTCCATTCTCCAAGTCCGCAGAGGCGGCCGACGACGAAAAAACCGCCCGAAGGAAGAATAGCGGCATACCATTTAGTGGCCAGTACATGATTTCTCCGCAAAACCATGCTTGGCCGGAGAGCGAAGATTCGTCGCCCTTTGCGCACGGGAGAACCAGAGCGGTAGCATCATGCCGCGACATTGGGGCTATGATTCGCCGCTCGCTTTTACAAATGTCAAATAGTCTTCAGAGACAGCCGCAACCGCCGCTTCAAACAACTCCTTTCCTCGTTCGCTGCTTGCCAGGGCCGAATGCGATCCCACTCTTCCGTCGGGAAATCGGCGCATATGCTCTTCGGCTGGACCGTGCCGGTCGCCCGCGTGTTTACGCAAGAATTCCGGCGATAGTTTTTCCGGAGGCTCGAGCGCCAATGGCGATTCGACGAATCTCGTTGTAAATTGCGTTATCGAAATCTCGGAAGGCGTAGCGTGCATTCCTTCCCAATCTCCAAAATGCCGGCTTCGAAGTTCGGAGACTTGCGGAAAATCCCACCAGCTTTGCACGCGTACGCTTGCGTCGGCGATCTCGGTCTTCAAACTATTGAGCGGAGCGATATTTGCCCCGTGCCCGTTAAGGAAATAGAACTTGCGGAATCCTTGAACCATTAATGCCGAAACTACCTCGCGAGCTAGCCGGGCGAACAATGATTCAGTCACGGAAATCGTGCCTGGAAACAGTGCATTGAAAGGCGCGGGCGAAAAAGCAAGGCATGGAGCGACCAAGGCATGCGCCCGCTCGGCAGCTCGTTCGGAAATTGTCTCGGCGCAAATCGCGTCCGTGCCAATCAGGCCGATCGGTCCATGTTGCTCGGTGGAGCCCGCCGGAATGATCACGCCGTCAAATTGCTCCAGATATTCGGAGATTTCGTACCATGTCGAGCACGAGAGCATCATCGCAGATCGCTCCAACAATTCGCTGATCGAAAAACAAGCGAGAATTCCATTCGCTTTCGACTCCACGCAATCAATATTTTCCGGGTTCAAGTCTACGCTTTCGAGACAAAACAAAAAAGTGTTCGAATCCAGTTTCCAATTTCCCAGCTGTAGCGCTCTTCGGATTGAAAATAGAATTTGGCGCGCTTTGTCGGGAGTCAACTGGAATCATGTTTCGCGAAGCCAGTTCATCGCCCGGAATTGATAGCAAAGAAATCGTCACCAAATCGCCGAATTGGGTTTCCGAAGGATACAGTTCGAACAAAATTGCAGACAACCCCGGCATCCTTGCCGTCAAGAGGCGTTGCTAGCTGAACCGCGAATTCGCTATCGCGCTGCATCTGCGTTGTCACCGACACGGCGATCGCGAATACCTACAGCGTCAGATTCTTAGACCGGGCGACAACGGAGCGACAATTGCCGAATTCCGGTTTCGGCGTCCGTTCGTCTTCCGGAAAGCCGCATCAGAACACCTAGCGCATGTTCATAATTGATCTTACCCTCTGCCTGCATTCCCGCTGTGCCGCTCTTCCGCGCGGCGATTCAATAACTGGGCCACACCGTGAGCGCGCCGATCAAATTGCGGCGGTCGGCATGCCTGGCGCGTCAGAGCTATCTGATTGGATACGTCGCCCCTTCCTCCAGTCGCCGTAGGGAGTAGAAATTGCGTGCGGTTCCGAGCCTCCGAACGACCGCTGCCGGTTCTTTGCCGGCATCCTTCGCAGACATTGATTTGAAGAACGACCACGCGAAATCCAATCGACGCACGGGATATCTGCGCCAGCGGACCAGAAATGAGCGGTCGAATCATGTCGATTTCCAGCGGGCTACCGAAATTTGCCCGTTACGGATGCGCGGAAGATTCCTTGAGGCGACGTCGAGGACTTCGCTCGTAATAGTTTGCTACGCTGTCAAATTCATTCTTTCACAACCAGGCGTCGGACAGCGAATTCGAACGCAACCTAGCTGATCGAACGTTCAATCATATCTCTACTGTCGAAAGGCGACAAAAAAGGGGCGCCTAGGCGCCCCAGTATTGGAGATCATTGGAAGTATCAATTGTTAAGCTTCCATTTTCTACCGAGCTCTTCAAAGAAGCCCCGCTCGGCTTTCAGAGCGATCCAAGTATTCACGTAGTTGATCCAAACTTGATCGTCCTGCGGCAGCAGCATGGCTATCGGTGTCGGATTCCTTGGCTTCGAAACGGTTACGATTGCCATCTGCGGGTATTTTTCGACTAGTTTGAAGGCTTCGACGTTTGAGGTTATGTGCGCATCGGCGCGCCCCGACAAAACTTCCTGGAAATCTCTTGCCGGCGCCTCGACGATTTTATGCTGGGCGTTCGGGAAGAACTCTTTGACCATCTTTTCCTGCACGGTGCCCAGCGTTGCGGCGACGGTAACTTCGCCCTTGTCCAAGTCGCCCCAATCCTTGAACTTGTCGGCATCCTTCGCAAGGATGAGCGGAACGGTCGCAAGCGAAAAATAGCTGCTCGAATACCCGGCCGCTTTTGCGCGTGCCGGGGAAATCGATGCCGAGCCAGTCATATGGTACTTGCCCGCCGTAACGCCGCTGACCAGAGTCTTCCAATCGGTGGGCACGAATTCGACCTCGACTCCCAAGTCCTTGGCAAGTTCAGTCATTACGTCAATGTCGTATCCCTGATAGGAGTTTGTAGCCGGATCGCGCATCGTCATTGGGTTCCAGTCGCCCGTTGTTCCGACCTTAAGCACGCCGTCGTTAAGTATTTCGTGCAAAGCGGATTGTGCTCCCGCCTGAACTGCTCCAATGGTTAGCGCCGCCGATGCTACGGCAAGTTTAAGAAGCTTCATTGTTTGGTTCTCCGCAAAAGTTCAAAGAGGACGCATTCACTAATTTCCTGGAAATTGCAACCGGAGATGAGCTAGGCAATGTAGCGGCCGAATGATAGCAATACATAGCGCATCGGGAGAGCCGAATGAGACAACCTCCAACCGAGCCGATTATCGAGATTTCAGACGTGAATAAGTTCTTCGAGGAATTTCAGGCTCTAGCGAACGTATCCCTTGAAATCTATCTTGGCGAACGCACGGTTATTTGCGGGCCTTCCGGTTCGGGAAAATCGACTCTAATTCGATGCATTAACGGATTGGAGCATCATGATTCCGGCACGATAAAGGTCGACGGCGAATATCTGACGAGGAGCAATGCAAGCCTGCGTTCCGTGCGTTCGAAGGCCGGCATGGTATTCCAGCAATTCAATTTGTTTCCGCATCTGACGGTTTTGGACAATCTTACGTTGGGACCGATGCGTTCGCGCGGCTTCTCGAAAAGAGAAGCCCAGGATTTAGCGATGCTCTATTTGGAGCGCGTAAGAATTCCCGAACAATCCTCCAAATTTCCGAGACAACTGTCAGGCGGGCAGCAGCAGCGCGTCGCCATAGCCAGGTCACTGTGCATGGAACCGAAAATCATGCTTTTCGACGAACCGACTTCCGCCCTGGATCCCGAAATGATCAGCGAAGTTCTGGATGTCATAATCGAATTGGCCGACAGCGGCATGACGATGATTTGCGTGACTCACGAAATGGGATTTGCTCGAAAAGTTGCCGACACGATGGTGTTCATGGATTTCGGCGAAATCGTCGAGTCGTCGCCCCCCGAACGCTTTTTTGAAAATCCGAATAGCGAGCGCTGCCGGGACTTTTTGCAAAAAATTCTCCATCACTGAAAGACAGTTTCATGATCAGAGTTAAATTTCTTGCATTCGCGGCCGCGGTCTCGACGCTTGCAAGCTGCTCTTCCAGCTGGGGCTGGTACGTCGTCAATCCGTCGACAACCTCTGGACTCAACAATTTAAAGTTTCTCGTCGGCGGACTTTACTACACGATTGCGCTTTCATTGACCGCTATCGCAATTTCGATAACTGTCGGTCTTGTTATCGCCCTCCCCGGCCTTGCTTCGCACCGTGCGCTGAGAAACATTAATCGGCTTTACGTCGAACTTGTTCGAGCCGTTCCCATTCTCGTGCTGATTCTTTGGGTCTATTACGGAATGCCGCAGATGACCGGTCTGTCGATCACCGTCTTTTGGGCAGGCGTAATTGCGCTCGCTTTGTCCGACAGCGCTTTCGAAGCAGAGATTTTCAGAGCCGGAATTCAATCGATTGACAAGGGTCAATACGAGGCCGCCCATTCGATCTCTCTCGGCTACGTGGACACAATGAGATTCGTAATTCTTCCGCAAGCCGTTCGCCGTATCCTTCCCGCGCTTGGCAACCAGCTTGTCTACATGCTGAAGATGTCTTCTCTGGTCTCGGTAATCGGGATGCAGGAACTTACCCGAAAAGCCAACGAATTGGTTGTCACGGAATATCGCCCTCTGGAAATCTACACCATACTGGTGCTTGAATACCTTGTATTGATTCTCGCTGTCTCGGCGGGAGTAAGGTGGCTAGAAAAGAGGATGCAGTCGGACCAATCAAAATAGAGCCTCTCCAGCGAGCAAGATCGTATAATGTCGAAATTCGCCGGGCACGCGAGGCTCACGAGCGCCCGGAGTACCGAACGCTCTCGCAATTTAACCTGCTATGTTTCTAGTGCGCGCGAATTTTCGAGCGTCGAACGGATCGGTTGGCGAGGGTTCGATTGTCGAGCCAAAGCAACTCCTCCCGGCCTTCGGCGCAGCCAGCGTCCAGAAACGGCTTTTTGCCGGTTAGGCGACCGAGCGCGACGACGATTTCACGCTCCTTATATCCTAAGGTCGTTCCGCATTGACGAGCGATCGGAAAATGGTCCGCATGTTGGCTCTCTCGAAACCGTCAACGTCGCGTGCGGAAAGGATGCAGGAAATGTAGTTGGCCATTTGGGCGATATTAGGTCGCGATCGACATTCAAAGGCACATCGGCCGAGAGCGCGATCAAATGGAAAGAGTCGATATCATAAGCGATCGTTTTCTCCTCGACCGCGCGGCAAGCATTGCATTCGACGAGTCGAGCGGCCAGCTCGCGAAACCGGCCGGCGAGTTGGAGCGTCGGCTCTTAGCGTCAGGCGGTCGGCGGCGGCAACTCTGCGGATCTCGCAATGGCAACCGAACAGACGGGCGCTAGGCGCGTTGATTCACGGCGTGCGGCAAGCGCACCGGCAGCCTGCCAAAGCAATCCATGCCCGTCGGCCCAAGGATTCGGCGAGCAGCCCGGCGACCGATCTCGTTCCCGTGGCATTGCGGCAGGCGCATTTCGATATATTTGCAGAAAAAAATATTGGGATTCTCGCGCGCAATCGCAAAACCGGCATGATCGGAAGGTTCAGATCAACTCGGGATTCATTTCGAAACTGCCTATCGCCTTGTCCAGAGACCTGATTTTGGATAGATCCCCTTCGGATTTTTCGGCTAGGCAGCGTTTCCAGTGCCGCGAACCGGGAATCCCGTTAAACAGCCCGGCCAAGTGCCGCAAGACTTGGCTGAGTCTTCCTCCAGCTGCAACATGTCCTTCAGCATAGGACAGCATGGTTCGGGCGATTTCAGTTCGGCGCGGCGGCTTATTAGCGGATCCGAAAATGCGCCGGTCTGCTTCAAGCAGGATGTCGCCTGGCGAACGGTAAGCGGCGCGACCGATCATTGCTCCGCTAAATCCTCGTTCCAAAAATTCTTCGGCTGTCTCCAGGCTGCCTATCCCTCCGTTAACGACTAATTTCAATTCCGGAAAATAGTTCCGCATCCGATCTGCCACGCCATAGTCAAGCGGCGGAATCTCCCTGTTTTCCTTCGGACTCAATCCCTTCAGCCATGCTTTTCTCGCATGAATCGCGACTCGCTTGACTCCCGCCGAGCCCACGCTCTGAATAAATTCCGCCAGTGCGTCGATCGGTACTTGATCGTCCACTCCGATTCGGCACTTGACCGTAACTTCCGTTCCCAGCGAACTCTCGATCATCGCCCTAGCGCATTCCCCAGCAAGAAGCGGCTCCTTCATCAAAGCGGCTCCGAAATAGCCCGATTGCACTCTCTCCGACGGGCAGCCGGCATTTAGATTGATCTCGTCGTACCCTGCCTGGGCGCCGAACGCCGCGGCTTGGCCAAGTTCCGAGGGAATGGATCCGCCAAGCTGGAGCGCGAGCGGATGCTCTGCCGGATGAAAGGCTAGCAAGGACGCTCTGTCGCCGTGAATTAGCGCTTTCGCTGTAATCATCTCCGTGTACAAAAGCGTATGTCGCGTCATCAGGCGGTGGAAAAACCTGCAGTGCCGGTCAGTCCAGTCCATCATCGGGGCAACCGACAAAGTATATGGTTCGCGATCGTCCGTCATAGTTGTGGCCGCAAGGATTTCGATCAACTTCGTTTATGCTACTGAGTCCCAAAAATCGATTACGGAAATCCGAAACCAAGCAAAAACAAGATACTGAATTCGAACGGCCTTAGGGTTTCCGTATTGGGGTAAAACGGATACGGCAGCCGCTCTTTCCATGAAGTATTCGCATAAAATTCAAGCGATTTACAAAACGAATGATTTGATTCACGATATCGGCTTGAACAACGCCTCGATATCCCTTTCGCTCAACTCCGAAATTCCTCCTCCGCCTTCGTACAGCGAGTCGGCGAGAGCCTGCTTTCTGGCCTGCATCGCTTGGATCCTGTATTCGACCGTACCTTCGGCGATAAGCTTGTAGACGAACACGGGCTTGTCCTGTCCAATCCGATGCGCACGGTCCATTGCCTGCCTTTCAACCGCCGGATTCCACCACGGATCGTAGATAACCACGGTATCCGCGGCGGTCAGGTTAAGCCCTACTCCGCCCGCCTTGATGCTAATCAGAAATATCGGTGAGTCTCCATCCTGGAACTTGGACACTTCCTCGGTTCGCTTCGACGTGCTTCCGGTCAGCATCGCGTAGTTCCAGCCGCGCTCTTCGATATCCCGGCGAATCAAATTCAGCATTTCAACGAATTGAGAGAAAACCAAGACTTTCCGGTTTTCGGACACTAGCTCTTCCAGCAATTCCAGCAACCGTTGGCGCTTTGCGCTCACTCGGATTTTCTTCGCCGCGTTCAACTTAACGAGGGCCGGGTCGCAGCAAGCTTGCCGGAGCTTGAGCAGCGCATCCAAAATCGTTATTCGACTGCGTTGAAGCCCCTTCTTGGTAATCGCTTCGGCGACGCGTGCGTTCATGGCGGCTACCAATGAGTCGTAGAGGTCGCGCTGAGAACCTTCGAGAGGCACGATTTCGCTGATCTCGGTCCTGGGTGGCAATTCGCTTTCGACCTCTTCCTTGGTCCGGCGCAAAAGGAAAGGGCTGACTCGCGCCGATAGTTGACGCTGCCTAGCCTCGATGCCGTGCCTTTCGATAGGCGTTCTAAATTGCGTGCCGAATTCTTTCTTGCTGCCAAGGAGGCCGGGAATCAGCCAGTCAAAAAGCGACCAAAGCTCATTCAGATTGTTTTCGACAGGCGTGCCGGTCAACGCGATTCTTTGCTTCGCATTGATGTTCCTGATGAGCCGGGCCGCTTGAGACGCCGAGTTTTTGACCGCTTGCGCCTCGTCCAGAACAGCAAGTTCGTATTCCCGGGAAAACAATTCCTCGTGGTCCCTGTGCAAAAGAGGATAGGTGGACAAAATCAAATGATGATCTGGAATCGAATCGAAAAGCTTTTTCCTCTTCGGACCATGAAGCACGATTGGACTAAGTTCAGGTACGAATCTCTTTATCTCGCGAACCCAGTTTCCGACGAGGCTTGTAGGAACGACCAAAAGACTCGGTCGCGTCGAATCTAGTTCCAAATGCTTGTGGGCGATGATGGCTAGAGCTTGAAGAGTTTTCCCCAGGCCCATATCGTCCGCCAAAACTCCGCCGAAGCCTGTCTCCGCCAGAATTCGCAGCCAGTTGTAACCCGTTTTCTGGTAGGGCCGAAATTCCGCTTGGATTCTGGAAGGCGGGCTGAACTCGCCTTCTTTCCGCAGGCGCGTGAATTTTCGCCCTAGCTCTCTGAGTTCCCTGCTTCTCTTCCACGTGACTCCGCAGTTCTCGAGTGCATCCGCAAATTTGGAAAATTGGGCGGCTTCCGCCAGGTGGAAATCGAATTTGCCATGCAATTCGATAATCGCATTGACTATGGGAGCGAGGCGCTCAGCCGGAACTACGGTAAAGCGTTCATTCGACACTCGGTTGTAAACGCTATTGATTTTTAAATGATTTTCCAAATCAAAATTTTTCGGTAAATTGCCGAGTTTGTCCACCGGCAACCCTGAAATTGTTTTTTCGACGGTGCGCAATAAATCGATCTTCGTCCCTTCGAACTCGCAATTCAAAGACAGTTCAAATCTTTCGTTCCTTGCCTTTTTAACAAATGCCTCGATGGAAGAAGAAGTAAAATCCGCCACGTGGAACGGCCAATTCTCGTCGAACTCTATTATGCAGCCGCCGGACTGCAGCTTCTCTAAATGAAAGTAAATAAGGTTCAACGCAAATAATTCCATTTCGTCTTGAGATGGAAAAATAACTCGATCACTTTTTCTGCCCTTGAATTCAACTGGAAAATAGATATCGGAATCTTTAATTGATTCCGAATTTTCAATATGAATGTCGATTATTCTGCCGTTCACGAATCCGCGATCTCTGAAAACAATTTCCAGCTTCTTTCTTAAACGCCCTTCAATTATAAAATTTCGTTTAATCCCTTCGACACCTCGACCAAGAACCGAATAGGGCCAATGTGCACCGACAAGAAAATTCTCGTATTTAAACGCCAATTCTACGACCGGAACCGTTAAATCCTTGCCGCATTCTTTTATACCTAAATATTGCAGTGTTTTCCTAGCGACTGTTACAACTGAAAATTTCAAAACTGGAACAGGTTTAATTCTAATGTTTACTCCCGATGATTCCTCATCTCGCCCCCGTTTAATAGAGGGATTCCAAGTATCAGCTTTATTGGAAGAGCTTCTCTTTTTTAGAGAGCTTGTCGCATACTTCGCAATGGTCTCGGCGGGAAGGTCAGTCCTCAAAATTCCGGTGGATCCGCAACTCATGTCGACGTACCAAATTTGAGCAAGAGGAAGAATCGCGAAATCCCTTCCGATGCGACTGCTCAATGACAACTTTTTACCCGAGCTTGAACTTGTCCATTGGAATTTCCCGGTAATGGTTTTATCAAGCGACAGATTTTGCCTGTCTTTTATGTCTAGAACAGATCTCCTCGTGATTAACGCCGCTATGAAAATATCTAAACAATATTGGTCGTTTTCGAGTTCCACTGGCAGTTCGTTCCACTTGGAATCCCTTAGCCAATTGATCTTTTTTAAAATCGGGAAGTCCGAATCCCCAATAAAAAGCGGGGAATAGCCTTTTCTCAATTTCCAGTAATCGAATTTTGTTGCTGCACCATTTGGCATTCCTCTCGCGTTGATTGCCATTTTTACCGGTTCGACGGTCACCTTTAGCATTTCGTTTACTGAAATCAAGTAAGCGACTCTAAATTGCTCTTTTGAGGGAAAAGTATCCGGGTTCGCTTCGCGGTGCAGCGATAACAAACGAATCCGATCGGTTAATTGCTGAAGATCGGCTTTATTCTCAGCCATCAAATTCGCCTTTAGGCAAAAAATATTCACCGTGCATTATTATATTCAAATTCCTGGTTGTTTAATAATTATCGAGATCGGGACCAGTTCCAAAATTTGCATGCACGACTATAGAGCTAAGACGCTTACCATTTCATGGCTTCCCAAATACTCGAAAGCGAAATCGGAAAATAAATCCGCGATCTGAATTCGTTTCCTGTACGGTTTGGCGAATTCGCACTCCTCCGGATTCTACTCTCTTTCCGCCGATTGTTCAACGCGCACTCTCGATCGTGGGCAATTTTGGAGTGGATAAATCTGCCTGATATAAACCCCCGTGCGGAACAGCGAGCGATTGGATTGTCCTGCCCATTCGCAGGGTTCTGAGGCCTTCCTTTGAACTTACGCGAGCGGGATTCCCCGCTGAATCAATGCGTTGGCCTTTCACGGCATGATTCGGACATTGCGCTTGCCCCCGCTAGTCTTGGACGAATTCATCGGGCAGAATCGCGACTGATTTCAGGCAGGGGTCAATTGATACCGGTTCTGAGCGCGGCAGGAATTGTGGACGGGGTTCGCCGGCGATCGAACCATTTCGTCCGTTTGGAGAACCCTCAATTTTTTTCAAATGCTCCCAAGAATCCATTCATGCCGATTATGGAACCGACAAAATTCCTCGCAATGTCCGCCATGGAATCTCTTGGATACGTGGAACTACTCTTCAGTCGCTCTCTTTTCTTCGGCGCGCCGCGAGGAATGTCGTATCGGCGAAGCTGAAATCAGCTGACCAAGCGAAATTCAGGTGCCTTCTCGCCCCCCGATTGAAGTCGCAAGTTCGTCGCGCGACCGTGAAAATCGTTTCGCGGGAAAGGCAGCGCGCGCCCTAATCGTTATCCGCATGTCATGAACGAAACGAATTGAACTCAGCGCGCAGCGCTGAAGCGAAACGCGCGATGCAGGATAGTCAAATTCGACCAATGGCAACAGTAGAGCCGGATTCGCTGAACACGTGCATCGCATTTCTGTCTATGCTCACGGGAAGCTTATCTCCCGCCTTAACTTTCTTGTTCGGCTCCAGGCGAATAGTTACAGGTTCCGGGTTGAATTCGGTTTGCAGGTAGGCGAACGATTCCGATCCAAGTTCCTCAACGAGTTCGACGACGCCCCAAAAATCGCAATCGCTTGATTCCGAAAACGATAGATGCTCGGGACGAATTCCAAGCTCGATGTATTCCCTGGCGAAACGATCCGGCAGGTAAGCCAGAGCGGCGCCGTACAGTTGAATGCTGGATCTGCCGCCTTCGGCGCGGATGCTTGCCTTGAGAAAATTCATGGACGGTGCCCCGATAAATCCCGCTACGAATTTGTTTGCCGGACTCTCATAGACCTCCAACGGGTTTCCGACCTGCGCGATTTCGCCTTCCTTTATTACGACTATCCTGTCTGCCAGTGTCATGGCTTCCGTTTGATCGTGCGTAACGTAAACGATCGTCGCGCCCAGCCGATTGTGCAAGCGGGCGATTTCAAGCCTCATCTGCACTCTAAGAGCGGCATCCAGATTTGACAGCGGCTCGTCGAACAAAAAAACCCGGGGATTCCTGATGATTGCGCGGCCAATCGCAACTCTTTGCCTCTGCCCTCCCGAAAGCTGACGCGGATATCGACCAAGCAAATCCTCAATCTGCAGCACTTCGGCGGCGGCGAAAACTCTTTTTGCGATTTCAGCTTTTGGCAATTTAGCCAGCCTTAGGCCAAATCCGATGTTTTGAGCGACCGTCATATGCGGAAAGAGAGCATAGGACTGGAAAACCATCGCAACTTGGCGCTTTGACGGATGAGTGAAAGTTACGTCATTTCCTGCAATAAAGATCCTTCCGGAAGTCACCTGGTCCAGGCCGGAGATAATCCGCAGCATGGTCGACTTTCCGCAGCCCGACGGTCCGACGAATACGATGAACTCGCCTTCTTCGACATCGAGGTCTATTCCGTGAATGACGGTCTGGGTGCCGAAGTTCTTGCGAACATCCTGCAACTTTAGACTACTCATCTCGCCATTCTACCCCTTTACCGCGCCCATGGTCATGCCCTTTATGAAGTATCGCTGAAAGAACAGGAAAACCAGGAGCGTTGGCAAGCTCGCTATCAGCGACATCGCACCTTGGATCCCCCAGGCTACTGAATATTGGCCGCGCATAAAGACGAGCCCTAGCATAATCGTACGCTTGTCGTCCGACTGAGTGAAAATCAGGGGCCAAAGAAAGTCGTTCCATATCCAGGTAAACTGAAGCGTCGCAAGTACCGCTAGCGCGGGCAAGCTAAGCGGCAATGCGACCAAGACAAGAATCTGCCACTCATTTGCGCCTTCGATTATGGCGCATTCGCGAAGAGGATTCGGCACCGTCGCAAAGAAATTTCTCATCAGCAGCGTGCAAATGGGAATTCCCATCGCCGTGTGCACGATAATCATCGGCCAAAGCGTGTCGATCAATCCCATAGAATTGAAGAGGCGAAACAATGGTATGAGTATGACTTGCGGCGGAAAGAACATACCCGATACGAGCGCAAGAAAAAGCAAATCGCTTCCCTTAAAGGGAAGCTTGGCGAAAACATAGCCGCCCAATACTCCAAGCGTGATCGAAGCCGCCGTCGCGGGCGCCGTTACCAGAAAAGTATTGAGCAAATACTGATGCACCGCCGGGTTTGAAAGTACGTCGGCGAAATTTCCGAGGAACAATTCCGAGGGCATCGTCCAGAGTTGGCCGAATGCTATCTCGCGCTTCGATTTTATCGACGACATAAGAACGCCGAAGGTCGGCGCCAGAAACAGAAGGGCGAGTACCGACAAGCAGGCGAATATAGTTCCCGGCCAGGGATTGAATGGCCGCGCCGACGCAGAGATATCGGCGGACTCAGCTATAGATTTCATCAACTTTTCTTAGCTGCCTGAAATAAAGCCAGATTATCGCCAGCGCGACAAGAAACAGGACAACGGCGATCGCGCTGCCGTAACCCATGTAATACTTCCGGAACGATTCGTTGTACATGTGCATCGCAAGCGTATCGGAGCTGTTGAAAGGCCCGCCCTCGGTCATGATGAACAAAATGTCGAATCCCTTCAGAGAATTGATCACGCTAAGAGCGATGACGACTACGGTCGCCGGTGCGAGCAGCGGCAAAAGTACTAGGCGCACTTTCTGCCACCATGATGATCCTTCAAGTTCGCATACTTCCTGCAAGTCGCTAGGTATTGCTGTCAGACCGGCCAAATAGATGACCATGGATAGGCCGGTTTGCTGCCAAGACCAGGCCACGATTACCGAAAAAAGAGCGGATTCGGGTTTGGCCAGCCAAGCGTAGTTGATTTTTTCGGAGGAGAAATAGGTCAGTACCGTGTTCAGCAGTCCCCAGTCCGGCTGGTAAATCCAAACCCAGACCTGTCCAACCACGACGGCAGAAAGGCAAATCGGCAAGTAAAACACCGACTTGAAGAGCGTGCCGCCCGGCACCCGGCTGTCAATGAGCAAAGCGAGAAAGAGGCCGAGTCCAGTTGGCAGTATAATCGCAGCGACCATCCAAATTACGGTATTGATCGCCGCGGAGGCGAATAGCCTATCGGTATAGATTTTAGCGAAGTTGTCGAAACCGACGAAATCGTAGTTGGGATTGAATCCGTTCCAATTCGTAAAACTATAGTAAAATGAACTTAGCAGCGGCCAAATTACGAATACGGCGAAAACCGAGACGGGCAGAATCAGAAAAACCGTTCGCCATAATGCGATACTGCGATCCATGAGCGCGGAATTTCCGCCAGCCGCCGACGCGCGGCGACGGCTGGCGAGTACGATTTATCGTCTTCTAGTTCTCGAAAGCAGCGGAGGCGGCAACCTGCGCATCGCCCAAAATGGCATCGGCATCGGCCGGGCTATCCATGAACCGCTGGAACATGGACAAACCAACTTCCGCCACCGGCGGCGGCGTCGCGAGGTCATAGTTAAATGCGAATGTCTCGGCAGCTGCGACCGTCGCTACAACCCTCTGCATCACGTCGTTGTAGATCGACGAATCTACGTTAACGTTTGCTGAAAGAGCACCGTAGCTCGAAGTCCAATGCGACTGAACATCGGTATTGCTCATCATGTAGGCGAGAAACGCTTCGGCACCTTCTTGGTTCTCAACGTTTGAAGAGATGACTAGGCCGTCGATCGGGCCAACAACGGAATTCGCCACGCCTTCTCGCATCGCGGGAAACGGAAAGTAATCATAGTCGACTCCCGGTTCCAATCCCAATCCGTTCCAGTATCCCGTAATCCAAGTTCCCATCAGCGTCATTGCGGCATCGCCGCGAGCCACCTTGTCCGAAGCGTCGGTCCATGTGTCGGCGTTGGAGTTCGGCAGGAAATAGCCCATTTCGACTAGTTCGCGCCAAATCGCCATGGCTTCCTTGACCTCTTCGTCGTCGTATGCGGCCGAACCGCTCATGAGCGCCGCGCGGTATTCGGGCCCTGCTGTTCTGAGCAGGAGGTAGTCGAACCAGAATTGAGCCGGCCAGCGGAATTTCGAACCGAGCGCGATAGGCGTGACTCCATTCGACTTTAGCTGTTCGCACAGAGCCAAAAATCCTTCCCAATCAGTGGGCAATTCGGTTACGCCGGCATCTGCGAAGACCTTCTTGTTGTAGAACATCCCGGCGTAATGGTAGTTGAACGGCACCAAATAGCGTTCGCCATTGTACATAGTTGCGCTGTCCGCGACCGCCTTGGCCACGACATCGTCGAGACCTTCTCTCTCCCACATTTCCCCGATCGGCGATAGGCCGCCGGAATCGGCGACGAATTGGGTTCTGGCACCGGCCCAATAGCTGAACACGTCGGGCAATCCCCCGCCGGCGGCGCGAACCAAAATGTCGGTCTTGAAGTCTTCGTGCCCTATCGGGCTGTCCTTAAGCATAAAACCTGTAGCTTCTTCAAATTTCGCAACATTCGCCTTAAAATTTTCGAGATTCAATTCGCCTGTAAAGTAGTGCGAAATCGAAACTTCGTGGTGTTCCGCGCCGGCCGTAGATGCACCGGCCAATATCGCCGGAACGACGCATGTCGGAATTAGCAACTTTCGTACAATCTCTTTCATCTTCTTCTCCTCGGATTCGACGCGGATGCGTCGCGCGACGCATCCCACTGCATTCGGGCTCAAACCACCCGTAACTCAGTAATCTTCCTCTGCATTCACTATGTCAAGAAAAATAAAGTCGGCATTGTTTTGCCGTTCCGCTTCTCTTGGGGTTGGATCGTTGGAACTCGCCAACCGCTATACTTTAATGCGCTCCGCGCCAATAAAACTGGGATAGACGGGCTTGCCCTAGCTACTTGAACGCCTTGGATTTAAATTCGCTTTTCAGCGTCTGCCGCTTCGCCGAGTACAAAAGAGTGAAGATTTTCGATCATTCCGGGACTCGAGACCCTAAGAGTTTGAATCATAAGTCATTGTTAATAAATCCTTTTTTATCAAGGA
>JAPPFL010000019.1 GCA_028823855.1 Albidovulum sp.
TCCTTGATAAAAAAGGATTTATTAACAATGACTTATGATTCAAACTCTTAGGGTCAGAAGCCCTCCCAATAGGCGTCGATCGCAACTAAATCGTCAAATAATGGTTCCGAACCGAAAATTGCGAGCGCGACTTCGCTTCTTCGGTCCACAAGGGGCATTGGAAGTGCAAGCACTAGAAGTAAATCGCCGTTTCCATTAGCTACGCTCTACTTTCCAGAAACGAGAGTCCACCAATTCTTACCGCTCGCTTCCTGATACCAACCGATTCCGATTTGCGTTGCCCGCGGGTCGAGAATAACGTCGCGCGTTCCCCTTTCGCCAAGCCATGCAACGATAGTCTGAAAATCGTTTTCGTAGGACTCGGAGATATTTTCGCCAAGGAACATTCCGGTGTAGAGGCTTCTTGCTGCTCGGTCTAAAGGCGATGATCCGTCCGACCCAAAATGCCATGGCCGATTTTGCAGCGACATATCGAAAGAGTGAGTCTGCGCCGCCGCATTCAACGCCGAAGACAATTCTACCTGTGTCAGTCCGTTCTGCTGCCGCGCCAAATTCACAAGGTCGAGCATTCGGTACATTATTCTGATTTTTCTTGCTTTCGCGTCCTCAACATCGATTTTGGTTTCAGCGGCATCCCGAGGTAGCGCACCGGTCATGGCAACGGGATTGCATCCGGCCAAAGCGAAAATTAAGAATATTTGCGCAAGAAATGTTGCTTTCATAAAAATTCGGCCTTGATTCTGTGTCGAATTCGATATTTCATCATGAGGAGGAATACAATTTTTTCACGCCTTCAAGTAAAATTCATTTGCCGGCATTTGAGAAACCGCTATACGTCGTTTCGGACATGCCCCGGCTATCGCGGCCAAGCAATATCGGGTTCGAGAGATGACCAATTCATATTTCAGTCGAAGAGAATTTGCGTGTTCGCTTGCGGCGGGCTTAGGGTCGCTGGCGGCGGCTTCGGCAGCGGCCCAGGATCGTAACGAATCTACGTCGATTGCTTCGGAAATAGAAGAGGCTCCTTCCAGACGCGTCATTCGTAATTCGTCGAGTTTCCGTTCCAAGCAATGGCATCCCTATTTCTCCAGTCTCAGAAATGGCGCGATTTTGGTCGATATCGATTCGCGTTCATTGAATTACTGGTCCGAAGACGAATCTGTATTCCTGCTGTATCCGACCAGCGTGCCGATTTCCCCGGAATTGACTAAGCTCGGCCGAACCAGCGTGGTTCGGAAAGTGGAAGGGCCATCATGGCGACCCACGCCGTCGATGCTGGAACGCAACCCGGATTGGCCCGTTTACATTCCGCCGGGCCCGGAAAATCCGCTAGGCACGCACGCTCTCTACCTTTCCTGGCAATTTTACAGGATCCATGGGACCCACGACACGCGCAAGATCGGCCGAAAATCCTCGGACGGTTGCATCGGACTTTACAACGAGCATATTGCCGAACTGTTCAGCCATGCGAAAGTAGGCACCCAGGTTTTGCTAATCTAGAATCATTCGCTGCAATATTCGCGAAATTCGGCAGTTTCCCGCGACTGTTGCTGTGAAGATTCGGCTCGATATTCGAGCCGGAAGCGCCGCAATTTCTCGACTGGGGAAATTTTCGTTTTTCGTCGATGCAATTTAGGTATTCGACGCGTCCGGATTCGCCTAGATTCCCGCTCGGAAACGAACGATTCGGTTTCGACAAATTGGAGAGTATTCGAAAGCGCTCGGCCGCGCTGACGGGAAAAAATACGTTTGCCGTCGCGCGGAAAAAGCGGAGAATCGAGTAAGAATCGCAGAGCCACGCACCGCAGGGACTATTCTGTCAAATTTGCCAAAGCATGGCGGCGTCGAATTTCGACACCGTATGTAGAGTCAAAAGTATTCGCAAACCGACGACGACTTAGATCGCGTCGATTCACTCGTTCTCATTTCGCCGCTTGAACCTGATATCGTTAGAATTCAGCCTTTGGATTCCGGCGCAAGTTTATTCCAAGCACTTTTCACGATTCGATAATTCTAAGCCGTTCGATCGCGCTGCTTTAACTCGCGCCGAATGTTGATGCTAACCGTCCGCGAATTTTTTGCATAAGTCGCACGGATGCCGCGAACTTGAGGTCATCATCGTCGCTTCCAGTTCACGGCCATTCGGTTCGGCCCTCTCGTAAGCATTTTACGTCGCCGCGCCACCGATTTCGCTTCAATTGCATCGCTCCGCCTCGACTTGAAGTGCAATCCCTGAATCGGCCGGCTATCGGGACATTGGGAAATTTTTTTTCGTGCCGCCTCGGGACGATTCGGGAGAGATGCCGGAGTTCGGCTCCGGCTCCGGTCTCTGCCAATCCAAATCGCCAAGCATCCGTGCACGCTACAAAGAATCGGATTCTGATTTGCGCGCCCGGAAATCGACCGTTTGACTCAATTTGGGCATTTTTTGCCAAAACCGAATAAATTTTGGGCATTTTTTCCAAAATTGCATATATTTTAATCTTTTTTTTCAAATAAGTCAATAATTGCGACCATTATTTCGTTCCTGCTGTTCGATTTCACTACTTGGTCGTGCGTCGCATTCGCGCCGGCTTATAGCCCGGCGGGACGACAATCAGCAGCTTGGCCGAAGGGAGATTGACATGAAGCTGATAAAATCCGTGATCAAACCATTCAAGCTGGAGGAAGTCAGGCAGGCGCTTACAGATGCCGGCGTGCCCGGCTTGATGGTTACGGAAATCAAGGGATACGGACGACAGTCCGGGCATACGGAAATCTACCGCGGCGCGGAGTACGAAGTGCATTTCGTGCCCAAGCTGAAACTCGAAATGGTTGTAGTCGACGACCTTGTCGATGCCGTTATCGAAGCGATCAGATCCAAAGCGAAGACCGGCCAAATCGGCGACGGAAAGATCTTCGTGCAGAACGTCGAGCAAACGATTCGGATCCGGACCGGCGAAACCGGCGAAGATGCGATCTGAACCTTCCCTAAATGAAAGAGAAGAAAATGAGAAAATTCCTGAAATCAACGAGTTTTGCGCTAGTCCCGTTTCTGCTTTTTTCTCCGGCACTTGCGCAGGAGGCCGCCGCCGGAGAACCGGCGGAGCATACCGTTTTCATACTCAATTCGTTTCTGTTCCTCGTCTGCGGATTCCTGGTCTTCTGGATGGCGGCCGGTTTCGCCATGCTGGAAGCGGGCCTCGTCAGAACGAAGAATACAACCACGCAGCTCACCAAAAACGTTGGCCTATTTTCAATCGCGAGCATTCTTTACTGGCTTATCGGATACAATCTCATGTATCCGCTCGGCAATTGGTCCATCGGAACCGACGAGAGCGGCGGTTATCTAGGCGCCTTCGGCGTAGCCATCCTAGAAGGCGTGGGCATCGGCGCCGACGACGCCGACGACCTGTCCTACGCGTCCACGGGTTCCGACTTCTTCTTCCAGTTGATGTTCTGCGCTACAGCCGCGTCGATTGTTTCCGGCACCCTA
Source organism: Albidovulum sp. (assembly GCA_028823855.1). GTDB lineage: Bacteria > Pseudomonadota > Alphaproteobacteria > Rhodobacterales > Rhodobacteraceae > JAPPFL01. Next base: position 3,476 of record JAPPFL010000019.1, read on the forward strand.
GCCGAGCGTATAAAGCTCTGGCCTTTCTTTATCTTCATCGCGGTCTTGACCGCCTTGATCTACCCGATCCAGGCATCTTGGAAATGGGGCGGCGGGTTCCTGGACACGCAGTTCGGATTCCTCGACTTCGCCGGATCCACGGTTGTCCATTCGGTAGGCGGGTGGGCCGCGCTCGCAGGAGCGATTCTTTTGGGTGCGCGAACGGGAAAATACCGCAACGGTCAAGTCATCCCTATCATGGGATCGAATTTGCCGCTCGCAACGCTCGGAACCTTTGTACTCTGGCTGGGCTGGTTCGGTTTTAACGGCGGGTCGCAGCTTGCGCTCGGCAGCGTAGGCGACGCCGCCGACGTTAGCCGAATATTCGCCAACACGAATATGGCTGCGGCTGCGGGCGCCGTTACCGCCATGATCTTGACTCAGTTAATTTTCAAAAAGGTCGACTTGACAATGGTGCTAAACGGAGCGCTTGCAGGCCTAGTTGCCATCACTGCGGAGCCGTTAACTCCCTCGCTGTTCATGGCTCTCATCATTGGCGGGATCGGAGGCGTCATCGTCGTATTTGGCGTGCCGTTCCTCGACCGATTGAAGATCGACGATGTCGTCGGAGCTATCCCGGTCCATTTGTTCGCCGGAATCTGGGGAACGCTCGCGGTGCTACTTACCAACCCGGACGCGACATTCGTCGGACAGATCGTGCCAATCGTCATCGTCGGCGCTTTCGTCTTCGTCGTGTCCTACGCGGTGTGGTACGCCTTGAAAGTCTCGATCGGTATACGCGTCGGCGCAGAGGACGAAGTCAACGGCCTCGACACGACCGAATTGGGAATGGATGCCTATCCGGAATTCACGACCTGAGTTAACGAGGCGGTTCAGCCGATCCCGGGCGAGCAATCGCCCGGGAATTCTTGATAAACTGGGAACGGATCCTCTTTGCCCAATTTTCCGATTTCTTGGCGGATTTCGGATCAGAGCCCGATGCAGAGATATTTCAACTCAAGGTATTCGTCGATTCCGTGACGCGAGCCTTCGCGGCCGATTCCCGACTGCTTGACGCCTCCGAACGGCGCCGATTCAGTGGACAGCAAGCCCGTATTGATTGCAACCATTCCATATTCCAGAGCTTCCGCCACGCGCCACACTCGCGACAGGTCCTTGGCGTAGAAGTACGAAGCGAGCCCGTGAATCGTATCATTCGCCAATTCTATGACTTCCTCTTCAGTTTCGAACCTGAATAGCGGCGCGACGGGGCCAAACGTTTCGTCTCGAGCGACAACCATGTCCTGCGTAACGTTTGCAATTACGGTCGGTTCGAACCAGGTTCCGGCAGCGCCATGGCGACTGCCTCCAGTTACAAGCGAGGCACCCTTCTCAAGCGCGTCCGCAATGTGCTCTTCGACCTTTTTCACGGCATCTTCCGAAATCAGCGGACCAGTATTGACTCCGTCCTGAAATCCATCGCCCAAGGTTAGCCCGCCAACGGCGGCGGAGAGCTTTTCGGCGAATTCGTCATACACGCCCGACTGCACATAGAGCCTGTTGGCGCAGACGCATGTCTGGCCGTTGTTGCGATACTTGGAGATCATTGCGCCGGCAACCGCGGCATCGATGTCGGCATCGTCGAACACAATGAATGGCGCGTTGCCGCCGAGCTCCATTGAGACCTTCTTGATCTGCGCGGCCGACTGCCTCATCAAAATTCGGCCTACTTCCGTAGAACCGGTGAAAGTAATTTTGCGAACGGTCGGGTTTGTGCAGAATTCTTCTCCGATCGCGCTGGATTTTTTCGAAGTCACAACTGAAAAAAGCCCTGCAGGGATACCGGCGCGCTCGCCAAGAACAGCCAGAGCAAGAGCTGAAAGCGGCGTTTCGCTTGCCGGTCGCGCGACGAAAGCGCATCCCGCGGCGAATGCGGGACCAGCTTTACGGGTTATCATTGCGTTCGGAAAGTTCCATGGCGTTATCGAGGCAACAACGCCGACCGGTTGCTTTATGACAATTATTCGCTTGTCGGCCTGAGGACCGGGAACGGTTTCTCCGTAGACGCGCTTCGCCTCTTCGGCAAACCATTCTACAAATGAAGCCCCATACGCGATTTCGCCTCTCGATTCAGCGAACGGCTTGCCCATCTCGGCCGTAAGGATCGCCGCGAGGTCGTCCGCATTCGCCATCATGAGATCATACCATTTGCGCAATATGTTCGCTCGTTCCTTGCCCGTGAGCTCCGCCCACTTTTTCCACGCTACATCCGCGGCTTCTATGGCCCGGCGAGCTTCGGCAACTCCGAGATCGGCGACTTCGGTGATTACGTCGCCTCTGGAAGGATTCAGGACGGGAAACGTCGCGCCGTCATCGGCGTCGATCCATTCGCCTGCGACGTAGGCTTTGGAAGCCAGCAATCCGGGGTCTTTGAGCATTGACGTGATATTGGTTGCATCGAGCATTTCAAACTGTCCTTCTTTGAATTATCTTGCGATTCGGCGATCGAGTTCGACGGATCGCCCGCCGCTTTGCCATATCAATTCATGGCAGCGAACTCTTGCGAGCGGTTTTTTTCGATTGCGGACGCTATAACCCTTTTGCACCGGAAGTTCCAAGCCTTGCTTTGCAAAATTCGCAATTTTCACGGCGCGTTGGGCTGCGGCGTCTCGCCCGCGAGCGAAGACAGGCCCGACAGGTAGTCGGGATAAGCCAAAGACAAACCCAATTGCCGCTTGAGCTTTTCGTTGGAGACCTTCTTCGACTCCGAATAAAAGCTCCGAGCCATACGCGTCATCTCGGCGCTTTCGAACGGGACAGCTTCCGGTAAAGGCACGCCGAGCAGCTCCGAGGCAAATGCGACGACCTCCTGGGGCGGGGCGGGAAGATCGTCGCAAAGATTGTAGATTTCTCCCGGTTCCGGCTTTTCGATGGAGGCCGCGAGGGCTTTCGCGATGTCTTCGACATGGATACGGTTGAAAACTTGGTTTTTCTTGATGATGCGACGGCCCCTGCCCGTTTTGACCGCCTCTAGCGGCCCTCGCCCCGGCCCGTAAATCCCGGCCAGCCGAAAAATGTGCAGCGGCAGGCCGCATTTAGTCGCCAGCTTCTGCCACGCGCGCTCCGCATCAACTCTGCGCCGGCCTCTTTCGGTCGTGGGAGCAAGCGGCGACTCTTCATCGACCCATCGACCGCCTCGATCGCCGTAAACAGCGGTCGTAGACAAATAGCCCGCCCAGCAAATACCGGACGCCGACGAAATTATTTCCTCTCCATAGGCTTCTATCACGGGGTCGCCTCGGTCGCCGGGCGCAATGGACATCAAAAGATGGGTGGCATTTTCGATCGCGGGAGCCAGGTCGCCGCCCGGCCAAATTATCGAATCGATTTGGAGCAGTTTTGCGCTTGCCGCCTTTTCCGGCGACCGCGTGCTCCCGATAATTCTCCATTCGCCTGTCGAAAGCAGAAGGCGTGAAAGCGCGCGCGCGCTATAGCCGACTCCGAAGCAAAGTAGAGTTCGCTTCAATCGCGCCGACCTCGAATTTCCGAACGGCCGCTCGCGGTCCCGCGCTTCCTGTCGTCCAAGCGGGCGATCGCCCAGCGCGCTGCATCGGAGACGACCGGGTCGGGGTCAGCTCGAAGCGGCGATGCCGCCGACGCCAATTCGCGGATCCCGGAATTAGCTATCGCATAGAGCGCATTTCTCACAATGCGGCTGCGCCCGGTTCGCTTGATCGGCGAGCCGCGAAATTTGTTCCTGAATCCTGCCTCGTCCAAACGGACGATTTCCGCAAGCTCCGGCGCGTTAGGGGGACGGCCGGCATGGTATCGGCACTCGCGCGCAGCGGCCGCGAACTTGTTCCATGGGCAAATGGCAAGGCAATCATCGCAACCGTAAATCCGGTTGCCGAGCAACGGCCGGAGAGACTCTTCGACCATTCCCTTGTGCTCGATCGTTAGATAGGAGATGCATCGGCGTGCATCGAGCTGGTAGGGAGCGGGAAACGCGTTCGTCGGGCATATGTCGAGACAACGGCGACAGCTGCCGCACCGGTCCCGCTCCGATTCGTCGAACGGCAGCTCGATTGTTGTAAATATCGCCCCAAGAAAGAACCAGTTGCCGAGTCGGCGGCTCAGCAAATTCGTATGCTTGCCTTGCCATCCTATTCCGGCGGCCGCCGCCAGCGGCTTTTCCATGACGGGCGCGGTATCGACAAAGACCTTGATCTCGGCACCTTCCGCTTGGTCAAGCAGCCATCTCCCGACCCGCTTCAACCTTTTCTTGACCAAGTCATGGTAGTCGCGGTTTTGGGCGTAGGCGGAGATAGCTCCTTTGTCCGGCTGCTTCAATATTTCGAAAGGATCGAATTTTGGAGCATATGATTGCGCCACCATCACGACAGATCGCGCTTCCGGCCAGAGCGACGACGGGGAGCTGCGCCACTCGAATCTGCGCTCCATCCAGTTCATGGTGCCGTGGCGCTTCAATTTGAGAAATTCCGCAAGCCTGCTTCGAGCATTCGGAATCGATGCGGGCGAGCAGATTCCGACAGCATCGAAGCCTTCGGCTCGCGCCTTTCGTTTCAAATCGTCGGCAATTGGCTTCAAAAGTCCAAGTCTGTGTATTGGGGCGGCGGCCTGAATCCCGGAATGTAGTCAAGCAACAGCGATTTGAACGCGGGACGGGACTTCAAAGCGGAGTACCACTGCTTGACCAAATTGCTCTGCGACCAATCCAAATCGTCGAGGAAGTCAACGCAGGACAAATGCGCGGATGCCGCAAAATCGGCAAGCGTCATGTTTTCGCCGGCAAGCCACCGCCTTTCGCTCAGAAGCTTGTGCAAATAGTCGATATGCTCCGGAATATTATTCAGCGCGAATCGAAGGTTTTTGCTATCCGGATGCCCCGTTCGCTGAATATACCGGTACATGCGTTCATTAAGGAGCCTCGAGGTCACTTCCGAATTGAATTTGTCATCGAACCAAAATACGAGCCGTCGAACTTCATATAGGCTTTCCGGTTCTTTCGGCAGTAGCGGCGGATTCGGATAAATCGCCTCCAAATATTCGCAGATCGCGTGGCTGTCGCTGTAAAGCTTTCCCTTCATGTTCAGCAGAGGAACTTTTCCGGAAGGATTAAGCATGAGGAATTCGGGGCGCTTTATCCAGTACTCCTCTTCGATCGTTTCAACCTCTATCTTTTTCTCCGCCAGCACCATTCGCAGCTTGCGGCAAAATGGCGACAAGGGGTAGTGATATAAAGCAACTGAATGCTTCATCGCGTTTCTCGCTTATGATCTGCGTACTACTGTGTAATGCGTAGCTGTCGCAGAAATCAAGTTTCGAAACAGGTTGCTCGCCCGTCGAGCGCTATCGTCAAAGCCCCATCCGCAATAACCGCCGTCCTGCGAGCTTGTCCCGGCGAGAGATCGTTGGCATCCAAATTCCTTGGATCAATTAATACAGCCGCTAGTCGCGAGGCATGATCCATGTCCAGATTTGCTGCATCCAAACCGAAATACTCCTGCGCCGCCGCTTGGATTCCAAACACGCCCTCGCCGAATTCGGCCATGTTCATGTAGACTTCGAGTATTCTCCTTTTGGACCAGAACGCCTCTACGCCGAAGGTGGCCAAAGTAATCGGCAGCCTCAAACTACGTGATTCGGAAGGCCAGAGCAAAGTTGCGGCCGCGGTCTGCTGGCTAATCGTGGATACGCCTACGTTGCCGCCCTGCGCAATGGATTTTCGAATTGCTTCTGGATCGAAGCCCCAATGCAGACAGAAATTCGCGTCTTCCGCCGCAACCAGGGTTCTATGAACGTGAGGCGGAACATCCTCGAATTCAACCCATTCCCGCTGGATTCCGCCCAAGCGGAAAAACTCGTAAATCTCATGAATATTGGTCGGCGGATTGACGAACGAATATGTTGCCGCCAAACCCATCCAAATCGCGAATACCGCCACGAAAGTGCGCGCAACCCATTTGACTGCCTTGAGCGGCCGACGCAGGAATTTTCCGCCGCGGCTATTCTCCGCCTGGCGCTGCTCCGTTACCATGACAGTATTTTCGCACGACAGCGCACTTTAGGGAAGCCATGCCGCCCGCGCCATCTCGATATCGGAAGGCCGATGTCAAGCAGATCGGCGTTCTTCGGCAATGCTGAGCGGATGCGGAAGGTGGACCAGCATTTCCTTTGGGCAAATCTGGATAAAGTTACGAAACTGAATATCCCAGTTGCGCAGGATTTCCTCGCCCTTTTGGCTGCCGGTATGCTTGACGTGCTGCGCAACTAAGTTTTTGACCTGGCTTCGCCAGAATTCAACTTCGAGCCTACAGATGACAAGCGTATCGAGGTTGAAGTGCGCCGACGCCTTTTGTTCAGGATCGAAAACGTAAGCCATTCCGCCTGTCATTCCCGCTCCGAAATTAGCTCCTACTTTACCTAGTATAACCGCGACTCCGCCGGTCATGTATTCGCAACCATTTGAACCGCATCCTTCGACGACGACTTCCGCGCCGGAATTTCGCACGCAGAATCGTTCACCCGCCCGACCCGCGGCGAACAATTTTCCGGACGTGGCGCCGTATAGAACGGTGTTTCCGATTATTGTATTTTCGGCGGCCAAGAGGTGCGACCGGGACGAGGGCCGCACGCTTATCACGCCTCCCGACAATCCTTTCCCGACATAGTCGTTTGCATCTCCGGACACCTCGATCATAATTCCCCTAACGCTGAATGCGCCGAGCGACTGGCCTGCCGAACCGGTCAATTCCACTCGCAAATGATCCGGCTGCAAATTGTTGTTCATTCCAAATTTCTTGACGATGAGCGAAGATGCCCTGGCGCCGACCGTGCGGTGCGTGTTTCGCACCATGTAGGACAACTGCATTTTTTCGCCGTCGGCGAAAAATGGCTGCGCGTCCCGAATGATCTCGGCATCCAATGTATCGGGAACTTCGTTTCGCGGCCTGATTCGATCGAACTCGGTAGCGTTCGATTCGTCCATCGTAATTAGAAGCGGATTGAGGTCGAGATCGTCAAGATAATCCGCGCCTCTCGAAATCTGGGTCAGCAGATCGGCCCGGCCTACGATTTCGTCGATGGAACGCGCGCCGATTTCCGCAAGTATTTCGCGCACTTCCTGAGCATAAAACGTCATGAGATTAACGACTTTGTCGGCCGTGCCCGTGAATTTCTGGCGCAGCCTTTCATCTTGCGTGCAAACGCCTACCGGGCACGTGTTGGACTGGCACTGGCGTACCATGATGCACCCCATGGCAACCAAAGCGGCGGTTCCGATTCCGTACTCTTCCGCTCCGAGCATGGCGGCAATAACGATATCCTTTCCGGTCCGGAGTCCGCCGTCGGTGCGTACAACAAGGCGGTCCCTCAAGTTGTTCAGGGTCAATATCTGATGCGTCTCGGCCAAGCCGATTTCCCACGGGAGCCCCACATACTTTATCGATGTCGCCGGCGACGCGCCGGTTCCGCCGCTGTGGCCCGATACCAAAATAACATCGGCCTTCGCCTTGGCCACGCCGGCCGCGATTGTGCCAATTCCGCTTGCCGATACGAGCTTGACCGTAACTTTCGCTTTAGGGTTGATCTGCTTCAAATCGAATATGAGCTGCGCGAGATCTTCGATGGAGTAAATGTCATGGTGCGGCGGCGGCGAAATCAATGTCACGCCCTTGGTCGAGTGCCGGAGGCGTGCGATCAATTCGGTAACCTTTAGCCCTGGCAGCTGGCCGCCTTCACCCGGCTTGGCGCCTTGGGCGATTTTGATTTCCAGCTCGACGCAATTGTTCAGGTATTCCGCCGTAACGCCGAATCTACCGCTTGCCACCTGCTTTATCCGCGCCGAAGGATTGTCGCCGTTCGGGTCGGGCGACGAATGCGCCGGATCCTCTCCGCCTTCGCCGGAATCGCTCTTGGCTCCGATTCGGTTCATAGCGATATTGAGCGTCTTGTGGGCTTCCGGACTCAATGCGCCTAGCGACATTCCCGGCGTAACGAACCTCTTTCGAATCGAAGTGATCGACTCAACATCATCGATGGAAATCGGTTCCCGGCCCGCCGACTTGAGATCGAGCATATCGCGTAGCTGAATCGGTGGACCGGAACGCATTAGTTCGCTGTATCGCTTCCAGAGATCGTATTTTCCGCTGTCGCACGCGGCTTGCAGCAAATGCATGGATTGCGCGTCCCACGCGTGCGCCTCGCCCGAGCGACGCGCCTTGTAGAATCCGCCGATCGGCAGCAGGCTCGGCGCATCGCGCCATCCCTTGCGGTGAACGGCGATCTGGTTTCTCTGCACGCCGGCGACGCCGATTCCGGATATCCTCGTCGGCATGCCTGGAAAGTATTCCGCGACCATCGCCCGAGAGAGGCCGACGGCCTCGAAATTCAATCCGCCGCGATACGACGACACCAGGGAAATCCCCATTTTCGACATGATTTTCAGAAGGCCTTGGTCGATCGCTTCGCGATATCGTTCGACCGCCCGTTCCAGCGACATGTCGAGCAAGCCGCGCGAAATTCGATCAGCAAGCGTATCTTGCGCCAAATACGCGTTGACGGTGCTGGCGCCGCACCCAACCAAAACGGCGAAGTAATGCGGATCCAGGCATTCTCCCGATCGCGTATTGATGGATGCGAATGTCCTGAGGCCCTTTCTAGTCAACCAGCTATGGACGGCGCTGGTCGCCAGAATCATCGGCATCGGCACCTTGTCTTTGCTTTGCAGATGATCCGTCAATACTATCTGCGATGCGCCCGAGCGCACGGCGTCCTCCGCTTCATTGCGAACGCGGTCCAAATGGCGCCTCAATTCCTTCGGATCGCCGGACGCGGGAAACGAGCAATCGATCACCACGGCTTCGTCCCCGAATCTTTCCATTATCGCATCGAACATCGCGTTGCTTACGAATGGCGAATTCAAAGTCAAAATAGCCGTCTGTTCGGAATCTTCGTCCAGCACGTTCTTGAGATTCCCGAAGCGCGTCGTCAGACTCATGACGCGAAATTCCCGAAGCGAATCTATTGGCGGATTAGTGACCTGGCTAAAATTCTGCCTGAAATAATGGCTCAGCGGGCGATACTGAGTCGAAAGCACGGCCAACGGCGTGTCGTCGCCCATCGACGCGACGATTTCCTTGCCTTCCTCCGCCATTGGCGCAAGTATCGTTTCCAAATCTTCAATGGAATATCCTGCCGCAATTTGCCTTTTTCTCAGATCGTCGCCGGAATAAAGTGCTTTTTCCTTTAGCTTTCCGATTTCCTTTTCCAGATCGGTTATATTGGCGACCCATTCTCCGAATGGCTGCCTAGCCGCCAAGGAATCCTTTAATTCCTTGTCGAGATAGAGCTTCTTTTCCGCAAGATTGACGCCGACCATCTGGCCGGGTCCGAGTGCTCCCTTGATCCGGACATTGGCTTCGTCCACCGGAACCATGCCTATTTCCGATCCCGCTACCAACAGCCCGTCTTTGCTCACCAGGTAGCGCATCGGCCTCAGACCGTTTCGGTCCATGCCCGCGCACACCCAATGGCCGTCCGTCATCGCCAGGGCGGCCGGTCCGTCCCACGGTTCCATGATCGTATTGCAGTACGAATACATGTCCCGCCAGCTCTGCGGCATTTCGGCCGTCATTTCGGAGTACGCTTCAGGCACGAGCACGGTTTTCGTCATAGGCGCGTTTCGCCCTGCCCGGACCATGACTTCGAATACAGAATCCAACGCAGCGGAGTCCGACGATCCCGGCGCCACGATCGGCTTGATATCGTCCGCAAAATCTCCAAAACTAGCAGAGGCCATGCGGATTTCGTGGCTCCGAATCCAGTTCAGATTCCCCTTTAGAGTGTTGATTTCTCCGTTGTGCGCGAGCATCCGGAACGGCTGCGCAAGCCACCATTGCGGAAAAGTATTGGTCGAATACCGCTGATGGAAGATGGCAAATGCCGAATTAAATCGCTCATCTTTCAGGTCGGGATAGAATTCGGCGACCTGCTCGGCGAGCATCATCCCCTTGTATACGATCGAGCGGCAAGACAGCGAGCAGACGTAGAAGTCCGAGATCTTGGCGTCCGAGACTTCGCGTTCAATTCGCCTCCGAATAATAAAGAGTTCGCGTTCGAATGATTCCTCGTCGGCGCCCGAAGCATTCGCGATAAGAATCTGTTCGATTTCCGGCCTTGTCGCGTTGGCCTTTTCGCCAAGAACCTCCGTATTGACCGGCACATGGCGCCAGCCGTAAATCACGTGGCCCGCGCTCAGAACTTCCGTCTCCACAATCGTGCGGCAAGTTTCCTGCGCACCGAAGTCCGTCCTAGGCAGAAAAATCATTCCAACCGCAATGCGTCTCTCGTCCGCAGGCTCGTGGCCGGTGCGGCGAACCAAGTTCTTTACGAATTCGTCGGGAATTTGCAGATGCAGTCCAGCTCCGTCTCCGGTTTTGCCGTCGGCATCGACGGCTCCCCGATGCCAAACGGACTTGAGCGCTTCTATGCCGTATTCCACGACTCGGCGCGAAGGTTCGGCATTTATGGCCGCAATTAATCCCACGCCGCATGAAGCATGCTCGAACTCCGGCCGGTAGAGACCTTTCTCTTCAAATCTTTTCCGCAGCCTATTCTGTTCAGCTGCCCAATTTGCTGCAAGTTCAGGCATTTCTTCGTCCCGGTTCAAGTGCCTTTGCGATCCTCTCTGCGCTAGGCCGCCGCCAATTTCCTGGATTCCAGCCACGACAAAATCGAATCCGCCGCTTCGCATCCGTCCCGGATCGCCCAGACAACGAGGCTAGCGCCCCTGACTATGTCGCCGGCGGCATAGACGCCGGGCAGATTTGTTTCATGGCTTCTGAAATTCGCCTTGATCGTTCCCCAGCGTGAAAAATCGAGATTTTCCGCTTTCCACAGCGTCCGCAAGTCCTCCGGTTCGAAGCCGAGAGCCTTGACAACGAGGTCGGCATCCTCCGAATAGTCTGCGCCTTCGATGAGCTCCGGTCTTCGTCGCCCGCTTGCATCGGGCTTACCGAGCTTCATGCGCGAAACGCGCACCTTGGCGACGTCGCTCTTGCCATTGAACGCCTTTGGGGCCGTCAGCCAAACGAAACGGACGCCTTCCTCTTCCGCGTTTGAAACCTCGCGGCGCGACCCCGGCATATTTTCGCGATCTCTGCGGTAGAGGCAGCGCACCGATTTCGCCCCTTGGCGAACCGCGGTTCGAACGCAGTCCATCGCAGTGTCGCCGCCGCCAATTACCACGACGCGCTTTCCTTGAGCATCGAGTTCCCCGCTTTCGAACTCGGGCACGGCATCGCCGAGTCCTTTGCGGTTCGAAACCTTCAAGTAGTCGATCGCCTGGACGATTCCGCCCAGGCCGGCACCGGGCCCGCCGATATCCCGTGATTTGTAAACGCCAGTCGCAATCAGCAGGGCGTCGTGCCTGGCTCGCAATTTATCGAACGAATAGTCCGGCCCGATTTCGCAATTTAGCCGAAACTCGACTCCGCCTTCCTCCAGTTGCCGGATCCTTTGCATCACCACCGGCTTTTCGAGTTTGAATCCGGGTATGCCGTATGTCAGAAGGCCGCCGGGGCGATCTTGGCGTTCGTAAACCGTCGTCTGCAATCCCGCCCGGCGCAGGCGATCGGCCGCCGCCAATCCTGCCGGCCCCGAACCTATGATGCCTACCGATTCGGAGCGCTCGACAAGCGGGTCGATGGATTCAACCCAGCCATTGCTCCATGCGAGGTCGGTCAGATACTTCTCTACGGAACCTATCGTCACCGTTCCGTGACCTGAACGCTCGATGACGCAGTTTCCCTCGCATAGTCTATCCTGGGGGCAAATCCGTCCGCAAATTTCCGGGAACGTGTTCGTCGACTGGCTTAGCTCGTATGCCTCCCGCAGCCGACCTTCGGCCGTAAGCCTGAGCCAATCCGGAATATTGTTGTGAAGCGGGCAATGTGTCTGGCAAAACGGAACTCCGCACTGGGAGCATCTTGATGACTGCTCGGCGGCCTTCGCTGGCGCGTACTCGCCGTAGATTTCTAGAAAATCCATAGAACGAGCGTCCGCGGCCCTCTTGGCGGGCATCTCCTTCCCAACATCGACAAACGTCAGCATTTTGTTGCGCGTCATGGTCATTCAAGCCCAAATCTTCACGTTAGCGCGAGTTTAAAGCGAATGGCGCCGAATTAAAAGTCATTATTTATGACCTTATTGTAAAAAACTTGAAAAATTTTCGTCGCCATGCATCGCGAATAAAGATTTTTAGGTCATATCCTATTACTTACATTTTAGAATTTCTTCAAGCAATATGTTTCCCGCTGCTCAGCATTAGCGCGATTCGGTCAGATTGATGCCTCTCTTTCAACTTGTTCTGGTAGCGCTCATTCAAGGCGCAACCGAGTTTTTACCGGTTTCATCGTCCGGGCACCTAGCGCTTCTTCCATTTGCAATGGATCTGGAGGATCAGGGTCGCCTTTTGGATGTCGCCGCCCATGTCGGCACCTTGGGGGCCGTTATCGCCTACTTTTTCAAGGACGTCCTGCAAGCGTGCCTCGGAGTTATCCGGTTGTGCACGGGACGATTCAGAAACCCGGCCGCGAAGACCGCTATATTTTTATTCGTTGCAACGGTTCCCGTCGGCGCGGTCGGAATCGCCTTCGAATGGAGCGGTCTCGCCGATGCCATCCGGAAAAGCCCCGAGATAATCGGGTGGACGACATTGCTGTTTGGCTTGCTTTTGCTGTGGAGCGACAAACGTGGCGCGAGCGTTCGTTCGTTCAAAGACTGGAATTTACGCGACGCGATGCTGATGGGGATCTGGCAGGCCGCGGCTCTGATTCCGGGCACTTCCCGGTCCGGAGCGGTGATCACTGCCGCCCGCTTCCTAGGATATGAGCGCAGCCAAGCAGCAAGACTTGCCATGCTGATGTCGGTTCCGGCAATTCTTGGAGCCGGCCTGCTGACCGGAGCCGGCGCTGTCGCCGGGGCTGATCTTTCGTCTCTGGCCGATGCGGCGATTGTCGCCGCGATTTCCTTTGCCGCCGCGCTAGCCGCGATCACATTCATGATGAAATTGCTCGAGAGAACGGGCTACACCCCTTACGTGATCTATCGAATTTTCCTAGGGGTCGCCATCATCCTGGTTTTTTAGGCGGCAGCAAACCGGAATTCACCGGATCAAGCAATGACGCGCATTTCGGCAAAATGCTTGGTGGTTTCGGACATCGGATTTACGAAAATGCTTCTAGAGGCAGGAAAACGCGATCATTCATGGAATCGCGCCCTTCGGAAAACGGCGCATTGGCGGGGAGTTCGATCCCTCGATAGTTCAACACTCGGAAAGATTGGTCGCGGCAGTATTCCGATTGTGCCGCCAATTCAGCACATGCATCGTCGTCGATTCTCGCAATTAATGAATAGCCGGCATCCTTGGCGACAAAAATTGCGGGTCCGGATTGCTCGCTCCCGTTGCAAAAAGCAAATTTACAATCGAAGTTGATGCCGATCTCATTCGCAAGTGCATTCGACAATCGCGCCCTCGCTACTATTGTTGAACCGGGGACGCCGAAGGCGCGCGTGGAATATGCGGATACTTTCGCCAACGCGAAATATTCTTCATTGCAAATACTCGATATCGGCGCTTTGCCTAAACGCGAATTGCCTTTGCTTTCCGGATTTGTCGCCTATTCCGCCTTATAAACCCGTTGCATGTGCGAATTGGCAAATTCGTGTATCTTTTTTTCGGCTACAATCCTATATAGTATATGGCTAAATGGAACATTCGAACCAGGAAGGCGGGGCATGGCAAAATTCAGATCGTTGGTAGCTTCAGCCTTGTTGCTCGCCAGTCCCGCAGCTGCGGATGTCGCGCTTGTCGGCGGCCCGAAAATAGGCTTGGAATCGGAAACCGAAGTCGAAAAATGCGATTCTACCGAGAATGAAGCCGGAATATGCGAACGAGAACGTTTCGAAAATTCCTTCGGAACCGGAATGTCATCGAGGAATTTGCCGAACGGAATAAAGATTTCCGGAGAGGCAAGCATGGGGCTTGTCTTCGACGGCGAGAATTTAGGCGTTCAAAATGACATCTCGATTCACATTCATTTTGAGACCAGCTTGGACAGCGGGTTCAGCGCCGGTGGCAAAATTACGCTCGACTCCGAGTAAACGGAATACGCGCGAGAGCTTCTCGAAGTGCGCGAAAGGGAATCGGCTGACAAGTCGACACCGGTGCGGTACGTCGCGGGAAGCAAGTAGCTAGGGAATTTGCTAAAAATTAATCGGTAGCGGTGGTTGCCGCGATTCTAGAGATGGTCGGCGCACAATTCGCAGTCGAATTATTTTCAGGTTTCGAGAAGTAGCGGCGCAGCGCTTAAATACAGTTGACTTGTCGCGTAGCCAGCTTTCGCCCAGTTGTTCCTGATTGCAATGAACGAAACTCGGTTCCAAAACCGCCCCAATGCGCAATTCGCTAGACCAATGCATGCTTGAGTGACAATCTTGACCGGTTCGGCTCGCATCGGCAAAAAGCACAGCCTGTGCGATCAAGAGCCGTTGTCATCGGGTTTCATTTCATTGCTCGACTCGTGGATTTCAGTGAACTGCCCTGCAGGCCGGTAGCGGAACAAATACTCCGCCAAAATCAATTCCATCGCCGTAGGTTGAATTCCAAGATCGTCAAACGTCAGCGATTCCGTTCCCACGACGTTGTCTCTCGACAACTGTTTGAGCTGATCCAGAGTAAGAATGCCGTTCTTGAATATTCCCCCGGAAATGAATTGCAGAATGTCCAGTGAACCGGCGAGCGGACGCGCCGCGAAAACGGGTAGACTCAAAATGAGCCTCTTCCTCCTTATAACTTCCAGCATCCGTTCCATCAGCGAACGGAAATCCTCGATCGACGGGCCTCCCAGTTCGTAGATTCCCGGTTTCGCTTTGCCGTTCGCCGCCACGCTCGCCGCCTTGGCCAAGTCCCCGACATACACGGGCTGGAATTTCGTCGAAGACCCGACAAGGGGCAAAACCGGAAACATGCGCGCCATATTGGCAAACCGGTTGAAGAATTTGTCCTCCGTTCCGAAAACCACCGACGGTCTCAATATTACCGAATTTGGAAATTCCTTTTGAACGGCCGTTTCGCCGACGGCCTTCGTACGCGCATATTCGCTTTCGCTGTTCGCATCGGCACCGATTGCCGAAAAATGAACTAGATTTTCGGATCCCGCATCGGACGCCGCTCTGGCGATGCTTCTCGCGCCGTCGACATGCACGGCTGGAAATTTCTGCTTGCCTATCTCGCCAAGAATTCCAACGCAATTGATCACTGTGCGGCACCCTTGAACAATTGACCGTACGGAAGCTTCATTTCTTACGTTTGCCAATACCGGCTCCACCTGCCCGGGAACGCCGAATGTGCGTACGAACAGCGCCTCATTCGGTTTTCGGACGGCTACCCGGACTCGCCAGCCCTCGCTGGCGAGCTCCTTCGCCACGTAGCGTCCTATAAACCCCGAACCGCCGAAAATTGAAACGATTTCTGCCAAGCAAGCCTCCCGAACCAAGATGGTAGTGCCATTACAACGTTTAACGATAGCTATCAATTGTTCCAAGGACTTCCGACGAAAGCCCGCGTCCCTTCAATTGAATCCTAATGAGGTCGCATTGCGCCGAACTTCGAGCGGACGCGCCGAGCGTTCCCCGGCAATTTGCCCATGCCAAAATCCAACGATTCGCCCAACCCGTTCTTGAGGAATTAATTTTCGATTGCGCTCTTGACTAAACTCCGTCTCAACCTTATCGAAATTCCCTGTTTTCGCTTGCACAAGCCCAGGTGGCGGAATTGGTAGACGCGCTGGCTTCAGGTGCCAGTGTCCTTAAGGACGTGGAGGTTCGAGTCCTCTCCTGGGCACCATTATACTGCCTTCCTATAGCGGCTAAGTGGCGGAAGTCATTGAAACTTCCCGTAGAATCCTCGGTTAGCCTGAAATTATCCCCCGTTTTTAGGCTGCAGAACGGGCTACACGGAAAGCTATAGTCAACATGATGCTGCGCTCCCCCAATCAGTATCCGACGAACATTTACGGCCACTGGCATTACTTCAGGCGCGCGCCCGCAGCCTATCGGTCGTTCGACGACCCAATCTATTCAAAGGCCTCCCTCAAGACGACCGCACTTGAAATCCCACGCGTGCGTCGAGACGCCATGACGGAAGCCGGGCAATCTCTGTTGGGCATCCCTTGCGGAGCATTCCGCCGCGGCAAAAGGGCTCGCAACGCACTCCGCAGCCATCCGCTACAACGCCGCCAAACAGCGTGCGCTCGCACGCGGGTTTGCCTACACACCTGCCTAGGAACTCGTCGATACAGCAGGCCTTGAGGAAATCTTCGCCCGCATCGCTCATGTCAGCTGCGCGCCTGCGTCTCAAAATGTCGAGGCCGAGGCTCTTCCGGGTGGTGTCGAACCTGCGCACGTTTCCCTGTCGGAAGCCTTCGACCTCTACCGCAAACAACTCGCGATCGACGATCTTCTCGGCAAGTCAGACGAGCAGAAAGCCTCATGGAAGAAAGTCTAATTGCCGGCTGCAAACCCCGGGGCGGAGCAGTCCTTGTTATCGCGGGCCGCGGGCGTCGAGGTGGGCCTTCGCCGCTTTAGGTGCGCTCCGGACGCCTAGCCCCGCCGCCCGGATTCTACAGAATCTTCAATAATTAGGGACAGGGTGGAATCCGCCCCAAAAATAATAACTATGATTCAAGAAGTTGCTAGGCGGCATTTTGCAAAACTGCCCACATGGGTTGGACAAGCTGCAGGCATCGCAATCAATTCATGCAGTTTTCGACATGCGTATTGATTATGAAAGAAATTCGATGCAGATGATTGAATTTCGACCCTAACCGCAATATATTTATTTTCGACGTGCAAACTGAATATGATACGGCTTTCGACAATCGTGAAAAGAAATCGACCAATGCAACTAGACGAACTGGCACCAAATTTCTTTCAGGACGAACCGTTACCGCAAGGAACAGAATTAGCCGGATGGTCAGCCCTCGTTCACGCCCTTGGCGTTACCGCTCCTGTTCGAAACTTGTCGTGTATCTCCGAAAAACATGTTCGGGGAAACAGCCGCCTGGAAGACCGCTGGGAAGTCTACGACAAACGCTATCGACCTGACCCTACATTAAAAGGCCATTTGACATTTGCCCTGCGTCATGAGCTGATGGACCTTCTAATCTTGAAACGGGTTTTGGACGCCGTCGCAGAAGATGATCTTGTAGCCTTCATTCAACGGACGCCCACGGGTGCAATAACCCGCAGGGTCTGGTTCTTCTATGAAATCCTGACCGGACGGATGCTTGACATAGATGATGCACCAACCGTAACCGCTGTTGATGCTCTTGATCCTGCCGCGTACTACACCGGCAAAGTTCGCATGTCGCCACGTCACCGCGTTCGGGACAACCTGCTTGGTACAGGTGCGTTCTGCCCGGTCATTCGCAGAACACCAAATCTGGAGCGCATGATCGCGCTCGACCTAGCATCCAAGGCAAGGGAAACCGTTGGCAAGACCGGCGCACATGTCATAGCCCGCGCTGCCAGTTTTCTATTGCTTGCCGATAGCAGAGCAAGCTTTGAAATCGAGGGTGAGCGCGCGCCGATCAATCGGCTGGAACGGTGGGGACGCGCTGTTCTGGAAGCGGGCAAACGCCCTCTGAATCAGACGGAGATTTACCGCTTGCATCGAATTCTGATTGGCGATGATCGATTTACGAAAATTGGTTATCGGGATGAAGGCGTCTTCCTCGGTGAACGAGATCACAATCATGGACCGCTACCCGAGTTTATCGGCGCACGCCATGAAGATGTTCCCGAACTCATGACGGGCTTGAATGAGTGCAACAACCGGCTGCGGATCACTGATATCGAAGATGTCGATCCAGTCTTGCAGGCTGCCTGTATTGCGTTTGGTTTTGTCTACATACACCCGCTTGCCGATGGAAACGGGCGTCTCCACCGTTGCCTTATTCATCATGTCCTGTCGGAAAGAAAATTCACGCCCACCGGAATGGTTTTTCCAGTGTCGGCAGTCATGCTGGACCGGATCGAAGGCTACCGGACAACCCTTCAATCCCATTCAACACCGCTGATGCCTTTCATAGACTGGCGCGCTCTTCCCGACGGAAATGTCGATGTTACAAACGACACGGCGGACCTGTACCGCTTTTTTGATTGTACGGACGAAGCGGCATTCCTTTTTGAATGCGTGCTCCGTGCCATAGAAGATGATTTGCCACGTGAGATTGATTATCTCAAATGCCACGATGCGGCCATGACCGCGATCATGAATGCTATCGAGATGCCCGACCGTATGGCGGAGAACCTCATCATGTTCGTGCGACAGAACGATGGCAAACTGGGTAAACGCCGCCGTGAAAAAGAATTCGCAGAGCTGACGGACAAGGAAATCGTGCTTGTTGAACAAACAATCAATGATGCATTCGAAGGCCATCTCTTTGAAAAATGAAAGCTGCATGCTCTTGAAGATGAGATACTAAGCTCAAGCGAATGCTGGCAGAAGCGATGGTGGACAATGCAGTGCTCATTGGGCCTCTTGAAAAATGCGCTGCAAGTCGATCGATCTTTGGGCAGAAATCAAAACGATTCAAGAAGCCTAAAGTGACACCAAACGCATTAAGCTACAAATTAGTCCAAATCATAGGCTGCATTCAGAGCACAATATCTTTCTATGTATTTGATATTATGGCGTAAAATTTCATGGATTGACTCCTCTTCCGGGCACCTCTCTTGAATTGTGCAGCGGCAAGACGTGAGCAGACCGACCGACTGCGCTTTCAGAAAAGTCGATGTCATTTCGAGTACGGTTTTCGACCGGATCTAATTCGCATTGCGCATGATGCCAGGCCTTGGCCAAAAATTATATTGAATACGCCTGCAGGCACTGATCGCTATGGAGCTACCGACCTGAAAGTCACGGCAATCCGATCTTTCCAACGGCAATGCGGTCCTTTGACAGCATCCCTTCGCCGCTTAATTGCCAACTTGTCGACGAAACATGGACTGAATTGGCGTCTCTTGTTTCAAAGCCCCGGAAATTGTCAAATTCGGCGATGAATTCAGCCGACGCCGAGACCCGCAAGCCTAAAAGCGTCATTCTCCTGGCAATGCTACTGGCAGGGATTTGGCAGATTCCCCCGACAAATCCGAAACAATGCCAATAATTCGGCAAGTATCTCCACGGAGACGAACGAGCCTAATACATCCGTTCAAGCTCATGTTCCCTATTGGAACTCTTTCCTTGTCCAATGCCGGATTTCGCGGCATTCTTTCCTATAAATTCGAATCTACACTACGGACGGAAAGAAACCCATGAGAATAACTTGGTACGGGCAGGCCAGTTTCGGAATCGAAAGCGGCTCTGGCATCATGATCGTTACGGATCCCTACGATCCCGAAACGTCGGGATTCAAGCCGTTCCCGGATAAGGCCGATATTGTCATTAAGTCGAGCAGCAACGACGATTTCCACGACAATGACCACCTTGTTCCCAAGAAGACGGGCGCCTCGGTGATCGATGCGCTCGAATTAGCAAAGCAAGGCGGCGCGACCGCTTCGCACGAAATCGGTTTCCGGGCGATAACGGCAATGGAGCATGATCTTCATCCGAGCGGCCATCCGGACCAGAATGCCATGTATCGGTTCGAAGTGGAGGGAATCCGATTTGGTCACATGGGCGATATGGGAAACGACTTTTCAGAAGAGCAGATAGAGTTCTTTTCAGGCGTAAATGTTCTTTTAAGCCATGCGGGCGGATTCCCTGTCATTTCTCTCGAGGAGCTAAAGCGCGTAGTGGATCGGGTTCGGCCGAATTTGGTTATTCCGATGCACTTCCGAACGCTATGCTACAAGCCGAGGATGATGCACTTTATAACGGAGTTCCTAGAATTATTCGGTGAAAGCGAGACTGATTTCGCCTTTGGCTGTTCCGCTGAATTGAATCCAGAGAAAATGCCGGACCCGACACGGTCGCTGGTGCTTGACTATTTCTAAGTTTGCATCCCGATTCATCGTTGGCTCGAAGCACGGCTGCAATTGAGTCCAGGTTCCGGTAATTGCTCAATTTGATTTCTTCTTGCGGTAAGAATCGGAACGGTTCGGCTTAAGTGTCCGCGCATCGATCAGTCTAGCTATCCACTTCATTCCATGCATTGCCTAGGTCGACAATAGCCCCTTTCGGTTGCAACGCGAAGACTCTCGTAGATGCGGCGCAAGTTGTAGCGCACGAAATACGGCGAATGCATGAGCAGGCGATTTTTCTGTTTCTTTACGGATTCGCCGAATGCCTCTGCCACTCTATTGATATCCGCAATCGCCGGAATTGCCCCGACAACGCCGACATTGGGCTGGATCGGGTCCTACGCCCCTGTCTGCCTTTAGGCGTTCGCACTATCTTTCCGGATACTTTCCGAGTGAACGCAAGGCAAAAGACGACACGATGCGCGCCCGGCGCAAGACTTTTTCTGCAGACTATTCAGGCGGCATTCCTCGCGCGCACGGCGTCGACGATGGCGCGGAATTCGTCGTCCGTTAACATATCGCGCTTTTCAATACCCTTGGTTTTGACCTGGGCCAAGGCTTCGCCAGCTTGCGTTTCTGTCAAGTCGCCCAAGCCGAGTTCTTCCATCTTGTAAGCGATTGAAGCTTTGCCGCTCTTCTTGCCCAAGACGACTTCGCCCGACCGCCCGGTCAGAGACGGGTGGGTGCCGAACATTACCAAAGGGTCGTGCATTACGTATTGGATGCCGATGCCGCTCTCGCGGATGAAGTTCCCCAGGCCCAGCACCGGCTTGTTGCGTGCAATGGGAACGTTTGAAAGTTCCGAAAGCAGGTCGCCCAATTCTGGCAGCTTGCCGAGATCGTAGCCCAACTCGTAGCCATACAGTAGATCGAGACCGAGGATCAGCTCCTCCAATGCCGCATTGCCGGTACGCTCGCCCAGCCCGTTGCCGCAAGAATGCACGCATTCGGCACCGGCGGTGACGGCGGCTAGTTCGGTAGCAACGCCCATGCCGAAATCATTGTGAGTGTGGATCTCGATCGGCAATCCCGTCATTCCCTTGACCCACTTGACCATGTATTTGATCGCCTCGGGAGTCGCGCAGCCCATTGTATCGACGATTCCTATCGCATCCGGCGGCGACTCGTTCATCACGGCGCTGCAAAGATTGGTCAGATCCTCGGCGCGCGCCCGCGTTGTATCATAGGGGAAAAACACCGCGTGCAGCCCGCATTCTTTAGCATAATTGATCACGCCTCGGCTTTTCTTGAACACGTCCTCCCAAGTCCATCCGAACTGTGTAACAAGTTTCGGATAGCCGATCGGCACCTCAATGATAACTCCGTGCGCGCCGCATTCTAGCGCCATGTCGATATCGGCCTTCAGCGCCCTTGAAAAAGTGAAAATCCTGGAGTTCAGGCCAAGCTTGGTGATTTCCTTGATGGCCTCGGCGTCTTGCAGCGACACCGCCGGCATGCCGGCTTCGATCCGGTCGATTCCAATTTCGTCCATCTTGCTGGCGATGCGAATCTTGTCGTCGATCGAGAAGACAACGCCGGGTGTCTGTTCGCCGTCGCGCAACGTTGCGTCATGAATCTCGACGACTCTTGGCAAGTTCAATTCTTTGCGGACTTCGGGAATGAAATTGTAAGGACTGACCCACCATTTGCCGGCTTCGAAGTGAGTTTCACGCATCGGTTCCCCTTAGATTTAATTTGCCAGCTTTCTTTGCTGCATTATACCTATTTTTCTACGATCTCTACCACAAAACCTACTTAATTCGATCGCTCGTCCGAGGAGCCTCGCGGAATTTCGTGCACGGCATCCACTTACGTCGTCGCCTCTCGCAAGCGTCATTTGAATTCTTGGGCAAGCTTGTGATTGCGCTTAGGTAAGGCTAGCCCGATGGAGTTCCCAACGCCTTAAAAAGGCGAAAAAACTGTGTTTTCTACAATAATGGCGACTCATACAACTCATTAACAAGCCCGCAAAAGACAAAGATTCACCGCAATTCTCGACTCGGCGCGCCTGTCTCACGCTCAGGAAAATATCGTCGCCGGACGAATTCCGCCGGTCGAACCGGTGAAAATCGATGCTTTCAAAGTCATGCTCGGCACCGGAGAGTCGCCGGTCCGCGAATTTGCGGCCATCACTACGATTTGAACGTGCGCTAACGAAACTTGGCAAATCGGCCGAAATTCAATTCGAGCCATGATGTCAAGGCAGAGCATCTCGCCAAATTTGATTTGACAATCAACTGAGGCGCCTCAACCGGCTGTATCAGACCGATAGATCGTCAACGAAAACCGGTGCCTTCCTAGCCGAGAAACTCGACGGACCCTCGTCGCCCTAAAAGTCAGGCTTCGATCGCAATATTGAAATCAAATTCGGCAACGAGGTATGGTTCGGTGACTCTTCCGGACAAAGAGTAGCCTTCCGGGTACATGTCCGCCGCGTTTTCAACATAGGTCATTACCAGGTTCTCGCAAACGCCGAACACCTTGTCCTCGTCAAGATAGGTGTCACCGTCTGGGAAGTTTTTCGCGACCAAGGGTCGGAACCCCGGCGCTGCGGCAATGCGGTGCAAATGCGACGAACGCCATGGGTCGCGCGCGGAGACATTGAGGATGTCTCCAGCCGGGCCATGGGAGGGCCAATGACTTTTCTTTACCCGCATGCGCTTGACCGGAAAATTTTTCCTTCGCTCAACCATTTGATCCAGATTATTGTTCGGACACGCCGGATCGGCACGGAAAAGGGTTAACTCAAGGCGCGAATCGAGCATGAAGGGTCGATCCAGTCCGCGCACCGAAGCCCTCAAGTCCACGACTTTTTTCGGCAAGAGGCCGACGCGCCGTACAATCGCCCAAATCCAGGAAACCGTCGAGCTGTTGCCGAAGAACAGCCGCCGGGAGCTGGCGCGCACGATCTGCGAGCACCTTGACTGGCGTATGCGGGGCGGAGGCTTTCGCGAGCGGTACGCCCTGCGAGTGCTGGAGAAGCTGGAAGCGTTCGGCGTCCTGGAGCTTCCGACGAAGCGAAAGAGCGGCGGTCCCCGGAAGCGGGCCGAGCATTCGGCGCGCTCGGATCCGGGGCCCGCGATCGCCTGCGACCTGAGGGATCTGGAGCCGATTTCCTTGGTGCCGGCGACGGGAATGGAGGCGGCGACGGAATGGGCGGAGCTGGTCGACCGCCACCGCTAACTCGGCTACAACTTGCCCATCGTGCAGTACATGAGATACTTCGTCGCCGACGCCTCCGGCCGCCGTCTCGGCTGCCTGATGTTCGAGGCTTCCGGCGCTCTGGCCTGCCGCGACGAATGGATCGGATGGACGGAGAGGCGGCGCGACGCCGGGCTGGAGCTGGTCGTCCGCAACTCCCGGTTCCTCATCCTCCCCTGGGCGGGGGCCGGGAACCTCGCCTCGCGGGCTCTGTCGCTGGCGACGCGCGTGTTCGCGAACGACGGCGACGGCCTGCTGGAGCGCATGCGCGAAGAGGCGAAGCCGCCGCTGGCGGCGGGCTTCAAGAACGCGCTCGCCGTCGTGGCGGCGAACCTGGAGGAGCTTCTGCTGGCGGGGGCCAAAGCGCTGGCGGAAGCGGTGTCGCGGACGGCGGAGAGGATTCTGGCGGTGCGGAGCCGGCTGCGCCCGAACCGGTCCTGCCCGCGCCGATCAATGAAGCCGGTCGGCAAGTGGGCGCGGCTCGAAGGAGAAAGTCCCCAAAGCCCCCGCGGCGCAGATCGCCTAGCGGCTCGGCGCCCGGCGGCGATTCGCCGCGCCGGGGATGAATTCGACGAGAACCGCGACAAGGAACCGGCGCGGGCGCGCCGGATTCGGGCGGCTCTTCGCATTCCGGCGCGCCCGCCCGATCGCCGCGACCGAAACTCCGATCCGGGGCCGGCTTGCCAATCGAAACGGAAGGCTCGGCGAGGAATGGCGGGTTCGAGAGCTGGAAAATGCCGGAATCGGCCGGCGGCGCAGACGCTCGCCCGACCGGGGAAACGCGGCCGAACCGCTAAGGAAATGCCATTGGTACGCGCGCGGCAGCCACCCGGACGGCCGCGTGAGGAAGCGCATCGCGCTTGTGCCGGGCGAATGGCCGGTCAGGTGGAGCTCACGCTACATGGCGACCTCGGGAGGGTCCTTGCAGCGACGGAAACGCCCTGGAGGGGGAATGATCCGGTCTCAGTTGGCTTGAATGTCCGGGGCCGCGGGCCGCAATTCTGGACAGACGACCATCAAGCACCGTTCGTCGGCACGACGCGGTCGAGGTAAGTGTCGACCGGGATACAGGTTTGTCCGTCCCAGCGGCAGACGGCGCAGGTGATGAGGGGGTCGCTCGGCGTCGTCGCTATGCGATAGATTGGGTGGAATTGCGATCGAAAGAGGTCGGGCATGCGGTTTGGTATCGTTGTCGCGCTGCTGGTGATGTTGGCGCTCCCGGGTCTGGTGCAATCGTCCAGAGCGGTTGCCGCCGACATGCTGGGCGCAGTACCGGTGAGGTTGGATGCGGCGGCGGCGCGGGCCGTGCAGCCGCCCGCCTCTAGCTTGCGTCGCGCCATGCCGGCTTGGTCTGCACAACGGTGGCGAATGAATCGATGCAGGATCAGCCCGACCAACGGGCTTTCGTGTAGTTGAATCTTCGCAAGAGTTTCATTCAAATGAACACAAGGCGATTCTATGAGGATATCGAGGCATGGAACCGACAGACGTTTCTCTTCCGTGGTTGGAAGTGGCCAAGCTGGCACTGGGTACCGGGATCGTCGCAAGTATTGTGACACAAGGACTTACGTGGGCGATTGATCGATGGAGGACGAAACACGCCGCAGAAACGGAAGCTACGTATCTAGCCGCCAGAATTGCAGTTACGCTGGAATAATTTGCGATCAAGTGCGCGGATCTGATTGGAGACAACGACATGTTCCGGGCGTCGGACGGTCATGCCGGGCGTACGCATGAAAAACTCCCGGAGTTGGATGACTCTCCATCGAAGGCGAATTCGACGGTTCTTGACCCGTCGTTGTTGGCGAGAAGCTTGTCTATGCAAAATGAATTGAACCTATCAGACAGAGCGATTGCATTTTGGTTCGATGTTGATCCGGATCCTGCCCTCTTCAGAAATGCTTGCGACGGTCAAGCAGGCACTTGCGGATACCGAGCATGGAAACTGGCCGCCGATTTGCGTGGCCGATACAAGTTACCTGATTTTTCGTCCGGCCACTTTTCCCGCGACACTGTGAAGATACTCAAGAAATTCCATGACCGCGAGACGGAGCGGGCCCGGGGACAACGGGAGTAACAAGACATTAGCTATCCTAAAACTCTCTGGATAAACGCGAAACACTGTTGGGTTCTGAAGCGCTGCGTTTGGGTTTACAACACAGGGCTTCGCAATGACCCTCATGGACAAGTCTGCCATTGGCACGGAGATTGGATTGGCCAGGAGGCGATCGGCGGGAGGTGGGTGAATTGAAACCATGCATTGAGGGGAATTGAATTCCGTGGAGAAAAACCACTCCGTGCCGTTGGACGACCATTTGCTTGATCGGCCCATCGTTAACGACAAGCAGGACGTCCTGGGCTATGGTCAACTCGCCGCTACATTGGGAAGCACCATTCTGGCGTTACCCAACACCTCTACATTGGCCGTGGGAATTGATGGTGTATGGGGCTCCGGGAAATCAAGCATTCTTCAGCTTTTATGTAAATACTTGCAAGCGACAAGTAAAGATGCTTCCTCAAAGGGTGTAGGATTGATAGTTGTTCCATTTTCTCCTTGGCTAATTTCAAACCGAACTGCGTTGATTTCTGAATTCTTTGAGCAGCTCGACAAGGCCATAGACACGGCTTCGCGAAGAACACAAATGAGATACTCTCTTGGCGAGCGACTACACTTTTATAAGTGTCTTCGATTGAGAAGGCGTTCAGTCGGTAAACATATTCGGTCAGCTCGAAAGGCCATGAGCAGATTTGCGGGTCTAGCGACGCTTGCTTCTACCGCAGTATCAGCGGTGGACCCTACACTAAACTCCGCAGTAGTTGCTAACATGTCCGGTCGTCTTGGTAGAGCAATTGAACCCGGTGAGCGCTCTCTAGAAAAATTGAAGAGTCAACTTGTTCAGTGTCTGCGACAAATAGGCGACGCAGATAGTAGTTTCCGCATTGTTGTGGTTATTGACGACTTGGACCGTTTGGACCCTGAAGACGCGCTCGAAGTTCTGAGACTGGTGAAAACCGTTGCGGACTTTCCGTCCATTACGTATTTACTTGCATATGACCGTCATGCGTTGGCCACATCAATTTCGCAAAGTGGTCTTATCGGAGACGGCTATGCGTACTTGGAGAAAATTGTTCAATTTTCGTTCAAAGTGCCGCCGCTAGAGCCATTCAGGCTGCGGCGGTAGCTGCGGGAAGAGCTAGACAAGCTTTTTCCCTCACAATTAGATGATAGATCACCTCGTGTTCAGGCGGTGTTGGATGCGTGGGCTGGCCGTTTACTGCGTACACCGCGAGATGTAAAGCGCTTACTCTTCTCAGTGAGAGCGATTTGGCCGGGTTTGGAAACGAAGGCTGACCTGCTGGATCTCATCTGGCTTCAGATGGTGAAGGAATAGGCAGCTACCCCCGAAGCGGACCTTTACTCGTGGGTGGCGCGGTATCTTCAATCTCTGGATGCGATAGCAATCGGAGGAAGGGTCTCAGGCACGTCCGGGGATCGGAAAGAGCTTGTCAACGTCCTTAAGGCTCTGGGATGGAGGGAGTACAAGCAAGACGAGGGTATGGATTCGATTGACTTCCACTATATGGATCGGTTGTTGGCAGGCCTCGGGCAGGACAGGCTCGATGAAACGTCGACGGGCAGTCAACCGTGGACGCACAGGGTAGAGGCTAGCGAATTGGATCAGTTTCGAGAGGAGCGCCGTCTGTCATCGCCTTGGCATTGGCGGCTCTATTTCGCCCTCGATCCGCCGTCTCATGCTGTGACGGACGATGAGTGGAAAGTATTGAAGGAGGCCTCCGAAGTTTCAGCTTCGAAACTGATTGAAGCGGTGAAAAGCCTTTTGACCTTAGGATCATCGGGTGGCCGGAATGTTGGCGACCAAGTTGTACGTCGAGTCATTTTCGATGCGCGAAATGGGACAATAAAGCAGCCAATTTACTGGCTTCAAGCGGTGATAACCAACGCCTAAGGATTTGACGCAACATCAAAGATCGAGAGCCGCTTTGGGTTCAATGAAGAGTTTGATATTCAGGTCAAGGTGATGGTCAGAGAGGTTTTCCGTATTCTGGATGGGGAGAGCAGGAATGAAGCGGTTCACGCCCTGTTTTGTGAAGGTAGAGACTTGAGCATGAGCGCAGCTTTGTTGCGCGAGCAGTTTGCAGCTTCGAGTGATGGAGATAGCGCTGATACGGACAGAGTGTATTTGACGAGCGACGAGCTGAAGACCGCCGTGAAATGTCAAACTGAGCAGTTTGAGTTGCTAAGGCCGGAAGGGCTACGGAAACTATCGTCGCCCTACGATGTCCTGTATGCTTGGAAGGAAGTAACGGGATCGTCGGAGGGACCTGGGAAGATATTGGAATCAGGATGTGAGTCTGACCAAGGGCTCTTGGATACATTGTCTGCCCTGAAGTATGTAACCAGCAGAGAGCAAAATATTGTCCCTCATTTACCAGCGCGCTTCCTCAAGAACTTTATGGACGTTGATGCAGCGCATACCCGGCTAGAGAGTATTGCGAGCTCGGGATCAAAGTATTCTGACGGGGCGCGAGAGTTATTGAAGGTGTGGTCGTCGGGCAAGTAAGAGGGTATGCGGAAGGTCATTGTACAGGATCTGCGCAGCAGGATTGGTCGATGTTATCGGCGAAGCTCTGAGCGGGATGGCGAAGTTGACCAATAGTCCAGTCGTCGGGATTCCTGGCGGCGATCCCACCAGTCGGTGTCCGATTGAGTAATTGGCATGCGAGCAAGGACGGCAGGAACGGGCCGCGCTCCGCCACGGCGAGATGACAAGTGTGCGTCCCCTGGGACCAGAATGTCGCCCTGCCGGTTTCGGAGATACGTCCGTACAGGTGTTTGAGGCCTTTGAGATGGCCGGAGGTGCTGGTCGGTGTCGGAAACGCCCAGGCACTCTGGCCGGGATCCGAGCGCCGGCACTCCATATGGTGTCTGCCGAGGATGCCGGCCAGTCGGGTCGTGACGGGAAGCTCCGACGAGAGCGTGCCTTTGCTATGTCGTAGCCTGTCGCTCGTCGTGAGGTTTGCCGACCGGCCGCCGGTGGAGCTTTCCTGCATCGCCGAGCGCGAGTCTCGCGACTGACGATCGCGCCGCGTCGCATATGGAAAGTGGTCCTGCCGGTCTCCCCTGGCGGCCTACAGCCGGCGGCTAGCCCACCGACTTGATGGTGTACTGGGTCACCTTTGGTTCGCTCGAGAACTCCATCATCATGGTGCCTTCAAAGCGTAGCCAGTTTGGCCGCGACGAACTCGCTTGGTCTCTTGGGCAATCAAATCCTGGCTTCACCGTGTAAATCTCGCCCGCTGGACGCTGAATGGAAGGCTCATCCAACAACTTCTCGTAAAGGTAAAGCGCGGCTTCGATGACGATCACGTGGGCGTACCGGATCCCGAACAATGTGATGTTGTTGAGGAGGTGGAAGTGTAGGTTCTGCGCCTGCCTCAATGGCTTGTGTCCCTCAAACTGGGCGAGACGGGCAACGTTTGTTGCGTGGGCTCCCTCAAGGTTCACCACCGTCTGGATGATCTCCTTCAGCGAAATCGCTCGGCTATCGAAGCTCACGACCTGTTGGCCTAGCCATTCATTACAGGTCATCATTCGGCTCGACTCTGTGTCGAACAATTGGTCTGCCGATAAATTCCACGGCGCCGCTTCCGAAGGCGAGCCAATCCAGTCCGCGGTCCCCGGAAGCGGCCATTCGACCGTGAAGCTGAGGTCGTGAGGCGCTACCGGGAAGCGATGTGTCGGCGCTGGCCCAGGGCCGGGTTCATCCACCTTCGTCAACTGCATGAAGCCGCCGCTCACGCCAAACCCTGTCTCGATGGTCCGCCGCAGTTCCGGCGGGATCCTCCGCAAGGGCTGAAAATCGAACTCCAGGGACTCCATAACGGTTTCGTCCAGCAGTCGGGACCTGTTCCCACCGCGGTCTCCAAGGACAAGCTTCCTAAGGAAAACCGAACACATGCGGGCGAAGGCGCCAAGCATCTGCGCCATTTCGCGTCCTTCGTATGGCCTGGAGTCCTCCCTTCCAAGACCGCGAATTGCGATTTGCAGGTCGGTTAGGGCCTCAGAGATCCGCTCCTTCTTGTCCTTTTCTCGACCACCTACCAGACTGCCCCTCGTCGGTACGAATCTCACCCTCTTGCCTTCCTCGGCTTCGATCTCGGCGCAGCGGAGTTCCCAGGTCTTCTGCAGGTTTAGCCAGAATTCCGCCGTCGTCCCCAAGCAACGCGATAGACCGCGGGCGGTGTCTGCAGAGACACCTCTCTGTCCGTTGAGTATGGTGGTGATCCGGTTAGCGGGAATGCCAAGCGCTAGGGCCAACGCGTTCGCTGAGAGGTCGCGCTCCTCCATCTCTTCCCGAAGGATTTCGCCGGGATGCACCGGCGGCATTCTGTTCGTTACCGTCATGTCCACCTCCTCAGTGGTAGTCCTCGATTGCTACGTCGTATGGCCCGTCATCCGCCCAACGAAAACAGATCCTCCATTGCCTATTGATCCGGATGCTGTACTGGCCTGCCCGATCCCCCCCTAATGCCTCAAGGCGATTGCTCCGCAACATGGCAAGGTCGCGAAGGTCGGCGGCGCTGTCCAATACGACAAGACGGCGAGCAGCTTGGGCGGAGAACGCGTGAAAGCGAGCAATGCGCGCCCCTCCGAAGAAACGTCGCGTATCCTTGTCCTTGAAGCTCTGGATCATGTGATCTCAGCTTAATACTACATCATACGTAGAACGTAGCATATACAAACATGAACTGCAATGCTCTTCTCGGGCGAAGAGCGTAGTCCGGCTGCAAAGCGCTCCGTCCAGCCCGTTTTCGCGACGTGTATCGAAATCGCGCCTCTCTTGTGCAGTTGACACAGTAAGGAATATTCCTTACCTTAGCGCGTGGCACGCAAGGAGCGCCGATCATGTCGATCATCCACGAAGTCGCCACGATGACCGCGAAAGGCCAGATCACACTGCCCAAGCCAATCCGTCAGGCGCTGGGGGTCGATGTCGGCGCCAGGGTGGCGTTCGAACTCCACGAGGACGGACAGGTCGTTGTCAGCCGCGTCGACGCCGAGCATGAAGATCCGGCCATCGGTTCGTTTCTGGATCTGCTCGCGGGCGATATCCGGGCCGGGCGGCATGTTCGGGCGATGCCGGACGATCTGGCAAGCGACATGCTCGAACAGGCGCGGCGCGAAGCGGGGCTGGACGACGACATCGACGGCGACGTCGCCCTCTGATGCAGCGTCACGGATGGACGCTGCTGTTCCACGATTGCCTCATCGACCAGCTGCGCAAGCTCCACAACGCAGTCCGGCGCGCGCAACGAAGCGATCCGACGGGATTCGCATCCAATGCGAACGTCAAGCTGTTCCATGCGTTGGGCCGGCTGATGCTGGAGGTCATACCGCAGGATCCCTCCC
Source organism: Albidovulum sp. (assembly GCA_028823855.1). Classification (GTDB taxonomy): domain Bacteria; phylum Pseudomonadota; class Alphaproteobacteria; order Rhodobacterales; family Rhodobacteraceae; genus JAPPFL01. The sequence continues at coordinate 34,197 of JAPPFL010000019.1, forward strand.
GAGAAGAGTACCGCCAGGGCGGTACGCTCGGAACGCGCTACCGCCATTGGCGGCGCGCCCGGATCGGCAGGCGTTTCCGGTTGTTCTTTCGCTACGATGCCCGCGCGAGGGTGATCGTCTACGCCTGGGTCAATGACCGATCCACGCTGCGCTCGTCGGGGAGCAGAACCGATCCGTAAACAATCTTCGCCAGGATGCTCGCGCAGGGAGGTCCGCCCGACGACTGGGCCTCATTGATGAAGGCTTCGAGGCAGGATTGGGACATGGGAAAGTAACAGCCTCCGTGAGGGTAAGCCCGGGGCAGCTCGCGGCATGCGGCGCGACCGCCCGCCTCCGCCACGGCACATGACGGGCGGGCGCGCATGATGACGAATAAGGGTTTGGATGACGATGCTTGATTTCGAAGAACAAGTGCGACAGCTCGAAGAGCGAGACGAATGGACCGCCCGGATACTCGGCGGATTTCAATTGGCCTGGGCAAACATAGAAAGGGATATCCGCACTCTTTGGTTGATGCGAGTCGGAGAGAATGAATTTCGACTGCGAGACACGCAAACCCTCCAAGAACGGCGAAAGCGCCTGCCTCGGCAGAACTTTCAAAAACTGGTCACAAGCACCGTTCCGGGCGGGAATCTACACACTTGGCTACTGGAAAATTGGCCGACACGCAATCTGGTCATCCATGGCTCTCTGGGACACAAAGTCGATTTCAGCGAGCCGTCGTCGATACCGTTTGCTGCGGATGCTTACGATATGGCAGTGATTCAAGCCGCAGTGCCTGGTGAAAAGACAGTCTCTTCCGGGGAATGGATTGAATTGCACGACCTGGTTCCCCTTACGGAAGAAGCGCGGCAAGTAAAGACCTGTCTGATGCAGGTGCACATGACGGTGCTTCAGAATGGGGTCGGCCGCTTCCCTCTCCGGGAGCTGGCCTGCCTCCCGGCGCTCGGGCGCCAATGCAAATGAACCGCTTCCGGCACGGCGCATGACCGGCGGGCGCCGGTCGTTAACTGCCGCCAGGGGCCGCCACAACGTACAGCGCGCGCACCTCGAATATGGAAAGCCGGGAATCCTGCCATTGTACCGTATGCGGGCACCCTGGTTTCCCGCAGAGCCGCTGATTTGAGATTGACCGCTTTTTCGGAAGCGCGAGGTACTCCAGCCGCATCGCTCACTATGGAACGGCACACGTGATCGAATCATGGTCGGTGCCCGTCCCCGAAACTTCTGAGTTCCTCGCGACGTCGCCAGTGAATCGGTCATGTCCGTGGCCGGCTGAGGATCAGGGAGCGGGGAGCCTGCCGGGTGCTTGGCCTGCACCGCTCGACCCAGCGCGAGATCCCACGCAGCCGTGACGGCGAGGACCGCATAGTCGCTGATATGGTCGAGTTGACCGGTCAGAATGGCCGCTACGGCTGTCGGTGTATCAGTGTCCCGCAGCGCTGGATCAGCATGGGCGCTCCCGGTATGATCAGAACAGCTTGGCGCACGAAAGGCGCCACTGCGCCAGTTCTTGGCTGAAAATCAAGATGTTACTTCGGCTCAGACTGGTACCTCGATCGAATGTCGGTCCTTGTGTTTTCGCGCCCGTTTCCGGCCCATTCGAGGATGGACCCGAGATCGCCGTGCAGCACGGCGTCGATCACGGCCCATCTCTCGCTCAGGGAGAGCACGATGCGCTCGATCAGGCCCCTTATGGCGGACGCCGCCGAGTCGCGGTCCTCCGGATGGTCCAGCGCCTTGGCGAGCCGCGCCACCTGCCGAAGAGCCCGATCGCGGAGGTGCTGAACTATGCCCGGAACCGGCGGGGCCAGCTGGAGGCGTGGCTGTCCGACACCGAGGTCCCGATCGACACGAACCATCCGGAGCGCGGGCTGCTGGTTCTGCCGCTCGGCCGGAAGAACTGGCTCTTCTGCTGGACGGAGGTCGGCGCGGTGGCGGTCGGGATCGTCCAGAGCCCGGTCGCTACCTGCCGGCTGCAGGGCGTCGACCCGCGCGCCTGCCTCGAGGACGTGCTCCGGAGGGTCTCGGTCCACCCGTCGTCGCGCGTCGGCGAGCCCGCGCCGAGGCGGTGGAAGGATCTGTTCGCCGGCGATCCGGTGGAGTCGGATCTTGGAACCGGCGTCGAATACCGCGCCTCCGATCCACCGGGCGCAGGCTGAATCCAGCAAATTTCAGACAAATCGCTACGTCCCAGTTTTGCCACTTACGGTGCTTCGGTCGAGCGATGCGGCGGCGATCGAGGTCCTGAACGAGCGTCCCATCATCGCGCTCGACGATGAGGCTCGGAACGACTTTGTCGCCGCGCTCGACGCGCCCGTCGAACTGGACCCCGCGGTCAAGGCGCGCTACGCGCGCCGGCCCCAATGGGGTCGTTAGGATTGTCGCGGTCCCTCGCGTGCAGCCGCGACATTTCGCGATTCTCCTAAGGCTTTCCCAGCCTCGACGACCGGCTTTAGGCGCAATACTGTTGCTTTAAGGAATTTCTTGTGCCACAATGGCGGGGACGGCACA
>JAPPFL010000030.1 GCA_028823855.1 Albidovulum sp.
CGGAGGCGCGGGCTTCACCGCCTCGCCAGCCTCGACGGGCGCCTCCTCTTCCGCATGGCCGGGCGGATCGACCAGGGCCGCGGCAAGGCCCTCGGACGGAGGCTCCCCGGCATCGGGAACGGCGGGCGCGAGAGCGACGGCGGGTTCGGGAGCAGCCTCCCCGGCCACCGGAGGCGCGGGCTTCACCGCCTCGGCAGCCTCCGCGGGCGGATCCTCTTCCGAAAGGCCGGGCGGATCGACCAGTACCGCGGACAGGTCCTCGGTCGGAGGCTCCCCGGCACCGGGAACGGCGGACGCGAAAGCGCCGGCGGGATCGGAGGCCGCCTCCCCGGCAACCGGAGGCGCGGGCTTCACCGCCTCGCCAGCCTCGACGGGCGCCTCCTCTTCCGCATGGCCGGGCGGATCGACCAGGGCCGCGGCAAGGCCTTCGGACGGCGGATCCCCGGTATCGGGAACGGCGGGCGCGAGAGCGCCGGCTGGATCGGGGGCAGCCTCCCCGGCAACCGGAGGCGCGGGCCTCTCGGCCTCCGCAGACTCGACGGGCACCTCCTCTTCCAAAATGCCCGACGGAGCGACCAGGGCCGCGGCAAGGCCCTCGGCCGGCGGATCCCCGGCATCGGGAACGGCGGGCGCGAGAGCGCCGGCGGGATCGGGGGCCGCCTCCACGGCGACCGGAGGCGCGGGCTTCACCGCCTCGGCAGCCTCCGCGGGCGCCTCCTCTTCCGAAAGGCCGGGCGGATCGACCAGAAATGCGGCAAGGCCCTCGGACGGAGGCTCCCCGGCATCGGGAACGGCGGGCGCGAGAGCGACGGCGGGTTCGGGAGCAGCCTCCCCGGCGACCGGAGGCGCGGGCTTTACCGCCTCGGCAGCCTCGACGAGCGCCTCCTCTTCCGCAAGGCCGGGCGGATCGACCAGGGCCGCGGCAAGGCCCTCGGCCGGCGGATCCCCGGCATCGGGAACGGCGGGCGCGAGAGCGCCGGCGGGATCGGGGGCCGCCTCCACGGCGACCGGAGGCGCGGGCTTCACCGCCTCGGCAGCCTCCGCGGGCGCCTCCTCTTCCGAAAGGCCGGGCGGGTCGACCAGGGCCGCGGCAAGGCCCTCGGCCGGAGGCTCCCCGGCATCGGGAACGGCGGGCGCGAGAGCGACGGCGGGTTCGGGGGCCGCCTCCACGGCGACCGGAGGCGCGGGCCTCTCGGCCTCCGTAGACTCGACGGGCGCCTCCTCTTCCGAAAGGCCGGGCGGATCGACCAGAACCGCGGCAAGGCCCTCGGCTAGCGGGTCTTCGGAATCAACCGAAATGGCGAGATCGCCAACATTTTCAGATTCCCCGACACGCGGCTCGGCGACAATGGAAACTATAGGCTCGGGCGGGCGATCCATTGACTCCGGCTTGCTAATTCCAGTCGCGACCTCTTCGCCTTGCGACCCAGATTCATCGAGTGAAGGCGCGGACGCGAATGATTCCGCTGTCCGTTCGATGCTGTCAACTGAATCGCTTTCGACCAAGGATTGGGCATCCGCGGTTTCCTCGTCATCGATACGCTGCGACGCGACGCTTGGAGCCGCCTCGCTTGAATCGGATTGGTCGTCGACCAATTCTTCGGCATCTGTCGTTAACGCTGTGTCGGCGTCGCCGGCCGAAATTGCCGGTTCGACTTCAAGCCCGCTCTCGGATATCTCGTCCGGCTCGACTTGAGATTCCTGAACTTCCCGGTTGACAAAGAATATTGCCAAAAGGCCCAGCACGACGGCAGCCGTGAATATCGCGGCAGTTATGCGCGGAACGTGTGACGACTTTTTTGGCATAAACGCGGGTTCCCGTGTATCCTTGGCACGCAGAATACGCAATCATTACCACTTTTCATACGGGCTATATACAACTACTAGAAAAAATACTCAATCTATCGAAATGGGAAATGCCGTCAATGCAAGCCAAAACGCATTCAATTTGCGTATTCTGCGGTTCGCGCACCGGGCGCAACCCCGAATATGCCATTGCCGCCAAGGAATTTGGAACGGAACTTGCGATACAGGGCTGGCGACTCGTCTACGGCGCTGGCGATATTGGACTCATGGGCGAAGTCGCGAGGGCCGCGCAATGCGCAGGCGGCAAGACTTTTGGCGTTATCCCCAAGCAATTAGTCGAATTCGAAGTTGCAAAGCACGATCTAGACAGCCTCGTGGTTACCGAAAATATGCACGAAAGAAAAAGCGTTATGTTTATGAACTCCGACGCATTTGTCGTTTTGCCGGGGGGAGTCGGAACTATCGACGAATTCGTCGAGATTCTCACTTGGCGACACCTTGGCTTCCACACGAAACCTGTCGGCCTACTCAATATCGGAGGCTACTGGGATTTAACGGTCCGGGCGCTTGGCGGCGTAGTCGAAAAGGGATTCACGGAATTCGAACTTTTATCCTACTTCGAGGTTTTAGGATCGGTTGCCGAATCGATTGGATGGCTTCGAGACAAGCTTGCGCTCGGCGATACACGCAATCGCCCGTAATCGGCGGGCTCGAATCGCATGCGCTTCGCCCGCCAACTGCGGATTGGAATCGAATAGTCGTTGTAATGGCCTAGCCTTGGATGGTCCTAGCCAAGCCGCTGGGCGACATTTTCCCAGTTGACGAGATTGTCAAGGAAATTCGAAATATACGCCGGGCGCTTGTTTCGAAAATCTATGTAGTAGGAATGCTCCCAAATGTCGCATCCAAGGAGTGCCGTCTGCCCGAAGCAAAGTGGATTCACGCCGTTTTCAGTTTTGGTCACTTTCAACGACCCGTCAGAGTCGGCGACCAGCCAGCACCAGCCCGAACCGAATTGCCCGACGCCTGCCGCGACGAACTGATCCTTGAACGACTCTGTCGAACCGAATGAATCCTTGATTTTTTCTTCCAGTTCAGAAGGAATTGAAGAATTCCCCGGGCCCATCATTTCCCAAAATTGACAATGATTCCAATGCTGGGAAGCGTTGTTAAAGACGCCGTTCTGGGCGACGGAACCGCTCTCGTAGGAGCCTGCGACGATGTCCTCCAATGATTTGCCTTCCCATTCGGTTCCGGCGATCAATTTGTTTCCATTGTCCACATAGGCCTTGTGGTGAAGATCATGGTGGAATTCAAGCGTTTCTCTCGACATTCCGTTTTCGGCGAGAGCATCATGAGCATAGGGAAGATCGGGTAATTCAAAAGCCATCTGTTTTGCCTCATTTGATTTCTAAGAACGATTCTCTTGGGAGTGGCGATTCACGACACAGCCCCGCTTGCGCCTTTTCATAGCGGATGCGCCCGTGCCAACGCAACCGTCGTTGCGACCAGCAATCGGCAAGGGCAGGACTTCGCATAATCTCGATTTGCCGAAGACCCTTTCCAGACCAATGAGCTCTCGGCAAGCGGAAGCAGCCGACAAAGTTTTCATCGCAATGCCGAAGCGTTTCGGCGCGGCGAAAAAGATTTCTTTTGGCAGGCACGGTCTTCCCAGCGGTTCCGACCAAGGGGAACCGGGAATAGCGAAGCGGCGATATACGTTTAAAGGAAATCAGAATCCTCCGCTCGGAGCGGCGTTGCATTCGAAATTTACGAATGGATCGCTCGCAATGCGTCTGGTTAAGCGGCGGGGCCGGGCTGGAACTCGCCGAAGGTTGCTTTGCCGGCACATGACAGTCCATGCAGACAATTTATCCGTTTTCAGTCAAAAAATGGCAGACCCGAAACAGCAGACAGCGCAATCATGGCGTAGGCAATCCGGCGATAAACAAGCTCGCGTTCCGGATCGAACAATAGTGCGCCGATTCCGATTCCCGTGGCGTACGGCACGGTTGCCATGATGCCGATTGCTACAGGAACCGATTCGAGAAGCCCTCGTATCGCAAATACACCGAGAATTTGAAGGTCCGCCAAAACGAGATAAACGGTATTGTTCGCTCGAATGGCAGCCGCGGGCAGCGTGCTTGCCATGTAAAGCATAATGACGGGCGGACCCGGAATGCCTATGGATCCGGCAAGAAGTCCGCCCAGGCATCCAGTTCCGTAAACCATGGCGCGGGTAAGTACGCCCCTGTATCGAAGGCCGAGGACAAGGGCCACCAAAAGCAGTAGAGCTACCGACGAAACCGCGTAGCGAAAAAAATCGGTTGCCATGACCAATAACATGGCAACGCCTAGCGGAACGCCGACAAGCGAACCGCCGGCCAGTCTTAGAATGTCCGGGGGATGTCCATCTCGCAAAGCTCTGGGAATGAGAAACAGCGGCGCAATCAGATCCATGACGATCAATGCCGTCAATGCCCACACTGGAGGCAGTACGGAGGCGGCAAAGGGCAGATAGATCATCGCCGTGCCGAAACCGGAAAACCCGCGCGCCAAGCCAGCCAGAAAACTACCGGCGACGATCCAAATCAATCCATCGATTGCCAGCGCGGGAGCAAAAAAATCGATCACTTATCGCCGGCGGAAAATCGCGTGCCGGTCCCGCCGTCCGGCTTGGACCAGTCTCGCTTGACGCCGAGCCTCAATAGTATGTTCGTAGCGATGAATACGGAAGAATAGGTTCCTACAATAACTCCCCAGATCATGGCAAAGACAAAGCCTCGAATTACGTCGCCGCCGAACACGTAAAGCGCGATAAGCGCGATTAGCGTCGTTGCCGAGGTCATAACCGTGCGCGAGAGCGTTTCGTTGATTGAAAGGTTTAGAACGTTCGAAAGAGGCCGCCCGCTGAATTTTCTTAGGTTTTCCCGCACCCTATCGAAAACAACGACCGTATCGTTGAGGGAATAGCCGACAATCGTTAGAATTGCGGCAATTATGGCTAAATCGAATTTTATACCGAGAATGGCAAATATGCCTAGCGTTAGCACTACATCGTGAATGAGTGCCGCGACCGCTCCAAGTGAGAACTGCCACTCAAATCTAACCCAGATGTAGAAAAGGACAGCGCAAATCGCCAGCAAAACGGCGATTATCGCCTTTTGGATAAGTTCTCCTGAAACCTTTGGACCGACGCTCTCGACTAGCGGGAACTTCATATCGGGGTCAATGCCGCGCAAAGCCTCCTCAACCGCTCTCACTGTCTCAACCGATACCGACTCGTCGCCTTCCTGAGCTTCTATGCGGATCATGGCTACGTTTTCGTCGTCGCCAAAAGTCGGGTCGAACACCTCCGAAATCGAAATGTCGCCAAGATCCAGCCTGTTCAGTGTCGAGCGGTATTCGCCGACGTTCACGGGCAGCGCACTTTCCGTTCGAATCGTTGTGCCGCCGCGAAAGTCGATTCCGAAATTCAGGCCGACGAACGCGACAAGAGCGACGGACGCAAGCAGCAGTACGGCCGAACCTCCGACCGCCGCTTTCGCAAAGCGGAAAAAATCCCAGTCAGTTTTCGACGGAACGATTTTCAGCCTAAGCGCCATGGCTCTATACCATCACAGTCTTGGGACGCCGCCAAGCAAACCATGTCGCGATCATCAGCCTAGTGACAAACACGGCGGTGAAGACCGAGGTTACGATGCCTATGCCAAGTGTGACAGAAAACCCTCTGACCGGTCCGGATCCCATTGCAAATAATATCACTGCTGCGATCAGCGTTGTGAAATTAGCGTCTAGAATTGCCGACAGCGCACGCTCGTAGCCGAGTTCGATCGCTTTGGCCGGACCCTTTGCGGATTTCATTTCTTCGCGTATTCGTTCGAAAACCAGTACGTTGGCATCAACCGCCATTCCGATCGTTAGAACGATTCCGGCAATACCAGGCAACGTAAGCGTTGCGCCGATCACCGAAAGCAGTCCGAAAATCAGAGCCATGTTCAGGATGAGGGCAGCATTGGCGAAGACCCCGAAAAGCCCGTAGCTTGCGGTCATGAAGACAAGGACGGCCCCGAATGCCAGAACGCAAGCGATTCTGCCGGCGTCAATTGAGTCTTGGCCCAGTTCCGGTCCGACGGTCCTTTCCTCCAAGAATGTCATCCGCGCCGGAAGCGCGCCTGCGCGCAGCAGGATCGCTAGTTGAGTAGACTCTTCTACAGTGAATCTACCTGTGATGATTCCGGAACCGCCCGATATGTGAGCCTGGATAACAGGAGCCGATACAACCTCGCCGTCGAGAACGATTGCGAACGGGGAGCCAATGTTGGCAGCGGTGTAGTCGCCAAACCTGCGAGCGCCTGAAGGATTGAATCGAAAGGTAACCGCGGGCAATCCGTTCTGGTCGAATCCCGGCTGCGCGTCGGTCAGATCTTCGCCGCCCACAACGGGAGTTTTCTCCAGAACGTAGAATTGGCCCGGCTCGTCAAGAGAAGGGAGCAGGATTTCTCTTGGACCGATCGTCGAGTCCCGATTGGTCGTTCTCGTAACGACCGGATGAAAGGTAAGCCTCGCCGTTGTTCCAATGATTTCCTTGAGTTCTTCTGCTGAACCGATCCCGGGAACCTGGATTAAAATTCTCTTGCTGCCCTGTCTTTGGATAGTAGGCTCTCTCGTGCCGACTTCATCTATGCGTCGCCTGATGATTTCGAGCGACTGCCGCAATGTGCGTTCATCCGTCGCCGCGATTTCGGCATCCGACAGCCTAACGACCACGGTGTCGCCCACCGCCTCTGCCTCAATGTCGCTGCCTCCGGCGCCTGTCAGGGAAACAAGCGGCCTAGCCAGAGCGCGCACCGCCTCTACGGCAACGGAGATGTTCTCCGGCCGCGAAACTCGAACGACCAATTCGCTCGGTTCAGCGGGCTGCCGCCGGATTGTGCCGATTGAATCGCGTCGCGTTCGCAACGCATCGCGTATGTCCGGCCACATGCCGTCCATACGCTCGGCGTAAACGTCGTTGACTTCGACTTCGGCTAGCAGGTGCGCGCCTCCGCGAAGGTCTAGACCTAGATTTACGATCTTCGAGGGAAGCCAAGCCGGCCATGCGTATAATTCGCTTTCCAGCTGGGGTGTACGTGGCTCGCCGATATCAAGCGATCGGACAGCGTCGTTGTGGCGTTCCACGCGGCTGTAAAACCCGTTGGGCAGCGCGGCCACGATTCCGGCGGCGCACAATCCCCAAACAAGAATTTTTTTCCAGAGCGCAAATTGCAGCATGCCAAAAATCGCCTAACGTAGCGAATCGTTCAGGAGGTGGGCTCGGTCTTGTTCAATACCTGCGAAATAGTTGACCGGACGACTCTGATTCGCACGCTTTCCGCAATCTCGACCTCGACTTCGTTTTCGTCTTTGACCTTTGCAATTTTGCCAATCACACCGCCTTGGGTTACGACTTGATCTCCCCGGCGCAAATTTGCGACCATTTCTCGGTGCATTTTCGCTTTTCTCTGCTGCGGCCGAATCAGCAAAAAGTACATGATCACGAATATTAGTACTAGGGGAAGTATATTGGCCAAACCGAAACCGGCTCCGCCCGTCTGCGCATAAGCTGGATTGACCAACATTTATGACCCTCGCGATTTGCGATCGCGCGTGCGACCGCTCCTTGAAGCGCGGAACCCTACTCTCGACTCGCTGCCAATGCAAGGCGTTCGCATGAGTGCTCAAGATCGGAAACGACTACAGGCCGCGGGACGCGAATATGCCTCGCCGGCAACCTTGTAGTTTACCAATGACCGACAACCTTCCAGCTGAAACCGCAATATCGGCGCAACACAAGAAAAATTTTATTCTCCCGTGCCATCGCTACGCTTTGAGCGGTTCAATCTTCCGCGCTCATAATGCATATAGGCGTTCGGCAGCAATAGGGTATGGGATTCGCCCGTGCACGACATACGACGTATTAGAGATCGTCCGAAAGAATTTGATTCCGCCCTCGCGCGACGTGGATTCGAACCGGTTGCTCGGGCTGTTTTGAAAATCGACACCGAGCGGCGAAAGAAAATTCGCAGCGCCGAAATCGCTCAGGCCGAAAGAAATGCCGCCTCGTCGGCAATAGGCAAAGCGAAATCAATAGGCGACCAAGCGGAATTCGAGCGACTGCGCTCGGTCGTTGCCGGTAAACGTGCTGAAATATCCACTCTGGAAGACGAAGCATCCGCTGCGAATGCCGAACTGGAGGAATTTCTCCTCGGCATACCCAATTTGCCGGCGAGCGATGTTCCTGACGGGGATGACGAATCGAGCAATCTCGAAATCAGGAGCTGGGGCAAACCTCGAACGCTAGATTTCGAACCGGCACCGCACCACGAAATCCTAGCTGTGCGCAAAGGCATGGATTTGGAAACCGCCGCCAAGTTATCCGGAACCAGATTCATGCTTCTTTCGGGCGCTATCGCAAAGCTTCACCGCGCGCTCGCTCAATTCATGATCGACATCCAGGTCGAAGAAAACGGGCTGACAGAAGTTTGGGTGCCAGTTCTCGTTCGCGAGGAAACGATGGTCGGAACCGGGCAGCTACCTAAATTCGCGCATGACTCGTATCGAACAACGGAAGGACATTGGTTGGTGCCGACAGCGGAAGTTCCGCTGACAAACATAGTCGGCGGACGCATTGTCGATGAAAGCTATTTGCCGAGGCGGTTTTGCGCGCACACCCAGTGCTTCCGTTCCGAGGCCGGTGCCGCCGGTCGCGACACAGCGGGAATGCTGCGCCAGCACCAATTCGAGAAAGTTGAAATGGTGTCAGTTACGACACCTGACGAAAGCAAAGCCGAATTGAGCAGAATGACCCGTTGCGCGGAATCGATTCTCGAAAGGCTGGAAATCCCTTACAGAACCGTTGTACTTTGCACAGGGGACATGGGGTTCAGCGCCATGAAGACTCATGATGTCGAAGTGTGGCTTCCCGGCCAAGGCGCGTACCGCGAGATCAGCTCGGTCTCTGTATGCGGCGACTTTCAGGCTCGACGGATGAATGCCCGTTTTCGCCCGGCATCCGGCGGTCCGGTGGAATTCGTGCATACGCTGAACGGTTCGGGGCTAGCAGTCGGACGTACTTTGATTGCCGTTCTGGAGAACGGACAGCGGGCGGACGGTAGCGTGCAGCTTCCGAGCTCGCTGGCTTCCTATCTCGGCGGCAAGCGAGCAATTCTTCCATCCGGCGATTTCGCATGATTACAATCGAAATTCTGCCGATGACGACCAACAACAAAGAGAGTACCGCCACATAGCAGTGCGGTCGACGGCAAGCGAGAATCCTCCCTCCATGCGAATTCTGGTAACAAACGACGATGGCGTCCATGCTCCGGGGCTCAAAATCCTAATGGGAATCGCGACCGAGTTCGCGGGCGAGAACGGCGAAGTCTGGACCGTCGCGCCCTTAACCGAAAAGTCGGGGGCGTCTCACTGCATTTCATTCATGAATCCGGTAATGATTTCCAGAGTGGCGCCTCGCGTTTTCGCGGTTGAAGGCACTCCCGCCGACTGCGTTTTGGCCGGTTTGTTCGACGTAATGGAGGGGAAGCCTCCCGATTTAGTGCTTTCGGGGATCAATCGCGGGAACAACGCCGGAGAAAACGCGGTTTATTCCGGAACCGTCGGCGCGGCGCTGGAAGCTGCGCTGCACGGATTCAAGGCCATCGCTCTTTCCCAGTACTTCGGCCAAGGAAACACGAATCTCGCAGATCCCTTCGAAGCATCGAGGTTTCACGGGCTGGACGTGGTTAGCGCGTTGGTCGACAAGGCGGAATGGCACGATGGCGAATACGGGCAATTCATAAACGTCAATTTTCCTCCCTGTAGCGCCTCTTTCGTCAAGGGGACGCGCATTACGCGCCAAGGGTATCGAATCAACGGCGGGTTCAAAGTCAAGCCCCATTTGTCGCCGAGCAATCGAAAATACCTTTACATAACCGGAAGCAACCAATTGGCGGCCCCGGAACCTGAAACCGACGTTGGGGCGAACATGGGCGGATTTATTTCCGTGACGCCGATGCGCGCCGACCTAACCGCGCACGATGCCCTGGAAGGCCTGCGCAGCAGATTCGAAGTATGAATGACACCAAAGCGAAATTGCGGCTGGAAGAGGAAGTCCGGCGAAACGGCGTGACTGATTCTCGAGTGCTCGCAGCCATGAATCAAATCGACCGCCTTGATTTCGTGCCCGCGACATTCGCCTCTCGCGCTTATTTGGACATTCCGCTTCCCATCCCTTGCGGCCAAACGATTAGTCAGCCGACGATTGTCGGTATAATGACTCAGGCTCTCCAAATCGATTCAAGCCACAGGGTTTTGGAAATCGGAACCGGTTCCGGCTACCAGGCGGCTATTCTATCCAAGCTCGCTAAGCGGGTATTCTCGCTGGAACGGCATCCCCGGCTAGCGGCGGACGCCCGAGCGAAGATCATCGACGGCCTCAAACGTGAAAATGTGACTCTGGCGGTCGCAGACGGAATGATGGGATTACCGGAGGCGGCTCCTTTTGACAGGATCATGGTAACGGCCGCACACGACGATATTCCGGCGTCGTTGCTCGATCAGCTAGCGGACGGGGGCATTCTCGTTATGCCGGTGGAATCCGCTGACCGCGCCCAGCAATTGGTTAAGGCAGTAAAAACCGGAAAAGAAATTGAGTATACGGACTTGTGCGGTGTCAGGTTCGTGCCTTTATTGGAAGGCATAGCTCATGATTGAAACTAAAGCCTTTGGAATGGATTTGCTCGTAGATCGATGCGACCGAATTTCCGAACCCGCGATCTACAAAACGATTGCGGCAATCGCACTTATATTAGCAATTGCCTCGTGCGGAAACATTGACATCCGGCGAGAAAGAATCTCGACCGGCGGACTTACTGAGACTCCCCTGGACAAGGCAACGGATTCACGCGAAGCTGGCGGAATCGTATCGAGTGGCCGAAACCGATTCACGCTTGCCGAGGCGGGCGACTCGGTTACGTCCATAGCGCGGCGATTCGGCATCGATGCCGGTGAGCTTTCGCGCATGAATGGAAAGCACCCATTCGAACCGCTAAGGGCCGGGGAAGTCATAGTTTTACCGGATTCCTCGGCAACTGCATCCGTATCCAATGCGGAGGATGCGGCCTCGAGTAGCCCAGTTCCGATTGAGCAAATTCGCTATAGGGTTCAACGCGGCGACACTGCATTTTCCATTGCGCGCAGTTTCGGGGTTTCGGCCCGCATAGTCGCAGAATGGAACAATCTTGGCCCCGGGTTCGAAGTTCGGGAAGATCAAATCCTATTGATTCCATTGGCGCGCAATTCCACGGCGCAAGTCGCGGCATTATCGGACGATTCCGTCGATACTCCGATTCCGTCCATCGCGACCGATCCATTGCCAGATTATTCTCTGGACGCTGCATTGCCTCCTTCGCCTCAGCTGGATCAATACAGGACCGAGGCCGGAAACGAACCGAAATTGCTCATCCCGGTCAACGGCGAAAAATTAAACAGTTATACGGGAGCAGGAGGAAACGAGGGAATAGATATCGCGGCGCTGCCCGGCACGTCGGTTCGCGCAGCAGACAACGGAACGGTGGCGCTAGTCACGCGAGCGACAGATAACACCATCATTCTGCTGCTTCGGCACGAGAATGACTTGTACACAGTTTATTCGAATCTCGAGCAAACCGATATGAACCAGAACGATTCGGTTCTGCGTGGACAATCCATCGGAAAATCGGCGGGCGGCGAACCGCCGTACGTGCATTTCGAAGTTAGAATTGGCGCAAATAGCGTGGATCCAGAATCTTATATTTAGTTGGGATATGACTCGCGTCATACTTTTACGGTTGCGCCGACCTCACGGCTAACTTCGGGGTCAACAGCCTTGCCCTCGCTTGCCGCCGCGAATTATTTCCAGAGGGAGATTGGCGCAGAAGATATCTCGGACTTTGAATTTGGAACACTTGGCTTATCGATTTCGGAATCGATTGAAGTGTTAATCCTGAAGATGGCCGTTGAATCGTTCAAAGGAAGCCGACGCATCAACGTCTTTCTCGGTTGGGAGACCAAGAAGCGCTCGACCTGGATCGCGGGATCTCAAATGGAATCGCGAACGGCGCCGCTGGCGCGGGAAGGATACGCGTGAATATTGTTGCCAACTAAACGTTCTTTGTCTTCGTCCGCTGCAAGCGATATGAAACCGAACAGGCGCGGCTGAAGACCAGGTCGCGGGATGCCAGTTTCGGCGCCGTCTTGTTTTATGATCAGAATGTCGCCTCGAAATCGGATTGCTCAAAAAAGCAGTCCTCTCGATCCGGAGAAAAGAATGGAAAATAGGAAAGTCGCTTTGATTACGGGAGCTGGATCGGGTATCGGCCGAGCCGCAGCTCTAGCATTGCACACTTGCGGATTTCAGGTAGTGCTTGTTGGACGCAATCGCGGCAACTTAGTTGAAACCGCCGCGTTGTCAGGCAGTGCTGACCGCTTTCTCGTGTGTCCTACCGACGTCACCGACGAGAAATCTGTCGACGCGGCCTTCGAACTAGTGACTGAAAAACTCGGCAGATTGGATTTGCTTTTCAACAATGCCGGTATAGGAACTCCCTCGGTCCAATTGGATGAACTCAAGATAGCCGACTGGCGCAAGTGCATCGACGTCAATCTGACCGGGTCATTTCTGTGCGCGCGAAAAGCGTTCGGAATTATGAAGCGGCAATTGCCGAAGGGCGGACGCATTGTCAACAACGGCTCTATTTCGGCAACTGCTCCTCGAGCCAACAGTACGGCCTATACGTCCTCAAAACACGCGATTTCGGGGCTAACGAAGAGCATAGCCCTCGACGGCAGGCCTCATGACATATGCTGCAGTCAAATCGACATCGGCAATGCCGGAACAGCGCTTACGCAAGGATTCGGCAGCGGCGCGCTGCAGGCGGACGGCAGCATCGCTCCGGAGCCGGTGTTCGACGTTAAGCATTGCGGCGAGGCCGTAGCCTACCTGGCAAGCTTGCCCTTGACAGCAAATATCCTGTTTATGACCATCATGGCGACGAAAATGCCATTTGTCGGACGAGGATGAACATATACTAAATCGCAGATATGCACGATTTCGATTTCCAAGCAGCGACCTAGCGCGCCGGGTCGATATTCGCCGATCGGCCCGCTATTGCCGAATCGAACGTGAAGCATTCCGGCAGGCAATTTCGGTTGCGCATTCGAAATGTCCTGCCTGAATCGCCCCGGTCTTATTTTCAAGGCCGTTCGGCATCAAGCTTCTTCGCGCGTCAACTTTGTGTCAAGGCGAGATCCCCTGCTTGCCCGCCAGATCAACAAAGAACTGCCACGCGACGCGTCCGGAACGTGCGCCTCGGGTCTGCTGCCACTCGATTGCCTGAGATTGCAGCCACTCTTCGTCGAACTCGACTCCGTATCTCTTGCAGTAGCGAAGCACCATTTCAAGGTAGTCATTCTGGCTGCACGGATGGAAACCGAGCCAGAGCCCGAATCGGTCCGAAAGAGATACTTTCTCGTCGACTGCTTCCGAAGGGTTTATAGCAGTGGAACGCTCGTTTTCGATCATGTCTCTTGGCATTAGATGGCGCCGGTTAGACGTGGCGTAGAACACGACATTTGCCGGGCGACCTTCGACGCCGCCGTCAAGCACGGCCTTGAGCGACTTATAGTGGGAATCGTCATGCGAAAACGATAGATCGTCGCAATAGAGAATAATCCTGTGAGCGGAGCTGCAGCGCAGATGCCAAAGAAGCGAGCCTATCGTCGAAAGATCGTCGCGATGGATTTCAACCAATTTCAAGCACGGATAATCATTGAAAATGGATCCGTGCACCGATTTGACCAGAGATGACTTTCCCATTCCTCTGGCTCCCCAAAGGAGCGCGTTGTTCGCATGGTATCCTTGAGCAAAGTTTGAAGTGTTCTCCAAAAGCGTGTCGCGAGCTCGATCAATGCCCACGAGCAAAGAGATATCTATTCGATTAACATCTTGAACCGGTTCCAGGCGCCTGGAATCCCCACTCCAAACAAATGCTTCGGAGCGCGAGAAGTCCGGATCCGAACCCGGATTCGGGCTTAGTCGCTCCAGCGAATTCGCAATTCGGGCCAGATAGCTCTCTATTTTTTTCATGAACCCTTTTCCGCACCACTCTCGTCCTCATCGTCAAATATCAATCCCTGTTCGCGCAATTCTTGATTGCGCTTCTTCTCGACGCGCCGAACAAGCCAAATGGAAACCTCGTACAGCCCGTATACGACCGTGAACAATATCACCTGCGTAATGACGTCGGGAGGCGTAACAATCGCCGCGAGAACGAGAATGCCGACAACTGCGTATTTGCGGACTTGCGACAAGCCTTCGGCCGAAACAAGCCCCGCCTTTCCCATAAGCGTAAGCAGTACGGGCAGCTGGAAACACAGCCCGAATGCCAGAATAAATTTAATCGTGAGGGTCAAATATTCCGCGACCGAGCCCTGGAACGTAATTCCGGCCTGGGCCAAGGCGTCGCCTCCGCCGGATTCCTCGCCGCCAAGTAGCGAACCCTGCTGCTGAAATCCGAGGAAGAAATCGAAAGCCAGCGGAATAACAATGTAGAACGCAAACGCCGCGCCGGCAAAGAACATTGCGGGCGAAGCGAAAAGAAACGGAAGGAAGGCTCTCTTTTCGTTCTTGTAAAGTCCCGGTGCGACGAATCGCCACATCTGCATGCCGATATAGGGAAATGCTAGTATGAATCCGCCCATCAAGGATATCCGGATCGCTACGAAAAACCCTTCCTGTAGCTTGATTAGAATGAGGCCGCACTCCTGGCCGCGGTCGACAAGTTCAGCGCAGATCGGCTGAGTGAGAAAATTGAAGATCGGATTCCAAACGAAAAAGCAGAGCACCATTCCGATTAGAAAGGCTACGATTGAATGGATTAATCGATTTCTAAGTTCGGCGAGGTGTTCGACTAGCGGCGCGCGAGTGTCCTCGATTTCATCTTCGCTCATGAATCGGACTTGGCCTTCCGGGCTTTGTCGGCGGTTTCCGAGTCGGTTGCGCCTGCGTTCGCGGCGCTAGCCGAAGGCTCATCGTCCGAATCCGCTTCATATTCGGACGGCGCAATATCGAGCGGATTTGGAACATTGCTCGCTGGGATTTCCGTCTCGGCCTGAGCCGCGGCAGATGCCGAATCAGCGGCAGGAGTCTCCGGAATTGGATCGTCGCCTTTTCGGTCTCGGGTACTCGCGCTCGCGTCCGACGGGTTTGGCACGTTTTTGGGCGACGAGCTGTCGCCGGTTGTCAAGCCTTGCTGAAATTCCTTGGCCGCCGACCTGACTGAGTCCAGCCCGAATTTCTTGGGCGACGCCGCTATCTTGATATCTTTGGCGATGTCTTTAACGCCGCTTTCGTCCGCCGCCTGATTCATGGCCCGTTGAAATTCTCGCGCCATTCCTCTCATTTTGCCGGTGAACCGGCCAAGCGCACGAAACATGCCCGGCAGGTCTTTGGGACCTACCACGATCAGCGCGACGATGCCGATTATAAGAAGTTCGCTCCATCCTATATCAAACATGACCGCGCTGTTTCTCCGTTCAGGTTTCTTTGCTTTCCTGCTTGGGAGTTACATCTCGCGCCTCTTCGGCTGCGGCCGCTTCGAGTTCCGCCTTGCCGTCGGTCACGCCTTTCTTGAAAGCTGTAATGCCTTTTCCTACCTCTCCCATGATCGCCGAAATTTTCCCGCGACCGAACAACACGATTACGACGACCGCAATTAGTAGAAGACCTGGCAAGCCGATATTGTTGAGCATAGCGATTCCCTTCCCTTTTCACAGGCGGCCATTTTAACTGGTCCGCACGCTTTCAAACCCTTATATAGCACTGCTTTGCCGAGAATTTAATACCTGCGCCTCATATACACCGGTAAATTTACGCGCAAAACGATTGGGCGCTTTTTTCAGGTGTCGCTCTCTCGGAAGTTTCGAAACATTTCGCATTTTCGACAAGCGGCACTCGAAGGACGAAAACCATCGGTCGTCAGTTTACCGTATCAATTATCGGATAAGTCGTCGAAAGCGGATCGTGCACCCGGCCACGGCCAGCGCAAGGAAAGACATAGCATCGGTCTCTGCGCATGCTCACCCAAAAAGGCGTTCCCGCCCGAGGCATGAAAACCGCGGGGACGGCTGCCTTAAGTACCGAATGGTCGAAATCCATCCTGAGTTCCACCAGGCTTGAATCGCCTATGAATCGAACGCGCTCGACCACTCCACGCGCGGGCACCCCATCTTGGGGAGTAGGGTTCGGTCCGGCGCCGTTGCGGTCGAAATCGATGCGTAGATGCTGCGGTCGAATTACGATTTCAACATCCGCGCCGTCGGAAATTCCGGGAGCAAGAAATTGGCCGAAAGGAGTTTGCACAAGAGCATTCTTAACATTTCCGCGAATAAGGTTTATTTCGGAAAAGAACGATGCCGCTTCGCGATCCACCGGACTGTTGTACATAGCGTAAGGCGCGCCTCTCTGAATGATCTTCCCTTCCCTCATCAAAAGGATTTCGTCGCCCATGCGCATGGCTTCCTGGGGTTCGTGCGTTACGAGGAGAACCGCAGTCTTTTCCTCTTTCAATACGGCAATCGTTTCGTCGCGTATTCCGTCCCGGAGTCGGTTGTCGAGGCTCGAAAACGGCTCGTCCATCAGAAGAATTCCCGGTTTAGGCGCGAGCGCGCGCGCCAGAGCCGCGCGCTGCTGTTCGCCGCCCGATAGTTCGTGAGGAAATTTGTCGCGGAAATTTTCCATCGCTACCTTCGCCAATAGTTCCGACACTCGCGCTTCGCCTTTGCGCTCGCTTTTGTTCAATCCGAACGCAACGTTTCCCCTTACGGTTAGAAACGGAAACAGCGCGAAATCTTGAAACATCATTCCTACGGAGCGACGTTCGGGCGGCAGGTGAATCCTGTCGTTCGAAACCGGTTGTCCCCGGATCGAGACTTCTCCGCCGTCCTGGCGGTCCAATCCCGCGATAATGCGCAGCGTTGTTGATTTACCGCAGCCCGAAGGTCCGAGAAGGCACGAGATCTGGCCGGGCGCAATTTCCATCGAGACATCGGAAACAACTTCCCGGCCGCCGAGTCTGCGGGAAATGGAATGTACTTTGAGCCTTGGCGCAGCAGTCGCGTCGTTTCTCATGCCGCCATCACGATTCCGAATTGTTCTAAGACCAATGATTCGTTAGCAAGGCACAATCGGCGCTGCAAGGCGCAACGAGCCAAGGCGCTTGCGCGAATTGAGCCAATTCACACGCCGAATGGGTCGAACTGCCTGCCGGTTGCAACCGAAATATCGCTGAACGCCTTCGCGCGCCGGCGATATTCGTTGCGTCCATCGAATTTCGCTTTATCGTTTGGCGTTGCGCCGCAACTACATTCGACGGTTTTCCGGCGACAATGCAAAGGATTTCAGCAGATCAGCACAAGTTGGCTAGCAAGCGGCATTGCTAGATAGTCGCGTTCGTCGCGCCCCCGTCCAAAAGAATATTTTGGCCAACTATGTAGCCGGCGTACTTTGAGCAAAGAAATGCGCAAGCGGCTCCGAATTCGTCGACTGTACCGTAGCGTTTCGCCGGAATCGATTCCTGCCTACGCTTTCGAACATCTTCTTCCGTCAAGCCTTCGCCGCTTGCCGCCGATTGGTCCAGCATTATCGCTCTATCCGTTGCATGAATACCCGGCATCAAATTGTTAATCGTGACCCCGTGCTGCGCAACTTGGCGCGAAGTTCCTGCAACATATCCCGTCAGTCCGGCTCTAGCGCTGTTAGACAGCCCAAGCACGGGAATCGGAGCCTTGACAGATTGAGAAGTGATATTGACCACTCTGCCCCACTTTCTTTCGATCATTCCCGGCAGCACGGCCTTCATCAGGGCGATGGGCGCAAGCATGTTCGCATCGAGCGCACGTATGAAATCCTCCCTCTCCCAATCGCTCCAGTATCCCGGAGGCGGTCCGCCCGCATTATTGACCAAAATGTCCGGATCGGGGCACGCGGCCAACAGAGCCGCTCTTCCGGAATCCTGTGAAACGTCGCCTTGCACCTCAACGACGCTTACGCCTGTACGTTCGCGAATTGATCGCGCCGTCGCCGCAAGAACTTCGCCATCTCTGCCGTTTATGACAAGATCGACGCCTGCGTTGGCAAGCGCGTCCGCGCATCCTCGCCCCAGACCCTTCGAAGAGGCGCAAACAATTGCGCGTTTTCCGGATATGCCAAGCCTCATTACGGGCATCCTCCTATTATGCGTCTAAGCAAACCTTTGAAAAAACATCTACGCCGGCAAGTCAATACCGCGAAGTCGAACGGCGAACGCCGATCAAGATCTATCTGACGAAATCTTTGCCATTGAACGGCGGGCGACGATTTTCTTCGGAAGCGCAGTTCGAAGCCGGGGTCCGCGATTTCGATAGTCGGTCATTGGGATCTAGGCATGCCGAATCGCGCGAATATTCTCGGCTATTGATTTTCGCATTGCTTGCCGAGTATAGACGAGGTACAGATTGAACATTCACCGCCGGAGCAGATCGCATGAATGTCGCAACTTCATATTGCGCATGACAAATTTCTCGGAACTCGGACTGCCTCCGGATGTCCTTTCAGCGGTTGAAGCTACAGGGTACGGGAAACCTACACCGATTCAGGAACAAGCGATCCCTCGCGCGCTAGAAGGACGCGACATCATAGGAATTGCGCAAACCGGCACGGGCAAAACGGCTTCGTTTACGCTCCCAATAATATCTATGTTGAGCCAAGGCAGAGCGCGCGCCAGGCTGCCCAGATCCGTCGTGCTTGCGCCAACACGGGAACTTGCAGCGCAGGTCGCTGAAAGTTTCAAATTGCATTCCAGCAATACCAGATTGTCGCTTGCACTGCTAATCGGAGGCGTTTCATTCAAAGAACAGCTTGCGCTGATCGATACCGGCGTCGACGTGCTTGTAGCCACGCCGGGGCGGTTACTGGACCATTTCGGCCGAGGACGGCTGCTACTATCAGGCGTTCAGATCATGGTGGTTGACGAAGCGGACAGGATGCTCGACATGGGATTCATTCCCGACATCGAGAAGATTTTTAAACTTACGCCGTTTACGCGCCAAACGCTATTTTTCTCTGCGACGATGGCCCCCGAGATTGAAAAAATTACGTCCGAATTCCTTTCCAACCCCGTTCGCGTCGAAGTCACTCCCCCGGCGACGACCGTCGAAAAAATTAGCCATGTCGTAAAGCGTTTCGCGCCCACTCGCAAAAGCTCGGCAACCAAGGAAAAGCGCGCAGTACTGCGCGCTATACTTGCGGAAGTCGACAATGATGTCGAAAACGCAATCATTTTCTGCAACCGAAAAAACGACGTGAACATACTTTTAAATTCCATGACGAAACACGGGATTGACTGCGGCGCGATTCATGGAGACTTGGACCAGTCGGTGCGAACCGACACGTTGGGAAAATTCCGAAAGGGACTTATTCGGTATCTGATTGCATCCGATGTGGCGGCTCGAGGCCTAGACATTCCCCGCGTAAGCCATGTCTTTAATTTCGACGTTCCTACGCGTGCCGAGGACTATGTCCACCGTACGGGTCGCACGGGCCGAGCCGGTAGGAGCGGGATCGCGATTACAATTGCCACGCGGGCGGATTCAAAGCCGGTCGGAGCCATCGAGGGTCTTGTCGGATTCGAACTTCCGATTGAAAATATGGAAAACCCGGTTGACCAGCCTGCGAAATCCAAGAGCGGCGGCCGATCTGAAATTCGCCGAAAGAGCCGAACGAATGCGAGCGAAACCAAATCTCCGGGCGACGATGCAGTAGTCGGCCGAGATTCAGCGAAGCGGCGCACTTCGAGGCGTTCGGTTGCCAAATTGGAGCAAGCCGACGAAGAGGTCATTGTTGGCATGGGCAGCCACGTTCCGGCCTTCCTGACGAGAAGCCTTCATTCCTAGTGCCGAACGGGGATTCCAAAGGGAATCGTTAAGCCGTCCGTACTTTGTCCCGGCCGGGCAACCCCTCATGTTCGGAGCCATCGCCAAAAAAAGTCGAACTCAATTCCCGAGGGAATTTCGAGTGGACGAAATCTGGCAAGCTTATTCGGCAAGAAATGCAGAGCGCACTAACAGAATAAGAGCCGCGAGTTTTTTGCCGGACGATAACCGCGATGCCGCGAATTCGATAATTTTTTCTCCTGGCTTCTGCTGAACGGCGAAAGAATAATCGTCGTCGATACCGGCTTTGACGAAGGTGAAGAAAGCGTTCGGAAACGACCCGCTATTAATTGTCCCGACCAAGCCACGGGGACATTCGGGGTTGATTCCCGAAGAGCAGAAAAGTTGATCCCAACAAGCCGCCATTTCGATCATTCAGCGGGGACTTCAATACTCACCCGATGCCCGATTTTGGCCGCTACCCGCGGAAATCGAAGACGCAACCGGCCCCGCCATGACCGGCAATTTGCGCACCTCTTTCCGTGTGCCAACTCCAATTCTAACGCATTTCGACTCGACTAGGGGCCGATTGATCCGGAATCGCCCGTATTTGACGATTAGGTACCCTGCTTGCGCGACACCCCGCCTGAGCTTTGCGGCAAATGCCGACATTGAAGACGCCTTGCCTGGATCGTAATCGCGAAACTTCGTTCTGCTTCGCAGATAGTGTTTCGCTTCGCGAGATTTGGAAGTGTTTTCATCGCAACCATAGTCATCGTTCTCTTGCGAATTCTCCATTCGCTCGCAAGTGCAGGAGATTAGATTCGCAAAAAATCGCGCCGTGGATCGCTCGACGAATATAAATGCCCGGGTTCGCCCCATTTAAAAAAATTTACTTCCAAATGCACTTCTTGGCGAGCGAATCAATTCGCGAAGAAATTCTCCGCGCGCAGGAGAGTATCCAATTCTGTCGCGCCGAGTCGCCGACGATGCCATCCATGTTACGCAGCGCGGCTCCCGAAATCCCGCGGCATCGACCGGTTTAAAGGTCGATTAAAGTGTTCTTTTCTCGCGATTAGGCTAACGAGTTCTACTGAATCCGACGAATTATCCGCAATCCGCATTTCCTATGGCACCAATGAATAGGCATGTTTGCAAACTGTTTCGCGGCAAGAAATGTATGGCCGGGGCTATATCAAACTTTGCTTGAAATTCGCTTTGTTCGGTTCAGGGACGACTTGGGTGCGCGGTCCTCAATCGCAAAGATGTATATCGCACGAAGACCTGAGTCCAATCGGACCTGGGGTAACGCCCAAGCCGGATATATCGCTGCGGTTCGGACCGCCGTGCGGCTCAGCCTTAACGGCATCCCGAAGCACTAGGCGCTCGCCGGCTTCATAACTTCCGAAGCGACCGAAGCCAAAAGCATATAGTAGATTGCGGCACCAGCGGCATTCAATTTCACAAGACCCTGGGTGCCGAGGCAAGCACCTGGTACTTGACTTGATTTCCTCCGAATTCATCGGCCTTGAAGACGTTCCAAGCACTTACAGTGGAAGGCTTGCTACAAAGATCTCCGGTTGCCGACGGGTGGTCGCAAGCATGAACGGATTCTCTTGCAGCCAAGAAAGTCGGTCTTGCTTGCGCTTGCGGCTGGAGAATTCTGTTGTCGGTTTGTCCCTTGGGAGAAGAAGAACATGGCAATTTTATCGCGCACCGTTCTTCAGCGATTTTTTCCATTCATTTCGGGCTCTACCATTGAAATCCGCACTTCCCAATTATGTGCATCCATAGGATCGAGTTTTCGCGCCTTTCCAAGCGCGTCGGCAATTTCCAAATGGTCGACAGCAACTGTTGTCGGTTCAATCGCCACATGGTGAACAGGGTTGTCCGGCGGCCAACCACCGTAATTGAGCCAAATTCCAACACCGGAAAGCTCTATTCCGTACCAGCTGAAGCGAATTCCGCCATTGGCGCTATCGATGCCTACAGTAGTTGACGCCGCGGCGGATCCGTAGAGCTTCAGTGCAAGCCCTGCCCCGCAGTTGTGAACCACGCGTAAATCAAGGTCGAACGGCAAGAAAAAAGGCCAATCTACGGATGAAGGACCGACAGGGCTCCCTAAATGATACCCGCCCGAAGAACGCAATTCCGAAACGCTATCGGAAGCTACTAGTTTTTCGCCAGGATCAACTGCGAGCAGACAGTGCTGGCTCCACATGTATTTGAACGGGGTAGCTCCTATGTTCGCGACTCGATATTTGGCGTGGACCGCGCTGCCGCGCAATTCCAATGTGCGTTGGAATTCGAAGAATTCGCCTTTGTAGGACGCGTACAACCGATTTCCTGTTCGACGAACTGTCCACGGCCTGCCCCAGAGCTCGCCGTGGTCCCGCATGCTGCCGCACCAGTCGGGATGTTCGCAAATCGATACGGTGGGAAAGCATTCGTCCCACCCTCGCGCTTCCGCCGCGGCGTAGATTGCATCCGAGCCCTTATCGCCTTCGAGTTGGCCTTCGACCAGCCACTGTCTTCCAGTCGCAATGTCTGACAAGCTTGTGATCCGCGCACCGAAATCCGGTTCTACAGTAAGCGCGATCCTGCCGTTTGACATATGGTAAGCGGTTCCGCGCGTCATCGTCCTCTCGTAGTTCCCGCTACAGCCGCTTTTTCCCTACTCTTTGGTTGGGCTGCTGCCAATTCGAATCCTGAGGAACTCGGTGGCAAATGGCCAATCACCGAGTTAACCGAAGTTATATTTGAAACGCTTGCGGCGGGAAGGATAACAGCCATGTTTCCCGATTCCGGCCGGAAAATGAAAATGGATTAGAGTCTTCGCCGCTACCGAAATTCTTCCATGCGCTTCAACCGAAATTCAATTGAAAATTAGCGTCCGGCGACCCGGTTCCGTACGGAGCTTCGCAAACCATAGCGATCGATTGATTGAGTGCGGGAGTATCTATTTGCAAGGCTGTGAGAGTATTGGGCCGCATTGCCGACATAAAATCCATTCCCGATATGTTGAAGGCAGTTTCAGGATCGGCCAGAAAGGCTAAAATTATCTTATTTCAATTTATCGATTTGCAGCAAACGAATCTCTGGCAAATGTGGAATCCAGCCCGTGGCTTCCCGCAATGCGCGATGTCTCAGACTATGCGTGGCTTCAGCCGCATGCGCGGCGCAGAACTATCGAATCGCTTTTGACTCGGTCTTAACGAATGCTGGCCGGCTCCTCTGTTTCGACGGCGCTGCCGCCGAGCATCCGAGCATCGAGCCGCCGGCATTGTGAATGAATTGTTGCCGCCGGCCTGTCGCTTGCCTGTCATTCCTCAATGCGCTTTTCAGGTTCGCCGATCTCCCCTTGCCTTCAGAATTCTTGGAGAATACCGAATTTTCGGTTTCTGGACTACATACCGAGAGCTGAAATTTCTTGGCGGCCAAGCAGTTCGGCCCCGAAGAAATCCTTCGGTATTACCGCGACGGAACAGGTCAGATTACCGGTGCGCGCGAGGTAGCTTGCGAAGTGCGACGGCCGGCTTTTTTCAGTCCTCTTGATAGCGGGCCGGTATACTTCGCCGCCGCCAGGAACCGCTTGTTCGAATTCCACTGATCCCGTGAAATGGCGCGCAGCTGCCTGGATTTCGGGTGCGATTCGGCCTAGGGAAGGATGTCGGGACCGTTCCGGGTTCGATTCAAGAAACGGCGGGGGAAGGCGGTGGGCTAGAACTCGCTAGCCCTTACGGTTGGTATGCAATCGGCCACTTCGAATTCTGAAGATCGTCCGCGAAAAATTGGAGTCCGGTCGATCCTCACCGCGCGTTAAAAACGCGGTTTCCAGACCAGGCGAATGTACCCGGATGAAACGAGACATTCTCTTGCGCCTTCGGTTTGAGGAGTTCGTTCACGCGTTCGAAACCCGTCGAAATCGAACGCGATCGCGTAAAGCTACTGGAGAATGCAATCGACACCACCAGTAAACACCGCGTTCTCGCTAATTGGTTTACGGTGGCGGAACGATCCGAACCGACCGAACCATTGAAGGAGCACCTGTAAATTCCCGTGAAATTCAAACAACGATTGTCCGAATATTCGCAGATAGCAAATGCGACGCCGGGAAGCAGGATAGCATTGCCAATCTTGGCGATTAGGGCACTAAAAACAAAAATTGAATTAATTTACTTCAACGCAGTATCTTCGAGCGATCGATGTCCAGCGCCGTCTATAGTTTCGTGGCGCAGACCCGCCTTTTGGAATAGGCATAACGGAGGATAGAACATTGGAGCGCATGATCCATGCCTGCGCAAAGGCAATTGCCGCAGCCGCGATTGTCGCTGCCGCCAGCCCCGGATTATCGGACAATCCGGTCGCCAGCGAACTCTTTGGAGCGGTCGAAACTGCTTTCTCGCAGAAGCCAATGCCAATAGGACGGCACGCTCAGGGTTGCATTGCCGGAGCGGTGCAGCTTCCGGAATCCGGACCAACCTGGCAGGCGATGAGGCTTGACCGGAATAGGAATTGGGGGCACCCGGAACTAATTGACTACATCGTCGACCTTAGTACTCGCGCCTCTGAACTCGGATGGAACGGGCTTTATGTCGGCGACATGTCCCAACCGCGAGGCGGTCCGATGGCTTCCGGCCACACTTCGCACCAGATCGGTCTTGATGTCGACATCTGGATGCTGCCGCCGGGCCGGTTGGATCTTAGCCGTACGGAACGGGAGACAATTTCCTCCATTTCGGTTCGAACCGACGACCAGACAGGCGTCAACAGCAACTGGACCGATACCCACAAGGAGATACTGAAGGCGGCCGCATCCGATCCCAGGGTGGACAGAATCCTTGTTTCGGCGGCGGTAAAAGTTGAATTGTGCAGCCATGCCGGCGGAAACGGCCGGTGGCTGCAAAAGATACGCCCTTGGTATCACCACAACTACCATTTCCACGTTAGGCTTAAATGCCCTCCGGGCTCTCTTTATTGCGTGCCCCAGCGTCCGACCGTCGAAGAACTTTCCGGCGACGGTGTCGGGTGCGACAAATCGCTGGAATGGTGGGTTACAGACTATGCCGAGTCATTAAAACAACCGGCGAAAAAATCGCCTCCGTC
The DNA here is from genome assembly GCA_028823855.1 of Albidovulum sp. Taxonomy (GTDB): domain Bacteria; phylum Pseudomonadota; class Alphaproteobacteria; order Rhodobacterales; family Rhodobacteraceae; genus JAPPFL01. The sequence goes on from JAPPFL010000030.1 coordinate 24,898, forward strand.
GACGATTCGGTCCGCGCCAAACCTGTTGCTGTCGGATTTGCCCGAGGCGTGCAGAGAGATTTTGGCTTCCGATTAACTTGGAAGGGGGGCTAATCAGCATCAAGATTTCAGCCGGACTGCCGACGATTGCGCTGCGAGCCAAACTAGACCAATGCCAAAAACCGAGCCATGGCCGTCCGGAAGCGAAATCCTTTTTTAATCGCCGTTAAGAGAAAGGACCCTCCAGTATTCGCCCGCCCCCCTGCGGAAGACCGCGATATGGTCGTCGCGGCACCGACTCCGACGGTTGACCAGACCACGCCGCATGAAAGTGCCGGCGCTCTCGAACGTATGAGAGATTTGGCGGACGTCGTGCACGTGATGAATTTCTCGAATGTTGCCGATTGGTCAATTTTGCCAAAACTCCGCTACAGCCAATCGGTTCGCAGAGAATAATCTAATGGTGCACAATCGCGATGCCCTATTGAATCTCCCGGTGTCCTTGCAGCACGCTGCTTAGCCACTCGTTTCATACGTCACAATGATCCGTGACTATTAACTTGAGACGACAACCGAAAACTCCTAAATTTAAAGTGCATAGGAGGATTGAAACAACAAGTTTCTACCTGTTCCGGCAACATTTCCCCGACAGTGATGCCTGCTTGGCGCACCTGATGAGGGTTCGTTACGGCGGAACGGAAATTGACTTCCCTAAATGCGGAGTTCACAGCAAGTTTTATCGCGAAACCCGGGATCCGGCTTACATATGCCGGGATTGCAAGCATCACACCTTCCCGTGCGCGGGCACGTTCATGCATCGCACTCATCTGCCTTTGCACAAATGGTTCTACGCGATGTTCCTGTTCACATCCTCTAGGCGCGGAGTGGCTGCCAAGGAACTGGAGCGGCAACTGGATGTATCCTATCCAACCGCCTGGAGAATGGCGCATCTGATCCGAAAGCACATGGACGTTATTGACGGCGAATGGTCTTTGGATGGAGAGATTGAGGCGAATGAAACCTATGTCGGCGGAGAGGCCAAGGGGCCGGACGCGGATTCAATGCCAGCAAGACCACCGTATTCGGCATGATCGAGCGCGGTGGCGATCTGATGGCCGAGGTAGTGCCGAACGTAAATCGGAATTTGCTGATGCCTATAGTTCGAAGCAATGTCGCAACTGGTTCGATCGTCCATACTGATGAATTGCCGTCATGCCGCGCTGGACTTGATCGGCTTTACCCATGAGTCGGTAAATCACTCAGCTGGTAAATACGTGCGGGCAACCAGCCATGTTAACGTCGCCGCGGAATTTTGGGCACGCTTGAAGAACTCGATCCTCGGAGCGCACATTCACATTTCCGGGAAGCGTCTCCAGCACTTCGAGAAGGAGTTTGAGTATCGCTACGACCGGCGCGCTCGGCCTCAAGCGATGTTTGGTGAACTGGTGGCGCGCTCTTAAGCATCCGGTCAAGCAATCCGTGAAACCTTGCCTAGGCAATCTCAGGCGGATATGCGTCGTCATTCTTCACAACTTCACTCATAGAATGTAAGATCGGAAAAGAGATTTGTCGCCCAGCGACTACCTTTCCGCAGGCTCAACTCTCTCCCGCGAATCACCTTAACCTGTGACTCCTTACGCGAGTATCCCTGGCGTCAAGCCTCTCCCGCACCGTCAATAGCCTCGTTGCTGCAGTTTTTGAGCCAAAGAAATTGACGAACGCTGTTTGCGTGTCCCCGTCCATAGAGCGCAGGTTTCGTCAATGCGGGTGGCTTGCCACTTTCCAGTCTCAGTCGGCCAAGACCCCCGCCAACTAGACCGGCACTCAGAAAACAGGGCGCGGATTTTCTTGTGCAATAAACACACCGCCTGCCCGCCCCTTGGCAGCGTCGGAACATACGCAGTAGCTACTAAATAGGACGATCCGCGGTTAAACCCTCGGCCCCAATCGCAACGAAGCTACGGGCTGCGCACATCCTAGGTTCGCCTTGAGTATAGGCAACGGCCGGGAAAATTCAAGCCTTTGGCTCCAATGTGAGATTTACACGCCAGAAGATCGAAAAACTTGACTGCGCGAATTTGCGCGTTTATGACTGAATTTGATCGTTTTGTGGGAGTGGCCCGGAATGCGCTCATATTTTTTGAGCGGTACAAGGCATTGACTGGTGGTGCTAGGCTAAGCGTCGCCCGACGCCGGAAAATCGTCGACTTAGTCGACGGACACGGATCCCTTGCGGTCCGGGAGCTTTCGAACGAGCTTGGCGTGTCGGAAGCGACCATTCGGAGGGATTTGCGCGAACTTGACGAGTCGGGAGCGGTGACGCGGACACATGGCGGCGCCGTAAAAGACACGAGCGCGTTCGTCGACTTGCCTAATGAAGAACGGATGCTCGTCCACGCGGAGGAGAAGGTCAGAATCGGGCGAAGTGCAATCGACTTGCTGGCCGGTGATGAGGTCGTTTTTCTTGACGCGGGAACGACCGCCTTGGCAGTCGCTGAAAATGCGCATCGCAAGCCGAATTGCCGCTATGTGACAACATGCTTGATAATCGCCTCGCGGCTGCGCGACCAAAAGATCCCGAATTTCTATTTCATTGGTGGCGCCTACGTCGCGGTGAACGATTCCTTCGGCGGCCGCCTCGCAATTACGGCAATCCGGACGCTGTCATTTGACGTATCCTTCCTTTGCTGCTCGGCGATCGATGTGGAGAGGGGCTCAATCTCGATCGGAGACGAGGGGTACAGCCAGGTACATGCCGAGGCCGTGGCGGCCACGCGCCGCAATATAGTCGTGGCTCATCACGAGAAGCTTGATGCCTGCGGCTTCATCCGAACCGCATCATTTGACGAGATCGATTGCCTGATCACCGATCAAAGCCTAAGCCAGGAGAACCGCACACGCCTTGAGCGCGCGGATATCGAGGTAATTCTCGCATGACCAGATCGGGAGGCGTTTCCCTGGACGTCGTGAATCTCAGGAAAAGCTGGGATGCGGTCGAGGTCCTGTCGGACGTGAATTTCCAGATCGAGCCGGGCGGGTTTCTGACGCTTCTCGGGCCGTCTGGTTGCGGCAAGAGCACGATCCTGCGTCTCGTCTCGGGGCTGGACGACGTCAGCGGCGGGAAGATTCTAATCGGCGGAAAAGATGTCGCGTCGCTGTCGGCGGCCCAACGAAACATCGGAATGGTGTTTCAGAACTATGCTCTGTTTCCACACATGACGATCGCGTACAACATCACCTACGGTCTGAGCGTGCGAAGGGTGCCTAAAGCCGAAAAGGGAAAGGCCCTAGCCCGGGTTGCCGAGCTTATGGGACTGGGCACTCTTCTGGATCGGAAACCTGCGCAGCTTTCCGGCGGTCAGCAGCAGCGCGTGGCGCTTGCCCGGGTTCTTGTTTCCGAGCGGCCTCTGGTTCTGATGGACGAGCCGCTTTCAAACCTTGATGCCAAGCTGAGGGTCGAGATCCGGACCGAAATTAGGTCGTTGAACAAGCGGCTTGGCATAACGGTCGTCTACGTCACTCACGATCAGAGCGAGGCACTGTCCATGTCGGACAAGGTCGTGCTGATGAGCGCAGGACGTGTGTCGCAATGCGGTACGCCTCAGGAACTCTACGAAGCGCCGGCCAACACATTCGCGGCAAGCTTCATCGGGACGCCACCGATGAACCTGCTCCCGGCTGGCGATGTGACGTATCCCGCCACGCTTCAGCCCGAGGGAGCCGTGGCGCCGGCCGACGCCGTGTTTGGTGTGCGCCCGGAAAACATGGTGCTGGGTGACATCGCATCGGAATTCGCGGCGTCCGCCCGTGTCCAAAGCATTGAGTACGAGGGCAAGGTCTTTCTGGTGCATCTGAAGACATCATCGGGTAAGAGCCTGGTCGTGTCGCATGCAGGCGAAACCGCCCCGGAGGAGGGAGAGGAGGTGCGTGTTGGCTGGGCGCGCGCCGCAGCACATATCTTCGCGAAATTGGACGGAAGGCGACTGGAATTCAACCTGTGAACTTTGTCGTCTAAAACTGCCGGGAACGGCATCAACAAGGAGGTTACTACATGAAGACTGTCTACAAAACGGCACTCCCGCTGGTCATGGGGATGGCGCTGGCGAGCGCCGCGCCGGTGGCAAAAGCAGCCGATCTGGAATTCTATTTCCCGGTCGGCGTGAACGCGCCCGCGGTCGCGACAATCGAACAACTGACCAACGCCTGGGCCGAACAGAACCCGCAGCATACCGTAAAGGCGGTCTATGCCGGCAACTACGAAGAGACCACGACCAAGGCTCTGACAGCAGCGCAGGCAGGCAGCCCGCCGCAGGTCGCCGTGCTGCTCGCCATCGACATTTTCACCCTTATCGAGGAGGACGTGATCATTCCAATCACGGACCTTGCGACGTCTCCCGAGGAACAGGCCTGGATCGACGGCTTCTACGAAGGTTTCATGGTCGATACGCGGTTCGACGGGAAGACCTACTCGATCCCGTTCCAGCGCTCGACGCCGGTCTTCTACTACAACAAGGACGCCTTCCGCGCCGCCGGGCTCGACCCGGAAGCACCGCCCACGACCTGGGACGAGATGGTTGAGATCGGCAAGAAGCTCACCGTCAAGGATGAGAACGGCAACGTGACCCAATGGGGCACGCGCATTCCGAACTTGGGCCTTGCCGGTGCGTGGCTTTTCGGCGGTCTGGTCGTTTCCAAGGGCGACGTGCTGTCGACGGATACGGGAACCGAAGCGCGCTTTGACACCGAGGCGGCGCGGGCGTCCCTGGAGTTCCTGCAGCGCCTCGCCGATGAGGAAGTGATGGCACCGGGGGGCATCACTTGGGGCGACACGCCGAAGGCTTTCCTCGAAGGCCAGGCGGCATCGATCTGGACCTCGACCGGCAACCTCGCCTTCGTCAACGAGAATGTCGAGTTCGATTGGGGCGTCGGCTTTCTGCCGGGTGGCGACGGACCCGGTGCGCCGGTTGGCGGCGGCAACTTCTACATCTTCAAGGACACGACCGACGAAGAGCAAGCCGCGGCGCTTGAATTCATCAAGTTCATGACTACGCCCGAGAATGCGGCGATCTGGAGCATGGCGACGGGATATGTCGCACCGCGCGCCGACGCCTGGGCAACGCCTGAAATGCAGGACTATGCCGAACGGCTGCCGCAGGCGCTGGTCGCGCTGGACCAGATGCCCCATGCCTACCGGGAGTTCGCGACCTTCCAGCGGGCGCGCGTGACGCAGTATCTGGTCGATGCGATCGAGGGCACGATCACGGGCGAGACCGATGCAGCATCCGCGCTGGCCGAAGCCCAGGAAAAAGCGGACGACATCCTCGGCGAATATCGCTGAGCTTGCGCCCGATACCCGCGTGCCACATCCTTCGTGGCGCGCGGGCAGAACACCGGGATCGAAATGGCCGAATCGTCAGCGACCCCTCCCTGAAAGCCCATGCTGACCAGCACAAGAAAGGAATTTGCCTTCCATTCCACCTTGAACCATAGGTTAAGGACCCACCGTCGGATGCTTCCTCATCCCCAGGCTCTGGACGGTTCGTTTGCAGAATCGGCGGGTCAGGCTCGAAACGGGGCGAATTGGATTGCGAGTGGTCAGGTTGTGCGAGGGGAGACCGACTTTGGCAGGCGTCACAGGAGAAGTTCCGGCGACTACCAGTGCGGCGTAGGCCGCGTTTTCGTCCTCGTCCGGCGGAGGAGCGACCCGCTTATGCCGTACCATCAGGCGCGGGCGAGGACGTTTCTGAAAATGGGGTGCGCCGTCGTGGCTCGCTTCAATCTTTTCACTATCAGGCTCCGGGACAGGACCGGGGGGGAGAGCCAGGCGCTCGATCGAATTATCGATCCGTGGTCGAGAAGGACCGGCTTGACGCTGGTGAGAAACGGCGGCGAGGTCCCGTCCCTGGCCGATATCGAGCACAGAGGAGCTCGAATCCACAAATCAATGCAGCAATGGGCCAGCTACCGAATGCACCTGCGATCGGCGAACCTGCGCTACCGGAACAAGCGGTCCCCGAACAGGCGTTCGAGGTGGCCGCCTTCCGCCGTCGCTGCAGTCGTGGGTGGACAAATGCTATCGTGGACCCGACGTTTCAGGGCGCTTGGTCCCGTGACTGGGATCCAGTGGGAGACGGTGCGCTTCGACATGCAAAAACTGGAAAGCCCGGACATCGAGGGCGTGGAATGCCGGCAGGGCACCCTCGTCAGATACGAGGTGCGGGAATTCCTGCTTGACAAACGGGGCCGGAAAACCGCCTTTTGCGACTCAACGGAGACGCCGCTCCATGTCGACCAAATTCGCCCGAAGGCCCAGGGCGGCTCCGACCGGGTCTCCAACCTGACGCTCGCCTGCCCGTATTGCAACCGAATCAAGGGTGGGGAACCAATGGATATCTTCCTGTCCGGGCAACCGGATCGGCTGCGGCAGATTCTCTCTGACGCCAAGGCACCTCTCCGGGACGCCGCCGCGGTCAACGCCACACGTCGCGTCCTGTGTTCGACGGGCTGCGCTGCACGGGCTTGCCTGTTTCCAGCTTCTCGGGCGCACGGACGAAGTTCAACCGGACGCGGCTGGGAATCCCGAAGACGCATGCCTTGGACGCGGCTTGCGTCGGGAAGACGCACGCGCTTTCGGGCCGGGACCAGCCCGTGCTCGAGATCAAGGCAATGGGCCGGGGATCATATTCGCGCACGCGGGCGAACCGGTTCGGATTCCCCTCGCGTCGTGCACTTGCCGGCGGAGAAATCCGTCCGGAGTTTCCGGATGGGTGCCATCGCGCGAGCGACCGCACATGGGAAAGCGGCAGTGCGTCCATACCGGGCGCGTCGCGGTGCAGGCCTCCGGCTCCTTCAACGTCCAGACTGCCGACGGCACCGTCCAGGGCGTCTCGCACAGCCATTGCCGTATCGTCTAGCGCGGCGACAGGTACGGCTACAACCTCGACACTTTCCGCAAGAAGGAGAATGCGCCGAAACATGGAATGATCAACACCGCATTCCTCCCCGTCCGGAAGGACGGGGTTTCTTGCGAGTTTGACATATGAACATGCGCTTGTCATACGGGATGAGGTTGATCCTTCTCGTGCTGCCCTGTTCGCTTCTGGTGGCGTTCACGCATTTCCCGGCGCTCAAGGCGCTTCTAAATTCCTTCTGGAACAATGCCAGTTCCTTCCGGCCGTCCCGCTTTGTCGGCTTAGACAACTACGAGACGCTGCTCGAGGACGACAAGCTGATGCAGGTGCTTGTTAACAGCCTCATCTATGCCATCGGCACCGTCCCGCTGGCAATCGCGCTGGCGATCGGCATGGCGCTGCTGGTGAATTCCAAGTTTCCCGCGACCAGTCTGATGCGGCTCTCATTCTTTCTGCCAACGATGCTGCCCATGGTCGCGGTCGCAAATATCTGGCTGTTCTTCTATGCCCCGGGGATCGGCCTTGCCTCCCAGATCCTGTCTTTCTTCGGCCTGCCGTCGATCAACTTCCTCGGCAGAACCGAGACCTCGCTTTTCTCGATGATGGTCGTAGCGGTTTGGAAGGAGGCGGGTTTGTTCATGATCTTCTACCTCGCCGCGTTGCAATCCATTCCGACCAACTTGAAGGATGCAGCACGGCTGGAGGGCGCAGGATCGGTCCGGATCTTCTTCGACGTCGTGTTGCCGCTTCTTCGTCCGACGACGATCTTCGTGGCCGTCAACGCGCTGATCAATGCCTTCCGACTGGTCGACCATATCGTCGTGATGACCCGCGGAGGCCCGAGCAACTCCAGTTCGCTTCTCCTCTACTACATCTACGAAGTTACATTTGGTTTCCGCGACTTCGCCTATGGCGCGACGCTAACCGTCCTGATGGTTGTGATCCTAGGGATTCTGGCCGCGGTTCAATTCTGGATCTTGGACAGAAAGGCGCATTACCAATGAGCCAGGGCCTCAACAGGATCGCCTTGGCAACGCTCGCCTTCGTTCTGGCCGCCGTCTGGGGGCTGCCCTTCCTCTATTCCATTTGGACCGCCTTCCACCCCGAGAAATACTCGGCCAATTTCGTGTGGAACGCGCCGCTGACGCTGTCGAACTTCACCGAGGCCTGGAAGGCGGCCCCGTTCGCGCTCTATTTCCTCAACACGGTGATCCTGATCACCACCGTGCTTGTCGCGAACCTGATCCTCTGCACGCTCGTAGCCTATGCCTTTGTACGCTACCGGTTCCGCTGGGCAGGAATTCTCTTCAGCTTTGTCATGGTGCAGCTTCTCATTTCGCCAGAGATATTAATCGTCGAAAACTACTTGACGCTGTCGACTATCGGCCTGACCGACACGATCATCGGCATCGCGCTGCCCTATTTGACCTCGGCCTTCGGGATCTTTCTTTTGCGGCAGACATTTATGACCGTCCCGAAGTCGTTGGACGAGGCTGCGCAAATCGAAGGAGCCAGCGCATGGCGGGTCCTCTGGACGGTTTATGTCCCGCTGGCACGCCCGGTTTATCTGGCCTATGGGCTTGTCTCTATCAGTTTCCACTGGAACAACTTCCTCTGGCCGCTCATCGTCACCAACTCGCCCGAAGTGCGCCCAGTCACTGTCGGTCTGAGCGTCTTTGCGACGGTCGAAAGCGGTATCGAGTGGTCGCTTGTCAACGCAGCCACGCTGATGACGACGGCGCCGCTGATCATCGCCTTTTTGATCTTCCAAAGACAGTTCGTAGCCAACTTTATGCGGACAGGCATCAAATGATCCGTGCTGGCACAGCATGTGAGGTAGTCCGGAGGTCTCGCAGATGAAGCTGGCGCACGTATCCGACCTGCACATCCTGCAGCCAGAGGCCGTTGATCCGGGGCCGGGCCCCACTTCGATCGACGTGGCAGAGGCGATTGCAGACGATTTGAAGGCTATTTCGGAAGGGCTGGACCTTGTGATCATCGCCGGCGATCTGACCGACCGTGCCGATGCCGCGTCTTTCGCAACTGTCGAACGGCTTTTTGGCCGGATCGGCCTGCCGATCTTCGTCGTACCCGGGAACCATGATGGGCCGTCAGGCATGATCGACTACATGCGGACGTCAACGACCTTGGCGGACTGGGACCTTACCAGCCGCGTTGTAGAAGTCGGTGGCTTCAGATTTCTCGGTCTGGATACCTGCGTCGAAGGCCGGATTCAGGGCGCTCTAGACGACAGCGCACTCGCGCTCGTGGACCGCGAAGTTGGGCGAGATAGCAACCTTCCGCTGGTCGTCGTGATGCACCATCCCCCCTTGTTCCTCGGCCAGGAGCAATTTGACGGGCTCTGCGACGTCGACAGGGGGGACGAGTTTCTCGGCCTGCTCGCGGCAGCCAAATCGGAGACACTGGTCTTCTCGGGGCACGTCCACCGTCCCTACGCCGCGCGGATTGACAATCTGACATGCCACGTTGCCGGCAGCATGATCGCCCCCTACGATTCCCAGCGTCCCTTTGGCACTGATCCGATACGGCCCACCGCCCTGCAGGACATTTATTTCGTCCACGATATCGACCCCGGCGGGCAGCATGTCGTGACACCGCAGCGCGTCCTTGGGCTGGTTTCGCACGCCAGCGAGATAGAACGGCCGAGCCAATCCGAACATGACGCTGACTGAGACACGTATTGACGATCTACTGGACGCCGTCGGACGCGCGGGAAATCATGCCACGCTTTCGGAATCTCGTCGACCATGAAGTCGATTCGAAATCGCATGCCCGGGACGTTGTCACCGTTGCCGACGGCACTGCCGAGGACACCATTCGGCGTGATGTCGCCACGATTCTGCTGAAAGCTGCGGTCGTCGGGGAACAAGCTGTCGCCAGCCTCGGCGACAAGTGTTGAATTATTTGTTGTCTCGGCGGCTGGTTTCCTGACTACTTCGGTTCCGGGTTGGGGTTATGTTAGGAGCAGTTTCGATTTCTCCGTGTCTGGATGTGGATGTTCTCTTTCGTTCCCGGTTGCTGGTGGGGGTCTTGCGTTCGGTTGGGTTTGCGGCACCTCCGATTGGTCCTGCCTTTCCGGTCGGCAGCCATACTCTTGGCTGGGGCTCCGGTACGAGAACGCCAAGGGCGCCCTTATAAATTACCTACCGGAATGCACCGGACAATGCCGGCTCCGACATCCACGGCGCAAGGCAGGCCGAAGTCCATCGGATGACGCTCATACAGCCCCATCGATTTGCGTGAAGACGCTCGGGCGTAATGATGGATTGTCGTGGGTGGCGTGCCACGAGGATGGCGTTCCAGTCCTTTCCGCCTACGGGTCTCAGGCGTCTTTTGCGCCTTTGCCGCGAGTTCCCATCTGAGTGCTTTGGCGCAGCTTGTTGAGCGCATCCTGCGCCAGCCAAACTCCATGAAGACGGGGGTGGGTGCGCTTGATGAATTTCATGTCATCACTCATTATGCCAATACCGCTGCGGTGGTGAAGGCGATCAAGAATGGGCTCGAACTGGGCGGCTCGGGGACCTGATGCTCCATGTATCCTAGGATGATTATTCCGACGCCGGCAATGTTGCACGGAAAATCAGCATGCGGCCCGGTTTTGGAATGACCGAATGTCGAAGGCTGTCGATGGCGGAATAAAAGCGCGGGACTCTGGCGATCCGCCGCGCTTTTGCAGGATTGTTCTCTCATATGAATAGAGCAAGGATGAATCCTAATGGAATTGTCCACAGTGGCTGGGTGGCGCGATCCTGTGGAAAACTCTTCCTTTTTCGTGATCGAATCTGCGCTGTTCTGGCGCGGGATCCCTCTCCCCGCGAGACCGGCGGAGAGAGCGAGGCAGGGTTTCAGTGACCCCGCCAAGACAGGTCAGACCGAATTTTTCCAGGTTTCAAAGAACCGTGGGAGAGCGTGGTCGGCCCGCCCATCCCGGTCCCTGCGTCCTTTTATGAACAGAGAAGATAGAAAACACTCACAGATTGCTGTAGATGCTGGATTTTGAAATCTGTGGAAATGCCGACATCGCAGCACCTGTTTCGGACGCTGCGGCGCTTTTGGGAATTCCCTTCCCCGCTGCGCACGGGGCGGGGGAACGAGGCGGGTCGGACCGTTCGCGTCCTGGCTCTGGAGCCGTTATCCAGCATGGTCGGTCCGCCTCTGCAACGACTCTCGCGTGCTGCATGGATGCCCGGAAAAGACTCGCATTATCGCGGGAATTGGAGCTTGGGGACAAGACAATCGCATGCGCGGGATTCGACGTTGGCAAGAAATTCGTCGACATCCACTCGGCGGGCGAGGACGGCTCGTTCGAAATCGACCATTCGGGCCACCGGGCGATCGCCGGCTTCCCGCGCAAGCATTCGGCCTCGAGTGTGGTGATCGAGGCGACCGGGCGGTTGCACCGAGGGCTCCGCCGCTCGCTGGACGACCGCGGCTTCGAGGTCTGCGTCGCCTACACGCGGCAAGCGCGGGACTTCGCCGGGGCCGCCGGCCGGATGGCGACGACCGACCGCGTCGAGGGCAGGATCGTGAAGCATGTCGAAAGCGACCCCGAACAGTTGCGCCTGCCGCATTCTTTTGTCGATTCAGGGCAAAGGGCCGACCGCGGCCGCCGGGCTCCTAGGCTCAGATGTCCTGACCCCGTGAGTTTTTTCCGGCCGTCCTGATCGCTTTTTTCCCC
>JAPPFL010000031.1 GCA_028823855.1 Albidovulum sp.
AGGACTGCGATGCAAGGTTTCCGTCTCTTCTGGTGCACCTCCTTTCCTCTACTTCTCCTTGCCAGAGCTTCGCCTGGCGCAAGGTCAGTTTTGGACGCCGCTTGACACCAGGTAGCGGAAGGGAAGGGCTGCGGCCTGATGCGCAGGCGCACGCCCCTGAGGCTCACAAAATAAAATGAAATACGGTTTCCGCGGGACTTGCCTGCAAAGCTCCATGAACCTGGCGTAAGAGAGGAATTGCCGCCATGCTACTGATCGCTGAAAATCCGGATGGTGGCCCCGGGACTGAACGAAGACACTCTCGGGAGCTTCGCCAGCGGCATCCTTTCGGAGCGCAAAGCGAGGGAATTCGTCGACAATCTTGACTGGCCGGCGAATGCCAAGCTGCTACTCATGCGGGCGTACGACGCCACGATTCTTGTTGGCAAGACGGTATTCGAGATCGGACGTTTCATTGTGTGCAGCGCGATCAGGCTGGCGAGCGCTTTTCCCAAAACGACATTTGGATTCGTCGCGGGCGCAATTCTGGGATCGCTGGTTGCAGGCGTCCCGGTGATCGGCTTCGTGCCGGGACCGATCGCAACGCCGCTAGCCATCATTCTTGGAACGCTCTGGGGAGCGCGTGAAGACATCTCGGATGCGGCGCTCGGGCGAGAGGTCAAACGAGAAGTTGAAAGATTCAATTCGTTCCGCACCGCGTGACATGTTTCGGACTCCAGCCCCGGCAGGCGCTCGGCAATGAAATTTCCCTGGCCCGGTCCTTCGGAAGGGAGCCGCGGAAGCGTCGACGACGAGACGACTGAAAATTCGCTCGAGACGTATCGGAGCGCTCTAAACCGGCTTGAGCTGAAATCGCCAGTCGAGCACCCCGACCTGTTCAAGCTGGAACTGGAAATCGGCGACCGGGCTTACAGTCGCCTGCTCGACAGGAAGCGCTTGCTGGAAATCTGGGACGTTGTGGGAGCGGGAGGTTCCGGCGCAGCGTTCATGAGTTCGTCCTTTGTCGCAACGACGTTCTTTTCGGAAATCGGCGTATTGGCATGGATCGGGTTGGGAGCTGCAGTAACCCCGCTCGGCTGGGTCCTGGCGGGAGCGATTGCCAGCGGGACCATGTGGTATTTCGTGAGAAAGTGGTTCCTGAAGGACGACCACAAAGTCAGAAAATCGCCGAAAAACATCAATACTCCCCTGGATATGCTTGCCGTAAGCCTCTTGGATCTGATGGTTCCGCTTATGCTGAGGGTTGCCAAGGCGGACGGTGAGATCTGCGACAGGGAAAGGGAGGTGATTTTCGAAGTTCTGCAGTTCAATTGGGGTTTCAATCCGCTATTCGTCGAGGCGGCATTGAAATGCATCGAGGACACGCTTGAGAACTATCCGGAGATCGACGATCTGGCAGCCAATCTAGCAAAGTTTGCGCGATCCTGCCCCGACATTGATGAACGGAAGTTCTGCGACCACCTCGTTCAAAGGCTAGAACGAATTGCCCGAAGCGACTTTATGGAAGACCCGGAGGAAACTGCAGCCGTTCTTCGGGTGCGCCGCTGTATCGACAAACAGCTCTCGCGCGGAAGCATTGACCTGATCAGGGAATGGCTGGGCGCGATCCGATCCATCCTGAACAGAACGGGAATCAAGATATCGAATAAAGATTGGCTGGGTGCGGCAATATCGTTTTTCGCCGGGATGGAAATCAAGATGCCGAAGCCGGATTTAAAAAATCTGTCATCCGCGCTGCGCCGGAATACAGATACAGCCGAATGAGATCGATCATCGACAGACAACACTTGCAGAACAGACACCGGCCGTACCAATGAGGCCGGGAAACCCGCTTTATTTTCCGTGAATTATTAACGCTAGGGCACCAACACATTTCGTGCGGAAATGCACGCTGAGGACCCGGCGCATGCCGCGCATAAGCCTAGGCTGCGGAGCCGGAGGCACAAAATCCTATGTCGCGTTATGTACCTCATATGAAAGGACCAAGGATGATTTCCTAGGGGATTGTCCACAGGGGTTGCGCGGCGCGATCCTGTGGAAAACTTTCCCTTTTCCGCGGTTGAAGCTTTGTGCAGGCAAACCCGACTTTTGAGCATCCGCAATGCTCCGGCCATTCATCGAACGGGGCCGGGCGATGGCCAAAAAACGGCCCGGAACCATCGGATACCTCCTAGTGTCCAGGGAGGAACAGGACCTGGACAAGAACCGCGCCGGTATCCTCGCCCTCGCCAACCGGCAGGATCCCGTGGCGCGAGCGCAGGATCGCGGGCGTTCTGGACGAGCTCGGCGAAGGCGACGTCCTGATCGCCGGCGAGCTCTCCCGGCCGGGCGCTCGATGCTCGAATGCATGGAAATCCTGTCATCGCCTCGGACGCCGGCATTCGGGTCCATGCGGTCAAGGGATCCCGGAGGCTCGACGAAACCATCCAGAGCGGGATCATCGCCATGGCCTTCTCCACGCCCGCCAACCTCTCGAACTGGCTCAGGAAGCCCAACGCGTAAAATCCTATGGCGGAATCGGTACCTATGCTGGGTTAGGGCCGACAACCGCGATCACAACTCGGGCCAAATTGCATAGGCTTTCAAACAAGTGTCCGCCAAGGGCGAATTCAGCTATTCAATAAATATCTCATAAAACTTGTTGCCCGCATAGCCAACGACGGAGCCTGCCAATACGCCAACCGCCAGCACAGGGAAAGTTCCCGCTACGGCAGTGCCAAAGGCCGCAATTCCGATGCTGGATCCGAAAAAAGCGCCGACTCCGCCGCCCAATATCCCTCCGATAGCGGGCCCGGCGAAATCGCCAATGCGATCCGACAAAACCGGAGTATTTCGTTGAGCCACCCAAGAGTCGTGCTCCCTCTTTTCTTCAATAACGATAACTGCCAGAATCAAAAAACCTATAACGATCCATTTGCGCCATTCTGGCTTCGGCTTCATGGGTGCGCGGCTCGTTGGCTCGAGCGGAGGGAGGTCGCTACGATTCGCCGACATCGGTCTGCGTCGCTCGCGCAGGTTGCCTATGGCAACGGCGATGAGGACGATGCAGCCCATGACCACCAGTTGCCAGTCGAAATGCACGCCCGCCAGAATCAATGCGTATTTTATCATGGAAAGCAGCAGTGCCCCCATGACTGTGCCGTATATCGTTCCGCGCCCGCCGAACAGGCTGGTTCCACCAATGATGACTGCGGAAATGGCAATGACAGGTATCTCCATGGCGGTTGGCAATAACGGCGGGGTCGAATTGAACTGGGCCATCATGATAAGCCCGCCGAGAGCCGTGAACAGGCCCATGAAAATGTAAACCATGGCCTCAACGCGCTTTACCGGTACGCCGGCTAGGCGCGCCGCCTCTCTGTCGCCGCCAATATCTTTTACGTAGAGTCCAAAGCGGGTTCGGTTGAGAAGCCGGGCCCCGAAGGCGGCGGCGGCAATGGAAATGAAAAACGGCACCGGTATTCCGGCAATGTCGCCCCGGCCGATATAGGTTATCGAAACCGGGAGACCGGAGCGCATTTCCCCGGTCGAATGCGCGAGCGCGAGTCCCTGCAGCCCGGCCATGAATCCGAGCGTGCGATGAAGGGCGGAATCTTGACGTAGGCGATGGCACCGCCGATCAGGCCGAAGGCGACGACGATAATGAATACGACGGCCGAACCGACGGAAAGGTCGATGCCCGCGCTGGCTATTAC
>JAPPFL010000009.1 GCA_028823855.1 Albidovulum sp.
GCTGGACGCCTGAAATCATCCCGAATGGTGCTTAAAGCAACAGTATTGGCTTTAGCCCGAAGTTCCAGAAGGCCAACGCAATTGGGGCAATTTCCGGTCCGCTAGCAAGACAATATTGCTCCGACATCCAGTTGCATCAATCATATCGGAAAACGCATTTGCGGAATTTTCTCCCGCCGAATTTCGAATTCTGAGAAACTGGCCACGCTCCCGCCACGAGGATCGAGGCGACAACTTGCGTTTCAAACACGTCAAAGTCCGTCGACTGCGTCGTTGGTTACGGACTCGTTCGGACTTCGACTGCGCCGACTTAGGAGAGTCCTCGCCGGGTTCCGGGCGGCGACGGTTTGCTCCCGTCGATGGCGTATAGTCATTTGGTTTGAGGACGGTCGCGTTGCCAATGTCGAACACCAAGATTACGGCCAAAGACGAGGCAAGACCGGCGCGTATGCGCAGTCCGCTTTTTCAAGAAGCCTTCGACCGCCGCCAGAGCCTCGTACTGCTAGGTCCGATCGAGACGAAGCCGCCCAATGACTCTCGGATTCGAGCAACTCGCTTTGGATGCTCTAAAAGGATCGGATCGGGATTCCGCCAAAGAATGCGAACGGCGTCTCCAAAACACTCGGCGGAGGCCCCGAGATCTTGCTGCAGCATCAGTTTCAATGCGATCTCCGGCACACGCGGTACAATCGCGTAGACCCGTCCATTCGCTGGTTTGCCGTCGACGAAATCCGACTCGACGGCCGTTTACCGAGTCTCTTCCCGTTGGCTGAGAAATTGCCAAAATGTCGATTTTTTCAATCTGGCGGCGCATGCCGAAAAGAGTTAGGCGTCCGCGTAGCATTCGCCGGCGCACCTGAGTAAGGCTGGTCGTGAGATGGCGGCAGCCCGACTACCGGACACTGAGCGTAATTTAGCCGTGGCGGGACTTAGCGGTACAGCAGTAGCGGCCGTGCCCAGCCACAGGCGCCAAGCGAACGGCTACGTCTTTCCGCGTAGATTCCCGGCTATCAATCTCTCGCGGTTCTTTGAATCATGAATCGACTTAAAGGCTACGGAGGCGGCGAGCTTGAATTCAAGTTGTCTTCCTTAACAACCCCTACGACTTATTTTGAAGTGCCTCGACCCATGTCATGCCATCCTAGCGGTCCGATTGAAACCCATTGCGACGAACTAAACAAGGATTGCCGGATATACGCGCACATCTTCCCAAGGCAGGACAATTTGGAATGCGAAGTTGCACCGAACATTCAGGTGTGATTTGTCTGTTCGAATGCGGAGCGCACGATTGTCATAAGCCACGCGATCAGTGGATTCCCTTCGTTTTTTCCGTGCCACGCGGCAACCGCTTCCAATTCATTTGTTTCAATCGGCAATGATCTGGACTGCAATCCGTACCCCGGACCGAATGCCTCGGCTATGCGCATCGGCGCTGCGGCGAGCAAGTCGCTGGACCGCAGTGCCGAAAATACCGGTTGAACAAGCGGCGCGGCCGCTCGTCGATCTCGGGCCAATCCTGCTTTCGCGAACGCGTCGTCCAATATCTGTTCGCAGGATGATGCGCCTGTAACCGCAATGAACGAATGGCTAGAAATAAATTCGATCGTTGCGTCTGCTTCGACCGCAGGATGTCCGATTCTGCCCACTAGGCGGCATTTGTCGGCAAATAGCTTCTCGCGGCGATATTGGTCGGGCAATTCGGAAAAGTACCCGATGACTAGGTCAGCCGTATCATTGTCGAGCGCAGCGAGCATCCTTTCGTTTGCGAGGCGCATCGTGCGAATTGGCATTTCGATTTCGAACTCGAATGATTTGGCAAGCAGCTTGGGTAGAACCTTCTCTAGAAAAAAATCGCATCCCGCTATTCGCAATGCGTGAGCATATTGTGCGGGGACGAATTCTTTCGGTCTCCGCAAAGACTCGGCGAGCGTCTCCAAGGCGCCCTGAAGCAGCGGTTCGAGTTCTCTCGCGACCGCTGTCGGCTCTAGCCCGTGAGGAACCCGAAGAAATAGAGGATCATCGTAAATCGTGCGGAGGCGCTTGAGCGCGTGGCTGATCGCGGGTTGAGTTACGCCGAGTTCTTCCGCGACAATCGTTGTCTTTTTATGGCGCATCAGGCCCAGGAAAACCAAAATGACCGTGACGTCTAGAAGTCTAATATGAAGCGGTCGAATTTCTGACATTAACCAAATTAATTAGACGAATGCCTTCTAGAAAGCGAGGCAAAAATCTTTTGCGGGCCTGGGCCGGACGATTCCAAGTCTTGAGCCGGGTCCAAAATTTCCTCTTCCCGGAATTGCGCGCTTCGCCTTTCCCAGGTTCAATTTTTCGCGGGCCTATGCGCGGATATTCGCCGGGACCGAAAGCGAATGGATGGAACTCGGTCGAATAAGCTAGCCGCTCAACGGGCGCAGGAAGAGGCTGGCTACGGAATTCGTAGGCAGATGCATCGCCTTTGATCGCTAGTCGAAGCGCGGAACGAACTCGACTCGCGTCAAGCTTGCGGAAAATTCTGCCTAGCGGCCTCGAAGTTACCGATTATCGCGCAGACGTCGTCAATGAAACTTTTGGTCCGGTCGTTTTTGATTTCGAAACTGGGAACTCCAAGGGCGTTCAAATTTAGCCGCTCCCGGCTGTCGAAAATCGCGGCGTTCGTTTTCGCCTCTCCGACAACGATCAAATGCAAGCAGTTTTCCGAGAGCGCGGTCTCTACTATGGGCCGCACTTCGTCGAAGAATCCGACCCCCGACAATATCGACAGGCGGCCTTCTTCAATGTTGCGCCGGATCCTCGGGACCGCGAGTTCGCCTAGTTGACCGGATCCGAAGCGCGGTTTCAAATAGTTTTCGCTGTAATCGATGTAGGCTTGGCGCGGCGTTAGGCCGCTGAATTCCAGGCATGCCGTGTCTTTCCGATCTTCGAAGTGCATCGCCGATAATTCGCTGCCGAGACCGTAATAGGCGTGAGTATCGATTTTTAGCTGGTCGGACAAAGCGAAATGGTCGGCGCCGTATTTATTGCCGATTGCGGCTCCCGCGACGTTTTTTCCCGACCTGGCCGGACCGGACAAAAGCAAAAGGCGCAAAGTCAGCATCTTTCCGAACCGTGGCGCAATTCTTGTGCGGACTTAGGCATCGTCAAAAAATGGGGCGACTCCCGGACGCGCTAAATCGCGGAATGTGCAAATGGAACAGTGCCGAATAACTACGCAGGGCAAATTAAACGTCCGCTTGCGCGGTGTTGGTTGATTCATGCGCATTAGCAGGAATGTCTTTCTATAGCCCGCTGATAGACTCGTATTGCGGAGAACGAAAGCTCTGAATTCCAATAGCGCGGGAAACGTAGCAACTTGGAACTTTTGGGTTTTCCACTTGGCTTTGAACCAAATTTTGGTGCCTCGACTACGCAGGCCGGCATTTACACCTCGAGTTGCGGTAGCGGAACCGCCTCGCAACGGCGAACGGATTTTTCCCAGGCCACCGGACACTGAGAATCGCGATGAGCCGAGCTCAAAGCGGCCAAATAGCGCGCGAAGGTCATTTGAATTCCGTCGAACGGCGGGTTCACGCGACAATTCAGGGAAACGAGCGCCGAAAATAGCGAATAGCCTGCCGTTTGCGCTCGAGGCAAAGACCGTGCACTTCGAATTCGCGGCACGCAGCTGAATCGAATGTGCCGGAGTCCTTGCTAGTGTAAGCTAGGACGGCGAGGGCGCGGATTCCGAATGTTGCTGCTCAAGTCCCGAATTCGAAATAGGGCGTCGGCTCCCCGCATGAACCACGGCTTTCCGCGGTGCCGCCATTTCGTTCCGAATTTCGTGCTGGAGAATGCGGTTTCGCCCTCGGGTTGTCCCGTCATGCGCAAGGCCGCCTTGTGGCCAAGATACGGCGCGAGAGCGTTGCCGTTGCCGCAGTAGCCCAGCGCGTGCCATATCCCGTCGATTTTTCCAATGTGGGGCGACATTCCGAAGGTAAAGCAAGTTAAGCCGCGCCAGCTATGCGTCAGCCCGATATCCTTTTATTCCGGAAACACCTGCGAAAGCAGCCCGCGCATTTCGCGCCGGGCAAAGGCCTCTGGCACCTGACTCAATGCGGCGCGCCCGCCGAAAACAATTCGCGTTCCGTCCGTCGACGGCCGGTAGTAGCAATGCCGCTCGCGGGTTTCGACGATCATTCTTCCGTTTGGAAACAAGTCCTTGACTCTGTTCGTTCCCGGCCGTTCGGTCGCCACGATGAAGCTGGGCACCGGGATTGTCCGGCGCGTTAAATCCGAAAACGTTGGCGTCGTGTAGCCGTTCGTCGCAATTAGGACATTGCCCGCTTTGACGCGTCCGCGCGAAGTTTCCGCGACAAATCCCGTTCTGGCCGGGCGCACCGTTTCTACACGCGTGTGCCCTTGCGCGAGCGCGCCTGCGCGAAGGGCCGCATCCCCAATTCCGAATGACCATTTCGCCGGATTGAGACCGCCGTGCCAAAAATATACGATTCCGCCTGCGTAAAGGTCGGTTCCCACTTCATCCCTCTGGCGCGACCGGGGAAGCATTTCAGCTTCCACAGCCAAGCGCTTCTTAATCCTTTCAAGTTCCCGTTCCGCCTTGTCGAATCCAGCGCGATGCCAAAATGCGCGAAACCGCCCCGTTTCGGAATAGTCGCAGTCGATCTTCTCGTCCTTCATGAGACCGACGGCGAATTCCAGAGAATCCAGGTAGGATTCCCTAATCAGTTGGAGCGCGATTTCGGGCGAGTTCTGGCTCTCAAGCTGCGAGATCGAAAGCCTGTGCCCTCCGCCTATCATTCCGCCGTTTCGCGAACTGGCGCCGGAGCAGGGCGCTCCCGAATCTAGGATCAAAACGGACTTTCCCAATTTGGCGAGGGTTCGACCTGCCGACAAGCCGGTATGCCCCGCGCCGACGACGAGGATATCGACCTCTTTCGGCAGCGGCGAGGGATCGGGATCGAAAGGCTTGCCCGCATCCTCCCACTACAGCGGATCGGAATTCAATCTAGGCAATCAGGTCTTCTATGCTGCTCTCGTAGGGAAAGACGCGCGTATCAAACGGCGCGAGCAAATGGCGCAATCGACAAGACTTCATTCCCGTCATGGATGTGGCGCGGCATTGCTAGCGCTCGCTCATTCGCTACCGGGCGGATCGAAAAAGGCCGAATACTAGCAAAACGCCTGGTGCCCGGTTTGCGCGCGACCCAAGATCAGCGCATGCACGTCGTGCGTGCCTTCGTACGTATTGACGGTCTCGAGGTTTTGCGAGTGCCGCATTACCTGGTATTCCAGCTGGATTCCGTTGCCGCCGAGCATGTCGCGCGCCATTCTAGCGATTTCGAGCGCTTTGCCGCTATTGTTTCGCTTGATTAGCGAAATCATTTCAGGAGCAAAACGATCTTCGTCCATGAGGCGACCGACCCGCAGCGCCGCCTGAAGCCCCAGCGTTATTTCCGTCTGCATGTCGGCCAGCTTCTTTTGGTAGAGCTGGGTTTGCGCCAGCGGTCGCCCAAACTGAATTCGGTCGAGCCCGTAACTGCGAGCTTGGTGCCAGCACGCCTCCGCAGATCCCATAACCCCCCAGGCGATCCCGTATCTCGCGCGATTCAAGCAGCCGAACGGCCCCTTTAGCCCTTCGGCGTCCGGAAGAATGGCATTCTCGTCGACTTCGACACCGTCCATGACGATTTCGCCTGTCACTGATGCCCGCAAAGATAGTTTTCCTAAAATCTTGGGCGCTGAAAGTCCCTTCATTCCCTTTTCGAGTAGAAAGCCCTTGATCGCGCCCCCGTGCCTTTCCGATTTCGCCCATACGACAAATACATCCGCGATCGGGGAGTTTGAAATCCAAGTCTTGGAGCCGCGCAGGCGGTAGCCGCTCCCCGTCCATTCGGCGCGAGTTTTCATGCTGCCTGGATCAGAACCGGCCTCGGGTTCGGTCAAGCCGAAGCATCCTATCATTTCGCCCGAAGCCAAGCCCGGTAGATAATTTCGACGCTGCTCGTCTGTGCCGTAGGCAAATATCGGGTGCATGACCAGCGAAGACTGAACGCTCAACATTGAACGATAGCCTGAATCGACGCGCTCGATCTCTCTGGCGACGATCCCGTAACCGACATATCCAGCTCCTGCGCAGCCGTATTCTTCTGGTAGGTTCACGCCCAGGATTCCGTGCTTTCCCATCAGTCGGAAAATTTCGGGATCGGAAATTTCTTCTGAATAGGCGCGGTCCACGCGAGGCTGGAGTTCGGAGGCGGCGAATGAACGCGCCGATTCAAATATCAACTGCTCGTCTTCGGTAAACTGCGAATCCATCAGCAATGGATCTTGCCAATTGAATCCGCTCTTGCTCCTAGTGTTCGAAACTGCGTCGAACATGTCGAGTTCCTTTCTGGTTGCCGTGGCCGTCTGCGTTCTTGCCGGGTCGGAAGGCTGCCGTGTATTGCGACTCGAATCTTCGCTTCTCGCCAGCTTGGCCCGAATTACAGCTTTCAAGCTTTAATCCGAGAAGGATACAAATTGCCGGCATCAACCTTAAGGATTCGCTATCATATTCTGCCGGGAAATGCATTTGGATTGCCTGATCCTTCGCACCCTTTCTGTGGATTACTTTCTAGTGCATTTGCCGGCCTACTCCAAATTGCGATCGAAACGGCAATTTTGGCCGGCGCGTCCGGGGCGCGCGACATTTGTCTCGATCGGCAATTTTCAGGCGTTTCAACTCGGTCCAGCGAATTGAATTGCTTTGCGTGAAAGTGCTATCCATACAAACCGCACGGCTGCGGGCAATTGGAAATAACGAGTGAAGCAAGTCCGAACTTGGCAGGCAAATGGGTGCCCGTAGGACGCGTTCGCTCGACATTTGGGAGAATAATTTGAGTAAAATAATCGTTTGCGGCGAGGCCCTAATTGATCTCGTTCCTCGAGAAATCGGCAACGAATCGGCATATGTCGCGAAGCCCGGTGGCTCGCCTTTCAATATAGCGAAAGCCGCCGCGCTGGCCGGAGGCGAATCCTATTTTCACGGCGCTCTTTCGACCGATTTTTTCGGCGAAGACCTGCTTTCGGACATGCGCGCTGCTGGCGTTCGCGACGAGCTTGTCCGATTTTCCGACAAGCTAACGACGCTCGCGTTCGTGAAATTCTCTGGCCTCGCGCCCCGTTATGCGTTCTACAATTCCGACACCCCCTCAGTCAGCTTTAGACCCGGAATCGGAGAGTTCGAACTTGGCGACAACCCGATGCTTACGGTTGGCTCGATTTCGCTTATCGACCAGCCGGCCGCGGACCGCATCGTCGAATTTGCGATCGCTGAATCAAAAAGGACTTTGCTGGCGTTTGATCCGAATGTTCGCCCGCAGATGATCCGCGACAGATCGGCCTGGGACAGGATTATCAATAGAGTATTAGATGCGGCATCCGTTATAAAACTCTCTTCCGAAGACCTTGAATATATCGCGCCCGATACGCAGGCGGATTCCTTTGCATCCAGCATGCTGTCTCGCGGAACCGAGCTTGTTCTCTTTACTGATGGCGAGAACGGTTCAACTGCTTTCGCTCGCAGCGGATATTCCGTTTCAAATGCTCCGGAGGTTTCCGTTATCGACACCGTCGGGGCGGGCGACTCATTTATGGGCGCCGCGCTGGTTTGGATCGCGGAAAACGGGTTTTCAGATAGAGAAAGCTTGAGGGGCATAACGAGCGGGAAGCTGGCGAAATTGCTCGAATTCGCAGCGCATGCGGCATCGATCAATTGCACTCGAGAGGGCTGCAGCCCGCCGACGCGAGCTGAAATCGACCTAGCCATCAACCAGGCGCCCTCTTGAACTAAAGACCCGGAAAATCGAGTCAGTCGGGACGATCGTTCGTTGAGCATCTCGCGAATCGAAACTTATCTGGGCAATTCGTTCGAAACGTCTGGCTTTGTCGGTCGGAACCGGAATCGAACGGCATGAATCCATTTGAAATAAATTCTATGGCAGAACGGTGAGCGCCCGAGGCGACCTGCTGCCCGCTCGATGCATTCCTGCGCCAACATACCGGACCGGGGAACGCGGCGCTGGAATAAAGGATTGGCTGCTATCGGGCGACGGATCTGACAATCACCGCATGCGACCAAATGACGTTCCCGACGATCATCACGGGCTGCATGCCAAATTCGACTGGCCGCGAAGCGGCCCTTATTCGTCAAAAAAGCTTGAATATGGAAGGGAGATTCGCTCCATTGACGACTTTTAAATCCCGAAATTACGCACGTGAATTCAGTCGGCGAGTTTTCGTAGTTGGCATCCGTTGAAATTCCACGACCTGTCTTCCCGGACAATCCGAGTGGCAGTTTGACTTGAGATTTCCGTGGGGCGCGAGCTTCTCAATAGCAGTCGACGCGGCACGGATTTATAGCCCGAACAGGGCTCCATTCGACCGTCATCCCGCTAGGTCGCCCCGCCAGTGTCGGGCCGACGGCGAAACCAAGCGACGCGCTAGGCTGACCACTCGATTTCACCGGCATTGATATACCGGGAGTCGCAGAACGCGGAATCCTCCGTTGCTTCGGCCGGGCGCCGCAACGCTGAATAGCCGGTTCGAGCGTCATCCTGTTTATGCGTGAACGCAAAAGGGACGGCTGCGGCGAAACCCTTCCGCGCGCCGACTCGATCGTGCCGGTTTCCGCTCGCGACCCTGTCGGCCAAGGCTACGGCCCGACTCAGTCATCGGCTAGGGTCAAATGCTCCACGCCCTTCGACGAGTGCGGGGATCCATCCGGGTCGAGGCTCGCCGCAACTCGGTTCGGGCCGTTGGATTGCGGCCCGAACGGCGGATTCCGAAATCGCGCAGGAATTTGAAACGGCAGTTGGGATGGTGCGCGGAATGGTGGTCTACGGACTCCGGTTCTCGGAGGGAGACCGGAGCGGTCCGCGGATAGGTTGCGCTGTTGCCGGCGCGCTGGCAGCCGCACATGATGCGCCTTCATTGCGGAGACAAGGACGCGCGTCGGGCGTAATCGTTGTAATTCCGAGTTCGCCGTGTACATCTACCGCTATGCTTCGAATCGACAACCTAACCTACCGGATCGGCAATCGCGTGTTGTTCGACCGGGCGAGCGCGGTGGTCAACGCCGGCCAACGCGTGGGTTTCGTCGGCCGCAACGGAGCGGGGAAGACGACTCTCCTGCGCCTCATCGCAGGAGTCATTGAACCGGAGGACGGTGCAGTCCGCGTGTCTGAACGCTGGCGAGTCGGCGTGACAAGCCAGGAAGCGCCGTCGGGTTCGCAGAACCTGGTCGAGACAGTGCTCGCCGCAGACCACGAACTCACGGCCTTGCAGCGCGAGGCCGCGACTGCAACGGATCACGTCCGCATAGCGGACATTCATGAACGCCTGCGCGACAAGGAAGCGCACAGTGCGCCAGCCCGCGCAGCGCGCATTCTCGACGGGCTCGGATTCGATCATGCGTCTCAACTGCAGCCGCTCGACACGTTTTCCGGTGGCTGGCGCATGAGGGTGATGCTGGCGGCACTGCTCTTCACACGGCCCGATCTTCTGCTGCTCGACGAGCCAACCAATCACCTCGATCTTGAGGCCACGATGTGGTTGGAAGCCTATCTGCGGCGTTACGGCGGAACCGTGATCATCGTGAGCCACGACCGCGATCTCCTGAACAGCGTCGCACAGAAAATCCTACACCTCGAACACGGCAAGTTGAACCTCTATCAGGGCGGCTACGACACGTTCGAACGAACTCGGCGCATGCGACTCGAACATGATGTGAAACTGCGCGCCCGCCAAGAGGAACAACGCGCCCACATTCAGAAATTCGTCGACCGCTTCCGATACAAGGCCACCAAGGCGCGGCAGGCCCAGTCGCGGCTGAAACTTCTGGAGCGGATGGAACCGATCCCCGAGCACCGGGATGAAGCAAGCGTCATATTTCGGTTTCCCGACCCCGAACCGCTCGCGCCTCCGCTGTTCAGCGCGCGGGACGTATCGATCGGGTACGGCGAGAGGCCGGTGCTGCAACGGCTCACGCTAAGGTTGGACGACGACGACAGGATCGCGCTGCTGGGCGCTAACGGCAACGGCAAATCGACCTTGATCCGGCTGCTTGCGGGTCGCCTGTCTCCTTTGGAGGGCGACATCTCCGTCGCGCCTAATCTGCGGGTCGGTTACTTCACGCAGCATCAGGCCGACGAGCTAGATCCCGAAGCAACGCCGATCGTAGAGTTGGCGCGCAGGAGGCCAAAGGATTCACCGGAAAGGATTCGATCGCAGCTTGCCCGGTTTGGGTTTTCGCAAGAGCGCGTTCTAACCGACGTTGCCAGCCTTTCAGGAGGCGAAAAGGCGCGTCTGGTATTTGCGCTGATAACGGCCGCCGCACCCCACATCCTGCTACTCGACGAACCGACTAACCATCTTGATGTCGATTCGCGACAGGCGCTGATCCAGGCGATCAACGACTTCGCAGGCGCCGTGGTCATCGTCACCCATGACCCGCATGTGATCAAGCTCACCGCCAACCGCTTCTGGCTGGTTGCGGACGGGACCGCGGCACCGTTCGACGGTGACTTGAATGACTATCGAAACCTCCTGCTTTCCGGCCCCGATAACGGAAAGCGAGCTAGCTCCGCAGCAGTTGCGGCTCCGCTTCCGGATCCGAAGAACAAGCGGGATCAGCGGCGACTCTCGGCTGCGCGCCGCGAAGCTCTGGCACCGCTTCGCCATGATCTGAAACATGCCGAGCTGACGGTCGAGCAACTGACGGCCAGGAAAGCCGAGCTTGAAACGGCGATGTCCAGTCCCGAGTTCTACAACGGCGGCGGCGAATTGATGGTCGCGCATCAAACTCAGCTACGACTGGTCACCCGCGATCTGGCGCGGGCCGAAGACCGGTGGTTGGAATTGCAAGAGCAGTGGGAAACGGCCCGGTTCGCCTAGCCTTTTGGCGGGCTTGCCCACAACGTCGTTGCCCGAGATAGGCGGGAGCGGCATGCAGGAGTCGCCTTCATCTGTGATGCTGGTCCGCGCCGTGAGAATGGTGCTGAATTCGGATTTCGGATCGAAGTATTCATCGTTTTCTCAGCGAAGTGTTCCTGTTCACTGACTGGGCAGCCCAATCTACGAACCTATGCAGTACCCGTAGAGGGTTTGCGGCCTTTTTTCGACGTTCCGTTTCTGGATTGAACCGGCGCAGTCCCGGTCGGCGCCTTCGATTCGAAAAATTTTCGGCAGGGTAGTAAAGCCTTGTATATACTGGCAAAAGATGCCGAGAGGCCTGCCACCCGAAGCACCAGGGATTGGCGGAAGATCGTCGCCGATTTTGAGCAAGGCGGCGTTGCGGCGGTCGATTTCCGCGGGGACGAGGCCTCAGATGCTGTTGCGCTAGCGGCGGCGGCTGCCGCGTTCGTTCCGCTCGGCTCGGATCCAAATAATGCGCTTGCGCGGGACACGGAAAACGGTCTCGTCGACTTCCGCGCGCCGCATGGCCTTTGACAGCGCCATCGACTTCTTCCGCATGGATGCGCCTTCGCAGCCGCGCCTCCCAAGATCCGCCTCGACCTGCAAACCAATCTAAGGGCTAGTGTCATCCATCGCATCTTGGCAAGGTGGCGACGGATCCGCCATTGTGAATGAGTTCGATGCTGGAACCGCCCAGCTGGATGCCTTTGCCCCGATACTTGGAAATATGGGAGACGTCGCCGCCGAAGAATCCAGAAATGTCCGAGGAATTCTCGTCGCAGGCGAATTCCGCGAAAGGGCGCACTCGGCCTTGCGCGGCTAGCTTTTCGATTGCGCAGGTTGCCCGTTGCAGGCGGGGTCTCACCGCTGGTCCGATTGAAACATTGTCGCCCAGTCGCAACCGGTTCCTTAATTGCTACGTAGTCTTCTCACGTTCTCGAACCAATCGCGAATGAAGAATAGGCGGCCTTCGTGAACGGAGCGCGCGCAGCCTCGTGCCGCAGAATTCGAGCGATTGCCAATTCGTCCAAATGTTTGTTCCAGAAGTCGCAATTGGCCCCGAGCGCTGATGTTCGATCAGGCAAGGAACACGAGATGAAGGCTGTCATGGCTTGGACCGAGCCCAATCACGCGAAGTTAAGCTGACGCACGATTACAGTCAAAACAATCCGGCTGACGAGGTATTGTAGCTTTTTGCCCCCTAGATTCCGGTGCGAGGGCGCAAGGGTCGCCCCCGCGAGACGGGTCCGCGCCAGTTATCCGCCGCTCTCCGCGGTCCAGTGGCTTCGCGCCACCGCTAAAGGGAGGAGCCGCATGCCCTAGCGCGCACGCACGGAATCTGTGCGCGGGGAGCCGGGTATCCGGCATTCCTACCGCGATTGAGACCTAGATTGGTCGGGGATGGGCGGGAGCATGAACATGGCGAAGCCTACGCCCCCGTCTCGACGACGACTTTTCCGTGGGTCGTGCGCGGGGCGGAGACATAGTCCCAAGCTTCGCGGTAGCCTTCCATAGGATAGGTCCGATCGATCCTAGGGGCGAAGAGCCCGCGCTTGAGCGCATCGTAGACAAAGGCCTTGCCCCGCGCCTGGGTTTCGAGATTCTCGACGTAGTTGAAGAGCGAGTAAGGGTGAAAGACCGCGTTGGCCTGAAACATGTCGACAATCGGCAAGGTCGGGAACTCGGCATCGAGCGTGCCGTAGAAGAAGATCCGCGCGTCTTTGGCGAGCGCCGGCGCGTATTTACCGATCATGCCGGTGCCGACCGGATCAAAGGCCGCGTCGATTCCACGCCCGTCGGACGCGGATTTCAGAAATTCCGCCAGGTCGCACGTACCCGGAACAAAGACATGGTCGGCTCCGACCGCCTCCAGAAAGCGTCTGTTGCGGGCGAACCTGGAAGTGGCGATCATCTTCGCGCCGAAATGACGGCCGATCTCCAATGCCGCGATCCCGGCCGTTCCTGTCCCCGCCGTTACCAGGACGGTCTTTCCCGGCAAGACCCGCATGATTTCGACCAGTGGAAAGTACGCGGTCATATACATCATCCAAACTGCCGCGCTTTCAACCGCCGAGAGCCCCTCAGGCGCCGGCGTCACGTAGCGGTGGTCGATGATCAGTTGCTCGGTGCTCGCTCCGCGGCGGTCGTAAAAGTACGGCAAGGTGCACATGCGCGTCCCGAGTTCGATGCCCGTTACGTCCGGGCCGACCGCATCCACGACGCCGGCCGCCTCCATCCCGATGCACGCCGGGAACGCTGAAAAGCTGAACGAATACCGGTCGCGCATGAGGTCCATGTCGCCCCAGTTCAAGGCGAATGCCTCGACTCGGAGTCGTACTTCGCCCGACCCCGGCACTTCGTCTGGAACCTCTTCCAGCGACAAACCCCGGTAGCCCTGGTATCCGTGTATCACCCAAGCACGTGGCATCTTTCAGTTTCCTCCCTCGTCTTTCAATGGTCATGTGAATCAGTTCCCGGCGCATTGCGCTGGCTTCGGCGGTCCCCGTTTTCGGGCGAACGGACAAGCGCTGCCCTGGCGTTCGGGATCCGTAGGCTCCATCGCCGTCCTCAATCCAGAGCAAGCGCACGTCCGCCTCGGACAAGGAAATGCAGGCATGCCGCATTGCATTGTCGAAATAGGCGCAGTCGCCGGCATGGAGCTGCACGTGGGCGTAGCCTTCGGCGTGCAACTCGATACCGCCACTCAGGACTTCGAGGACGTCCTCGCCGGTATGTGAAAAAATGGGCCCGAGGGATTCGATCGAGCTCGCCTTGATCTCTGCGACCAACGGGATCGCCCGCCCGTTGACCAACTCGTCGACCAGCGTCTGGGAGACATAGGAGCCGGTCTCGCGGCGTTGGCCGCGGCAACGAAGCGAGAGGGCCCCAGGCTTTCGCATGAACCGAGGGCCCTCTGGCCGTCGGAAGCCGCGACATGTCTACTAAAAAACCTAGGACGCCGCGAAACAGGGTCTGGAACGTTGGCGAGAGCGGGCCGCTCTCGAATTTCGATTGCGCCGAATGAGAAAGCCCGCCTTTCTCGGCGAGCTCGGTTCGGGCCGTGCCAAACTCGATCCGGAATTGCTTGAAACGGCCGCCGCGCGTCGCCGCAGTTACCTGTTCTGGCATACCCGCACGCGCGCGGTTTTTGCGGATGAGCAACAGCGTTTCGCGAATGCCGATCGAATGGGAAGATTCTTCCATGGTCGGAAATTATTTGACAGGGTTGACAGAGGCAACAGGGTCCTTGCGGGCTTTCCGCATTGCGGGGACAAAGTTGCGGGGAAAATGGACGATGCGCGTCGCTGCGGATGTCGGAACTGCATTCACCGGTTTAGGCGTGTTCGATGATGCCGTGCTGGGTGCCGAGCCCTCGGTCGGTGCTGCCTGTCCTATTCCGCCGCGGTGCCCGAATGCGGTGCCGCCCGCGGGCAGGGAGTGCCGCTGCTCGTCGCCGCAACTCCAACACGCCTACATGCCTGCAGAAACGCAAGTAGCTCGGAAGCCGCTCACCAAGATCGGCGAAAACTACTTAGCCTACGAGATCTTGAATGATGCGCTGGTCGCCTAGCCTGAATTTCCATTCGTAAGACCCTTGTAGCATTTAGCGCGGATCATCCGCAGAATTCCAGCTTCAGGGACCGGTTTTCCAGCCGCGGCAGTTCAGTCTCCTCGTCCGCGAAGCCGGCGTCGGCCAACGTTGGATTGAAGGTTCGTCCCCAGAAGCCGACTCGGACCGAGCGTTCGGCGACGGAGCCGGCGCCGCTGTGGATAAAACTGTAGCAAACCGTGTATAAATTGTTCGGGAGTCGCTAAATATATTCAAAAACCGCTTGACTTGGAAATTGGATTCTGTTCGCCGGCGATGCCGGTCGCGGTGCTGGAGACGGCGGCCTCTCCATCGCGAAGGCCTGCGCGAGGAACGGGATTTCGTTCCGGAGGTATCTCGGCGACAGCCTGAAGCTGGACGGTTCGAGTGCTTGCCCGCGGCCGCCGGACACGGCGCTGGCGCGACTGGCGCTCGAGACGGGACGCGCCGGAAGCAGCCCGACGGTCGTCGAAGCTCGTCGGACCGGGCGGCAATCCCGACGCTATTGCCCCTATCGCCGCTCGGGCAAATACTAATTTTCCAAATCGACCCACGCCGAACTCTTCCGCGAACTTTCCAGGCAGGCATAGATAAACCTCATGCCTTCGAGCCCGTCTTCGATCCCCGGCTGCAACAAATCGTCCGGTATAGATTCTCCCGCGTCGCAGGCGCGTATGGCCGCCGCCGCTTCGGTGTAGATCGTTGCGAATGCCTCGAAATATCCTTCCGGGTGACCCGCCGGAACCCTGATATATCTCGCTGCATCGGCGCCGGAGCCGTGCCCGCCTCGCGTAATCTGCACCCTTGGCTGGTCCAGTTCGGCCAACCACAGGTAGTTCGGATCTGCCTGTACCCATTCCAGGCCGGCCCTCTCGCCGTAGATGCGCACCCGGAGGCCGTTTTCGTGACCGGGCGCGACCTGCGATGCCCAAAGCATGCCTCGCGCGCCGTTTTCAAATTTCAGCATGGCATGAACGTTGTCGTCCAAAGGTCGGCCCGGCACAAATGAAGTCAATTCCGCCGAAATGCGATCGACCCCGAGGCCGGACACGAATCGCGCGAGATGAAATGCGTGGGTGCCAATATCCGCGACGCATCCGCCTGGCCCTGACCGCGCCGGGTCGGTGCGCCAATCCGCCTGCTTGTGGTCGGTGTTTTCCAAGGGCTTCGCCAACCAGTCCTGGGGGTATTCCACTTGAACAAGGCGGATTTCGCCCAGTTCGCCGGACAGGACTCGCGAGCGCGCCTCGCGCACCATCGGATAGCCCGTATAGTTATGGGTCAGGACAAACACTTTGTCGGAAGCCTTGGCGATACTGTGCAGTTCCTCCGCTTCTTCAAGAGTTGCCGTTAGGGGCTTGTCGCAAATGACATGCACGCCGGCATTCAAAAATGCGATCGCGGGACCTGCGTGCACATGGTTCGGAGTGCAGATGACCACGGCCTCGATGCCGTCCGTCCGGCCGCTTTCCGCATTCGCCATTTCTTCGTATGTAGCGTAGCCGCGTTCCGGACTCAGTCCCAAATCCGCAGCGGATGCCTTGGCCCTTTCAGCTTCCGAAGACAATGCTCCCGCAACCAGTTCGAAGTTGCCGTCCATTTTGGCGGCAATTCTGTGAATGGAGCCGATCAAGGCGTTTCTACCTCCTCCGATCATGCCGTAGCGTATCGGTCTCGCAAAGGAACTAGTCATATTTCCATCCCATCAAACTTCGAATTGCTTCAATATTCGGGCCTTCGCCCGCGAAATCGTCGAATGCCGCCTCTGTAACCTCGATGACGTGGTCGGCGATAGATGGGGCGCCTTCCGCAGCGTCCTGGTCCGGCGATTTCATGATGCATTCCCACTCTAGCGCAGCTCGGCTGTCGTAGCCGTACTGCCCGAGTTTCGAAAAGACTCCGACAAAATCCACATGGCCGTCGCCGAGGCTCCGAAATCGCGCGGCTCGGTGCATCCAAGGCCGGTAGCCGGAATGTACGCCCTGGCGTCCGTTGGGATTGAATTCGGCATGTTTGACGTGAAACGCGCTGATTCTTTCTTCGTAGATGTCGACGAACGCGAGATAGTCGAGCTGCTGCGGCGGGAAGTGCGACGGATCGTTGCTGATCATGCATCATTTGTGGCTCTCGAGCATATCCAGCATCATCTCGAATGTCGCGCCGTCGAACAGGTCCGCGCCGGGATGCAGCTCGTAGGCAACGTCGACGCCCTCCGTATCGCACGCGTCC
The DNA here is from genome assembly GCA_028823855.1 of Albidovulum sp. Taxonomy (GTDB): domain Bacteria; phylum Pseudomonadota; class Alphaproteobacteria; order Rhodobacterales; family Rhodobacteraceae; genus JAPPFL01. The sequence goes on from JAPPFL010000009.1 coordinate 16,769, forward strand.
GATACCGGCATCCATCGCTTCGAGAGTTCCGTGAATGCTTCGCCGATGAGACCCGGCGAGCGGGGCGGCCAGGGATGGAGATAGGGAAATGCGAGCGCGCCCGAAAACGCAACGATTGTATCCAATCCCGGCCGGCGGCTCGCCTTGGCATTTTACTTGACCTGTCGGGCGGCCCATTCAGTGCGTTCCGCTCTCTTCCCTTTAGCCCGGTGGCGCAAAAAGAATCAAAAAGAGAATCGTATGCCGGATGAACCGCAACCGGCTGGCCCTGCGGACGCGTTGATAGCTCCGTGATTTCTACGCCTCCCGGCATGTTCCCTTTATCTCGCCGCGCTACGCTTGAGACACGGCGGCTTTCTCCAAGTCGAATAGCCTAGGATCGGATGTCGGGATTTGAGCGCCCTTGTTGCCCAGATCCGATGTCCATCCCGCTATTTTTCGCAAATTGCATTTCGAGGCGATGCTGCTCGCGAACTGCGCCGAAGAAATTCCGGGTCCCTTGATTGCGCCCATTCCCGCCCTCTCGACGTTGATCCATTCGTTGAAGCATTGCCAGTTGGAACTGCCTTGGGCCTATATCATGGCTCTTCCGGCTGGCAAGCGCGATGCTTGTTCGATCGCACCCGCGTGCCCATAATATTAATAGTTTCCAAAGGGCTACCAAAGGCGCCGTAGCCACGCAATATTTTGAAAATTTTCGCTTGCGCTCTTCAATATAGGGTAGTAATTTCTTTCGGATTTTTGTTGTTCGCAATGGATTCAGTAGGGGCAGGGCTATCGATTGCGATTTGAAAGAATAAAAATAAACGGTTTCAAGGGATTCGCCGATCACGTCGATTTGCCGATCGAGGACGGCCTAACCGGAATCGTAGGACCAAACGGGTGCGGCAAATCAAATCTCGTAGAGGCCTTTCGCTGGGTAATGGGCGAAAGCCGCCCCAGCGTGATACGCGGCGAGGGAATGGAGGACGTAATATTTTCGGGTTCCGGCTCTCGGCCCGTCCGCAGCTACGCCGAAGTTCGGCTGGAAATCGAAAACTCCAACCCATCCGCGCGCGGAATGTTCAGGAAAGACTCCAAATTGGAGATCCTTCGCCGAATTACAAGGGACGGCGGTTCGACATTTCGGGCGAACGGTCGAGAACTGCGGCAGCGCGACGTGCAAATCCTTTTCGCGGATTCTTCGAGCGGCGCTCGTTCGCCAGCTCTCGTTCGGCAAGGCCAAATCAACGAAATCGTCAACGCGAAGCCAAAGGCAAGGACAGCGGTACTCGAGGAAGCAGCAGGAATTGCGGGACTTGGCTATCGGCGTCATGAAGCCGAGCTGAAACTGGAAGCTACCGGCGCGAACCTGCAGCGTGTCGAGGATGTACTTGAGCAATTGCGTGTGCAACTCGCCAGCTTATCGCGACAGGCGAAACAGGCGGCGCGATACCGCAAGCTCGGGGCTCAGCTTCGCCGAGCCGAAGGGCTATTCTTGTACTTGCAGTGGAAGGACGCGGACCATTCCAGGCAATCTGCCGCCTTTAAACTCCTGGAATTGACTCGGGAAACCGCTGAAAAGCTGAAAGAAGCGCGGGAAGCGCAGCGGGCCCGGGAGGAACGCGAGGCAGTCGTTCCGCCGTTGAGGGAAAAATCTGCCGAAGACGACGCATCGATTCAGAGGCTTCGCGTTGAGCTAAGGCTTTTGGAGGATCAGGAAAGCCGCGCTCTCCAATTGATTGAATCACTCAATTCGAGAATTCGCCAGCTGGGTATGGATATCGAACGCGAAACCGGACTCCAGCGCGACGCCTCCGCGATGACGTTCAAGCTGGAAAAGCAACTACGCGAATTGTCCGAGCTCGAAGACTGTAGCGGCGCGCGCCTCGAAATGGTCCGGGCCGAATCCGAAGCCGCCGCGCTTGCCGTGGAGCAGCAGGAAGCGGAACTCGACAGGCGCAACAGGCGCGCGGCCGAGCTCATCGGGCGATTCGACCTTGCCAAGCGCGTTCTCGAGAATTCGAAAACGGCTTTCGAGGAAGCAAAGCGAAAGGAAGCAAAGATCATCGCCGAAATCGAAGCGGCCGATCGGCGATTAATAGAGTTAAAGGCAGCCTTTGACAAGGCTGATACGGAACAGGCGAGTGCGGCGGTCGAAGCCGAAAAAGCCGTAAAGGCGTTGGCTGAGACAGAAACTAATCGAGCCGTGGCTCAGGAGCGGGAAGCGAATTCCCGCTCCTGGCTGTCTGAAGCTGAAGCCAAGCTGAAAGCCTGCCAAGGCGAGGCATTCGAACTTGAACGCATTCTGAGACGAAACGACGAATACAAAGATCCGATTGTCGATAAAGTTCGCGTTAAAGCGGGCGCCGAAGCCGCGATCAGCGCGGCGTTCGGCAACGACATTCTTTATCCGGAAGCTGTTGATGACGGAACTTCGGGGTGGCGGTCTCTTTCCGATTTCGAGAGGCCGCCGAAATTGCCCGGAAAAGCGATTCCGCTGTCCGAATTCGCGGATGTTCCAAGTGCTCTCCGGCGTTCCTTGAGCCAGGTCGGACTTGTAGAGCGAGAGGCGCTTCGCGACCTGCAGCCTGTGCTGGCGCCGGGTCAGTGTCTTGTTACGAGCGAAGGCGACCTATCACGGTGGGACGGGTTCGCGCTTGTCGCCGAAGACTCATCGCAGTCGGCCGCTCACAGGCTGAGGCATATGAACCGGCTTGACGAATTGCGCGTCAATCAGTCGGAAATCGAATCCGAACGCGATAACGCGAGGCGCGAATTCCAAAAGCTTGCCGAAGAACTAGCGTCCGCTAACGAGGCCAACCTCAACGCTCGAGAAGCCAGGGTTGCGCGAGACGAAGAGCTGGCGGGCGCGGGTAAACGGCTGTCGGTCGCCGAGGCGCAACTGAATTCGGTTCGCGACAGATTGGTCCGCCTCGACGAGGCTCGCGCCGAGGTGCACGGCGAAACCGAGGCTGCCGATGCCGCTCGTGTCAAGGCCGAAATCGACCTTGCGGCCTGCAACGGTTTCGACGCGGCCAAAGAAGCCGTTGCCGACGCAAAAAAGGTAGTCGAAGCGGCGCGAAGCGACTTACTCGAGAAAAGCTACGCCTACGACGGGATGCGGCGCGAAGAAAAGGAAAGAAGGAAGCGCATCGCGGAACTCGAGACAGAACTGAAGAATTGGCGTTTACGAAAAGAATCGGCATCCGGCCGAGTAAAAGACTTGACCGAGCAAAAATCCGGCGCCGAATCCGATTTGGCAAAGACAAGGAATGCTCCCGAGGAATTCGCGCGGAATCGAGCCCGACTCCGGGACATGATCGGGGAAAGCGAAATCCTCTGCAAGCAATCGGCGAGCGCGCTTCACGATGCGGAGGAAGAACTGCGGCTCGCAACGGTCCGCGAACGCGATTCCGAACGAGCGAATTCGCAGGCGAGGGAAGCTAGGGCGAGAGCGGAAGCATTGGAGGAGGCCGCGAAGGAGAGAGCGGACCTTCTGCTAGCCAGAATAGCAGAAGAACGGCGTTCGGACCCGGAAAAGCTCGCAACCGAATTGGAACTGGACCCCGATAGCGCGCCTTCGCTCGAATCTCAGGAAGTCGAAGTGAACCGACTCAAGAGGCTTCGCGACGCACTCGGCTCGGTCAATCTTCGCGCCGAAGAGGATATGGCCGAAATAGGGGATGAGGTCCAGGTGCTCGAACGCGAGAAAGCCGACCTTGATGCCGCAATCGAAAAAATCCGTGCCGGAATCGCCGGTTTGAACAACGATGCCCGAGCTAGGATCGTCAAGACCTTCGAATCCGTAAACCGGAATTTCTCCAGTCTTTTCAAGTATCTTTTCGGAGGCGGCGAAGCGCGGCTTGAACTCGTGGACTCGAATGACCCGTTAAAGGCGGGCCTGGAAATCTATTGCCGTCCTCCCGGGAAGCGCCTGGTCTCCTTGTCTTTATTGTCCGGAGGCGAAAAATCGCTGACGGCGATCGCGCTAATATTCTCGTTTTTTCTCGCCAACCCGGCGCCGATCTGCGTTTTGGACGAAGTGGACGCGCCGCTGGATGACACCAACGTATCCAGGTTTTGCGATTTGCTGGACGAAATCCGCCGCAGAACCAAAACCCGGTTTCTGATCGTTACCCATCATCCAACAACGATGGCTAGAATGGATCGCCTCTATGGAGTTACGATGCAGGAGAAGGGAGTCAGTCAAATCGTTTCGGTCGACTTGCGCTCGGCCGAGCTTCTGGCAGCGTAGCGATATTTGCCGGCAACCAAATTATTTTCGAATTTCAACGAATTAACCGGCAAACAATTTTTTCGAGACTCCGCGGGAAAGGAATCATTTGTTCCGAATGCGTGGCGTGGCAAGGGACTTCCGTATAGCGAGACACCTATTCCCGCCTTCAATATTGGAGGAATGCGCAGTCGAGAGTCCGTTTAAGAAATCCCTTTCGGCGGGACTTGATTCCGGTTATGGCTCGACCGATGATCAAATCGCTGCCCTTGTCGGAAAAGGGTTGAGCGGCAACGCGAATTCTTGCGCCAACGCAAATCGCGGCGGAGGCAAGCTCGTCGGCGGTCTCTCCTGTGCGATAAAGCGGATCTTCGGCGTCTTTCGCCACTGGCGCTAGACAGATTGTTTGTCAATTGCGGTTCGCGCAGCGGCCAGAAACTGTCGGAGTTTTTGCGGCCTCTGCCGTGGCGAATTGATCGCAAAAAACCGCGCATCGCGAATTATTCATCGGGTCTCCAGATTGCTCCCGCGACGCCGGATCGCGGATTGAAACGACGGTCTTCTGATTTTGATCAGTGCAGGTCCATGCGGTGCCGGGTTTCGGATTGCGCGCGTGTCCAGACTTTCTGTCAACGCGCGTTTTTTCCTGAGGATTTTGCGAATCAATTCGGAATTCTCTCGGAGAAGAAGCTGTTCTTCGGCAGCCGCAAACCCAAAATCCGGTGCATTCGGAACTCGTAGCATCCCTGGGGAACCAGCGAGGCAAGCGGAAATCCTAGCCGCCTTTGGAGGCTTGCACTCTAATTCAACGCTCTTCAAAAAGGCGTTCACTCGGAATTCACACGTGTCTGCGTGCCTCGTCCTTTCTTACCCCTCTGCGAATTCCTGCATCGCTAGGCTATGCAGTTCGCGCCGCGCCATCAGGCTGCATCAAGCGGATTCGGTACGCTGCGGTTCCAATTCATGGCGAAGCTCCGAATTTGGAAGTAGAATTCCGAGTCGAAGGCTGTGCGCTCCGGTCAAATTGAAATTCGATCGCTGGCGGAGGCCGGTCTCGATCGGCCATTGGGTTTCAGTGGGAAAGTCGGGCCCCGAATTGCCGCGCTCCGAATAAAATTCCGGCGCCGAAACGAATTGGCGAAATGTTATGACGCCGCCAGCATCGCAGTCCGTTCGAAAGCCTGCGATTGCGTCGCCGGTTCCCGTTCCTGCCGGCGGGCTCCGGCGACGGGTCGCCCCACTCGTTGCGTTTCGTCGCTGCCCGGCCGCTGCCATTCTTCACCGCCGCCTTCCGTTGCGGTTTCGCCCGCACCCGCAGAAACGCGGATAGCCGAAAATCGTCGTTCTCTTTCAAGTCAAAAAATTCGGCGTTGAAAATTCGAAGCCTACAAATTAGGGTTTAACTGTGCTTGCCAAAGGAGAAGCAAATGAAAAGCCAGACTATTACGGGAAAACCGCTGCATCCAGCCGTTAAATTGTTTGCCGGCGAGTGCCGGAGAGGGGAAATGAGCCGTCGAGAATTTCTCACCCGAGCGAGCGCGCTGGGCACAACGGCCGCGGCCGCTTATGGCCTCATTGGCTTGCGGGCTCCTGCCGCCTCGGCGTCGACGCCGAAAACGGGCGGGACGCTTCGAATTCAGCAGGACGTGCGGGCGCTAAGGGACCCGAGGACGTACGACTGGAGCCAAATCGCGAACTTTTCGCGTGGATGGCTGGAATACTTGATCCAGTTCAACAGCGATTTCACCGTCGAGGGCCGCCTTGTTGAGAGCTGGGAAGTCAATGACGATGCCACGCAATACACTCTGAACGTTCGCAAGGGTGTCAAATGGAACAACGGCGATGACTTTACTGCGGATGATGTCGCTCGAAACATCGAATACTGGTGCGAAAGGGACGTAGAGGGGAACTCGATGGCCGCGCGCATGGCAACGCTTATCGATTCCGAAACCGGTAGGGCTCTCGAAGGCGCCATCGAAATCAAGGACAGCCACACCGTGGTTCTCAATCTTCCGAAACCGGATATCACGATAATCGTGGGTATGGCCGACTATCCGGCCGCAATTGTCCATTCTTCGCACGACCCGGTAAACATGCTTACGAATCCGATCGGAACCGGCCCATATCTGCCGGAGTCTCTTGAAGTAGGAGTCAAGGGTGTCGTGGTCAGGAACGAGAACCATGAGTGGTGGGGCGCCGGAAATGGAGCTTATCTCGACAGAATCGAATACATTGACGTTGGTACCGAGCCAGCGGCCTGGGTAGCTGGCGCCGAAGATGACGAGTTCGATTTAGCGTACGAAGTCGACGGAGAATACATCGACATTTTCGATACGCTGGAGGGGTGGAACCAGTCCCGAGTCATTACGACCGCCACGATCGTAATCCGAACCAATCAGGACGCGGAAATCGATGGCATGAAGCCTTACGCGGATGCGAAGGTGCGCAGGGCTTTAGCCTTGGCAGTGGACAACGGCGTTTGCCTTGAACTCGGCTTTGCGGGACGCGGAGAGGTCGCCGAAAACCACCATGTCGCCCCGCTTCATCCGGAATACTTCGCTCTGCCGCCTCTGGTGGTCGACCCCGAGGGCGCGAAAGCCATGATGGAAGAAGCCGGAATGGGCGATTTCGAGCACGAGCTAATCTCCCTCGACGCGGGATGGCGCAAAGACACGACAGACGCGGTGGCTGCGCAATTGCGCGAAGCCGGAATAAATGTGAAGCGAACCGTTCTGCCCGGTAGCACGTTCTGGAACGATTGGGCGAAATTCCCTTTCAGTTCGACAAACTGGAACATGCGACCCCTTGGCGTGCAGATTCTTGCGCTGGCGTATCGTTCCGGCGAGGCTTGGAATGAATGCGCGTTCTCCCACGCGGAATTCGATGCCAAACTTGAACAGGCGCTAGCCATTGGGGACGCCGACAAGCGCCGTGAAGTCATGGCCGATCTCGAATCGATCTTGCAGAATGAAGGTGTAATCATTCAGCCGTACTGGCGCGCTCTCCATCGCTATTACAAGGATGGGCTGGTGAACGCGGAAATGCACCCGACATTCGAGATTCACGTTCACAGCATCGGCTGGGCCGCATGATTTCAACCGCGGTCGCTAGAACGTTCGAGTTCGCGTGAACGCGTTTGAACGATCAATAGATGATTTGACAAATCTTGGCGGCGGCCCGCTACAAAACAGCCGGCCGCCTCCTCGTTTTTGAATATCCTCGAGTGCAATAGATGGGAAAATTCATAATAAATCGTTGCGGCATCATGGCCTTGACGATCCTTTGCCTAACTTTCGTAGTTTTTTTCTTGACCAATTTGCACCCGAACCTTGAAAAACTCGCGAAAACTCAAGCCAACATGCGCATGACGGACGACCAGGTGGTGACCTGGCTCGAAAGTCGAGGATACCTGCAGCCGCTATTCATTCGCTACGGGGAGTGGCTGGGCGTGGTTCCCAGCTTTTTGCAGACAAGCGAGGACGGCAGGCAAAGAGGACGCTGCGTAAGGCCGGGAGTTCCTAGCGAACAAACCTCGCGATACTGCGGGGTTCTTCAAGGCAATTTCGGGTTTTCTACGGTCTTCAAGGAAGAGGTTAGCGATATCGTTGCCAAAAGACTCGCGCTAACCGGCTGGCTGATGTTTTACGTGATGATCGTTATGGTTCCCACGGCGCTTGTCGTGGGGGTCTTGGCCGGCATGCGAGAAGGTTCGAAGACGGACCGGTCCCTTTCAACGTTTTCAATCGCTACGACGGCGACGCCCGAGTATGTTTCCGGCGTAATCTTCATAGCGATTTTCGCGAGTTCCGCGGTCGGCCTGAAATGGTTCAAAGGAACTGCAACATCCGCGATGGACGAAATTACTTTTGCGAATTTCACTTTGCCGGTCATGACCATGGCGCTTTACGGCATGGGCTATATCGCGCGCATGACTAGGGCCTCAATGGCTGAAGTAATGACCGCGCAATACATTAGGACTGCGCGACTAAAGGGCGTGAGTTTCCACGGCATTGTCTTGAAGCACGCGCTGCGAAATGCCCTGATCGCGCCTTTTACCGTTATAATGCTTCAATTCCCCTGGCTGCTAACGGGGGTTGTGATCGTAGAAACGCTGTTCAACTATAAAGGGTTCGGTTGGGCACTGGTGCAAGCCGCTTCAAACAACGACATTGAACTGCTTCTTGGATGCTCCATTGTCGCAGTTGTTGTTGTGCTCCTGACGCAGCTGATCTCAGATATCGGATATGTCTACTTGAATCCCCGAATCCGCGTGAATTGAGGGCCGGGCATATGGACTCTCTTTCTTGGGGACAGATCTTATCGCAGATTTTTTTGCTGTTCTGGCCAGTCTGGACCGGAATGCTGCTGATATTCGCAATTTCGATTTTCACTAAAGAGCGGACAGGGCTCTACGGAAGGCTATTTGACAGCCCGATCGGAATGATCGGATTCGCAGTTGTAATGTTCTGGGCGCTGACCGCCGTTTTTGCCGACTTGATTGTGACCTTTGACTCTCTCCAGCAGTTGTCCGGCATGAAGAACAAGCCGCCGGGAACGCCCGCCCGAGGATACGAGGGCCAATATTTTCTTCTTGGCGGCGACAATTTGGCGCGCGACGTGTTCTCGCGAGTGGTCATGGGTAGCAGAACGGTCCTTAGCATAGCGCCGGCCGCCACGATGTTCGCGTTCATGATGGGTATTACGCTTGGCTTGGCTGCAGGCTATTTCGGGGGGCGACTCGACACTGCGCTTAGCTTTTTGGCGAACCTTGTACTGGCTTTCCCGGTAATTCTACTTTTCTATTTGCTGGTTACTCCCGAAATTAGAGTAACCGGCATTCCTGTTTTCATGGCGGCTGTCCTTTTCGTTTTTCCCGTGGTCTTCTTCGTAATTCTAATAAATTCCCGAACCTACACGCAGCCAGTCAAGCGAAACGCGCTTGTGGCGATAACCCTGGTAGCGGGAGCCTGGGCTTATAGCGGCCTGGCTTTCAACATGGATCCTCTCGGAATATTTTATATGGATCCCAACCTTCTGAATATTTTTGTATCCGTCGTATTCGTAAATTCGCCGACGGTTTTCAGGATCGTACGCGGCCTGACGCTCGACATCAAGACGCGAGACTACGTAGCCGCTGCGCAGACACGCGGCGAAGGCCCTTGGTACATCATGCTGTGGGAAATCCTTCCCAACGCCAGGGGGCCACTGATTGTCGATTTCTGCCTTCGAGTCGGCTACACGACGATCTTGCTGGGCACGTTAGGCTTCTTTGGGTTAGGCGTGTCCCCCGAAAGTCCCGATTGGGGGTCAACGATCAATGAAGGGCGCAAGCTTCTGTCGGTCTTCCCTCACCCGGCGGTACCGCCCGCCGTCGCTCTCATGAGCCTTGTCTTGGGGCTCAACCTGCTGGCGGACGGCCTGCGCGAGCAATCGCTCAGGGACTAGGGAGAATCGAAATGAGCAAACGGGAACATGACGGTCCGGTCCTTGAAATCGACAATCTTTCGATATCATTTTTTACGCGCGGAGGGGAAATTCCGGCCGTGATGGAATTTTCCTGCGTTGTACAACCGGGAGAGGCGATGGGGCTAGTGGGAGAGTCGGGATGCGGGAAATCCACCGTGGCTCTCGGCGTAATGCGAGATTTGGGTATCAACGGAAAGATCGTAGGAGGCTCCATCAAGTTCAAAGGGCGGGATCTTGGCGCCATGTCGGAAAGGGAGTTGCGGAGCCTCCGGGGGTCCGAAATCGCCATGATCTACCAAGAGCCGATGGCGTCGCTCAATCCGGCAATGAAGATCGGAAAGCAACTTACGGAAGTGCCGAAAATCCACCTAGGCGCGACCGCCGGGGAGGCCCAGGCGATAGCGCGGGAGGTGGTGGAGGCTGTTAGGCTGCCCGATCCGTCGCGAATTCTTGGCTCTTTTCCGCACCAGCTTTCCGGTGGCCAGCAGCAGAGAATCGTCATCGCCATGGCGCTGATGTCAAAACCATCGCCGCTCATTCTCGATGAACCGACAACGGCTCTGGACGTAACGGTCGAGGCTGGAATCGTCGAACTTGTCAAGGATTTGGGAAAGCAGTTCGGCACGTCCATGCTCTTCATTAGCCATAATCTAGGTCTGATACTGGATACATGCGATCGCCTCTGCGTCATGTATTCGGGCGAAGCGGTCGAAACCGGATCGATCAAGGAAGTCTTCGATAGGATGCGCCACCCATATACCGAAGCGTTGTTCCGTTCGATTCCGCTTCCGGGCACTGACAGGAACACGAAGCCGCTAGTGGCCATACCCGGAAATTTCCCTCTTCCTCACGAAAGGCCTTCCGGCTGCAATTTCGGCCCGCGTTGCGACTACTTTGAAGAGGGACGGTGCAATGTAGGTACTATTCACATGTCGAAAGTGGAGGGGCTCGACCGACATGAGTCGCGTTGCCTCAGGTTCGAAGAAATCGACTGGGGCGAAGGCTCTCGATCCGGGGAGGAAACGGACGAGTTGGAAATCGGGAAGAAGATTCTGAAAATAGAAAATCTTCGAAAATACTACAAGGTTGCAGCGAGTGCGCTATACGGCGGCGGCGAAAAACAGGTGGTCAAGGCCAACGAGACTTTGTCTTTCGACGCGCACGAGTCGGAGACGCTGGCGATCGTGGGCGAATCGGGATGCGGAAAGTCCACATTGGCGAAAGTCCTAATGGGACTCGAAACGGCAACCGACGGCCGAATAGAGCTCAACGAGAGCGAAATTCAAAGCATTCCCATCGAAAAGCGAGAAACCAAGACTGTTTCCTCGATTCAAATGGTCTTCCAGAATCCGTTCGATACGCTAAATCCGTCAATGACAGTCGGGTCCCAGATATCCAGAGCCCTGGAGATATTCAACGTCGGCAAGAGTGCGGCCGAACGCAATCAGCGCATGCTGGAATTGCTTGATCTGGTAAAGCTCCCGCGCGAATTCGCCGATCGAATGCCGCGGCAGCTATCGGGCGGCCAGAAGCAGCGCGTAGGAATCGCTCGCGCTTTTGCGGGAACGCCGCAGATCGTCGTAGCCGACGAACCCGTTTCCGCTCTCGATGTTTCCGTCCAGGCGGCGGTAACGGACCTATTGATGGAGATTCAGCGAAAACACAAAACTACGCTTCTATTTATTAGCCACGACTTGTCGATCGTCCGCTACCTGTCCGACAGAGTGATAGTCATGTACCTCGGCCATGTGGTTGAAATGGGCACTACCGATCAAGTTTTTTCTCCGCCCTACCACCCCTATACCCAAGCGCTGCTGTCCGCAGTGCCGATTGCCGATACAAGCGTCCAAAAAATGCGCGTTGTTCTAGAAGGCGATATTCCTTCAGCCGTCGACCCTCCATCCGGCTGCCCGTTCCAGACGCGCTGCAATTTAAAGCGCGAAGTCGCGGGAGATCTTTGCGAAATGACGATGCCGCCGGTGCAGAGAATGGAGGGAGGGCTTCAGATCAAATGTCATCTAGGCAAGGACGTATTCGACAAGATGGAACCGGTAATAAAGTTGGCGACGAACTAGAAATTTTCTCGCGCGGATGTTTCCTATAGGATCCCAAAAGGTGTCCGTCGAATTAAACGTTTGAATATGCTTTTGTCCGGAGCTCCGTCAATCCTGCAGCCTTCTTCCGGTATACGGATAGCCATTGCACGGCGCCGCGTCTTTATTTGGAATCTGAATCGGAGGCAGCGTGAAATTTTTAAAATTGAGTGCCGAATGCTCGGCGCGGTGTCGCGCAATCTCGGCCTATCGCGGCCCTAAAGGCGATTTAGCAGGTCCGGAGTCGGCCAAGCGTCCGCTGGAAGGCCGAGGCGGAATTGCTCCTCTTGCACCGCTCCTCTCGTCAAGGCGCCAAGAATCCCGTCGACCGGACCGATATCGTGGCCGCGCGCCAGAAGCTTTGCCTGCAATTCTTCCATCTGCTGGTCATCCAGGCCCGGCTCGGGACTGTTCTCCAAATACATCGGTTCACCGGAAAACATCGTCGCAAAAAACGCCGACGTGGTCGCATAGACGAACGATCGGTTCCATTCGAAATAAATCCGGTAGTTCGGAAAGGCCAGAAATGCCGGCCCAAATCTGCCTTGCGGCAGCAGAAGCGAAGCATGCAGGCTTCTTTCGAGCGAACGCCCGCTGCGTGTCCGAATTCCGAGATTATGCCAATTTGCGACAGTCAGTTCGGAATTCAGACCGGTCAGGGACCAATCGAGATGCCTCGGCACTTTGACTTCTACAAGCCAGGGGTCGCCTCCGCTCCAGCCCAGTTCGACCAGGACTTTGGCCCCTGTCAACAAGGCGTCTGAAACGGAATCCTTGAGTCTGACGCGCCCGTCGCCATCACCGTCGATTCCGTATTTGAGAATGTCACTGGGCAACATTTGAATCATGCCGATTTCGCCTGCCCAAGCCCCGGTAGTGGCGGCCGGATCGAAATCACCGTTCAAATAGAGCTGAAGAGCCGCAAACAGGTGAGGGCGGAACAATTCGGGTCGGCGGCAGTCGTGGGCAAGCGTCATGAGAGAATTCAGGGTGTTGAAATCGCCCTGAACTTGCCCGAAATCGGTTTCTAGCGCCAAAAAGGAAAGAAGCACGCCCGCGGGAACGCCGAAGCGTTCTTCGACTCTGTCGAACTTCCGCCTGTGTTCTTTATAGAATTTCGCGCCGTAGTTGATTCGGTATTCCTGTATGACCTTTTTTGAAAAATCAATGAAGGTGCTTTTGAAAATTCCCTGCGCGCGGTCGCGGCGAATTACGTCGGGATCGTGCGAAGCCGAACCAAAGAATGTCGAGGCGGTTCTTCGGCTGAATCCCAATTCAACTGCTTCATCTACAAGCCCGACTTTCCATTCGGCGAAGCCTCCGCCGCACGGCGCCTCTTGGGCCGCCAAGGAACCGGAACAAAGGAGAACTGCGGTCATTGCAGCTGAAAATTTCATCTTTACCGACCTTTCCATGGGAATTCCCGGCGCGGAATTCGCCCATGCGGGCGGAATTGTCAATGCCTGCCTTGCAGCATAGGCTGCCGATCTCCGGCAGAGAAATATGAAGGATGCCGGTTGCCAGCGCGAGAGGGCGAAGATACTAAGCGTCATGCAGTCCGCAATTGGAAGAACGCGCTCGCTGACCGACTACGTGGACCCGGCGAGAGCCGTTGCGCTGCATGGCGCGCTCGGCTGCGACGGCCGCCCGCCTGGCGAGGGGGACGAGCTGCCGCCGTTCTGGCATCATATCTATTTTTGGGAGCCGGTTCGACCAGAGGAAACCGGGAAAGACGGCCATCCGAAGACGGGCGCGTTCATACCTGAACTAGGGCTGCCGAAGCGAATGTGGGCTGGCGGCCAGGTTAAATTTGGCAGGTCCGTAAAAATTGGCGAACCCGCCTGCAAGTCGACTGTCATAAGCGGCATTGAAAGGAAGGCGGGCCGCTCCGGACCTCTCGCCTTCGTTCATTTGAAGCATTTGTATTCCCAGCATGGCGACCTGGCGATCGAGGAAACCCAGACGCTCGTCTACCGGAGCGCCGAACCTGAATCGCCTAGACGGAAAATACCGCCTGCGCCCTACGGCGAGACCGTGGCTATTTCGCGATCATTCAATTCATCGATGCTTTTTCGCTTTTCGGCGCTAACTTTTAACGGGCACAGGATCCACTACGATGCCGACTATTGCCGCGCCTTTGAGGGATATCCCTCGCAAGTCGTTCACGGGCCGCTCCTGGCGCTGCTCTTGGCAAATCTGGCCCGCAGCTCGATGGGCAGCCTGAATTCCTTTACTTATCGCGCCATAGCGCCACTGTTCGCGAACGAAGAAGCCGAGTTTTGCTTTCGCGGGTCCGACGGCGTGTCGGATAGTTGGGTTCGCGGGCCGAACGGTCGCCTTTGCATGAGCGCGTTGGCTGAATAGGACGTGATGTCAACGCGGGGTCTGCCTCGCGGATTTAGAAATGCAACTTTCAAGGCTGAATGACTTGGGAATTCTGTCGATACCGTCGAGAACCAAATCGGCCATGGCTCGGGCAACGCCCGGTGCGATGCCGTAGCCTATCTTGAATCCGCCGTTGGCGATATAGACCGACTCGCGGAGCGGATGGCGACCGAGCAGCGGCGCACGGGAATTGGCGCGAGGCCGAATCGAGGCCCATCTGCCGACAACGGCAGCGTCTTTCAAGCAAGGCACCGTTTGGACGGCCACGCGGATAAGGGAGTCGAGCCGCTTGTCCGTAGCCACGGGCAGCGCGTAGCTGCGTTCGCTAGTTGAACCGATGCCGACGGTGCCGTCGTCGTGCGGCACTACGTAAAGGCCGTCAGCGTAGATAAGCGGTTTTTTCCTGGCGCAAAAATTGAGCAAGGCGGCCTGGCCTTTTTCGCCGCTTCCCAAGGAAGTCCCCAGTTCTTCTTCAAGCGTTGCCAAGCCTTCCCAGCCGGTGGCCAGTATGGTCGATTTCGAGCCGATACCTTCGGTTCGACCTTCGACGATTTCGCCCTTCAAATTCGTGATGGCGGAGGCGAGAGCAAGCAGGGAACGGCGAGGATGAATGCTCGCCGATAGCGTATCGAACACGAGCCAGCCAGTGGGGGATTCGGGCGCCCATGTCTCGCAGTCCGACGCCTGAACCAGTTTCCAGTTCGCGCGATTCCCCCAATTTTCCAGCGCCTTGGCTGAATAGTGCCGCGCACGCTTTATTGCGCGTTCGCTTGCGAGAGGCGCAAGTCGGCCGGCGCGACTGTATCCCGGATTCTTGCCGCTGCAATTTTCGACATCCTTCCAGAAAGCCGCGGACCCCAGCAAGCTATCGAGCTGGAAACGCTTTTTTTCGTTCCATGGGTCGGGCGCGTGCGGGGCCAGCGCGCCGATATAGCCGCCGCTGGCGCCGAATCCGACGCTTCGCTTTTCTATTACTCGCACGCTCGCGCCGCGCCGCAGGCAGGCGAAAGCGATGGCAAGGCCCAAAACACCGGCGCCAAAGATTTCCACATCGGTTTTTAGCACTTCGGATCGCTCGTTGCTGGCGCAATTTTCGGAGTCCTCCAGACTCCATAACCGATACTCGGCCTCGGCTGAATTGCGAATCGAGGAAAATTTCGCGGCTCGCCCGTCGGCGGCCAGGCAGGCGCGGCCATGCAATATAAATCCATTCGCAGCGAGGCCGGGCGACGGGTATCCCGCATCTTTGAATTCCTTCCGGGTATGAGTGCGATTCGCTTCGATTTCTTCAGATCAAGCTCGGCAACAAACTGAAGCCGATGGCGGCAAATCCGCGGCATTGCCGCTAAAAGCTAATGAATCTGTAAGAAACTATGCATTGTTGCTCTTGAGCAAAATTTACGGAATGACCGGGCTAAATTCTCCTCAAGACGTGATTCTCATGAGGCTATTCGTTGCTTAGGCGAGGCGTGTTGTATCCCGTAGCGAGTCGAGAGCGGCCTCCGCTCGACGGCGACATCCCGCCTCGAGGTCATCTCGGACCTCGTCAAATCCGGCGAACGCATGCGCACCCTCGTGTTTCGAAACATGCTTTCTTAGCAAGTGAAACGGCGCATGCGCAGGAGGCTCCTGCCGCTTCGCATCGGGAGCTGCGACCGGACTGGCGCTCGCGCGAAGGGAGCGTCGGCGGTCGGGAGAGCCGAGGACCCGGACCGCGAAGGCGAATGAGGGAAGCGGCAAGACGACTATCGGATTCAAGGCGCGCGGCATTTTCTAGTGCGCCTTGCCGGCCTTACTCGCAACTAGCCGGCAATGTCGTCGACGCTGCTGCAGGCAAGAGGTTCTGGCTCAGCTGAAGATCGAACCCAAAGTGCGTAACATGAATTTCATGATTGAGAGTTTGACCTGAAAGCGGGAGGCCGTGTGAACCGTCGTATTTTCCTGCCCGTCTAAACACGGAACAAGGAAATCCACAAGGCTTGGAACGAGATCAATCACGATCACTAAAAGCGTCCTTTCGATCGGATTGAAACCGAATTGACAGACGCTAAATGGTCATTGATTGCACGACTTTTCCCGTCAGCATCAATGATGAGCCATCCGCGCAACACGAGCGTTCCCGAGGTGTTCAACGCGGTCCAGCGTTTGCTCGGGGAAGGATGCGGGCGGCATTCAGTTCCGCGTTGGTTGCTGCCGTCTGTCGCGATCTAGAACCGCTTCCCACCCTGGAGGTGCCACGGGACCCTCGAGCGCATAGTGGAAACGCTTGCCTCTCTCTCGAGCGCGGCCTTTCTGGGCGTTCCGAGTAGCTGTGCGGCGGCCGCAATTTGCTGCCTTTCAATGAAGACGATGGAAAGCGGCAGACCTGCCGTCTGCGATGCGGGCAAAAACAAACTATATACCTCAAGGTTCATTTTGCCATTTTCATTGAAGGGCTCACGATTGAGAATCTGGTTTACGAAATCTCGGTATAGGACTTCTAAGAGGCTCCGCCCGTGATCCCGGGTATTTTGGAGACGGTGCCGCGCGTTACGAAACTCGCGGCAGATAGCGGGCAGCAAGATCCCAAGCTGGCCTCCGGCTTAAAAACTCGTATTTCGGCCCGTCCTTGAAATCGTCAACGATCCCAAGGAAATAGAGAGGGCTTCACGGTTCTGAATCGTCATTGGGGCGCGGAGCGCGCGCCATGCCGATATCGGCGTTACGGACATTGGCATGGGTGTTGCGCTGCCGGCGTCTGGCGATGGACTACGAGCGCCGCCTTGAGAGTTCAACGGCGTAGGCGCAGTCGGAGGCTAGCGTTTTGATGGTGAGTCGTGCGGCGAGGGGAAATTGCTCATGAAGAACATGAACGATCTTAATTACGATTTACGGTTAAATCTCTCGGAAATCGAACCCGGTTGACGCGCATTCTCTCGTGCAACGGCGCTTTCCCGATGAGGCTATTCGGTACGTAACAAAATAAATGAAGCCGTGCCGAAAAACTGGCAGTTTCTATGTTCCGAGACAGTGTAGATCTCTCTCTTTTGGAACTTCGGTTTCGACGCTGTTTCCGGATGGAAAGTCGCAGCGGGAATCAGCTTTGTCAGGCTATCGTTTCTTTGCGCCTCGAATTATTTCTAATGGCATTGACAGCATGGCAGCGGATCTTGACGAGGCACTTGATCGGATCACGGAATTGGAAGACTCCCGCCCCCAAACCCCCTAATTCGCCCGGCTTGTTGCCGGAAAGGGAAACGCTCGAAATTCTGCGCGATTAGTTCCGATTAGAGGGATGGTTCGCTTCAGGCTCTTCGAATTTAATCGCTGCGATTCTAGTTTGCGGTTCGCGAAATCCTCGGCCCGATGCTAGGAAAGGAAATCGGTTATAGGCCTCGAATGGGAAGAGCCGCGAATGCGCATCCTGTAAACCGTCAAGGCCTCCAGAACGCGCATGACGTAGTTTCGCGTCTCGTTGTACGGGATATGCTCGATCCAGTCGATCGTGCTATTGCCGGGCTTGCGCGGGTCGCCGAATTGCGACATCCATCGCCTTACTCTGGCCGGGCCGGCGTTGTAGGATGCGACGGCAAGTACGTATGAACCGTCAAAACTTTTGATCCTTTCTCTCAGATACAGGCTGCCCAATTGAACGTTTGTCTTGTCCTTTACAAGTAGGTTTTTCGTCGACCCGCTTACTCCGAACTTGCGCGCGACCTCTGTCGCCGTATTCGGCATGAGTTGCATGAGTCCGCGTGCGCCCGACGGGCTGTGCGCGCGCCTATTGAATTCGGATTCCTGCCGCACGATGGAAATCGCGACTTCAGGCGGTACGGCCAAATCGAATTTTTCGATTCCCGTCAAGGGATAAAGATAGTCGACAAGAAGATCGCCCTGCTTCAATCCCTGCTTGGCAACTTTTATCGCGGCGAAGTCGGCGCCCTTGTCCTGAGCCATCTGCGAAAGCTGCGCAATTTCCACTCGATTCATTGTTTCGGCGCGGTGCGCGAGAAACCACGCCGCATAGCTGGCGTTCCCGGCCTCATTGTAAAGAAACGCGGCGCGCACAACTCTGTCGTTTCTAAACTTCGCTTTGCGCCAATTCGGGAATTGGGCCTTGTCGATCAGAACCTGGTCGGGGAAAGCGCCGATTTTTTCCGCTGCGAGCTGCCCGTAGAAGGTTGTCTGGAAATTCGCGGCGAATTTGTAAGCGTTTCGAGCCGCTTCCGTATCGCCGGACGCCTGGTAAGCCCTGCCGAGCCAATAACCCGCGCGTCCGTAGCTGACATGGGATTCGACTTCTTCGCGGAATCTTTGGAAGTGCATAACGGCGCGTTTGGGCTGGCCCAGCTTTCGCAGCGCGATATACCCGGATAGCCATTCGAGATCTGCGAAATCCGATCCTTCGACTAGATGATGGGAGGATGCAAGCCGGTACGCGAGTTTCGAGTTTCCTTCGCGCATTTTCGATCGCGCGATTTTCAGCCTGTTGTTCGCCCAGTGTTCAGGCTTTCCCAAAGACCCCGCCGACGAGCTCCTTTCCAATAGCAATTCGACCGCCGAGTCCCCAAGGCCGTTTCTCAACCGCCACAGGAATCGCTCATAGGCAAGACCTGGATCATCCCGCAAATTTCTCGGGATCGAATTCAATATATCGGTCGTGTTCTTGGCATTCATTCGCAGCTTGATTCGAGCTTGAACCAATTTCCTGTACGCCGAATCGACAAGAGGGAGCATGCGCGCGGCTTCCTTGTTGCGGCCCTCCCACACCGCATTGTCGATTCGCTCTGCATGCAGGCTGCGGAGTTGCGCTTTAAATTTGGCTAGCGCGTCCTTCTGCTGGTCCTTGGTGAACGGGAGCGCAAGCCAGCACTCGGCGATCGTCTCGTTCGCTTCGGAGACTCGGCCTACGCGTCGAAGCGCGGATGCCAATCGAATTGCGCCCGCGCCCGTCTGCGGAGGCTGAGTTTCAAAATACCGGATGACGTGGTCTGGATGCGCCCCTTCGGGAATTGATCTTTCGCCCGCTTTCCGAAGCAATTTCAATCCCGGCCAATCTCCGTTCCTTGACAGGAATTCGCGGTATTCGCTCCATTCGGCTTGGCCGCTCCTAAGGCGCAGCCATTCCAAAGTATCGTTAGCAACCGGATCGGAGACCTTGGCAGCGTGCAGCTCTGCCCGCCCCCAGTTCCGCGCTTCCGCATTGGCGGACATTCTTGCAAAGTTCTTCGCATCGTCCTGACTCGCGGCGGCCTTGTCGGCCAGAGTCGCCGCAAAAATTGCCAACGCCGCTAGCGCGACGACCGGCAATTGTAAAAATGTTGTTTTCCGTCTCATGCGACACTGCCTCAAAAATTTCGTTTAGTTCCTTGATGGAACTTGGTTTTCGTTATTTTTGCTCGTATATTCCGTTGAACGACGAATAAAATCAAGTGAAAATTCGCGGAGCAATTCATGTTTGCAGGATCAATTCCGGCGCTCGTAACGCCTTTTTCCGGCGGTCGTGTCGATTTAGACGCATTCAATGCGCTTATCGAATGGCATATCGAGCAGGGTTCGCACGGTATCGTACCAGTAGGCACAACCGGCGAAAGCCCGACTCTAAGCCACGAAGAGCACGAAAATGTCGTTGCGGCCGCGGTGAAGGTATCGGCAGGTCGCATCCCGGTGATCGCGGGAGCGGGCTCCAACAACACGGAAGAGGCAAAGCGGTTGGTCAAGCATGCCGAAAATTGCGGCGCCGATGCCGTTCTAGTCGTTACGCCCTACTACAACAAGCCAACCCAGGCGGGTCTTTACGACCACTTTGCGGCGTTGCACGAGTGCAGCGGGATTCCAATTGTCATATACAATATTCCGGGCCGTTCCGTAGTGGACATGTCGCCTTCCACGATGGGAGCTCTCGCGGAGCTCGATCGCATCGTCGGGGTCAAGGACGCAACCGGCGACGTCGTTAGGGTGTCGCTTCAGCGCCAATTTTGCGGCGAAGATTTCGTGCAGTTGTCGGGCGAAGACGCCTCGGCCCTAGGATTTAACGCTCACGGCGGCAAAGGCTGCATTTCGGTCACTGCCAACGTCGCTCCCAGGCTCTGCGCGGAATTTCAGGAGGCCACGCTTCGCGGCGACTATGCGACCGCCTTGGAATTGCAGGACCGGCTGATGCCGCTCCACACGGCGATTTTCCTAGAGCCGGGGCTCGCAGGCGCGAAGTACGGGCTGTCCGTGCTCGGTCGATGCGCCGAAGACGTTCGTTTGCCTCTAACGCCGGTTACAGCGAATACCAAGGAAAGCATCGATGCAGCGATGCGCCACGCAGGCCTCATAGGCTGAAGGCGCCACCATGGCTTAATCGCCGCGTCGCCCGGACTCCAGGGCGCTTCGCGCCCAAGCCGGACGGCAGAACTATGGCGAAACAAAAGACCAACCCGAATTACAAAGTCGTCGCAGTCAATAGGCGAGCGCGCTTCAATTATGCTATCGAAGAAGAAATTGAATGCGGCATTATTCTACGCGGCAGCGAGGTTAAATCTCTTCGCAATGGCCAGGCGAATATCGCGGAAAGCTATGCGGCGGTCGAAGACCGGGAATTGTGGCTCATCAATTGCTATATCGCAAAGTACAAACAGGCCGCGCATTTTGGCCACGAAGAACGCGGCAAGCGAAAGCTGCTCGTCGGGCGGCGCGAACTAGCAAAGCTTTGGTCTGCGACGAAGCGCGACGGGCGAACGCTCGTTCCCCTTGTGCTATACTTCAATCACAAGGGAATTGCGAAAGTCAAAATCGCGATCGCGACCGGCAAGAAAACCTCGGACAAGCGCGAAACGGAGAGGAGGCGCGACTGGCAGCTTCAAAAGTCGCGACTGCTTCGGCAGCGCGGCTAGCAGTTCGACGGCGCAGGCTAAAGCCTCAATCCCGTTGACGCATCGAACAATGACGCATTCCGCAAGTCGAAATACAGCGTAGTCGCATCGCCGATTTCGGGCATGCGCGAAGAGCGGACCCGGCACGAAATGGACTGGCCGCCGAATTCGAACCAGACCTGAACGTCGCCTCCGGTAAGCTCTTGTTTTTGAACCTGGAGTTCCGCCTCAATAAATGCGCTTCCCTCAAGCCGTTCCTTTGAGCGGTAGATGTCTTCCGGCCTGATCCCGAGCAGCACGCGCAGGCCGTCGGCGGGCTTTTCGCCAGCGAATTCATAATGGTCGAGCGGCGCGCGCAACTTGCCAAACTCGACGCTCTCTTCGCCCTCGCTGCGGACAAGCCGCCCTTCGAGAAAGTTCATTTTGTTCAGCCCGACGAATTCGGCGACGAATTTGTCGCCGGGCTTATGGTAGATATCGTAGGGAGTGCCGAATTGGCGAATGCGTCCGCTATCCATGACGGCGACCTTGGTAGCCATGGACATGGCTTCGATCTGGTCGTGCGTCACCAGAATGAAGGTCGCGCCGAGGTTGCCGTGCAATTCGCGCAGTTCCTGGCGCATCTGATGCCGAAGCTTCGCGTCGAGGTTCGACATCGGCTCGTCAAGCAGAAATATTACCGGATCTCGAACCAGCGCGCGCCCCATCGCGACACGCTGCCTTTGTCCGCCGGAAAGTTGCGACGGCTTCCGTTCCAATAATTCGGTGATCTGCAGGATGTCGGCGACCCGCTCAACGGCCTTGCGGCGCTCCGCCTTGCTTGCTCCCTGGCATTCGAGGGAGAATCCTATATTTCGTGCAACATTCATCGTTGGGTAAAGGGCGTACGACTGAAAGACCATCGCGATATTGCGATCGCTCGGTTCTTCATCGGTTACGTCGCGCCCGTTTATCACGATCCGGCCGGAAGTGGATTCCTCCAATCCCGCGATGCAGTTCAATAGCGTGGATTTTCCGCAGCCGCTTTCACCGAGGAGCACGAGAAGGTCGCCTTTCTCGATTTCGAAGCTGATATTGCGCAGTACTTCAACGGTCCCGAAGTTTTTCGCCAGATTGTCGATTTTCAGTAGCATTCAGGCAACTCGTTACGGGCGGGGACTACTGCCCGCCGTGCGTTGACCGCTCGCCGATCGACGACTCTCAGCTCCCGTCTTTCGCGCTCTTTCGGGAAATTTTCGCTCGAATTTAAACTGTTCGAAATTTCGGACCTTATCGATAGGGTTTCGACAAGAGCGGACCTTGACTCGCACCGATTCGAACCAAAATGCGCCAGGTCGCCGCTCAACGTCGGTCGCCGAGTTTTTCGAGAAATGCGTTCCGCCTCGGTCGCCGGATCAAATCCGGAGATTCTTACGCCTGATTCTCGCAATCCGCTGCAATTCCAATCAATACTATTCCATTTCCATCTTCTGAAATCCGAATTCGTAGGATCTGACATCAAACCAAATTCACGACTTTTCAATTTGAGGTTCCTTGCGGGCGAAATCGGGCGACGGTTTACCATTTTCGAGCGATAAGACCAATTCGCAGCGGATTGGGGTTGGCAACCCGACGGTGGGACATGAAGGCGACAGTTTATTATGGTCGGAAAAGGCGTGTCCAGTCGAATCGGCGATCTTCGAGTATGCGGTACTTTTAAAGCAAGAGACATGCAGATGCGGCTCCAGCCGCGGGCGGCGGCGATCCTTGGGATTCGAGCGAGGCGCGGTTGCCTTATTTTAAGATATTGAATCATAGGACAGAATTGAAATTTTTGCGTTTATTTGCGCGCGTTTATCGCGTGCGACCCCGCGTTTCGGGAATCCGCATTCGGCCGGCCTCGCCCATGCAGGGGAACTCGCTTGGGTACATTCCAAGTCCCCGGTGAACATCCTGGTTCCGGCAATCGAGACGCAACGGTTTCGCGTGCCGTTGATGCGGAGCCCGCTTGAACATGCGGGCAATTCGACAACAGCGCAACGCATCGAGCTGATGCGGCGTTGCCTGCGCCTGTTCGACGCGTCTTCGATTGACGCCCTGCACGCCGACCTAGAGTTCGTCGGCGCGCGATTGGTGGAATTCCTCAATGAAAGCAATGTCCCGTTCGTTGTCCGGTTGCGTTAGAACATGCAGGACCGCACCGAAGATGATGGAATGCTGAGGCAGTTTCGCAAAATGGTGCGCAGAAGCCGCAGAGGCAGCCAAAGCGCTTGGGCCGGCTGGCCGAGCACCATGACGGAGGAGCCCGTAGACCGGCTGAAGTTCGCGGCAAAGCGGATTAGAAACACGGAATGTCTCATCATCGCGACGAATATGGATCTCACCCGGCGCGCGCTCCGCCTCTATCGTCGTGGCTGGCGCACCGGGCGCCTCTTCTCGAATGCCGAGACCCGTCGCCACAACAACGAGGGTGCCGACATCGCCGATCCGGCCAAACTAGTGGCCCTCCTCGACATCGCCGGCCTCGCCCTGACAGGGGCACATCGCTGCGCGGCCTCGGTAATGGAGCGCAAGCCGATCTGGCGTAAGAAGCACGAACGGCTCGAAAAATTCTGGTTCAGAACCGGGTTCGACGCTCGTCGTTTGCAGATCTCCAACGACCGGATGACGGCCACCGGGAATGGCTAACGACGTGCCTGAAAAGGCCAGTCAAACTACTCGAAATTCAGTAAGTAGCGTAGTACTCACGGAAAGTACTATTGCGATTTGCGCGGCGTTGGAAGCCGGCGACAAGAGCTGGGTCCTGGCGCTTGGAGATCCCGCGGATGCGTCGAGATTCGGTCTTCACAAGCTGCCGCCGCGGGATATGGACGGCCTTCCGGAAAAGATCGAACAGGTGCGTCATCAGGATTCGGCGTCCGGGGTCGAAGCGCGTGCGATGCTGACCTGCGAGGCTGGCTACTAAGGGATCCGGTTGGCGCGGCGTCTTGAGGGCGAGGATCTCGGCGTAGTTGCCTGTAATCCTGCGAGCCTCGAGGCGGTGCGGAAGAACAAGGCGAAGGCCGGCCGGATCGACGCGGTAGATGGTTCGGGCGCTTGGGGCCTGGGACAACGGAGATCGTAGTGCGCCGGCGCCTGTGCGGGTGCCGGGTATTTGGGAGGTGGACGCGAAGAGGCCGCTGCGCCGTCGGGAACGTCTTGTGCGGGAGCGGACGCGGAACGCGAACATGATCGGCGGATTGCTTCGGCTGCACGGCATTTCGGGCGAAGCGACGAAGCAACGAAGCAACCGGGGTTCAAGGAGCGCGTCGGCGAGTTGATGACCGGTTTCGGCATGCCGTTGGCGCCGGAACTGCGGGCCGGAATCCCGGGCATTCTCGACTGCCTGACCCGTCGCTGCACCATACTGGACGTCAACCTCGATCGCTGCAGCGCGGCTTCTTCAAACCGTGCTTTCGTAGGTCGATCCAGTGCTGCGCCGCGCGAATGACCCGTGAGCGTAGTTGCCGTGGGGAAGAGTCCGCGAAATTCGGATTTCCGCTATCCGGGTTCCAACGGGTTGTGCTAGGTCAAGGTCACAATCAGCGGGTTGCCGATTAAAGCGATCGTTTCGTCGCTTCATCCCTTAGGCGCGGTTGGCGACTAGTTGTTCGGTGTGACCAATTCCTCGACTTCACGGAGGTAGCTGTCCCTTGTGTCCAGAAGACTTGTTTCGAAGGCTTTTATCAGGGCGCTTGCGGGTCGAAACTTGGAACGAAGCAAAGTGCTCATGAACGGCAAATTCTCGGTAAACCGCCTGAAGACAACTGGTCTGTGCTTGAAGCTGAGCGCCGAGAACGGGTTGATCACGCTTACTCCGACGCCTTGGGCAACCGCTTCCGCTGCCATAATTGTATTGTGCACCTCGATGACGGTGATTGGAGTTACCTCCAGCGTCTCAAGGATTCGGTTCAGGCGTTGCGCGTACGGGTCGTTTTGCCCCAACGCCACAAATTTCTGTTGATGCAGATCCTGGGGCGATATTATCGATTTCTGTCTTAGGGGATGGTCTGCCGGTATCATGCAGATTTCCGGCGCATCGGTGAACAACTGGTGCTCCGTGCCCTCGGGCTCGACAGCGTAAGCCGCGAGCCCGATATCGCATCGTTGGGAGGCTACAAGTTCGGAAATCGTTGGGGTCTGCCGTGTGGAAACCACTGTTTGAACCCCGGGCCTGTCGGTGTTGAAAGCCGTAACCGCAGATACCAATAATCCCTGTGAGTAGGCCGGGGCGCAAGCGATGTGGATTCTTCCTTGCTGCAGATTTCGAATTTCTTCGGCGGCGCGTCCGATATGTCGGATGCTGCGGAATGATTTATCTACTTCTTCATATAGCAAATAGGCCTCTTGGGTTGGTACAACACGGTTCCCGGAGCGATTGAAAAGCGACATCTTCACCGCGTCTTCCAATTGTTTTAGCGACCGGCTTACAGCCGGCTGGGACGTGTTCAAAATCTCGGCTGCTCCGGTAACTGTGCCCACGGCCATCGTTGCATAAAAGCATTCAAGTAGCCTCGAATTTAGCTGCAATTGCGACTTCCTTTCTTTCCATGGAACGCGTTGTTGCTACGGCATCTCATATCAAAAGTGAATACTGGTCATTCGAAGTTGTATTTTTCTTTCGGCTGAGCCCATGGTCGAACCTTGTTTAACCCACGAAAGGGAATGACCTGCAGACGTTGAGGACGGGCGCGGAGGGCGACTAGGCCCTGCCTCCTTGACAGGCGTTAAGGGGGCACACGACCATGTACGACTTTTACTCGGACGCCAAAGCCAAGCCTACGACGGAGATGCGCAAGGTCGTTTTGGATTGCGTTGTCGGCGACGAGCAGAAGGACGAGGATCCGACCACGTTGAAACTGTGCTCCCGCGTGGCCGAGCTGCTGGGCAAAGAAGCTGCCGTATTTCTGCCGTCCGGTACTATGTGCAACGAGATTGCCATCAAAGTGCATACAAGTCCTAGCGACGAAATTATCTGCGAGCAGTCCTGTCATCTCATCAATTTCGAAACCGGCGGACCATCGGCAATAAGCGGAGTGATGGTCCGCGCTCTCCATGGCGAAAACGGAATCTTCACCGCGGACCAGGTGCGCGCGTCGATCCGACCCAACTCCAGATACATGCCCAAAAGCTCGCTGCTCAGCGCCGAACAAACCGCCAATATGGGCGGCGGCGCGATTTGGCCGCTCGAACAGCTCGATGAAGTGGCCAGCGTCGCCAGAGAGGCGGGGCTCGCAACCCATCTGGATGGCGCAAGACTGCTGAACGCCGCCATCAAGACAGGCATTTCAGCGGCACGCTACTCAAAAAACTACGATTCAGTGTGGATCGATTTCACGAAGGGGCTTGGAGCTCCGGTTGGCGCCGTTTTGGCCGGATCGCACGAATTCATTACCGAGGCTTGGCGCCTGAAACAGCGCCTGGGCGGCGCGATGCGCCAGTCGGGAATCGTGGCTTCTATGTGCCTTTATGCGCTCGACCATCATGTGGCGCGCCTGGCGGACGACCATGAATTAGCCGCGTCGCTTGGACGCGACATTGCCAAGCTTCCCCAGGTCAAACAGATGCTGCCTGTTGAGACAAATATCGTGATCTTCGATCTAACGGACGACGCTCCAACGGCTGCAGAAGTGGTCGAACGCTTAAAGGCGGAAGGCATTCTAGTGGGAGCATTCGGCGTCCGCCGTATCCGCGTAGTCACCCATATCGACGTTAATCCGGAAGCCGGCGATGCGCTGATTTGGGGTCTGTCAAAGTATCTGGGTGCGCCCGAGAAAGAGGTAGCGGTCCACTACAAGTGAAACCGCTCGGGATGGGCAGCTTATTCAAGTCGCCGGCTGATTGCGGCCGTCGCCAACTTTCGACCAAATCCCTTCTTTAAGAACGAGCTAAATTCTAGAGCAGAGGCACAGGTACTGTCGAACGTGCCGGCATTCCAGGCAAAAATTGACGGATTGCTTCACAAGGGCTCAGAATTCCGTTTCGGCACGCAAGAACTGAAGAATGGGATGGCGTCTCTGAAGCTGAATTCGACGCAGAATGTGGACTGGAAACCTTTGTGCGTGGACCGACGCCTCCCTATCTCAAGCTCCTCGGCCTTTTGAAAGAGTTGCTCTGAATGAACTCATTGAGTGCGAGGCACGCTTGGTCGAGTTGGTCTCTTACCCGGAATTCAATCAGCCGTGAATGTGATCCTAACTATGATCGGCGATCAGCAGATACGCCATGTTTTCAAGGCCATAGGGTGCAAATGACGTTGTAGTTCGCAATTCGATTCTTGGCGTCACGTTCGATCGTGACCGCTCGGGTGCCAATCGGCACTAGGCAATTTGGGCTCGATGCCACTACACTGCGGTGCAGATAGGCGCCGAACCTTACCCGAAGGGAACCCCCGCCAATCTAAACCTTTTAGCCAACAGCCTCTAGCTCCAATTCAGCCAAATGGCACCGGGAGTATTGGTTCATTCCAACTTCTACGGACCGGGGTTCGACTTCCGCGCAATCAATCTGGAGTTCTCTTTTTACGACATTCCGCATTGGGCACCGCGGAGCAAACCTGCATCCCCTTTCTGCCTTGATGCTGATATCGCCCTTGAGCACGCTCGCTTTGGCGCGCCGCTCGCGTTCAAGGCGCGGGTCCGGAACTGGAACCGCCGAAATTAGCGATTGAGTGTATGGATGTTGAGGCCGCGCGCACAATTCAAGCGCAGGTCCTTCTTCCACAACTTTTCCCAAGTACATTACGGCTATGCGATCGCTAAAATGTCGGACCACAGCAATGTCGTGGGCAATAAACAGGTACGTAAGTTTGAATTCATCCTGCAGCTCCTGCAACAGGTTGATGATTTGCGCTTGGATTGACACGTCAAGCGCGGAAATTGCCTCGTCGCAAATTACCAGTGCTGGGTCGAGAGCAAGTGCGCGTGCAATTCCGACGCGTTGTCTTTGCCCGCCGGACAATTCGTGGGGGTAGGCGCTTAAGGCTCGCGGCGGCAGCCCCACCTGATCCAACAATGTCGCTACCTTGGCGGCAATTTCGCCTCGAGAGAGGTCCGAGTTGTTGCGAAGCGGATCCGCGACTATGTCGCATACCGCCATTCGCGGGTTCAATGACGAATACGGGTCCTGGAAGACCATCTGGATTCCGCGCCTGGCACGGCGCAATGCGTCGCCGCTCAAACTGCCGAAATCCTGTCCATCAAAGAGAATCTTTCCGGATTTGATAGGCTGGGTCCTGATGGCCGCTCGGGCAAGTGTCGACTTTCCGCAGCCGCTTTCTCCCACGAGACCCATAGTCTTGCCTCGCCGAACGTTCAGCGAGACTCCGTCGACCGCCTTGTTCTCTGTCGACCCGGAACCAAAAGTAACTCGAATGTCTTCAAGCGACAGGATGTAGTCATTGTTGTCCGCAACTTGCTCGGTCATTGCGCGCTTGCATCGCTTTGCCCGGCTGAACTGCCTTCCGCCAAACGAGCGACTTCCTCAGGACTTGCGAAACAGGCGGCTTGGCCGCCAGTTGCCTTGGCTTCCAATCGCGGCGTGTCGCTTTTGCAGATATCCCTTGCAAGCGCGCAACGCGGACGGAAGGCGCAGCCTTCGCGTATTTCGGACAGGTCCGGAGGAATCCCCTCAATCGCAATCAGGCGCTCGGCTACCGGCTCGGCGATGCTTGGAACCGAATTCAGAAGTCCGATCGAATACGGATGCTGGGGGCGATAGAAAAGATCTTCCGATTCCGCAATCTCGACGGCCCGTCCTCCGTACATCACGATTACTCGATCGGCCAATCCGGCGACGACGCCCAAGTCGTGCGTAATCCAGATGACACTCATGTCCATCTCGGCGCGCAGCTCGTTCACGACCTGGATAATCTGCATCTGAATGGTCACATCAAGGGCTGTTGTCGGCTCGTCCGCTATGAGAATTTTCGGATTGCAGGATAAAGCGATCGCAATCATCACACGCTGACGCATCCCGCCGGAAAACTCGATCGAGTACTGTCCGAAACGGGTTGAAGGATCGGGGATTTCAACGAGGTCAAGGAGTTCGATAGCCCTTTTTTTCGCCTGTGCCGGCGTCATGTCGAGATGAAGTTCCAGCATTTCGGTAATCTGCCGGCCGATCGTCATCGTTGGATTCAATGACGTCATGGGATCCTGAAAAATCATTGAGATTTCTTTCCCTCGGATTTTTCTGAGTTCGCCGGAGGGGAGGGACAGAAGATCCTTGTCATCGTAAATGACACGACCATTTGTAATCTTGCCGGGAGGCTGAGGGATCAGCCCAAGGACTGAAAGCATACTGACACTTTTGCCCGATCCGCTTTCGCCAACAATGGCGAGCGTTTCGCCCTTGCGAAGGTCCAGCGAAAGACCGTTCACGGCGTGGACGGTATTATTGCCGACAGTAAATTCGACGTTGAGGTCCTTGACGGATAGTAGAGGTCTTTCAGCGCTTTTCGCCTCGGGTCCAGACGCTTTGGTCGCAATTGCTGGCGCCGGCATCAATGCTTTCCTCGCTGAAGCGGGTCAGTGGAAATTCTCAGCCGGGTCGCAAAAATGTTTATGCTGAGGGTCGTTATCATGATGAAGACACCGGGTGTCGTAACCGCCCAATTAGCAATCATAAGGTAGTCATGAGCCTCCTGAACCATTAACCCCCACGCAGGGGTAGGTGGCCTTACACCCATTCCCAGATAACTCAAACTAGCCTCGGTAAGTACAATTCGGGACAATTCGAGAGTTGTGAGTGTCACTAGCGGGGAAAGGATATTCGGTATCACGTGTCGCGTCATAATTGCGATTTCTTTCCCGCCTGCTACGCGAGCCGCTTCGATAAACACTTGGTTTCGCAGCGACATCATGATCGAGCGCGCGTATCGGGCGAACAAAGGCCAACTACCTATCGAAAGGACGATTATTAAGTTCAAGGTTCCCGGGCCGATTGCAGCCATTATCGTCAGTGCAAGCAGAAAGTAAGGAATCGAGATTTGGAAATCGATGTAGCGCATTAGGATGGCATCAAACCGACCGCCCAAATATCCTGACAACAAACCCATTATTGAGCCGAAAACACCACCCATTGCGATAACTGCCGCACCAATACCCAGCGACATCCTGCCGCCGTGAATGCAACGGCTAAGTATGTCGCGGCCGAGGAGATCAGTTCCGAGAATGTACTTCCAAGATCCGCCTTCGACCCAAACGGGTGGCGTAAGGCGATTAAGAAGATCCTGCTTTAGCGGATCGTGAGGCGCAACCAGGTCAGCAAACACTGAGCTTAGAACAAGAGCCGAGAAGATGACCAGCGCCACTGTCGCGAACTTGTCTCGGGAAAAATGGGTCAGGAATTTCAATATGCTTTCCGCTGACCGTACGGGGCGATCCGACGAAGCTGATGCCATTTTGATCGTATTCACGGCAATTGCTCACTTCTTCCGAATTGTTGGGTCAGCTATCACGTAGATGATGTCGACAATTATGTTTATAAGTACGACAACCAGTGCCGCGACAAAGGCCATGGCAATTATAACTGGCATGTCACGCGTGAGAATTGCGTGGTAAAGGGAAAACCCAAATCCTGGCCACCCGAACACGGATTCAACGATGATGGAGTACCCCGTTAGGAGTAGGGCGCTCTCCCACCCAATTTCTGTTACTATGGGAGGCAAAGCATTTCTAAGCGCGTGGCGTAGGATGATTGTTCGTTCGCTAAGGCCCTTTGAGCGGGCGGTCGTTATGTACGGCTTGGCGAGTTCGTCGATTATGCTCGCTCGAGTGATTTGCACCGCTCGGCCTAGGGGCAATGCAGCCAGAGTTACGACAGGTAAAACCATATGGCCCACCGTTCCGTAGCCGGCGGTAGGAAGAAGCCCAAGCCAAACCGAGAAAATCAACGCCATCATCAAAGTGAACCAAATAAGCGGTAGCGATACGCCGAGAATAGACAGGGACGTTGCAAGCTTGTCCCACGTTGAACCTGGGCGAGCGCCAGCAAAAAGTCCAATGCCTATGCCAAGGAGGGACGCCAAGCCAATGGCGACAATTCCAAGCTGCAGAGTGGCCGGAAATGGCCTTAGAGCAATTTCCAAACTTGGCGATTTTTGCCACCAGCTGTCGCCAAAATCTAAAAACGCAGCGTTTGATATAAAGTCCCAGTACTGTACCAAAATCGGTCTATCGAAGCCCATTTGGCGTCGGAATTCTTCAACGGCCTCCGGTGGCGTGGAAGCTGGCAGCATCACGCGTACGGGATCGCCCAGAAGGAAATTTGTGAAGAAAACGACCGTTACAACGCCAAAGATCAGCAGCGCTGAATGTCCAAGTCGGTGCATCGCAAGCTTGTACATGGCGCTCCCTCAAGACGGTAAACGCAAGCCAGGTCAAACCCGGCTTGCTTATTTTCTCTTTGTCGTCAACCGGTCAAACGGATTTGGCCTACGTGAAGTATCCCG
This sequence comes from Albidovulum sp., assembly GCA_028823855.1. Taxonomy (GTDB): domain Bacteria; phylum Pseudomonadota; class Alphaproteobacteria; order Rhodobacterales; family Rhodobacteraceae; genus JAPPFL01. The sequence goes on from JAPPFL010000009.1 coordinate 48,239, forward strand.
TCAGCGTACGGCGTGAATTCCACCTCCTTCCGCATTCCCCATATTTCGGTATGCTGGAAAAGATAGACGCCCATAGGATCTTCATAAGAGCCAATTTCATATGCGCGGTTCAAGAGCTCGACGCGTGTGGCCGGATCCATTTCCTTTCTTGATTCATCCAAAACACGATCGATTTCAGCATTGCTGTAAGAAGAATACGAGCCTCTCAATGAGTAGTAGGACGAAAGCGTCCTATCTGCGTCGAAGGTAGTATTGGTATGGCGCACGTACCAAGCTTCGGGAGGTGTAGGAGTCTGGTTCCGGTCGCCAATTCTCACCCAGCTATTCGGATCGCGAAGAACGAGATCAATGTGCAACCCCACGGACTCAAGCATCGCGCCGATAGCCTGCATCTCGACCGCATCGCCGGTATACCGCCCCTTCGGTCCTTCGATTGTCACGTCGAGACCATGAGCTCCAGCCTCCCTGATGAGATCTTGAGCGCGCTCCGGATCGTACGGATACGGTTGAAGGTTCGGATTGTAGCCCGTCATCTCCGGAACAGACAATTGGGCGTTTAGGTTGTTACCCAGACCTCCGTGTAGCGCGTTTCTCAACCCGTCCTTGTCGATGGCGTAGTTCATTGCCTGTCGAAGCCGAGGATCTCTAATGCTTGAGCCCTCTAGGTTGCTTAGTCGCAAAAACGAATAGTTTTGCGAAAGGCCGGCTTCGTATTTCGGCGCTTTTTCAATTTGGTCTGGAAGCACTCCAAGGTACAGATCGATTTCATTTGTGCCAAGCGACTGGAATCTGGTTGCGTCTTCCGGAATGATTCTGAAGGTGAGGCCTTCGATCGACGGCGCCGCTCCCCAATACGACGGATTGGCGCGCAATTCCAAGGATAAGTTCCTTTTCCAATCTTCAAGCTGGTATGGACCAGTGCCATTTGTCTGGACGCCTACTTGCTTGCCAACTTCGGAAGTCCAGTTCGGAGCCATCATCGCAATCACTGTCAAACGTGACTGTAGGACGGGATCAGGTTCATGCGTAGTGACCTCGACGGCAAGGTCCCCAACGGCCTGGGCTCCCTTAATGGTGTTAATCGTTCCAATCCATTGCGATTTCGTTTCCGGATCAAGAATTCGGTTAATGCTGAAGGCGGCGGCGTCGGCGTTGAAGGCCTCGCCGTTGTGGAACTTCACCCCGTCTCTAAGTTTCAATACGGCCGTCGTAGGAGAGGTTTGTTCAAGTGACTCCGCTAGCCAGGGAATGATTCGACCCTCCTTGTCTCGCCATAAAAGCGGCTCATAGATATTCCACGTTACCTGGGCCGGAACGCTTTGTTCGATTGCCAAAGGATCAAGGCTGGGCGGGTCATATGGAATTGCGACAACGATCGAATTTGCACCCTGCGCGTATGCCGGTGACGCGATCGATGACACCGCACCCGAAAGTAGTGCGCTTGAGGTCGCTGCTCCCGTTAGCTTCAGCATTTGCCTTCTGGATAACGGATGTTTTCTGTTGGCTTGCATGAAATTTCTCCTTTTCACGTGACGTGTCGCTAGGAGGCCTCTCACTCCGTCCCAACCTAAGGAACAAGCGGAGTCGAAGCGGAACCCCCCATCAAAGTTCGCAAATCTGCCATGTATGTTTCCAATACAATTCTAGGCCACCAGCATACAAAATTGGTATGCTGAGTTTCCGTGATCGCGTTTCAGCGCAACGCTGCGCCATGACATTCTCAATGCACGGAAAATCCCGGGTAGATCGGGTTGACAGTACATTGGCGGGAATCAACGCTCTCAAATCCTCGTTTTTGGTAGCTTCCGGATTGAATGCCGCGGAAATGCGCCCGGAACGTCAGGCGCGAACCGGAGAACGATCCCGGAAACTGCCTCCGCTTAAGGCTATGGTCAAAGAAAGGTCATCCGGAATTCCCGAAAAAGACCGATTGAGAATAGTTCCCCGCCACCAAAGGGAAAGTAGGTGATAATCCAGTAAAGAGAAGTTCATTGGATTCGCGCGAGCCATACATATTTCGGTAAGCGCCCCCGTCCCTCTTCAGGCTAGGACGATGACGGCGATCTTGACCCAGCAGTCTTCTAACCCTTAGTACGCACGCAGGGCGATCAGCCGGACAATCACGAATTGGCCAGGCGTTTCGCCATTCTAGGGGAGCGAAAGAAAACCATTCGGGCCGAATACCGTACGGACATCGCCCGCCTAGCTGAAGACATCGCCAAAGGTAGCGCAAATATGGCCAAGCAAACAGCGAGGCTCATCCTGACAGTAGGCGGCCTGATCGTGGCGGGTGCGATGATCCTTGGCTTTCTGATCTGCGGGTCCGCTTGACGTGCTGGCATAGGAGAGGAACTTCGCAAACCGATATTGACAAATTCGCGCTGAGCTTCGGCCGCAGCCTCCTGGCAGGCAGTGTCTCCCGCCGATATATCTCCGCACTCTATGAATAGGTCGGTCAGACTATGCCGGTCCTGCCAGACACGCACACCAAACTGGTGGCGACGCCGAATTGCAACTAATTCGAGAAAACTCGAAGTCCCCGTAGTGGACAGTCTTGGAACGGGACGCCCTCCTGGTGTCCGCCGCTGTAGAATGTGTTAATTCGATCCTCGAATCCACTGGTGAAGTCATATAACCTTTCGCGGAGGTGGACCCAAGCCACCGTCGGCAGCCGAACGGCCCCACTGGAGACGCCCGTCGCAGGGTATTGGGCAATCTATGGAACTTGATACCGGCGCATCGAACAGTAAACCAAAATGAAGGAGAGCGCAGCTTCCGACGGAACGCCATCTGCAATCGGCTTAGGTCAGGGTTTTTAACCGGTTGGGGGAGCAACCGTAAACGACGCATTGGAGACTTGCGTTCGCTTCTTGCTCGAAGTCAGTTCAAGCTTTCTCAGTGTCAATCCCGACAAAGGAACTCTGGATGACAACTTCGATGCCTTTTGTTTAAAGGGGATGTGTCTGAATCGTGATCAACAGGTACCGGATTCAAGAGGAGGGAGACTAAATAGAGCCCTCTGGACAATCCAAGTCGCTCACGATTTACAAATTGCAGGCCATCGATCACATAGGGAGGATGCCGCAATAAATTGGGATGGTGCGCATTCGTGAATCTTGTGATCCGACTGTTGACCTCAAAGAGGAAGGGCGGACGTTAAGCATTCGTGATCCACTTGAGCCTTGCGCAGGCTAATCCTTCCGACTGCTTTTCGACTGAGTTAAGCTTGGCTGAACTCTCGTCAGGCACGGCCTCGACGATGCCGATCGCCTGCCCATGGGTAAAGAGATCCAAATCGGTGCGCCCGATGTCGGTCCAAAATACGGGCGTCGCGACGCCTAGGCCAGCGTCGAGGTCGATATTGTTCTAGTCTTATACGTTCCAACCCTCCGACACGGGTCAACGTTCGATTCGGTCGAGGGCAACTTCGCCCGGAGTTGGCGTTTTGAGATATGTGTTTGCTTGGGCGTTTACGCTAGCGCGGTATGGTAGGTCCAGAAAAAAGGGCAGCACGACAGCCAAAATTATTTGTACTGGACGATGTCACGTGTCGGAAACAATCCTCATCTTGGCTCTGCCGTCCAGGGATCGATGGTCAGGACCCCGGTGTTGCGAAACTCGCCAATGTTCCGGGACACGACGCCAAGTCCACGCCTGGCAGCCGCGGCCGCGATGAAGGCATCGGGCACATGGTCGTCAAGTGGCTCCCCGCGTCGGCGTTTTTCTTCCATGATCCGTGCGCATACCTGCGCATCTGCAAGGGACCAATCGACGATCCGGTCTTCGAACAGTTCGTCGAGAAGGTCTTGGAATCGGTCGGCGAGGTCGCGCCGCCGCCGGCCGGGATCGAGTCGGCCGATTCCGTCGAGCACCTCCCAAACGGTGATGGAGGCAAGGCCGAGGCCCTCGTCCGCGATCGAATCGAGAAAGGCTGCGACACGAAGCTCGGGCCGTGGCCGCATCATTTCGGAGATGACATTCGTGTCGATAAGCCAAGCCAGTGGTGCAGTCATTCCTCCTCCGCAAGTAAGAACGACAGCGGTTTGACACTACGACGGATCGGAGGCGGAAGCTCGATGCCGTGGTCCTCACCGAAATGCCGTGCGAAGGCTTCCGATGGCTTCGAACGTTGCTCCGTCTTGGTGCGCTTCTCGCGGATCAGGCGGCGAACCAACTCTTCCATCGACACGCCGATCCGGCGGGCTTCGCGCCTGAGCCAAGACTTGTCCCTTGGATCGATGTCGCGGACGGTAATACTTGTGTTCATGTTGGTGGCTCCGGTTCGGTCGATGATCTTCAATGTGAAAATATTGCCATCAAAATATGCTATCACGATACGCAGGTCAAAGGCCAGCGGATGGCAATTTTTCTCGAGGTGCTGGAAAGTGTCACCGAATTCGCTGTCTTATGCGATTATGGATCGAAATTGGAAGCAAAACATGAAAATAATGGAAACATGGCGCATTCTGTTGCGCAAGAATAGCGACTATTTCGTGCGCGAGATAGTAGACGCACCGTCGCAGCGGAACTCCTACAGGCCCCCGTTGACAGCCCGGTCGTCGGGTTCTAGCTCGGGCATGAGCGCGTAGAAACCACCGAGATCCATGTAGAGGCATCGATTGCAATGAAAGAGCCGGCACTTGCCAATTCTTCGCTGCGAGTAGGATATCAAGGGCGTCGCTAGCCACCCACAATCTGCTCGCCTACAAAAATTGCCTTTGACCGCCAGCGGAATAGGTCGGAAAAAACGAGCGCGAGCGTCGAAAATCCCGTGTGGACTTAGCCGCTTGCGATGATCGTGAACTGTAGCGCGGGATAAAATGTAACCGAGAAAATCGCGTAGATCGTAGGGTGTTTGAACTTGAAGCCCAGGATCCAAGGATGTTCACTCGTCGGCGATGCCGCAAAACGGTACACGAGGGGAGGGAAATACAGCCGTGCTTAAGAATTGGAATCCAAATGCTTTCGGCGCGATGACGATCGACCTCGCCTCTTTCCGCGGACGATGCGAATTATTGAGACATTACGCCGGGTTAGGAGGGCCATAGCGGCATCGAAATATGTACATCCCTACGAAATAAGCGTTTTCGCGAATGATCCAGATAAGCCAAGTCCAATTTCAAAGCCGGGGGTAAATGAGGATCTCTCCGACTACCGAAATCGTTTCGCCGCTTTCGATCTTGAGTAGCAAGACCTCGCCTGAAGCGGCGCTCCGACCTGCGAGCGCGCGAATGTTCACGTAGTGAGTTACCAGAAGGACGGTCTCTTCCGGAGGAAGGTCGAACAGGAACTGCCGCAAGTCGGCAGTCTGCCGGCCTGAGCGGTCAGGATAGCGGAAGAACGAGTTGAGCGCCGGCAGTTCCTCGACAGGGCCGAGGTCGAGAAGCTTTGCAGTATCGCGGCAACGGCACCATTGGCTTGTGAGGACCCGGTCGACTGTCACGTCGGCTGCGCGAATCGCCGCGCCGATTTGTCTTGCCTGTTCCGCGCCCCGGGCGCCGAGATTGCGCTGGGAAGCGCAGTCGTCGAGTCTGAACGACGCTGGATCACCGGTTCCGGGCGCGTGGGCGTGGCGCATAATTGCTACGATGCCGGGTTCGGAAAGGAGAGAGAATCGTGCGTCGGCTACCGTCCGCGTCGGAGGTAGAATGAGAGCCGCCATTAGGGCGACGGCGAGAAGAAGATGCGTTATCGACTGGTTTAGGCAAAGAAGACGCGATCGGATAAAGTGCGAAAGTCTTGATCTCCTTTTCGGCAGCTTCCAGTCGCGATCGACTTGCATGCCGTCCCAGCGTTGCGCGAATTGTTGGTCGGTCGCACGACGGCCTCTGCATCCAATGCGATTTTGCCGAGAGCTATTGGTCGGTCGGTAGATTTGTCCATGTATTCGGTGCGGCATGGCTATTGCCTTCAATGTCAGGCTCTCGGTTTTTCGGCAGGCGGTTAACATCGGCAACTAGTTTTCCGAAATACCCGACGTCATTTTCGAACCTCTTGCATCGAGTCGCTTCAGAGACGCTCTCAGGCGAGTGTTCGCCGTCGGCCTCGGGAGGCATTCGTGCGGCGTCTTGAAGTATTTGCGGACATGCCGATCCGGCTTGCGACTGAGTCGGAGCATTTTTTTCTTCTCGGACAGTGTCAACATCTTGGAACGCACCCGCATTGATTGGTTTGCCGCCGAGGGCGTTCCGCACAGCTCATGTTGCTGCGCCGAAACATCTTCGGACGGGTAATCATTCAGTATTATTGTGCCGAGAGCCCGGAGAATATGGTGCCCGGCGGCCGTCCCGTGATTCTTGGCATCGCTCGGCTTGGATCGGACTGCGATAAAGTACTTTAGATGACTCTCCGAAATATCGACGGCAGCGGGCCCGGTCGCCGGATTCCAGGAACCGGGGTCCTCTCCTAGCTTGATTCGGTCGATCACGATAGCCGCTTCGCTCCGGCGCGAATTGACCGTCCGGTCTTCTATCCGTCCCAAAGTCTCCTGATCCATGTTCGCCGGTCCCCGGGATTGCGCGATGTAGAATATGCGGCCAGTCGTTTGGACGCACTGGGCGAAGCCGGCTAGGTTACGATCCCGGAAATTCGCGTCCTTGCCGTCGACCGTCAGCATTTCCGCATTCCCCTTGGCCGGTCTGAACGTGTTGCGCATCGGCATCGCCTCTGCCCGGGCTTTGGGCTTAACTCATCTATCCATTGCTGGAAAACCGCAAATCCATTGCCGATTTGAAACGATGTATGACGGGAGCGCAAGGGGCGACAGGCGGATCGCGTTAGAAAAAGTTATGTTAACGCAACAAGTTATCGATGATAGTTAGCGCAATGCCAAACTGGTCCACGGCGTGGCGATGCAAGCTTTTGGCCCCGAAACTTTGCTGCGGCCCCCTTGCACGGGAAATTGATTCGAGGTGTCGCGCAGCCAAGCGGTTTGCCGCCAATATCGAAATGCCAACGGACGGTCAGCCTTTTATGGCGCCTTGCGTCAATCCGCGAACGAAGAACTTTCCTGTCGCGAGAAAAAGGAGGAGCGTCGGAAGCGCAGAAATCATAACCGCCGCGATATTCACGTTGTGCTCCTTGATTCCGTACGACGACGCGACGAGATTCTGGACTGCGGCCATGATCGGTCTTTTTCCAGTCTCGCCGAAGGTCAAAGCGAAAAGGAAGTCGTTGTAGATCCCCGAAAATACCAGAATCACGGCAACAATCGCTATAGAACCGGACATGGGAAGAACAATCGAACGGAATATTTTGAAAAATCCGGCGCCGTCCATGATCGCTGCGCGCATCAGTTCGTCTGGAAGCGAGACGTAGAAATTGCGAAACAGCATGGTTGTAAGCGGAATTCCGTACGCGGTGTGAATCAAGACCAGTCCGAATGACGTGCCGTAGATGCCGAGTTCCCGCAGAGTCACCGCCAATGGTATCAAATAGAGCTGGAGCGGGACGAAGCTGCCGATAAGGATCAGCGCGAAGATCAGGTCCGCAGCCCGGCTTCTCCATTTCGCCATCGCATATCCGTTCAGCGCGCCGAGCAGGACCGCCAAGGCTACCGCGGGGACGGCGATTTCGAACGTGGCAATGAAATAGGGCCTGATTCCGTTGCATTCCAGACCGGAGCACGCAGTTGACCATGCCTTGATCCAGGGTTCTATGGTCCAGACAGTTGGCAAAGAAATTATTGAGCTGTCCCGAACCTCCGCCAAAGTCTTGAAACTTGCGACGACCATCACGTATAGCGGCGCGAGGAAGTAAACGGCGCACGCGAACAAGGACGCGTAAAGAAGCGCGCCTTTGATTCCGCGCCTTTTCACGCCTCTTTCCTCCGGATTTCGAAGTACAGGTAGGGAAGTACGATTGCGATCATCGTAGCCACCATGACGACCGCGCCGGCCGCCCCTTGCCCGATTCTGCCCCTCTGGAAATAATATTCGAAGACGTATCTCGCAGGCACGTCGGAAGCGTAGCCCGGACCGCCGTCGGTAAGCGCGACGACGACATCGAAACTGCGAACGACCTGAAAGCCGAGAAGCATCACGGCGGTCAGCAAGGTCGCTCTGAGCTGCGGCAGTATGATGCTGAAATAAACCCTCCAAGGGGGGATCCTGTCGATACGGGTCGCCTTCCAGATTTCGGGATCGGTCGATTTAATTCCCGCCAGGAACAGAATCATGATGAGTCCGGTTCCATGCCAGATTGCGGCGAAGGCAATCGTGTAGATCGCATGGTCGGGGGACACCACCCAGTTGAATTTGAAATCTTCGAAGCCTGCGCCTCGAACAAGCTTTTGAATTCCGATCGTGGGGTTGAGGATCCATTGCCATGCCAGGCCCGTTACGACGAGCGAGAGCGACATGGGGTAGAGGTAGATAGTACGGAAAAGAGATTCGTTCCTGGTCAGGCGGTCCAGCAGAATCGCTAGGCTGACTCCGAGCGCGATGCAGCCCGCCAAATAAAGGCCGCCGAAAATGAACATGTTGGAATACGCCACCCACCACCGCGCGTCGTCGAATAGCTCCCTGTAGTTGGATGCGCCGATGAATTCGTGGTTGGGCAGAAACGTGGATTTCGATACCGACAGGTAGGCGGTATAGGCTGCAAATCCCCAAATGAAATAGAACGCGACGACGACGGCGGGGATCAGCACGAGCCACGATTTAGCGCGGTTTGCGGAAATCCTTTTGCCTGCAATGCGCATCGTCAATTGCGCGATTGCTCGATTCGACGAGCCGGGCGCCGGCGTCGGCGGCGCCCGGCGCGATGTTTCAAAGTAGGTTGTCGATAAGCTGCTGGTGAGCCGTTTCCACGTCGATGGCTTCGTTCCAAAGCGCGGTAACCGTGTCCTTGATTGCGTTTCCGACATCTACCGAACGACCGTTCCAGTGCGTTATCGAAGTAGAATCGGCCATGGCATCGACCGCTTTGGCAGGGCATCCGTCGAAATCCGACGCTGTCGCCGCGGTCGTGACGGGCAGAGTGCCTTTGGCTCTGGCCGCGGCGATCTGAGTTGCAGGATCCATTACGGCGTTGCCGAGCAGAACCTGAGCGGCCATGTCGCTCTCATCCGTTACTTTGATGAACTGGAAGCCGTCCGCGACCACGGTCAGACTCGCGTCCCAAGGAGTAAGTCGACACGACCATGAACCGCCTTCGTCGCCGAGGTCGCCGTAGCCGCCCGCAGCCCACGGCCCCATGAAGAAGTAAGCGGCCTGCCCGGTAATCATGAGCGTATTGGTGTCGTTCCAGCTTCGACCGGATTTGCCCTCGTCTGTGAATTGGCGCAGACTGGCGAGCTCTTCCAAGGCCATGCGCGTTTGTTCGCCTGAAACGGCTTCGGCGTCACCGCTCATCAGGTTCTCGTAGAGATCGGCGCCGCCGACTGCGAGAACGACGTGATCGAATAGAATCGCCTCCTGCCAGCTTGCGCCGCCGATCGCTATCGGAATTGCGCCGGCATTCTGAAGTACCGGAAGGGAGGCCTTAAACTCTTCCCATGTATTCGGAGGCGAAACGTCCGCGCCGCTCAGCACGTCGTTGTTGGTGTACATCCAGTTGATGACGTCAACGAAAACCGGCGCCGCGACCCAGTGGCCGCCATGCCGGCCGACGGCCGCTATGCTATCGGAGATATTGTCTGCCCAGCCTCCTGCCGCCGCGGCCTCGTCCATGTTCTGGAGAAGCCCAGCCTCGGCGAATTCCTGCATGACTCCGCCAAGCGCGCTCTGCAGCGCCATGGGAGGATTGCCCCCGATGAATCGAGCCTTAACCGAGGCTATGCTCGCCTCGGAATCGGGAAAGGCCGTGTCGCTCCATTCGCCGCCAAGCTCCTCGTATTTGGCGCGGAATATCCGCATGGCTTCGGCTTCGTTCTCGCTATTCCAGTTATGGGATACGTCGCTGTCGCCCAGTGCTGGCGAAACCGATAGCGAGAGTAGCGCGCATCCGCCCGCCGCTAGTGTTGCCCTTAAAATTTTCATATTCTTCCCTTCAACTTCCTCCGGATGTTGCCAATCTCCGACGCAATGCCCTCCGGCGCGGGCATGCGCGGTAACTAACCAAGGTTTCGTCTGCCTGCTCCGTTCCGGGATCCAACCCATTCGCGGATCGCCTCGAAAGCCAATTCCATCTCGTCTTCGGTCCCAATGCTGATTCTGAACTCGTTTGCGTCGCCCTCGACCGGTCGTCCTAGAATTCCATTCTCCTGCAACCAAGCATCGAGCGATACTGCTTGATTTCCGCCATGGGGGAAAGACACCAGCACGAAATTTGCTTGGCTCGGGATTACGTTGAGTTCTAGGTCGCGCAGCCTTGAGGAAAAGTAGTCTCGCGTATACTTGATTCTGGATACCGTTCGCTTGAGATAGTCCTGGTCTTGAACTGCCGCAACCGCCGCGTTCAACGCCGCCGTGTTTGTATTGAAAGGCGATCTGACGCGCGAAACCGCATCGACGACGGAATCCGGCGCAAGCGCCCAGCCAATCCTCTGCGCGGCGAGGCCGTATGCTTTCGAAAAAGTCCGCGTGACCGCCACTCGGCCGTCGGGCTCAAAAAGCCTCATTCCGTTCCCGTAGTCGGATGCGTCCGCGAACTCGGCGTACGCGGCATCAACAATCATAAGCGTCTCCGGGTGCAGCAACCGATCAAGCTTCCGGAGTTCTTCATCGGTCGTGTAAGTTCCCGATGTGTTGTTGGGCGAGCATATATATACGATGCGTGCTGTTTCGGAAGCGGCTTCCAGAATCGCATCGACATCGACTCGGTGGTAGAATTCACGGCATTTTTCTACTCTCGCGCCTACGGAACGGGCGTAGATTTCGGCCATCAGAAAACTGTTTTCGCTGGTCACCATTGAATCGCCGGCGGATAGAACCGAACGGATCAGAAGCGCAATCGCTTCGTCGGATCCGTTGCCCGCGAATATGTTTCTTTGGGGCACGCCGTGAATTGACGCGACAGCTTTGCGCAGAGCGGCCTGCGACCCGTCCGGATACCGGTTGAGATTCTGCTCGGTTTCGCGAAACGCCTGGATCGCGGCTGGACTCGGCGGATAGGGGAGTTCGTTCGAGGAAAGCTTCACGACCCGTTTTCGACCGGAAATCTCGGACCTGCCCTGCTTGTACGGCTTGACCCCCGAGAGCGAGGAATTCGCATGGACGGTCAACGGGCCGACACCCGCGAGTATTTGTTGCCGCGACTGCGACCGGGTTCCGCCCCGGTTTCCGCGAGTTCTATGGAGCCCCCGATTCCAATGAATGCGCCGCGCGAGCCGCGCAGCGAGGAATCATTTAGGAAATTCAGCAGAATCTTCATGACGGTGCCGTAACTACAGGAATCGAGTGGCCTCTAACAGGCGATTCGAGAATATATCGCCACGGAGTCGGCAGGTCTCTCGGCTGATGCGCTTCGATAATCGTCGGCATTCGCGCGGCAAATGCCCGTTCCAGAGCAAGGCGCAGTTCATTCGGTCCGCTTGCCTTGTCGGCATTCGCGCCGAAGCTTTCCGCGAACTTTACGAAATCCGGATTGCGCAAATCGGAGGCGATAAACCGACCGCCGAACCATTCCTTCTGCTGCCGATAGACATTGGCGTATCGATTGTCGTTGAAGACAATCGCTACCAGATTGATTCCGTATTCCACCGCCGCCGCGAGCTCCGTGGCCGTGTAGAGGAACCCGCCGTCGCCGCTAATGCTGACGACCGGCGCGCTCGGGTTCGCCGCCTTGACTCCGAGGGCCGTTGCGAACCCGTAGCCCAATGTTCCCTGGAATCCGCAATTCACATGGCCTCTCAGCCGGTGAATCGGGAATCCGTACCACGAGACGAATCCGATTTGCGTTATTTCGTCGCAAAAAAAGCCTTCGTCCGGAAGCACGTCGCGGATCGCCTCCAGATATTCCATCTGCGGGCGCAAGTTGCTCTTCATTTCCGCGCGGAGGCCTTCCTTCAAGCCTGACAGTTCGGCCTTTCTGGAAGCGGGCGGAGTTTTGATTTCGTCTCGAAGGATAGGCAGAAGCTTTCGAAGAGTGGCCGTGCTGTCGCCCCTAAGCGCGGCGGCGGGAGCTGGGTAGCGATTGAATTCCCTGTCGTCGATGTCGAGGCGAATAATCTTAATCTTGTCGTCGACGCCCCAATACAGCTGCGGGTATTTGAGCCGGGTGCCAATCGCGAAGACCACGTCGGCATTTTTCCACAGCCGCCGGCCCGCCGGAAATACCTGGGCGCGATAGTCCCGGTCGTCGACGATGCCGCGACCCGACCGGAAGCAGGTAACCGGCGCCTCGATCAACCGAGCGAGGCGATTCACCTCCGCTGCCGCGCCGGTCGCGCCGCCGCCGACGTAGATCAAGGGCCGTTTCGAGACTCGCAGCAGCGCGACGGCTTTTTCGATATCGGCCTGTTCGGCGCAGGGCGCATCCGGCAGTTCCGCCGCCCTCGGCATTGGCGCGGCTGCCAGTTTGCTTCGCATGATGTCCGGCGGCGTTTCCAGGTGCGCCGGACCCGGACGACCTGTCCGCATCGCGGTCAGCGCCGAGTTTATCATTCCGGCCGCTTTCTCCGGGGCGTCAATCCTCTCGGCGTATTTGATCAGGGTGCGGACCGTCGCCAGCTGGTCGGGAATTTCATGCAGGTATCCTCGGCCGCTTCCAATGGCTTCGGAAGGAATTTGGCCGCTAAGGCAAAGCACCGGCGCGTTTACCGCCCAAGCCGTTGACAGAGCCGCCATCGCGTTCATGAGCCCGGGTCCGGGAACTACGGCGAACGCGGAGGGCCTTCCGGTGGAGCGGGCCGCTCCGAAGGCCATGTATGCCGCTCCCTGTTCATGGCGGGCTCGAAGAATGCGGAATTTGCCGCCGGAGCGGTGGGCGGCATCGAAAAAGTCGTCGAGCTGCCCTCCCGGCACGCTGAATACAGTGTCGATTGCGTTCGCCAGCAGACCGGAAACTAGCGCGTCAGCTCCGATAGGCCCGCTCGGCGTCGATTGTTCGCGGTGACTGCCGGTCACGATTTGGGGCCTACCAGGGATTCGGCGTGGGATGGAAGTCCTCGATGCCACTTTCCCGGCGGCTCGCCGAACTGGAGCGGAACAGGCATGTCAGCGCGAACCAGACGACGCGTGGGCGAATTAGAGCTCCAAAGATTTTGCGAACGTCGTTCGGCCCCATTACCGCGCGGGTCGCCATCGCGTCGCTCGCGGCGTTGGTCATTACCAGGGCGCCGTCCTCGACGAAAATTCTGTCCACTTCGATCTCCAGGTCGGCAATAGGAGTGGTCACTAGCATTCGCTCAATCCTTCCGCAGCGCGCCTCGCCTCTGGGCGTCGCCGATTCTGGACTTCAGCAAATCGGAATGCGTCATCTCGCTCCTGTCGAAGGGCATGACGAATTGGCCCCGCTCGTACATTCGGTCCATCGATGTATATGCTCCCGTCATTTTGTGGGCCAGGTTTTTCGGCGGGTTGCCGGGCGGAAAAAGGTTCGGCGGGTATATCGAGTTTTCATAGATCTGCCTGAACGCCTCGGTGCGAACGTCGACCCACATGTTGTGGTTGATGCGCGTTCGGTGCTCTCGCAATGCTTCGATATCGATTACGGCTGCGAGTACCTGCTCCTCGGGATATGGCGCGTGGCGCATCACCATGCCGGTATAGTCGATTGCAAAGGAATGCCCGGAGCAAAACGCCTTGGGATAGTATTTGTAGTCGACGGTTCCCCAGTTCGAACCGAGCAGATACGCCATATTGTCGTGGGCGCGGGTGCGGCGAGAGAACATCCAGAAATCCCAGGGCTCGCTTACCCCCTCGAACTCCTGCAGGGCGACCGGATGGCAAATGACCTCTACTCCGTTGAATCCGAGCGCCCGGCTGACTTCCGGCGTGGCGCCGTCGTGGCAGGTCATGCAGCCCAGCTTTCCGATCGGCGCGTCCAGCACCGGAAACAGGTCCTTGATGTCCGTGCCGAACGCGGCCTTGTACTCGTCCCACATGTCGTGCGGCGAAGTGCCGAGCCCGATCGAAGCCGGAACGTTGTACTTTCGGTAAATCAGCTCGACCCCGCCGGGGCCGAGTATGAAGGCCGTATTGAACCAGCGGTCGGGGAATTCGGGCGTTGTTTCGACAAGACCCCCGCCGGCGATGTACATGCCGTATTCCCGACACTTCTCTACCAAAGCCCCTACCGCCTCGTCTTCGAAAGAAATTGCCTTCTTCATGAATTCTCCGAGGCCGTGCTCGCCTTTTCCCGGCGTCGTCACCCCCTGAAGGAAATACTCGGGAAACACTGCCAGGCGCACCGGCACTTCCCAGAAATAGCCCACGCCGAAATCGATTAGATCCAGCGCTCTCTTAAGGTTGCTCTCGATGCCTCGGCGGTCCGTCGCGACTTCGACGTGGGGCTGAACGACGATCGCAGTGTATTTTTCGACAGGTTCGCGCATGGTTGACCTCAGTTGAAAGAGCGGTGCGGCATTCCGAAGTCCCGAAGAATGACGTTGGCGGTAATCGTGCCCATCGCCGTGATTCCGCCGCCGGGATGGCAGCTCGGCCCGGTCATGTATAGCTTGGGAATCGGAGATTTGTATTGGGAAAAGCCGGGCAGCGGCCGCAGGTAGCCCATCTGGGACAAAAGCCGCTCGCCGCCGGTCGTGTTGCCGGACACGAAGGCCGGATTCGCTTCCTCCAGGCTGGTACCGGTTTCGTAGTAGGCGGCGATTATGTTGTCGGCGTCCATGTTCAGCGCGTGGCGGCGCAGCTGCCGGAGCAGCACTTTTTCGGCATACTCTTCGATGCGGTCGTTCCAGTCCGTGCCGTCGGCAAGACGCGAGGGAACAAATGTGTCGAGTATCAGAGTATGCCTTCCTTCAGGCGCGCGCGTTGGATCGAGCTTGGTCCACCCGGCGGACCAGAGGAACGGTTCGGTCGGTGCTCTCCCCATCAAGATTTCGCCGTACTGGACGTCGATATCGTGCATTGTCCCGAATATGCGATGAAAGGCGCAGGCGTTCATGTCCGCGCCGTTCCTGTAGACGGGAAGCTCGTGAAGCGCGTAGTGCGCCCGCGCGATGGATACGGAACCGTAGGAAAACGCCTTGCAGGCCTTAAGGAAAGCCGGGTGCAGCTCATCGGGATCCATGCAGTCCAGGAACGAGACTTTGAGGCCGAGGCCCGTAACTACCGCCATTTTCGCCGCGATCTCGTCGCCGTTCTCGAGCCGCACGCCGACGCAGGATCCGTCGCCGTCCAAGACGAAACGCTTGATCGGCGCATCCGTCAAGACCGCGCCCCCGCGCTCCAGAATGTACTCCGCCATCGAGGCAGGTAGCATCATCGATCCTCCCCTCGGAATAGCTGCTCCATAGGTATGGATGCCCGGGACGAGAATGTAGAACGATTGCCCGGCGCACTCCGTGTCCGGGAAAATCTGAGGGGCGAGCGCCCAGCCGAGTATCGAGGCGCGAACCATTTCGCTTTCGAAGTTCTGTAAGACGAATTGCCGCGACGAAAGGTTGTATTCCTTGAGCTTAAGCAGGCCCTCGTAGCTGCTTTGCAGCGCAGTGGGCAATGCGCCGGGTTTGGCCGGAGGGGAAAACATCCCTTTTATGAATCCGTCACGTATCGTATGCCAGCTGTCGTAGATTTGCCGGTAGCGGGCAGCATCCTTTGAGGAATACTCCGCTATGCTGTCGCATGTCCGGTCGATGTCCTTGTAGATGACGATGCCGCCGCCTTCGAGACTCGGGTGGCCCGTGATGTGATCGGACTCCCAGATGTATTCCAGCCCGTGCCTTTCCAAATCGGGCAGCAGCTGCTGAAAGTCCGGATTGGCATGGATCCAGACATGGGACGACCCGAAAAGATCGTGCTTGAAGCCCGGCTCGGTTACTTCGCGGGTGACGCACCCGCCGCCGACCCACGGATTGCGTTCAACAACGCAGACATTGAGACCGGCGCGAGCAAGCCAAGCGCCGCAGGCGAGACTGTTGTGGCCGCCTCCGGCAATGACGATGTCGAAATCACGTGCCGCCAACTCATTCTCCGCGCGATCGAAGCCGCATATGAAGCCCGAGACTGCTCTTGTCAACAATGCAGGCCCTTGGCGGATGCATCCCGAAGTCAGTTGGCGGCCGCCAAGCTGGCTCGTCGGCAAGTTCGCCGAAAGCGCGATCCTGGAAGCTGCGTGAACGCGAAAATCATATGGCGGCATCGTCAGTTGCAGCTGACGCGCCGCCGAAGAATTCGGAACTGCGTGTCGAACAGCTTCGCTTCGGCGAATCGAGCACGGGCGGTCTTGCATTGCCGACGCGCGTCGGCTAGTTGCCGAATGTCCGCCGACGGCGGTTTGAAAGGACCGGCCGGCCATCAAACGGCGGAATTAGAAGCGCTGGCGCAAATTCATGAAATACGAAGATCCCAGAACTGTTGTATCAACGGAATGGCTTGGTCGCCACCTGCGCGACCCGGACATGCGAGTCCTGGATGCATCCTGGTACTTGCCCGATGCCGACCGAGACCCGAAGGCGGAATTCGATGCCGCGCACATACCCGGTGCGCGGTTTTTCGACATCGACGAAATCGCGGATACGCAATGCGGCCTTCCGCACATGGCGCCGCCTTCGGAAAAGTTCGCGGCGCGGGTGCGATCAATGGGCATCGGCGACGGGCATCAGGTTGTCGTCTACGATGGCGCGGGCCTTTTTTCCGCGGCGCGCGTCTGGTGGCTGTTCAGGCTGATGGGATTCCGGGATGTCGCGGTTCTCGACGGCGGGTTTCCGAAATGGCGCATGGAAGGACGGCCCGTGGAGGACATGCCCGCAATCGCGAAAATTCGCCACATTACCGTGCGAAGGCAGGAGCATCTGGTTAAAACTGCGGATCAGGTGCGGGCAGCGGCCCGCGACGACGCAACGCAGGTCGTCGACGCGAGGCCTCCGTCCCGCTTCAGAGGCGATGAACCCGAGCCAAGGCCAGGGCTTCGTTTGGGGCATATTCCAGGTTCGTTGAACGTTCACTACGCCGCCCTTCTCAACGACGACGGGACGCTGCGTTCAAAGCCTGAGCTCGAAAGCGCATTTTCCGGTGCGGGCGTTTCGCTCGGCAGGCCCGTCATCACGACTTGCGGGTCGGGAGTAACCGCAGCGATTCTCGATCTTGCCCTGGAATTGCTGGGCCACGGGCGCCATGCCGTCTACGACGGTTCCTGGGCAGAATGGGGCGCGGATCCGAATAGCGAAATTGAGACGGGATGACGTATTCGGCTGGGGAGGTAGTCGAATACACCGTTACATATTTGGAAATGGACGAGCCGAGAAAGTGGATCGATCCGCCTCCTCCGGCCGGCACCGGGCCGGAACTTAGGTTCGACGGAAATCCTAGTCCTTCGGATTTTTTCGTATTGTACGATATGGTCGGGAGAATGCACGGATGGACAGACATGCATTGCTGGAGTTCGAGGCGCATCGAGCGATTTCTTCGTCATCCGCGCGTTTCGATGTCGACAATGATTGTCGCCTCCGAGCCCGGCGGATTTTTTCTTCTGGACGGGCGGAGGAGCGGCGAGTGCAATATAGGGTTTTTCGGCCTGAGCAAGAAATGGATCGGCAAGGGGCTGGGCGCGTGGCTGCTCAAGACCGCTATTTCCGACGCTTGGTCGATGAATGGCGTGGAGAAGGTATCTGTCAATACATGTACGTTGGACCATCCGAGGGCGCTCGGCCTCTACAAGGAACACGGCTTGGTCGCCGTTCGCAAGGTCGAACGAAAACGCAAGCTGGTGAACGACCTGGATCCCGCGGTCAAGCCATAATGGAGGCGAAGTAGCATGCTGTCGAATTTGCAGCCGCAGAAAGCGGACAAGATCATCCAGCTGATCCAAATGTTCAAGGACGACCCCCGAGAGCACAAAATAGATCTCGGGGTCGGCATGTACCGGAATGCGAACGGGGTCACTCCCGTTATGAAAGCCGTCAAAAGAGCGGAGAAGCTGCTCTGGGAGGCCGAAGGCACCAAATCGTATACGGGCATGGCCGGCGACCCGGGCTATTTGGAGGCCATGACGCGCCTCGTGCTTGCGGATTCTGTGTCGAGCGACCGCGTTGCCGCAGCCCATACGCCGGGTGGAACGGGAGCGGTGCGCCAGGCTCTGGAGCTGGTAAGGCTCGCGGAACGAAACGCTTCGGTCTGGATTTCCGCGCCTTCGTGGCCCAATCATCGCTCGATCGTGACCTATCTCGGCATGCCGGCAAGGGAATACCGCTATTTCGACTACGAAACGAGGGGCGTGGATTTTCACGGAATGATGACGAGCCTTGCCGATGCCGAAGCGGGCGACGCAATCGTGCTTCACGGGTGCTGCCACAATCCGACGGGCGCGAATTTGGATTTGGCGCAATGGGAAGAAGTATCCGATCTATTGCTGAAGAAGGGAGCGGTGCCGATTATCGACATCGCCTATCAGGGATTTGGCGAGGGTCTGGATGAAGACGCCGCGCCGGTCCGGCTATTGGCCGCGAAGATGCCGGAAATGCTTGTTGCGGCGAGCTGCTCCAAGAATTTCGGGATCTACAGGGAAAGAACGGGCATATTGATTGCCGTCGCGCCCAATCCGGCGACAAAGGCCTTGGCGCAAGGAACGCTCGTATTTTTGAACCGCCAAAACTACTCATTTCCGCCCGACCACGGAGCGAGGTTGGTATCGATGATCTTGACCGACTCTTCCTTGAAATCGGAATGGCGAGAGGAACTCAGGGCAATGCGCGAATCCATGCGGGACCTTCGCAATAGCCTAGCGACCGCGCTTCGCGGATTAACCGGATCCGACCGATTCGGATTCATCGGCGCGCACCGGGGGATGTTTTCGTTGATCGGCGCGTCGGTCGAACAGGTCGAGGCGATGCGCGAGAGGCACGGTATCTACATGGTGTCCGACGGCCGCATTAATGTTGCCGGTCTGAACGAGAAGTCCGTTCCGGTCCTTGCTCAAGCGATGGCGGAAGCGGAAGTTTAATTGGATCGTTCGCGGCGGCATAGCGATCGAGTCTGCGGCTGTTGAGACTTGCCGCCTAAGCAAGCTACGGTAACCTCATGAAATCCAATGTGATTATGGGAATCGCCGCCATGGCCGCCATTGTGGTGGCTTCTAACATACTCGTCCAGTTTCTGGTCGGCGATTGGCTAACCTGGGGCGCGTTCGTTTATCCATTCGCGTTTTTAGTAACCGACATCATGAACCGCGTATTCGGAGCCGCCGCGGCGCGCCGAGTCGTCGTAGCTGGATTCGTAGTCGGAGTGGCTTGCTCGTTTGTCGGTTCGATGATCGAGGTCGGCGGCTCTCCGCTCGTGACTTTTCGAATCGCGCTGGGGTCGGGCTCCGCTTTTCTTGTCGCGCAATTGCTTGACGTGTCGATTTTCGACAGGATGCGCGAACAGGCTTGGTGGCGGGCTCCTCTCGTTTCGAGTTTCGCGGGTTCAGCGGTCGATACGTTTCTGTTTTTTGGCATCGCTTTTTCCTCGCAGCTGTCTTTCCTGGAGCCGGACGGGGGCGCGGAATGGGCGAGCGAGATCGTTCCGTTGTTCGGAACCGGCATTCTGGCTCCCGTTTGGGTCGGTTTGGCGATCGCCGATTTCGGCGTCAAATGCTGTGTCGCCCTTGTCGCGCTAGCGCCGTTCAGGGTCGTAAGCGCTCGTTTGATTCGAGCGAACTGAGCAGCGAAAATTTTTTTAGGAGCGGCGTTTTTCTGTTAACGCAGTCTTCCGTAACTGCTAAAGAGTGCGACCGGGGATATATCTCCGGTTAAGCGATTCAAGGCGCCGCCTGGACTGGAAATTCGCGAATGACGAGCGGCAGCGTAACTGGAGTGCGAAACTTGACCGGAATCCCGAAAAGCTTTGATTTTAGCGGATCCGTACCGCTTTTTGGCGAAGCTAGCAGGTTGGTCCGCAATGCCGGCGAACATAGTCTCGTTCAGCAGGCGGTTTCCAGGGGAGAGGGCGTGTTGTGCCGGGGCGGATCCCTGCTTGTTTCGACGGGAAGCTTTACGGGCCGCGTGCCGAACGACAAATTCATAGTCGAATCGCCGGGCGTCAAAGATGATGTCTGGTGGGAAAACAGCAACGGCATGAGCGCCTCGGATTTTGATCGTCTTTTTGGCGATGTTTTAGCCTATGCGTCGGGAGGCGAGTTTTTCGTCCAGGACTTGCAGGCGGGCGCCGACCCCGCATCCAGAATGAACGTGCGAGTATTTACTGAACTTGCTTGGCACAGCCTGTTCATCAGGCACCTGCTCTTGCGTCCGAAACGAGAAGAGCTGACGGGCTTTCTACCGGACTGCCTCGTAGTCGCATGCCCGGGGTTCAAGGCGACCCCCGCAATTCATGGCTGCCGGTCGGAAACCGCGATTGCAATGGATCTGGAGCGTAAAATCATCGTCATTTGCGGCACGGGCTATGCCGGCGAGATGAAAAAAGCCGTTTTTTCGCTTCTAAACTATACGTTGCCCGCCGAAAAAATCATGCCCATGCATTGCTCGGCCAATCATGCGATCGGCGACCCGAGCGATTCGGCGATTTTTTTCGGATTGTCGGGAACCGGCAAGACGACGCTGTCGTCGGATCCACGCAGGATATTGGTCGGCGACGACGAGCATGGCTGGTCCTCGAACGGAATATTCAATTTCGAGGGCGGGTGCTACGCCAAAACGCTTAATTTGAGCGCGGATGCCGAGCCGGAGATATACGCGACAACGTCGAAATTCGGAACGGTTATAGAGAATGTGTCAACTGATCCGTCTACCGGCGATTTGGATTTCGCGGACTCGTCCATTACTGAAAACGCGCGCTGCGCCTATCCTCTTGAAAGTATTCCTTCGGCTTCGAAAACCGGGCGCGCCGGGCCACCCGGGCATATCGTCATGCTGACTTGCGATGCGTTCGGAGTGCTGCCGGCCCTGTCGCGATTGACGTCGGATCAGGCGATCTATCATTTTCTTTCCGGCTTCACGTCGAAAATCGGGGGAACCGAGCGAGGGATAAAGCAGCCGCAGCCGACATTTTCGGCATGCTTCGGGCAGCCCTTCATTCCGCGCCACCCTAAAGCCTACGGAAAGCTTCTTCGCGAAAGGATCGAGTCGGCCGGGTCGACATGCTGGCTGCTCAATACGGGCTGGACGGGCGGCGGCTACGGTCGCGGCAGTCGCATGCCACTGCAAGTAACGCGAGGACTGCTTAACGCGGTTCTGGGCGGTTCCCTGGATGGCGTGCCGATGCGATCGGATCCGAATTTTGGCCTGCTCGTGCCGGAGAGAATAGATTCGGTCGCCGATTCGATATTGAACCCGAGGCTCGGTTGGAACGACGGAGCCGAGTACGACCGGGCGGCGGTCCAACTCAACGCGATGTTCGAAGAAAACTATCGCCGACTGTCCCGATAGCTCGTCGCTCGATGCAAAGAATGTCGTTGGATGGCCAGTATGACGAATAAGGGAATCGCCGGAAGGAGCTCGCTGGCTGGCGGTCGCGAAGCGATCATTCTCCCCGATCTGCTGTCGATGACAGCAAGAATAGCCGAGCGCGCGAAAAATCTAGCGCATGAAGCTGCATCCGCGATTAGAAAGGAATTCGCAGAGGCCGGAATCGTTCTGGAACGGGCGCTGGACGAGAGGCAAAGTGCTGCGCACTCTCTGGCGTGGTATGCGACCTATGCGGAATGCTTGCGCCAAATGCACCATTGGGCTGCCGAGCTCGATGCGAAGGGAACTTTCGGAGAGGCCGAAAGGCTGCTGCTACAGATAGCTTTCGGCGAATACCTCAACCAGATGCGCGGCGGAATCGCCATGAGCCAGGGCGAAATCGCGCGATTGGGCGAGATGTCAGATTCACTGGATGGCCGGGGGATATTCGAGTCCGAGGACGCCCGGCATCTGGCCGCCCTCGGCAATAGCCAGAATGCGCGAATGCGTCTGGCGACATTGATGGCGGATCAAAAGGGCGCTTCCTCTTTCGGCGACGCGGGACTCGATCAGGAACTGGAGATAATCCGGAGTCAAATCAGACGGTTCGCCGATGACAAGGTTGTTCCGAAAGCGCAGGAATGGCACCTGAAGGATCAGCTTATCCCGATGGAATTGATTGCCGAGCTAGCGGAAATGGGGGTTTTCGGCCTTACCATTCCTGAAGAATACGACGGTCTCGCAATGTCGAAAATCGCAATGTGCGTCGTCTCCGAAGAGCTTTCGCGCGGCTACATCGGCGTGGGGTCGCTTGCGACGCGTTCGGAAATCGCGGCGGAATTGATTCTTTGCGGCGGAACGGATTGGCAAAAGAAAGATTGGTTGCCGCGCATCGCTTCTGGAGAGCTATTGCCTACTGCCGTGTTTACGGAACCAAATACGGGGTCCGATTTGGGCTCTCTCCGTACGAAGGCTATTCTCGACGACGGAGATTATTCCGTTACGGGCTCAAAGACCTGGATAACGCACGGAGCTCGCGCAAATGTCATGACTTTGCTGGCGCGAACCGACTCGGAAACCGCCGATTACAGCGGATTGTCGATGTTTATTGCCGAGAAGACCCCGGGCGACGATGAAGATCCGTTTCCGGACGCGGGCATCGAGGGTACCGAAATCGAGGTTCTCGGATATCGCGGCATGAAGGAGTACGAGATTGGCTTCAACGGATTTCGAATCGAGGCCAGCCGCCTCCTGGGTGGCGTAGAGGGCAGGGGATTCCGCCAGCTTATGCGAACATTCGAGTCGGCTAGAATTCAAACGGCCGCTCGCGCGATAGGCGTCGCGCAGTCAGCCCTCGAGCAAGGCTTGGACTACGCCTTAAATCGAAAGCAGTTCGGGAGATCGCTGATCGAATTTCCCAGGGTGGCTTCCAAACTGGCGATTATGGCAGTGGAAATCATGATTGCCAGGCAGTTGGCGTATTACGCGGCGCAAGAGAAGGACCGCCAGAGAAGGTGCGACCTTGAAGCGGGCATGGCGAAGCTTCTGGCGGCGCGCGTGGCTTGGACAGCAGCCGACAATGCGGTTCAGATTCATGGCGGCAACGGATTTGCAGTGGAATTTCCGATCAGCCGAATTCTCTGCGATTCCAGGATACTCAATATTTTCGAAGGCGCGGCGGAAATCCAGGCCCATGTCATCGCGAGGCGCTTGCTTGGCAATAGATAGTCTCGGTTGTTCAGCCAAATTCGTGTAATTTGCGCATGCCCGCATCAGCGCTCAATCAAGCCCGCTCGCCGGTTGCCTCCGAGACAGCTTTGCGAACGAATTGAATGCTTGCCTCCAAAGAATCGGAAAGCATGCTGTCGTCGTGAACGCTGCTGGCGAACGGTTCGAAGGAAAGCAAACCGCGGTACCCGGACGCGCGCAATTCGGTAATCTGGCGTATGTTGCCAATTTGGTCCTTGGGGCCGACCAACGCTCGGTGTCCGTCTTCCATCTCGGAAATGCCAAGTGTCTGATCGTCTACTCCCGAAATGTGAACAAGTCCGGTTTCGGCCGCGAAAAAATCGGATTCAGCAGCTAAGGCATGATGGAACGTATCGTGGATAAGGCGGTATTCGTCGGAAACGCCCGCGTCATGGATCGCGGAGAGAGCTTCATTCTTGGTGCGAAGCGAGGATATCGAAAAGCCAAGCGGCTCGACGTAACCCAAGATTCCAGCTGCGCGGATATTTGGAGCAAGTTCCGCGAGAAAGTCCCGCAAGCGCTCAATTCGCTCGCCTTGCCCCGGGCGATAGTTCGAATCGTTCACGGGTATAAGGCTAACGGCTTCGGCTCCGCATTCGACCGCTAATTCAATCAATTCGTCCGCTTGCGCGGCGCGCTGTCTATTCCCGTCGTTGAATCGCTTGACTTCGGCAAGAGCGAGAACGCGTATGCCGGCGCTACGCGCGGCGGTACGGACATTTCGTGCCGGTTCGCCCTCAAATAGCTCTCTTCCCGGCAAATCGTTGCGAAATTCCACTCCTTCGCATCCGAGGGTCGCCGCGAGTTCTATTAATTCGCGGAAGCTGGATTTTGGCGCGACCATGTGGTTGAGGCCGAAGGCGACAGTGTTAGCGGACATGGGCTGTGTTCCTCGAATTTTCCGAATTCATTTTGACATGCCTCCGGCTAGCTGGAGGGAATTGACGAATGGTCTTGCCTGTAGCGCTCAACGGGTCGTACATGAATTTGCCCGAATGCTAGAGACCCCGCAAGAAACTGGAATTCCCTCGTTTGGATCGCGAATAACTCCTTGACTCCCGGCCGTCTAGGAGCCGTTTTGAATAAAATATCGGAGGCTTCCATGTGATTTTCATCAGTCGCCGCAGGCACGCCATTACTTTAGCGAAATAAGTATTGACCTAAAAGCGATGGCAAAGCGACTCGGAAAGACTTTCCAGCGATCCCGGCCAGGACGAAACGGGAAGTTCCGGTCATTGACGCACGCGCGGGCCGACTGCTGGATATTGCCTCCGAGACTTTTGACAGTGTAGCGAAACCGGGCAGATGAACTCTTCGGGCGGAAATCGAACCAACAAATTCTAAAGTTGAAATGCTGGACCTTCGGGTCACAAGGCTTTCTCCCCATTTCATATGCGACAGGCAACCGCGGCTCTTAGATCGCTATTTCGATTGAAAAGACTATCGGCAACCGCCGACAAATCACTTCGAGCCTGAATTCGATCAATTAGCTTCCGCAATTGCCGCTTGCGATAAACACCGGCGTCAAGATTCCTGGCCGGAACATGGCGTCTGCGGCAAAGCCGCGAGCCGAGAGGCAGGCTCTTAGGCAACGACGGTAACGCATTGCGACTCGAAGCCGGTCCTTGAACTAGCCTGAATATCCAACTGTACGGAAAAATGTGAAGCTTTAAAAGAAGTCGCACCCGAGGATTCGGACGCCGAGTCACGGATCGGGCCGCCATCTCCTCATAGCCTGCCGAAGACGTAAACGTAAATTGATGGACAATCACGCCGATTTATTCAAGTCGGCTGCTGGAATCGAGGCTCACGCTAATTTGGAGGGCTGCGCCGCCTCGGCCTTTCCCCGACTCCGGTCCGGGAAGTCCAACCAGGCGCAGCATTTGATGGACGGGACGCGCTTGGCCCCCTTCACCATCCATCGGCTTCCCGGACGCTACATGCGCAATCCGATGACGGACCTGCATAGGCTCTCGACCACGCCCGCGCCGATCTGGAGTTGCAGATTCCGATGCGTTTGAACAGATTTCCGATCGCTCTTGAACGCGCTGCAGTGCGCCGAATGCGCCTTCCCGGCGATGTCGCTTTGTCAGGTCCTCCATTGGTTGAACTTCCGATTTTTTTCGGATCATCGCGAATGATCCGAAGGCTAGTCAAGCCCGTTCGGCGGCCCTTTGGCCTTGCGCTGCAATTCGCCGAAAATTCGGACGATTTGGGCATAGTGGAAGAGGAGGTGCACGCGCTGAACGCGGCGGGCGTCGGCGGAGAGATGGAGAGGGTTTGGTTCCAAGGGTGCAATTCGACCGACCCTAGACCAGTAAGAATGGTGAATCGCGCTGCACCGGAGGTGGCTGCAGGAATTCGCTTTTGCCTGTCCTCCTTACCGCCTGCGCGCTCGCAAAGATCTTCATGTTCTGGCTATGGGTCCGGGTCCAAGACAACGGAATTCAGAATACTCGGATTTGGGTTCGATCGACTCCCGGGCAGAATCGGCTGGCGGCGGCGAACTTTCTTCCTTTAAAGTGTATTCGACGCGTTAATCGATAGAGTTAGGAGTGAATGCCTGAAGCTGGAGAGTCGTGTTGTGGACGCCGTGCTGCAACTGATTGCCGGCAAATCCGGCAAGCAGCGTTCGACCCGATTGAGCCAGGAAGCGCTTTCGGCGGTGGACAAGTTGGTTGTCGCGCGAAAAACTTGGCAGTCCAGAATTCAAAGCCGTGCCTGATTCACGTTCGTTCCTCGTGAATTGAGTTATTACTTGAAAGAACATACTCCTATTGAGATTGGAATTTCCAATTCGTCCCGGCGACACGGTATTCCAAAGGGTTTCGGGGGCGAACACTTTCGAATTTCCCAGAACATTTTCCGCCTGCGCAGCTACGCTTCATGTCCCGGGCACGGGGATGGCATCCGGAATTCCGACTACGATCAGACCCTCATTAATGTATTCTGATCCAGTAGATAGTGTTGATTAATCAACGTTCCAGCCGCCCCGATTAATCGGGCATTCCGGCCGATCTGCCCCGGTTCAACGGCAGGGAAGAGAACGCCCTGCAAATCTGTTACTTTTAGCTGTTCGATGACCTGTGCGACGAGCCGGTCTTTGACCGCCTGTGGAATCGCGCCGTCGATGACGACGGCATCGAAATCCATAATCGACAAGGAGGAAACAACAGCGTAGGACAAACTCTTGCTGGCCCTCTGGAGCCAATGCTCCAAATGCTCCCCGAATTCAGTCCAATCAGCGGCTTCATCGTAGATATTCTCTGGATCAATTCCGGCAGATACCAGACTGCGTTCCAAAACGATCAGGGATGCGTGATCTACAAGCCGATCACCCCCAGCCATATCGGGCACGCGCATCGGACCAAAGCCACCGGCGTTGCCTCGCCTTCCCGGAAACACGCTTCCGTTTAGCACCACGCCGCCGCCGATAAAAGTACCCACAAAAAAGTAGATCCAGTCTTGTTTCCCGGAGTGCTCGCCAAAAATCTGTTCCGCCCTGCACGCCGCAGTGCCGTCGTTTTCTACTGCGATAGTCCAGGGAACTATTTTGTTTAAGTTCGCTGCGACATCGAAATCATGCCAAGCTTGAAGTTTTTCCTTGGGGACACCGAACTGGTCGGTCCAGCTCCAGAGCTCAAATGGCATGGCGACTGCCATAGCGGTGACCTTTTTTCGCGACGTTTTGGCCGATCGAATAACCGGCGTGAGCATCCGTCCTACAAAGTTCATCACATTTTGCGGGGTAGGGTAGCTGTAGGATTCTTTTCGTTGAGACACAATCTCGCCGACAAAATTAATGACCGCAAGTTCGACACTGCGTCGGCCGATCTTCAGAGAGACATATTTGTGGGCATCCGGGTTAATGCGCATCGGCGTTGACGGCTGACCGATGCGGCCGAGAATTCGGTCGCCGCGCAGCACCAGCCCGCTCTTTTCAAGTTTTCTGAAAATGACAGATGTTGCGTTTGCAGAAAGCCCGCTTGCGCGTGTCGCCTCTGCCTTGGTCATCTCCCCGTGGCGGCGCACGAGCTGCAGCAAGAGACGCTCGTTATAGCCTCTTACGTCAAGCTGGTTTGTTCCTCGTTGGCCTATTGAACTCATGCATTCCTCGAAACCTCGTTGCCGGACATTCTGCGGCGCTCTACGGGCGATTGCGTCCAGTATCAATGGCAGCACTATAGGCAGCTCTCTCCATCCTTTCAAGCAGACTGCAGCAGCTACAACTAATTCACCGGCAATTACGTAATAATGCGCGGCGGATTTCTTTCATTTGGGCGGCTAGGGAAGTATAATAGCGACAAAGGGGTTCATTTCATCCAAGAGGATGCACAACGCCCGAATCTTTTTTTGCACAATTAGTAAATCACTATGAAGTAGTTGTTGACTTTCGCTACGGTTCATATATGGCTAAATCCTCGGGAAAGAAATGATTCCCTGAATCGAAGCAATATAGGATTTAACGAAATGAAGAAGCTGATTGCAGGAAGTGCCTTGGTTGCCTTGTGCGTAACCGGAGGAACAGCTGTTGCGGACGAAATCAAGGCCTGTCTGATCACGAAAACGGACACCAATCCGTTCTTCGTTAAGATGAGGGAAGGCGCGCTCGCCGAGTCAGAAAAGCTCGGAGTAAGCCTCTCGACATATGCGGGAAAGGTCGATGGCGACCATGAAACACAAGTCGCAGCGATCGAGACCTGCATTGCAGACGGCGCGAATGGGATTCTGCTGACCGCGTCGGACACGAGTTCGATCGTTTCGGCCGTAGCTCAGGCACGGGATGCCGGGTTGGTAGTTATTGCCTTGGATACGCCGCTGGACCCGATCGATGCGGCGGACATGACATTTGCCACCGACAACTTCGTAGCCGGCGAATTGATCGGCAAGTGGGCGGCGGCTACTCTTGGGGACGAAGCAGCCAATGCCAAGATCGGCATGCTCGATATCGCGGTGTCCCAACCCACCGTTGGTGTATTGCGCGACCAAGGCTTTTTGCAGGGATTCGGAATCGATCTTGCCGATCCGAACAAGTGGGGAGACGAGGATGATCCACGCATTGTCGGCCACGATGTAACTGCCGGCAACGAGGAAGGCGGTCGCAGGGCAATGGAAAACCTCCTTGCGCTGGACCCGATGATCAACGTCGTATACACCATCAATGAGCCCGCGGCTGCAGGGGCGTACGAAGCGCTGAAAGCCTTCGGACGCGAGAACGATGTAATCATCGTGTCCGTAGACGGCGGGTGCCCAGGCGTTGCCAACGTCAAGGCCGGAGTTATCGGCGCGACTTCCCAGCAGTATCCGCTCCTAATGGCGTCGAAGGGCATCGAGGCGATTGTCGCCTGGGCCAAGGACGGAACCAAACCCGCCAATACGCCAGGCAAAGACTTTTTTGATACGGGCGTCGCCCTTATCACGGACCATCCGGTTGACGGTGTCGACTCGATTAATTCCGACGAAGGCACCGATCTCTGCTGGGGATGAGTTGACGGCCAGTTGTCCAAACGTCTATGTGTTTCGGGGCGGGTGCTTGCACCCGCCCTTGTTTTAATTTCACTGGGTTCCGGAGCGGTGCATGTCCGATTCTGGCAGATATGAGGCAGCGGCCGACGGTGCGACCAGCGAGGTCGCGTCGTTTGAAGAACATTCAAAGGGATTCATTTCGAAGATTCACCACGCGCTTCACACTGTTCCGGCACTGGTACCTTTGATTGTTCTACTGGCGGCGATCGCGGTGTTCGGCATCCTGCTAGGAAAGAAGTTCTTTTCGCCGTTTGCCCTGACGCTGATTCTGCAGCAGGTTCAAATCGTTGGAATTGTTGCAGCGGCCCAATCCGTGGTCATCCTGACTGCCGGAATTGATCTTTCCGTAGGTGCGATCGCAGTGATTTCGTCGGTTGTCATGGGACAGTTCACTTTTCGATACGGATTGCCGGTGGGCGCATCCATCGCGATCGGATTGCTATTCGGCACGGCGATTGGAATGGTCAATGGCTGGTTGGTGGCGGTTATGAAACTACCGCCATTCATAGTGACCCTGGGAACTTGGCAGATCGTACTAGCTGCAAATTTCCTCTACTCGGCGAACGAAACCATCCGGAGCCAGGAAATTGCCGCGGAAGCTCCGCTCCTGCATCTCTTGGGCTCGAAATTCTCCGTAGGCGGCGCTGTCTTCACCTATGGAGTGGTCTTCCTGTTAGTGCTTGTGCTGTTGCTGGCGTACGTGCTTCGGCACACGGCATGGGGACGGCACGTCTACGCGGTGGGCGATGATCCTGAAGCCGCGGAGCTCTCGGGCGTAGATGTAAGGCGAACGCTCATTTCCGTGTACGCTCTTGCAGGCCTAATCTGCGCGTTTGCCGGCTGGGCGCTGATTGGCCGAATCGGATCGGTTTCACCGACATCAGGCCAACTGCTCAACATAGAATCGATAACCGCCGTGGTTATAGGAGGAATTTCCTTGTTTGGCGGCAGGGGATCGATACTTGGCGCTTTTTTCGGTGCTCTGATCGTTGGAGTATTCACGCTGGGGCTGCGCCTTGCCGGTGCCGATGCGCAATGGACCTTTCTTCTGATCGGCGTGCTGATCATTGCTGCCGTTGCTGTCGATCAGTGGATCAGGAAGGTTGCGGCGTGATGGAACCGATCCTAAGGGCACGGGACCTAGTGAAGCGTTACGGACGCGTCATAGCACTAGATGAATGCAATTTTGATCTGCTTCCCGGAGAGGTTCTTGGTGTCATCGGCGATAATGGCGCGGGAAAATCTACATTGATCAAGGCGATTTCAGGCGCGGTCAGTCCGGACGGAGGGACGATCGAGCTTGAAGGTCGAAAGGTCGACTTTCGTTCGCCCATAGAAGCAAGGGCGGCCGGTATCGAGACTGTCTATCAGACCCTCGCCATGTCTCCGGCTCTGTCAATCGCCGATAACATGTTCATGGGACGGGAGTTGCGGAAAGGAGGGTTGCGCGGGATGCTCTTTCGTCAACTGGACCGCAAGAAAATGGAGAGAATTGCGCGGGAGAAACTCTCCGAACTCGGACTAATGACAATTCAGAACATAAATCAGGCAGTTGAAACGCTGTCCGGTGGTCAGCGGCAGGGCATAGCGGTAGCGCGCGCAGCGGCATTCGGATCGAAAATCATCATTATGGATGAGCCGACGGCCGCACTCGGCGTGAAGGAGAGTCGCAGGGTCCTGGAGCTGATCAAGGACGTGAAGTCGAGAGGAATTCCCATTATACTGATCAGCCATAACATGCCGCACGTATTTGAAGTTTCAGATCGCATTCACGTTCACAGGCTGGGTAAACGACTGTGCGTCATTGACCCGCAGGAATTCAGGATGTCCGACGCGGTAGCATTCATGACCGGCGCCAAAGAGCCGCCGGAAGCCAACTAGACGTTTCCCGGTGAAACTAGATTAGAGGCGCGGAAATTCGCCATCCGGTTCGTCGGCACGCGGACAGGAGGAGGGACAGACCTCCGCTCGATTCCGGGGGCTGTACCGGTTCCGAAGGGCCTGTTCGACACGAGGCCCGCGCAGCGATCACGGCTGCACCGAGCTCGGCATCCTGCGCCTTCTGGAGAATCTACGGCGGCGTTCGAGATTGCCTACATTGGCAGGTCACCGACCGAGCGCAGGCGCGGAAATCCCCGGATCTGAACTTCGAAGCTGTCAACCGCTTCTTCCGCCATTTCCGCAATCTCGGAGGCTTGGCGATCAGGTAGTGCCCCAAGTCGTCAAATCGCGCGTCGTCAACGCTGGCCCAGGATTGGATTCACGACAGCGTTTGGACGTAGGCCAAAACTCGGCGCAAGGAATCTCTCCTGGCCGCTGCCACGAATTCTCACGTCGAATCTGTAGGTCAAAACGGCTCTAACCGAATCCTAGATTGGAATTCGGTTTCCGGAGCGCAATCGCCCTGATCGCTCGGAACTTCATGAATTCACCAACGTTTGTCACGTTTTGCATGCGCCGACTATTGGTAGTTTGGCAAGCTGGCAAACTATAGGCAATGGATCGGATTCAGATTTGGGCCTGTAAATTGTGGCGTTTTCTTTAAATGTGGGCGCGGCTGCGCGCGCTTTCGGGTGCCGGCGTCATGCCGGGGATCCTGGGGGAATCGCAAGAAACTAATAACCAGACTCCATTTAGCGGCATGCGTCGAATGTCGGGTCAATAAATCGTGTCGGTGATTGCCAAAAAAAAACAATACTCAGGCGTATCGCCGCGCCTTTTGTCGGGATGGATTTGCACTCGCTTCGCGTTCGGATCGGCTTTTTTGTTCGTTTGAGAGGCGCAATCGAATGTCGTCCGCGAGCACATTGCATCGCAGTAAGCGTTACATTAGCGTGATTTCCGGCGATGAGTCCGGTTGGCGAAATTTTCGAGACTGTCGAGATTTCTATAGGCGGTCTCGCGGGAGACAATTAGCGCACAGCTATGCCCGGGCTGCGTGTCGCCCCGTCCCGCAAACGACCCCTCCATAGCTTGCCCATTAAGCGCCGTTCAGTTCAATTGATCGATCATGAGGCGTCGTGCTCCGCTTTGTGAAGCACATCCGGTTCTATCCGGGCTTCCGCCTGTTGACCGATTCTATCATTGCGTCTTTCAAAAAAACGCTCTCTCGGAAACTGAATCTAACTCCGGAAGGCGACAGCGAAAATTCCTGTTCGTTGCACGCGATCGGGGCCGGGCATTTGGATGGCAGGAGTGAATTTTCGATAAAGAGCAAGAACGGAATGCCGGAGGCCCAAATCGAGTTGGCATCATTGAATGGTAACCCTGCCATTATCTCGCGGCGACTAGCTGCCTAAACCACCTTGTCCGTGGCGGGGTCGATCAAGTGTATGTTATTCATGTCGATAGTAAACGTCATGGTTTCACCCGGATTACTTACCGACCGCGGCGCGGCGCGAGCCGTAACTTCAACCCCGTCGATGTCCATAAACACCATGGTGTCCATACCCATGGGTTCCAGCACCTCGACAGTGCAGCCAAAGTCCAATTGGTTCTCGCTGTTGTGCGGCCGCCGCTCGGTTATATGCTCCGGTCGCACGCCGAAAACCATGTCCTTGTCGATGTAGCTGCGGAAGCGATTCGACTGCGCGGTAGACAGGTCCAAGGTGATATCTCCCGACAGCCGAATTCCGAGCGCAGCGCCTCGCTTTACTATCCTGCAAGGCAGGAAATTCATTGCGGGCGACCCGATAAAGCCGGCGACGAATCGTGTTTTCGGAGCCTCGTACATTTCCTGCGGGGGACCAACTTGCTCAATGATGCCCTGATTCATCACAACGATACGGTCCGCCAGGGTCATGGCCTCCACCTGATCGTGTGTCACATAGATTACGGTGGTCCGCACCCGGCGATGGATCTTTTTGATTTCCGTGCGCATCTGCACGCGCAGCTTTGCGTCCAGATTGGACAGAGGCTCGTCGAACAGGAACGCCTCGGGGTTGCGTACTATAGCCCGGCCCATGGCCACCCGTTGCCGCTGACCGCCGGACAACTGCTTCGGACGACGCTGCA
Organism: Albidovulum sp.; assembly: GCA_028823855.1. Lineage (GTDB taxonomy): Bacteria > Pseudomonadota > Alphaproteobacteria > Rhodobacterales > Rhodobacteraceae > JAPPFL01. The sequence continues at coordinate 80,970 of JAPPFL010000009.1, forward strand.
AGAGATCGCCGATGTTGAGGATTTCGGCAGCGTGGTTGACTCGCTGGACTATTTCTTTGTTCGAGAATCTACGCAAACGCAGGCCGAAGGACATGTTCTGCGCAACCGTCATATGCGGATAAAGAGCGTAATTCTGAAAGACCATCGCAATATCGCGTTCCTTCGGCGGAACATCGTTTATCAGGCGGTCGCCGATGAAAATCTCACCGCTTGAAATGTCCTCCAGGCCTGCGATCATGTGCAGTGTCGTGGTCTTGCCGCAGCCTGAGGGACCGACAAGTGCGACGAATTCGTTATGCGCGATATTGAGGTCAATGCCGCGGACGGCCTCGGTTTGGCCGTAGGTCTTGCACAGGTCCTTGAGAAGGATTCGGGCCACCGCAGCTTTCCTTTCACGGTACCGATTTTGCCTAAGCCATATTGTTTGATTCAGTAGAAATGTCAACGACGGGGCCAAAAGCGCACTGGCTCTGCGTCAGTTGCTCCGAAATACTCGAGTGTGCGCATGGTCTTATCGGCGGATCGCTGACGGTGTTTTCTTGAATCCGTCCTTGACAATTACAGCAAAATCCATTTTAATTACTTGAGGAGGAATTATTATGAAACAAAAAACGTTCAAATTTGCTGTGCTTGCCGTTTCGACCGCATTCACAACCCAAGCCATTGCGCAGGACATAACCCTGCGCTGGGCTCTGCATCCCGGTGCCGAGGCCGACGCCGTGGTCGAGTATTTTGCGCCCAGATACGAGGAAGAGACCGGAATTAAGGTGATCGGCGAGATCCTTCCGGCCAACCAGCTTCGCGACCAGATGTCGATCGAGGCTATCGGCGATACCGACCGCTGGGACATGGGATACCACAGTCCCGGTTGGTTTGGCACTTTTGCGCCGCACGTCCTCGACCTCACCCCGTTTATCGAGAACCACGGTTTCGACGTAAGCGCCTATCCGGACCTCGTGATCAACAGCCACATGACCTCAAGTGCCCGCGAGGGTGAGTATATCGCTCTTCCGACGACACCTGCGGCGCCGATGCTGATCCATCGTGCAGACTGGTTCTCGCATCCGGACGAGCAGGCTGCTTTCGAGAAGGAGTTCGGGCGCGCGCTCGAAGTGCCGAAGACCTTCGAGGAACTGAGGGAGGTTGCGGGGTTCTTCACCCGCGAAGCCGGCGAAATGCTCGCGGGCGAGGAGCTTGAGCGAGACCTCTACGGCTGGACCGACGCGCTTGGCGCGGGCGTGGGGATAACTCGTAGCTTCATAGTTATCCTCTACTCTGCAGGCATCAGCGGTTGGGACGACAACTTCCAGCCCGATGTCGGCCACCCCATCGTAAACGAGGTCGCCGACTATTTCGTTGATCTCGCTAAGAACACGGCGCCGCGAGAGGCTCAGAATTGGGGATTCTTGGAAGGGCTCGAAATGTTCCGCGATGGTCGCCTGGCAATGGCGACCATGTGGCCGCAGGGCGTGGGGATCGTCGAGACCGAGGGCGGCGACGCCATGGGCAACGTCGGCTACTCCACTTTGCCCCTCTGGGAAGGAAACATCAAAGGATACACTCAAGGCACGCCTTTCCTCGGCGGCGGCGGCGTGTTTATCTTTGATACCCCAAATGCCGACGAGGCGTTCAAGTTCCTTAAATGGATGTTGCAGGACAACGAGGTTGAATGGGGCAAGCGCAGTCTGCAATTCTCGCGCAAAGCCCATTTCCAGAGCGAGGAACTGCGAACCCTCAGGCCCTTTTACAAGGGATTCCTGCCGACCTTCGAGCAAGTGCTCCAGTCGGTCTTCATCCGTCAGGGAATTCCGGAGTACGGCGCGGTTATGTGGGGCGGCGCGACTGACTACATTACCGACGTCTTTTCGGGCGACCTTACGCCGGAGCAGGCACAGGAGCGCTGGGTCGCAAACATGACCGACTCGTTCAAGGCCGCAGGATACCTCCAGTAAGAGGCTCTTGCTTCCATCCCCCGGCAGAGCCGGGGGATGGTACTTCTCCCGCGTCCAAGTCCAGCGGCACCCATGGCGGACACGCGTTCACGATTCACGCGAGGCTGGTGGTTTCTCGCGCCGGGTCTCCTGCTGATGACCCTCATCGTGACAGTGCCGCTATTCATGGCCTTCCGCTACAGCGTGCACCGAGTATTTCTCTACCGGTTCGATGATCAGGTCTTCGTCGGTCTTGCGAACTACCTCCGGGCGTTTCGAGATCCATTGTACATCAATGCGCTGAAAACCACCGTCTACTTTACGCTTGGCTGCCTCGTGCTCTCCGTCGTGCTTGGGCTTCTCGTCGCGTTTATGCTGAGTTCGCGCCAGGTGCGCATGCGTCCTACCTGGCTTGCGCTCTTCCTTGTCCCGTTCGTGGTGACCCCCGTCGTCGCAGGAATTGCGTGGCGCTTTTTCATGTGGCAGCAGGAGTTCGGCGTCATCAATCAAATTTTCGGCGCCCTTATTGGCTCGTCCCCGTATTGGCTGCTCGAGCGCGAGACGGCGCTAATTGCAGCAATCATCAGCAACTCGTGGCACCTGACCCCTCTTGCGATACTGGTGTTCTATGCCGCGCTGACGACCATTCCGGACGAACTCTTCAAAGCGGGGAAAACCGACGGGGCGGGTCCGATCCAGTTGTTGTGGTACATTGTGCTTCCAATGCTGCGTCCGCACATGCTGTTCGTGTCGATCATACTTATTACCTCTGCGTTTCGGGAGTTCGATATGATCTGGTCGCTCACCGGGGGCGGTCCCGGGCGCGCTACGACTGTCCTGTCGATATACGCTTACGATCGCGGAATTGCCAATCAGGACATGGGGATGGGTAATTCCATCGCTTTCTCCATGTTTATCATCATGGCGGTGGCGGCCTGGATATATATTACAGTGTATCGCCGCGTCCTGGAACATGACGAATGATTTCGCCCCGCGCCAAACGCCGGCTACTGGTCGTGCTGCTGCACGTAATGCTCGGCCTGTGGCTCATTTACTCGGTTCTACCGCCGGTTATGCTCATTGCGGCTTCATTCAACTCGACGGCACTCTTTCGCTCGCCTCTTGACCTCCTGCTGCTTAGGGAGTTTACGTTCGCGAACTTCGGCGAGGCATTTACGCGGGGCGCCTTTTGGTTCTTCTTCCAAAACTCGATCATCATCTCTTCCGCCGCGGTCGTTATCACTCTCGTGGTCTGCGTGCCGATGGCATACGGCCTATCCAAGATTTCGGGACGCGCGAGGTCGGCCGTGTCCTTCGCGGTGCTCGCGATGCGATTCATTCCGTATGTGGTGCTTGCTCTGCCTCTGTTTCTTCTCTACGTCAATCTTGGCCTGGCAGGGTCGCGGGCCGGCCTGCTGCTTGCGCATCTCGCAATTCACATTCCCTTCGCGACCTGGATGCTTATCGGATACTTCGAGTCCGTTCCCGAGGAACTCGAAAAGGCCGGTATCATTGACGGCTGCTCGCCCTGGAACCTGTTCTGGAACGTGACTCTGCCGGTGGTGCGCCCCGGTGTCATCGCGCTTGCGATACTCGTGTTCGTGATGTCGTGGAACGAGTATCTCTTCGCGCTGTTTCTCGCGGGATCGAATGCGCAACCGCTTACGGTGGGAATCACGCGGTTCCTCGGCGGGGCGGAGGCCGGGGTGGAATACGGCGTCATCGCGGCGTATTCAGTACTGATCGTCGCTCCGGTAATCGTATTCGCACTTGCAGCAAACCGCTATATCGTGAGTGGAATGACGGCGGGAGCGGTGAAGGGGTAGAAGAATCCATCGCCCAAGGGCGACGACTTAAACGAGGGCTTAATCGCGCGTGAGAACCGAGATGCCGCGATCGCCCGCGCAGAGCGATCTTGCGGACATCGCCGCATGGGTTGAATCGCCTGACATTGCTAGGCGATGCGGCAGGAACGCTAAACATCGATTTAATTCAACGCATGGCTTTCGCGGATACCGCAATCTTTCGGCAAATTAGGGAGTGCCGAGCTTGTCAATGTATCGTAATTGAGTCATCCATTCGCGCATGGCGACGTGACTGCAGATTCCGATGCATTTGAACAAAATTCCGATTGCGCTTGAACGCGCCGCGGCCCGCCGAATGCGGCTTCGCGGCGATGTTGCCTGATCGGATCCTCCCTTGGTTGAACTTCCGATTTCCTTTGGATCGTCGTGGATGATCCGAAGTTTTGCCAAGCCCGTTCGACTGCGGCGACGGTCGGCCCGAACCTTGAAGCCGGGCCTGTGTCGCCACCGGTCGCATTGCGACGTCCGCGTTTGGCCGCTTCCTGCGACTCGCGGGCTTGGGCGGCATCGTGGTTCAGGCTCTTGGCCAGGATTCGACTGTGTGCGCGGCGTTACCGACAGGTCCAATAGGCGATTCAAGATTGAGGAACCGTTGAAATTCCGAGGCGGCAATCCAGTTCGAAGATCCGCGGGAGCCGGCATTGCAAAATAATCGCGGCCGGAAGCCGAGTAGAGGCCCCAGTGCTAGTTGGACGAACTTCGGCGAGTTCGATTGGCAAAGTATACGTGGTCTGCGACCTTGGGAATTTACCTGCGAGCCGACTGACCGGCAGTCTTCCGATCAGCGTTTCCGGGATTTGAGTCCTCGAGTGGCCGCCGCCTGGCGAGTTGAACTATTGGGAGGGCATGCTATTCGGGCCATGAACGTTATTTGGGCCGCCATCGATAGGCAAGCAATTGGCAGCCGGTGCGTTTAGTTGAATTTCGCCTAGCGTGGCTCTGTTTGCCTGTAAATGATACGCCTTGCAGTGAAAGTGAAACGGAGATTGCAGCCGGGATAAGTATGCCGCAAATTTGCAGGAAAAAATTGGCATAACCGGTTGCCTTGCGGGCTGCGCCCCGGTTCGAACAGGTTTCTTCCTTTGTCATTGGCAGTCCGACGGCCGATTTCATTGCGGACAATTGGACGGTGCGCAGCTTTCCGGGGGACAACACGCGCCCCGCGCGGGACGACAGGGGCGGGACTGAATTTTCCTCGGCAAAGGCAGGCAGGGGTCGGACCGGCTCGAGTGCGGGTTGCGCAGCGCCTCGGTGTCCGGGCCGCGCGGAATGCCCGGCGTCCGTCCCGCTGCCTTCAGCCGGCAGACTGTCCCGCAGGGAAACCGCCGGGACCGCGCTCCCGGCCTTGCCTGCAAACCGGAACGTCCATACGGCCCCTGCATTTCTATTCCAGCACGAGGTTCTGTTTCCGGGAGGCAGGCAAATGGCGCATCCAGCAGAAAGTCCTCCTTGGCGCATTTGCTCGCAATATCAGGAGATTCTCGTGTAAGAGCCATCGGAAGTTGACTTGGAGCAATCGGAAGGCTAGGGATGAAATTGATCTCGATTGATATGTTTCAGGCGAATTCATATGACGGTTTGCCCGGGAAAATGCGCGCTCTTGGACAGAATCTGATGCCTATGATCCTGGATGCAGTCCGCTGCGCGGTATTTGCATCGTTTACTGCGGGCATTCTTGCCGCATATTCGGAAAGCGCTGACGCGGAACCGGTCACGCTTCGGCTGCACACGTTCAATTCGCCCAGGTCAATTGCTGTCCAGCAATTCCTGCTGCCATGGGCGGAGGAAATCGAGGAAAGGTCCGGAGGGCGGGCAATAGTCGAGGTGTATCCTGCCATGCAGCTTGGCGGCCGGCCATCCGATCTCTATGCGCAGGCGCGGGACGGCGTGGTCGACATCGCGTGGACCCTTCCCGGCTATACTGCGGGGCGATTCCCGCTGACCGAGGTTTTCGAGCTGCCCTTCGTTTGCGGCGATGCGGAAGCGACAAGCCGGGCGTTGAACGAGTTCCACAGAACCCGCATGCAGGACGAGTACGGGGACACTCACCCGCTGGTGTTCCATGCTGCGGCGGCGGGCCATATCCACACGACCGACAAGCAGGTCCTGACACTGGAAGACCTCGCGGGATTAAAGATTCGCGCTCCGTCCCGGACAAGCGCGGAGATCCTCGAGGCGCTTGGCGCGGTTCCGGTCGGCATGCCGATCCCGCAAGTTTACGAGGCGCTGTCGCGAGGTGTCGTGGAAGGAACCTGGATTCCCTGGACCATCATGCGGCCCTTCCGTTTGCACGAAGTGACAAGTTATCACACCGAGTTGTCCCTATTCTGCCCGCTGTTCGTGATGACTATGAACCGGTCTCGCTACGACGGGCTGCCGGAGGATATCAGGAAGATCATTGATGAAACCACGGGACCGGCCCTGGCCGCACGACTCGGACGCCTGTGGCAGGATGATGAGAAACCCGGCCGCGACATCGCTCTGGAACTGGGCCACCCGATTGTCTCGCTTTCCGGTCCGGAGCGACAGCGTTGGCGGGACGTGACCCAACCGGTTATCGACAGCTGGCTCGGAAAGGTCGGCGCCATGGGGCAAGACGGGATGACCCTTCTCGAGGATGCAAGGCGTCTGGTCGACAAGTACAGTCATGAGCCGCGCCGGTAAGCGGGAGGCCGGCAAGGAAACAGGAAACCTTTCGCGCGGCCGGGCGCTTCATTCGCCGGGTGGCCGGGTTGGTGCCATCCTCGAGAATCTGGCCGGCGCGGTCGCGATGGCGGGAGGCATACTCCTGACCGCGGTCATGGGGATGACCGTGGTCAGCGTGTTCGGACGCTACGTTCTCGATGCACCGATTCCCGGCGACTACGAGCTCACCGAGCTTGCCTGCGGGGTGGCGGTTTTTGCGTTCTTCCCCTACTGCCACGCCAAGAACGGCAACATCGTCGTCGGCTTCGTCACCGGCAGAATGCATCCTCGCTACAAGGCGGCGCTGGACGCGTTGCACAATATTGTCTTCGCCATCGTCGCCTGCCTGATTACCTGGCGCCTGTTTGTCGGCGCCGTGCAGAAACTCGCGGACGGCGAGACAACGATGTTTCTGGGCGCGCCGCTCTACTTGGCATACTTTCCCGCGCTCGCCGGAGCCGGGCTGCTGGTCGCGGTCTGCGTGTTGAAAGCCTGCTGTCACCTGCAAGCCCTGAGACAATGACGTCTGTCGAGTACGGCGGCCTCCTTTTCGTCATCTGCCTGGTGCTGATCGCATTCAGGATGCCGGTTGGTGTGGCAATGTTTGCGGTTGGCGGCTTCGGTTTCGCCTCGCTCGCGGGGTGGTCGGCATTCCTCAATTTTCTGAATACCGGACCGTTCGGCCGGGTATCAAGCTACACTCTCTCGGTCATTCCGCTGTTTCTGTTGATGGGACAGTTTGCAACAAGGGCCGGACTTGGCCGCTCGCTGTTCGAATCGGCCCGCGCCTGGGTCGGGCACTACCGCGGCGGATTAGCGATCTCGGCCATTTGCGGATGCGCGGCGTTCGGTTCCATTTGCGGATCCTCGATCGCAACCGGGGCGACGATGGCGTCCGTGGCTCTCCCCGAAATGAGGCGATCCGGATATTCAGGCGCGCTGTCCACCGGCACAATTGCCGCCGGCGGCACGCTCGGTATCTTGATTCCTCCTTCGATCGTGCTGATGATCTATGCCGTCATTACCGAACAGTCCGTCGGAAAGCTGTTCTTGGCAGCACTGATCCCCGGAGTCATCGCTACGATCGGCTATGCGGTTGCGATCGGCATCTATGTAAGGCTTTATCCGATGTCGGGTCCGGCCGCGCCGTCCGTACCGGTCGGCGAGCGCATCCGGAGCCTTGGCGCCGTGTGGCCGGTCGCAGCAATCTTCCTGTCTGTTATCGGGGGAATCTATCTCGGCGTGTTCACGCCGACCGAGGCCGCCGCAATCGGGGCCGCGGCGACTTGCGTTCTGGCGATCGCATCCGGCCGGATGGACCGGGCGGCGTTTGCGTCGAGCCTGCTCGAGACAGCGAAAGCCACCGGGATGATCTTTCTGATCCTGATCAGCGCCGAGATCTATAACGGCTTTCTTGCGCTTTCACAGGTTACGGCCGGACTGGCTGATCTGCTGGCAGGATCCGGGCTTTCCCCGATGTCGATCCTGATCGGCCTCCTGCTTGTCTATCTTGTCCTCGGCTGCGTGATGGACAGCCTTGCCATGATTCTGCTGACGGTACCGGTGTTCTTTCCGCTGCTGACCGGACTCGACTTCGGATACGCAGAGGACGAGATCGCCATCTGGTTCGGCATTCTGACCCTTATCGTCGTGGAGATCGGGCTGATTACGCCGCCGATCGGCCTCAACGTCTACGTGATCAACGCCCTCGACAGAGAGACGCGGCTCGGCGAGTCCTTCAGGGGCACTGTTCCGTTCCTGTTGAGCGGCATCGTTCTTCTTGCGACGATCTTGTACCTGCCTGCGATGTGCCTCTGGCTTCCCGGCCGGGCCTAGCAGCCCCTGTCGCCTTCCGGCGCGCCGGTCATTGTGAAGCGCTGGCAGGTGTGCGAGGATACCGCGGGTTACAAAGGGCGGGCTCTCAAGTTGCGCCATGCAACGACGCCAGGCCGAAGACATTGCGGTATTCTCTGGCGACCGGGATCACGGCATGACAAACGACACGATAGACCCTCGTTCCGAAGCTAGGCGGCATCCCGACGAGAAGATTCCGGTATTGCTTGCCTTGGGCCTTGCACTGCAGCTTGCCTGCCTGGTGCTGCCGGGGGCGGTGATGATTCCGACAGTCGTATTCCGGGCGGCCGGTCAGCCTGAAGATGTCCTGTTGTGGGCCGTGTTCGCTTCGGTTGCGGCTTGCGGCGCAACCACGATACTTCAAGCGCGGAGGTTCGGCCGGATCGGGTCCGGCTATATTCTCGCGATCGGAACATCGGGGGCTGCGATCGCAGTCAGCATCGCCGCCCTCGCGGCAGGTGGCCCGGCGCTGCTTGCCAGCCTAGTCATTGTCCTGGCCATGGTCCAGTTCATGTTCTCAGCGCGACTTTCGCTGTTCCGGCGCATTCTCACGCCGACCGTGACCGGGACGATCCTGATGCTGACGCCGGTTACAATCATGCCGGTCATGTTCGAGCAAATGGCGAATGTACCGAGCGGCACGCCGCCGCAGGCTTCGCTGCTCAGCGCGCTGACAACCCTGGTCGTGATAACCGGAATCTCGCTGGCTGCGAAAGGACGGGCGCGCCTGTGGTCGCCCGTTGTCGGAATCATTGCGGGCTCGACCGTCGCCGGCATGTTCGGTCTCTATGACATCGAGCGAATTGCCCGCGCGTCGTGGATCGGTATTCCGAGGCCGGTATGGTCAGGTTTGGACCTGGATTTCGGGATTGACTTCTGGGTTCTGCTTCCTGCCTTCCTGTTCATCTCCCTGGTCTGCACGATGCAAACCATCAGCGGCGCCATTGCGATCCAGCGGGTATCGTGGGCCGGGAGCCGGGCGGTGGACTTCCGGGCGGTGCAGGGCGCCGTGGCCGCCGACGGGACGGGCAATCTGCTGTCGGGCCTGGCCGGCACGATGCCGCTCGGTTTCCGGCCGACGGGTGCGTCGATGGTCGAGATTACCGGGATAAGTTCTCGCAGTATTGGCGTCGCGCTAGGAGCGGTGCTGATCGTACTGGCGTTCATTCCCAAGGCGCTGGCCGTGATCCTTGCGATACCCGGTCCGATCATCACCGCGTTCGTCTTGGTCACGATGGCAGCGATATTTATTGTCGGCATGAAGTTGATCATCCAGGATGGAGTCGACTATCGCAATGGACTGATCTCCGGGATCTCGTTCTGGATCGGCGCGGGATTTCAAAGCGGCGCGATCGTTCCCGTGCGCGGCTCGGGGTTTGCGGATGCGTTCCTGCAGAACGGGATGCTGACCGGAGGCGTCGCGGCCATCGTCTTGACCATCTTCGTGGAACTCGCAAAGCCGCGCCACCGCCGGATAGAGGCCGAGCTCGATTTGTCCGCGCTGCGCGATATCCAGGAGTTCATCAGTGAATTCGCGTCGCAGAGGGGTTGGGGCGCGCAGATGGAAAGCCGCCTTAAGGCCGTCTGCGAAGAGACGCTGCTGACTCTACTGCAACACGCCGAGAGCGGAAAGGATATCGGGCAGCGTCGTCTGCTCCTCACCGCGCGCGGCGAGGATCGCGGAGCGGTGCTGGAATTCATTACCTCAAAGGGCGAGGAGAACATCCAGGACCGGTTTGCGCTGTTGGGCGAGGCAAGCGCCGGGGCAATGATCGAGCGCGAGGTATCTCTGAGATTGTTGCGTCATCTTGCCTCCTCGGTTCATCACAAGCAGTATCACGACACGGATATCGTGACCGTTCGCGTGGAACCGCACGGCGCGGGGATCTCCCGGCGGATCTAGGCCTTGCGCAGTCTCTTGCCGGAAACACTCGGTTGACAGGGACCACTGGTCTGGCCTAGCGTAGTCGAAACGGCTCAACCAATGAGACTAGGGAGAATGCACATGTATTTTGCAGCTTTCTGTACCCACAATCCGGGAATCATACGGGCGGACAGCGAAGTTCTGGCCGCCTTTGCCGATTATCTGCGCAATCATCCTGAACAACCCGGCGTTGTCGTTCACAATGCCGGCCCGACCCTAGCCGATGACTCGGAATCCATTGTCGGCTCGCTGCTGATTATCGAAGCGAACTCGTTGGATGCGGCGCGGCGATTTCTGGCCGAAAGCCCCTATGGAAATGCGGGCGTCTTCGCGGAAACCCAGGTACGGCCGTTTGACTGGAGGCTTGGACGTCCGGAATAGTCCTGCCCGCGTCCCGGCGCGGGGCGAATTCCTGCGCTAGGCGACGAAGGCCCTGTTGCCCCTCATTCCGTACGATTCGCCCGGGATGCGGCATACCCGCGCGCAAATCCGGGAGGGGCGGCCCGGCAACCGCTGGACATCGACCGGAACCGTTTGGCGCAGCTTCGATGCGCCGTGAAGCTGAAAACGTATCGTTCTCATCTTCATCCGCCGCCCTATAGGAATTTCGAAGCGTCTTTCGTCCTTGCACGCTGGCACGGGGGACAAGAAACCGGTAGCAGCATTGCGGGAGGCTCCGGGCAACTCCGACGACCGGGCCGTTCCCGACGCCAGTACAACCCGTTCGTCTTGCCCGGGCGATCCGGTACGCGGCGTCGGACTTGCAGACTCACCTCCGTCAGCATATCGCTCGCATCGCTCCGTTCAGCCAAACTCTAGCCTACTCGGGCAAAAGCGACCTTCTCGCTCAGTGCTTTCAGCGGGTTTAAAGCTTCTTCGGCGGACCATGCTCCGCAGGTGCAACCGGCTATCGCAACCTATTGCGATTAATGAAGACAATCCCGCTCGTTACCTGGCGGTCATCGATTCTCGGGACCCAGTGCGATTTTGAAAAAAAATTCGGCCGCGGACGCTCCATCTGCTCTTCGGTCAACCAAAAGAAATTTCCAATCTTGTCGCTCATCGCCAAGCAGCGAATCAGGCAAAACCGAACAAACCAAGAAATTTTTTGTCCTGGCTTTAGCTTCATTTCGTGCCTAGTGGCCTTTCGCGAGCACTTTTCGTGCAAGCGCGGCGGTCCGGCGACTATTGACGGCATGCGCCTGTTCGAAAATTCGTCGAAGTTTCGAATGAGCGACGCTTTCCCTGAATTCCCGAGAGTATCCGCGGCTGCAATCCGACCGTGCTACGAAGTCCGTTCCGAGGGGAAACATGCGGCGCCTGCGTCAATGCGCCGGGCTATAGGATGCGAGTTCAGCGCGGATCAAATCGCGGCTCGAAGGCGAAAGCCGATCACAAGTGCCGCCGTGAAAACTCGAACGATTCCGGGGTCAATCCTGAACCGCCGGCGCGCGCACGTGACACGCGGCGAAATGCTCCGCGCCAACGGGCCGCAATACAGGTGTCGATTCGCTGCAACGCGGCTCGGCAAGCGGGCACCGGGTCCGATACCGGCAGCCGGATGGCGGGTTGAAAGGGCTCGGTACTTCGCCAACAACCAGCTGGCGAGCCTTGCGGCGGCGGTCCAGCGCGGGAACGGACTGCATCAGCATTTCGGTGTACGGATGCCTCGGCGACGAAAATAGTTCGCGTTTCGGCGCTACCTCGACTAGCTGCCCGAGATACATTACGGCCACCCGGTCGCTAATGTGCTCTACTACGGCGAGGTCGTGCGAGACGAAGAGATAAGCAGCGCCGGTCTCGCCTCGCAAGCGCGCCAAAAGGTTGATGACTTGCGCCTGAACCGAGACATCGAGGGCCGAGACCGGCTCGTCGGCGACGATGAGGTCCGGGTCCAATGCCAGGGCGCGAGCAATCCCGATCCTCTGCCGTTGACCGCCGGAAAACGCATTCGGGTAGTTCGACGCCATTTCGCGCGGGAGGCCGACCTGGCGAAAAAGCGTATTCACGCGTTCGCGCCTTTCCTTTGCGGATCCTCTCGAATGCTCCCTGAGGGGCTCTTCAACGATCGCGCCGGCCGTCATTCGCGGATTAAGCGAGGAGTATGGATCCTGAAAAACCATCTGGACCCGGCTGCGATATCCGCGCAGCTGCTCCTCCGGCAGGCTTGATATCTCCACGCCGCCGAGCCGAATTAGGCCCGAAGTCGGACTATGCAGGCAGGCGATCAGCTTGGCAATCGTAGACTTGCCGCAGCCGCTTTCTCCGACAAGGCCAAGGACTTCGCCGCGATTAATTTGGAAGGTGACATCCTCGACCGCGTGTACAGTGGCCATGACGGAGCCGAATGCGCCGCGGCGGACATTGAAATGTTTCGTAACCTTCTCGACCGAGAGGAGAGGTTCATTCGCGTCTGTTCCAACGCTCATTCTCGCGCTCCCGCGCTCTCGCTGAGAATACAAGCCGACAGCCTGCCGTCCCCGAACTCAACTGTAGGAGGCGTTTCATTCCTGCATCGCTCCGTCGCGGATTCGCATCGCGGAGCGAAAGGGCATCCCGTGAATGGCCGGTCGAGCAAAGGGACGATGCCGGGTATCTCCGAAAGCGATTGCTCGGAATTTTCGCTGAGGCTTGACCCCAGCCGGGGAACCGCCTGCAGAAGCCCGCGAGTATAGGGATGACGGGGATTGGATAGAATGGCGTCGACCGGTCCTTCTTCCACCTTGCGACCCGCATACATGACCATCATTCGGTCCGCGTATTCGGCTACGACGGCAAGGTCATGGGTAATCAGAATCATGCCTGCGCCGGTTCTTTTCTGAAGATCGGAAAGCAGATCGAGGATCTGCGCTTGAATCGTGACGTCCAGTGCCGTGGTCGGCTCGTCGGCGATCAAGAGCCGAGGCGAGCAGACGAGGGCGATTGCGATCATGATCCGTTGCCGCATGCCTCCCGAGAGCTGGTGCGGATAGGAGTTTAGCCGTTCGTCCGCGTCGGGAAGTTGTACCTGCTCCAAGACCTCGCGCGCGCGAGAAAGCGCCTTCTCGCGATTCATGCCGAAGTGCTTTGCGCAAGATTCCGCGATCTGCCAGCCGATTTTCATGGATGGATTGAGCGAGGTCATTGGTTCCTGGAAAACGTAGCTTACGGCCGGGCCGCGCAAATTTTGCAGCCGGGTCTCCGAAAGCTCGAGAAGATCCTGCCCTTCGAAGTAGACGGAGCCATCCGTTATTCGGGCGGGCGGCATCGACAATAGTTTCAAAAGCGACAGCGCCGTCACGCTCTTGCCGCATCCGGATTCCCCAACAATCGCGTATGTCTCTCCTTCATGCACGTTAAAGGAAACGCCGTTAACCGCATGGACGGTTCGCCGGAGCATTTCGAACCGCACTGTCAGATTCCGAACTTCCAGCAGGGGATTCGGCGCGTGAGCGGCTGCTCCGCTCGCCGCGGCTTGCTCCGGTCCTTTCCTCATTCGGCATCGCGCTCAAAAAGCGAGAGGCAGTTGCCGCTAAATATCGCCTCGCTCTCGCTGTCCGACAGAAAGGACGCATGGTTGCGAACGTAGTCGAGACTCTGGCGATACGTGCAATAGCGTTCCACATTCGGCATATCTGAGCCCCAGATCATGCGATTCGCGCCGAAACGCTCGTAAAATTGCCGGACGTGGTTCAGTGCGAGGCTGTACGGATAATCGTGCCTGCGCCCCCAGGAAATCGGATATAGAATCTCGGTGAATACAGGAAATTCATCCTGAATTCTCTGGACAATGGCGGGCCATTCGATCCTTCCCGTACCATCGTCGAATTGCGCGGTAGGCCAGCCATGGACCATCACCGACCGGATTCGGGGAAACCGCTCCAGCCAACCGGCAAATCTCTCCATCTCCTCGAGGTAACTGCCCCAGGGAGTTTCGCCGGGATGCACCCAGAATACGGGAATGCCGAGACGCTCGACCGTTTTCCAGAAGTCGTCGTAGGACGGGGCGGCATAGGTTTCCTTCCAGCCGGAGCGCATGAAGCCGTTGAGCGTGAAATAGAGCCCCGACATGCCGTTCCCGGCGACTTGTCGCTCCAGGCGCCTGATTTCGCTGTCGCTCCAGGCGAATCCCTCCTCGACTTGCGCAAGTCCGATGAAACGCCCCGGATACTCCGCGATCGCCGCCGCGAAAATCTCCGCGGAGTTCCCGTAGGTGTGGTCGTTTTGCAGCACCATTTTCTCTATTCCGACATAGTCCATCTGCGCGACTATCGTCTCCGCCGGGCTTTCTAGATTCCGGGTGCTGGGGCTGAGGTATTGGACGTGGTATTTTTCGCCGTCCAGATTCCAGGCCAGCCGTCCATTGCCGTCCACGCGGAAGTCCAGCCCGTCCGCGCGGCCGGATTCTGAAGGGTCGATCGGGCTCCAAAGGTGCTTCTCGGCCACGGTCTCGCCGTCTCGGCTGCGTACTACCGGCTGATTGGTATGGGTATGCATCCCCCATTGCATGTAGAGAAGATGCTCGGCCCGGCTTTCGAAACCGCATGGTTCGGCGAGCGGCGGAAATATGTGCCCGTGGCAGTCGACAATGCGCATGATTTCAAGTCTCCTTCAATTTCCGACTCGGGGATCGAGCAAGTCGCGCAACCCGTCGCCCAAAAGGTTGAACCCTAGCACCATCAAGGAAATCGCGAGGCCCGGGGCGATAACCATGAACGGTGCCGAATGCAGGTATTCGCGGCCGTAGCCGAGCAGCGTGCCCCATTCCGGCGTCGGCGGCTGCACGCCGAGTCCGAGAAATCCCAGCGCGGTCGCCGTGAGCACGGCCTGGCCGGCCTGCAGGCTTGCCTCGATGACGATTACCGTGGCCGCGTTCGGCAATACGTGCCGTAGAAGTATTCGCCACGGCCGTACGCCGATCGTGCGCGCAGCCGAAATAAAATCCTCTTCCCGGATTTCCAGTACGCGACCGCGCACGATCCTGGAAATGGGCGGCGTGAAGGAAATGCTGATGGCGATTATCAGGCCGGTCAATCCTGCGCCCATAACGGCCGCGATGGAAATCGCAAGAATCATATTGGGTATCGTGAGCGCAACGTCTACAATCGCGTCGACCGCCGTCGCGAGATGCCCGCGCGCGAATCCCGAAATCAGGCCGAGAATCACCCCGAGAAAACAGGAAAAGAACACTGAAACGACGGCGACCGACAGAGTATGCCGCGTGCCGACGACAACTCGGCTTAGCAGGTCGCGGCCAAGCGGGTCCGTGCCAAGCCAGTGGGCCGCGCTCGGCCCCTCGAGAGAATTCAGCAGATTTTGCTTGTTCGCCCCGTATGGCGCGATCTGTTCGCCGAAAACCGCGGCGATCAAAAATGCCAGGACGATGACCGTACCTGCCGCGAGATAGACGTTTTGGCGAAGCCATCTAGCCGCGAACGCGCAGCGGACCGCTGCCAAGGCAAATTTCTGCGATACCGCGCTCACGCCGCCCTCATGCGCGGGTTTATCAGAACGTACAGGAGTTCGACGATCAAGTTAATTATCAAGAATGCTATCACGAACAGGATTGTGACGGCTTGGGCGACCGCGTAGTCCCTTTGTCCGATAGCGTTGATCATAAGATCGCCGATTCCGGGCCAGGCGAATAGCCGCTCGATTACAACCGACCCGCCGAGGAGATATCCGGTCTGCAGGCCGATAACCGTCAGAGTGGGGATCATTACGTTTCGAAGAACATGGCGCAGCAGGATCGTCGTTCTGCCGAGGCCTTTGGAGCGTGCCGTGCGAACGTAGTCCTTGCCAAGCTCGTCGATTGTAACTCCGCGCGTCATTCGGGCAACCAGGGCGATCAGCCTCGCCGCGAGCGCGAGCGATGGAAGAATAAGCGCCGCGGGGCCCGAAAATCCAAAGCTTGGAAGCCACCCGAGTTGCACTGAGAAAAAGGAGAGCAGTAGGAGGCCGAGCCAAAAATTCGGAACGGCCAAGAGCGCGACGACCGAAACCGAAATAGCGAGATCCGGAAGCCGGGCATGAAACATCGCCGAGATGAGGCCGGCCGGTATTCCAACTATGATAGTAAGGCCGATCGCGGCGGCGGTCAGAGCGAGAGTAGCCGGAATTCGTTCAAGAATGAACGGAAGCGGGTCGGACTTGTAAACTTCCGAAGTGCCTAAGTCGCCCTGCAGCAAACCCGCCACGTGGCGGAAGTACTGAACGAGCAGGGGATCGTTGAGCCCCAGCGATTCGCGCAGCCGATCGATTTCCGCCTGGGTCGATCCCGGTCCGGCGAGATAGGCAGCCTGGTCCCCCGGGACCAGGCTGAACAGAAAGAAAATAATGGTTACAACCGCAAAAGCGATCGCGATGGCACGCAGGATCCTAAGTGCCAGAAACCGTAATGCGGGTTTCATGCCCGCGGGGGCGGGCACGATTGACCAGTGCGAAAGAGTTTATCCTCGAGCAGGTTCTCTAGTAGGCGCCTCCGCGCACGATCGTAAATATCACGGGCCAGACCTCCACTCCGCCAAGATCGGCGCGAGCTGCCGAGATGATGTTGTTCACTTGCAGCCATATGTAGGGCGCGTCGTTCCAGATCATGTCCTGGGCTTCGGCGAGTATGGCGGCACGAGCATCGCCGTCGACCGTTACCGTCGCCTGGGCCATTAGAGCATCGACTTCGGGGTTCGAATAGCGAGTGATGTTCCAGACCGCCGGGCGCCCGACATTGTCGGGGTTGGATGTATACATCGAATCCAGATGGTACAGACCGGATGCGTTGGAAGGATTAAAGCCGAACATCCCGATTTGCCATCCGGCTTCGGCGACCGGCAGGCGTAGCGTATCCCAGAAGGAACTTCTCTCTATCTTGCGTATCTCGATGCCGATTCCGACTTCCTGAAGAGCGGCGGCCGCCGTTTCCGCAACTAGCACGTCGTTGGCAAACACGCCTTCGGGAACCAAGAGCGTAAAGACAAGATCCGTTCCGTCGTGCTCCACGATGCCATTGCCGTCACTGTCCGTTAGCCCCGCAGCCGCAAGCATCTCGCGGGCTTTGCCGGGATCGTAGGAATATGGCTCGTTCCCGTGATAGCCGACCGTATTGAACGCGAGAGGCGAATCTGAAGCCTTGGCCTGGCCGAGGAACAGTTTTTCGGCGATGGCGTCCACCGGAATCGCGTGGTTCAGCGCTCTGCGAACGTCGACGTTGTCGAGCGGCGGGACGGTGGTTTGCATCGCGAGTCCCATGGGGCGAAGGGACGGAGATGCAAGAACCTGCAGCCCGTCGTCGGATTCGATCTGCGCAATCAAGTGCGTTGGAACGCCGTCGATAACGTCGACATCGCCGCTTTGCAGCGCGGAGACCCGAGTCGCCGCTTCGGGAACGTAGCGAAAGATAACCCTGTCGAGCGGGGGCTTTCCAGCCCAGTACCCCTCGTGGGGAGCTAGCACGAGTTCCAGCCCGGGATTAAACGACTCGACTTTGTAGGGACCTGAGCCAACCGGATTCTGCGTCTCGCTTTCCTGACCGTTCTCCATTATCGCGGTTGGGCTCAGAATGGCGCCCGACCCGTGCGCAAGCGTGTTGAACAGGAGCGCAAAGGGCTCGTGGGTCCGCAGTCGAACGGTCAAGTCGTCGATGGCGTCCGCTCCCGCAATGGGGTCCCAAAGCGGGCGGTTGGTTGTGTTGATCTCCGGATCCATCATCCTTTCTACATTGAATTTGATTGCCGCGGCGTCGATCGGCGTGCCGTCGTGAAACGTTGCTCCGGCGCGAAGCTTGAAAGTCACCGACTTTTGATCTTCCGCAATAGTCCAGCTTTCGGCGAGCTGGGCGTTGAATCGAAGCTGGTCATCGAAGGTTACCAGCCTGTCGTAAATCACGAAGCTGGCTTCATATCCCGAAGGATATTGCAGGAACGCGTTGTACGCGGGGCCAATATCGGTGATCGACTGGCTTTGTCCAAAGACGAGCGTGTTGTCGTCCGGACCGGCGAAACTACTTGTCGCGGCAAGAAATACTCCTGCGACGCCCGCGACAAGCATGCGTTGAACGCGATGGGTTGTTGATGTCATGGTGTTTTTCCTCCTTTTTTCTCAATTTGGCATTCGAGCCATAGATGATTGTACGCAAATATCGCGGGCGTTCCGCCTGTATGAACAAACACCACGATGTCCTTGCTACCGAAATCGCCGCGGCGTATGTGCTCGATCATCCCTGCAGCGGCCTTGCCCGTGTAAACGGGATCCAGAACGATGCCTTCAGTTCGCGCGAACAAGCGAACGGCATCATTTCCGGCTTCGCTCGGGATTCCGTACTTCTCGCCGACGAATGAATCGTCGTTGATAATTTGAACCGGCGACACGGACACGTCAAGGCCGAGCGTTCGCGCCGCCCGGTTTGCGATCTCCGCGCCCCGCGGCGGAATGTCGAATTCGCTGGTGGCCGTGATCCCGCGCACTTGAAATCCGGCAAGCAATTGCTGTGCGAGAATCAGGCCTGCCTGGCCCTTTCCCGACGAGGACATATAGATACAATCCGGAACGAGGCCCTGCGCCTCTAGAGCCTCGACGATCTCGCAAGCGCACTCCAGGTACGCGATAGCCGAACCTTCGTCGAACATTGGAATATCGTTGAGAAGGCATGGCGCTCGACCCGCAGCCCGTTCCTTCGCGACAGCTTCCCGGCTCATCCGCCTCTGTTCCGAACGCGATGACGCAAAACGCACTTCCGCCCCGAGAAGGTGGTCCACGAGCAGGTTGCCTTGAATGCACTCGGGCTCCGAACCTTCTAGAATCAGAATCGTTTTCTTGCCAAGGCGATTGCAGCAGCCGACCGTCTGGCGGGCGGAGTTGGACTGCTGGTCCAACTCCATCACGATCGTGTCAGCCGCCGACGCTCTGGCCGCGGCGAGGCGAAACTCCAAGTTTCTGGTCTTGTTGCCGCCGAACGCAACGCCCGTCAAATCGTCGCGCTTGACGAAAATTCGCGGTCCGCCAAGCGCTTTCGACAATTGCTTCGCCTCCTGAAGCGGGGTCGGTAGGCATGCCAGGCTCACACGCGGGATTTTTGCAATTGCCGCGCGGATGTCCTTTGTAGTCGTTGGCGGTTCAATGCTCATGGAGGGCTTTCCGCGCCCGCCATCCGAAACGAAAATATTCTGCTTTCCCGCCGGACAAGAGAGTCAACCATGCCCTTGCCGAGTCGGCAATGTCGTCCCGACGCGATGCGGGATGCTCGGATCCGGGAAGGGTTTGCTATCATCGAATTCACTTGATTAACGGGCGGCGCTTCGAGCCGTATGGCAAATGCGGAAAGACTATGGCATCATTGGATGCAGTCGAAACCGCGGCGATTGGCGTATCGGGGCATTCATGCATAGCATCATTTGCGAGGCCGCGGTGCTTCGGCTGCGCGGCTGCTCGAACATTTAACGCAAGCGAGGACGAATTCGGAATCGGATTAACCACTTGATTTATTGCTTTTTTTAAGTTCCATGGCAGGTACGATCCGAAGATCGGTCGCCGCATATCACTATATGACCGGGGCTGAGCATGAACGGCGGCAAGAAAATTGTCAAAATAAATTTTGAATAGCAAATGGCGGAACTGGAGAGAAAACCGGATTCTGCGATTTAGGCAACTCAATGGCATCGGTTTTCAATTGAAGGGGGCGTTCATTTGATCGCAAATGCAGTATTGCCAGTCAGGTTCGCAATCGGCAATTGCAGCCGTTTCGGAGCGAAACGGACGAGGGTCTTCTCGACAGCGGCGGGCAAATGGTTTTCGACCAATGCCGACGCGGCGCTCCCTTGAGCCGGCGCGCGGAACACGGAATGGTTCGGCGATCGCAATTTTGAGACGGCGGGTCAACCGTTCGGTCAAATCCGCCATTTCCGACCGGGCGAGCATGGACGGCAACGAAGCCGCAATTCAATTCCCGCCTAAAGTTGGGCGTCAAGTCGCCCCATTGGGCGAGCGTCGGCTAGAAACGGATTCCAGGTCCTCCGCCCTCAAAGAATCGTCCGCGGCGGCGAGCGGGCTTTCCATTGGCAAGCGGTGCCGCCTCTCGAATATCGGCTAGGGAGTTGCGATGGACCGGTCCGTCCATGGCTTGATCGATCCGCGGGCGAAGATCGGCATTCGGCAAAACAAATTCAAAAAACAGAATCATGGGCGCGCGATGCTCCGAAAGCCGGACGTGGCGCGGACTTGTCGAGCAAATATGGGCTGGATGCCCCCGAACGGGAACGAATCCCGGATTCTCTTTGGACGATTTGTAATTTTCGCCGGCATTTGGATCCGGGCCTAAAGGCTCATGGATTCATTCGGAGACGGCGGTTCGAAGGGGTAGCCGCCCCAGACCGATTGATCGAATTGCACGACGGAGCCGGTCATCATTCCAGAATCCTCGGATGCCAAAAACCCGACGGCGCGCGCAACATCCGCCGGGTCAAGAAGTTTTCCGAACGGCAGGCCCGCTCCCGCCGTTTCAAGCCAGCCGTCGCCGGCGCCGTGATACGTACGCTGAATCCAGTCTTCGCCGTCCGACGCCATCCAGCCGATATTGAGCTGGTTGACCCTGATGCGGTTGCGGAGAAGCGCGAAGGCGGTATTCCGGGTTAAGGTCGCAAGAGCGCCCTTGGACGTGCAGTACGCCGAGATAAACGGCTGACCGGCAAGCGCCGACACGGAGCCGATATTGATGATCGATCCTTCGATGCTTTCCCGGATCATGACCTTGACTGCTTCCTGTATCAAGAAATAAGGCCCGCGGACGTTGACGGCCATCATCCGGTCGAACAGTTCCTGCGACGTGTCGACGATGTTGCCGCGATCGGTTATGGCGGCTGCATTCACGAGAATGTCTACCCGGCCGAACTCCGCATCCGCAGCCGCAATGACGGATCGGCAGTCCTCCACGCTCGCGAGGTCGGCCTTGACAAATCGAACGGCAATGCCGCTGGAGCTTGCGATCTCTTCGGCCACCGCCTTGCCTTTTTCGGCGGTTCTACCGCAGGTAACGATTCCTTCGATTCCGGATTCCGCGAATCTCCTCGCCACTGCCGCGCCGAGTCCCTGAGTGCCGCCGGTTACAACTGCAATCTTGTTGTCTAGTCGATTCATAGATTCATTTCTCCACATAGTATCCGGCCGCAGTGACGGCCTGGGACAAGGCATTGTAGCCGATTACCGCGTATTCCGCGGGCGGCGCGAGCGCCGGGTCCTGTTCCGCTTCGACGACGAACCAGCCCTCGTAACCGGTATCGGCTAGCGCCTGAACGATCTTGCCGTAATCTAGCGACCCGTCGCCCGGAACGGTGAAGGCCCCTTTGAGCACGGCATCCAGAAAACTCTCCCGGCTTCGATCCAGAGAATTGACGACTTCGTTCCGAATGTCTTTGGCATGAACATGGCATATCCTCGACGCGTGCTTCTCAATCGTTCGGAAAATGTCGCCGCGCGCGAAGGCCAAATGGCCGGGGTCGAGAAGAAGCCTGACGGCCTCGCCCGTATTGTTCATAAGCGCGTCGATGTCGCTTTCGGTTTCCACAGCTGTCGCCATGTGATGGTGAAACGCTATCGTCATTCCCTCGTCGGCGCACCATTCGCAAAACTCGGTAAGCTTGCGGCCGTAGGCCTTGAACTGGTCGCTATCCAGCCTCCGCCGGCCTTCTAGGGGCGCGTCGCGGACATTCTGTATGGTTCCCGCCGTTTCGCCGTAGACGAGGCAGGGCGAATGGAGGTCCCGAAACAAGGCGAGCTGCGTCGCCGCCTGCTCCTTTTCCGCCTCGAGATCCTTGTCGAGTACGGTACCGGAATACCAGCCGCCGCAAAGGCGCAGTTTGTGGGCTTCCAGGATCGGACCGAGCTCGGCGGAGGTCTTGGGAAACTTCCCCCCGGTTTCGACACCGGAGAACCCGGCCCTCCTCGCATCGCCAAGGCACGTTTCCAGAGGCGTCTCGCCTCCGAGTTCGGGAAGGTCGTCGTTCGACCAAGCTATCGGCGCAATGCCGAGTATCGCCTTCATCGCTTCAGACTCCTATGCGTTGCTTAGCGCGTATCGCTTCCTGCTCGGCTCTC
Organism: Albidovulum sp.; assembly: GCA_028823855.1. Taxonomy (GTDB): domain Bacteria; phylum Pseudomonadota; class Alphaproteobacteria; order Rhodobacterales; family Rhodobacteraceae; genus JAPPFL01. The sequence continues at coordinate 103,289 of JAPPFL010000009.1, forward strand.
GCTTCGCGCACTTCCTCCCGTTCGCTTACTTCCGGCACGCCGAGATCCCAGGCCGCGTCGCCGGGAACCCACGAATACGCATCCGTAACTATGGAAATAACGGTCGTTCTGTCGGTGGTCTTCGCCCATTCGAACGCAGCCTCGAGATCCGTTATGCTTTCGGCCCGCCTGGAAAGCGCGCCCATCGATTCGGCGTGCTTGGCGAAATCCACGGCGAACGGCTCGGCGACGCGGCAGTCCGAAATGAGATTGTTGAAGGATCTGCCGCCCTTGAAGTTCTGAAGCCTGTTGATGATCGCGAAGCCTCCGTTGTCGCAAACGACGACAATCATCTTGTGCCCCGACAGAACAGACGAATAGATGTCCGAATTCATCATCAGATATGAGCCGTCGCCAACGAGCACGATCGGGGTGCAGCCGTCATCCAGCGCCATTGCGGCGCCCCAGCCGCCGGCGACTTCGTAGCCCATGCACGAATATCCGAATTCCAAATCGAAAGTATGCGGCGACTTTACTCTCCAGCCCTTCGTGGTTTCGCCGGGCAGCCCCCCGGCAGCGGTAATCATCAAGTCGCCGTCTCCAGCCAGCCGGTTGATCGCTCCGACGACCTGGGCGTAGGTCGGGACAGGGGCGTTCGTAGGCTTCTGGCTATCGTCGAGGATTTTATTCCAGGCCGCGAATTCCGATTTTCCTTTCTCCGTCCACGCCGCGTCCGCCGTCCAGCCGCCCAGCGCGGCATCGAGTTCGCTTACGGATTCTAGAGCGTCGCCGACAACCGGCAGCGAAAAATGCTTGTGCGCGTCCCAGCGAGCGGCGTTGACGCAAATGAAATCGGCATCTCTTGCGAAGGCGGTCCATGAACCGGTGGTGAAATCCTGGAGCCTTGTCCCGATCGCCAGAACGACATCGGCTTGCGCCGCCAGGGCATTTGCCGACGTCGATCCAACGACGCCAATCGGACCGACATGGGCCGGATGGTCGTGAGCGACCGATCCCTTTCCGGCAATCGTTTCGGCGAGCGGCATTCCCCGCTTCTCCGCAAAGGCGGAGACTCTCTCTTCCGCCAGAGAATAGCGAACGCCGCCTCCCGAAATAATTAGCGGACGCTTTGACCGAGCGAGTCGTTCGGCCGCTTCGGCGACGCTCTTAAGGTCGGGCCGAGGACGGGGCACTCTGTGGATTCTCGGCTCGAAGAAAGCGGCCGGATAGTCGTAGGCGATTTCCTGCGTATCCTGGCATAGCCCGATAAACGCCGGGCCGCATTCGGCGGGGTCGAGCATTACGGCGACGGCCTGCGGAAGAGACGAGATTATCTGCTCGGGATGCGCGATCCTTTCCCAGTAGCGCGAAACCGCCCTGAACGCATCGTTTACCGATGTCGACGGCGCGCCAAAATGCTCGACCTGCTGCAGCACCGGGTCGGGTCGGCGATTGGCGAAAACGTCGCCTGAAAGTATGAGAATCGGCAATCTGTTCGAGTGCGCTACGGCCGCGGCGGTTACCATGTTGGTCGCGCCGGGTCCGATGGAGCTCGTAGCTACCATGATCTGGCGCCTTCTCTTGGCCTTTGCGAAAGCAATCGCCGCCAGGGACATGGATTGCTCGTTTTGGCCTCGCCAAGTCGGCAGCTGGTCCTGAACCGCTTCGAGCGCCTCCGCAAGGCACGTTACGTTTCCGTGGCCGAATATGCCGAATACTCCAGCGAACAGAGGCACCTGCTGCGAATCGATAATCGTATGCTGGTTGCACAGATACTTGACCAGGGCCTGCGCCATGGTTAGCCGGACAGTCTCATTCATATCGCACTCCCGCAATTTAGAAAGCCGTATTGCCGCCATCGAGCGGATTGTTTAATGCGGCGCGTTGAAACTCGCAATGGCGGAAGTCCAGAAGGAGTGCTATTCGTTTGGTCCGCATTGTGCCGGAATCGAAATTGCGGCAATCCAGTTGCGGGGCGTTGCCGTTCCTTCGCAAAATCGCGCTAGCCGACGAAGGCGCGCAATGCGACGGGAATTCGTACGGGTGCGCTGGGGCATATTTGACGACGCCGGACTACAGGTTGCAGGCGACTACGGGAGAAAACGAGGGATCATGATACCCAACAAATTGAAAATACTGTGGGGCGAGGGCCGTCCCGTCATCAACGGATGGCTTTCGATTCCATGCGGGTTCTCTGCGGAGGTGATGGCGGAGCAAGGCTACGACAGCCTGACGGTTGATACTCAGCACGGAGTCATTGACTATCCCGACGCCGTCGCAATGCTTCAGGCCATGCGATCCAGCGGTGTTGTTCCGCTCGCCCGCGTGCCATGGCTCGAACCGGGCGCGATTATGAAAGCTCTCGACGCGGGAGCGTACGGCGTGGTCTGCCCGATGATCAACAATAGGAAGCAGGCCGAAGAACTTGTGAGCTCTTGCCGATATCCTCCGCTCGGAATGCGAAGCTTCGGCCCCACTCGCGCGAATATTTCCGCCGGGCCGGGATACGCGTCTAGCGCCAACGACGAGATCATTTGCCTGGCAATGGTCGAGACGGCGGAAGCGATCGCGAACATCGAAGAAATCGTTTCGACGCCGGGACTCGACGCTATCTATGTAGGTCCGGCGGACCTGACGCTCGGCATCGCGAACGGCCGCATCCCGCCGGGCTTCGATTCCGAAAACGAGGAAGTAGTGTCCGCGATCAAAATGATTTTGGATGCCGCAAAGAGCGCGGGAATTAGGGCGGGCCTTCATTGCGGGTCTCCCGAATACGCGGCAATGGCCGTCGGATGGGGATTCGACCTGGTAACGATATTGAACGACGCCCGCATTTTGGCGGCAGGAGCAAAGCAAAGCGTTGTCAAGTTTCGCGAATTGCTAGGCGAAGAGCCGGGTGCGGCCGTCGAAAGAAGTTCAAGCTACTAGTCGCTCGCCGCGGCACGGATGGCGAAAATTCGCGGCGCGCCACCCTCGAACGGCGCAGGCGCCGAGACGGTAGTACATGCGAGTGCGGTTTCATGGAAATCTCGCGCGGCGCTTCTGCTCGGCCGTTCAGGTTCGGGAAAATCCCGCCATGCTCTCGAGATGATGGCCATGGGCGCCGGCCTTGTCGCCGACGACCGCACGCGCCTCAGGCGCCGCGGCAATTTCGTTTTCGCTTCGGCGCCCGAATCGATCCTCGGCAAGATCGAGGCGCGAGGCGTGGGAATCCTCCGAGCGGATTACGCCGGGGAAGCGAAAGTCGTGGTCGCGGTGGACCTCGATACCGAAGAGTTGGAAAGGCTTCCGCCGAGAAGAAGCTTTCGGCTGCTTTCGGTGGAAATCGACCTGGTGCTCGGAGCGAAAATGGAATCGCTCGCCGCCAAAGTCATCCAGCATTTGAAGCGCGGACAAGCGGAGTGACGGAGATTGAGAGCAAATTTCAGGAAAAGTCGTTCAAAAAAAATTTGTTATAGCGCAAAGGCTCTTGCGTCCGAAACTCTCTCGGTGTCTATGGCGGGCAGCGGAAGCAAAGCGAGATCGCAGCTTGCCCAAGTTGCGACACGGGGCGATGCATTGATTGGAATTGTAATAGTTGCGAACCGGGGCATTGCAAAGGAGTTCCTCAATTCCATTGAGGATGTATTCGGCAAACAGGACGGCGTCCGCGCTATAACATTCGACGGCGCCGAAGATCGAAAATCCAAGGGCAGGGAAATCTGCAGCGCCGTCGATGCGGTGGATTCCGGAAGCGGCGTTATCGTAGTGACCGATTTGTTCGGCAGCTCCCCCGCCAATCTTTGCCTGACCGCCTGCTGCGCGGAAAACCGGATTATGCTTTCGGGAGCCAATGTGCCGATGCTGATTTCGCTGATCAGGAACCGCAGGAAAAGTATCGCCTTCGCGTCTTCCCAGGCCGTGCAGGCCGGCAGGAAGTACATGGTCTGCATGAATGATTTCGGCTAGAATTAATGAAAATCCACCGCAGTTTCAGAATCGTCAACGAAAAAGGGCTGCACGCCCGCGCCGCCGCCAAGTTCGTCGAAGTCGCGGAGCGTTTCGAAGCCAATGCCGAGGTTTCGAAGGACGGCTCCACGGCGGGGGCGGACTCCATCATGGGGCTTCTCATGCTCGTGGCAGCCAAGGGCACGATCATAGATGTCGAAGCGGAAGGCTCCGATGCCGAGGACCTGTGCGATGCGCTGTCCGAGCTTATCGCCAGTAAATTCTACGAAGAGTTGTAGCCGGCCGGGCGAAAAAAAAACCGGCGCCGGGCGATTCCAATCGGCTTTCGCGTTGCTCGGAAGCCGGTCGGCTAGCGCGTAGGAAACGGCGTTTCGCCGCTGTAGTCGTAGAATCCGCGATTGGTCCGCCGACCCAGCCATCCGGCTTCGACGTATTTGGCGAGCAAGGGGCACGGCCTGTATTTCGTGTCCGCCAGACCGTCGTGCAGCGCGTTCATGATCGAAAGGCAGGCATCCAGTCCGATGAAATCGGCAAGCTGGAACGGTCCCATGGGATGGTTGGCGCCCATCCGCATCGAATTGTCGATCGACTCTACGGTTCCGACCCCTTCGTAGAGCGCATAGATCGCTTCGTTAATCATGGGCATGAGGATGCGATTGACGGTGAATCCCGGGAAATCCGCCGACGAGGCGGGAGTCTTGCCGATATTTTTCGTAACGCCGACTAGGGCCGCATAGGTTTCTTCCGAAGTCGCTATGCCGCGGACGAGTTCAACCAGTTCCATTACAGGAACGGGATTCATGAAATGAAATCCCATGAACTTCTCCGGCCTGTCCGTTCGCGAGGCCAGCCGCGTGATCGAAATCGACGAGGTATTGGACGTCAGGATCGTGCGCGGGCGAAGATGCGGCAGCAATTCCGCGAAAATCGCGGACTTTACGGATTCGGATTCGAATGCAGCTTCGACAACGAGGTCGGCATCGGCGGTTTCGGCGAGGGAGGCTACGACCTTGATCCTCGCCAGGGCTTCGGATCTTTTGCCCTTCGCGATTTTGCCGCGTTCGATCTGGCGGTCGATGTTGGCTCCTATCAGAGCCAGCGCGTTGCCGGCCGCTTCCTCGTCCGAGTCGTATAGCAGGACGTCGTAGCCCGAAAGCGCGAACACATGGGCTATTCCGTTTCCCATCTCCCCGGCGCCGACGATGCCAATACGCTTGATGTCCATGCTTGCCTCCGAGGCGGGAGCCGCAGCCGCCCGCCGATTCCCGTCAAAGCTTTCCGATCATTTCCGGTACAGCCGTAAACAAGTCCGAAACGAGGCCGTAATCCGCGACCTGGAAAATCGGAGCCTCTTCGTCCTTGTTGATCGCGACGATGACTTTCGAGTCCTTCATGCCGGCCAAATGCTGGATCGCGCCCGAGATTCCGACCGCGATGTACAGTTCGGGCGCCACGACCTTGCCCGTCTGGCCGACTTGCCAATCGTTGGGCGCGTAGCCGGAATCGACCGCCGCCCTCGACGCGCCGATCGCCGCGCCTAGCTTGTCCGCCAGCTGCGAAATCAATTCGAAGTCGTCCGCCGAACCGACGCCTCTTCCGCCCGATACGACGATTCCAGCCGAGGTCAGCTCCGGCCTGTCGCTGGAAGCCACCTTGTCTTCGACCCATTTGCTGCCGCCCGCATCGGAGGACGGGTCGATCCGTTCGACGCTCGCCGACCCGCCGGCTCCGGCGGCCGAGTACGCGGCGGTGCGGATAGTGATGAATTTCTTCGCGTCGGCGGATTTGACGGTCTGAATCGCGTTGCCCGCGTAAATCGGCCGTTCGAACGTATCGCGATCGATCACGGCCGTTATGTCCGAGATGACCATCGCGTCCAACAGCGCCGCCGCTCTCGGCAGGATGTTCTGCGCCGAAGTCGATGCGGGCCCGACGATATGCTCGTAGTCGCACGCAAGCCTGACGATCAAATCGGCCGCCGGCTCCGCCAATCCGTGTCCGAACTCCGGCGAGTCGGCGAGCAGAACTTTGGAGACTCCTTCAAGGCCGGCGGCATCCGAAGCCGCGCCCTCGCAGCCTTCGCCCGCGCAAAGAATTGTGACTTCGCCGAGATCGCGGGCCGCGGCAAGGGTTTTGGCCGTAAGGTCCGCGGCTAGCTGCGAGCCGTTGATTTCGGCCAGAAGTAGGACCGCCATCAGATAACCTCCGCTTCGTCTCTGAGTTTCTCGATCAATTCGTCGACGGAGCCGACGATTACGCCGGCCTGCCGCGCATCCGGCTCGACTGTTTTCAGAATGTCAAGCCTCGGGCTAGCATCGATTCCGTAGTCGCTCGGAGTCTTGACATCCATCCGCTTGCGCTTGGCGCGCTGGATATTCGGAAGCGAGGGGTAGCGCGGCTCGTTCATTCGGAGATCAACGGTTACGATCGCCGGCAATTGGATCTCTACGACCTGGAGTCCGCCGTCCACTTCGCGCGTAACCGTGGCGTAGCCTCCTTCGACATCGATGCCCGAGGCGAACGTCGCCTGCGGCCTTCCCATGAGCGCCGCCAGCATCTGGCCGGTCGCGTTCATGTCGTTGTCGATGGCTTGCTTGCCCATGAGCACCAGCCCGGGCTGCTCCTCGTCGGCGACTGCCTTCAGCAATTTGGCGACTGCCAGAGGTTCGATGTCGTCGTGCGGGTCTTCAGCCGCTTGGATAAGAATCGACCGGTCGGCGCCCATCGCCATCGCGATGCGCAGGATGGTCTGGCATTGCTGCACGCCGATCGAAACCGCTATGACCTCTTCGGCCTTGCCCGCTTCCCGAAGACGCAAGGCTTCTTCGACGGCGATTTCGTCGAAGGGGTTCATCGACATTTTCACGTTGGCCAAGTCCACGCCCGAACCGTCGGCGCGCACGCGAACCTTCACGTTGTAGTCGATGACTCGCTTCACCGGAACAAGAACTTTCATTTGGCATCTCCTGCTTGGAACCGCGCGAAGGCAGACCGATTCGCGGGCACCATTTACTCAAATCGAAAAGCCGTTTGTAGAGAAAATTTAACGATCGACTTTCGGATTCTTCGAGCGCCTGCGCCCGCTACCTGTTGGCCCCCGGCTTCCAAAGGACATCAGATGCTCCGTTGTCGTTGGCGCAGCGCGCCGCCACGAAAAACCAATCCGAAAGGCGGTTGAGGTAAATTAGCGCCGAATCGTTGATTTTCTCGGAACTCGCGAGCGCGACCGTTAGCCGCTCGGCTCGCCGGCAAACAGTTCGGCATTGGTGCAGGCCGGCCGCCAGAGCGGACCCGCCGGGAAGAACGAAGCTTCTGAGCGGCCGCAGGGCGGCGTTGAAATCGTCGATTTCGGATTCCAGCCGCAGGACCTGCGACTCGATAACGCGAAGAGGCGGATGCTCCATTTCGCACTCGTCCTCCCGCACCGGCCTGCACAGGTCGGCGCCAAGATCGAACAGATCGTTCTGAATCGCCGCCAGGCGCCCGTCCATTGATGAATCTGCGTGAAGCCGGGCCAGTCCGACGGCGGCATTGGTTTCGTCGACGGTGCCGTAGGCTTCGACTCTGGCGCTGTTCTTGTATACGCGCTCGCCGTCTCCCAGCGCCGTCGTGCCGCCGTCTCCGCCGCGCGTGTAAATTTTGTTCAGAACGACCATGGAATTCATTCCCCCGCCTGGCTAAAAAATACGAACGCGAGAATCAGAGCGACTGCGACTGCTTGGGCGATGATTCTCAGCCGCATGATTTTGTTCGCGTATTTTCGATTGAATTCGCCCCCCCGCGCAAATCCGCCAATGCCGACCATGAGAATGACGAGCACCGCCAGTACGGAGAACACGACGACGAAGAACATCGGGTCGTAGAGGAAGGATGCCAGTTTTTCATTCATGGTCTATCGCCAGGCCGGGTTCGCCCCCGATTTTTAGATTTTAAGAAGGAACTTGTCCTGCGCTCGGATCGGCAGCGCGCGCTTGAGGAAGCCAATGATAAATGTGGGCGTCGTAACGTAGTAGTGCGGCTTAGGCGACCGGGATTCGAGAGCCGATACGAGCTTGGCGGTTACGGCCGAGGCGGGCAGCTCGAACTTGTCCCGCGCTTGCTTCGGGTCGTAGAGGCGCGGCTTCAGAGAGCGGCGATAGAAATCGGCCCATACCGAGTTCTCGCAATCTATCCAGCGTTCGAAATGCTGTCGCGAGTTTTCCCTGATTTTGGAGGTTACCGGTCCGGGTTCGATGAGAATGACCTTGATATCGGTTCTCGATAGTTCCAGCCTGAGCGTGTCGGTAAGTCCGTTGAGGGCGTGTTTCGTGGACGCATAGGCGCCCCTCATCCGAAGCGCGCAAAATCCAAGAACCGAAGAATTGTTGACGATCCGGCCATAGCCCTGGGACCGCATGACCGGGATCGCGCGCCGAGTCAGGTCGTGGTATCCGAATAAATTCGTTTCGAATATGTCTCGAAGAGCGTCTCGCGGCAAGTCCTCTACGGCTCCGGGCATTGCGTAGGCGCCGTTGTTGAACAATGCGTCGAGCGTTCCGCCCGTGCGTTCAATCGCTTCGCCGAACCCGTCCGCGATCGAGGCTTCGTCGGCGTAGTCCAAGCGAAAGCTCTCCAGTCCCGACTTGATCAGGCGCTGGCAGTCGGCTTCCTTGCGGCAAGTCGCGAATACTCGCCAGCCCCGCTTCCGAAGGCCGAAAGCCGCGTCGTACCCGATCCCGGACGAACAGCCGGTAACTAAAATGCTTTTGCCTTTGCCGGGCAGATTTACGTTGTTCATGAATTTCCTTGATTGGCTAAGGCGAATGCGGCGAAGGAGCGGAGGCCAAATTAGCATAGCTTCATTCATTTGGCACCGGCAAATGTTTTCGAGCATCAACCGGTTGGATGCCGAGATATACGCTTTCAATTCTCGCGGGTGTAGAAAGTTTCGCCGCTCGGCACTAGGTTGGTTGCCATGAGCGAATCATCCAACGAGCCGATACTGGAAACGGAATCGCTTCGCCGCGCCGTCGGCGAGCGATACCTGCAGTACGCTCTTTCTACGATCATGAACCGCGCGCTGCCGGACGCGCGCGACGGCCTGAAGCCGGTGCATCGCAGAATCTTGTTCGCAATGAAGGAGTTGAAGCTCGCTCCGTCCGGAGGATTTCGAAAATCCGCGAAAATCTCGGGCGACGTAATGGGGAATTTCCATCCGCACGGCGACCAGGCGATCTACGACGCTCTGGCGAGGCTGGCGCAGGATTTCAACATGCGCTATCGGCTCGTGGACGGGCAGGGCAATTTCGGAAACATCGACGGCGATAATCCCGCCGCTTCCCGGTACACTGAAGCGCGGCTGACCGAGGCCGCCGAGGTTTTGATGGAAGGCCTCGACGAAGACGCGGTCGATTTCCGCGCGAATTACGACGGCACCCTGTCTGAGCCCGTCGTGCTTCCCGCCTCGTTTCCCAATCTCCTCGCCAACGGGGCGAGCGGGATCGCCGTCGGCATGGCGACCAACATCCCGCCCCACAACATCGGCGAGCTATGCGACGCGTGCCTGCACTTGATCAAGTATCCGAACGCGCACGACGACTCGCTTGCCAAAATCGTGCCTGGTCCCGATTTCCCCACCGGAGGCTTGATCGTGGAGCCTCGCGATCAGATCAGGCAGGCCTATCGGACGGGAAGGGGGGCGATCCGGCTACGGGCGCGCTGGAATGTGGAAAACTTGGGTCGGGGGCAAAAGCAGATAATCGTTTCCGAAATACCGTACCAGGTCCAGAAGTCGCGCCTGATCGAGCGCGTTGCCGACCTGATTCAGAATCGAAGGATTCTTCTTCTCGCCGACATTCGCGATGAATCGGCCGAGGATGTGCGCATCGTGCTCGAGCCGCGCTCTAAAAACGTCGATCCTGCGGTTCTGATGGAATCCCTCTTTAGGCAAACGGATTTCGAAGTACGCTTTTCGCTAAACATGAACGCGCTTATCGACGGGCGTACGCCGAAAGTTTGCTCGCTAAAGGAAGTTCTTCGTGCCTTCCTCGATCACAGGCGCGACGTTTTGGGACGAAGATCGCGACATAGGCTCGGAAAGATTGAGCGCCGGCTGGAAATACTTGAAGGCCACCTAGCGGCGTTTCTTAATCTCGACCGCGTTATCGAGATCATCCGCTACGAAGACGAGCCGAAATCGGTTCTTGTCCGTGAATTCGAACTAACCGACGTTCAAGCGGAAGCCATTCTGAACATGCGCCTGAGAAACCTTCGGCGGCTGGAGGAAATCGAGCTGAGGAAGGAGCAGGACGCTCTCATGGCCGAATTGGCCGAATTGCACGACATGCTGGGAGACGAGAGTATCCAGTGGAGCCGGATTTCGGACCAAATCAAGGATATCAAAAAGAAGTTCGGCAAAGCCGCGCCGGGCGGTAGGCGCAGGACTGATTTCGATGAGCCACCGAAAGTGGACGAAGCGCTGTTCCGGGCGACAGTGGAGCGCGAACCCATTACCGTCGTTTGCTCGACGATGGGCTGGATGAGAGCCTTGAAGGGTCATGTGCCGCTGGACCAGAATCTGAGATACAAGGACGGGGATTCAGCGCGTTTCGTTTTCCATGCATCGACGACGGACCGTTTGCTCGCATTCGGTACGAACGGGCGATTCTACACGATTCAGGCATCGGCCTTGCCGGGCGCGCGCGGGATGGGCGAGCCGGTCAGACTCATGATCGACCTTCCCAACGAAGCCGATATATTGGAACTGGTTATTCACGATCCCGAAAGAATGCTCCTGGTCGCTTCCAGCGCGGGCAACGGATTCGTTGTAAGGGAAGCCGAAGCCGCCGCCTCGACGCGGAACGGCAAGCAGGTCCTGAACCTTTGGTCCGGCGTGCAGGCAGCTGCCTGCGCGCCTGTCGCGGGCGATCACGTCGCCGTTATCGGCGAGAACCGGAAGCTGCTCATATTCCCCGTTTCCGAGATGTCCGTCATGACTCGGGGAAAGGGAACGCGAATACAGAAATACAGCAAAGGCGGGCTCTCCGACGTTACGACCTTCGAATTGTCGGCGGGCCTTCAATGGCTCGACCCGGCTGGCCGAACGAGGACCGAAAGGAACCTCGATACATGGATCGGCAAGCGAGGAAGCGCAGGCAAGGCGCCTCCTAGAGGATTTCCCAAGAATAATCGCTTTGCGGGCTGAGCCGGTCGACTGGCCTGTCTAGCTGTCGCCGGAGCCGGTGCGCAACTCCTGCATTTGCGAGGCGCGGGAGTCGTCAAGCAGCTTCGACTTTAAGTCGAACGCCACCTTTCGGCCTAAGCGTTAGAATCATGACGGGTTCGGGTTCCTGGCCAGGCAATAGCGCGAATTCGTACTTCGAGACGACGGACGAGAGAATGATGACGGCTTCCATCAAGGCGAAACTCGCGCCGATGCATATTCGCATGCCTCCGCCGAAGGGAAGAAACGCGAACTTGTCGATTGAACTCCGGTCGGCGAACCGGCCCGGATTGAACCTGTCGGGATCTGACCAGAAGCAGTGGTTTCTGTGCAAAGCGTAGATCGGGATGAACAGCGTGTCTCCGGGAAGCACCTGCCTTCCTCCGACGGTGTCGCGCTCCCTTGCGGTTCGAGCTAGCATTGCCGAGGGAGGATAGAGGCGAAGCGCTTCTTCGATGACTTGCCTCGTCAGGACGAGCTTCGATACATCTTCCGCCGTTGCAATTCGGCCATTCAGTACTGATTGCGCTTCAACTCGAACTTGCCGCTGCCATGAAGGATCGAAAGCTAGAAGGTAGAGCGACCACGCGAGAGACAGCGCCGTCGTTTCGTGCCCGGCTAGGATGAACGTTATCAAGTTATCGCGAAGCTCGTCGTTGTTCATTCGCCTTTTGGTTTGGGGATCTTCGCCTTCGGCGAGCAAATCCAGCAAATCCGGCGGCGTTCGTGGCCCGATGCTTCGCCTCATTTCGATGGCGGGGTCGGTAATTTGCTTCAATTCGCGACGGTGGAAGTAGGAGTTGTACAGCCTTCCCGGCCTCGGCACCCACGCCGGGACGCTTGCCACGTCGAGCAGGGAAACCCGCCCGGCATCTTCGATGAACTTTTCGAATGCGTCCTGCACGGTTTCGAGCTCCATGGAATCCTCGCCGGAAAAGCAAACGCTGTTGATAACTTCGAAGGTCGCGGCCACTGCGAGCAAATGAAGGTCCGCGACGTTGCCGACCGCCGATTGAAGTCTTTCGACCATTCTCGCTGCCGAGCCCGACATCACGGGCGCCAGTTCCTTCAGGTTTCGAGCCGCGAATGCCGGCGCGGCGGCCCGCCGCTGCCATTGCCAGTGCTTTCCTTCCGCGACGAACAGGCTGTTTCCGATAACCGGCTTGAACAGGTTTTTGACCGCTTCGGACTTGGGATATGCTTCCGGCCTTTCTTTCAGAATGCGGCGAAGTCCTCCGGGGTCCATGACCATGTGCCAGCGCTTGAAAATCTTGCCCGACACCATTGTCTGCCAAGTCGCCAACTCCGGTATTGTTTCCAGCACGTTCCGGCGCGCGATGCGCAGCAGCCCGAATACCGACATTCGCCCGGTCGCAAGCGGAACTTTCGCCGGTTCGCGCTGTTTTTTTGTTGCGGTCATAAGCGAGTCTTTTCAATCCTATGCGGCAAACTAGTTATTTAAATGCTCAGATGTCAATTTCGAAGCGGCGGCGCAGCATCGAGCAGACGGCTGTTCGCCCTATTGGAGACATTGATCTACCGCTCGCCGTCCCTCGCAGTGCCGGTTTGCATCTGCTCCGCGTCGGTCAATTCGCGTACTGGCAGGCCGCTCAAGAGATCAAACGGATGGAATCCGGTCGCGCGGCCAAGCCGGACTATTCTTGGAATTTGAGAGCGAGTAAATAGCGGGATTCGGATTTCGACGATTTCGATATCGAGAATCGGCGCGTCATTGCTGGTTCGCGAGCAAGGCATTTTGCAACTGGCGAGGGCGATGCGCGCTTTCAGCCCTATCATTGCCGTGTTTGGCGACGGCCGTTTTTCAGGGAATCCTCAACTATGAATGGCCGCACGACCGGCATCGCGAAATTGCAGCCTATTTTCGTGTTGATAGCGATCGCGGCGTTCAACTGAGCAGGCGACAACGCGCGCCGGGCAGGCTGAGGCCCGCCTTGCGCATTGCATCGCGTATCGGAATTCAATTGGTGAGGCAGCACAGCGAAGCCGCGCCGGGCGGCAGCATCGCCGGACTCTCCGAATCGCAATATTTCGAATGCCTACCGAATTCGCCCGCGAATTCGAATTGAGGGCAGGCGGGCTACCGGCTGCGCGAAGCCAAACTTCTCGACGATACTTGACTATTCCTAGCGATTGCAGACTGCGTCAGCGAACGGCCCGCCGGTCATTTCGAGGTAGAGGCCGGCGACGCTAGCGGTTCTTCGCGGCGCGGAAGGACCGTCGACGGACGCTGCCGCGAACTGGAAATCGAGAGAGACTGGTCGAGGCGATTCACGGGAAGCGGGCGACGAAGCCGACAGGCTCTCCCTTGCCGCAATGAACGAAAGATCGCCCGCAAATACAAGCGGAAAACCGAGGCGCCTTCAATGCTAAGGAAAGAATTCCGGCGAGCGCGAGCGGTCGCGCTCCATGATCAGTCGAAGGGCGACGAAGGCATGAAAGGATCCGGAATGTCGAAAGTTCCGGCGGAAGCATCGTCGCCGGCGCTTCGAATGGTTGCGGAAGCGTCCAGTTCGGCGAGCAGCGCCTGGACGGTTCGGAGAAACTTCGGAAGGTCATTAACGGCGGCGTCCAAAATATCCGCCGGCTCCATCCAATGACAAACGTGAGCCAGTTGGTTGCGAAGGCCGATGGCCTTCCGCAATTCGGGAATCCGCCCGGCCAATTCCGGCGAAGTTCGGTTAAGGTGAATCAGCGCCTCGCCGATGATGAGGAAGCGGCGCTCGACCGCGTCCTGCGTCCTGCCGTCAGCTGAAAAGGCGTCGAAATCCAGGCCCGCGATTTAGCCCTCGATTAAGCCAGCGGCCTCGTCGGCATGCCGCAGCCAAACCCGGGCATCACGCTTCGTAGACAAATTCGCGCGACCGGTCGATCGCGTCCTTTGGATACCTGTTGCGTATCGCGCCCGTTCCGATCAGATCGACCTTTCGGCCCGGCACGGCGCACAGATCCACGTGAAGCCCGCGGCGCCTGTCGGAAATTCCGGCCAGGAGCGGCGGCTGGAACTCGACGAGAAAGTCCATGCCACTTCCCGGCCATCGACCCGTCAACCGGATCGACGCGCGCCCCCCCAATCGCAAGACACGCGGAAGAAGGGCGAATGAGTCGGACAATGGGAGCGCACAATGGGGGAAATGGACAATCTCGCTAAGTCGCGGCGAATCGCCAGAATTCCGCGCTTTTATTCCGCCATCGACAGAAGGCGGTTGTCGCTAAAATGCCGGGGAGCTTCTTTTGGTCATTGCCATCTTCGCGGCCGGGATTTTCGATGCGCACGCTGTTTTCGAGCCCGTGAAAGAATCTCCTGGTTTCCAGCAAATATCCAGCCGGCGCAGCATGGCCGCCGCCGTCTATCGGAACAAGGAAAAGCCGCCGCGCAAGGTTTCCATATTTACCAAACTTTCTTCTTCGTTCGCATAACTCCCTCGCGTGCAATGTGAATCGAGTCGGCGCCTTAAATGTTTCCGAACAGGGAGCGAAGCATGATCCGGCAATAGGACAGGCGCAGATCAACCGCTCGGGTTGCTAAACTGCCCGTGGAATCCCAGCGGCAGCGGGTAGGGCAGCCATGCTGTCGCTACGGGACCGGCGGATACCTGGCGCGCATCGAAGACGGTGATGCCGCTTACGCCCTTTCCGTGCTCCAGGAATGTTCCGACCAGCCAACCGTCGTCTTCGAACCGGCCCTCCGGCGAAGGCACGAAAACATGCTCCTCGACAACAGTTCCGGGTCCGAAATCGAATTTCTCGGCCGAAGCGCCTGCAAGATCCCGCTTGACGACCATCCGCGGCAGCCAGTCCTTGCGGCCAAGCGAATCCAGCGTATAGACGAATTGGTTCCGTATTCCCGTGAACAACGGCGAGACCTGCGGGAATTCGGCGACTTCTCCCGTGTTCCGGATGTCGGCCTTTCCATCTTTGCTGATCGAAATTCGGCAGTAGGTTGGCGGTTCAACTTCCCTGAAATGTCCCTTCATGACGTCTAGGAACGCATCCGAGACCAGCCCGGCGTCTTTGGCCAGGCAATGATCGAAGTGAATTGTTCCATTGCCCTCTTCCCATCCGTTACCATGATGAAATCCGAACCCCGGCGGCAACTGAACCCACCTCCTGTCATCGAAACTGTTCTTTGAAACGATAAGGACGCGCGCCCCTAATTCCGGCTTCCAAACGTGGCCGTCAAGAAATGTGTGTCCTCTGTCAAGGTCGTGGACATATGGAGGAATAACGATAACGAGATGCAGGTTTGTCACGACGAAATCGTGCACCATGCCCAACGGTTCGACCGGAACGGCGGTTGCCTTGATTATCTGTCCGGTTGCGGAAATGTGGTAAAGAACAATTGAAGTCGACGGGATCAGGGCATAGCCGAAGGCCCAGAGCGTGCCATTGGGGTCCCGCTTTGGATGCGCGGTAAACGGCAGGCCCTTCAGACCATCGCCCCATGACTTGAACGCTTGCCAATCCAGCGTTTCACGGTCGAGCACGCTTGCCGATCCGCCTTCCCAAAGCGCCATGAGCTCGCCTCCGTGATCAAGCACGGAAATGTTTGCCACGTTCATGGCGTCGGGTCCGGCAACCGGCGCGCTACCAGGCAAGCGCGTTCCGAAGGCTGGATAGATTCGCCGACCGGCCGCATCCTCGTGCCGGAGTTTCGGCGTCTTGATCATGCGACCCCGGTGAGAAACTCTTCCGCCGGCAAAACGGAACTCTTGGATCATTCCGTCTCCGTCAAACCAGTGCCGGTATCTGATGCCGTGTCGATCATGTGCCGCCGGTCCATTTCGCCACAGGGTACCTGTCAGGTTTTCGGGCAGTTTTCCGTCCAATGCCAATTCGCGGCAATCGAGACGGTCGGACTTCGGGGACACCCAGCCCAGAGCCCGGGTGTCCTTTCCGAAGGCGCCTTCTATCGGCGTGGCAATTCCGCCTGGCGCTGAAGTTTCGCCCAAAGCGACTGAACCGCCGAAAGATAGCCCAGTCGCGGCAGAACCGGACAAAAACGCTCTGCGATCCAACATCGGGCCACTCCTTTCAATACTGGAGTTTCAGGCTTGCCAAGACGGAGGCGTCTCCAACCTGGACAGAGGCGGCTTCAAATTCGGGAGGCCCCATCTGACCCGTGGCATCGTTGGCGAACCCGTATCCCTCAGTCGGCATTCCGAGGAGGTTCGTGTCGAGATCTCCGTTGCCGTTTTCATCATGGAATACGCTGACCGCGTACGTTCCGGCAGGCAAATCCAAGAAAGCGACCGACTGCCGGCCCTGTATTGCGAGCCACCATGCGCCTGCAACCGCGCCTTCCATGTCGGGAAAATTGACGTCTTCGCGAGCGGTATGGATTGCGACGTAAATCCGGCCGCTTGACGAGCGGATTTCATTGACTTCTACAGTAAGATCGCCCGCAGTCGACTGAGCAACGGCGGCGACGGATAAGATCAGTGCTATGCCTAGGTGTTTCACGGCTTTCTCCATTGTCATGTTGACGATCGCGGCCAAAAGTGCGAACTGCGGCGAAAGGCTTCAATAGCGTTTTCGCGAATGGACGGCATTATTCGCAAATGAAAACAAAAATGCAGTTGGCGATACGCGAATTGCGTCGGAATAGGCGTTTCAGGAGGCATGTCCTGGCCGTCGCCGTAACCATTGCCGTGCTGGCGTATCTTGGACCGTTCGGAACTGCCGTGCGCCTTGAATCGGGCGAACTCATTCTTTACTGGCTGGTCGCGGTAGCCGGCAACTGGTCGCTTGCGATGACCATTGTGCCGGCGGCGCACCGTGTTGCCGCGATCGCCGGAAAGCCTGTTTGGGTTGGCACTATTGCCGGTGCGCTGGCCGCGGCGTTCCCTGGAACAGCAATTGTATTTGCGCTTGAATGGCAGGTCGGCGACCCGATCACCTCCGCGACTGGTCTTGTCTACCTTTATTCCTGCGTTGCGCTTGTTTTTCTGGTTCTTTCATTCCTCGCGTACCATCTCGTTGAAGTGCCGCTACGCGCTCCAGCGTCCGAATGCTCATCGGAACCGGCTAGCCAAACGCCTGGTTCTTCTCCGTTTCTGTCGCGACTTCCGTCGCGTTTAGGATTCGATCTTCTGCATCTGAGGATGCAGGATCATTACGTTCAAGCGCACACGACCAATGGTTCGGAACTTGTCCTGCTACGGTTTCGAGATGCGTTACGCGAGGTTGAAAACCTTGACGGAATGCAGGTGCATCGCTCTCATTGGGTCGCTCGTTCCGCGATCAAGGAAGCAAGACGGCATTCGGGTCGCGTGACGCTGGAACTTGTAAATGGAACCGAAGTGCCGGTCAGCCGTTCCTATGTCCCCATTTTGAAATCGGAAGGCTTGCTTTGACGGAACGCTCGCTCGGTACTTGCGGAAGCCCTGACTGCCCGGAGTTGAATACGAAGGAGAGCATCGGGCGGGGAATCGAGCCTGCCCGAATTAGGTTCACGGCGGACGCGTCGCGCATGACTTTTTAGACAGCGCGAATTTCTTCCAGCCTGCGCGAGACTGTACTCTAAGCGTTGAAGGGAGTGCTTGCCGTCGGCCAGTTCTCGTTACGGTTGCGAAATAGTAGCTCAACAGCAATCGCGGAGAAGCAGAATCGCCGCGCGCCGTCGACCGGATAAGCCCATAGAGTCGAAGGAGCAATGCGCGGCGCGAGCGCTCGGCATCAAGAACTTCGATCGCAGCGTCGAAAAGGGGGCGCGAGATCCCTAACGTATCTCAGATGGACCTCAACCGTTCTGTCGCAAATTCCGCGATGCTGCACGATCCAGAGGCGAAATCCCGCGAGAATTGCAGAAAAGGCAAAATGCGTCGATGACATGTCGTCCTCCTCGACGGCGTCACGGCCTGGCAGCGACCAAGCCTATCAAAGGAGGAATCGTCTGTTCGCCAGATTTCGCAAGCACATTGCAATTGCAAGGAGTCAGCCTCTGGAATCCAGGGATCCCGGAGGCTTGGGTCCGCTTGCTCAACGTAACAATGCGGTAAAGATTTCGATCTAAATGTTGAACTCAACATATTGGACGCCGCATGCCAGGAAGCGCACCCCCCGGAGCAGACGCCAGCCGGAATGACCGCCAATTCGACCGAGTTCAATGCGCGGCGGCCCGATCCGCCATGATCGCGACTCTGCGCAAGCCGAACCTGCGGCAACGGTCCGCGCAACTCCGCTTCGATGCATCCGGTCATCGTCGGGCGGCCGCCGGCCGGGCGCCAAAAGGAACTTCTCGTTTGCCGGGGGCGGAATGATCCCGCCACCGGCGAGGGGCCGCCTTGGCGACCGCGGATTCGGCGGGCTGGCCTTCGCACTGGACATTCCACGGCGTACGACGATACGCATTCCCCGCGCCGCCCTTGGCTGAGCAGATCCGAACTGGCTTGACGGGCGGTACGTTGGCCGAAGGCAATGTCTCTGCGGACAGCGCCCCTCATAGATCGGCATTCCGGGTCGGGCGCAAATGGATATGAATCGATGACTTCTCAAGGGTCCGAAGCACCGCGTCCCGCGGAACGACGCCATCGATGGCTTAGGATCGAATTCCTGTGCCTGTTCCTCGCCGCTCCTGTCTTTCTGGCCGTGTTCCTGCCGCCATCCGCGATGATCCCGGCGCTGTTCTCAGTCACCATATTGGGGACGATCCTGCTGCACCGCACGCCGGGCTTTCGCTGGCGCGATCTTGCGCGAGGCTGGAATAGGATCGACTGGAAGGTCGTAGCGGCATTCGCGATCGCCACGACGGTTGTTTCCGCAGGGATCCTGATGGCCCTGCTGCCTTATCGATGGCTTGCGGTCTTACGCATGAACCCCTGGATGTGGTTGGCAATCATAGGCCTCTATCCGTTTCTCTCGGCGCTGCCGCAGGAGATCGTGTTCCGCGCGCTGTTCTTTCGCCGATACGGGCCGATCCTGCCGCCCGCGCGCGCCGCTCTGGCGCTGAACGCGGCGGTATTTTCGCTGGCGCATCTGCTCTACTGGAACTGGATCGTCGCGACATTGACGTTCGCCGGCGGGCTGGTATTCGCCTGGGCCTACGAGGTGCGGGGATCCTTCCCCCTTGCAGCGGTCCTGCATGCGGTCGCGGGCAACATACTGTTTACCGTCGGTATCGGCGCGTTCTTCTATACGGGCACGATTTCGCGTCCGTTTTGATAGGCATTGGGCTGCGACGCATGTGAGCAGGCCGATGCAGGCCTTCTCCGGATGAGCGCCAAATAGTGATGTGTGTAGGAAACGCTATTTCCCGCCGGTCCCGCTTTCAAGCATTGACGGCGCGGGCCGGCCGGTATCGGGGAATTCGAAATGCCGGGTGCGACCGCCTGCTCTTGTCCGGAAGTCCAATACTCCGCCGTGGTCCGAAGGCTCTCCTTTTTGGATACCGGGAGCGATGGCCGAAGGAGCCAGCCACATTGCGAGTTCAGCGTGAATCGCGAACACGGAGGGCGACCGGGCGCTCCTCGTGCGCCAATGCAAGTTCGGGGGCTGGCTGAAGCATGGCGGTCACCGCTACCGAGACCCCGATGCCATTGCGGTCCCACTGTTCGGCAACAAGGCGTAAGTTCAAGGACTTGCGTCGTCGCCCGATAACGGGTGCCAGAATACCGTGGTGACGCATCGAATCGGCTCAATAGATGCGTTGGCGGCGGAGATTCCTGATGCGCGGATAGAAACGCATCCTGATCATCGCGAATACGGTGAATTTAATCTCGGTATGGCCGAGGCTGTCCGTATATTGCTCTGCAAGGTCGAGGTCGCTTTCATGGTAGAGCACGCCGTCAAGAGAGGGGGAATCAGGTCCGTGCATTCGGTTGGGCAGTTGTAGAAAGGCGTGTAATTGAATGCGGCCATGCGCATTCGCGGACGAGTTCGCGCTCGAATTCGGCGAGTGCGTCGAAGATGCCGAAGGACTGGCGTCCGGTGTCGGGCGCGGTGATGATGGCGGTGCCTTGGCTGGCGAGAACCTCGAGGCCAACCCAGCGCCCGGACAGGATGCGGGCTGCCGCCGAGCCGGTCGAGTTTCCGGGGGACGAGAATACGTCCTTCCCGCAAAAGTGCCTTCACGCAGGCTTCAAGTCAGGGACGTTCATCCGTTCGACCGGATGCCCGGTCGGAGTAGATACGGTCCTTGCCGACACTATTTGCGATCAAGGCGTCATACTGCAGGCCGAGCGACTGCGATCCGTTGGCTCCCGCGCCGAAGGGCCTGACGGCGGCATTCATTGGTTTTCGGGGCCGGCGCGCATCGGAGGCCATCATGCGGCAGATCCAAATTCCAAAATTCTCTTCCTGTCGACCCGCGTCCTCCCCTGCCCGTTTTCCGAACCCGGTTCTGGCCTCGCCCGATCTCTGCTGGCGGTATCCCCAACGCCGGCCCGATCGTACCCGCGCTCCGTGCTACCGTTCAGATCATCGGCGGTAGGCGCATTCCATCCTGAAGCGCCCGCTGGATCCATTGCATCGCCTGGCCGGGACGGCCGCGCATGCGATTGCCTTTACAAGACTCGCTGCTTGAGGTCCCTTGCATCTTCCTTGTACGTCTGCGCCGCTGCCCGCGCTGGCGATGGGGCAGCTGATTAAAGGCGGGCGGAACGGTTAGCTGCTAATTTCAACCTGCGAGATGCGCCAGTCGTCGCGAGGCGGCGGGCGAAGCGTTCCCGGAGGCGCATGGAGGCACGGCTTGCCGACCGAGTTAGGAACAACGCCGCGTTCTGAACCAACCAGCCGCCTGGGAAATCGGAGCTCGCTTCCGCCCGGCATCCAGGAACTTGCCTATATGACCCAAAATTGCCGGCAACTCGTGGTTTTTTTGCCATTCCCTTATTGCCGGAAAAGTAGAATGGAATACGGGCTGCGCTGGGATGGAATTGCGCGGCGCGATTTCGCCCTATAGCGCAAGTATCGCGCGGATTTCGGTTTCGGACGAATTTGACGAGGGTTCGCTGTAAACTGCTCTCCCTGCATCCAGTCCGAGAAAATGGTCGGCGACGCTCGCGAGGAAGCCCAAGTTTTGCTCGAAGATCATTATGCCCGCCCCTTTGGCTGCGCGTTCTTTCAAGCAAGTAGCCATGAGGTTGATGTTTTCCGATTGAACTCCCTCGGATGGCTCGTCGAGAATGACGAGCCTCGTATCTTCGATCATGGATCGGACGAAGGAAAGGATCTTTCGTTCTCCGCCGGACATGGCTCCTGCGATCTGGTCAAGCCTTCGGGCCAGCACGGGAAATCGGTCGAAATACAAACCCGGGGATTCGCCGATAGTTCCAATGTACAAGTTCTCCCGAACCGATAGGTTGTCGAATACCAGGGATTCCTGCGGCATGAATCCGATTCCGAGTTCGCGGCGCATAAAGGCGGGGAGTTCCTCAATCCGGTCGCCGTCCAGAAGAATTTGCCCTCCGGACGGCGGCAATCCTCCGTTCGCGAGCCTCGCGAGCGTGGATTTTCCCACGCCGTTCCGCCCGAAAACCCCAAGAATTCCACCGCGATCGATCTTGGCGGAAACATCGAAGACTACATTTGTGCCGGAGTAGCCTCCGGTGAGATCCTTGATCTCGAAAAGCAATGTCATTTCGTACCGCCTGCGTATACGGCTACTACTTCGGGGTCGTTCCTGACAGCTTCATACGAGTCGAAGGCAATCGCTTCTCCATGATTCAGAACTAGAACCTTGTCGGAAGTCGCCTCGACAATGCTCATGTCATGCTCGATAACGATGACGAGGCTGCCGCTATTCTCTTGAAACTCCCGGACCAGACTGGTCATGAGCGCGGTTTCTTCCGGCGAAAGACCGGCGCAGGGCTCGTCGAGCAGGAGCAGCGAGGGCTTTGAAGCGATAGCCAAGGCGAATTCAAGAAACTGGCGGTGCCCTTGGGGCAGTTTTCCTGCCTGCTTTTCATTGGAATTTTTGAGCGGGACCCCTTGGCGATTCAATACTCTGCTCAGTTCTTCCGACCGCCAGTTGAACGCATCCGTTCGAAGATAATCGGCCCAGCTCGCTCGATCCGCCAGCATCGATATCGCAATATTTTCCGCAATGCTTAGCGAATTGAATACTGACGGCACTTGCAGCTTGCGTCCGATCCCGCTTTCCAGAGCTTTCCATGGCGGCCGCGAATTGACTCGATCGCCGACGAGCCGGATGGTTCCCGAGCTCAAGCGCAAATGACCGGTGATCGCGTTGAGCGCGCTAGTCTTTCCCGCCCCGTTCGGGCCGATAATGCTAATAATTCCAGTGTCCGGGGTTGCGAAGGATACTCCATTTAGAATCCGAACAACTCCGACCATGAGATGCACATTTTCAAATTCTAGAGAACCGACGATTCGCCGTCCCTTCGGCATTGGAGCGCCCGTCCGATCGGATTCTTCAATAGGCAAATCCGGCGAAATGCGCTGAATTGATTTTTCGAGGAGTTCAGCGATTCCTCCCGGAGCCTTCAACACGACAACGATGAACGCGGCTGCCATAAGCAATTCCCAGTACGGAAAGTTGAAGCGCAATTCGGCGGAGGCCCAGCCAACGACGATCGCCCCGATTAGCGGACCGAGCACATGGAACCTGCCGCCGATGGCGGTCAAAATCACCAACTCTGCCGACAGGGCGAACCCGGTTGACGTCGGCGTTACGATTCCTTGGTGGGATGCAAATAGGATGCCGGCCAGTGCGGCCGAGGCTGCGGAAAAGGCGAAAGCCAGGCCTTTGACGGTATGCGTCGGGAAGCCGAGTAGCTGCAGTCGAGGCTCGTTGTCCGCGACCGCGCGGGCGATTAGGTTCGCGGGCAGTCGGTTGATGGCGAACAGCAGAAGGCTCATGCCGGTCGCAGCCGCGGCTATGATATAATAGAGGTTTCCGAAGGGGTCCAACCCGCCTAGGCTCGCGAAACCGCTAAATCCATTGAATCCACCCGTAAACTCGGTCGCGGCGCCGGCGATTTGCTCCGCGATCATTGCCAGTGCGAGGGTTATTAGGGAAAAATAGGGCCCGCTCTCGCTTCGTCCCCGAAATATAAGGAAGGCGAGGACGAAGGCGGCCGCCGAAAGCAGCAAGACAATGCCGGCCGCGGCGGCAAGCTGTAGTGCCAGGCCATCCGCAATGCGGAGAGACATTGCTCCGGCATATGCCGAGACCCCGAAAAAGATCGCTTGCCCTAGCGGAAGAACGCCGGTCTTGCCCCAAAGGAACCCGATTCCCTGGGCCGCGATTCCGTAAATCAGGTAGAGGCCGATCTGATAGGCCGTAAAGTCCCCGAACAATACGGGAATCGGCAGCAGAACGGCTAGCAACAGGCTAGCGTAGAGCAGAATGGATGCCATCCGGCTTCAGCCAAAGAAACAGAATGGAAAGCGAAAGAACGGCCAAATATCCGTAGGTCTGGTTAAGAGCGGCGCCGACCAAGGATTGCGTTCCGGCGATGATTCCGGCGCCGAGCCCAAGCCCTTCCAGAGTTCCCAGCCCTCCCACGACAAGCGCAAAAAAGGATTTGATGAGATAGTCGAGCCCCATCATGGGCTCGACACGTATGGTCGGAGCAAGCGCCAGCCCGGCTAGGCCGGCCGTGCAGCATCCGAATACGAAGGCCCATGCGGAAAGTCGCCCGGTATTGATCCCGACCGCCTGCGCAAGTCCCGGGTTTTCGACCATCGCCTTGATTCGAGTTGCGACCATTGACCGGCTATTCCACCAGGCCAGGATAGCGAATCCAAGAGCGATACACCCGATTATGGCGATGCGATAGGCGGGATAGCTCGTTCCGAAAATTTGGACCGTTCCCGGAATTGGGAGGCTTACGGACTGGTAGCCTCTTCCGAATATCAGTTCGACGGCTTCTCGCAGAAGTATGGAAATTCCCCAAGTTGCCAGAAGGCTATCGAACATTCGCCCGTACAGGCGGCATACGACCGTCCGTTCCACGGCCAAGGCGACGAGGCCTACGGTTAGAAGGCAGACGGGCAGCTGCAGCCACCCCGGAAGGCCCATCGAAGACGTGATGACGGGAGAATAGGCTCCGATCATCACGAATTCTCCGTGCGCCATGTTCAGGATCCTGAGCTTGCCGAACACGATCGCCAGTCCAAGTGCGATCAGGGCGAGCGTGCCGACATGCCAAACCAGATTCAGGATCAGAGCAAAAGACAAAACGAATGTTCAGCTTGAGCAGGCTTCCGACGAGGACACGTTTTCGAATGATGCGATGATCGTAAAGGTTCCCCCGGTCCCGTCGGCCAAATAGATTGTCTGCGCCATGTGCCGACCCTTGAGAGTGTTGTCGCCTCTGGGCGTGCTCCAGGCCGTACCCTCGGCGGCGGCGTCCATGGCTTGCACGTTCAGGCTGCCCGCCTTGTTCGCGAGAGCGGCGAGCAGCATCAAGCCCTCGTAAGCCGATTGCCCGAGGCCGTTCAGAGCGGGAGCGTCTGTTCCAAAGGCTGCGGCATATTCGGCTGCGAACGTCGCTGCGGCTTCGGTTTCGATTGAACCGAAGTATCCCGCGGACGAATACAGCCTGTTCGCGTTATCGGCCCCGATTCCCGCAAGCGTGTTTTCCTCGATAAGCGTGCCGAGCCGAATGGCTTGCTCGTCCATACCGAAACTTCCGAAACTTACATTGAAGCCGACAGACCCGCCGCCGACCAGAGTTACAAGAACCGCATCTGCCCCGCTATCCCCGATGCGCTGGAGCGACGAGTCGAAATCGGAAACCGTAAACGGGACGTATTCTTCGCCGACGACATCGCCGCCCGCGTCGGCAATGAATTGCCTGGCAAGCGCATTCGTGTCGCGAGGCCAATTGTAGTCGTGCCCGATGAGATACCATTTGGAAACGCTTTCCTTGTCCATGACGAAAGGAATAACCGGAGCGAGCTGCTGGCTCGGCGTCTCGCCGGTTATGTAGAGCCCCGGCGCGCAGGAGTTTCCTTCGTAGACGGGCGTGTATACGTACGGGACCTGTCCGGCAAAGCGGCCCAGCAGCGCCTCTCGAACGGCTGAATCGTGCATGCCGACGAAGGCTTCGACGCCTTCGCCCTTCCAAAGGCGCAGCGCGGCTTGCGCAGCCTCCGCTGGAGGGACACCGACATCCGCGAAAATCAATTCGATTTGCTCGCCGTTAATACCTCCGCTCCGATTAATTTTGTCGGCGGCGAGCATGGCGGAATTGCGGGTCGAAGGCCCGAAGAGTCCGCCGGGCCCCGAATCCGGTACAAGAACGCCTATCTTGATTTCTGCGATTACAGGTCCGCTCGCCAGCGCCAGCGGCAGAGCGGCGCAAGCGAATAATTTCGCTAAGTTTCCGGTCATCTACATTCTCCCTTGAGTGTTTAGGCGGCTACTGCGCCATTGCGTGCTCAATCGTTCTCGCCAATCCGAGAAGTGACCTGTCCTCGCCCGGCAAGGCATCGAATTCGATGCCGACCGGCATTCCCTGCACGTCCGGGCATGGAAGAGAAATGCCCGGCGCTCCAATATTCGAGCCGAGGTCCGTGTTGCGGATATATGTAGCGAATGTCGAAACCTCTCCGCCGTTCAACACGACGGTCTGGTCGTCGCCCACGGGTCTCGCGGTGAGCGGAGTCGTCGGAAACGCAATGGCGTCGAGTCCGCTTTCTTCGAACGCCCTTGAGAAAATCCGGCGCATGGCCGGCCTATGCTCTTCGATTGCGGCGCGGTAGGATTCCTCGGAGGTCGCTTCTTCTCCGAGCAGTTGGGCGAAAACGCCGGCGACATCCGGCGATCCTATTCCGGCTACCAGGGATTCGAATGAAACGTCCGGGGCGTGCTCGCGCAGATAGGCGGGTAGATCGCGCGCGGTTTCGTAGAACACGACGGGAAACCCGAATGCTTCGTTGTGCGGCCAAATCGCCTCGAGATCAATCTCGACAAGCTTTGCCCCGGCGGATGCCAGCTTTCCTAGGTGAGTTTCGATCGCGTCTTCCAGTTCGCGTTCAAGGCCATCGAAAAATGTTTTTCTGGGAATGCCCAGAGCGATGCTCTCGATGTCCACGCATTCCGGCCGAGAGTCGCTTTCGCCCGATAGAACGGAATCGAGCAGGACGATATCGCGAACGCTTCGAGCCATGGGTCCGACCGTGTCGCGAGTTCGAGAGATCGGGATGATCCCGTCGCCGTCGTACCTGCCGGTCGTGGGCCGAAAACCCACAACTCCGCAGAGCGCCGCGGGTATCCGGTTGGATCCTCCTGTATCCGTGCCAAGACCCGCAGGGAAAATTCCGGCGGCGACCGAGGCGGCAGTACCTCCCGACGATCCGCCCGCAATCAATGAAGGGTCGGCCGGATTGCGAATAGGGCCCGTAACGGCGTTGTTCGACGTTATCCCGAACGCGAGTTCGTGCATCCCCGCTTTCGCGCCGATATAGCCGCCTTGCGTAAAGATTTTCCTGACGACGCCCGCGTCCTGCTCCGGCCTGTGTCCAAGAAGCGCCGAGGTACATCCCGTAGTCGGCATGGATGCCGTGTTGATATTGTCCTTGGCGACCAAGGGCAGTCCTGCCAGCGCGCCGCCTGTATTCGCCTCGACCGACCGGCTGGCGTCGCGAACCAACTGATCCGGATCAAAATATTGCAGCGAATTCAGACCGTTATGCTCGGCCGCGCGCTCCGCGACGGCTTCGGCATACGCACGGGGCGAGATTTCGCCGCACTTTATCGCGGCGATAGTTCCGACCGCATCCAGCTTTGACGGATCCAGGGGCATGCAAGCCTCGAATTGACGCTTGGTTCAGTGTAATTTGGGAGCGATTTAGGAATCCATCATCAATAATGATGATAATTCTCCGCAAGGAATTGCGGGAGTTTCGCGCGCCGGTTCAGGCCGGACTTGCAGAATATTGCGGAAATGTGGGTGCGGAGCGTGGGTTTCGAAATTCCCAGCTTGGCGCAAATCTCCTTGTCCGCTAAGCCGACGACAAGCAAATCGGCGATCTCGGCTTCTCGAGCGGTGTAGCCAAGCCTATCGGCGATCTGCGCAAATCTCAAAGACGAAGTCCCGCACGCCCGGCCTCGCGCTCTTACAAGGGCGTTGACCAGGCTCGGCCCGATGGCATCGACGGTTCGAGCGTCGCGAGACGTAAAATCGTCCTTTTTCGCGCCTCGCCAGATTCTTATGTCGCCGATATTGTCGCCTCTGTCGTAGGCGAAGAAATTTAACCCGTAGCACAGGCCGTCCCGCTTCAGGAAGTCATTGAAGAATTCGGTCTTGGCGAGGCGGTCGTGGCTCATGATTTCGCTAACAGGCGTCGCCTTTCTTCGCTTCTGCAATGTAGGCGTGATCGGATCCCTGAACTGGTAGTAGCTATCGTATCTGCTGAGATTGTCGTCGGTCATATTGATGTGGACACGGGAGGAAAACCTTCCGCTTTCGCCGTCCCATACGTATGATGCGAAGTAGTCGGCGTCGAGGAGTTCGAGCAGCTTGCGCCCGACGCGCCGCCTAACTTCGGCGCACTCGAATTCTCCGCTTAGGTCCCGCATAATCGCGAAGACCAGATCGGCTTCCCTGGAAGTTAGGTTCAACTACTCCCGTCTCCGGATTGCTTCTTGCTTGTCGCAAGTTCATGATAGCCGAGCGGCGACCCATTGCAAGCATTGGGAGCCAAATTGTTGACTTCGCATCAAGAGGCCGGGGTTTCGCAAGTCGGGACGGAAGATCGGGTTCGGCCGCTTGTCGATCCGAGCTGTATTCCCTAGCATGCCCGGGAAGGGAATAGCCTTCCTCGTCTCCAAACGAATGACTTGGGTTCGACCGCATGATGCACAATTCCGCGCTTTGCCAGTTTGACGGCCGGCTGCTTCGGGGAACTCCTGCGAAATCCGGAATGCCGGCCGGGCGATATTTCGGAATTTCGTTCGCGCCTACTCGTAGTGGCTCCCCGCATTCTGTTGCCGGATATCCGATTGAAAACGACCTTGGCGTCCATATTGCCTCGTAAGTCGTGCATGTCGGCATCCCGGATGCCGCCGTAGGAGACCGGCGCGCCTATTTCTACGTTCGTCGGAGGTACCGCTTTCCTGCGCTCCGCCTAGAATGGCCTATCGCTGCGATTGCAGGAGGCTGAAACAGTTTGCGGATTCATCGCTTCGCTTCCGCGGAAGAAAACTCCCGGTAGCCATTCGAAAGGCCGTTGATCGGTCGCAAGGAAATTCTCGCCGCGGAGGCCTTAACGCAGGATTCGGGACGGCGACATTTCAGGACAAAATTGAGCGAAAGCCATTCAAGAGGAATTCGCGATGTTGATTGCCGCGCAAGACGGCGCGCCTCAATAACTCACAATTGACAGCCAGCAATCCCCCTGGACCGACTCGGGTTTCGCCGGAAGGCCAATCCTTACCGAATTCAACGCCCGAATTTGGAATGAAAAGGAAACTGATCCCCGTAGTTCCTTCTTTGGCCGGATGGGGCCCGCTCCGGATTCATGCACGCTCCGAACAGCGCAGTTGCTAAGCAATTCCGTGCAGCCGCTCGTCTCCCGAATGATTCAGTCTACATCGCTGCCTTCGCAAACCGTCCTTGGCAGCGAACAAGACAAATTCCCGCCGACGGCATGTCGACATTTTTCGAGCGGGGCTGGACCAAAATGGCATACGCGCCTTGCCGCGGCGCATTGAGGTATTCGGTTCAAGCGGGCGTTGATGAACCGCTTCGGGCATTGCCTTGCCGAGACCGATATCCGGTCGCGCCGCGCTCCCATGAAAAAGACCGGCAAATTGCCGCCGATCCGATTCGACGGGAAGACAAGCGTTGCCTTGCGATTTGGTGGACGAGAGCGTCTACCGATCCCAAAGACCATGTTCCGGCCAGCGGCGTGCAAGCCTGTCCTCCGACGGCGGGAGTGGCTTGGCCGCTGTCGGCGTTAGCGCATACCAGTAGCCGACCGATGAATAATCATTGGACTGGTCGTTGGCGTGGCCATGCTCGAAGGTAACCCGGATCGACTTTGAGAAATGCACCGGATCCTCGATGTGGAAACGGTAGAGAGACCATTTGCCGAAATGTTCCTGCACGTCCGAGCCGAGAGAGATGCCGTGGTATGGAGTTGAATGCTCGCCTGCCGGGAAACCCCAGGAGCAGCCGAAATAGTCCTCGGTTCCGGTGCCGTGCAGAGATGGCGGCCAAGCCTCGCCGTCAATGAAGATCATGTCGTCGCCCTCGCCGGGCCAGGTGAATTCCTGGTTTGAAGCGTTGAAGTTGTCGATATTTAGCACGCAGCCCACGTAGTGTCCTTCCCCCTCCACATCGAGGACGACGTAGTTCTCGTCGCCGGTCAGGTTTTCGCCGCCAAGATCCCACGGAGCGGGGTTTTCGTACGGCTGGGTCGTCATCACGGCTTTCGTCGGATTCTCGCGGTTCCAGCAGGCGTGGAAGCGGCCCATGTTCTCGGGCAGACCGCCCGCGTAGAGCTCGTAGTCAACGTACCAGAACAGGTTCTGAATCGGTTCGTCAGCCTGGTTGACAATCTGGATTCGAGCTCCCCCGGCGAAAGGCATCGGCCAGTATGAATTCATAGCAGGGCTGAAGGGTCCCTTTGGTCCGCGGCGATTGCCGAAAGTCGCGTTGATCGGCAGCGACCACCAATGCGTGCCGGTTGCATGTCCGACCCCGAAAAAATCTCCGAACGGCACCTGCACCGACGGCGCGTCCATACCGTCCCAATAGATTTCGAATACGAGCTTGCGTAGATATTGCGGATCGTAGCACCGCGTGGTGACCCACATATGCTTGATGCAGCCCGCTCCTTCGATTTCAGCCATGATCTGCGTCTCGCCCGCCGGAACCGTTCTAAAGTCCCTGTTCCCGCCCGTGCGGTCCCAGCTCGACTGTCGCTTTGATCTTACGCCGGGCCGTATTACGGGCAAGCCGGCGAGCGGGCTAGTGGCAATGAAGTGGTTGCTCATCGGAGATTCCTGTTGAGATTCGTCACCAGAGGCTGACGCGGGTTTCGGGATCGAAGAAATGCAGGGAATCGGCGCTAATCGCGAGTCGAGCGGTGTCCCCCGGCCTTACGGACGTCGCGGGCGAGAAGCGGCCAACGGCGGTATGCTCGTCCCCGATTTCAGCTACCGCGTCCGGGTCGCCGGCATCCACCCATGGAGCGTCGATCTTCAAATGCACCATGGTTTCAGCCCCGAGTGCTTCCACGAGCGACACTGGCGCGTCTATTTCCTCAAATTCAGGCTTGGTCGTTACGCTGGCATCGTCGATGTCTTCGGGTCTGATCCCGACGATGACGGGCCGGTTCGCGCTTTCCCGGATCGCAGGCCTCGCGGCGAAGACCGAGGATGGCACTTTCAGGGTCTGTTCCCCAAGCACGAGCAATTCCCCGTCAAGCGTCGCCTCATAAAGATTCATTGAAGGCGACCCGATGAAGGCGGCGACAAATATGTTCCGGGGCCGGGCATAGAGGATCTGCGGCGTGTCCACTTGCTGCAGTACGCCCGCTTTCAGGACCGCCACGCGGTCGCCCATCGTCATCGCCTCGACCTGATCGTGAGTGACGTATATCGTCGTAACTCCAAGCCTGCGCTGCAGGCTTGCGATTTCGGCGCGCATCTGGACCCGAAGCTTGGCATCAAGATTGGAGAGCGGCTCATCCATTAGAAACGCCTTCGGTTGACGCACGATTGCTCGGCCCATCGCGACGCGCTGGCGCTGACCGCCCGAAAGCTGTCCCGGCTTGCGGTCGAGATGGTCGGTGAGCTCGAGTACCCGCGCCGCATTTGTGACGCGCCTTGCCCGCTCGTCCCTCGGAATTCCCGCCATTTGCAGCGGAAAGGCGATGTTCTCGCGCACAGTCTTGTGCGGATAAAGAGCATAGGACTGGAAAACCATGGCAATGTCGCGGTCCTTCGGGTCGACGTCGTTCACGATTTCATCGCCGATCCGAAGCTCGCCCGACGTGATTTTCTCGAGACCCGCGATCATCCTCAGCGCCGTGGACTTCCCGCAGCCGGAGGGACCCACGAAGACCATGAATTCTCCATCCTCTATATGGAAGGTCAAGTCGCGGATCGCGTGGAATTTGTCGCCGTAGACCTTGTTGATGTCCTTCAGCGAAATCTTGGCCATGGATCAACCTTTCACGGCTCCGAACGTCAGCCCGCCGATTATCTGCTTCTGCAGGACAAGCGTGACGAGAACAACCGGCAGCGAGTACAAAACTGCAGCTGCCGTCATCGGACCCCATGAGAGTCCGTAGACCGAGTTGAATTCGGCAATCACGATCGGGGCGGTTTTTGAGTTCTGCGACGTCAGTAAGAGCGCGTAGAGAAACTCGTTCCAGCTTGTGATGAAAGCGAAGAGCGCGGAAATCGCAATTCCGCTCTTCATGACCGGTACGACAATGTAGAGGAAGGCCTGAAACCGCGAGCATCCATCCATTCGCGCGGCTTCCTCCATTTCCTTCGGCAGCCCATCGAAAAACGCGGCGAGCAACAAAAGTACGAGGGGCACTGCCGCTGAAGTGTGCGCAAGAACGAGCCCAAATGTCGTGTCGAGAAGTCCGAGGGATTTAAGAAGCTGGAACAGCGGGACCCCGAGCGAAACGGCCGGCACCATCCGGGTTATGAGAGCGAAGAGAAGAAAAAATACCGTGATCGGGCGGCGATACTGTGCTGCGACATAGGCTGCGGGGACCGACAGGGCCAGCGACAGGATGGTCGTTAGCACCGCAACAGCGACCGACGACAGGAACGCTCTAGGCATAGACTGAGTATTGATGACGGTGAGGTAGTTCTCGACCGAGATCCGGTTGGGCAGGAAACTCGGCGGGATCTGCTGGACGTGCGCGGCAGGCTTCAGCGACGTCATTACCAAGTACACGTATGGCACGGCGAAGCTCAGCACCAATAGCAAAGCGAGCGCCTGGACGATTGTCCGGCCCATATCGAATGTGGAACGCTCAGCCATGGGCGGGCTTCCAGATCTTCCAGTAGGCGAACGCCGCGAGAAGCACCATTACGATTAGGAACAGCGTCGCCGAAGCCGAAGCCTCGCCGAGGTCGCCATAGCGAACCATCCGCTGGTAGATGTTCATGGAAAAGACTTCGGAGGCCTGCCTCGGGCCTCCCTGGGTCTGGATCCAGATGAGGTCGAAGGTTTTGGCGGCGTCAACGCCGCGGACAATGACGATCACGGCGATGACCGGTCGCATCAGCGGCAGAGTTACGTGCCAAAACCGTTTCAGCGCATTCGCCCCGTCCATCCGCGCCGCTTCGATCAGATCCTTCGGAATGTTGGTTAGCCCCGCGTAGCTGACCAGAGCGACGAAAGACGTCGTCAGCCATATGTCCGCGAACGCAACGGAGTAGATGACAAGATCCGTGTCCGATAGCCAACGAATCGCGCCGGGATCGGAAATCACGCCGATTCCGGCGAGCCAGTGGTTGAGGATGCCGATGTCGCCGACGAGAAGGAATCGCCAAAGAAGCCCGGCGACAATGGGGGGCACCATGATTGGCAGGGCGAAGATCGTGCGGTGCCAGCGCGAATTCTCGGCGATTGCGGCGAACAAAAGAGCTGCGCAGAAGCCGAATAGAAACTCGAAGAGGAGCGCAAAGGATGCATATTGGAGCGTCCTTGATGCGCTTTCCCTGATTCGACGCGATGTAAGCGCGTCGGCATAGTTCTCCAGCCCGATCCACACTCTGCCCGCGGGGTTTACCAAGTCGACTTCGTAGAAGGAATTCCAGATGAGCAGAACTACGGGGTACGCGACCAGAAGCCCTAGAAAGACCGCTGCGGGCGAGAGCATCAAGGCGACGAAAGTGGGTTCCTTCATCTGGACCCGCCCTCCCGTCGCCTCGAATTCTCGTTGCTCGGGTCAGTTTAGAATTTCGCGAGCCGTCTCGGCAGCCTCCGCGAGGAGTTCAGCGACGTCGCCATCGCATTCGAGTGCGGCCTGGAAGGCGGGCATCACGGCCTCGTCCACGAGCTCCTGGTAGTCCGCGTGCAGCGGACGGCCCTTCGTGGCCGGACCGCCAAGTGTTTCGAGAAGCGGTCCAAAATGCTCGTATCCCATCTGCCCCATGTAGCGCTCGTAGGCCGAGTTGGTAGCGGCGAGTCCGAGCGGCGCCTCGATCCCCATCGCGTTGTTGGCAATGGCGAAAGCGATGAACTGACGCGCGCCGTCCTTGTTCTCCGCCGTTGACGGAATCACGTTGTACCAGGGACCAGGAATTCCCGCGATACCGGCGCTGCCTTCAAGCATCGGCGCGATGCCGACCTTGCCTTCGACGATCGAGTCTTCAGGAGTGAGCTTGTGGGCATGCGCCCAGAACTTCATCATCGCCGTCTGGCCTTGGTAG
Source organism: Albidovulum sp. (assembly GCA_028823855.1). Classification (GTDB taxonomy): domain Bacteria; phylum Pseudomonadota; class Alphaproteobacteria; order Rhodobacterales; family Rhodobacteraceae; genus JAPPFL01. Next base: position 136,756 of record JAPPFL010000009.1, read on the forward strand.
AACAGATTCTGCGCCTCTCCCCACCCGATTTCGAGCGCATTGTCCGGTACCGAACCGTCCTCGCAGAGCGGAGCCCGATAGAATTCGAGCGCTGCCGCATGCGCATCGTTGTCAAGGATTACGCTGCCCTCGTCGTCCAGGATTACGCCGGGAGAGCCCGCCTGCAGTACGTGGGCCATCCACTCCTCCGAGAACATCCCGATAGTTGCGGTGCCGTAAAGATCTGCCTTTCCGTCGCCGTCCGTGTCGCGGGTGAAGAATTTCGCCATGTCGCGCCATTGCCCCCAGGTCGCCGGCGGAGTCAGCGGATAGCCGTGCTCGGCTGCAAACGCCGACTGCTCGTCAGGGTTGTCGAACAGGTCCTTGCGATAGAACACGACCTCGGCATTCGCCCAGGTCGGCATGCCGATAAAGCGGTCGCCAAACCGCGCGTCCGCGAGCAGCGCAGGCGGCAAGTCGGCGGTGACCTCTTCGGTAAAGAGGTCTGTCAGATCCTCCACATGCGGAGCGAAGTTCGCCATCCAGACGACGTCAATGGTGGCGACATCGAAACTGGAGGCCCCCGATGCGATCTCGGCCGAGAGACGATCGAACACTCCCTGGTAGGGCACTTCAGTGAAATTGACCTCGATACCGGTCTCCTCGGTAAATTTTTCAGCCATGGCCTTTTGGAGCATCAGGCCGCCGCCCTCGACGAGGACGTTGATGCTTTCGGCATGGAGCGCAGTTGCGGCAAGCAGCGACAGCGCGCCGCTGCAAAGAAGCTTTTTCATGATTTTCCCCTTTTCCCTTAGTCGCCCAAAAGCTGGGCAGAGTCTCAATTCAAATTCCTTAACAAATGTTGTCGACGTTATCAATCAAAGATGACAACGTCGACAACGTGTTGACAACGTCGAAATATGGTGGCCATCTTCAATCGTATCGTACGTGATCCATGCCTCGGAGAATTCAATGGTAAGCATTAAAGAAGTCGCTCGCCTCGCCGGCGTTTCGGACAAGACAGTCTCGCGAGTTGTCAATCGCGAGCCTAATGTGCGCGCTGATACATTCACAAGGGTCCAGCGCGTTATCGCTGAGACCGGCTATGTACCCAACATGGCCGCGCGCCACATGAGATCAAGCAGATCCAACACGATGGGGATCATCACCGACTACATTTCGACGACCCCGTATTCTGGAAATATCGTCCGCGGCATTCAGGATTGGGCCGCCGCGAACGGCCGGACCGTTCTACTCGCGAACACAAACGGACATCTCGACAAGGAGCTCGAAAGCTGGAAGATGTTCATGGCGCATCGGATCGAAGGCGCGCTTTATGTCACCATGTATCATCGGATTGCTTCGCCCGAACGCGGAAGCGTCACTCTCCCGAGCATGCTAATTAACTGCCGCAGCGCCAAAGAAGAATCCGAAGCCTCCATCGAGCCCGACGACTTCCAGGGCTCGCGCGACCTGACCCGGTTCGTTCTCGCTCGCGGCCACCGCCGGATCGGCTATCTTCGCCTAAACCCCAAGCTCCTCGGAGCCGAAGAACGCCATACGGCGTTCAGGGCGACCGTCCGCGAGGCAGGATTGGGAGAGAGCGACATCGACGTCAGGCTTGGGATGGAAGGTCCGATCGGTTCCGAGCGAAACCATGTTTATAGGGAAGCCAGATCGCTCCTGGAGAAAGCGAACCGACCGAGTGTCCTAATGTGCGGTAACGACGAAATGGCGCTTCAGGCGTATCTCGCGGCCCTGGGGATGGGGCTGCAGATTCCGCAAGATGTTAGCATCGTCGGATTCGATGATTTCCAGCCGGTGTCTCTTGCCCTCAAACCGGAACTGACCACTGCCGCGCTGCCCTATTACGACTTGGGCTACAGGGGTGCAGAACGCCTCGACAGCACGATCGCTGGAAAGCCGCTCGCCTCCCGGACCCTCACGCTGGACTGCCCGCTCGTCGTTCGCAGCTCCTGCGCACCCGTCTAATATCGTGCCGGCGGTCCAGGGCTCTAGCGTACGATAAATGGACAATTCGCCGTCCGCCTCGGCGTGTCGAGGGCCGCTCCGGGCCGGATTTGCGGACGCAGTCTCCGCCGACTTCCGCATCATCTCGTAGCAGGGCGGAGCGACTGTCGCAAGGCTTGGACGAATTGCGTCGCTGATGACACGAGCATCATCAAAACCCGTGACAAGTAACGCGTCGGGTAAGCCGGCTCGAATTCTGCCGGATGCGCTCGAGACCTGGTGCGAGGCTTCGTCGTTGCCGTGAGGAAAGAACGAAGGACGGACCTCGCATCCCGGGATGTTCTGAGAAAAACAGAGACGAACGAAGCCGTTCTCGCCTCGTTCCGCAAAACCCGCGTTGCTCTGCCAAGATAGAACGGCCGACAGGGGGCAGCACCGCGACATACGCCGATGCTCCTCGCGGTGCTTGTCGAACCGGACTGTAAGCAGCTGCCAAATTTCACCAATGTACCACCCTAATTTCATCCAAAGTAGCCACGTGATTTCAGCAAAGTAGCCACCCGGAGCGAAGCGACGCGACGCCGCGCGAAGCGCGGCCCCCTCGATGCTCATTCGCCCGCCTCGGCCCTGTCGGCTCGCATCGACGCGCCGCGCAGGTCGAACCGGATCGCGCCGTGGACGAGGCGGTCGAGCAAGGCGTCGGCGAGGGTGGGCTCCTTCAGCTGCCGATGCCAGTCGGACACCGGCAGCTGGTTCGCGGCGATCGCCGAGCTTCGACCGAAGCGGTCGTCGAGGATCTCGAGCAGGTCGCGCGCCCGCGCCGCGTCGACGGGCGCAAGGCCCCAGTCGTCGAGTTATGTTGAACTCAACATAACTCGACTGATGTAGAGCTCCGATTTATGTGGAGTCCGGCTGCATTCGCCAGGAGATTTGCGGCCGGCGGGCCTCCGGAACTCCACATAATTTTCAGGGCGGCCGGTCTAGTATTTCGCTTCCAATGACATCGTTCAGGAGGCGCACATGCTGCACACGCCGTTTCCCCGGGACCACCGCCGCTACCTGCAATCGGCCTGCGCTCGGGAATTCGAAGACTTCGCCGCGTGGCTGGAAGCCGGCGGCTACTCCCGCGAGAACATCCGCGGCCATCTGAAGCGGCTCGGGGCCGCGCTTGAGCGTTCCGGAGAGGAGGGCGCCGGCGCGAACGTCTCCGACGATCGCCTCGCGGAGCTGTTCCGGTGCCCGCAGGCCTCGCCCGGGCGCGCCGCCGGAGACCGGGCCACTCGGCGCGCCTACCGGCGCTTCCCGCCTTCGCGGGGACGGCTGGATGCCGATCCGTCGTAAGCGGCTAAACTGCGACGTCCCGATTCAGGGTTGATCCGGGTCCGCCCCGGCCGGTACCTTCGAGCCGCGGTATTTTGGCAAGGAGGAATTGTCATGAACGTTCCGGCGCGGATCGCCGAAGGGCTCGTTGCCGGAAGCGCCGAGCTCGATCTCGGCGGCGGCATGGTTCTCCGGCTTCGGAGGCGGAATTGCCGGCGAATGTTCCGGAGGGCGGCATCTGGCTGGCGACGCGCCCCGCCGACATGCGCAAGTCCTTCGACGGCCTGGCCGCGCCGGTGCGCAACGAGCTCGGCGGGGACGTCGTCTCGGGCGGCTGGTTCGTCTTCGCCGACCGGAGGCGCACGATGATGAAGATAATCGGCTTCGGGCCGGGCGGCTGCTGGATCTGGGCCGGCGGCTCGAGCAGGGGCTGTTCGCGGTTCCCGCCGGCCCGCGGGGCGAGTCCGTCCCGCTGTCGCGGACCGATCTCCAGGCCCTGCTGGACGGGGTCGACTTCGCCGCCGTCCGCCGCCGCAAGCGCTACGCGCGTCCGCGCGTCGCCGGGCCCGGAAAAATCTCCGGAATTCGCTGATTTTCTTTCGAATTGGCGCTTCTGGCGCTTGACGGGATACCCGGCGCCCGATATAGTGGCGCCAAGGCATTCGAAGAGACGATCCGGCGATGGACGCAGCGGCTGAACTGGCGCAACCCGGGCGGGAGAACGAAAAGCTCCGGACGGACAATGTCGACCCCGGGCTGCAGCTTGAGCGGCTCGGCTTCGACTGCACCGACCTCAAGCGGCAGCTCGACTGGTTCCGCCGGCAGCTCTTCGGCAGCAAGTCGGAGAAGCGGGTCGAGATCCCGCCGGAGCAGACGGCGTTCTGGGACCGGCCGGGGCTGGAGGAGCCGGAGAAGCCCGAGGAGCCGGAATTCGAGTTCGCCGAGCGGAAGAAGAAGAAGCGCGGGAAGAAGAATTTCGAGGGCGCCGTCAACGAATCGGGGCTGCGGTTCGGGCCGGACGTCCCGGTGGAGACGATCCCCCTCGACAATCCCGAGGCCGAGGCGATCCCGGAATCGGAGCGCGAGCCGGTCGGCGAGAAGACCGTCCACCGGCTGGCGCAAACCCCCTCCTCCTTCAGGATCATTCGCTACGTGCTCCGGACCTGGAAGCGCCGCGACACCGGCAAGCTCGCCGCCGCCGCTTCGCCGCCGGCCGTCCTGGACCGCACCTGCGCCGACGCCGGCTTCCTGGCGGGGATGATGGTCGACAAGTTCTGCCGGCGCCCTTCCGCTGCACCGGCAGCGCCAGCGGCTGGAGGCGGCGGGGATCCGCGCGGGCCGCTACAGCCCCGCGAACTGGATGCCGGGGTCGGCGTCCTTGCTGGCCCCGATCCGGGACGCCCAGTTCCGGTCGATCCTGGAGAGCAGGGTCATCGCGATGGACGAGACGCCGATCCGGGCCGGGCGGATCGGGCCGGGAAAGATGCGCACCGCCCGGGTTCCGGCCGGTGTTCGGCGACCGCGGCGAAATCGACTTCCCCTTCCGGCTGGACCGCGGGAACGGAGCCGTCCCCGACCTGCTCGGCGACTTCGAGGGCGCGCTGCTCTCGGACGGCAACCGGGCCTGCGCCGCCTACGCGGAATCCCGAAACGGCGCGGCCGGGCACGCAAGCTGCCGGGCCCGCGCCAGGCGCGAGTTCGAGAAGGCGAAGGATTCCGAGCCGAGGCTCGCCGCCGAGGCGCTGGAGCTGATCGGAGCGCTTGAGCGTCCGCACGTTATTTGATGCCGCCTTGATCGCGCAGTTTGATGGGCTTCGGCCGCGGATTGCTCGTCCGTCCTCCGGGCGTTGGGCTTGCGCTTCCGGCATGGGCTTTTTCGGTGCGCGGCGATGGACGCCGCTTGGAAGAGAAGGCCTCTCTGCGCGCTTTGAGGATGTCGTTCCAATCCGCGCCGTTGCGCGGCGGCCGCATCCGCCGGGCCCTCGGGTCGGCCCGGACGAGGCGTTCGGCGGCCCGATCTCCGGCGCGGTCGGCATCGAATGTGACGAGGATGCGCTCGGGCTTCCAGGCCTCGATCCATTTCGGGACGCGGCTGGCGACGCCGGCGGCAAGGAGGCCGCGCTTCCTGCAGGCGTCGACCCATCGGGCTTCGAGGCCTCTGGCGCCGGCGAGATGGCGGCGGACGGACGGCCAGGCCGCTTCGCAATGGGGCGGGATCCGCGGCCCCGGCGCCGCGGCGCTTGACAGGCGAGAAGCGCGACGGCGTCGGCGAAGCCGCAGTCGCGGGCATGCATGACGAGATCGATGGCGCCGCCGCCGCCGGTTTGCGCGACTTGGTCGAAGAAGCGCGGCCCGTTGATGCCGGTAGGGAGTCCATGCAATCTACTTCCTCAATTCCTGCAATCAGCACACTCTGGACACCTCCTTGAGAATCTCGTTCCCGGTGAACCTGGCATGGAGTGACCGAGTTCATCCGGCCGCCTACGGCCCCTCTTCCGCTCCTTCGCCCGCATCGGGCGTCACAATCTCAGGCCAGAGGGCACCCAGCGGAAAGGAGATGGCGTCGAAGGGCGGCAACGAGACCGGCGCATCATCCACAAGCGTTGCAAGCAACATCCAAAGGTCACCGCGAAGCTCGAAGGCCTCGAGAGTCCGCGCATCGGGATCCAGGAACCAGAGATGGGAGACCCTCTCGCGGGCATAGACGGCGCGTTTCTCGCCCTGGTCAAGCTTCCGGGTCGATGGCGACAGCACCTCGCACACCCAGTCCGGCGCCTGCGTGAAAAACGCCCCCTCCATGTCCTCGGTCATGGTCTCGCGCCGCCAGCCTGCGATGTCCGGAACCACGATGTCCTCCCCCAGGTGCAGCTCGGGCTCATCGATTATCCACCACCCGCCAGGGCCGCCATCGCCGTAGTTGAACGGGGAACCGATCTTCATACCCAGCCCCGAGCTCGCCCAGGCATGCCGCTTGGCCGGCCTTGGCTGCGTGTGGAGCGTGCCGGCGACTATTTCGGCCACCATGTGCGGCGGCGCGTCCAGCACGTCCTGGTAGGTTGCCTTCCGTGAAACCTTCGCAATGCGCTCTGCCCTGCCCATCGCCTACCCCTTCCCTCCATAGGACTTTTCGATCAGCTCGCAGACGAGCCGGGAAATCGGCGTATCCGTGACAATGGATTCGCGCTTCAACGGCATGTAGGTGTCGATCGGTATCTTGATCCTCACGATCACGGACTTGTCGGTCGCGGCTTCCTTCTTCTTCTTCCGTCCCCGGGTGCCGCGCTGTCTCCCGGGCGGATCGGCTTCGCCGTAGCCCTGGGAATCGGATTCCGTTACCGTCTCCTCCGGGGAGGCAGGGTCATCGGGCAACGGCTTGAGCGCCGCCTGCCGTCTCAGTTGAGACATGTCGGCCATGGGATTTCCTTTCCGTGCTGCTGGTCATTGTGATGATTTCATCGAGAAGACGGGCTATTTCGCCGGCAGCGCGGCGCGAGCGCCAGAACGGCATCTCCTGCGGGCTGCGGCCGGCCTCGTAGGCGTCCTGCCACAGCACGGACTGGCCGATCGAGGCCGCGAGGCACCGAAGGCCTGCATCGGCGAGGGTCTGGCGGGCGAACTCTGTCCGCTGGCCAGAGCGCGGCGGGACCCGGGTCAGGACGGCGGCCACTTCCGGAGACGTCTCGAGCGAAGCCGTGAATGCATGCAGTTTCGGGATGGTCGCGAGATCCGGCACCGAAGGCAGGAGCGGCACCACCAGCAGGTCGGAAAGGACTGCCAGCTCGCCAAGTGTCCCGAATGCGCCGCCCGCCGTGTCGCAGACCGCCCACTCGAGCGGCCGGCCCGCCTCTTCGGAAGCCTCGACATCCTTGAGGATCGAGGCGGCCGCCCTCGCCGGATCGGCAATCCTGTTCATGACGAGCGGGTCGAGCGGGCGGTCCGGCCAGGTGCCACTGCCGTTCATCGAGCGGGCATTCCGGGGAAGACGGTGGTTGAAATACCACCGGGCGGCTGAGCCCTGCGGGTCGAGGTCGTAGAGGCAGGTACGGCATTCGCGGCCCGCCAGTGCAACGGCAAGGGCAGTCGCGAGGGCCGTCTTGCCGGTGCCGCCCTTCGGCGAGACAATCGAGATTATCTGCATGAGTGCATCCTGTGCCAGAGTCCTTCCCTGCACCATAGGTCTGCCGGTCACTCCTGTCAATATGCCGCCATGCCCTTCGTTTCTCCTGCCTGACACGCATGATTTGCCAACAGTCCGATTGTGCCTTGGTGATCGCCATGTCCACATCTGCTGAAGGCCGATTGGGTTCACACGGTTACTTGTGCGAGTGGCGCCTGATTCCACCTGATGACTACCTGCACTGACGCTCCTGTTTTGCTGTTCTGCATGTTTGCACTTCGGTGTCCCTGTGCCCTTGTCCTCATGTTCTGACCGGTACTGCTGTGTGGTGCTGTTCTGTTGGTCGTGTGGTCTGCCTGGCATACAGGACGCCCGTTGTTGTTTTTAAGTTTGCTTTGACGCGGATTTCCTGGATTGTTTCGCGTGGTTTGGGGCAAATCGTCACGCGCTGTCCCGGTCTCGCTGGAGGTCGCCGGGCCGACGCGGTTTCCGAGCGCGCTCGGGATCCGGAGCCGCGCCGTCTTCCGGCCTGCCGCCGGAGAATTTCGTTCCAGTCTTCGGCTCGGTCGGGGCGCATGCGCCGGACCTCCGGGTTCTGCGCTTCGAGCATTTCGGCGGCCCGGTCGCCTGCATGGTCGGCATCGTATCCGCAGAAGACGGCCTCGAGCCGGAGCCCGCCGATCCATTCGGGCATCTTGCCGGCGGCTCCGGCGGTGGAGATGATGATGCCGGTCCGCGCCGCGTCGGCCAGGGTCCACGCCGAGAGGGCGTCGATGGCCCCTTCGACGAGGAGAGCGGTCCCGGGACCCGCCCGCCGAGCGATCCATTAGCCGCCTTCGGCCTTGCGGCTTCCCGGGGCCATGGCCTTGAAAGGCCTGCCGGGCCGGGTTCCGACCAGTTCGGCGCCGGTTTTCCCGCCGTCCCGGCCGCGGCAGGCGAAGACCGCGTTTGCCCGAGCGTCGGCTCCGAGGATGCCGATGCGCCTGCAGCGTTCGATCAGCCGCGGATCGAGCGCCCGGCTTCGGAGCAGGTAGCGTCGAACCTGCGCCCATGCCCGGTCTTCGAGGAAGTCAGAGGGTCCGTCTCCGCCGCGCGGGCCGCGGGGCGCGAGCCCTTCAAGGCGACGGAGGGCCTGAAGGAAGCCGCACCCCTCGGCATGGATGACCAGGTCGATGGCGCCGCCGCCGCCGCGTCCCGCGAGATGGTCGAAGAACCGGGCGCCGCTGATGCTGAGCGCGGCGCGGGACTGGCTCTCCGGCAAGCCGAAGGCGGCGGCGACGGCGTTGTGG
>JAPPFL010000012.1 GCA_028823855.1 Albidovulum sp.
TGCGTCTTCTTCTAATTCTTCACATTATTCCAGGCAGTTGGTAATTCAGGCTAGGCCTCCTCACGAGGCAAGCCTCGCGAGAAATTTTCCGATCTGACTGCGGCATATTTCGTCGACAGTCATGCGCCGCCGGGAGGACGCCCCTTACTCGAGTTCCAGAGCTTGCGTCGAAATGTGGTATCAATCGCATCCTGCCACTCGCCGAACCGATTGCGGAGGCGGGGCATTCCGACCATCGGTTCCGGCGGCTCGCAACGAGATCCCGGCGGGCGGAGATCGCGGGCACTTTTATCCGCGATCGGAATGCAGACGCGATTGGTGTCGAGGCCGAGAAGCGCGCCGGGAGCAGCAAGACATCCGCCAAACCGGAAGCGCCTTGGATTTTGGCCCAGGTCATCCACGGCTTTGCATGTCATCGGTTCCACCTTCCTCGGCACGGAAGTCCAATGCCATATTCATGAGGTCAGCTCGCTCTCTTCCGAATGGCTGTTTTGGTTCACCTAGCATTCAGCATCGCCTGCCGCAGGATAGCGTTCATCCTTGATTGGTAGCTCCCGCCTCCTGACTTGGGCCACTCCAGATCGTCTGGAAAGAAAGTGTACGAAGCTGCATTGCGGGAGCTCGAGGCCATGCGCGTGATCACGAAGAGCCATACCCCGAACCCGCAACCCGGCGCCCATGGCGAGGTTGCATTCGTGCATTTCCTGTTCGATCCGTCAGCCCGAAGGAACAAGCGGACGTCTTTCTCATCCGTCGGAAGCCAATGCAACTGTCCCCCTCGCCAACGGTTCAATGTCCTCCGACCCTTCGAGCGAGGGAGACATCCGCCGCGCTATGATCGAGGCCGGAGCGGAAGACGGCATGATCGCTCCGCCCGGACAGCTTTTCTATTCGACGCAGTTCCCCGCCTGCCTCCGGCTGCTTGCCCGCTTCAAGAACACCGGCAATGGTTGGCGGAGCGGGCGCGGCGAAGTACTGTTCATTGACGCCTGGAATTACGGGCGCATGGTGGACCGTACGCGCAAAGGTCCAATCGATGCGGAAACAGGAATTACGGCTGATGCCCGCAATTGCGCTGATTGATCCCCTTTACGGCTTTTTCCATCCTTTCGAGACTATCCCGCAGAATGGCTGGCGGACAACCGAAGTTTATCCGAGCCCAGTCTTCGTATCCCACGCCGAATTCCGCGCCGTCGCTCAGCGCGACCCTTGCGTTTTCGAGGAAGAATTTGTGGGGCGAGGCAGACAAGTCGTACCGACCGAAATCCGCCCAGCCAAGGAAGCTGCCTTCTGCCGGAAACATACGCGCTTCGGGCAAAACTCGCCTGACAACCGACTGGAGCAAGTCCCGATTTTTCGCGAGCTGAAGCGTAACGGCCTTCCTCCATTTCTCGCCGTTGGCGAAAGCATACTTCATGGCTACGAGTCCCAATATGTTCACGCTGTCGACCAATCCGGATCGGGCAGCGGCAAACTGCGAACGAATCTCGGCGTCGGGAACGATTGCAAAGGCGGCCTTGAGGCCCGCAATATTCCAGGTCTTGCTTGCCGCCATCAGCGTTATAGTTTTTTTTCCGATTTCGCTGGACAAGGATGCGATCGGAACATGTTCACGGCCGTCCAATGCGAGTCCGCAGTGGATTTCATCGGAAATCACCACCAGGTCGTTTCGGAGACAGATTTCTGCCAGGCCCTCGATTTCACTCCGAGTCATCACGCGCCCGGTCGGGTTTTGCGGATTGCACAACAGCAGCGCTTTCGCTCGGGCTGCGGCCCGCTCCAGATGTGCCGGGTCCGAACTCCAACGACCCTGGCCATCAGGCTGAAGCGGAACGTCGACCCGTCGGAGCCGCCAGAATTCCGGCGCGACCAGCAAGGGCCTGTACACGGGCGTCTCCAGAACGACCCCGTCGCCGGGCTCTAGGAAGGCGCGAAGGGCCATATTGAAGCCGGGCTCCACCCCTGGAAGGAACACCAGCGCATCCGGTTCAATGCTCCAACCGTGGTCGCGCAACATCGCGTTCACAAGAGTGTCTCGGAGATCGTCGGTGGGAATTCCGTAACCCAGCATCGGATGGTCAAGCCTTTCTCTGATCGCCGCAATGATTCCGGGGTCTGGGGGGAAATCCATGTCCGCTACCCACATCGGCGTCACATCAGGCGCGTAGCGGGACCATTTGGAACTTCCCGTTCCAAGCCTTTCGATTACGGTCTCGAAATCAAATGTCATCGGTTCCATTTGCCTCGGATCATGTCGACATCAACATGCGGACGCGATTAGGCCGCAGAACTCGCAGGTCAACGGGCAATGGCGCTGCGACAGTCTTGTTGACCGGCCAATGTCCACCGCGCGAGTCCCTTCCAATAATGTCTCAGCCGTTCGGGCTGGCAATTTGGTTCCATCATAGCAACGGCAGCCGGTTTGGAACAGGGCAGGAGTGGATGCATCGCGGGGATCCGCTAATTTGTTGTCCGGATTTTTTGCCTATGAGGCATGACTACTCCTCCGGTTCGGAACCAGTTCGCGCATTTTTCTCGGTTTGGATGATTCCCTTTCACCTTCGAGCGCGATGCACTGCGACACGGAATCGGACAAGGGCAGCATGCGCTGGGGAGCGAGAGACTCTGAATTCCGGCACGGGCCGTGCGGACTAGGTCAACTCAGATGGCACCGGGCGAGAACGGGTGCTTCACGACCGCCGGCATTGAACAAGGTGGCCGCCTGCCCGTTCGGCGACTCGCCCGAGGACTGCCATTTCTTTGCCTTGTTCAGGATGGATCGCTTCGACGGCAGTCATGAACAATGTGAATTGCGGCTGTCCAAAGACGGAAACCCCTTGTCGGACCATCACAGCGCAACCGGACAGCACGGCTTTAATCGAATGAAGCGACTAAGGTTGCAGCGACTTCCCGAACTTCGCCAGTTTGCTGGAAACCGTTGCGCCGCCACTTGAGCCCCCTTTAACCAGCCTTCTGTACGGCGCGGAACATACCGTCCGGCCCCAAAGACCCAATCTTCGCGTTCGGACGGAAACTAGTGTTCAAAGAATTGAGGCATCAAACGATCGCGCGGCACGGGTTGATGCCAAAGGGTCCGTTGGTGACGTTGATTATGACGTCGAGCGCGAGACTATTCTTTGCGCAGGAGCGATAAGCTCCCCTCAGACCCTGCAGCCTACCGGTATCGGAGATGCAGATCACCTTCGCTCGTTCGATGTCCCGTTGATCCACCACCTGCCGGCTGTTGGCAAGGGCTTAAAAGACCGCATCGCGGCCCCGGTGACGTATCGCGCTATCAAGACCGTTTGGGCTGCAAATAATTGTCGCTTTTCGGAAAGGCGAGGCTTGGTTCGCAGAAACTCCTTTTCCAGAAAAGCCTGAGCGCGACTAGCTCTTTCGAGTTAGGGGCCTTCAAGCACAATTGCGACGAGGAGACCGTCCCGGACGAATAGTTCGAGTTCGTGCATATGCTTGGAGAATTCCAACGCGGCAACGGTGTGCTAGAAGAAACCGGCGGCTAGTATGCGGAGCCGACAATCTGCTAGGGTGCGTCCAACGACATGACCATTGCCCGCCAAGAGATATTCGGTCCGGTCCTTTTGGCGATCCCAGTCAAAACCGAGGAAGAGGCTGTGCAAAATGCCAAAAGTACCAATTTCGGGTTGGCGACGTCGCTCCACATCTGCAACAAGAACACCGTGCATCAAGTGGCCAAGGCCGCGCGAGCCGGGACCGTATCGGTCAATTGCTATTCGGAAGGCGACCTCGCCGTGCCCTTCGGCGGATACAAAGAATCCGGCTTCGCCAGCAAATACAAAAGCTTGTACGTCCACGAACAATACACCGAACAAAAAGCCGTCTGGAACCTGCTGCGCTGATATCAGCCCATCCAAAACCGGAGCGAATGGGCCCGGACATGAAATCGTTCCTAGACCTGAAAATTGAAAGCGGCCCAAAAAGAAGGAAAAAACTATGAGCAATCTTGAAGGCGTCTGTGTCCCGATCTGCACCCCTTTCAAGGAAAACAGTGCGTCCTTAGATATCCACGCATTCGAGGCCAATATCGACTCGCTAATCGAGAACGGCGTTCACATCATCGCCGTCAATGGCGGCACCGGCGAATTCCCCTTCCTGGCCGAGCCGGAGAAACGGGAACTGGCCGAGGTAGCCTGCAAGCGCGTCGACGGGCGCGTAAAAGTCGTTATACAAACCTCGGCCATACGCACCGAGGATGCAGTGGAAAACTCCAAGCATGCCGAGGGCTGCGGCGCCGATGCCGTACTAGTTTTGCCGCCTTACTTCGAAGGTCCGGGCGAAGAAGGCGTGCGCTGGCACTACGAGCAGATCGCCGTCGCTATCAAGACGCCAATCATGGCCTACAATATCCCTGTGTACACTCAGTTCGATATTACGCCGGAGATCTTCGAAAAGTTTTCCGAGATCGACGGCATAAAGTACATCAAAGACTCAACTGCGGACCCGAGCCGGATCGAGAAGCTTGCCGGGCAGGGATCGAAAGTTTTCTGCGGTTGCGATTTCCTTAATTTCTTTGCTCTGGTGAATGGAGCCTCCGGCCTGTTCAGCGGCTCGGGCAACGTTGCGCCTGCTCAGATTCGCAGATTGTGGGAACTGGTGCGGTCCAAAGAGTATTGGGAGGCAGAGGCAGTCTGGAAGAGACTCCAGCCGATCAGCCGATTGCTCTGGACGCTGCCGTTCAACCCTGTTGCCAAGGCTGGTAGCGACATGACCGGTCGCAAGGTCGGCCTTTGCCGAATGCCGGTGCCTCCACTCACTAACGACGAAATGAAAATGGTTGAAGATGCGGTCGCCGCGCTAGCAGACTGACGACGGCTTAGGTTAAGGTCGGATCCCACGTCGGTCGAGCGGCCCGACCACCACCGCTTTCGAGTACCACTCCATGATGACCCAATCCGATTCCGCCCAAGTCTTTCCGAACGAGGTGCCGCGCAGTTTGGCATGCGGTTCAGTAATGTCTGTCGATCTTGGAGCAATCCGGCGAAATTTTCGTAAAATGGCGGGATTGACGCGATGCGTTTGCGCCGCCGTCGTCTAAGGCGACGGCTAAAGGCACGGAATGCTGGAGGCTTTTCATGCGCTCAAAGCCGAGGGCGCTGAGAACTTCTTTGCCGCGCGGTAGGAGGATGAACTAGGCTTGCGAGCCGATTTTGGAACCGGGCCGCCGATCGGCGCCCTCGACGGATTCTCGCCGACAAAAGTCGGCGAGGCCGCGGCGGATGACATAACTCCGGTTGCCAACTCGCTGGAACTGCTTGAGACTATTTCGACAGCAGCGCACCGGTTGAACACGATACTGCGCGCCTTTGCGCATCTTGATACTGCCATGAATCGACTCGGCTTGTCTCCGGACGACAATAATCGGGCTGGGCCTTTGCCAAAATAGCTCAAAGTGCGAGCCAAAATGACCCATTTCGCATCTGCCGATAACGTTGATTTGGGTCTTTGCCGCCTTTAGGCAACACGCTTGAAAGATCGGGTTGGCGCGCGATCCGTGTAAAATCGAACTGCCGACGCTATTCTTCTGCGATGTCGACCTGACGCGGCTCGAAAATGGTCTTGTGTTACCTCCAAATGCCTTGGAGACAGCCAGATCGCTTCACCGGACTAATATCCAGGCTTTTCTGGCAAATGCGAGGCAAACTGCCCGGGTCGGGCCGTTACGCAGCGATGTCGCCGCGTCCGACATTGTATCCTGACTAATCGTCGCGTGGTGCAGAAACCTTACAAGACGCAAAGCGTTCATCGAGTCGAGACTTGATTGCGGGATCGCTCTCAGGGCTTCGAGCCGGATCGCGAACTGGACGGAAGCCCGATTTGGTTCGACGTGAAAACTTATTCCGCTCTTAAGCCCGATGAACCCGAAGCGAGGCGCTAGTCGGCAACCATCCCGGCGAACCGCCTATCCATCTCTCGCGCGCTTTTGAATTCTCCGTTGCGCCGGCGCAACAGCAGCTTGCGAAGCGCCGCGGTTTCCAACTCCTCGGCATCCATTCGCCGACGCAGAAGGTCGCGGCCTTGCTGTAGCATCGCTCTGACGCTCAAGTACCGACTGGCCTCGACCAGAGCCCGGGCGAAGGCGTACTGTTCGCCGGTGAGCGAGATTGAGGATTTGACAGTCGCGGGAGCCTCCTTGAAGTCAAAGCGATGCTCCGCGGCACCGCAGTCGTCGGCCAGTTCCGGGTCCGCCGGCTGTCCTTCGCCCATGCCGCACCAAATTTGCGATTCGCTGGTCTGCGCCTCTCGCCGTGGAGATACAGAGCGGGGCGGCGAGACGGAAAGCCGGAAAAAGAGCCGGAATCGGACGGCAGTGCAGACGCTCGACCGACTAGGGAAACGACGATAAATCGTTAAGGGAATGCCGTTGACGACCTTGCAGCCTTCAGCACGGCTTCAACCGAGTGAGGAGACTGAAGTTGCCGCGACTGCCCGGGTTTCATAAAATTCCAGAAAACCGTCATGCCTCCGCTTGAGCACCCTGGAACCAGCCTTCTGTTCGGCGCGGAACATATCGACCGGCCCCGGGTTGACTGCGAATCTCCTTGCCGTCCCATCCAAGATCTCCGCGAAGATAGGTTCGTGCTACGCGAACGGAAAATTCCCGCCCGTGAAAGGGACTCCAGTTCAAGCCGTCATGGGCCAAGGCCTCGTCCCACTTGAATTCCCCCCTCTCGAGAACTGTTAAGTCAGCGTCAAGCCCGACAGCGATTTGGCCTTTCCGATCATCCAATCCGAAGAAACAGGCAGGGCGCGCGGACAATTGTTCCGCGGTCAGGCGCGCGGCATCAAGCCCGCGCCTTTCGGCGCATGTGAAAAAAGCCGGCAACAAGGTTTCAACGCCAGGGACGCCGGCGCCCGCATCAAAGATGGATCCGGTCAGCTTGTTGTCGATAGGCCAACTGGAATGGTCGGACGAGATGAAGGCGACCTTGCCGGACTTGATTGCTTCCCAGATCGGTTCGATCTGGCCCGGCCGAATGGGCGGGTTCACCTTCATCCTGGCCCCCAAGGCATCCCCGTCGTTCTCCGGGTCGAACCACAGGTAGTGAACGCAGAGTTCGCCGGTGGCCCTTGCCCCAAGCGCGGAAAAGCTCTCCACGAGATCAAATCCGGCGCCTGTCGAAAGGTGTACGATATGCACGTGCGCTCCAGTTGCCAGCCCGAGCGCAAGAAAATGGCCAGTTGCAGCCAATTCGGCCGCTGGCGGTCGGCTCTCCGAATGGGCAGCGATTCCGTTCAGGCCATTTGCACGCGCTCGTTCGATCCGCGCAAGCACGATTTCCTGGTCTTCGTTGTGCAGGCAAAGCGGGAGACAGCCGTCGGCCAGAATTTCCAGCAGGTCAAGCCTCAAGTCAGAGGAAATCCGCGGGAATCTGGTCGGACTGCTTTCAAATGAGGAAATCTTGAAGCCTACGACGCCACCGTCGATCAGCGCATTCAGGTTTGCTGTGCCTGTGTCGGACGTTGCCGTCCCGTATAGAGCCACGTCGGCGTGAGCGTAGTTTGCGATGGCATTAATCTTGGCGTTCAGGCGGCTCGTGCGATCGAGAGGCAACGGGTTGTCGTAGGGCATGTCCACGAGCGTCGTTACGCCCCCAGCTATCGCGGAGCGCGTCGTTCCTCCCAGCCCCTTCAACCCTTTGAAGCTGCACGAATGTGTTTGCCCGTCGACTATTCCCGGCAATACCAGGGCATCGCCCGCGTCGTGAACCTTGGATGCGCCAGGTGGTCTTCCAGAGCCGATTTCGGCAATCCGTCCGTTCTTCGCGGCAACCCACCCATCCTCAATCAGATCGCCTCCTGCCATGA
This sequence comes from Albidovulum sp., assembly GCA_028823855.1. Taxonomy (GTDB): domain Bacteria; phylum Pseudomonadota; class Alphaproteobacteria; order Rhodobacterales; family Rhodobacteraceae; genus JAPPFL01. The sequence goes on from JAPPFL010000012.1 coordinate 7,846, forward strand.
TTTGTCCGCGAAGAACCAAATCCATCCTAACAACCTTCTCCGAAATAGCCCAGGTCCAGATGCGACGCGGCAGTTGCGACGGCAGCTTGAACGGGATCGACCACCGGCAAGCCGAGAACTGCCTGAAGGCGGTCGCGTTGCTTTCCCATTCCGGCGCAGCCGAGTATGACTACGTCTGCGCCATCCCGGTCCCGTAGCTCCATCCCGGCTTCAATGACTGCCTGCGTGATTCCTCCGTCGGAATTTGCTTCCGATACGCTCATGTTCACCGGCCTGTCACCGGCAAGTCGCGGCGCTATCTCGAGTTTCTCGATATGGCGAGCATGTCTCGAAACCGAGGCCGGGCCGAGGGAGATCACTCCGAATCGCCTGCCAAGCTGCAGGGCGGCGTAGTAAGCGGCCTCGGCGATACCGATTACCGGAACGGCGACAAGTGTCCTGGCCGCCTCCACGCCGGGATCAGAAAAACAGGCGACAACAATGGCATCCGCGCTGCAGTCCCGGGCACGGTCCAAAACCATTGGCATCACTTCTTCGACGTGGTCATCCGATTCGATTCCCTCCGGCGCAGTAGGAATGTAGCCGCACGTGATCTTGTACCTCGCGGCGGCGCGAAGCGGTTGAACGCACCTGTCGATGGAAGCTGTCACGCGGGCCGATCCGTTTGGATTGAGGACGAAGATCTCTCGCATGTCGTGTCCTTCGAACCCGCAGCGATTGCAGGCTAACTGCCGGCCATTACAAAATGACCCGGACCGGCTTGCCGATAGTCGCGTTTTGGTGGCGCATACGCGGGAGGCCGGATCGGGCTTTTCAACTCGGTTGGCGGAATATCCTGTCGATGCAGCCTTCGCGCCGGGTCGGGGATTGGCACCGACGACAGCAAGCGCCTAGTATAGGGGTGTTGCGGCGAATTGAAAACCATGTCGCGGGGGCCGATTTCAACGATTTCGCCAAGCAGCATCACCGCGACGCGGTGGCTGACGCGCTCTACGACAGCCATGTCGTGCGAAATGAACAGGAACGAAAGGCCGAGTCGCTCCTGCAGTTCCATCATCAGGTTCACAACCTGCGCCTTGATGGTCGCGTCGAGAGCCGAAACTGATTCATCGGCGACGATCAGAGCCGGATTAAGTGCCAGCGTGCGCGCGATTGCAATACGCTGACGCTGGCCGCCGGAGAATTCATGCGGCCAAAGATTGGCCATGTCTGGCGACAGTCCGACCTGCTCCAGAAGGGCGGAGACTCTTTTGCCGGCTTCCCGGCGGGTTGCAATTCCGTGGTGAATCATCGGCTCCATGATCGCCTCGCCCACCCGCATTCTAGGGTTCAAGCTGGAGAAGGGATCCTGGAAGATCATTTGCATCGACCGGCGTTGCCGTTTCATGGCCGAATTGGAGAGCGTGCTAAGATTCCGCCCCGACATGACGATCTTGCCTCCACATGGCTCGACCAGGCGGAGGATGGAACGGCCCGTGGTTGACTTTCCGCAACCTGATTCTCCGACCAGCGCCAGTGTTTCGCCTTGCGCCACGTCAAATGATACGTCTTCGACAGCATGGATGCGCCCCACGACCCGTCCGAGCAGCCCCCTGCGAATATCGAACCGCGTAGACAGGTTCTGGACGCTCAGCAACGGAGGCTCCCGCCGGTTCACGGTGTCGCGTCGATGCGCGGAGTTCGAATGCGCGGAACAACCAGGCAAATTATAGGGCTGAGGCGAAGATGTGTGGGCCATTTCGCCTAGGCGCGGGGCAGCGGCCAACAAGGTTCGCGTATAACTCGTTCGGGGACCTGAGAAGACTTCGCTTGTGCTCCCCTGTTCCAGCATCTTGGACCGGAACATGACAACTGTCCGATCCGCGGTTTCCGCGACCACGCCCATGTCGTGGGTAATGAACAGAACGCCCATTTCCCGTTCATCCTGAAGTTCCTTGATAAGCTGAAGGATTTGGGCCTGGATCGTTACGTCAAGCGCTGTTGTAGGTTCATCCGCGATCAGCAGCCGCGGGCGGCAGGCAAGAGCGGCCGCGATCATCACGCGCTGCAACATGCCGCCGGACATTTCGTGCGGGTATTCGCGTGCGCGGGATGCCGCGGCGGGAATCCGAACCCTTTCCATCAATCGCACGGCCTCTCTCAAGGCCTCTCGCCTGGCCATTCCCTGGTGCCGTACCAGGGATTCGGCAATTTGCCTGCCTACGGAATAGACTGGATTGAGACTGGTCATCGGCTCCTGAAAGATCATCGCTATTCGATTTCCGCGAAACTGTTCCATTTCCTTGTCGGAAAGGCTAAGCAGGTCAGTTCCGTCAAGAATGGCCTGACCAGTGATTCGAGTGGATTTCCGGGGGAGCAGCCCCATGATTGACAAAGCGGTAACACTCTTTCCTGAACCGGATTCACCGACCAGGGCAACGGTTTTTCCAACCCCGATATCAAAACTCACGCCATCGACAACCGTGTTCCATCCACCGGCAAGCCGAAAGGACGCGGCGAGATTTCTTACGGAGAGGACGCGCAATTTGCCGAGTTCCCCTTCGGAATTCGACGCAATTGCTGATTCAGTGCATGTTATTGGCAATTTCCACGTTATGGTTATACTTGGCATAATGAAGGCAAGGGTGCGCCATGGGCAAGCAAGAATTGTTGGAATTGCGGAATAAATCCTTGGTCGCGCCTGCTGATCTAATGAACATGCTGCAGAGCGACAGCCCGCCGTCCATTCTGGCTGTACAGTCCGTTTGCCCGTACACGGGCAGGGATTCGCAGTGCGGCCGATGGATTCCGGGCGCCGTCGATGCCGAAGCCTATTCCGACTTCGCAGCCAAGGCGACGGCGACCAGCGGGGACCGCCCGTTGCCGGACATAGATAATCTGCAAGAGGCGGCCCGTTCCTGGGGGTTGTCCCATAACCGGACCGTTGTCCTTTACGATAGCGACCGCAGCTTGACCGCCGCGAGAGGATGGTGGGTGCTGAAATGGGCAGGTCTCTCCGATGTCCGCGTCCTAGACGGAGGGTTGTCAGGGTGGCTGGCGGAAAACCTTCCCGTGTCGCGGGAAAGAGCGAGTGCCTCCAGCAGTTTAATAGATCTGGCTCCGGGGAACATGCCCGAATTCGGAGCGGACCAAGCGCGCTATTTCGTCAGAGAAGGGGTCTTGCTTGATTCTCGGATCCGCCCGAACTACATCGGCGGCGCCCGGACCGGCGGGGACCCAAAACGCGGCCACATCCCCGGCGCGGTCAGCGCGCCCACACTTGACAACGTAACCGACCACGGGTATTTTACGGACAGCGCTACGCTAGGTGAGCTGTACTTGGGGTACGGCGTTGACGGGAAGCGACCTGTTGGAGTCTATTGCGGGGCTGGGATGTCGGCGGCTCATACGGTTCTGGCCTTGGCCTCGATCGGAATCGATGCCTCCATGTATCCCGGATCCTGGTCGCAGTGGGTTTCCGATCCTAGAAGACCGGTAAGGCGCGGAGCAATACCCTAGCTCCGGCGCAGTTCGCTTGGAAATGCCGCTAGCTAGACGACCGTCGCGGAAACAGGTTACGGAGGCACTTGGGAGGAGGGGGTATCATTGCTCCGGCCGGCCTCGAGCCGCGGAGTGCAGTTCGCTGGACTGGATGAATCATCAACCGAATCTCGCTCTGCAGGCGGCAATCTTCATTCAGCAACTGGGAGGAAAAAATGAAACTTAGGAAAATTGTGGTCAACGCCCTTGTCGCTTCTTGCTTGGCGGCGGGCGCCGCCGACGCGCAGGAGGCGTCGACGCTGGTAGTCGCTGTTCCGTCAGACCCCAGGGGGCTAGAGCCGGGCACGAACAGGGCTTGGCCGATTGGAAGCGAAATCATCCTGAATGTCTTTGACACGCTGGTTGCTTGGACGCCTCCGGAGTTCAGCGAGCTGGAAGGCCGCCTAGCCGAGAGCTGGACGATTTCCGAAGACGGCAAAACCTTCGATTTCGTCCTTCGGGACGATGTGATGTTCCATGACGGGACGCCGTTTGACGCTGAATCCGTAAAGTTCTCGTTTGAACGGACCATGGAGTTGAATGCCTACGTGAAGGCCACGCTCGGCATCATCGAGAGTATTGACGTCAACTCGCCGACTGAACTGACGATTTCGCTCTCCCGGCCGTATCCTGCATTCATGTCAATCCTCGCGCAGCCGCAGTCGGCAATAGTAAGCCCCTCGGCGGTGGCGGAGCACGGTGAAGACTTCACCAATAACCCGGTTGGCACCGGACCGTTCAAGTTTCGCGACTATCAGGCGGACACCCGTGTTGTCCTGGATGCGAACCCCGACTACTTCCGCGGCGCTCCGAAACTTTCGCGCTTGATATACAGCGTGATACCCGAAGCATCGACCCGACGCCTGGAATTGGAAAACGGCGGCATTGACGTAATCCAGCAATCGGGACAGCTTTCCGCGGTTCCACTCGAAGAAATGGCGGCTTTTGCGGAAAACCCGGATATCCAGATTCTGGAAAGCCCTAGCCAGATCATTCGACAGCTGGAATTCAACAACTCGCATCCCGACAGTCCGTTTAACGATGTGAGGGTCCGGCGCGCGGTTGCACACGCAATCGACTACGACGGGCTGCTTGCCGGCATCTTCGGCGGCACGGCAAGCCGGGTCTACGGCCCATTGACATCCAACAGCTGGGCCTTCAATCCAAAAGTAGCGGAGATGGCGCCGGGCTACGATCCGGAAAAAGCCAGAGCATTGCTCGCGGAAGCCGGCGCCAACCCCGCGGATTGGAATCTGAAGCTCTACGGCTTCCAGGGGTCGCTATGGGGTGCGCTGGCCACGTTCGTGCACGCCAATCTCGCGGATGTGGGTATCGGCGTCGAGATCGCGCAGACTGAGTTTCCGACCTATCGGGCGCTGCATACCGGCGGCGAGCACAAGATCGCTCTCGATGGACGGCAGCCCTGGTACAATGATCCAGACGCCCATATCACGATTGGCTATTATTCCGGACTGGCGGATAGCGCCATGACGTTCCGGATGCCGGAAGACAAGGAACTTGATGACCTGATCCTTTCCGCTCAGGAAGAATCAGACATGGACAAGCGCCGGGCGCTCTATTTCGAAATTCAGGAGCAGCTCGTGAACCGGGTACCGGGCGCGTATCTGTTCAGTCCTAAGCTGATTGTCTTCGCGCGGTCCAATGTCGACGGGCTGGTCGTGAACAGCGCGCCGCCGCTGAATGAATACTGGAGCGTAACGAAAAACTGAGTCTGCAGATACCTGAGCCAGCGCCTAAAGAGCGCTGGCTCTTCCGTACGCGACACCGACACGACTAAATGTTCGAATTCTTGGTCCGGCGGCTGCTGGCGCTGATACCGGTGCTGTTCGTGGTTCTGGTGATCGTTTTTTCTTTGGTTCGCTTTATTCCGGGGGATCCGGCGGTCACGCTGCTCGGTCCGGGCGCCACCGAAAGCCAGGTTGCCGCATTGCGCGCGCAATTGAATCTCGATGCCCCGCTGCTACGGCAATTTCTCGAGTACTTGACGGGCCTGTTTCAGGGCGACATGGGTAGGTCGCTCAAATCCGGCAAGCCGGTAGCGGATGAAATATTGGCCCGGCTGCCGGCCACATTGGAGATTTCCGTGTTTGCCGTGCTGATTGCCATTGTTATTGGTATTCCGATCGGCGTCCTCTCCGCGACTCGACCAAATTCCGGATTCGATCACCTTGTCAGGGTCATATCCCTTGTGGGCGTATCGATTCCCGCCTTCCTGCTGGCTCTGCTCCTCCAGTTGATCTTCGCGACCTGGCTCGGGCTTTTGCCTGTATCAGGGCGGATGAGCGCGTATCTCTTTGTCGAACCGGTAACCGGCTTCGCGTTAATCGACGCTTGGCTCAGCGGCGAATCTGGCGCCGTTCGAAGCGTGCTCGCCCATTTGGTGCTTCCGACCTCGGTACTGGCCGCGTTCCTGGCCGCGACGCTCGGACGGTTCGTGCGGACGACGATGCTGGAGGTCATGACCGAGGACTACATCCGGACTGCGCGTGCCAAGGGCTTGACCTGGCAAACGGTGATTTACGGCCACGCGCTTCAAAACTCGCTATTGCCCGCGATCACCGTTGTCGGACTGAAGTTTGCGGAGATGCTCGGGGGGGCTATCCTGACGGAGACGATTTTCGCTTGGCCCGGGATCGGGCGGTTCATGTTCGAGGCAATACGAAATCGGGACTATCCGGTCATCCAGGGAACTACCCTGGTCTTTGCGCTCTTGTTCATGCTGACATCGGTGGTCGTCGATATCATCCATGCGATGCTGGACCCGCGGGTCCGCAGCAAGATAAGGTAAATGCCCGTGAATGACCTGATACGGTTTTTCAGGATCAACACGCTTGCAACGGCTGGGACTTCTGTCCTTGCGTGCCTGCTCGTGGCGATTTTCTTTGGGCCGTTTGTCGGGCTCGCCTCGCCATTGGAACTTAACATGGCGGAAAGGCTACAGCCGCCGAGCACGGACCACTGGTTCGGCACCGACAGCTTCGGGCGCGACATGCTGGCCCGGATCATCCACGGCGGCCGATACACATTGGCGATCGGATTGGGAGTTGTTGTCGTGGCTTTCATCGTTGGCGTCTTTTTTGGGACCATAGCGGGATTCCTGGGCGGCATCGCGGACATGGTCATCATGCGAATTGTCGACGCCATCCTCTCATTTCCCGCCCTTGTACTGGCAATTGCCCTGGCTGCCGCCTTCGGCCCAAGCCTGCAGAACGCCATGCTGGCGGTCGCAATAACGCTGGCGCCGCAGTTTGCCCGTTTGGCGCGCAGCCAGGCGTTGGGCGTTTCCGTCAAGCCATATGTCGAGGCTGCCGTGTCCCTAGGGTTGCCCAAGCATCGGATTCTCTGGCGCCATGTCCTCGTCAACGCCATCGGCCCCCTGCTGGTGCAGGCCTCCCTCAGCGTCGGCAGCGCCATCCTCCAAACGGCGAGCCTCGGGTTCCTGGGACTCGGGGCGCAGCCGCCGCTCGCAGAGTGGGGAGCCGACGTTTCAGCCAATCTGCAATTTGTCCGCTCCAGCCCCTGGACAGCGCTTGGCCCAGGGTTCGCCATCCTGATAACCGTCTTGTGCTTCAACTTGATCGGCGATGCGCTGGCCGACTGGTTCAACCCGCGCAGGCGGAGCGAGCTGTGACGGCCTGATGGCACGCGCAAACGGGACGGTAATCGCCATGGAGCGGGTCGAATTCCTTTCTCAGGACCGCGTGACCGATGATTCCAGCATCCTCACGTTGAAGAATTGGGTCTGCGAACCGCTGCTGCGTTGGCGGTCTGGAAGAGTCTTCCCGAGCTTGCTTGAAAAGTGGCAGTTGTCGCCCGACGGCCTTTGCTGGCAGTTCCAGATTCGGCCCGGCGCGACATTTCACGACGGCACCCCCTGCACATCCGCATGCATCGCCGGTTTCATCGACAATATCCTGAATTCCGTCGACATGTTCGGAATGAAGTGGTCCTATGCCCGTTATCTAGACGGCGCGGCAATAGAGACGCCTGCCCGTGATATTCTCCAAGTCAGGACGGCATCGCCGTTTCCCGATCTGGTCGACATTTTCGCAGAATTCCACGTTTCTGCGCTCGACAAGTCCGGTCTGCCCACGCTGGGGACCGGGGCGTGGAAGGTCGTCGAATACGAACCAGGCGTCCGGGTGCGCCTGGCTCCCGCGTCCGGGACCGGGAAACGCGCGGATTTTTTGTCGATGCGCCGTGCGGAAGACAGGCTGGCCTCTCTGCGGGACGGCACCGTGAATTGCTCGATGCAGCTGGAAAAACTGTCCGTTCCGCGTAGAAGCCTTGAAGGATTCAACTGGGTCGAATCCGACGCGAATCTCACCGTCACCGCGTTCATGAACGGTCGGACCGGCCCGTTTGCCTGGCCCGAGGCGCGGCTGGCCGCGAATCTGGCCATCGACCGGGATGCTCTGGTTTCTGGAGTCATGGGCGGCCTTGCAAGCCCGGCGACGACGGTGGTCAGCCCATTTCACCTCGGCTACGCGGAAGCGGGGCCGGCCCCCATCGCCCATGATCCCGCCCGCGCGCGGACAATATTGCTGGAATCCGGCGCGCCCGCCGAAGTTGTCTTGCGAAGCCCGGAATTCATGCCGGAACGCGCACCGGAGATTGCGAATTTCATAGCGGAGGCGCTAGGAGAGATCGGATTTCACGTCGACGTTCAAATAGAACCGGACAGGCCTGAATACGCCCGTCAGCTCGGACGCAAGGAAATGGGAGACCTTGCAATCTTCGATTCCTCCCCGCGAAGCACTTTCCGCGTCCTGGACGACAAGATCAGCTCTGAAACGGCGTCAGTGTGGTGGCAGGGCGTGGACGACCCGCGCGCGAACGACCTTTTCAATTCGGCGCGAAGGATTCTTGATCCCGGGATGCGCGCGCAGGCGTACGGGGAGTGCCTTGCGCACTTGAGCCGCCACCCGCACTGGCTGTACCTGTTTTATCCCAAGGTCTGCATGGCTCACGCAACCGAACTCAAGGGGCTTTCGCTCGATCACAGCGGGACCCTTCATGTATTCTGACGCGGCATCCAAAGGACATGCGATGAATGCGGAATGCGCAATTACATTCTACTATTACGAGGATATTTTCGCCGTCGCCCCCTTTTACGAAGACACGCTGGGATTTGATCTGGTGCTGGACCAGGGCGTTGCTCGTATCTACAGGGTGGCGGGCACCGCCTACTTCGGAATTGTTGACGGTAGCAGCGGGCACCTTGAACCCCGGGAAAAAAGCGCAGCCCTGTTGACAATCGTTTCGGAAGATATTGCCGGCTGGCACTCCCGAATGATCGCCGCGAATGTGCCGGGTCTCTCGGAAATCAAGCGCGGCCGCTTTTGCGAACACTTCTTTTTTGAGGATCCCGGAGGCTATGCGATCGAAATCCAGCGATTTCATGACCCGTCGGTCGCAGCCCTCTTCAAATGATTCGCTCCGGCAGGGTTCTCTTCGATCATCCGTCGCTCGGAGCAGTCGGGCACGCCGCCGGATACATGCCGAGGATAGTGGCCTTTAGCCATGAAGACAAAGCCGCGAAGGGTCTGCGCTCGCTCCAAGACGACCAAGGCGGCCACGGCCCGACGATCCGGTTCGGCGCAGTGGAAATTGTCGCGAAAAACCGTGCCGTGCTGCTTCGTGCGCCACGCGGCGGCGGCAAGACAGTATTCGTCCAAGAGCTTAAAGCTTGCCTGAAAGGTGAATCCAGCGGCGACCCGGTTTTCAATTTGGGCCGGCTGAACCGTTCCGTATGCCGCAATGATGATGGCCTTTTCCTGCGCGAGCGTTGGAGCGCGCCGCTTCCTACCGTCATTTCGGTCGACCTCAGCGATGATGGCCAAGCCGGGTTTCGATTCAGACGAGGCGGGGACCACACCGCTGTCATGGCGATTCTTGACGGGCTTGACCATCTGGCGGCGGACCGGGCCGGACGTCTGCTCGAACAAGCCATGACTTGGCTGCGTTGCAATCCGGATTCCCGACTTCTGGTGACGGGAGAAACCGAAACCATTGCCGCATTGGCGTTGCCGCCCGACCTCGCCAAGCACGATCTGATGCCGTTACCAGGCATGGAATGCAGGGCGTTGTGCGAGCGATTAGGGTTCAAGGAACCGGAACGGAACGTGGCGCGGTGGCCCGGTCCGTTTGCCCTTTGGGCTGTTTCCGGGATTGATGCGCCTCCTTGGGAACAAGTTCGTTCGCTGGTTGGAACGAACAAAGCGCAGCGGTTGGCGGAGAATGCGGCGCGGCAAGTCGGAGGCGATGCCGAGCGAGCTTCCTTGTTTGCTTCGAACCATGTCGCGTTGGACCGCATGTTCGCGCAACGCTGGCTGAGAGACGTCCTGGCAGCCCGCCACCTAGCTACCGAGCCGATTGACCAGGTTGTCTCACGGATTTCGGACCGCACCGATAGATGGATTGGTTCCATGACCCTTTTCGCGCTTGTTTTGCCGGCAGGGTCGGAAAGGGCAGCCGCGTTGGTTCGGGGATTGATGACGGAAAATCCGGATCCCCGGATGCTGCTGCTTGCCTCGCGTCTCGTTAAAACCGGAGAGCCGGACTCGGAAATCGTTCGCATGGCCCTGGCGGCCGGAATCGAACGCGGCGGCCTTCCGGTGGAACTCCGCAGAATGTTTGGACAAGCCCTGGCGCTGCTAGGAGATCCACGCGAGCTTGACAAACTAGTCGGGGTGCCCGCAGGTACATTTCGGATAGGCGGCGGCGCCCACCCAAATTCCCAGCCTGAGCATGACTGGAGCGTCGAGGATTACCGCATCGGCGCTTATCCTGTCACCAATTCCGCCTACCAGGAGTTTGCGACTGCCACGGGGCGGCCGTGGCGGTCAGCCGATGCGACACGACGCGAATTCGCCAACGCCCCTGCCGTCGACCTGACATGGCATGACGCGATGGGCTATTGCGCCTGGTTGACATCCGAATGGCGGGCCGCAGGCCGAATCGGAGCTCACGAGATTGTACGTTTGCCTACCGAACCCGAATGGGAGGTGGCCGCGCGCGGGTCACGAGGATGGCATTACCCCTGGGGTGCGGAATGGGCCGCAGGGCATGCGAACGGAGAAGAAGCGGGACTGAACGAAGTCTGTTCCGTCGGCATTTTCCCCGAAGGCGTATCAACGTTTGGATGCATGGATATGGCCGGGCAGGTATGGGAGTGGACAACGACGCTCTGGGGCGAGGACATGGGAACACCTTCCTTCGCATATCCCTATCGCAACGACGGTCGTGAAGACCTAGATGCCGGACCCTCGGTCAGAAGGGTTCTGAGAGGCGGTTGCTTCTCAAGCAACAGGATGAAGGCGAATGGCATATATCGTGGAAGCTTGGAACCGGCCGGCTTCTGGCGCGGAAACGGTTTCAGGATCGTTGTAAAAAATAAAGGAAAAAAACCTGGGAGCTTGGAAAACTCATTCCGTCCGATGTAGGAGAATCCTCCTCCGCCTTATGAAACACTGCTGCTATGTCCAATGTTAACCTAATATGAAATAAGGACTTTTCATAGGCATGTCATAAATTCCCCATCGAATTCGCGGATGAAACTATGCCAATATTCATTTGCGGATTATTTTTACGGTACTCCCCCGCAGGTCGGCATCATTTCAGGGGAAGCGACCTGCGGTTTAGAAGGCATTAAGGCATTCTGCAACTATTGGTTCGAATCTACGGAAGGAGTCGCATTTGCAAACCGCAACGGAGCATCTCAAATGCTAAAGCGGGCCAACAGATTCTACGGCAAGTCCGCGCAAAACCATTGCGCCGCAAGTTCCAGCCTCGGATTTGTCGAATCCATCTCGAAATTTGGTATCTCGCGCCGCGGACAATTGAATGTTCCAGACTATCGAGACTAAAGTGCGGTCTCGGTTCCGCGATTTCCATTGACAGGCGAATGCGACAGATCGCTTTGCGGGAAGTTTCGGATAGTTTTACTCAGCGGAGCATGCCCATGAGACGGAAATACGATGCAGTCATAATCGGCGGCGGCATAATAGGTTCGGCAATCGCATACGAATTGGCAAAATCGTCGAAATCCGTAGCGGTTTTCGAAAAAAACGCCGTGATAGGCTCAGGTTCGACGTGTAATTCGTGCGCAATTGTGCGCACGCACTATTCGACTTTAAATGGTGCGGCGCTCGCTAAGTCCAACTACCCGTTCTGGGAGGACTGGCGGGAGTACATCGCTCCGAATGAGAGCGAACCGCTCGCCATCTACCGCGAATTCGGATGCATCTATACTTGTTTCGAGAGCAACAATTACGGCATCAAGCTCGAAGAAATCGCGAACCAGTTGGACATTCCCTACGAAGTCTGGACGCCCAGCAAGATGCGGGCGATGCTTCCCGTCATCGATCCAGGGCACTTTCACCCGGCAAAACCGGCCGATGACCCCGAATTCGGATGCTCAGACGGCGACATGCGCTACGTCCTGTATTTCCCGAAGGCCGGATTTATCAACGACCCGCAATTGGCTACCCAGAATATCGCCGCGGCCGCGTCCAGGAACGGCGCCGACATTCTAACCGGGCAAAGGATCGTAGGAGTCAATCGCGCTCGAGGCCGGGTCGAGGGCGTCGAACTGGACTCCGGGGAAACGATTGAATCGAATGTCGTAGTTAATGCCGCCGGACCTCATTCGTACAAGGTCAACGACATGGCCGGGGTTAGCGAGGGCATGAATATTGGCACGAAGGCGCTACGGGTCGAGGTTGCGCATGTTCCTTCGCCGGAAGGGTTCGACTTCGAGAAATTCGGGCTGATCGGTTCCGATGCCGACATCGGAGGCTACTGGCGTCCCGAGGTCGGGAATCACATCCTGTTCGGTAGCGAGGAACCCGAATGCGACGCCATGCACTGGGTCGACCCCGACGACTACGACACGAACCTGAGCGAGCAAGCCCGCCTACAGGCTTTGCGCGGCGCCCAGCGCTTCCCGGAAATGCGCGTTCCGAACTCGGTTCAGGGAATCGTCGATCTATACGACGTATCCGACGATTGGATACCAATCTACGATTGTTCGGATCTAAAGGGATTCTACATGGCGGTCGGAACGAGCGGAAACCAGTTCAAAAACGCACCGGTTGTCGGCATGATGATGAAATCGCTGATCGACTACTGCGAAGCGGGAAACGATCACGATGCATGCCCGCTTCAATATGAACTTCCGAATATGGAATTTAAGCTCGACATGGCGTTTTGCAGCCGAAAAAGAAAAATCAACAGGGAGAGCAGCTTTTCGGTCGTCGGCTAGCCGCTCGATCGAGTAGGCCCGCCTTTTGCAGCCTCAAGGCACTCGAACAGGAATTGCAATGCGTTCCGCGGGCCCTTTGAAACGGGCCGAAAAATCGCGAGCCAAGAGTGAAATTTCAGAATCGCTCATGGCGAACGACCATGTTCGAAATATGGATGATTTTCGCGTGGGCGAGTAACGACCGGAGATTCAGGAATTGGACGTACGAGCTATTGACGCACTCGCAGAATTTATTGTCGAAACTACGGAGAATGATATCCCTCCCGATTCTCGCGAACGAGCGTGGGACTGCGTGCTCGACGCCATAGGAGCGGCGGCGGCCGGTTTCGGCCAAAGGAGTTCAGCTTCGATGCGAAGAGCCTTTGCCGAAAATACTCGTTCGCAACCTTCTTCGGTATGGTTCGACGGAGCAACCGCCAGATTGCCTGCCGCAGCGGCGGCCAACGCAATGGCGGCTACAGCGCTGGATGTCGACGACGGCCATAGAATGGCGGCGGGACACCCGGGGGCGGCAGCGGTCTGCGCAGCTTTAGCGGCGGCGGAACATACCGCGCCGACGCGAGGCGAATTCATTGCCGCAGTCGCTTTGGGACTGGACGCGGCGGTGCGGGTCGCGATGGCGAGAAACCCCGATTTCCATCGTTCGACCGTCAGCGGACGATGGTCCGGCGTAGGAGCGGCGGTAGCCGCCGCCAAGCTATTTGAACTTGATTCTCCGTCCGTAGCGAACGCAATACTAATAGCTGAACAGCACGCGCCCAGAGTTTCCGCCGCCAAGCATCACGGATTTGCCGGGTCGGATGTCAAGGAAGGCATCGCCTGGTCGGTCTACACCGGCCTCGAAGCCGTTCCGCTGGCGCGCGAAGGGTTTAAAGGCTACCCGAACGCCTTCGACCAGGGAATTCTCTATGACCGAGACCGGCTGATCGCCAAGATCGATGAATTTGAATCCATCAACGGGCTGTTCTTCAAGCCCTACGCTTGCTGCCGGTGGACGCACGCGGCGATCGACGGAGCTGTTTCGCTGGTGAGGAAAAGCGAAATCGAACCGGCATCAATAGAAAAGATTTCTATCGGCACCTTTCGACAAGCCGTCAAGATTTCCAACCTCCCCGCGCCAACTTCAGAATCCGAAGCACAGTTCTCGATTCCGTTCTGCGTTTCCCTGGCGATCCTTCACGGCACAAAATCTCTTCTGCCCATGGATAGCCGGCATCTGGTCGACCGAGAAGTTCGCCGGTTGGCTAAACGCGTTCAAGTAAGTTTGGATGGCGAAATGGCGCAACTGTTTCCAGCTCTCGCCGGCGCAAAAGTTACAATCGCTCATGGAAGCAAATGCGACAGCATACGAGTCGAAGCTCCTTGGGGAGACCCGACAAATCCGATGTCTCGCGAAAGCCTTCTGGCGAAATTCAGACAGCTCACGCGTTTCTGCTTAAAGGGGAAAAGAGCCGAAGAGTTGATTCGCGATATGTTCGAATCCAAGACCGCGCCCGCCTCGATCGGAGCTTCGCTTCGCGCGAAATTTCAAGAATAGGCGAATTAGGCCGCAATGTATGCCACTGATACGACCAGCGCTTCAATTTGGTCGATACCAGAGAGCCACCTGCTAAATCGGGCGGCGAAGATAGTTCGCGCATTACGTCATCGTTGGCATCGGGCTCGGCTCCGCAACATCACTTCCGAATTCGGGTGTCGGGTTCCACGCGGTCTCCAGCATTTTCGCCTGCTTCGGGTCGTGCCGCGGAAGCCAGCGGGTGCGCTCGGCGTATTTCGAACGGCGTACGAATTTGCCCCCGTATCCGCGCGCCGTAACTAGGGATGTGTGGCCCATAAGGGCCGCTACCTGAGGCGGGGTTAGCAATCGTCTAGCCGAGTCTGCGAATGCGTGCCGGAAATAGTGCAGCGTAATCGGATCGAGCCTTTCGGGAAATGCTCGCATCGAGGCGCATTTTAACCTGCGAGAGCAATTGCTTCGGATTATCGAAAATCGATCCGAACCGATTTTTTGATGCCGCAGTTGCGAAGCAAGGCAAAGCACGCCGAGGTCGTCCGAGGCAATCCCTTCGAGAATCTGAATGCGAAGCCGATTGTCGATTTTGGGCGACGAGCAACCGGTTTTCGCGGATTCTATCAATAGCATGGGCGGCATGCCTGCCTTCGCTGCCGCTTCGCGGGCAGAATCGCCGATATCGCGGGGGTCGCGGTTCCCGAAATTGTCGAATTCGACAAGAAAATTATTCTTGAAAGCGTTGATTGGATCGGAAAGAATTTCAAACTTCTCAGCGCGACCAACCTTCAGTGTCGAAGATGCGACCACAATCCTGCACCTGAAAATCTCTATCGCGCGCATTCCCGTGAGCCAGGATGCCCAAGCCAGCAATTTTGCCATTCCATTCGCGTCGAAACGGCCGCCGCCTAGAGTATCAATTCCGAAATTTGCGTTGCTGCCCGGCAGAAGCGCCAAAAGAATTTCCAGTTCTTGCCTACCGATGTTCTCCCAATTCCCTTTAGGTTTGCGTTTTGCATCCGCAACCGGCCAACCTCTTTTGATGTTTCCCAGTTCAAAGACAACGCCGGGATTGGGGCCAAGTCCGCTACGCAGCTTGTCTCGCTCTATGGCTAGTTTGCCGAGTCGCAACCCAATTTCGAAAAGATCCGCGTATTTGGCCCGTCTTAATTTGGCAGACAATTTCTCGAACTCCGACCACGAAGTATCGACGGTCCACTCAGGCGCATTGAGGTTTTCCGGAATGACTTGCCAGGGCACGACGTGTTCACCGCGTTCTTTTGCCAATTCGCGCCGATCGAGCATTCGCCCGCAGAACTGTCGCATAGCGCACAATTCCAAATTGACGGTACTTTCGGCTAAATTCGGAGCGCGAATCGACAGCGCTGCAACTACGCCCCCGAGTTTGGCGGGTTTACCAAAACCCGAACTGCAGCTTTCAACCGCTTCGAGTACTCTTTGTATAGACGGAACATAAGCCTCATTTGCCGTCTCCGCTCTTGGTGGTTCGCCAGTTTCCGTTTCCTCTTCGATATCCGAAAGTGCCGCGAGCATATTTGCATCCTGTTTCACCGCTCATCCCTACCGGAATCAGAATAAATGACGAGTAAGAAATTCCACACATAAAAGTCGGAAGCTTAGAAATTTTTTTCTGGAAAGCGACCAAGGCTCGCCCAGATTGCATTGTCGCCATTTCAAGCTGTAAGAAATTTGCGCCTATGCTCGTCGTTCTATTCTCTGTAGTTCAAATTCGAACAATTGGCGGCCTGCCGCTAAAGTTTCAGCTATCTTGTCTCGAAATATGAAATATCAGCAGGCCGATCCGCTTTTCATTTCCAAGTATCGCGTCAAAATTGAATCTTCCACGGAACGCTTCTGACAGAGATTATGCGTAGACTCTCAATATGCCCTGGTGCTGTAAAAAACATTTGAGTTCGGCACTGTCGAAATTTTCCCAGATAGTCGGACATACGAAGGTCATTGGGCTATGTTGAATTTGATTTCTTGAATTTTTCCTTGCAATTAAGGCTCTAAGCGCCATATTTGCAAGGATGATACTCCGTCAAAAGTCGAATCTTGTCTGCGAAAGGCTGGATCAATTTCCGGCCGTGGTTTTGCTCGGCCCCCGTCAGGCCGGAAAAACGACTATGGCCGAATGTATCGCCGAGACACGAACGAGCGTCTATCTCGACCTGGAAGATCCGGCGGACCGAACGAAGCTGTCTGATGCCGCTCTTTACTTGTCCGCCCATGAAAATAAACTAGTAATACTGGACGAGATCCAACGAGTGCCTGAACTGTTCGAAATACTTCGCGGCCTCATTGACCGTGGGCGACGCCGCGGCTTTCGCACGGGCCGATTTCTACTGTTGGGTTCGGCTTCGATGGACCTGCTCGAACAGTCGGGCGAATCCCTGGCAGGACGCATAGCCTATGTCGAACTAGGTCCGTTCAACGTACTCGAAATCGGAGGCGATTCGCGAGAGAGCCTCTGGATCAGAGGAGGATTCCCGGACAGCTTTCTATCGGAAAGCGACCGGGCAAGCGCAGTATGGCGTGAGAATTTCATTCGTACTTACCTAGAACGCGATATACCGCAACTCGGTCCGCGCATACCGGCCGAAACCTTGCGACGCTTCTGGACCATGCTTGCGCATTTGCAATGCAGTACGGTCAATGCGGCTAAACTAGCGCGCGGCCTGAGTATAGATGGCAAAACGGTCGCCCGTTATCTCGATTTGCTTGTCGACCTCCTCCTGGTTCGGCGCCTTCCGCCCTTTCATGCCAATGTCGGCAAGCGCCTGGTAAAATCACCGAAAGTCATTGTGCGCGACAGCGGAATTGTGCACTCTTTGCTTGGCCTCGAAGACCGTGAAGCGGTGCTAAGTCATCCGGTCGCCGGCGGAAGCTGGGAAGGATTTGTAACGGAGACCCTGCTTGGTGCGGCACCGGAACGCGTGAACGCTTTTTTTTACCGAACAGCTGCCGGAGCCGAGATCGACCTTGTCTTGGAGTTGCCCGGAGGGAATCTCTGGGCAATTGAAATCAAGCGCGGCCGTGCGCCGAAGCCAGAAAAAGGATTTCATTTTGCTCGCGAAGATGTCGGTCCGGTGCGCAGCTTCGTCGTCTATTCTGGGGACGAAAAGTATCCGATTGGCGATGGAATCGAAGTGATCGGCCTAGGCGAACTGGCATCGATTGTTGCGCAGTTGTGACTTCCTCGACAAAAAAGTATTTCAAATTTAGCAGTTTCAAACAATTTCAGGCACTTTATGTATCGCTATTCGTTTATACAATTTACGAATTTTCAATCCCGAAAGAAAACTAGAATGCCTTGATCGCGAGCAACTGCGCGAAATAGTTGCAAACTGCGCATGCGCTCGTCATTTTAGGCATTATGCCTTTAATTTTGCGTGAGTTGAATCGATACTGCTCGGGAACGGCTTAGTCACATGCGAGTCCGCTTAAAACTGAATTGCCCGACAAGGAATTGTCGTCGTTCGAACCGCTCTTCCCGCCGACCTCTGCGATGGGACGCCCGAGCCGAACCGACCTTCGAGTGACCAACGCGATCCAAAACGCGCACAGGGCCGGATAGCGGTGGCCGAAGCGGTACCTGTGGGATCGGCCTTCCGCGCCAACCGGATACATGGATCCTATTTTTACTGGTTATCCGTACGCAGTGGTCAATTTATTCTAGCTGGCTCGCATTTCCGAAACATGACTTGACCACTGCTTTAATCGACGACAGTCATTTCCGAAGGCAGGAGTCGGGCGCAGCCGGTGCTTCAGGTCGCGGTTGTCCGATGGCATTGCCATTATGGCTCTTGAGCCGACGGCGATTCAGGCTTGCGGGCAATCGGTGGCTCGCACGTGAACAAAGAGACGGATGCTGCAGATAAGAATGCCGTTCAGTTCCCAGGTAGGAAGGCCGGGAGGGCGTCCGAGACGAATTTGAACGTGCATGTCAAGACATAGGGCTCCAGTTTCGTGCCATCGCTGTCGCTGCGAACACCGAGCCCACTAGGCCTCAATCCGACACGCCTCAAGGATTCAATTCAGCTCGCTGATTTCCGGCGGGATCGCGAACGCAAGCCCTTCCCACGCAAAAGCGGCGCTAGCGGAACGGCAAAAGCTCAGTCCCGGACAGGACCAACGAAAATTCGCCGAATTCGATGTCGTAGAGCCTGCCAAACAAGTTTTGCGACGCGCTCAACACCGCGGCCCATATACGATATTCAAATGCCCTCGCGGGTTTCCGATATGACAAGATCAACCACGCGGCGAAGCGCCTCCGTTGTGTCGTCGCCCTCCAGCCGCCGTAACCGGAAAAGGTCGAGCTGCCGATCGGCGCCGGCGCCCTCCCTGACAATTTTCAGGGCATGGCGTACCTCGGCCTCGCAGCCAAGAGCTTCGGCGTCAGATCCAATCTCGCCGATGAGTTCGTTCATGAAATCGTCGATATCGGCTTGGCCGCCCTGAGTCGCATCGCCGAAGAAGGCGAAAACGCCGTATCGCTGCGCGATCCAGCGGTTCTCCGCTATAATTTCAGTAAGCGGCTCCGTTGGAAGCAAACCGCTTTGTTCCTTGCGCACCAGCATCCGGATGAGCGACGCGTAAAGCGCTGCAATGCAAACGCCATCCTCCATCCGAGGGCAAACATCGCATATCCTCATTTCTACAGTCGGAAACGAATGCGAGGGACGGATGTCCCACCATAGCTCGCTTCCGTCGCCGAGGAAATTCATGCGCCTATAGTTCGCGACCATCCGGTCGTATTCGGCCCATGAACGAAGCGGACTGGGAATTCCGGTACGCGGAAGGCTTCCGACGATTGCAAGCCGCCAGGACTTGAAGCCCGTTTCGCGACCGCCGCTAAAGGGCGAAGAAGTCGAAAGAGCGTGAAAAACAGGCAGGTAGCGTCGAATTGCGGTCATAACTCGTATGCGCGTATCAGGGTCGCCGAAGCCGACATGAATGTGCATTCCGCCGACTAGCAATCGGCGAACTACGTCCTGAAATCTGGCTGTGAAATTCTCGTAGCGATTCTTGGGCGTAGTTTTCTGCTGCGCCCAAGCGGCGAAAGGGTGCGTGGACGACGCCAAGACGGCCGCGCCGTGCTTCTCGGCCGCACTTATGACAACGCGCCTGGTTTCGCTTACGGCTTCTCGAAGCTCTGCCACAGTAGCGCACACTTTCGTATTGGTTTCGATTTGAGATCGCAAAAATTCGTGCACCACCTTGTGCGGTCCGCAATACTCCTCGCAATCGCCAAAAATAGCGGGATCGGGATCAGAAATCAGATCGCGTGTTTCAGGGTCAACGAGAAAGAATTCTTCTTCAATGCCTAAAGAAATCTCCAGATCATCCCTCATCGCGAGCCGTATCATGGAGCAAGGCTTTCGATAGTTGCCTTGGATGCGCTGGCGAAATTTAATGGTTTATTCATTGGAAATTGCTCTCCCGGTTTTCAAGCCCGAGGTTATAGAAACGAAAGGCGTCCGACTAGAGCAACGCCGAACGAATTCGTACGCAGACCATAACAACCAAAAATACTCCGGAACACAGTTTCGGTATCGAGTGTTGGCATGTGACCGTAAGAATTCCCTTTGGCTTTCGAAACCATAAACTTCTTTTTCGAAATAGTCATGCTCGCAGGCGACAGCCGAAGCCGGAATTAGAAGCGGCAACGTCAGGTCATTTTTCTAATTTTGCGGCTTAAATCCTAATTCAGCACGTGTGTCGGCATCTATGACCGCGCCCGGAGGATGCTTGTCCACAGTCTTTATTCGAAGCTGTTCAATGCGGTTTCGACCGAGAAAAAGCGCTGCCTGCCAACGTCACCTTTTTCGAAGAACCTACGGTCAACCGAATTGAAAAACGCAAGCGCGGATTCACGGTTACCACCGCAACGGGCCAAATTCGCTCAGAGCGAGTCGTGCTGGCTGCCGACACTCTGCTCCGGCATCTCGGCATTGCCCGTCGACGATACTTCGTCATATCCACCTATGCCAGCATGTCGGAGCCCTTGCCCGAAGAGCAGCTCCGGCAATTCGGTTTGCGCGACGAATTCGCCATTTTAAGCGCTTCCGCCAACGGGGCCCCGATCCGGCTGACACGGGACGGCCGGTTGCTCTTCCGCAATGCCTTCACGAACGATCCCAAAGGCACAGTTGCGGTTCGCAATGTGGCTTGGGCGCGGCAAACGCATATCGACGCCATCAAATCGCGCTGGCCATACCTAGCTTCACTGGGTCTGCCGAATTCGTAGGGCGGTTCCGTAGCAAATACGCGCGATCAAGGCGCCGTGTTCGGAGAATTCGGAGACCGTCTTTATGCAGTTCTGTCATGCGACATTGGCCCGATGACCAAGGGCGCGAGTTTCGGCACCCTGCTTGCCGCCGCGACCCTTCCTAGACCTCGGCATTCGACAATTTCTGCGCAAGCAAGCACGCGCGGGAGACGGCGAATACTGAGAGTGCCGTGCGAACGCGCGCAGCTAGACCTTGGCGGGCGCATCCCTTCCCGACTCCCCTCGGGCCGGAATCTATTGGATCGGCACGGTCCGGATACTCTCGACCGCGGCACTCTCCGATTCCATTGCCGACAAAAACGAAACCGGCTCCGGCGCAAACGTGCGTTCCGAGCTGAACAAGAAGCCAAGCTGCGGCTATTCGCGAAGTACAATTTAAGGGCGGTGCTGGCGTTCCTCGCAACACCGCCTAAGCGGGCGACCGATGGAATTAAATGCAGTCCGGCGCCGGAAAGTCCAAGAAGCCGACGGCGAGCCGAGGGATTTCCCGGCTCGATTTTTCAACTCAGTTGTCGCAAAGGCAAAAGTTCCGCAATTTTATGTTCGCCCGGCATTGCGGCGCAATTTTCCGACAAGAACAGCACTCGCTATACTAGCCGCTATTTCACGTGATTTGAAAACTACATCAGTCCCGGCCTAATCGGCGATGCCGCAGTCATTCCGCCGTCGGCTGTAATGCACGCGCCATTCACGAATTCCGATTCGTCCGATGCCAGCCAAACAACGAGCCGAGCGACATCTTCCGGCACGCCAAATCGTCCGCTCGGGTGCCGAAGAAGACTGTCTCTCATTGCAGCTTCGGGATCGGCCGCCATGGCGAAAGCCGAGTCTGCCATGCCGGTCATTATCCATCCCGGACGTATGGCGTTGCAGCGAATTGCCGGACCGTGATCTACCGCGATCGAACGCGTCAATGCATGAACAAATCCTTTCGACGCGTTGTACAGCGCCATGTTTGGGTCCGCGGCATCGCCGGAAATTGATCCGACATTTATAATCGACCCGCCGCCGGCCGTTTTCAGGGACGGGATGAATTCTCGGCACATATTGAACACGCCCTTGCAATTCGTGCCAACAACCCGGTTCCAGTCGTCTTCCGTGCTTTCGACTACGGATTTTTCAATTTGTACGCCCGCATTGTTGACGATGATGGAGGCCCGCTCGAAAACGCGCTCGGTTTCGTATCGCAACCTAGCGACATCTTCGAACGCGGACACGTCCGCCCGGCACCAATAAATGCAGTCGGGCAGATCATCGGGACGTTCGCCGCGACCGCACGCGACGACGCTTGCCCCCTTCTCTGCTAGCGAACCGGCGACGGCTCGACCGATACCTTTGCCTCCGCCGGTCACAACAGCGACTTTGCACTGAAACGAGTTCAATTTAACCTCCCTCGCCGGCGTTCAGACCGGAGACGTCGCCGATCGGATTAAAGGCCGTTTACAAAAAAGTCTCCGGCTACCCTCGAGAGTTCTAGGAGACGAGTTGCGTTAAAGCCGCATTTGCTGCGCTTGAGCGGTAAGACCGCCATCCATGATCCATAGCTGCCCCGAAGCGTACATCGCTTCGTCGGATGCAAGCCAAAGCGCGAGGCCGGCGATGTCTTCCGGCTTTCCATACCGACGCATCGGATGGATATCGCTGACTGCTTTCCTTAGTGACTCGATATTTCCCGAATCGCCGAAAAAGCTCTGCAGCATTGGCGTATCGACGTAACCCGGACAAATTGCGTTGACTCGAATTCCTTCCGGCCCGTGGTCGCACGCCATCGCGCGCGTCAGCGCGTGGACAGCACCCTTCGTGGCGCAGTAGGCGGCGAGTTGCGGGTCCGCTATAAAGCCATCGTATGAACCAAAATTTATGATCGAAGCGCCTTCGGAATTCCTAAGCAGGGGCAGCGCGTGTTTCGATACGAGAAATGTGCCGGTCACGTTGACTGCGAATATTCGGTTCCATTCCTCCAGCGAAGTATTCTCGACAGTCTTCTCGATCTCCAGACCGGCAGCATTCACGAGCACGTCCAATGTCGCGCCTGCGGCGGAATAATCCTCGAAGAATTTTTGCACAGAAGGTTCGTCCGTTGAATCCAGGCGCTTGTATTTTACGGCGGCGAGCGCGTTTCGGTCGGCGATGTCGGCGGCAGTCACATCCGCGCCTTCCAGCGCGAGCCGCGCGCAAATCGCGCTTCCAATGCCGCCGCATCCTCCAACGACCAGGGCGCGCTTTGCTCGAAATCGGTTGAAATTCATTTTACGGCCTCTCGGTATGCGTTTAGCAGCAAGCCATGAAAGTGATGAATCGCGTGTTCGGACATGCCCGAGCCGCCGGTGTCGTGCACAATTCGACCGTATTCGAACGCAGGCGTATTCATGCCTCTTTGCACGCTTTCTACGAGCGATATGTCTTCTGCCTGGAGCACCTCGTCGATATAGCGGATGGCTTCGGTCTCCGCATCGTTCGGTTCAGGCGATTCAAAAAAGAAATCGTAGGTTTCAAGCGTCCGGTCAACTCCTGCCGGAATTATATTCAAGACTATGAAATTCCCGCGCCCCGGATAGCGCATAAGGCATGTATTCGGCCAGAGCCACCATACCGCGTGATCCTTAACCGTGGCGTCGTCGACGGAATACGCCGAGTTTGCGGCCTTTCCCGCTTCGGCCATGTGGCTCGACCAAATTCCGCGAGTCGTTACCTTGTAAGTGCTCATATCGACTAGAGTGCAGAAGTCCTTGTGCGCCGTCGGGCAGTGATAGCATTCGAGAAAATTGTCCACGACGTTTTTCCAATTCGAACGAATATCGTAGGTCAGCCTTTTCGCGAATGTTAGCCGGGCAACGTCGGGCGCCCAGAAGCGGATTTCGTCCGCCAGATTTTCAGTTTGGTCGGCAAGCGGCTTCGCCTCGAGATCCAGATTGACATATACGAATCCGCAAAACTCCTCGGCCTGGATGCGATGAAGGCAGATGTTTTCCGGTTCGAAATCATCCAGATTTTCGGTGTGGTTTGCGCGCACCAATTTACCTTCCAAATTGTAGACCCAGGCGTGATACGGGCACATGATGCGAGAAATCTGGCCTTCCCCGCGGAGCAATTCGTGGGCTCGATGCTGGCAAACATTGTAAAACGCGCGCAGGATTCCGCCCTTGTCGCGCAAAACAACTATCGGCATTCCCGCGACTTCATCCGTCACATAGGACCCTAGCTCGCGCAGCTTTTCCGCGTGGCACACCCACTGCCACGTGCGCGCGAAAATCGCATTCCGTTCAATTTCCGGCCATTCAGGTTCGACATAGGGTTTTTTGGACAACGAAGTTGAACGCTTCGGATCCGGGTCCCAGCCACTGCCTACTTTATCTACGGTCTCGATATTTAGCATTCGGTCTACCTTTTGATACTAATCCATTGCGGATTGACCTGTTCCTATCGCGGTTCGGAGTTCGATTTCAATTCCAATGGCTTCGCAGGTGGGGAACGGGCGAGACCAAGGAGTAGTTTCGGATCAATTCAAGAATTCCGGCATTCGGTTCGCTTCGCGAAGGGGTCAAAACTGCAAGCATTCGGAATCAGGTAACGCACATTGGCATCGGCCTTTTGGCAATCGAAATCGATTTGGCAAGTCTCTGCACAAATTCTTGATTTTGCAATGGCCAAACCCGCGGCCAAACATGGTTTACTTTCAGTCGGAACGCCGCAGTGTACGCGCCACTATATAGGCGAATACAGAAGCTGCCGGTCGCCCGAAACCGGCGCGGCCGGTTCGTTCGCCACGGCTCCCGGCTGGATTTAACGGCGGCCTCCATCCTGTGCCTGGAAAGCCTTGGGCAACCGCGCGCGCAAACTATCCGCGCGACGGCCTGCATTTGGAAAACGGCTCCCCGCAAGAACTACATCGCCGGTCCGTCCACTCGAATCACCGCCAAGTCGACTGACCGACGCGGGAACCCGAAATCGGAGACGACGTTATAAAAACCCTTTGAGCCGCGACCGGATTCAGAGTTTTCAAAGCCGCAAGCCCCTTCTAAGCGCTTGAACGATTTTAGGATAATCAATTTCGGGGGCTTTCCATAAATTGCCAACGTGCGGCGCAGTCCGGGTCAAGTCGCATGGCATGAAGTGAATGAAAGCCTATCGCAGCGCCCTGGTAGAATCCCCGTCCGTCGCACTGCGCGCAGATCGATGCGAGCAACTGATCCTTTTTGGCAACCATGCGGAGCAATTGAAAATTGAGTGCCTTCGAGCAACCTGACCGGATATCGTGGATCGGTTGCAGGGAACTCGATTGGCGGACAAAGATCTGAGCGACAACGCCTGCATCGCAAGGCGGAGAGTAAAGCATCTGAGCCGCCTGCCAAGAGATTCCTCCAGCGTCGTTAGCGCAAGCCGCGCGTACAACTCAAGCCGAATTCTTTAGAGCGGTCAACCCGCATCGCGCCGAGCCGGACTGAATTCCATGCTCGCGTTAAATTTTAATTAATACCTCTCAGGGAGATATTTATTGAATCTCAGCCGCCGTAGTGATACTAGTTTGTCTCGGCAAGCGATATCGCCAGCGTAAAATTAGAGATTCCGGGAGGACAGCATGACGAACGGCTATGAAAGATTTCCTGCTACAAAGGTTCCGCGAGAAGAGTTTTCGTCGGATATCGACGAACAGTTCCGCCAGTTGCGGGACAGCCCCATGCTGAAGCGCATGAAGGTCGCTCGCGCCATCAAGGCCGGCGACCGATACCGGCCCGAGTATCACTTCGTCAATCCCGAGAACACGCTTAACGATCCCAACGGCTTGTGCTTTTGGGAGGGCCGGTGGCACCTTTTCTTTCAAGCGCGGCCGCCCGAAGATGAAAGGGTTCATTGGGGCCATGCCGTGAGCGATGACCTGGTTCACTGGCAAGACTTGCCCTACGCTTTCGGGCCGGGACCCGAGAGCGATTGTTACTCCGGCACGACGCTGGTCGAAGACGACCGCGTTATCGCTATGTATCATGGGTGCGGGCTTGGCAACATGGTGGCGACAGCACGCGATCCAATGCTCTTGAACTGGGAGAAGCTGGGCGAGGGCCCGGTGATCCCATTCCACACGGATCGCGGCTTGGATCGTCCCTACGGAGTCTTCGATCCCTGCATTTGGAAGGAAGGCGAATTCTACTACGCCCTCTCTGCCGGAATAAGGGATTTCCAAGACGATGGCCGGCACCTCGCCGAGAATTTCCTTTTTCGTTCACGCGACTTGGCCGAATGGGAATACCTGCATACTTTCATAGAGGGCGACAGGTTCACAATTCCCGGCGATGACGGCGCCTGCCCCTATTTCTTGCCAATCGGCGACAAGCATATATTGGTCTTTTTCAGCCATATGAGCGGCGGGCAGTACCTCCTAGGGTACTACGACAGCGACCGGCAAAAATTCCTCGCCGAAGACCACGGAGTCTTCAACTTTGGCGCGACCTTTCCGGGAGGCGTACACGCGCCGACCGCCGCCCCTGGACCCGAAGGCAAAGTGATCGTTCTCTTCAACATGAACCCGGCAAAGCCGACCATCAAGTGCGACAGGTACCTCCAGGATTTTCTGGGGCCTGACACTGAAGGGGCATTACGCGACGACAGCGAGAGCGCGCTGCACCACTGGGATCAGATCATGACTTTGCCGCGCGCGCTCTCGCTATCCCCTGATGATGGATTAATAATCGAACCGGTGCAGGATATTGACGGGCTTCGCGGCGAGCACTTGTCATCCGGAGGATTTGCGCTGACCGCAAACGAGGAACTCGTGCTGCCGCGTGTAGATGGCGACAGGCTGGAGATCGCGCTTCGGCTCGAACCGGACCGAGCGTCTAGTTTCGAGCTGAACGTGCTGCGATCTCCCGACGGCGAAGAGACCACGCGAATCGTATTTTTCCGAAAGCGCGGATTCATCTATAGGACGCCCTTCAAGGATGATGTCAGATCCCTCCGAATCATATCGACCGTTATATCCGACAAAATCTCTCACGATAGTATACTTTGCATCGACACATCGCGATCCTCGACCCTGCCGGACGCGCTGGCGCGCCCGCCGGAACAAGGCCCGGTACGGCTTGCCGAGGACGAGGCGCTGGACATGCGGGTTTTCGTGGACCGAAGCGTCGTGGAAGTGTTTGCGAACGGTTCGCTAGCTCTTTCCGTACGCGTCTATCCTGGCCGCGATGACAGCGGGGGCGTTTCGCTCCTGTCGCGAGGCAGGGACGCCCAGGTCTCGCGCTTCGACGTCTGGAGAATGAAACGGATTTACTGATCGCCGAATCCGCCTACCAGGGGCTTCACCAGAAGATTTCGCTCCGGAACGTAATTGGAATAGAAGGGAAGCAACGCCCCTCCCAAGGCGCGAGCGCGATTTCCGAGATCGCCAACCAGCAATTCCGGGCGAACCAAACCGGTGAAGTCCTGCTCGTCGAGACTCTCGCGCAGGCGTTCGACCAGATATTCGCGGACTTCGGAAGGCAGATCCCCGTCTATCACGACTGCATCGAAGTCGAACGTCGAAATGGCGCTGAGTATTCCTATCGCGAGCGCTCTGGCGGCATAGTCGGCCCACTTCCGAACGGCGTCATACTCGCAGGAGGTCTCGGTGGAAAGGATCTTGCCGGGATCCAGATCGGCCAAAAGGAGCATTTCGTTCAGAACATAGCGCGAGGCGACTCTCAGCAGCGGAACTACCAGGGCGCGCCGGTCCCGTTCCAAAAGGGCGAGGTCTCCCGGAACGGGAAGCGGCCCGATCGCGCCCGCATATCCGTGCGGTCCGCGCACAAGGGTGCCATCCAGAACGACGCCACCGCTCATGATCGTCCCCAGGAACAAGAAAAGATAGTTCTTGGGACGCGCGCCCACGCCGTGCAGCAGCAAATCGGCAAGGCAGGCGGCCTTTGCGTCGTGATCCTCCCAGATTCGAAGATCGTGAGCTTCCGCGATTGCCGCGCGCAGGTCCGTCTTCGCCCATTCCTCGGCAAGGCTTGGCGGGCTCTTCAGTTCGGCGTGCCTTTCGGCCAGCCCATAGGGCGCGACGACACCCAATCCGACAACCCGCTTGCGCCGGGATTTCGTCAACCTCGAAAGAATCTCCGAAATGCCGTCTATGGATGCCGCAACCACTTGCGAGGGCTCCGGAAAATCGTAATCGAACACCGCGCTCTCCTGAATGGTGCCCGAGAAATCCATGGCGACTATGTCCAAGCTCTTCCGCCCGATTTTCACGCCGATCGAATACGCGCCGTCCGCATTCAAGGCCAGAGGAACGGACGGCTGACCGACTTTGCCCTTTACTCGGCGGCGGTCGCGCTTCTCGATCAAATTAAAATCTATTAGCCTCTTCGTTATTCGAGAGACGCTTTGTACGCTTAGGCCGGTCTTTCGCACGAGTTCGGCGCTTGGGATTTCTCCGTGCTGGCGGATGGCATGCAAAATCAAGCGCTCGTTGTACTCGCGAATACCGCCGTTTTCGCTTTCCTGGACACCTGTGATTCTCATAATTCTGTCATTTTCGATTTAATCCTTTCCGGGATTCATTCCCCGCGCGAATGCGAGCCGCTAGGGCCGTCATGTTAAACCTAGTGAATTGTGACTTGCGAAACTCGGTAAGCTGCGCGGTCCGCATCATAAGGCCATCGCCCGATTTCAAAGTACCAGCGAGCGGAATTCGCCGCGATTGCGCTTGAAAATATCCGATCCGCCGGCGATTCCGCGCCGGATTTCGCCAACCGTATCGATCACGCGTCCGGTCAGGTAGTTTCACTTGGCGAAGCGGAATGCCTGTGCAGTTGGATTGAGCCTTAGGCGGATGGCGGACCGGCACCAGGTTTTTCGAGGCAGTCTGGCCTAGCGATCGGCACCGTGCAGCGCCATTGTGAACCGCAATTCCTTTCCTTCCAAGCGCGGCGGCCTCCGGGATGTCGCGGAAGCACCGACCGCGGGTAGATTGCGGGGCGGCTCGCCGAGCGGAAGCCGCCGCGACACGGAATGCGCCATCAAGTATAAATTCGAATTGCGGCAAGCGCGTACAAGTTCCCGTCAATTCAGTCGGCATGTTTGAACTTGGGAGGCCGGTCATTGTCGGTCTCATTTGTCCTTGCTGGCTCTCTGCTACGCCCGACATAGGACTAGCCGATGGCGATTGCACCGTCTAACTTGAATCGGCTGAATGTTGCTAGCGAAATCCGCGATAACGCACCAACGGCGGCAGCTCAAAAGATTGCTGTGAATTGGCAAGCAGGTTCTTCGAACCGAAGCCGTTCCTTTACGAGGAAGAAATTCGCGAGGCGCCCGCCGACAGAATCCTCGTCATGCATAGGCTATTTCGCATGGTCAACCGGCGCGGCCGGAGATGGCGACGCCCGCGAATCAGCGAGAAATGCAAGAGAAGCTCGCGAGACGGAGCATATCCCGCGCGACGCTTCAAAGAGAATCACGCGCAATCGCAACTGTCGTGAAATTGAATGTGCGAACGCGGATAAGGAACACTATAATTTTTTTCGTTTCCGTCGGATAATTCCCTTTCCGGTACGAGGCGCTTCGCATAGCTGGGAGGTTAGGAATTGGCGGACCGAAACGCCGCGTTCCGGCCTTGACGCGAAATAGCACTTCTTTTTTGAAAAGTCATTAAAATCAACGCTCTGTAAAATCAAATTGCGCTTAATCAGGCATGTCATGAACGACTGGCAAGACTTCGCTCGGGAATTGCCTTACTAGCTTCGACTTCTCCTTCTTCGGCCATCAATTTGCCATCTTGCGAAACACATTATGAATGGGAGTTCGTAAAAATAACTCCCTGAGAGGTATTTATTGACAACGGCGGATTCTTGTGCTGTTGTATCTCCGATGGGGAACTTCCCCCGTCAGCAACATAGGAGGAGCAAATGCTCAAGAACACACTACGGCTGGCGGGCATCCTGGCCTTCAGCGGATTCGGGCTGCTATGCGCCAACGGCGCAATGGCACAAGACAGTTTTTCCTGGAAGGTCGGCACGACGCATCCGCAGCAATCTCCGACATTCAAGGCGCTCGAAGATCTCGCCACAAAGGTAGACGCCATGAGCGCCGGCCGCCTGACGATCGAGGTGTTCCCGGCAGGCGCCATCGTCCCGCCCGGCGAAACCTATCCGTCGATGGTTTCGGGCGTCTTCGATGCGGCAATGTTCTACGGCACCTGGATCGAGGGGCGCAACAGCGCCTGGCTGCTGTCGAATCACACGCCGTTCGGCTTCGAGGATCGCGATGCCATACTCATGTGGTACTACACGGAAGGCGGATTGGAGCAAGTCAGCGAACTCAGCAAGGACGACGGAATCAAGTTGGAACCCTTCGTCGCTCAAGGCATGGAAATGGGAATGTTTTGCCGTGAGCCGGTAAAGTCCCTTGCCGATCTTGAGGGCAAGAAGCTGAGAATCGGAGGCGGACCTCACATCCCGATCTTCAATGCGCTCGGCGTCGAAACCTTGGCCCTTTCCTATCAGGAAACCTATTCCGGCCTGGAACGCGGCGTCGTAGATTGCGCTGAATGGGACACGCCCTTCACCAACTATTTCGCGAAACTGCACGAAGTCGGCCCGTATCTCCTCTACCCCGCATGGTGGCAACCGAGCGCGACGGCGCTCCTGGGAACGCGGATCGAATCCTACGAAGAGCTTCCCGACGATCTAAAAGCGATCTGGGATGTCGCAGTTCGCGAAGTCGGTCTGGAATGGTCGCTCCACTCCAAGGCGCTTGACATTGAACATATGAAGAAGATCGTCGACCAACTGGAGGGCATCTATGCCTTCCCGCCGGAGGACATGCAGCGTCTTCGCGAACTTGCTCCGGAGCAGCTCCAGGCCTATTCGGAGGCAAATGCCGACTTCAAGGCGATCTTCGAAGATCAGCAGGAGTTCCGGAGCCGCTACAACGAATATCCGTTCCTATTCAAGTTTCCGAACTGATCAGGTAACGTCGTCATGGCGGTCGCTCGGCCGCCGTGACATCACGCCAGGGGATTCCTTTCCGGATTTCCTGGCCTTCGATTGTCGGATTGCGCGATGCAAGTCGAAAAGCTCCTGAAGATCATTGATGCGATCAGCCGTATCCAGCGCCTCATGATCTACCCTTTAATCGCATTGGTCTTTGTGACGTGCGCGGACGTTTTCGCCAGGAACGTTGTGGGATCGCCCCTGATCTGGGGATTCGATGTCGAACTGCAGCTCTTCGCCGCACTGATTACCTTGTGCTGGGCCTACAGCGAACACCGCGGCGCCCATGTCCGGATAACCATCGTACCGGAAGCGCTCCTTTCCAGGCGCGGACAGGAAGTACTGAGCGTAATCACCTACCTGCTGTTCCTTTTTCCCTTCGCAATCGTGCTATTTATTCAAGGCATGGAGTTTGCCTGGGACTCGTGGAGGCTCCGCGAGATCAGCATCACGACGCCATGGCAGCCGATCATCTACCATGTGAAGGCGATGATTCCTCTGGCTTCACTTTTCCTAATCCTGCAATTGTTCGCGTCGACGCTGCGCCATCTAATTGCGGCAATTGAAGCGGATTGAGTGATGGACTCTGAAGTCCTCGTTGCGCTTATGCTCGTCGCGCTAATCGCAGGGATTCTCTCTGGCGCGC
Organism: Albidovulum sp.; assembly: GCA_028823855.1. Taxonomy (GTDB): domain Bacteria; phylum Pseudomonadota; class Alphaproteobacteria; order Rhodobacterales; family Rhodobacteraceae; genus JAPPFL01. Next base: position 39,091 of record JAPPFL010000012.1, read on the forward strand.
ATCTTGCCGCCGTCCTCGGAACGGTTGGCATAGTGTTCGGTGTCATTGGCTGGGGCTGGCATATCCTTCCGATTTTCGCGACGCGCGTCTACGATGTCATGACCAATTACCTATTGGTGGCGGTTCCCCTGTTTGTCTTCATGGGGTTCATCATCTCAAGATCCGGATTGGCGGAGGACCTGTTTGCGGGAACCGAGATGATCTCCCGCCGGCTTAAGGGCGGGCTGGTTGTTGCGACCATCCTTTTCGGCACAATCTTTGCCATGTGCACGGGCGTCGTTGCCGCTTCGGTGATCACGGCCGGCGTGCTTTGCCTGCCTTCAATGTTGAGCAGAAACTATCCGAAGGGAGTGGCCCTGGGCGCTGTCGGCGCTGGCGGAACGTTGGGCATCCTGATCCCGCCGAGCGTAATGCTCATTTTCTATGCATCCGAAACGGGGCTTTCGACCGGAAGGCTTTTTGCGGCAGCCTACTTACCCGGCATTTTGCTCGCGTCGCTCTTCATCCTCTATGTCGTCCTCAGGTTCACGTTCTTCGATAGGGAGCCGTCGGCCTCGCCTGGCAACGACATCCGGTCAATAGTTGCCGGCCAATCGGGCGAGTCAGGAAAGACTGGCGCGGCGTCAACAGGACTAGACGACCGCGCGGGAGCGGGCGCGGCTGCCGTTCCCGCCGAAAGTGATCAGTCGGATACCTGGCGCGCCCTGCGCGCAGCGCTACCGCTCTTCGGGCTGATATTTGCGGTCGTGGGCACAATCATCTTTGGAATTGCCACGCCGACTGAGGCGTCCGCAGCCGGGGCATTCGGCGCGCTTGTCATCGCCGCCGCGTATCGACGCCTCACCTGGCCGATGCTGAAAGCGAGCGCACTTGAGACAATTGAGACCGTTGGAATGATTGGCTTCCTGATTGTCGGAGTTTTGGCCTTCACATCTGCTTTTCTCGGGATTGGCGCAAAACCTGTTGTCAGCGACATTATCCTTGGCATCAGCGGTCAGCCGATCGTAATTCTTCTCACCATGCTTGCCATCCTGTTCGTGCTTGGCATGCTGCTCGACTGGATTCCAATCCTATACATTACGCTTCCCGTGTTCATACCGATCGTCGACCAGATGGGGTGGGACCCGCTGTGGTTCGCTCTTCTTGTGGTCGTCTGCCTGCAAACTTCCTGGCTAACTCCGCCTTTCGGGTTCGCGTTGTTCTTCCTGCGGGGCATCGCACCTCCCGAAGTAACTTACTTCGACATCGTAAAGGGTTGCTTTCCGTTCATGCTGTGCCAGTTGGTCGGTCTCGGCATTCTCATTCTCTTTCCGCAAATCATCCTGTTCCTGCCGGGCCTCGTAATGTAGTCGAGATAGTGAAACGGAGCGTTGACGGGCCGTGCTCTCAATCACGTCAAATGGGTCTGCAACAGCGCGACATCAGCGATTAATACGTTTCCAAGAGAATCAAGCGGCATCCGCGCGCTTCGATAGAGCCAGATCATCGCTCAGGAACACATCGCTACCAAGGGCGATCAAGGCACCAACAAGTCTAACTGGAAGATTTTTGGTCAATGCTAGCCTATGTTCGCAGCTTCATTCAATTGCCGAAAATCTCTAACGCAGCGGCACAACATGCATTAGCATTTGCCTGACCAATTATCTGTTTTGCAAATATTAAAATTATTGCCGACTATAGGCTTGCGCTTTTCAATCACGGCTCGGATATTGGATTCTTCCGGTTAGTCGCGAATTAGGACGAGCGCAAAAGCGCATCTCGACAGATTGCGAGTAAACTCGTTCCAACTCTCCCTGCAAATCAGAAAAACTTGCGACGAACTGCGATTATTCAAACGGCTTCGCCGCCGCAAGGCATGCGATGCTACGTTCGAATTCAAGAGGCCGAAGTGCGACGTTGCGCGTTTTCCGGATTTCCGGATCAGCGGCGGGGTCGGCGCCGCCCTGGAGAGCCGTGAAAAAATTGACCCGGAGCCGCCAAATTTGTCTAAAATACTCCTTTACTCGGAACATGGATGCTATACTTTCAAACGATGCGGTACTGATCCAGGAATCCGTTCAAGGACGCGAGGGACAGCGGAGGATGAGATCGGACGAGCAGTTTGAAGGCGTAACGTTCGTCCGGCGCCTCCGAAGCGCTGGTTCACGCTACCAAGTCGGACTCGACCCTAAAGGCCATTACACATCAGCGTGAGATTCTGCATAACGCTGGCAACGGTTCTTGGATTCAAAGGCCAACCAGGCCGCGAGGTTCATTAATGTCGCGCAGCGAAGCCCTACTTTTCATCAACGTGGCACACTTCTTCGATCACTTCTTCCTGCTGATCTTTCCCACGGCGGCACTTGCCATCGCGCCGGCCTGGAACATGAGCTATGCCGATGTGCTCCTCCTGGGATCGCCAATCTACTTGATGTTCGCGCTTGGGACGCTCCCGGCCGGCTGGCTCGGCGACAGGATAGACCGCATGACCTTGATCGCGGTGTGCTTCCTGGGTTGCGGCGGGTCGAGCCTCTGGATAGCGATGTCAGACGGGCCGCTTGCGATGACGGCCGGACTCGGGTCATTGGGACTGTTCGCAGCGATTTACCATCCGGTCGGGCTTGCCCATATCACGCAGATCGGGCTGCGTACGGGCCGAGCTCTGGCAATCAACGGCATATTCGGAAATATGGGATTGGCCGGCGCGGCGATGGTCACCGGTGTCTTGGCAAGTTATCTGGGTTGGCAATGGGCATTCCTCGCGCCCGGAGGACTCGCTGTCCTGATCGGTCTCCTTCTGTTGCTTCGGAACGGGAAGCAGAATCGGGCGGCACGGAATTTGGGCGACGATGGCCCCAGCGGCCATCCGTCCTTCGACCGCAAGACTCGGATCACCGTGTTCGCGGTCGTGTGCGTGCTGGCTCTATTCGGCGGGCTAACTTTCAACGCCGTTACGGTCTCCTTGCCGAAGTTCTTCGACGAAAGATTGGCGGATATGAATGGCGGTCTTGCCTGGATCGGTGCATCGGCGGGAATGGTTTTCGCCATCGCCGCTTTCGCGCAGTTGCCCGTCGGGGAATTGCTCGACAGGATCGGTGCGCGGCCTGTTCTGCAGACATTGCTCAGCGCACAGGCGCTGCTGCTGATGTTACTGACCCAAGCGAGCGGCTTGGCCGCGCTTGTTCTGGCACTCTTTCTGGTCACGTTCGTTTTCGCCGGGGTCCCGATCACGGCGTGGTTGCTTGGTCGCTATCTAGTCCCGGGCATTCGTTCGCGGGCATTGTCAGTCCAATACGTACTGTCGCTTGGCGTTGGGTCGGGTGTCGTGCCCCTGATAGCTATACTGCACGGCCGAGGCATCGGTTTCGATGTGCAGTTCTTCGGTCTCGCCGTCGCGGTATCGATCATCCTGGCAGCGTCATTGCTACTGCCAAGGAGGGAGCCGGCCGCGGGAAAAATTTTAAATTGACTTGACGCAATGCATGGATGCTCTTCGGCGCTCCTGGCCGCGGACCTCTCTGCAAACTTTGCCGGAACGTTCATGGCTCTCTCACCTTGCCGGAAATATTCCGGCTTGAGGGTACCGGCCCGGCCGGCACCGGCTCGACGCAGAATCGAGACGCCGCAAAATGGCCGCTTACATCGGAGTCCGCCTCCGGAATCGCGCACGGCTACAGTCCGCAACGGAAATTAGCCGGAATCGAAACCGGCGCGCCGTGAAAATCAAAGGTATTGCGCAATCGGAATAAATCGGTGAAAGTCGCCGAATTGAATGCGTTCATTTTCCGGTCGGTTTTCTCGGCGAAACTGACCGAGTGCGCCTGAGGGGGTTGAATTATTATTCTACGGTCGTTTCGCGTTGCCGCCTTCATTCCAGTTGCGGCTGCACTAGCTAGAAAGAACCACGGTATCGATCTTGCGTCAACGCACTGCTTGCCGCATCGCTTCAGGATTCCGAAAATCTGGGTCTTGCCAAAAGCGGCGGACCGCACGAAGAGCGATTTTGCGTTTGAAGACGTTCGGCCAAGCAGGCTTGCCGGGAAAACGCACCGCACGGCGGCGAGAACGCGACGGCGACGGTTTTCGCAAATCGGGTCGTGGTCGTATCCGGCGCGGAACGTCGTTTAGGAAGGAAGAGCACAGCCAATGGAATACAGGTCTCTCGGGCGCACCGGTGTCAAGGTTTCGAGCCTTTGCCTGGGAACGGACAATTTCGCCGACCCGACTCCAGAAGACGAGTCGGCGCGAATCCTCGATATGGCTCTGGACGAGGGGATCAACCTCGTCGATACGGGCGATATCTATGCCGATGGGGAAGGCGAAAAAATTATCGGGCGCGCGATCAAGGCAAACGGTCGCCGGCACCAAACGCTTATTGCGACGAAAGTCGACCACGGACGTCGCAGACCGGGCTATTCGCTTGACGACCCGGCACTGTACGCGCCAAACGATTACGGCCATTCGCGCCTCAACATCATCCGCGCCTGCGAAAATTCCCTGCGCCGACTGCAAACTGACTATATCGATCTCTACCAGCTCCACCGTCCGTCGCCGTCCATTCCCTGGGACGAGCAGCTGGGCGCGCTTACGGATCTGGTTCGCCAGGGAAAAGTCCGCTACATCGGATGCTCGACCCATCCGGCCTGGTCCGTGGCGGAGTCGGTCATGGTCAGCGAAATGAAGGGCTACGCGCGCTTCGTCTCGGAACAGCCTCCATACAACTTGCTTGACCGGCGCATCGAGAACGAACTCGTACCCATGTGCGAAAAACTTGGCATCGGATTGATCGCCTGGGCGCCGATGGCCATGGGCGTGCTCGCCGGGCGCTACGCGTCGGCGAGCGCGTATCCGGAAGGGTCGAGGGCGGCATTGCGCGGCGGTTTCTACGCCGACCGGGTAACCGAGCGCGGTATCGAGGTCGGCCGCCGGTTTTCGCTGATCGCCGCCGGCATCGGTCTTACTCCCGCCCAGCTTTCCATTCTCTGGGTCAAGGACCAGCCCGGCCTTGTCGGCCCGTTGATAGGCCCGCGAACCGTAGAGCAATTGACAAGCCTCATTCCGGTCAAGGATATGAAATTGGACGAGGATACCCGCGCGGCCTGCGACGCGCTCGTGCCGCCGGGCAGCGTCGCAGCCGACTTCCACAATACGGCGAATTGGATGAAGATGCAGGTCGCATGGGAACAGGCCAAATGAAATTTTCGAAGGTTGTCCAAGCAATAGATCTGCATGCGTGCGGAGAGCCCGGCCGGGTTATCGTGGGCGGCATCACCGACGTGCCCGGCGGCACGATGTACGAAAAAATGTGCCACCTCGAACGGGAGGGCGACGATTTCCGAAAGCGGATGCTGCGCGAACCGCGCGGCTACCCCGCCGCCAACTGCAATATCGTCCTGCCGTCCAGGCACCCGGAAGCGGACGCGGGATTCGTGATCCTAGAACAGGTCGAATACCCGCTGATGTCCGGCACGAACACGATCTGCGTCGCGACCGCTCTGATTGAAACCGGCATGGTCGCGGCCAGCGAGCCGACTACCGTGCTGAAGCTCGAAACGCCGGCGGGGCTCGTAGCCGTCACCGCGGAAGTCGCCGACGGCAAAGTCAAAGGCGTCACGTTCGAGAACGTTCCAGCCTTCGCGGCTTACCTGGACAGGATGATCGACGTTCCCGAACTCGGAAGAGTTTCGGTCGATGTCGCCTGGGGCGGCATGTTCTACGTCATCGCCGATGCGGAAAGGCTCGGCATTGAACTCGCGCCCGACAGGGCGGGCGAAATCACTCGAGCGGGCGAAATGATAAAAGCGGCCGCGAGAGAGCAATTGCCCTGCGCGCACCCCGAGAACGCCGACGTATCCGGGGTCACGGTTTGCGTGATGACGGGAACGCCGACTGCCGCCGGCGCGACGGCGAAAAATGCGGTCGTCGTTTCCACGGGCCAGCTGGACTGGAACCGGCCGACGACATGGACCGGGGTTCTGGACCGGTCGCCGTGCGGCACCGGTACATGCGCTCGCATGGCGGCGCTTTACGCGAAGGGACAACTTCGGCTTGAGGAAGACTTCCACCACGAGGGCATCCTTGGAACCATATTCACGGGTCGCCTTGTTCGCGAAACCCGCATCGGCGACCGGCGGGCCGTTGTGCCGACAATTCGCGGGCAGGCATGGGTGACCGGAATGGCCCAGTACGTGGTCGATGCGGACGACCCATTTCCGAACGGATTTACAGTCGGCGATATCTGGGGCGGCTCGCTAGAAAAGCCGCTCGCGCACTAATTGTGGGAAAGGCAGGGCGGAAACTGTCGAGCGCGAAAAGTTCAATGCAACGACATTGATCAACATTTACGTACCAAACTAGGAGAAAGCAATGACTAAAGCCATCAGGGCGGCATGCGTTAGCGGAGCCGCCGCGGCATTTGTGGCAAGCGCAATCGGAATGGCCGGCGCTGCCGAATACACCTTGAAGCTCGCCCATAACGGTCCGGAGCAGCATCCGTTCCAAGACGGCGCGGTCGCATTCAAGGAGCATCTCGAAGCAAGTTCGAACGGAGCGATCGAAGTGCAAATTTTCCCGGGCGAGCAACTGGGCAGCGAGGAAGAAACCAGCCAGATGATCAAGCAAGGCGTTCTGTCCTGCGCTGTCGAGAGCGCCGGCGGCGGATTGGCGCCGTTCGTGCCGGAGGCTGATCTATTCAATCTGCCGTTTATTTTCAGCGGAATGGATCATTTCTACCGGGTCGTCGACGGCCCTATCGGCGATACGGTAGCTGGAAAAGTCGAAGATGCGCTCGATGCCGAGGTTCTCGGCTGGTGGTTTTCCGGCATCAGAAACGCGTGGAACGGCACTCGCCCCATCATGACTCCGGCCGACCTCGAAGGGCTTAAGATTAGGGTCATGGGCAGTCCGGTTCTTATCGACACCTTCAACGCGCTTGGCGCGCAGGCGACACCGATGTCCTTTGGCGAAGTTTATACCAGCTTGCAGCAAGGCGTCATCGACGGCGCCGAAACCGATCACGTCGACTTGCTTGTGGAGAACTTTTTCGAGGTCACCAAGTACGTGTCGATGACAGGCCACATGTATCTCGCAGCCGCCCTGGTTTGCGGCGACAAGGCACTTGGCAAGCTGCCGGTCGTCCTGCAGGCGAAAGTTCGCGCCGCCGCCGAAGCCGCCACCGAGGCACAGCGGGTCGCGATGGACGAGATGGCTGGAGACGCCAAGTCGCAATTGATGGAAAAGGGACTGGAGTTCAACGAAGTGGATCTCGCGTCATTCCGCGACTCGGTGGGGTCGGTTTATACGAAGAATGCTGAACGCGTCGGAGGGATGGACATGATCTCGCTGGTCGCTCAGCAATAGCAGCACCAGATCTGCCGGATCGTTTCCGGCTCGCGAATTCGGCCGAGGGGCGGGCATCCGGTCGCTCCCGCCCCTCGGCGTCGTTGCGATTTCCCAACCGAATGCCGGGGAAAAGTCGCAAACCATACGAAATCGAGGCCAGAATGCGGGAATGCGTTCCAATATGATAAGAGTCCTTCGCCATCCCCTTGAGACCTCGATCTGTTGCCTTCTCGCAGCCTTGACCGTCGTGGTGTTCAGCCAGGTGATTGCCCGCTACGTCCTGCAGGCGCCTCTATCCTGGTCTGAAGAACTCGCTCGATTTCTTCTGATGTGGCTATCAATGCTGAGTGCCGCGTATGCGTTCCGGAAGAAATCCCACTTTGCGCTGCGAATAATCGTCGAACGACTTCCCGTGCGGGTTCGCAGCGCGGTCGCCGTATGCGTCAATGCCGTCGTCGCGGCATTCTTTATCCTGATATTCTATCAAGGCGTGAAATTCGTGATTGGCGTATCCGGCCACATAGCTCCGGCACTTCAAATACCGATGGAAATTCCATTCGCATCCGTCGTCGTCGGCAGCATATTGATCGTCTGGGAAATCGCCTTGTCCACATGGCGGCTTCTGCGCAAACGCGAAACGGTCCACTCCCGGTTTTCGGATCCGTAATGGCCGCTATCGTCATGCTAGTACTGTTCGCCGCCCTGCTGGCGTCGGTCCCCATCGCGGTCGCCATCGGTCTGGCAGCGCTGGCGGGGCTCTTGCTTATCGCGCCAGACGCGCTCGTGCTTATGCCCCAGAAAATCATAAGTGGCATCGACGCCTTCACTCTCCTTGCAATACCGCTATTCATACTCGCCGGGACGATTATGGGGCGCGGCGGCATCGCAAGAAGAATTGTAAATCTCGCGTTGATATTCGTCGGGCGTGTCAGGGGCGGCCTGGGATTTGTCGTCATATTGTCCACGATGTTCTTTTCCGGCGTTTGCGGCTCCGCCAGCGCCGACACCGCCGCGATCGGAGCGACGACCATGCCGGAAATGCTCAGGCGGAAATATCCGAAACCCTTCGCTACCGCGCTGCTCGCCGCATCGGGAGCCACCGCGTCGATTATTCCGCCGTCGATCGACCTCATCATCATCGGCGTCGTTTCCGGCATTTCCATCGGCGGCCTTTTCGCAGCCGGCCTTCTGCCGGGAGCCGTCAATGCCGTCGCTCTCATGGCCCTCTGCTACTATTACGGCCGCCGGCTGGACTTGCCGATCGCCGATCCGACGACATGGCGGGAAAAATTGGGAATTTTCGCCGACGGCATCCTTGCGCTGCTGATGCCGGTCATCATCCTCGGCGGTATTCTCGGAGGAGTATTCACGCCGACCGAAGCTTCCGCCGTTGCCGTCGTTTACGGTCTTATCGTGTCGCTGTTCGCCTACAAGGAATTGACTGTAGGCGAACTGCCCGAAGTCTTTCTCGAGGCGGCCCGGTTGACCGGCATGGTCATGCTGGTACTCGCCATGGCGTCCGCCTTTTCGTTCGTTCTCGCCTTCGAGCGAATTCCGCACGCGATCGCGGCGATGATCGTCAGCTACGCGGACCACTGGGTCGTGTTCGTCCTGATCGTGAACGTCGTGTTTTTCCTGCTCGGCATGATTATGGACGCGCTTCCCGCGCTCATTATCCTGATGCCGATTCTCGTTCCGGCCGGAGTTGAACTTGGGATGGAGCCGATCCACATCGGCATATTCGTGGCGGCGAACGTGACTATTTCGCTATTTACGCCGCCCGTCGGTGTCTGCCTGTTCGTTGCCTGCGGTCTAAGCAAGCTGCCGATCGAAGCTGTTGTCAAGCCGTTGCTGCCGTTTCTCGCCGTGCTGCTGGCAACGCTGCTGACCATCAGCTACGTTCCGGAAATCACGCTGTTCATTCCCCGGATGCTGGGATACCTGCCCGGCGGCTAACGGCCAACGGAATAGGGTCTGTAGGAGCAAAATTCGCAATGGCTATGGAATCGCCGCCCGGTTCGACGGACTGCCGCGGCTGTCTGGTTTCTTCCGGAGCGACACCGGTTCAGCCCAGTTTCGAGGCATCGACAAATGGCCGCTTGCGCAACGCCGACCGGCCGGGCATGCGTTACAACTTCCGGAGCGGATTGCACCTCGTCGGCTGCGAAACGGAGGAAATGCTTCTCGCGCGCATCACCTTCGTCGACAAATCCGTAGCGCGGATCATGACCGGTCGCTTCCTGCGCCTGCAGCACTAGCCTTTATTCCCAACTCGAGAAAACTGCATGACATCCGGGCGGTCCTTTCCGGCGCCAGACGCGGCGCCTGCGCACCGACTTCGGAGGGCTGTTCCTGTTCGCGGAAGATCTGGCCAGGCTCCGGCTCGACGACCTGCTCGCCGGAAGCGGCATGCCGGGAAGCGAGATAGTCCCTGCCTAGAGCGCCTTTCGGGCGCTGCTCGGAATGAAGCTCAGAGGGATCCAGGCGGATCATGGCCGAGACTTGCGGCGAGGGGCAGGCGCTGTTCGCCGGCTTCAACGCCGTCCCCAAGCGCTCCGCCCTCATCAAATCCTCCTGCTGCCGTGTCGACCCGCCCACCATCCCGGCCTGATGGACGACTAGCACCGCGCTGTCCGCAGCCTCGGCGGCGACGCCGCTGATCGAGAAGCGCTGCGCCTCCAAGCGCAGCAATCGCCAGAAGGGTGCCTCGCCTTCCTCGCGCGGGACGCCGACGCCCGCTTCGCCTACGCCAACGAAAAGAACTAGCTTACCGCGAATTCCGTTGAAATTCATGCAACGGCCTCGCAGCTGGTCCAGAAGCAAGCCCTGAATGTAGTGAACCAAGTGTTCGGGCTTGCCTGAACCGCCGATGTCATGGACGAAGCGACCGATTTCAAACGCGGGCGTATTCATGCCTCTTTGAACGCTTTCTACGAGCTATGTATCTTCCGCTTGGAGCACCACTCCGATATAGCGAATGGCTTCGCTCTCCGTGCCATTCGGTTCGGAAGATTCGAAAAGGAAATCACGGGTTCTCAGAGTCCGTTTCACGCCTTCCGGTATAATGCGCATGACTATATAATCCCCGCGTAGCTGATAGCGCATAAGGCGGGAATTCGGCCAGAGCCACCAAACCGAGCGATCCTTATACGTGGCGTAGTCGACGGAATTCGCCGACTTCGCGGTCATTCCGGCTTCGGCCATGTGACTCGATCAAATTCCGCGGGTGTTGCCCGGTTGGTGCTCATATCGACCAGATTGCAGAAATCCTTGTGCGCCGCCGGGCAGTGATAGCATTCGAGAATATTGTCCAAGACGTTTTTTCAGTTTGAACAAATGTCGTATGCAAGCCTTTTTTCGAAGGTATGCCGATCGACATCCGGGGCTCAGAATTGGAATTCATCCGCCGGATCCTCAGCCTGATCGGCGAGCGGGGACAAACTACCATAAGCCGGACCGTCTCGGGAGAACGTGGCATCGGGAGATTACACCGGCGCCAAATATGCGGGCGTGCAACGGGTGCTCGATCCGCAGGCATCTGGATCTCCGGAAAAAATTGCAAATATCTTCAACTCCGAAAGTCTATCGTCCGACCAATCTCGATGTGGGATTAGTAAAGTTCTCAGTGCGCCTTGCTCGCAAGAAAACGACCGCTTCGCATGGGCTGCGACGATATATGTTGCCCTCGGCCAAAATATCGGAGTCTAGGTTAACATCCCGACGGCTTGAATATGGCTGAAGATTAGCGAAGAGGATTTCCTGGGAAGAGGAAGAAAATTTGTTGGCTATTCAATGGAGCGCATTCGCCCTAGCATCGACATGGACGATGTCAGGTAGAAATTTTCTTTTCCAATCCGGCTAAATCGAGCAGCCGCCGAAACCCTCCGCGCGAAATGCGGCATCGTCCAAGCATTCTCGTCCAGGGACCGGCCAAGTCGAATACCAGGAGCGGGAATTAGCCCGCAACTGCAATCGCAACAATAAACAATTCGGCAAAGCCCGAACTTTTGCCCGAAAGTCCACAAACTAAATGGCCTATGTCAAAATTTTCGCGCGTACTCGCTGCTTGAGAGTATCGTTGCGCCTTGCGCCACCACCGAGGCACAGGAGTAGAGCAGTCTCAATTTGGAGAAGAGCGTAGGCCGTGGCCGGAGAACGAAGACTCTGGCGCGGGCTCGCCGTTGAAGTATGCCACGCTCGAGTATCGGATCCTACCTCCGCTGTTCGAATTGTCAAACCTCTGCACTGCTGTCTTCTTGCGAATCGCGCTCCGCTTCCCAATGCCCGAAAAAGTAAAACCGGCAGGCTCGAAATGCTTTCCGCATGCGCAAAATGCTGTCGATAGAGCAAATAGCAAACGAGTTATGCGTTCTTCCGGCCACGATCGCGCAAATCCTGTCTATTTGTTGAACTTGGCAATGGCATCCAGAATCGCGAGCAGCTTGGCATCGCGCTCCATTGCCAAGTGCTCGATCTCGTTTCCGTCGTTGGCTTTTCCGACCCCGTTCAAGAGCATTCTCCGAGTATCTTGATCAAGCTTCGCATCTCCGAGATCTTCCCACCACCGGTGGAAACTTGACGCATAGCGTTGGCAGAATTCCGCGATTCCTCCCTCTCCCGCCGCCAGGTGGAACAGCGTCGAGGGTCCCATAACAGCCCACCTGATACCGGGGCCGAAAGCGACGGCCTTGTCTATGTCCTCGACGCTGGCAACGCCTTCCTTCGCTAGATGTATCGCTTCCCGCCAAACTGCGGCTTGCAGCCTGTTTGCTACATGGCCGGGTACTTCCTTTCTTAATCGGATCGTTACTTTTCCGACGGATTCATAGAATTTTTGAGCTAGTTCAACGGAGCTGGCGCTCGTACGGTCGTTCCCCATAACTTCGACGAGCGGAATCAAATGCGGTGGATTGAAAGGATGCCCGAGCACCAATCGCGACGGGTCGCGCCATCCGCGCTGCAATTCAGTCAGAGTTAAACCCGATGAGGAGGTCGCTACGACGGCGTCGTCTTCAATGCAAGACTCGATCTCCCGGTAAACTCCAATCTTCGTGGCCAGGTCTTCGGGAACGCTTTCCTGGACAAAATTCGCGCCTTTGACGGCTTCCGCAGCAGATTTGCAAAATTCAAGCGCGTCCGAATTCTTCAATTTAGCAAAACCAAGGCGTTCGATGTCAAGCAGCGCGGATTCGACGAAATTTCTGACAGCCTCTTCAGCTTTGCCCGCCGGATCAAATACGGAGACGCTCCGACCTGAGGCCAAAAACAAGGCCGCCCAGCTTGAGCCAATTAGGCCCGCGCCGAGCACGGCGATTTTATTCACATCCTTGATCATGTCGTCCTCATTCGAATCAGCATCCACTACCTGCAGCCTCAGTCCGCAAAAGAGCGAAGGTTTTCTTGCCGACATCAAGCATCGGCGGGCCGAAAATAGCATTGAAAATCCGACTCTAATTTAGCTGCTTGGGCGAATATCTTCCAGCATGGCTATTATTCGAATAATCTGCGCCTTGCCTAAGAGTAGAGGCGGGGGGCTTGTCATTGCGGCTGGCCGAATTAAACTCGGGCTTCTAATAGGAGCAACACGAGCTCGGACGGAGGCGAACGGATTCCGAACTTCCTCCGCTATCCCGGCGCCAGCGGTAGCATTTGGATCGCCCTCAGCGGCGAAGACGGCAAATGAAGCCGAAAATTGCCGGGAAAGCGGCAGGTTCCGCTACGATAAAATCCGGGACAATCGCGCCGGGGCATTCCGAAAAGCAACGCCGTTTCCAGGAAGTTTCCTGAACTGATCGGTACGGGGGAAGATCCAAGTGTCGGAGCATCTCGTTCAAATAGCAGATTTCTTACAGTAACAATTGCAGACACATTCGTTCTTCGGACGGGCGCTCGGGTTTCACCCGCCCTGAATCGCCGGAAGCATTTTTTTCAGTCGCCGTACCCGGACAGTTTCCGTTGCGGCCTAACGAAGTCGAAATTTGTTGGCGGTCCAATGTCAGTTGCCAATTGGCCGCAACGCGCCAGCCGAATTCTGTCATCGAGTGATCGCTCACATGCCACGGCGACCCGACGGCTTTCCCGATCTGACCGGCAAATTCGGCTCCGTCGCTAGTGACGCCAAGTTCGACGGTTGGCCCCTCAATCGCCGAATCCAGAAACCGGTTTGGCGCAAGAAAAGCCCAGCATGCGCCAAATGCGCCGGTTTCGCTCCCATCACATTCGCGAGCGACAATGCAGGATTCGAAACATTCCGATTTGCATCTGCTAAAACGAAAGCTTTGGAAGCCAATCGCTCGACTGCTCGGTCAGCCGTACCGGCGAAGAAGCCGCAACCTCTAAATGGATTCGCCAGGGTCCCAACTTATGACGATCTTTTCCAGCGCCGAAACGATGGTGAAGCCGCCAATTGCGATAAGTGACGCAGTCAGAATCGTAGCAAAGAGACGAGGTGTGTCAAAATCATACATGCTTTGCAGCAGGATGTAGCCAATCCCCTTGTTGGCGCCAATCCATTCTCCGACAATAGCGCCAAGCACGCACATCGTTACCGAAATTTTGAATGCGGAGAACACGTACGGCAATGCCCCGTAGAATCGTACAAATCTGAACACTTCAGTTCTTGAAGCTGAAAGTACATGCATCAGTTCCATAAGGTTCGGATTGACGGCGCGAAACCCGCGAACCGCGTTCACGAGCGTCGGAAAAAAGCAGATCAGCGCCGCAACCGCGATTTTCGGCTCAATCCCGTTGCCCAGAATTATCTTCAAGACCGGTGCAATCGCGACGATCGGGATCGTCTTGATCAAAATAGCCACCGGGTAGTACATTTCTTCGAAAATCTTGTTGTAAACGAACCAGATCGCAACGCTAATCGCGATAGCGTTTCCAATCAAAAAGCCAAAAAAAGCTTCAGTGATAGTAGGCACTGAATTCGAGATGAGAAGCGCCCAGTCCTCGCGGAAAGCTCCGACAACCCTTATGGGCGACGGTACAAGATATTCCGGGATAGCAAATCCCGCGCATATCAGTTGCCACAGCGTCAGAAGCGACGCCATTCCCAACCCTCCCATCAACGCGATGCGCCACGACCCTTCGCCAGGGAAAAGGGAAAAGAACCTTGAGGTTGTTCGCTTGCCGGTTGTCCCGCCGGCGTCAGTGGAAATGTTCGCCATGTCCCAGATCACCCCGCATCAAGTAGTGCCCGAAGGCGCGCGGCTTCGGTGCCGATCCGCGAGTCGTCCTTCAATCCCAATGTTCGTTTAGTCGGCAGGTCAATTTCTAGGATTCCTTCAACTTGGCTGGGGCGGCGACTAAGGACAACAACGCGCTGCGACAGAAATACAGCCTCCTGCAGCGAATGCGTGACAAAAACGACGGTCATGTCGCTCTGCCTCCAGATCTTCAGCAATTCGACGTTGAGCGCGTCACGCACGAGTTCGTCCAATGCGCCGAACGGTTCGTCCATCAACAGGATTCGCGGCCTCGTAACCAATGCGCGTGCAATTGCCACTCTTTGGCGCATGCCGCCGGACAGCGCCGTAGGTTTTGCGTCGGCAAATCCGTCCAGGTCAACAAGGCGAAGGGCATCAAGGGCGTCCATCGACGTCCCGGAAGCTCTGATAGCCTTTGGCCCCACCTTGAAAGGCAGCCGGACATTTTCCAGAACCGTTGCCCAGGGCATCAGCACGGACTGTTGAAAAACCATTGAAAAAGCGCGTTTCCGGCGTGCGACGTCGGGCGATTGGCCAAAAACCCGTACACTGCCTCGGGTCGGTTGGATTATGTCTGCGATTACCCGCAGCAATGTCGATTTGCCACAGCCCGAGTGCCCTATCAGCGTAATAAATTCGCCATCGGCAACGTCAAAATCGATTCTGTCGATCGCCTCGACCGCTTTGGCGCCGCCGCCGAAGGTGACCTTTATGTTTCTGAGGGAAATGGCAGGGGCGGAGTTGCCCGCCCCCGCTTCGGCGTGAGTCGCATTCACCTTGATTTCGTTCAGTCCCGCATGGTTCGATCGACTGCCGCGAGAACCGAGCCGTCGAAAACATCGTCGGCGGTTAGACTGTCCTTGATCTCGCCAAGCTTGGCGTAACGATCAAGCGTCTGCTGCCAACGTTCCCTGGACACGTTGCCAAATCCCGCTTCCGCAGTTTCGTCAGTGTACACATAGTCCCTAATGATAACCGCCAGGGATGGCGTCTCCTTGTCGGGCTTAAGGGCCGGCGCAAATTCCACCATCAACGCCACCGCCTCGTCCTGATTGTCCGCAACCCATGCCCAGCCCTTGTCTGCTGCTGACATAAACGCATTCAGCATATCGGCTTCATCCTGCAGCGTCTCAACCCGCGCAACGTAGTAGTTTGATTGAAACTGCAAGCCATTGTCCCAAATAGACTGGGAGTTGTAGCCGCCGGGATGTTCAAGGATCGGAGTGTTTTCAGCGACATTTGTAGGCCAAGTGCCGACCACATCGACCTGCCCCTGCATCAGCGCCGGAATGCGAGCCTGAACATGGGTAATGTCGTCCGGCGTCAGACCGGCGTTATCCAGCAGAACCGCAATCTGAGGAGCTGCGCTCTGGTTGGCGCCAACGCGCATTCCTTTCCAGTCCGCTACGGACTTGATGTTCTTTTCTCCCAGCGAGAAAAATGTCAGCGGAGCTTTCTGGAAGGCCGCCGCAAATGACTTGATTGGCAGCCCCTTGTCAGCCGCGTACATGATCTGCGGCGCATAGGCCACCGCGATGTCCGCAGTCCTGCCCAGAACCTCCTGGATCGTATTTGCGCTGGGCCCTCCGGGAAGGATCGTTACGTTCAGCCCGGCTTCCTCAAAGAATCCCTTCTGGAGGGCTATGATTTCTCCAGCCGACGAGGCGTTCGGTAGCCACGCCAACTGCAGGACCACGTCCCTGTCTTCCGCCGGAGCCGAACCACCGGCAAGGCTGAAAGCCGCAAGCGCGACGGCTGCGGCCTTGATGAGTGAGCGTTTTTTTGTCATTGCTTGGATCCTCCTAAGTCCTGCCAAGAATCGACTAGCGCACCAACTATTGTGCGCACCGGCGAACAGTCATTCCGCCATTTCCAAAATTTTCACCAGTTTCCGTCGATGCGGTTCGTCATGGAACCTAAGCGCCACGCGATCAAGCAGGCGATCAGGGAATTCAAATGGAGCCGAATACGCATCGGATACGGGCTTTCCCGCATCACGCCCTACATCCAGTCCCCAGAAAGACAAATGAACGGCCACTTTGGGGATTTCCGTGCGGGCAACAACACCTTTTTCGGTCGCCAGCGCAACTTTGCATCGCGCCTCTTCGCAAACGCGCATACGGACCCCGCACCATTCAGCATCCCGGTCCACGGCGGCATCGACCCTAATCCGGTCGCCCATCCAGACATGCTCAAAATAAAGCGCGCCGCCTTGCAGGAACAGAACATATCCGCCCATCGAATCTCCCGCCGACAATAAAACGCCCTGCGCGTTTCCGACGGCGCCATTGAAGTACGCCGTGATGTCCATCGAACGCTCGGAAGAGGTGATCATCGTAGACTGCGGAATATGCGCCGTTGCCGGGAAAAGCGTGATCTCGTTCTCCGCCATTACGCCATTCGGCTGCCTGAACTTGATGAATTCCACCAGGGTTCGATCATCCAACGGAAAAACGTCGTTGTTCGCGGCTTCTTTCCACCAAGCGTCCTGCAGTCGAGCCAGCCTTTCCGGATTCGCGATTGATAGATCGCGATTCTCAGAAAAATCGTTGCCCAGATCGTAAAGCCTCCATTTGTCTTCGGCGTAGTCGTCTCCCTTTTCATGGCTCGAAACGGCTTTCCAGCCGTCCGAATAAACCGCCCGTCGCCCGAACATTTCCCAGTACTGGGTTGAACGGGGAGCCGGGGCCTCCTGCCGTTTGAATGACTCTGCAAAGCTTGCGCCGTCGATTTGAACGGATTCCGACAGTCCCGCGACATCCATGAGCGTCGGCGCGATGTCGATCGCATGCAGGAACTGATTTCGAACGGCATCGTTGTTTCTTGTCGAACATGGCCAGTGCACCACCAGAGGCGAGCGAACGCCGCCCAGTTCCACGTATTGCTTGTAGCGCCTGAAGGGCGTGTTTCCGGCCATTGCCCAACCTTGCGGGTAGAAGGCGGGACCTCTCGCGCCTCCTATGTCTTCAAGCCGAGGAAGCATAGCGGCAACAGATTCCGGCTGTCCCGAGTAGTTGGAATTTGTATCGATTGCCCCGTGATCGCCGCCCTCGCGGCTGGCGCCATTGTCGGACATTACGAGAACGAGCGTGTTGTCATAGAGATCGAGCCGCCTCAGTTCTGCCATCAGACGACCGATCTGTTCGTCCGCATGCTCCAGGAAACCCGCAAAACATGCCTGAAGGCGGGTATACAAACGCTTGGCGTCCGGCTGCACATCGTCCCATGGCGGAACCTCGGGATTGCGCGGAGTCAGCTCGGTATCTTCCGGTACAAGGCCTATCGATTTCTGGCGAGCTAGCCTGTCCACTCTGGTTGCGTCCCATCCCTTTTCGAAAACGGGCACATACGGTTCAATGTAGCGATTCGGCACCTGAAAAGGCGCATGCGTCGCCCCAAACCAGAAATTCATGAAGAACGGCGCATTCCCTCGAAACATCCGATGTTCCCTCAGGTATGTCGCAGCGCGGTCCGCCAGGTCTTCGCTAAGGTGGTAATCCTCGCCAAGCTTCGGTTCCACGCTATGATTGTCTTCAATCAGTTCCGGCGAGTAGTGATCGGTGCAGCCCGAAAGGAACCCAAAAAACCGATCAAATCCGCGCTGAAGAGGCCATTGCCCGAACGGGCCTGCCGGAGTGATTTCCTGAGATGGCGTTAGATGCCACTTGCCCACCATGTAGGTTGCGTAGCCCTGGTCGCGAAGCAACTGCGGAAGCAGCGGAACACTGGCGTGTATTGCGCCTCGACTGTTGGGGAATCCAGTATCGGAATCGGCGAGGCAGCGCATGCCGATCGAGTGGTGGTTGCGACCTGTCATTAAGCAGGCCCTTGTTGGCGAACATAAGGGCGTCACATGAAAATTGTTGTACGTCAACCCATTACGCGACAGCGCGTCAATGTGCGGAGTGCGAATTTCCGAGCCGTAACAACCGAGGTCAGACCAACCCGTGTCGTCCAGCAATATCATGACGATGTTCGGGGATCGCGCGCCAGTCGGGGCGTCCGGGCGCCACCATGGTTTACTTTCAGCAAACGTTCGTCCGATCGTGCCCCTGAATTGTTCCATTCGAAGTTACGGTTCCCCTTTCAACGGCGAGGATCGCGGCCGAAACCCATTTGTCCCTAGGTATTACAACATTCCTCCGCGAATGCGAATCCGACGCCGCATTTTTTCGATCTGCGCGGCGAACAGTAGCATATACGATTTCGCCGGCGAATTTAACGCAATATCATCGATGAAAATCCGTCGAGATTCAAGTTCTGGCCCCGGCCTTCTGGACTCAACCCGCGCCGGAATGCAATTTGCCGGCGATTCCGTTGTTTCGACAGCTTCCCTTGGTCCTTCGCATTCGCCCGGACGGTCCCGCGCGTACCGGAATGGACGCTGGGCGCCGAAATGGCCGCGCGCCGAGCAAAGAATCCAACGATTCCCGTTTGGACGCGCCTCCGCAATAATTTCAATTTCGCGGGAATGCCTTCAAGCGCGAGGGAAAAGTTCAATCCGGTCTAAAATCGCGCGTATTCTGCGCAATCGTCCCGTCGCCACATCGGACCTAAGGGCCGTAAATCTTCAGCTGACGCGCCCGAACCGCGCATAACGGTTCAAGCGATCCATGCGGCCGGATCGGCTGCTTCTTCGAAAAACCAGTACGCCAGCAATGCGACGAGCGGCAATCGCTCATAGCTGGTCGGCGCAAGCCGAGAAGCGTCGGCAGGGCTAGCGCCAATATTCCCCATATCATGCAAATCGTCCCGAAAATTCCCCGAAACGCAAGAATCGCAAGTGCGTCCGGTTTCGGGCGGGTCCGGAATGTAGCGGCTTGAATCGCGGAAACGGGAACAGTTGATAACAAATTCCATGCGACGAGCGAATCAATGCCGTCCTCGGAAAACATCATTTTCAGCATGAGCTGAGCAATTGCAGTCAGGAAAGCGCCGCCCTGCAAATACAAGGTTCCTAACGATATCGGCGCGAAACGACCGGGCTGAATAACTATTATCGCCCTGCAGAATCCGATCACAGCAACGACGACCCGGCCGGCTCCCGATTTCTCGCTAAAAAAATCCACGCTCCGAGAACCGGGAGTTTCGGCCCGGGCGAAGATTTCAGCCATGGCATCTGCAAATTCGGTTGTTTGGAACGCACCGAAAAAACTCGCGAGCGCGGCGAACATTGGGCTCGATCCAAAATTTTCAGGTAGCGTTGGTTCGATCGGAATACTGTGCTTCGCCTAACGACCATCAAGTGAATTTTCGCGCAAAGTCCGAAAACGAACGGATGCGCATCTCCCGCAAGATAGCGTATGATCGCTTCAGCGACGGCAGCAACCGCCGCGACGACCGGCATTCATCCATACGCCGTAAATTTCGCACGATCCAAGTATCCCTTTTCAGGCTAGCTATTCCTCATTGAAAGGCATATTCGATCATTCGTACCGGGCCGGCAACAGCCTCAGCAAATTCAGGCGATGCGGCGAAACCGGCGACATGCCTCTTCGACGAGAGCGAGCTTTCGAGATATGCTATTGCTTCCATTTCCAGTTGCCTCGTTCTACCGCTCGGATAGAGATGTAGTTCGGCGTTCATGGACGCAAACTCGAACGCATTTCGATGCAAATGTCTCGCTACGCGCGAACCGGGCTTAGAATCGTATCGAAATTGAATGCGAGTCCTTCGTCGATAGCTTCCGGAGCCATCAATTTCCGTTCTAACAAAATCGACCCGGCATACCTGTTGGCCAGGTAGTAGTAGCCGATCGCGGCGATCATAATTTTGAGCTGAACTGGATCAATCCTAGGCCTAGAGAGCCCTTTGCCACGCCCCTATTGAGAATTTTCTGAACCATCGCGACAATTCTCCGGCTAACCGGCTCAATCGTTTCGGAACCCATAAGTGCTTTGCGCGATGGAGGTTTTCACTGTTGACAAGCGTTATGAATTCGGAATTGGCGAGATACTTGGACCAAGTAAACCGATTGAGCTTTTCGAGCGCATCCCTCAGATCCATGCGGTCGAAATCCAGCTACTGCTCGGACTACCTGACGTCGAGTTGCGCGGCTTCCGCGCCCGTGCCGAAAAGCTCCTCCTAATTTCCGAAATGATGAAAGATCTTTCGCTTGTTCGCCAGGGATCTCCCGGCGATTTCGTCAACAAGGGCATCCGCTGCATCAAAAACTCGGATTACGCGGCGAACAGTATGCGCGCCCTTGACGGCTTCGCGTACGGTTTTGCAGGTTTCTGTCTCGCTCGGCCTCCCTTTGGCTGCGACGCCAAGTCTTTCAGATCATGGCTATTCGCTTTCAACAAAATTCCTGACCGTTCTTTGCACCTCGCCCGGTAAGTCGTAGACTGAAACTCATCGTCCGGAAGCCAATAACAAGGTTGTCGAGCTCGCTCCGAACAATTCAGCGCAAAGCTCCGCGGCTGTACACGAAATCTTCATCATTTCGTCGTCATCGGAATAGGGATTTCCGATCGGCAAGCCAGGTTTGGGCGAGAGTAGCGGATATGCCGGATATTGACGAACTTCGGCTCGAGGAGTGACGGAATCGCCTAGCTCCAAAGTTTAAGTCGATTGCGTTTGGAAGGCTACGGCTACCGCGGCTGCGGATCAATTCCTTTTCTGGCTGAGAGCGACTGCAAGAATTATGATGCCGCCTCGAGCTATGAGTTGCTGGCTGAATTCCAGCCCCATCAGAATCAGGCCGTTGTTGATTAGCCCGATCATGAGAGCGCCGACAATTGTTCCGATTACGGTACCGTAGCCGCCGAAGAGGCTGGTTCCACCGAGCACCGCAGCGGCGATTACCGAGAGTTCATCCCCTTCGCCGAGTTGGAAGCGTCCGGAATGAAGCCTGCCAGCATAGAGCATTCCCGCGAGAGCCGCCGCCATGGAAGAAACGATCAAGACCCGGAATTTCACCGAACGAGTATCAATTCCGGAGTATCGAGCCGCGGTCTCGTTTCCGCCTGTTGCAAGCACCCGCCGACCGAATGTGCTTCTCTTTAGAAAGAAGTGACCGGCCGCGCCAAGCAGCAGCATCCAAAACAGCAAAACGGGTATTTTGCCTACGGAACCCCCGCCGAAGAGCCAGGAGTACGTTGGGTTTATTATTGGAACCGCAGCCGTATCGCTAATCCACATCGCGACGCCCTTGGCAATGCCCATCATCGCGAGTGTCGTGAGGAAAGATGGAATGCCAACGCGCGTCGTCAGTATGCCGTTGAAGACTCCGACAGCAATGCCCGTCGCAATGCCGGCGCATATGCCGAATGCCATTCCCCCTGCGTCGATAGCCATTGCGACGGTAACGGACGTAAGGCCGGCTACGGCTCCAACGGAGAGGTCGATCTCGCCCGACGACAAGACAAAAGTCATGGCGATCGCCATAACCGCAATCATCGCGGTCTGGCGCACGATGTTGAGCAAATTGTTTGGATTCAGAAACCCCTTGTCGTTCAGCGTAACGGCAAAGAATACAAAAATTATCACGAACCCAATGTAGATGATGTTTTGGCGCCAGTTGGCCATGAGGGAGCGAGGATGCCAAACCGGAGTTCCAGGCGAATTCCTAGTGGACACTTGCTTCGCTCCCGGGTGTCAAGTCCAATTGAATGCGCGCGAGAAGCTCTTGTTCGGCCGCCTGCAGACCGCGCACCGGATCGGCGGCTGGAATTTCGGAACGGTCGAGGTCTTCGCGGTCCAATACGCGGGACAGCCTGCCTTTGCTCATGACGGCGATGCGATCGCACGCAACAAGCAATTCGTTCAGTTCGGAGGAAATCATCAAAATTGCCTTGCCTCTTCCGGCGAGTTCGCGAATGAGGCGTATGACCTCGGCCTTTGACCCGATATCGATCCCGGCGGTCGGTTCGTCGAGTAAAAGTATATTGGGATCGGCCGCCATCCACTTGCCGATTACCACCTTTTGCTGATTGCCTCCGGACAGCGTCGAGACAGAATGCGCCTGCGATGCCGCCTTGATATCCAAATTGCGCACCTGTGCCGCTGTGGCTTGGCGCACGGCTCTCCGGTTGACGATCCAGCGATTGGACACCCGGTCCAAGACTCCAAGAGTCATGTTGGAAGCGACGGAATGCGGAAGGATCAAGCCTTGCAATGCCCGTAGTTCGGGGACGAGAACCATTCCTGCGTCAATGGCGTTTTTCGGTTTTGCGATCGCCGCCGGACAGCCCTCGATCCGGATTTCTCCTTCTATCAGCGGGTCGATACCGAACAGGACCCGCGCGAGCGAAGACCGGCCCGAGCCGAGAAGCCCGGCTATGCCCACGACTTCTCCTCGATGCACCGTTAGGGTTATTCCCTTGGGCTTGCGCACTCCCGACACGCGCTCCAACTCAAAAAGCGGCTCGCCTACTTTCGATTTCTTTCGTTCCATCGCGGATAGGCCGCCAGAACGCTTTCCGACGATATGTTCTATCATCAATTCCATGGGCAGCTCGGACATCGGCGCCGTAGTAATCCGTCTGCCATCGCGCAGAATAGTTGCCCTTTCGGCGACACGGGCGATTTCATCCATCCGATGCGATACATAGACGATAGCGACTCCTTGGGCGCGAAGCCTATGAAGAAGCGCGAATAGCTTCTCGACATCCGAAACGGAAAGCGTCGTAGAAGGTTCGTCGAGCACGAGTACTCGGGCATTTTGGCTAATTGCTTTGACAATCTCCGTCAGCTGCCGCTGTCCGGCGCCTAAATCCGCAACAAGCGCCCTGGGATCAATGTCAACCTCCAGCATCTGGAAGAATTCGCTCGCTTTCCGCTCCGCCATGCGGTCGTCGACGAGTCCTAGCCGGGTTTTGGCTTCTCTTGTCAGAAACACGTTTTGCGCCACGTTCAAGGAAGGAATAAGACTCATTTCCTGATAAATCATCGCGATTCCGGCGCGCCTGGACGCTTCGGGCGAGTATTCGTCTATGGTTTGTCCGAAGACTTTTACAGTGCCGGTGTCAGGCACGTGGACACCGTTCAGAATCTTGAGAATAGTGGATTTACCGGCTCCGTTGCCGCCGAGAAGCGCATGAATTTCACCCGCTTCGATTTGGAGATCAACTTCTACTAGCGCCTGAACGCCACCGAAATGCTTGGAAATTCCACGCATGTCGACGGCAAGGGATACCGGATTCAAGGATTCACGCCCACCCATTCGCCCGTTTCACCGGACTTCAGCAGCGCATCGGCGACGAGCTCGCACCTATAGCCGTCGGAGAAGTTTGGCGAGGGCTGAACCCCGGACGCGACCGCCTGAAAAAAGTCGTAGCATTCGATAATCTTGGTTTCAGAATACCCGATGCCAATTGCCGGAATGGGCCAAAGTTGCTCGCCGTAGGGGTGCGCAGGACCGGTGTAGATCGTACGGAAGCCTCGAATGTCCGCCGGATCGTCCGCAAACATGACCTGCAATTCATCGCGCCGCTCATAATTGAAGTAGATTGATCCTTCCGTTCCGTGGATCTCAAGGGTTATGAAATTGTTCCGTCCATAGGCGTTTCGGGTGGCTTCCAGCGAACCTATCGCGCCGTTTTCGAAACGAAGCAGCGAAACCACTTCGTCTTCGACATCGACGGGCTCGCGCCTCGCGGTCGTATTCTTTTCCGACGCGCCTAGCTTGTCAATCCCTCCCTCCTGGACCGGGCGTGTCTGTATGTAGGTCGGAGTCATCGCGTTGACTTCCGAGATTTGTCCAACAAGGTAATGCGCCATATCGACAACATGAGTGCCGATATCGCCGACCGCGCCGGAACCGGCGATCGACTTCTGGAACCTCCATGAAAGAGGGCTGTCGGGGTCTGCAGGCCAATCTTGGAGATACGTGCCGCGGAAATTGCGAATTTCGCCGATGCGATTTTCATCGATGAGTTTCCTAGCCAGCGCAATCGCCGGGGTCCGGCGATAGTTGAACGCAACCATGTGGATGATTCCGGAATTTTCCACGGCATCGAGCATCGTCTTGGCCTCGGCAGCGCCTCTCGCCAATGGTTTCTCGCACAGAATGTGCTTTCCCGCTTCGGCAGCGGCGATGGCGATTTCGGCATGAGCATCGTTGGGCACGCAAATGTCGACCGCATCAACGTCGTCTCGCGCGACCGTGGCCCGCCAATCGCTGGAGGCCTCCTCGAAACCGAACCGCAGGCGCGCTTCCTCCGCCATTTCATCGTTGATGTCGACGATGACCCGCCTGCGCGGGATGGCAGGCGCAGGCCAGAAAAACATCGGCATGGCGGCATAGGACATCGCATGGGCGCGGCCCATGAATCCGCCTCCAATCATTGCGACATTGAGATCATTGGTCATTATTCTCGCTCCGGGCTAGGATTTCCAGGTGAGCGGGACGCAGTTCTTTTCGCCTGCAGGGCGCCGACATTGGCCCGCTCGGGCGCGGGCATCGGCAGTCGCCTGCCGATGCCCGCGTTAAGTCATTTCATGCTTTTTCGGATGTTTTCCGTGGCTTCCGAATGGTAGACTGCCTGCCATCCGTCGAGCAGGGTGTCTTTGGTAACCGGCAGCGCGGGAAGTGCGACGAAGGCCGGCGCTTCCTTTCCTAGCAGCCCATAACCGGCAAGGATGGCTTCGGCCACGCCCTGGTCGAACGGACGCTGCGCGCCAAGTCCCTTGACGAATCCGTCCTGCGCCATGTTGATGGCGACGTTCTCGCCTAGGTCGATGGTTGTGATGATCAAGTCGTCGCGACCGGACACGCGAGCCGCGGAAATCACTCCTTCCGCCGGAACGTCCCAAACAGCCCAAATACCGTCAATACCCGGATTCGATGTCAGCATCGCCGAAGCGGCCTTTTCGGCATCGCCGGTAAAGTCCGGTCCGCCGATGCCCTGTTCAGCAATGATTTCGATATTCGGATAGTCGCTTTCGATCGTAGCCTTGAAGGCATCGTAGCGCTGCCTGGTTACGAAGAAGTCCGCGGCGTGGAAGACCAGCCCGATCTGTCCTTCCTCGTCCAAAGCCTTCGCCATGAGGTGGGCGGCGGCTACGCCGTTGCCGTAATTGTCGGCGGAAACGGCGGCTACGTAGTCCTGGCCCGCGGTAAAGCCCTTGGGAACATTGTCCATAAAGACGAGCTTGGTTCCGGCTTCGGCGGCGGCGCGGTAGGCAGCTGCAGTTGCAGACGGATCCGTCGGTATAGACACGATGATGTCGGGGCTTTGCGCCATAATCGTTTCGATGTCGGAGACTTGTTTTTCGGGCTTAAAACCGGCATCGGTCACCGCGATCACCTCGATCCCCATTTTTCCGAACTGGTCGGACAAGCCGGCGATCTGGGCTCGGCTCCAGTCATTTCCTCCGTAATGCATGACGATCGCCGCCGTTGCGTTCATTGCCTGTATCGCTTCGAGTTCTGCTTCGGAAAGCGTGAGATCGCCGGCCGCGCTCGGGTCCTCTCCGTTCGGCCCCTTAGAAAGCACGGTGGCCTGCAAGTCGGCCAGCGCAGCATCCGGGTCGGCCGTAGCCGGAACGCCTAGCGAACCGAGAGCGATAACTGCTCCAGCCAAAGTCGCCAAGTTTGTTTTGAATAAGTTCATTTTTTCATCTCCGTTTTATTCGCGGACAGCAGCCCGCTAGCTGATGGCGGGGCTCAAGCCTGGTCGAGATAGGACTTGCTAAGCTCCGCTCCCTTGCGCGGGTCGTCCCACGCGTCGAGTTCGACGGTTATCCATCCGTCGAACTCGATATCACGAATGGCTTTCAGGATCGGCTTACTGTCGAGATCGCCGCGATCGAGCGGAGTGAATGCAAAGGGATCGCGCCTCCATCCTTTCAAGTGGATATAGGTAATCCGGTTCGCGTGCTCGCGGATCATCGCGGCGGGGTCGCCTCCGGCCGCGGCCAAATGCGCGGTGTCGGGGCAGAATTTTATTGACGTTTCGGAAAAAATCCGGCGCACTTCCTCGGGCCCTTCGACGATTGTCGTGAGATGGGGGTGATAGTGCGCGGACAAACCGCGGTCCGCACCGATCCGAACCACTTGCTCCAGAGCATCGGCGAGCCTGGAGTAGTCGCTGTCTCGCTTTCCCTCGCGCCGCTTGGCCCCGCCTCCTACAACGAGATGCGGCGCGCCCAGCTCGGCAACGCGATCCGCTACGCGCTTGATCTTAGCGAGTTCCTCGTCGAGTATCTCAGTGAAGATGAAATTCGCTCCGGAATAGGCAGCGACCAGGATCAGCCCGTTCTTGTCCAGCAATTTTTCAAACTCTGCGGCGCCGTAGTCCAGCAGATTGCCGTCGAAGAGTTCGATTCCTTCGTATCCCGCGGCAGCTATGTCTGCCATTGCAGAGTCCATGCCGCCGAAAGTTCTGTATGTGAGCTCCGTTACGGACGTTACGCCGACGGCGTTGCCGCCGAGAGGCCCCCAGCAATTTGCCTGATATCCTAGTTTCCAAGCGCTCATTCTTTTCTCCCGTCGCAAGCATTCGCGAAATGGACCGGCGAATCATTGGCGGCATTTCGCGCGATATTCGCCAAGGCTCCACATATTTTGCAGATTTTCTGCAAAAGTCAATAAAAAATCTGCATAAGTTTGTCGCGACGCTTTCGCCGAGTATCGCCGCATGCCGGGAATCTGTATTTTCGAGCCGTTGCCGAAATTTCGGCCCGGCTCGAATAATTGAAAATTTGGCGAGCGATCCCCGTGCGAAAGACATCTCTGCCAATCATTGCCAAAAACGACGGAACGATTCCGGTATGCCGCCGGATCCGCGAATTTTTTCGAAGTGGCGAGGCGGCTAGGCCGAACGAATTTCGAGGATTTCGGGAGGCGCAGTCGAACTCCACACTCGCTGATAGCTTTCGACTACGATTTCCGGCGTAACAGGGATACCCGGGAGAGCGACCCAACTCGGCACGGGATGATCCAGGAGGGACAGGATCACGGCTTGGGCCACGGCGACTCCCTGCTTGTAGGGCTGCTGCGCGGCGATTCCTACGACGATCTCGCCCCTGGCCAATTCGATAGCGGCTTCCCGTCCGAGATCGACAGTTGTCATCGGGATATTGCGCCCCTCGGCCCTCAGCAATTCAACAGCCTGCATCGCCGGCGTATCCCAGACGACGAAAAGCCCGGCTAGTCCGGGGTAATCGGAGAGCAATTTGCGGGTCGCCGAACCGGCCTCGTCGATGGATCGAAATCGCTGAGTCCTGATCGCCAGGTCCGGGCGGTGGGATTTCATCCAGCGGCCGAAACTGATTTCGCGCTCGTTGATGACATAGAAATCTTCCTCGAACGAAAGAAGTCCGATTTCACGCCCGTTGTCCACGTGGGCTGACAGCAGCTCAGCTCCAGCCAGGCCCAGACCGAAATTGTCCGCGGATATAAGCGACTTGTAGTCGCGCTCGGGTAGCAGCCCGGTAGGAACGTTGTCATTCAAAACAAGGCACTTTCCTGCGCGAGAGACGGTGGCGTGCGCGTCCGCCACGGACGCGTTAGCGACCGGAATTGAGATGATTGCGTCTACCGGCCCTTCCTTCAGCCGTTCAAGCGCCTGGATTTGAGAGTCGGTATCGAAACCGCAGTCCACGACCTCGCTAATGATCGTGCCGCATGCACCCAGAGTACTGCTGATCCCCGCCAATTGTTGACGCGACCAGTCGCTATCCACGGTGTGAAGAACGACCGCTACGGAAAAGTCTCTTGCGCACGCCGCGGCCACATCTTCCGGACCGAGACTGACTCGGCTTGGAGGAGCGGCGCGCTCTCCATGAGGTCCAAGTCCCGTTATCGACATATTCGCCTTTTACCTGTCCGGGCCGCTATCGGGGAACGGCAGGCGGCGCAGGTTCAGCTTCGCGAACGCCGGCGCGGCGTGAAATTGCTTCGCGGGCGATCGCAAGCGCTCTCTGGAACTCAGGCAGATCAAGCGGCGAGCCAAGAGCGACCCAGGAACGAAGAATGTTCGGACTGAAGATACCTTCGACGACGACCATCGCGGCTCCCACAAGCCCCGCCGAACTACTTAGGCGAGAACTGCTGATGCGCAGGTCGCGCGTCACCAAGGGATGCGATTCGCCGTAGACTGCCTCCCTGACGGCCGCCAGCAGTATGTCGTCAGTCTGGGGCACAGACCCGCTGAGTACAATCGTCGAAGGATTCAGAAGATTGGCCAGCCCGGCAACGGCGCGACCGATCATTCGGCCGCTACGCGCCATGATTTCCATGGAGACCGGGTCCCCGGACTGAGCCGCTTGCCCAACGTCAATGGCGGTAACTTGCCCGTTCCTGTCCAATATTTCCTCTAGTGCCGGGCTTGATCCGTTTTGCGCCGATTTCTGTCCTTCGCGAGCAATCGCATCGCTGCCGGCAACTTGGTCCAGCGGCGCCATTCGGCCGTAAATCTCCATTGGCGACTGACCAATAAGGCCTGCCGCCCCTTGAGATCCGCGGTACAGGTTTCCGTCTATCACCATCCCCGCACCGATCCGCTTCCCGATTTTAACAAACAGCATGTTTTTAGCGCGCTCGCTGTCGCTGGACTTGAGTTCTCCCATAGTCATGGTTTCGACGCTTCCCTGCAACCAGACAGGTGCCTCGAAATGCGCCATTAGAGTTTCGACAAGCGGAAAGGGCCCCCAAGAAGTAGCCATAGGAGGAGTTTCCGTGAGAAAGATGTCGTCAGAAGCTGTTTGCACAGGTCCCGGCAATGATATGCCAAGTCCCCAAACCGACTGCCCTCCGCGCCTTTTTTCCAAAAGCCACTCGAATAATGCCATAAGGCGGTTTGTCGAAACTTCTGCGGAAGCGCTCAGGTCAATCGCTTCATGATGCTCCATCAAAAGATTGCCGGCCAAATCGGCCATCGCCACTCCGAGCGCGGTTTGGTCGAGCGTCGCAACGAGAATGCTCGCAGCGTTGCGATTGAACCTTACAAGCCGCGGAGCTCTGCCCCCCGTAGCGTTGCCGAGCATGTTCTCGTCGACAAGTCCTAGTGCCGCCAATGCCGCGATTCGATCCGCGACGATGGCCCGGCCTAGTTCGGTGGTTCGTTCAATCTGTAGACGCGTAACGCTTTCCTGCGAACGCACGAGATCAAGCACTCGCGCGAGAGTGCGCGCTACGCCATCGTTGGGGCGCGAGCGCAGTTGGTTCCGCATTTGTGAAGCCATTGCCTCAGCCATCGCATCCGTTTATTCGCCCGCCGACCGATCTGGAATTGTGCGAACCCAGCCTATACCGAGTCAGCCCGGTTCCCAGACTCGAACATGTCCTTTGGATAATTGCCAGCAGCACGGAAAGCAACATTGTCATTGTTTCCGAGCCGTCGACCAAAACAATTGAGATCATTTCATCCGGCCGGTATCAAGCCGAAAAAGCAGTTTCGAATGCACTCGAGACCGGTTTTTGGCAAGCCGATATCCGAGTTAAACATGGGCAACAAAGCAAATTGCATTAGAGCGGTAAGTATGAACTTCGCAACAATGATCCGCGAAAACGACCCTTTTCGACTGCAAAATCCAACCCGTAACCATTGAGGCAAAAGCGCGAGGCGAGACGAATTACATTGCAAAGCGCAGCAGTTGCCCGGAGGCAGCTTGGCGTGCCATTCGTAAAATGAGTTCATTTTCTAGAGATGCAAAAGGCTTGTTGCGTTAAAGAAGCTCGAATCCAAGACTGATTTCAGTTGCCTCCGGCTACGCGGGATTATGCGGCTAACTGCCTGGCGGGCAACAAGCATCGAGCGGCACCGGCCGATGGAATTCCGGCTGCGCATCTAGATTCCGAAGAGGCAATATTTCGCGAACTGCCGTTAGACGGCAAAGCGAATGATATCGCCAATTTTTGAGTAGAACATTTAGATAGCAATTTTCGAAAACCGCGAGGTTACGTTCAGCAAGTTGCCGGGACCCGCTGCAAAAATGTCGCGCCCTAGCGTACTTCCTAGACTTCCGCTAATCCGAGAATAGCCCTTATTGGCTAAGCGCGGCAGGCAGCCTCCAGTGCAAGCAAGAGGATCCCGGATCCGTTTCGGGAGAATTTTTCAAGCGGCGCCCAAAAGTATCGGAGACGAGCTTTATCAATCACTGCCTGGCCGCGCCGCGACATTTTTGGACCGTCCCTAGCGACCAGAGCCCATCGTTTGCCGCTTCGCAAGATCAAGAACACGCCGGCAGACCGCAAGTTCGAGTCGGTCCTCTTCGCGAATTTGAAGTATGTGACCGAGAACCAACGAGGCTCAATTCGGCATAGCGGCGCGGCCATCCTTAACGGGAACTGTCCGCAACCGCGTGGTTTCGGCGAACTGGCGCTCGCATTCGCGGCTCTAATTTTCGAGACGTTATGCAATCGCTTCATAAAATTAGCATTGGGAAAAAGCCGACGGACATGCGCAGAGCAAAGATCGAGTTGAGTTCAAGGAGGCGACGCGGTTTTGGCCATTAAAACTCGCTCGCAAGTTCAACGCGACTGCGCCCAAAAAACCGCTTCCATGGTCAACCCGCGAATTAAGCCAATGAAAAAGACCGGGAACTTTCGTTCCGGATTTCGAATATTGTTGTCATCCCGACCGGCATTGTCGTGTCCCAACGCAGTCTACAACATGACGGGACAGGCTTGAGCGCGGTTCGCGCGCCTGTGCATTTTCTCAAGGACAGTGTTGCAGAGCTCTTTGCGCCAGTTTCCGGACGCAACTAATTCGACGACTGGTCGGCTTCCTCCCTATCAAGTGGTCGAATTGAGATTCATTTTTGCGAAACCGTCGTCTAGTCACTAATCGCATAGTCTCCGGAGTTGTCGCTGCAACTCCGGCGGCTAGTTGCCTCAAGAGCGGCAGAAATTCGACGAATAAATTGGCAAAACATCCATGCGATTCCAAATGGCTCACTTAATGAATTGGTTTTCATTCGAAAAAGTCGGTGCTGCTGGGAATCATGGACGCTCAACTATCGCTTGGTTTTCCTTGCTGCACGGTCCGATCTCCTGTAATTTGAAGGCAGGCGCGACAATTAACTGGCAGTATCAGCTAGTTCAACGCAGTCGGTTGTCAGCCTGCAATTTTGAACGGATCCGCTAAATCATGAGCAGCGAAACCTCCGAGACACATCTGCGGAAGCTTTTGGAATGCGCATGGGATAAACACTCACTTCACTGTATGTGGTGGGTGCGCAAGGATGTAGTCTTGCAGCCGAAAAACGCTTTGCGCGTCGTCTCCATGCTGCGGAAAGGCACCTTGGATTCCTTCCGTTTTGCCGAAGAGGTGCGGGCGGCGTACAAGAACTGGTGCGCCGATGTCGAATAGCGGGCAATGTCCATAAGCGAGCTACAGCGAAAACTCTTGCAGATTGTCTTCGCCAACCGGTCTCCGGACAGCTACGTGGCAGGTGGAATGCTTGTAGCCGTCGAGGGCATGCGAGGTACCAAGGACATCGATATTTTTCATTCTCGCGAAGAAGGTTCAATTGCGAAAACTTGCTACGAAATCGACCGGGCAAGCTTGAAGCATGCCGGCTATTCCCTTCGGCCAGTGTTCGAACCCCGTCCCGGCTTCGTCCGTGCAGAGGTTGCCGGTCCGGGGGGTTCCTGTCTGATTGACTGGGCGGAAGACAGCAGCTGGAGGTTCTTCCCGGTTCAGCAGGATCCCCTATTTGGATGGCGCCTTCATCGCCTTGATGTCGCGACGGACAAGGTACTGGCGGCCGTCGGCCGTTCGGAGGCCCGCGATGCAGCCGACCTAGTATTCTTCCATCGCAATCCTCTTTCGCTGGGTGCGCTCATTTGGGCAGCCGCAAGCAAGGATCCTGGATTCGCTCCAGCCGCACTTGTCGACATGATTTCTCGCCAAGCGAACTATTCTCCTGACGATTACCGTACCTTGCAATTGCGTCAAGGAATTGATCCTCACGAGCTAAAGGCCGCATGGGTCGAGGCTCTGTGCGACGCTCGCACTCTTGTCGAGAAGCTACCGCCGAAGAATGTCGGTTGTTTCTTCTTAGACGGGGCAGGAAAAGTAATCGAACCTGATCCGGAGCACCCTGAAACGTTGGCGCACCGGTTAGAAGCCAGTCGGCGGGGCTGCTGGCCCAACATCATGACGCCAACCGGAGCACTGCGCGATTAAGGTGACGCAATCGCAAACTAGGTGAACTTAGAGTTCCCGGCCGATTCGCGCGGCCCTACCCTACCGGCCTACGCTATTCAATTGTTAATTCGACGTGCGGCGGCAGGCAGTTCGTTCGATAGATCTGCCGCGGTGGCTGGGCCTGCGAGGCTGTACTCCGGATGCATCCGGAAAGTTATGTTTACTGGTGCGCCTTTAGCCATCGCCGCACGCAATTTCGTTCCGAAGGACAAGCAATAGCATTAATCGCCGCGGGCAAGATTCGCGCGGTCGCCAATTCCACGGCTCCATTGAGTCGACGCGACTGGTATTTTTGAAATGCGGCTCTGCCTCAGCTGCCGTGACCGAATCGTGCGAACCTCTGCAAGCGGCTTCCCCCAATTGCGATCAGCGAGGACCCGGCGATGACTGCGGCTCCGAGCCAGGTCGTCGCGTCGGCGACCTCGCCAAAGCACCAATACGCTAGAATTGCGACGAGCGGCAATCGTGCATAGTTTATCGGGGCAAGCCGAGAAGCATCCGCAAGCCCGAAAGCCTTTGTTACGCACAGCATGCAGACCACGCCAAGAATTCCCTGGAGGGCCAAAAGCGCAAGTATCTCGGGTTCTACCCGCGTCCAGAAAATGGCGGCGGGAATCGCCGCAATCGGAACGGTTGAAACCAAATTCCATGCTACTAGCGTGTCCGTGTCGTCCCTGGAAGACATCCGCTTGAGCATGAGCTGAGAGATCGCGATGAGGAAAGCCCCGCCAAGCGCATACAAGGCGCCTATCGAAATCGGCGCGGAACCGCCGGGCTGAATTACTATAATCGTTCCGCTAAATCCAATCGCGACAGCGGCAACTCGGCCGACGCCCAATTTCTCGCCTAGAAAAATCCAGGCTCCCAGAACTAGGAAAATCGGCCCGGTAAAGATTATTGCCATGGCATCGGTAAGTTCGGTTGTCTGAAAGGCGGCGTAGACACTCGCGAGAGCGGCGAGCCTTAAACCCGATCTTAATATATGCAGGAAGCAGTAGTTCGATTGGAACACTGTATTTCGCCTAACTGCTAGCAGAGGGAAAATCGCGCAAAGTCCGAATGCGCTCCTGAAAAATCCGATCACGAAAGGGTGCACGTCTCCGGCAAGATA
Organism: Albidovulum sp.; assembly: GCA_028823855.1. GTDB lineage: Bacteria > Pseudomonadota > Alphaproteobacteria > Rhodobacterales > Rhodobacteraceae > JAPPFL01. The sequence continues at coordinate 72,834 of JAPPFL010000012.1, forward strand.
GCGAACAATGGTCGCATCGACGGCCGTAAGCGCCGAAACGACCGCCATGCATCCGAACGCCACCAAATTCGCGCGGTCCTCGATTCGCAGTTCCGGCGTAGATATCGGCATAAGCAGCTAAATCGCTCTTTAGTTCCAGGCTGGCAACCGTTGCAGCGAATTCAGGCTGTTCCACGCGATCGGCACCATTTTCCTCCGACTACCACGAGCGAAACAGACATGCCATCGCTTCCAGTTCTAAACGCTGAGATTGACTGTGAAGATAAAGACGCAAACCGGCTTTCAGGCCTGCTAGCGAAATCGAGATTCGATGCAAAACCTGGCTACGCGCGTACTAAGCGTAATATCGTATCGATATTAAATGCGAGTCTCTCGTCGAGTGCTTCGGGCGCCATAAAATCCCGTTCAAACAGGATGGACCCGGTATACCTGTTGGTCAGGTAGTAGTACCCGATCGCCGCGATTGTAATGTTGAGCTGAACTGGATCAATCCCAGGTCTGAAGAGGCCGCTTTCTACGCCTCTGTTGAGAATTTTTTGGACCATCGCGACAAATCGGCGGCTGACAAGCTTAATTGTCTCGGACCCCTTCAAATGCTTTGCATGATGCAGGTTTTCACTATTGACGAGCGTTATGAATTCGGGATTGGCGAGATAGTAGGACCAAGTAAACCGAACGAGCTTTTCGAGCGCGTCCCTCGGATCCATGTGGTCGAGATCCAACTGCTGCTCGGCCGCTCTGATGTCCACGTATGCGGCCTCCACGACCGTTCTAAAAAGTTCCTCCTTATTGCCGAAATGATGATAGATCATTCGCTTATTCGCCAGGGATCTTCGAGCGATTTCGTCAACCCGGGCACCGTGCAGCCCGTGTTTTGCGAACTCGGATTTCGCTGCGGACAGTATGCGCGCCTTCGTGGCTTTAGCGTCGCGGGGTTTCGCCGCTTGAGCAGGTTTCATTGTTTACCCGGAATTTATTTTCATCAATGATATCGAGTTCTATTCGGCGCAGGAAATTGATTCCCGTACAAGTCTGCCGATCCATTCCAGCGCCGTTACACGAACTGCGTGTTTCGTTGATCAACTAGAACGGCAGCTTCGGCGCTTGCCGCGAAAACGGAATCCATACGCTTTGCCGTGTTGTCATTAACCAAACAGTTCATGGCTATACAAACATATCCCTTTTTTCATTTCTTTGATACCGGAGGCATTTTCCTTAAGTAGAAGGCGGCGGAAGGGTACCGCGCCTTTCGAGGGCCGGAATTGAATTTTGTTCACGGGTTTATTTGGTTGCGAAAAGCCCGCGCGGCTAGCAGTAGCAATGAAATGGTAGCAAATCCGCCCATCTTTGAAGATAGCCGATTTATGATTCATTTGGCACTCGCGACCGAAACCTTGGTTGCCGGAAATTCTATCTGGAAGCAGCACGAATTTCGATTCGCTGCGCCCGCGCGGCAATTACCCGGGCAAGCCGGAACTCTCGTAACCGGTCTGCGCGTTACGGCCATGCCAGATTGCCCTGGATCGAAGAAACCAGCAGCCACGTCTTGTCGCCGGCGTCCATCGCAGTCCACAGCGTGTAAACGCCTCCCTTGGAAGGCGCCCCGTCGTTCAGATTGCTCGAAATCGTAGGTTTCCATTCATTCGGCAAGGGGTCGGTCAACAATGCGCTTCCTGCCGCTAGATGTTGACGGCTGAAATTTCCGCCAGTCCCAATTGGCCGCAAGCTAAAATCCTGACTCGTTCATGTAGTCCGGTCGGAAAACTGCGGCAGTTTGCTCCTGAAATCGGATGCCGCGTGCTGAACAACAAATGGCCGACTATCTCAATCGCAGCACGGAACAGCCTGTCGCGGCGGGACCGGAAGTTCTCGCCTACACCAGAAAGAAAACCGAATCTTGCATTAACCATTCAGTTACCTATAGTTAATTCGAACATCCGGGCAAATTGCAGCCGAGCGCTCGCCACCGGAAGTCGCGGAGAGAAATGTGAAGCGAAAAGCTACTGAACCCGCTGGTCATTTCTTGATCCATTTTCGATGCGCGCAACCGCGTCGAATTTAAGATGGCTACCGGAATGCAGGAATGTGATTTCGCGATCTTGGGCGGCGGTTCCGCCGGATGCGTTCTCGCCAACCGACTAAGCGAAGACCCCGATGCGGAAGTCGTTGTCTTGGAGGCGGGAGGCAAGGACTCCAACCGGTTTATTCATATTCCGGTCGGATTTGCGAAAATGACCTCGGGGCCGTTTACCTGGGGCTACAAGACTGTGCCTCAAAAGCACGCCAACGATCGCGAAATCCCCTACGCCCAAGCACGCGTCATCGGCGGAGGCAGCTCGATAAACGCGGAGATATTCACGCGCGGAAACCCGATCGACTTCAACAGGTGGGCAAGCGAGGAAGGGTGTGAAGGCTGGTCATTCAAAGACGTTCGGCAGTATTTCCGCAGGTCCGAAGGGAATACGAAATTTTCGGGAGAGTGGCACGGAACGGACGGGCCGCTAGGAGTTTCCGACATTCCCGATCCCCAGCCTGTTTCGCTCGCTTTCGTTCAAGCCTGCCAAGAATTCGGAATACCGCACAATTCCGATTTTAACGGCGAAGTCCAGCAAGGCTCGGGGATCTACCAAACGACGATCCGAAACGCCAGGCGCTGCTCGGCGGCAGTCGCCTATTTGCGACCTATTGCGAGCCGAAGAAATTTGGCAATCAAAACCGATTGCCTTGCGCACCGAATTCTGTTCGAAGGCGGGCGCGCCGCCGCGGTCCAGTATTCATCGGGAAGCGAACTGCTCACATTGCGTGTCCGCCGGGAAGTGCTAGTCGCCTCAGGCGCGATCGGAACGCCCAAGATCATGATGCTGTCGGGAATCGGACCTGCCGACCACCTAAAGTCGCTCGGAATTGATGTAGTTCATGATCTCCCCGGCGTTGGTAGCAATCTAAACGATCATTTCGGGATCGATATCGTCGCTGAACTGAACGCGCCGGACAGCCTCGACAAATACAACAAGCTGCACTGGATGCTTTGGGCGGGACTCCAGTACACGCTGTTCAAGAGCGGACCGGCGACGTCCAACGTGGTTGAAGGAGGAGCATTCTGGTTTTCCGGCGGGCCGCGAGGCGAACCCGATCTCCAATTCCATTTCCTAGCCGGAGCGGGCGCCGAAGAAGGCGTGCCGAGCGTTCCGTCCGGGTCGGGAATAACGCTCAACTCCTACACTTTGAGGCCGAAAAGCCGAGGCACCGTTCGATTGCGCTCGAACGATCCGACGGATCTTCCCTTAATCGACCCGAATTTCCTTGCCGATCCCGAAGACCTCGAAACTTCGGCCGAAGGCGTGCGGATCAGTTACGAGATTTTCAACCAGCCGAGCCTGAGGAAATACATCAAGAGGATGCACTTGCCGGGAGACGGCGTCAAATCCATGGAGGATTTCCGGAATCACGCAATGGCATACGGGCGCACCTCCTATCACCCAACCTGCACTTGCAAAATGGGCGTCGACTATATGTCGGTGGTCGATCCGAATTTGCGCGTTCAAGGCCTCGAAGGAATTCGAATCTGCGACAGTTCGACAATGCCCAGCCTGATCGGCTCGAATACGAACGCGACGACGATAATGATAGCCGAAAAAGCCAGCGACATGATACGCGGCAACCGATGAACGGGAAAATCCTCTTCCGCGCAAGATTCTTGAAGTTCATCGCCAATAGGCAAATGGGATTCGAGTCTAGTCGAAATCCCAGTCGGCACCCATGTTGGAAGCGATTCGGTAGTTCGACTTCGATATTCGGTCGATCCGTGCCATGTCGATCGCCGACAGGGTGAAATCCATAATTTCGAAATTTCGCCGAATGTTTGCCGGGTTTGTGGACATCGTATTGATGCTTACGCCCTTTTGAATAATCCAGCGCAGCGCGATTTGGCTCGCGGATTTTCCGTACGACTGTCCGATTTCCGCAAACTCCGTGCGATCGAGCACCTTTCCTCTCGCCATCGAACAATATGACGAAAGAGGAATTCCGGTTTCAATCGATCCCGCTAGAAGTTTTTCTTGATTTAGCAAGGCGTGGAATTCGACCTGGTTGGTAACTATCGGAACATCGGCGACCGCAACCGCCTCGCGCATCATTTGAATCGTGTAGTTGGAAACGCCGACATTTCGAGCGAGGCCTCTTTTGTGCGCACCGGCGAGAAGTTTTATCGAAGGCCCAACATCCCCATTTGGAGGAGGCCAATGGAGCAGCAGGACATCGACACGGTCCAGTCTGAGTTTCTTAAGGCTCTCCTCCACGGACGCAAGGAATTTGCCTTCAGTAAAATTCCCGGCATCTACCTTTGTCGTGACGCAAATCTCTTCCCTGGGCAGGCCGGCGGCGGCCAACGATTCGCCGGTTTCGGATTCGTTGCCGTACATCTGAGCCGTATCGAACGCGCGATAGCCGACATCGATCGCTTCCTCGATCGCGGCCGTCAGTTTTCTACCCCGCAACGGAAAAGTGCCGAATGCTCTCTGGAAGCTCTTTTGGAAGCATATATTCATGCCGTATCCCTGCCCTTCAAAAAATGCACAAGCGAACGCTCCGAAACAATAAGGAAGTTTTGCGGCAATTGGCAAGCGAGGCTAACAAACGCTTGATATTCCTTCGTCTCAAACTTTATAACCATTTGGTTACTCGTATTCCGGTGCGAACGATATGGCGAAACAATTGTCGGCCGCAGAAGCGGCTCGATTAGTCGGCGACGGCGATTTGGTCGCCGTCAATTCTTCAAGCGGGCTATGCTGCCCCGATGCTGTTCTCGAGGCCATCGGCGAAAGGCATGCAAGAGAGGGAGCCCCTATCGGCCTTACGACCGTTCATCCGATCGCGGCAGGCGACATGTTCGGAACTCTCGGCGTCGACCATATCGCCCGGCCCGGTCTCATTTCGAGAATCATAGGCGGATCCTATCCTTCCGGGCCTTCAAAGTCCGACCCTCCGAAAATCTGGCAATTGATCTCCCGGAACGAAATAGCCGCGTACAACGTGCCTTCGGGAATCGTATTCGATATGCTGCGCGAAGGAGCTTCAAAACGCCCGGGAGTATTGACGAAAGTAGGAATGGATACCTTCGTCGACCCGAATTTCGAAGGTTGCGCCATGAATGAACGGGCGCGCACGTCTCCGATCGTAAGGAGGGAATCTTTCGGCTCGGAGGATTGGCTGTTTTTTCCGGCAATCGCTCCGGACGTCGCCATAATCCGGGGAACTACGTCCGATAGGCGAGGCAATCTCAGCTTTGAACAGGAAGGAGCTTATCTAGGCGCGATGGAAATGTCGCTTGCCGCGCGCAACAACGGCGGCAAAGTCATCGCGCAGGTTCGGAAAGTCGTGGAAAACGGTTCGCTAAATCCGCACGACGTACATGTGCCCGGTATATTCGTCGACGCGATCGTCGAGACTCCTGATATGCTTCAGACAACCGCAACTCCGTACGATCCCGCGATTTCCGGCGAATTCGTACGCCCTCTCGACGATTTCTCGCTTCCGGAATTCGGAGTCGCCAAAGTCCTCGCTCGAAGAGTGGCAAAAGAATTGCGCAAAGGATGGACGGTCAATATCGGGTTCGGGATTTCAGCCAACGTGCCCAGAATCTTCCTGGAAGAGGGCTGCCACGGCGACGTTACCTGGGTGATCGAGCAAGGCGCGATAGGCGGAATTCCCCTCCTCAACTTCAAGTTCGGCTGCTCGGCGAATGCAGAGGCGTTCGTCGCTTCGCCGCACCAGTTCGCTTTCTTCCAGTCCGGCGCGTTCGACGCCTCGCTCCTTTCATTCCTCGAGATTGACAGGACGGGGTCCGTCAACGTTTCCAAGCTCGGGGCCGTACCGCATCGGACGGCGGGCGCGGGAGGATTTGTCGATATAACCGCTCGTGCTCCAAAAATCGTTTTTTCCGGGAATTTCGGCGTCGGTGCAAAAGTCAGGGTGGATGGCGGAAAAATCGTTGTCGATCGCGAGAACTCGAAAGCGAAGATCGTTCCGAACGTCGATCAGATTTCGTTTTCGGGGCCGCGGGCGGCGGCCCTCGGCCAGGACGTAACGTACGTTACGGAACGCTGCGTAATGAAGCTGGTCGAAGACCGCCTCCTCGTAACGGAAATCGCGCCCGGAATCCGACTCGACGAACACATCTTGAACAATACGAGCGTGGAACTGGGCGTTGCGGATGATCTGCGAGAAATGGATGCCGACCTGTTTCGACCCGAGCCTATGGGCTTCGCCCCGGGGAAATAAATTTTAACGTGCAAATCCGACTTTTCCAGTCGCCGGTAGAGCCTCCGGAAGCGTTGCGTCAAATCATTGGATGGACTAGGTAGAGTTGCGGTTTTCAGTTTTCGGCGAGCTCATCTAGCGGAGCCGGAACCGGATTACGGGCTTCCTTGACCTCGTTCGCGGCTTTCCTATAATGTAACTATCTAGTTACGTGAATTCACCGATCGATGCATCTGACTGAAACCCATCTACAGATCCGAGAAATGACGCGTAATTTTGCCGATAGCGTCATCCGGCCGGTGTCGGAGGAACTCGACAGGGACGAGCGGTTCCCTTCGGAAATTTATGAAGAGATGGCTAAGCTCGGCCTATTCGGAATCTGCGTCCCGGAAGAACTTGGCGGTCCTGGATTCGATACGTTAAGCTATGCGATCGTTATGGAAGAGCTATCGCGAGGCTACGCTTCCGTCGCCGACCAATGCGGACTGGTTGAGCTGGCGTCTATGCTGCTTGCCCAGCACGGAACCGTCGAGCAGCGCGAAAAATGGCTTGAAGGGATTCTGCGCGCGGAAGCGAAGGCGGCGTACTGCATAACTGAAGCGGAGGCGGGAACGGACGTATCGGCGATTCGAACAAGAGCGACGCGATCCGAGGACGGGTGGCTGCTCGAGGGCGAAAAGACCTGGATCCACAACGCGCCGATAGCAGACGTCGGATTCGTTCTCGCCCGAACCGATCCCGAAGCCGGCCATCGCGGCATGTCCATATTCCTTGTCGATTTGAATTCCGACGGCGTAACTAAGGGTCGAAGAGAGGAAAAAATGGGGCAGAAAGCCAGCCCGGTCGGCGGGCTGTCGTTCCAAAACGCTCGATTGCCGAAGAACGCTCTGCTCGGCGAGGAAGGGCGCGGCTTTCACATTATGATGAGCGTCCTCGACAAGGGACGGGTTGGAATTGCCGCTCTTGCCGTGGGAATTGCCCAGGCGGGTTTGGAGGCGGCGCTGGAATACGCGAAGCAGCGAAGGCAATTCAATCGTTCGATTTCCGAATTTCAGGGAGTACAATGGCTATTGGCCGATATGGCGAAGGACATCGAAGCGGCACGACTTCTGGTGCACTCGGCCGCCCGGAAGATCGATGACGGCGAAGATGCTACGATGGCTTGCTCGATGGCGAAGTGCTTCGCCAGCGACGTAGCGGTTTCGCGAACGTCCGATGCCGTCCAGGTGTTCGGAGGCTCGGGATATATTCGCGGATTCGAGGTAGAGCGACTTTACAGGGACGCGAAGATCACCCAGATCTACGAAGGCACCAATCAAATTCAAAGAACGATAATTGCCCGCGAGCTGCTTAGGAATGGAGCACGGCGATGAAGGGGCAAGTAGCATTGGTTACCGGCGCAAGCCGAGGCATCGGCCTCGGCGTCGCAGTTGAGCTGGCCAAGCGCGGCTTTTCCGTCGCCCTTAACGGGTCCAAGGACCTAGAGAGCCTGAACGCCGCCGAGCGCCAGGTCGCCAACGCCGGCTCCGGACGCGTAGCATTGATTCCATTCGATGTCGCCGATACGCAATGTCATGAATCTGCGATCGAACGCGCCGAAGCCAAGCTAGGCCCCTTGACGACTCTCGTGAACAACGCCGGCGCCGGCGTTGCCAGCAGGGGCGATATCCTCGACGTGTCGGAGGAAAGTTGGGATCGATGCCTTTCGGTCAACGCCAAGGCGATGTTTTTCCTAAGCCAGGCTTTCACGAAAAGGCTACTTGCCCGTAAAAGGAACCCGATCCTGTTCTACTCGATCGTGAACGTAACTTCCGCCAACGCCGTCGCCGTTGCAGCCACGAGAGCGGAATACTGCGCTTCGAAGGCTGCGGCTGCGATGGTTTCCAAAGCCTTCGCGGTGCGGCTTGGCGGAGAAGGCATACCCGTATTCGACGTGCAGCCGGGCCTTATCCGAACGTCGATGACGGAACCGGTGATCGAAAACTACGCCGAACGCGCAAGATCGGGATTGACGCTTTTTCCAAGAGTGGGCACGCCCGAAGAAATCGGCCAACTAATCGGCGGCCTTGCGTCCGGGTCTCTCCCCTATACAACCGGCCAGGCAATCTCGGCAGATGGCGGGCTTCTAGTTTCCCGGTTTTGAGGACGGAAAATGATCATTCAGCTACCCGACGCAAAGGGAGTTTTCCACGACTATGAGCTTTCAGGCGAAATCCTGAAAGAGACAGTTCTTCAACCCGACTCGGCAAGAACGGTATTTGCTGCGGCGCATGTGGTGGCCGATCCCTTTTCCGACAATGATCCCGGCGGCCGCGCCGCTCTCGACTGGAACGCGACTTTGGCCTTTAGGCGATATCTGGCCGGGCTCGGTCTTGGAATCGCCGAAGCGATGGACACCGCGCAGCGCGGCATGGGCCTCGATTGGCCCGGCGCTCTCGAACTGATCAGGCGCACCGTGAACGAACTTCCCGAAGCGGTCGTGTTCAGCGGGGCAGGCACGGATCAGCTCGCGCCCACCGATGCGAAAGAACGGGATGACGTCCGCCGCGCGTATTTCGAACAGATCGAGGAAATCCAAAGGGTCGGCGGACGCATTATCATAATGGCCAGCCGGGCGCTGGCGAGAATAAGTTCGAATCCGAAAGATTACGTTTCGATCTACGGCGAAATAATTTCCTCTTGCGACGAGCCGGTGATTTTACACTGGCTCGGCGAAATGTTTGATCCGGCGCTGGCGGGATATTGGGGAAGCGACAGCTTTGAGGAGTGCCTGGAAACTGCGACAGGCATAATCGAGGAAAACAAGTCCAGGGTCGACGGCATCAAGATCTCTCTCCTAGACAAAAACAAGGAGATTTTGATGCGGCGGCAACTGCCGGAAGGCGTAAAAATGTACTCGGGCGACGACTTCAACTACCCGGAACTGATTTTGGGCGACGACGAGGGATACTCTCATGCCCTCCTCGGCATATTCGATCCGCTCGCCGCTTCCGCCGCGCGCGCCGTAATGCTACTAACGGAAGGCGATATCGAGGGGTACTGCGACACGCTCGAACCAACGGTCCCGCTTGCGAGACACATCTTTCGGGCACCTACGCACTATTACAAGACGGGAGTCGTCTTTCTTGCGTGGCTAAATGGCTTTCAGAATCACTTCGTTATGCTGGGCGGAGCGCAGTCAATGCGCTCGCTCCCCTATTTCGTCGATTGCTTTAAAATGGCGGATTCCTGCGGGCTGCTTCGAAAACCTGAACTAGCGGCGCATCGCATGAAGAAGTTACTGAGCTTGTACGGGGCGTAGCGGGCATGCGAGATTTTTCGAACGATTGCGCGAATCTTGCACTGAACACAGCTACGCTGGGCCACATGCTAGAAGGAAGAGGCGCCGGGTGGTCACCGGAACAGGTAATCGATGCTTGCGCCGAAAGAGGATTCGGAGGCTTGGTTCTATGGCGGCGGGAGGTCGGCGGGAGAGCGTTCGAAATCGGAGAACGTGTCCGTGCGGCAGGAATGCAAGTCGCGGGACTATGCCGGTCGCCGTTTCTAGTCGGCCCGCTAGCCTTCAATTCCGTTTCGGAAACCGTGGAAGATTTCAACGCCGCGGTCGATACGGCGGCGGAGCTCGGCGCGGCGACATTGACTGTTGTCGCCGGCGGAGTGGTCGCCGGAAGCCATTCGATGTCGGAAAGTTTAAAGGCAGTTACCGAAATTTTGGCGAGCGTCGCTCCCTATGCGGAACGCAATGGCGTAAAACTAGGATTGGAGCCGCTTCACCCGGTTTACGGCGGCGACCGCTCCTGCCTTGTCACCGTACGAGATGCCTTGGCGATATGCAGAAATGCAGGATCGAAAAATATCGGCATCGCGATCGACGTATATCACGTTTGGTGGGACCTAGCCCTCGAAGAGCAGCTTTCGACACTAGGGGATGTCCGAATCCTCGGGTACCACCTTTGCGATTGGCTGGCCCACACTAAGGATACGTTGCTCGACCGGGGGATGATGGGCGACGGGGTATCCGATCTGAGAAAAATCAGAAGGGTAGTCGAGGACGCCGGATACGACGGACTCTGCGAAGTTGAAATTTTTTCGGAGGATGACTGGTGGCTTAGAGATCCAGAAGATGTTCTTGACACGATTGTTCAGCGGTTCAAGACGGTCTGTTGACATCCCGAGCCAAATTGCAGCTACCGTAGGAACACCGCCTGTTCGCCGCCAATGAGGCGAAAAGGCGATAGTTCGAGTAACATAAAATTCATAACGAAACAGAATATATTCTAAAATTTTTGAATTTGAACCTAAAGCAGGGATGCTATCCGGCAATGAATGCATTTTGAATTCATAAAACAGAACGGATTAATTTTAGTGAATAATATCAAGCCACTCTCGTAGTGTTTTCAAGGTTCATCGGGGTTGCCGGCACAATTGCCTCTCGCCGCGCAGACGCGCCAGTCCCGAATGCCAATTTGTTCCATTCGGCATTCAGGTCGGCATGTTCGGAATGGCCGCAGGTCACGCAGTGGAAATCGGTCTGGGATCTGCGGCTGCGGCTGTCGAACATTCCGCACTCACGCCAGGCATTCGACGAAAATTGGGACGGAACGGCAATGGCGTTTGCAGTCCCGAAGGAAATTTTCGGGGATTATATGCCTAAGTGACCATTTGCTGGTCACGCGCAGCGATGCCGCTACCCAGACCGCCCTGAACGGCGACGACGGACGCTTAGAATGAAGTAGCCTAGCAGGGCACCTATGACCGCGCCAATCACCGCTCCGAACCATTCGCCGGAAAACGCCGTTCCGAGAAGCGCAATACCGACGCTTGAACAAAGTACATATCCAATTACCGCCAACGTGCAGGCACCGCCTGTCGCATACACTACGTCTTCTTTCATGCCATTTTTCATTTGTTCTTCCCTACCTGGTTGGTCAATGCACCCGTCACAAGGCATTATCACCTGCCAATTTGAAGTATTTCCACTGGTCCTCGCGTTTTGGCGGCGACTCCAGCACGGCCCGCACGATGTTCTCCGGCGTGTCCGGGATCAGGTCCGGCATGGGCTTCTCTACCGGACGACCACGCTCGCGCTTGGGTTCCGCCGCACTTGTCATTTTAGGCTCCCATGTCGTTCTGTCATTGTATCACTGATCGGTTGAAATCCGAATCGAAATCTACGTGATACCCATGGCTGACCGTACTTGTTCTGCCATGATGGACTCCTGTCTTTAGGTGTCGTTTTTTTGGTTCGTGTCGGAGGGTTGGCGTCGACCCGAAAAGGCGACGACGTCCTCATAGACGCGCCACCCCGCCTTTTCATAGTGACCACGGATGATGGCTCTGTTCCACAAGGGGAAAATCACAAAGAGGCCGTTGGCCGTGAAAAAACTGAGGACCGCCGGTCCCCACATGCCTTTCACGGCGTAGTATAGGAATCCGAACAGAAACGCCCAAAGTCGGTGAAGTGGTCCCAGTGCGGTCTTGTGCGTGCCTGAAGCTGGATGCTCAACAATCATGATTGCTACTCCGGCTGGATGCTGTACTTGATCTGGAGCTTGTCAGGGTTGGCAATGCCAGTCGCCACTGCTGTCAGTGCGTGACCCTGCACGAATCCCTGCGCGTTGCCCAGATAGGTCTCGCCATCATATAGGCGAATGCTGACCATCCCAGAATTGCATGTGACTGATCCGTCAATCGTCAGGATCCCCGCCGTGAGTTGGTATCTCCACGCCTCGATCTCGCACGCCCCTTGATGATCGTCACAAGCCAACGCCTGGCTTCCTGCAATGGCGACCACGAAAGCCGCAAGGATCAGGTGTCTCATCTATAGTCTCCCTTCTATGCGTTACGGCGTTATAGACGGGCTGGAGTCGGACGCAAGGATCGCATTTGCGTCACGGTCGACCGCGCAGGCACAAGATGTAACGAGTAGCTGCCGTGAAGGCAGCCATGCCGAAACGATCAGCATCATGGCTGCCGTCGAGAGTGTCGGATGCCATGCTCTGATATTCGAAAAGCGGTATCGAACGGTCCTGCTCCCTGTAAGAGCGCAGTACGTCGCCCAGAAGATCCATCTTGTCCAGAACGGTTTTGCGTGCGGAAAGATGGTTGTTCGCTACCTCGATCATGGCATCGTGCTCACTTTGGCAGTCCGGCACTGGGTGCGCGGTGGCCTGAGCTGTCCAGAGCACTGTAAAGAGCGCCACGATGAGCATCTTTCGCGTTGTCAATCCTCCCATGTTCGGCACAAGGGAGGCGCTCGGTTTCCGAGTAGGTCATGATGATGGCGACTCCATCATTGTGCCTGGCGGGAGTGGCCTGGCAGGGCCGCATCCGCCGCAGTTTCAACCAACGACCTGGCGGGTGCCGGGCCGGTCGCCAAACAATCCACGAGCATGAAGATCCCCGCTGATTCCTGCACAGGCAGTGTTGTATTCACGGGCAGCCCGACATAGGGCGGCTCGCGGAAGTTTGGCGATGGGGGAAACCTGTCGTAAGGAGGTCATACTGTCAACAACAGTGAACGGGAGGAGTTGCCAATGTCCAAGAATCGGCCCAAACTGAATGAGGGAAGCAGCGCCACAGCAATGAAGCCAATTGGCGGAACCGCACTCTCTTTCACGGCGACAACCTGAAGTTCCTTCGCGCCATGAACTCGGAGTCGGTGGACCTCATCGCCACCGATCCGCCATTCAACAAGAGGCGCGACTTTCATGCCACCCCGGACAGTCTGGCTGCTGGCGCGAAGTTCCAGGATCGATGGTCGTGGGAAATGGACGTACACCAGGATTGGGTTGACCAAATAACCGATGACTACCCGCGCCTTATGGAAGCCATTGAGAGTGCCCGCTATGCCCATTCAGACGGCATGGGTGCATTCATGTGCTTAATGGCAGTCCGGTTGCTGGAAATGCATCGTGTGCTTAAGCTTACAGGTTCAATCTATCTGCATTGCGATCCCACTGCATCCCATTACCTGAAGGCCGTCATGGACGCGATCTTCGGGTGGAAGCAATTTCGCAACGAAGTGATTTAGCATTATGCAAGCGGAGGTCGGTCAGAACGTCACTTTCCACGTAAGCACGACAGCTTGCTCTATTATGGCAAAAGCCAAGACTGCACTTTCAGCGCGGATGCCGTGAAGGTTCCCCGAAACCTGTGTCCGTCATGTGGTGGAGTGCGCGAAAAGTGGAACAACCTGAAAAAGCAAGTGGATGATGATGGCCGCGTTTTTAGAACGATAAGGTCTGCGGGCAAGGTCTATCGATACTATGATGACGAACCTGTTCTGCCGCCGAACGTATGGTGTGAGCTCAGCCACCTGCAACAGAAGGATCCGCAACGAACTGGCTATCCCACGCAAAAGCCTCTTGCACTTTACGAACGCATGATCTGCGCCAGCAGCGACGAAGGCGACATTGTGTGCGATCCGTTTGCCGGATGCGCGACAACACTAGTTGCCGCCGAACACCTGCAAAGGCAGTGGGTCGGCATGGACATATGGCAAAAGGCGCATGAACTCGTAGAAATGCGCCTTAGCGACACTACAGGACTCTTTGGCAGGGTGACGTTCACAGACAAGCTGCCCGACCGGACGGATGACGGCGATCGGGCCGCGCCGTTCCTGCGCGTCAAGGTGAAAATCAAGGAGCCGGACAGGCCGAAGTGGATACGGGCGCAGATGTATGAGCACTTGCTCGACCAGCACGGTGCGGTTTGCCAAGGATGCGACCGGACGTTTGACGACCATCGATATCTCGAACTCGACCACAACACGCCACGGTCGGACGGAGGGTTGAACCACATATCGAACCACGTCTTGCTGTGTGGCCCATGCAACAAGCTCAAGAGCAACGTCTACACGCTTGCAGGATTGTGAAAGCAGAACCAGAAACTCGGATACATGACCGGGGCGACTTAGGATCGTGCCCCGCTCGAAAGGCCGTTGTCCTTCTTGAGCATCCGGTAGGGCAGGAAACGGCCCTGCATGTTGGCGACCATGCCGCGCATCTGGTCGATCGTGTCCGCCTCGCGGACGTTGTGCCGGCCAACGAATTCCCGGACGTAGCGATGCAGGTATTTTTCGCTCATCTTGCGGTAGGTTCCCTTGTGCCCGCGCTTGATCATCGACCATGCGGATTCCAGCCCGTTGGTATGCACGTCACCCCTGACATACTCGATTGCCGAGTGCTTGACGGATTCATGCGGCCTGTCGATCCCGACATAGGCCGTCCCTTCGTCCGTGTAGACCTGCGCGTCTTCCTGCGTGTGTTCCTCGACAAAGCCTTGCAGCGCCTTCGCGTTTGTGTCGGCAACCACCTTCGCGACGATCTGGTTGGTTTCGCGATCCTTCACGCCAACCACGGCGGTCATGTCCACTGGCCCGCGACCCGCCAGCTTCTTGCGCTCGGCGTTCGACCGGTTGGCCCTCTTGCCGCCCATGTAGGTTTCATCGGCTTCCACCGGCCCGCCGAAAGGCGACACGTTTTTGTCGCCCCATGTCTCGCGAAGGCGATAAGCAAGATGCCAAGCCGTTTTCTGGGTGATCTCCAGGTTGCGGTGGAGCTTCATCGACGACTCGCCCTTCAAGCTCGTGCTCATCAGGTATGACGCGAATACCCAGACCTGATAGCCGAGCTTGCTGTTCTGCATGACGGTGCCGGTGCGAACGGAGAACCACTTGCGGCAGGTCCGGCAACGGTGCGTCATGGTCTTGTGCTTGACGGGATGCTGGACGTTCTCGCCCCGGCAGTAGGGGCACTTGGGGCCATCGGGCCACCGGATGGACTCGATCCAGTCGCGGGCCGCTTCATCATTGGGAAACATCCGCGTCAACGCTATCATCGAGATGCCTTTGCGGTGATTCTTGCCAGGTGCCTGTGGCATGCCTTGCCCTCTTTCCTGAATAATGGAAATATAGTGACCAAATGCGGGGAAGTCAGTGGATTCCGGTCACTTTCTTCTGGAAATTCCTTGCCTTACGACATATCTTGTGGAAAGATTCCTGGCAGCTACAAGGAAGCGCAACATGGACAGGAATTGGGTCAAGGCGTGGGCAGAGAACACGCCAGAAGACAATCTGCATGAACTGATCGGACAGTTGAAGCGGGACATCCAGCGCTACAACCAGCTCGGATCGGAGAAACGCGGAAAGCGGCGCTTTCAAGGTGAACTGGTTGACGAAACCTTCACAGTGCGATGCATGGTGGAAGTCCAGAATCATCGCGGCACTCACGTCATTGAAGACGACAGCCGCACATCTGATGTAATCAAGGTCAAGCGGAACGGAGCTTCAATTCGGGTTTGCCGCAATGGGCGAATGCACATTGAGATCACGCCTCGTTGGAACTCGGCATCCCAGAAGTGCGATTTCGTTGTTGATGAAAGCGCCTGCGAGATTTGGCAAATAAGCGAAATGATCCTTGGCGACTTCATGTTCGAGTGTTCATGACCAGTAAATGGTCACTTAGGCATATAATCCCCAAATTTTCTGACGCAGACCGGCCCAGCCCGTGGCCAGCATATCGAGGTTTAGGCCCGCCTTCGGGGCAACGAGCTTTCCTGGTTACTCGTCGGCGCCCTTGCCCGAACAGGTCATTCCCTTCGTATTCAAATCCTCGAACGCATTGGTCCCGGCCTTGTCCGCCAGCTTGCGGCTGACGTGGTGCTATCAGTTCCTGAGCTCGTTCGCGATATTTGGGCGGATCCTGGCAAGGTGGCGAAACGCTTTCTCCCTGCTGCACTCGATCAGCGTATTCGCCTGGTCGAAGTAGGTTCGGCCGATGCAGGTCTTGCGGTAGCAGTCGATGAGTTCCGCGCGTGCGGTATCGTATAGCCGACGTTGCGCCTCAAGCGTATCCTTTGGCCAGTGCCAGTTGGACGTCCCCTGAGGCAAGACAAAATGTCCATCTGCGCATTGTTTCTCAATCTTAGTATTCACCAACCTTTCGGTCAGACGGACAATGCCGGTCCGGAACTCGGCCTGCCTGGTTTCCATGCGTTTCTTCGGCACGGCTAGCTGCCGCGCGCGATCCTGAATGTCCGGCGGCGCGCTTCCGGATTCCCGGTAATTCACCGTCCGGGAAACGGGCCAGTAAAGGGTTCGCTCGAAATTGCCTCTTCCCATGAAGAGTATGGCCTCGGCTCACCGCCGCACGCGTTGCGAATTGCGGACGCCGAGCCCGTGAGTGATACCCGCATGTCGACAGGTGCCGCGGTCTCTAGTTCGAGCCGGATATAGACGCTAAAATTCCGCATGAGACTCGACACCACCCAGTCGCGGCTCAGCGGTGCAGACACCAAGCAGCCGGCGACGCCGGCACAGCGCCGCCAATAACTTTGCGCGCCATGATGGTCCGACCTGCGCAAGTCTAGGCCCCAGCCTGTCAGCACGGTAACGACCCCGTGCCAGGGCGAGTCCGTGTCTTCGTGCCAGACCTGCGGCAGAGCCCCGAGTCGCGAATGCCGCAGGACCGGCCAGGCCTCTCCGTCGCGGCACACTACGTTAAGCGATGCGGGCTGGCCATCGGACACGATCATCGGTGGCGCGGAAGCCACATGGCCGGCAGCCGACCACGTTCCCGGCGAAATGAAACGCTCGGCCCGCCCCTCGCCTCCGGCCAGCACAGCCGCCAAGCAGCCGGCGCACAGTACGGAAGCACGACGCCACGACGGATGGAAATGCTCCCTTTGGAAATTCGTGAGAGTACGCGCGAGCTCACGAGTCAGGCGCATTAGTCTCACGAGCATATCCGGTAACGGGCCTGCCGCAGGTCCGCGCTTCCCTGCGCGGCTGCCAAACTGCGAATGGCACCTGAACATATCAAGGGCGGCAACGTATGGGGAATATAAACATTTATCAAATTCAGCGCCGCATCATTCGAACGCCTTCGCAATGAAGGGGTGCGGGAACGTCTTGCGCACTCGACATTGCGGCCAACGCGGCAAGTCTATTTCCTCTTCGTGCCCGGCCTTGCTGGGCTGATTGCTGCTAGACTTGGTACGCAGCACCACTGTTTTTTTGATTTTGCTTTCTTTGCGGTCTTAGCCAATCAGTTTCCTCCTAGAATAGTCATGTTCCTGTGTCTTGATAACGGTGCGCCGAAGCGATTTGGTTGGCCGAAGCCCGTCAAGCTTCTTGGTTAGTTTGTATGCGACGGTTTGACCTCCAGCCATTCAGACACACGGACTAGATTTTCCAGCTTTGCCTTCTGCTAGCATACCCTTTCGCCAAATATTGAACAAGAAATTGTCTGGACAAGCGCCGAGGCGGCGGGAAACCATAGTGCCGACCGAGCAGGACATGATCGAACTGGAAAGTGCCTTTCGCGCCGAGCGAGGTCGCCCTGACTTAGAACCGCGCATAGCCGACCCGCATTTCGGTCTTGGATGTCCGATTTCCATTGCCCGAATCAGTTCCGAGTGATCGCACGCAGCGCCGGACAAATTCCTCCTCTAATCCACCTCTGTTCCTGTTGCCGACATAGCGGTTTCCGATTAGTGGCGACCCCAGCCAAATTTCCTCGTGCGCATTTGCCTTGATGATCTCGGCGAACAGGGTAACGGCGCTCATGCCCGTGGCTCTCGTATTCCCTTCGCCTCGCCACGCTTCAAGAACACAAGAAAAAAGGAGTGGTTCTTGCGGGCGTGAACCTGCCGCACTGCCCGACTAACGCCAGATCTGTTATTGCGCATGACAACGACTCGCACTTCGGGCGGAGCGCGCCATCGGGCCAGCGCATTCCCTCGGTCCACTCACGCGCCTCCTGTTCGTCGGCGAACATGTCCGCGACCTACAGCAGCACAAGACCATTGCTACCGATGGGATTTTCCGGGCTCATTGCAAATTGCGTTTCAAATACGGACTGGTTGCATTGGGTACTTCGCCTACTTCGAATAACGCGAGAAACCTCCTGCGCCTCGAAGTTGTATTCAACATTCGCGCAGTATTGAGAGAACGCTTACCTCGCAATGCATTTGCAGAAGGGTCGTCGCTCGTATGGATTTGCCGAGGAGTTGCCGAGCGAACCCGGGGACGGTTGTTTTCGAATTTCGGAAGCCGAGTGGCTTGGCGACAACAATTAGAGAACCGCAATGCTAGGAGTGCCCGCAATTCTTTTGCCGGCAACTAAATGCGACCGTAATTGAATTCCTTTCCGCAGAGTCCGAAAAATAAAAAGAGGTCCAACGATGGCAAAAAATCCGAGCGTAACGCCGGCAATGCGCGCCGTTTTGGAAAGCAGATCGGAAAAAGGGATTCTAGCAAATCGCCATCCGTATCCAAACCGCCGCCGCCTCCGCCGCCGACCAAGCCCAAAGTCAAATGATGCTAGTCGCCTTGAAGAAAATCAATTTGCGTCATGCAATTGGCCAGGTCCTCTTTTCGGGCCCGGTTGACGGCGAAATTCGCAAACGTAGCCTATACGCGGCAATTTCAAATCGATGACGTGGAATTGTTCGCAAAGGGATGGACAAGCGAATGCCTCGCTGTCTCGGGGCAACAGAAACTTAATTCGAGCTTGAATCATTACTCTTTGACTAATTTTATTTTATCGTTCCACGCTAAGGTGAACGATCTCGATGCAATAGGTATTCAAGACTTCGGCCCGCGAGATGTAACTAGCGGGTCGGGAAGCGGCGGATATTTCTGTGGCGAAACGTGTTACTAAAATCCTTGTGGCTACATCCTTTTCGACATAGGTTAGATTGCCCCAGATTCAGGCTACAAAGGCCACTGGAATGCCGAATCGGAGGAATCGCCAAAGAACTCCGGCGCCGCCACTCCACATTCGGCCGGGAGCCGGATTGATGCGCAAAGGCCAGCGGGCTGTTGTTTCAAGCATGCTAAGAAGAATGCCCAAGCCAGACTTGCGGCCGCCATGTTCGGGCTCCAGGGCACGAAAGGGTGATTAACCCCCTGACGTTCCCAAAATTGGCATTCGCCATTGACCGATTTCTTCGACTTTCCGTCAGTTCGCCGGAGCCGGTTCGGAAAGGCGGCGAATGCCGTCCCGCGGGTGGGACAGCGCGAAAAGGCGCGGCACCGCGCCTGTTCAACCAATGTTCAGTCTTTGAGCGTCCAGTCGCGCTCTTTCAATCCAAATCATCAGTATTTTGACGGGCCCAACATGATTCGGGTACCATGAAGATGAGCCTGCTTGGACTCTTAACAATTGTTCGTTCATTTTGAATTATCGGGACGCGACACTTCCGACACCTGAAACTGAACTTTGACAAATTTGCCGGAAAGGACTGGTGCGAACGTTGTCTGGCCCGACCGAGGGAGCGGTTATCGCGTGAAAAATATTCGGCGCACCTCTCGGCTATACCCTAAAATAGCAAGTCGGTATTTTCTTCGATTCAATCCTCTGAACCGGTCATGCAATCATCGCGGAAGGTCTATTTGTTCGACCGAATCCAAGGCATAAAATTGCCCCGAGCTATTGGCGCATGAACGCTGCACACGAATTGTCATCGCCGTTCCGACGCGAATTTCGCCCAGGCTATGTCCATTGAGAACGGATCGCCCCGTACCGCATCAAGCTGTAGAATCGCCGGCGCAAATCGCTGCGACGATAACTTGGCTTCGACGCGCCCGGTTTCTCCAACGGATTCCAGCCAGAATGCCGCAACGCCACCCTTGAAAGAAAGCTGCGCGGGACCGATTATGTTTGCCGGGCCCTCGACCACGATGTTCAGCGGGTCGTAAAACACCGGCATCGCAGAACCGCCATTGTCAAGTGCGCGCACCACGACGCGAACGGCATCTTTTTCGGTAGCCAGCAGAAAGGGAGAATCCGCGGAGACTTCGAGCTTGCATGGGCGAGGATCGCATACCAGGCGAACCACTTTTTTCGGCTCGCCATGGACGTATCCGGTAAGTACAAGATCTTCCCATCGCGTTCCCCAGTTTCCGATTACTTCAATAGGTATATGACGATGGTCTATTACAACCGGTGGACGAGGCAAATTCCTATAGTTGTCGCGGTCGGGTTTCGCCCGAACAACCAGCTCCCGGCCGAATTGCAATTCTACTTCGTCGCAGTTGGTCAACAAGATCAAGGGGAATACTCCGCCAATACTGCGTTCGCCTCGCGACCCGAATGTTACAGGTTTCAGGACAACGGCTTCCGAAGGGTCGCACTGGCTAGCATATGCGTAGGCAGCAAATTTCGGCACTCGAAACATATCGAGCACGCCGTGGTGGCAAATCCGGTCGCCAGAGCCGAAATCCTTGTGCGTGTTGTAGTCCGACATGCACCATCCGATGCAGCCGGAAATTTGCGGGTCACCATACATCGCATCGAGTATTTGGAGGTGGCGCGTCGCGTGCTCGGCATGCCGCTGCTCCGAGTCGAAAAGCTTAGTGGGGTACATATGCCCGTTGAATTCCGTAACCATGTAGGGAACGGCGGATTCGAGACCGGTTACATCCTTCTGCTTGCGCAGCGGAATGCGAAAATGATTGACCCAGGGGAGTTCCTCATTTCCTAGGACGAAATCATTCATCGTATAAACATCTTCGAGCAATTCGCTGTGCGCAAAGTTTCGGACGCCGGCGGTTTGGCGGGTGGGATCGAGTTTCCTCGCCACCGCATTGGTTTCTTCGTAGAATTCTTTGTCGTCCTTGGATTCGTTTATGCGCACTCCCCAAAGGATGATGGAAGGATGGTTCCAGTCTCGTCGGATCATTCGGCGGATGTTTTCAACGGATTCCCTCTTCCATTTTGGGCCGCCAATGTGCTGCCATCCCGGAATTTCCTCAAAAACCAGAAGCCCGATTCGATCGCAGTGGTCGAGGAACCAATTTGATTGCGGGTAATGCGAAGTGCGAACAAGATTGCATTTCAAGTCGAATTTGAGAATTTCGGCATCTCGTTCCTGCGCTCGCCTTCCCATCGCGTAACCGACATATGGGTATGATTGATGGCGGTTCAGACCTCTGATTTTCAAAAGCCGCCCGTTAAGATAGAAACCGTTCGGAGCAAATTCCGCCGTTCTGAATCCTGCCCAGGTTGAGACGCTATCGGTACCGCCCGGGCACTCGAGTTCAACGACAACTTTGTAGAGTACCGGATCGTCCGGCTCCCAGAGGTCTATCGTCGGCAAATCCCTAAATTCGAGCCAAGTCCCGGTGGATCGAGACATTGTTTCGACACATGCGATTTCTCTGCCCTCGACATTGAACAAACGAGCAGTAATTCGCGCGTCGCCGATCAATTTGTCGGAGTTTCGCAATTCGCAAAATACGGCCGCCGATTTCATTTCCGCGAGAACGTTTCGCGTTTCGACCTTTATTCTTTCAATCGATACCGCATCCACGACCTTGAGCCAGACATCGCGATAGATTCCGGCATAGGTCAGGTAGTCGATTTGTCCTCCGAAGGGCGGTATTTCCGAATTTTCGGTTCCGTCGATTTTAACGGTGATCAGGTTCTCGCCCGTACTTAGAATAGGCGTCAACTGAACTTCAAATGGGGTAAATCCGTCGCGGTGCGACGCGATTGCCTCTCCATTCAAGAAAACAACCGAATCAGCCATCGCCCCGTCGAACATCAACGATACTTGACGGTTTTGAAATCCAGGATCCCAGGCCAATGACTTCTGGTAGCAGAATGGGCGCTGATACTCGTTTTCATCAAAATAATTATAGGGTAGCTCCACCGCATTATGAGGCAGTTCTACCTGCTGGCCGGATTTATGGTTTGCCGGCATTTCGTCGTCGAACCCGTTATGAAATGTCCAGCCGCTATTGAACGAAGAAATTGAGCGCATGCATTTGCCCCTTTGGCTCGGTTCTACTACAAATTTAACGCGTTTAAGAAATCGGCCGCTAACATACAATCAATCCGCTACAGAAATTCGCCCATTTTCCGCCATAGCGCGCTCTCAAGGCATCTCCCTCAATTGTTTCTTCCAGCCGCAACGATTTTTTTGTCGTTTACAAATCGACAAGCCGGCGACAATGGTTTGCGAAATTTAAAAATGCTGCGTAATTAGTTAATCTGCGACTGCACGAATTTAGAACAAAGGGGAGCGAGTTTTGAAATCAGCAATGCTTGTCGTTAACCGACTTTCGGTCTCAATCGCCGCCGCGCTGGTTGCGGCTTGCGGAGGCGGCTCCGGCTCGTCACCGAGTTTTAATCCTCCAGAGAATCCGACGGTACCCGGATACGACCTGACCCTTGGAATCCCGTCGTCCGAATCTTCCGCGCGCGCGGCGCTTTTCGGCGGAAGATTCGACGGATTGCCCTACTTTGCTCCCAACGGCGAAGAGTATTCCAGCGTTCTCGCGGCAAACAGAATCCTAAACGAAGATATCGATTTTTTGCCGATTGCAGCATACGATACCAAGGCGGATCGAGCATGGGAGCTCGGATGGACGGGAAAGGGCGTCAAGGTTGGAGTACTGGACTATTTCAATGCAAACGGTATCGTTGACTTTCACGGCGACTACGTTGCGGTCGTCATACATTCGGTAGCGCCCGAAGCGGAACTGGGTTTCGAAAGTCTTGAACAGTATCCGGATCAAAATCCGATTTTCAATCAAGTTGCCGCAGGAAACAAATTCGCGGAGAGCGGATTTGATATCATCAACAATTCCTGGGGCATCGAAAGAAATATTCGGAATCCCGATGGATCATATTCGGAAAGGTACGACCCGGATTTCGACTTTAATGCAGTAATTGTGGCGGAATCGCTAATCGAGGACGCTGCCAACAGCGACTATGCCAGAGACGACACGGACAACGTGCTGTGGATATACGCCGCGGGAAATTCCGGCGAACACTGCTTCCCTCGAACGCTTGACAATTGCAATTTTTACGGCGCGATCGAGCGACAGCTAAATATTCGAAATTATACGGGGGCCAGCCAAATAATTTGGGTCGGTGCGCTGGACGACGACGGCGAGCGCCTTGCCGACTATAGCCTCGAGGCCGGATATTTGGAGGACAGCTTCATTGTCGAACACGACGATGTGCTTACGTATAACGATGCCGCCGGCACCTCTTTCGCGGCTCCTAGAGTAACAGGTGCCGCAGCAGTGCTAAGGCAAAAATTTCCGAACCTTGGCGGAGCGGATTTGAAACAGATTCTACTGCAGACCGCCGAAGACATTGGCCCCCTAGGCGTAGACAGAATTTTCGGCCACGGCCGGCTGGATCTGCTGAATGCCTTAAGCCCCCAGGGCACGCTCCGACCAAAATGATTCGCTTCGCCTTTATCGCACTTGCGGGCATCTGGTTGCTAGGCTGCTCACACCGCCTTGACGAACAGCATTCCGGGATTAATCAAGATGGCGAGAGCGATTATTCCCGTTCCCGAAAATGCAGAAATCCCGACAGCGAACTACGCTACCCTCGATGCAACAAGGAAAACTCGCCTGCTAACTCGGAGGCGCCGGTGCCTATGCCGCCATACGGCAATCGCAATCCGACTCTGACAAACGAATGGCTCAAGGAATTTTGCAAAGAAGACGAGGATTGCCTGGAAAGTTTCGCTATCGAGCCAAAAACGGAGTAGCCGAGAAATATTCGCCCTTCAGAATTCGTACGCGATTCTGAATTCTATGCTGCCTTGAATTTCGCTTTTCTTAAAAATTCCGTCCCGCACCGCATCTACCCATGCCATGCCGGTTCCGCAGTGAAATTCCCTGCTGAAATCGTCGATACAGGGCTTTTCCTTGATCGACCCGCCGATTTTCAGCACATGCCGGCTGCCTATGTAAAATCCGAAATTTCCCAGCGTGCGGGTATAGCCGAATCCCAGCGAAAGCAACGGCGTGGCGACGAATAGCGCGCTCTTATAGCCCGCGTCGAACAGAAACGGGATAACAAATTCGCCTTGATTCCTTAAACCGTAGGTCAGAATTCCATCTAGGTAAAATCCTTGGTACTTCGGCTTGTAAAGATCGCTTACGTCAAATGCTTTTCCGTTCAAGGCGATGAAGCGCCCATGCCATACTTCCGACTGGCTATAGTATGCGGCGCCATCCAGTTTTTCCAGTTTCCAGCCGTTTTCGGAAAGTGCGGTCGCGGCCGATACTAGAAGTATCGCTAAAATTTGCATGGCCAATTTAGCCAAGTCAGATCATCCAATTTAGTCGAGATGCCGGAACGATCGTTTATCGCTCAATTTTCGAAATTTGAATGTCGCTTGGATTGTTTTTGAACTTCACCTCCGCTCCGACGTGCCTCTGCGTCCCGGTCGCAAAGTAATTTGGCGGTTGTCCCTCCGGCAGATCGGAGGCGGACTCGCCGCCTTCGATTGAAACGATTAACCAGGCCGCGATATAACGCCCGCCGAATTTGCCGCCTGTCTCCAGGTCATAGTTCGCCGAAAGCGATAACGGCATCGGGATACGCGAAATCGTCCTTAACAAGCGCGGCGTCGCGACCGATGAAATTCGCGCGAGTCGCCCTGTTGAAAACATCTTTGCCGAACATCTTGCCCTGCCGACTTCCTGAAATGACCCGGATAAATTAGGGATTATATACGCGGGTTGACAAACGCCGGAACCGACGCATGACGGCCGAATGTGGAAATTCTTCAAGAGCGGGCGTTCGAGAGTCTGCGCGTTGTGCTTGTTCCTGCTCGGCCTTCCGAGCATGCAGCATGACGTCACGGAATGGAAGTCGAAATTCTGCATGATCCCGGAATCGGTTCAGTGGATTTTGTTTGGTGCCGGCATTATGCTTTTCTTTGTGCGAGCTTGTTTCACCATAGAAGCAAATTGGCCCAAGATCATGCGGTGGCCGCGGATCGCCAAGGTTTGCACGTACCGAGACAAGCGCGGAGCGATGCACTTTGGCACCATCCACGGCGACTAGCCGGTGCGTCTTGACGAAAAGGAAAACACGGTCAAGGACATTCTGGACTGGCTAATCGTCAACAATCTGATCGCATCCCTGTCGGGACCGAGATTCAAGGATGTTGACAACGGCGCGGCACCCGCTGCGCCTATGATTGCAACTTGCGGATGAAGCGGCCGGGCATGGCCACTCCCGCCAGGCACAATGATGGAGTCGCCATCATCATGACTTACTCGGAAACCGAGCGCCTCCCTTGTACCGATCATGGGAGGAACGGCAATACGAAAGGCGATCATCTCGCCGCTGCTTTGCATCGCACCAACCGCGCCGCAGGCGCATTTGCCAACCGAGTGTGACACATCCTCGGTGGACGGGATCGCCGCGTGGTATGATGCCGGCGATCAGACCTCGCAGGCGTTCGATGCCATGTTCGAGGATTGGCCAAGCATGGCAGCGGTCGGAGACGGAACCGTTGAACTCCCGAAAAGTTCCTTTCGTGCCGTACTGGACTATGCGAAGGCGCAGTCCCAGCGGTCACTGATCGCGCTGGAAGTGATCGCGAGCACGGCGACGTTTCTTGGCTGCATTGCTCGGTCAAGCAACTGATCGCTCCGGACGGCTGGGCTTCAGGCTCATACAACGCCAAAGCCCGGTGGATCAGCAAATCCGCCGGGCGTTGTTTGAAACACAAGCCGTTGACTGGCCAAGTCTTGACTGCACCCCATGTAGCAAGACCTTGCAGCCGCGTCAACGGCTCCAACGTGGAGGTCGTAGGATGATTCGGACAGGACCGTCACGTCCGTGGCGATGCAGGCCAACGAGGCTTGTTTTGTAGCGACGACGGGACTATGGACCATGCATGAGTTGGCTCTTCTTTCAGGACGAAAGTGGGCAAGATCACCAAAACGCGCCTTTGGAGGTGCGCGGTGGTGTGGCCTTGCATTCGAGTAAAGTCTGGAGCTTTGTGAAGTCCCTGCAAGAGGCTGAAGAGCGTTGCTTTGGCATCAGGCTGAGCGAGGTTGGCAGCGAAATCAAAGGAAGCAAGCTTCTCGATCGAAAGAGGTTTGGCTGGGCAAACCAAGAGGCGCCTTTGGATGATGTATCGTGCAAGAAGGGCGCCCGCCGCTTCTTGACCAGATCGCAACAACGTCAAACTCCCAGCAAACGCGACTTCACCGCGTTTGGCCAAGCATCGATTAAGATGGCACACGAGGTTTTTGCCTCATTGAAGTCGCATAATGCGGTCCTGTTTGCGTCTGTGATCCCCAGAGTGAAGCCCCCTCCAAATTACCGGTTCAAGCATTTCCTTCGAAAGGACCTGATCTTTCTCCAGGAGCGCTTCTACTGGTTTCTGGAAGCGAAACAGGAGTCGGGGCTGTTGATTCTGGATCAGGTGGAAAAGGAAACCGACAAAAGGTATCTGAAGCGGGTTCAGGACTACTACATCAAGACTGCGAACGGGCGGAAGCGCTCCAAGTGGATTGTTCCCTATCCCCTCTTTGTGGATTCGGAGCTTTCACTTGGCGCGCAAGCCGCCGATCTTTGCCTCTACTGTATCAACTGGGGCTTCAGGCGCCCCGAGTGGAATTTCCACGGCGCAGCACGAGACGACATTCACGCAGAGTTCGCAGGTTTATGCGGAGAACCTCAGTACAGGGGCACATCGGTACAGAACGGCACGGAACAATGTCTCTTCGGCATCTTTTTCGTGCCCGACCCCTTCACCGCACGCCCGCGACCAAAGTAAGAAAGGAGGTAGTGCCTATTGCTGCAATCCGGCACGGCTCGCACCGAAGGATCACCCAAGAACAAAACCTCCGCATACAGAGAAAGAGTTTTTCTTAAGAAACGTCAATATCAACCTCAAAAAAATTTCGTCGAACTCAGGCGGCATCATCCCTAGCTGTGGATACTGCGGGGCCAAACCCGTCGTCCTCGATGTCGACGATCCTGTCAGCGACTGCGGCGGCTGTTCGGGCCGCTGACGAAACCCTCGCACCGCTTATAATGGAGTTCTGCGACATCTTCAGCCGAGACGGAAAATTTCCGCTAGCGCAATTGGGCCAAATGTCGCCTGCTTCCAGCGGATCGCCACGCAGGTGTGGCCGGACAAGCCCCTATCAGGCGGCACAATTCGAAACTTTGGCTACGTGCCCGAGACACCGGAGGTACAGCGCGAATTTCGGTCGGATGCTGATCATACCGCCGGACCAGAGGCGGCAACTCAATCATCTGCTATCCCGCACGACGCGCCCGCTTGCGGTATTAGCGATCAATTCGGAAAACCGAGCGTAACCGCCTTATCGTACGGGAGATCCCCAATGCCGTTCTCAAAGATCTCCCGTTCAGCTATCCATTCTCGAGACCTGTCGAATATCTCACGCGAATATGGCTCAAACACGATTCGTTCTCCAGGGCCGAACAGCCGGCAATCCATCTGGTCGCGGAAACGCTCCAGAAACTCCCGCCGGTAGTAGTGCGTGTATAATTCTTGCCTCAAATCAATGTCTGTTTGCGCCATGCGCAGTGCAGAAAAATACTTCTCGACATCTTCGACATCCGCATCTTCGGCGACCATCGCCGCCATCATGAACGAAGTGTCCAAAACCTTTCGAAAGCCGAGCTGCGCTGCGAAATAGTATGGCCCGCTGAACAGGCTTGCCGCAGGAACTTTGCCGTCGATTAGGTTCTCCATTCGCTTGAAGAGCAGGCCATCGGAAAACGAAAGGTCGATCTGATCCGGTTCCAGGAAGGGTTCCAGCGCCTGAATGGTCGAATAATGGCTTCCCGATTGATAGCCAACTGAGATCGGGATGCCCGCAAGGTCGTCTGGACGCTTGACGCTAGAGTCGCTTGGTACGAAAATCCCGCACGGCGACACGGAATAGGCATTGCCATAGAGTTTTCCGTGGCCGGAGGCTGCAGCGACATTTACAGTCCAGTGGCAAGCCGAACTTACGTCGCAAGTACGTCCCTTTTCGAATGTCTGGTAGGCTCCGACCTTATCGCCGAGATCATGCTTTATCCCCGATGCTGAAAGGAGCTGGTCTTCCAAAACATAGTCAAGCCCGACTTGGTCGAAGTATCTCTTCTCAACGGCGATCCATTCGTGTAGCCGCATGTGCGGTGCGATTACGAACTTTCCCATTTCCTTCTCCTTTGCTTCCGGCGCTCGCCTATCGTCCTGCCGGAAATCCGCTAAACCTAGTCACCAAGACAAAGTCGGGCACCCGCAATAGTGATCCGCTGAGTACGGAACATTTGGGGATTATATACCTGAGTAAGCGTTGACCCGATCCCTTGTACACGCCACCCCAACGGACCTGATACAGGTAGCCTCTGGTCACGGGTCTTTCTCCCTCCCGTTCAATACATCTCCACCATGGCGAAGGGCGCGGCGGGAAACCGCACCTGTGCGTTATGAACCCTAATATCAGCAGCCGCTCGTCTTGGAGTTGCGGCCATGACCGGGAGGATGCGTCTCGAGGTTCCAGATCTCGGGAAAACGAAGGACAATCGTTCCTGGAGTGTCCGGATCGGGACGCACCTCGATGAAGTGATGCAGTAGATCGTCCATCAGCTTGCAACTGCGATCCATGATCTCCTCGGAGATGACGTCCGTGTTTCTCCAGAGAAAGTTGTGGACGACGAGATCCCTGTCGCACCTGAATTTCCTAAGATGGTCGTCGAACTGGGACAATTCGCCGGTCGCGTTCGGTGCCTTCTTCTTAGTCGCGGGGTCCTTCATGCCTGGTCTTACACCCAGACCCGACTCTTTGATGCGGGTAATCAGGGCCTCAACAACCATGATGACCCCGACCATTTTCAGGTAGCCGGGTTCGCATCTGCGAACCTGCGAAATCAGCTCTGAGAAGTTTGCCCTCGGGTAAATACGATCAATACGTCCGTCCTCTCCCACCGCGGGGAAGTCCAGAAATACACCTACAGTCTGCTCTTGCTGCACGGTACTCTCCTTAGTGTTGGAGATTATATCTGACGAAGCGGAGCGGAAGCGCAGCAAGGAGCGAAAAAAGAGCTCTGCTTTAGTCAGGTATATAATAACCCCCGAACATTTCTATCGCGTTGGATCCGGGGATACAATGCAGTCTCGGCGAAAATGCTATTCGTACCAAGCGGCATTGGCCAAGCGGTAATGAAGACGAAAAATATTCGTCGGGACCCGCCGAGTGCAAGTTTCGACGCTTGAAATCGCGAGATGGTCGCCGCATAATTTTTTTGAGACCGAATATGCGGTATAGGCGCGCCGGGTCGCGCCGGGTCGCGCCCGGTCGCTTCCTTTGCCAAGATCCGTGTTCCTTAGTTGAGAATGGGTCGGCGGACTCCGCAAAACTGCATTGACTATTGCAGCGGAGTCGCGCCGCTAGTCGTCAAGCTTCCAGCCGGTTTCCTACAGGAGGAGCTTTTCAGAGGTCGCAGAGTGCGGGCGGCGGCTCAGACGTGTCGCAGAAACATTCTCGGCGTGTCGCAGCGGCGGTTGAATTGGAATGGTGTCGCGTAAAGCCTCCCAGTTGGAATTGTTCCGCAATTTTTGGAAGGCGTCGCGAACGGAACAAAAAATTCGAATCCGCGAAACTCCTGCATAGGTTGCAGGACTATTGATTCCAGTTTTTCCAAATTCAACTCGATTTTTCCTCAACGCCGGGAACAGTGGCGCGAGCAATCGCCGCAGGGTTTTCGGAGGCACCTATTCGCCATGCCTTCGCAAGGAGAATGCGCGTCCGATCATCTCCCAAGATCGATCGCGCCTGCTTTATGAATTTCTCGTCGAGCTGCGAATCGGTCAGAGGATTGTCTCGGCTTCCGACCGCATGATCGATCCTCTTTTCGAGTCGGGTTCCATCCTCGAAGAAGACTTTGATGGAGACCGAATCTTCATGAATCGCGGCATCTGTTCTGACATGAATTCGAGCGCGCATCGCGACGAGCCCTGGATCATTGACGGCCTCGTCGGTGAAGGCTTCCGGGGATCCGTCGCCCCGCAGAAGCGCGCAAGCCGCAGCGTGAAAGACCGAGAATTTGCCTTCGAGGCCTGTCTTCGGGGAAGTCTTACCGGTAAGTTCGAGGACCAGCGGCGCCGTCGCCAGTTCGACCCTATCGATGCTCGCGACTCGATCCGCGCCGAATTCGTCTCGGATTTTCCGACACCCGTCTATGGCCGGATGAATTACGATTCCGCACGCGAACGGCTTGTAGCTGTTCAAGGCCGATTCCCATCGGCGACCGAGTTCGCCGAGGATTTCGCCGTAGTCACGCTTGTCCGAGACGACGTTTGCCCATCCGCGCCGAGCTTCGATGCCATGTTCGGAACTGTCAAAACCCGCTTCGGCCAGCAGCGCTGCCATCATTCCGTTTCTAGCTGCCGCGCCAGGATGGAAAGATTTCGTCATCGTTCCGAACATTTCTCGAAGACCGGAAGACTGCGTAGCCGCGAGCCCAAGCGCCCATTGCATCTGCCGCGGTCCAAGGCCGATTGCGCGACCGCAGGCAGCCGCGCTTCCGAAAACGCCTGCGGTCCCTGTAATATGCCATCCTCGGTCATAATGGTCGGGATACACTGAATTGCCGATCCGGCATTCGACCTCCGTGCCGATGATCTGAGCAGTAAGGAATTCTCGGCTCGACATAGGTCGCAGTTCGGCAAGAGCCAGCAAGGCAGACGAAACCGGCCCCGCGGGATGGATGATCGTCTTTAGGTGCGTATCGTCGAAATCGAGAACATGAGATGAAATTCCGTTGATAAGCGACGCGCTTAGTGCATCCAGACGCGTCGTTCTCGCAATAACGGTCGACGATCTTGTGCCCGAAAACGATTCCAAGACGCGCAGTGCAGCATCGACCGTTTCATGTTTCGATCCGCCAACCGCGCAACCCAGCCAGTTCACAAAGGTGCGCACGCCTTCCCGGCGAACTTCAGGCGGCACATCGTTTTCCCGAAGATCGACGATCCACCGCGCAAGTTCGGCTGTAACTTCTGTTTGAGACATGGATTTCGATTTCCTTTGCCTATCTCCAAGCCGGCCGGTCCGAAGCCGTTTCAACCGATCATCGTATTAGCCCGATCTGGGAAGCGGCGTGCAGCCACCGGCCCAAATTTGGAATTTGGCGTACGGCGATTTCGCGGACCGACGCGGCGGCAGAAATTATTTGGCGAAACGGCGCATGTCCACCTGCTGCAGGCAGCCTTACAGGCTTTGATTCGGCAAAACCAGTTGCGCATTCAGTTTGCCAGTTGCGGTGGTGACTTGCAGTTTATTGTTTCGTACCCGGTTCGGCAGACATGCTCGGACCGCTTCGCGCCGCCGTGCGACTGCTTGCAACCTCGGAGAACGATTTGCTGACGAAATAGTCGCTCCGAACGAGAACGGCTAAAGTCGAGTTTTCAAAAGCTTCCAGGGAAGCGTATTCCGACAACCGTAAATTAGCGAGAATGCCAACGGATCGATCAAGTTCGGCAACAAATTGCCCGATTCATCAAGTGCTCTCTAGTCGAGATTCTTAAACAGCCGTATCGCTTTCTCTTCACCAGTTCGCCGCCATTCCACTCATCGCCGAACGATCCCTGATCTCATGCTGCTTGGATGCCGATGCCATTCAAAGGAAAAATTGCTGCGGCCACTATCGGCGCGGTAAAAGCCGGGCGAATTCGCGGGTTAATTTTCGCGGCGGATGCCTGCAACTGGAATCAGACAGTCGCGATCCGAAAGCCCAAGCAATCATGCCTGCTTCCGCATCGACGAGCATGTATGTTCACTTTGATAGCGTTTTTTGAAAGCATTTGGAATACGCATAGTTTTATTCAGGCCATTGCAGCGAATTTTTCGAAAGAATCGCCGATCGCTTGCGCGCGGCATCCCTTGACCTGTAGAGGCTGACCAAATCGCGCCGCTCGAATAGGATGCGCTGATTCTCGTTCATTGATAACGCGAAATCGGTTTGTTCTTCCGCCGCTTGCGAGACATGACGATACTGCACCAGGGCGGCTCGACCGACGATGGCAGCAATGCGCACCACCGCCTCCTGCCCCTCGGCGTCGCTGAGATGCAGGTCCTCGCCCATAGTTAATTGGACCGGCTGCTGAAGTCCTCCGTTGATGGCGATGCTTTCGATGTATGGAAATGTTCGGTCAAAATCGTCCAGATTTGGATTGAGCCGGCCCCGTAGGTTCGGCACATGCCCCGAATTGTTCGAGGAGATGACGGCTCCGCCATCGAGAATTTCAGAAAGCTCGACGTCGAGTGGCACGTCTACCGGTTTCCAGCTTCGCCTCAAGTGCGCGGCGAAACCTTTAGCGGCGAGGAATACGGTCATTGGCATTTCAGCCGAATACAGATCGAGTATCGCGGCATCTCTTTCATCCGTAACCGCGCTTTTCCGGGTCTTGATGGAAAACAGCGCGAGTACCGTGGCTCCGGGGACCGGCAGGCCTGCGGCTCGGACGGCGACATTTCAGTCCGACGCTCCCCGGTCGAATTCATGCAATTCTCTCCACGGGATCAGACTGTCAGTTCCCTTGCGCCGGGGTCGGTCGCCGCCGTAGACAACGACCGCTGAGCATCTGCGGGTCGATTGGGCAAGGTGCCCTCGGACGCGTTTTGCACGGTCGAACAGGCTGGAGGACGCTGTCCTTGAGGGCTTTGCCTCGACGATCGCTTTACCGATCGGGTTCTCGACAATGAGATCGGCTTCCGCGCCGTTCCTGTCGCGGTAGAACGAGATGCCATTGGATTCGCCTTAATTTGCCCGATGCTTGGCAATCTCAGAGACCATCCAAGTCTCGAAAATAGAGCCGCGAAGCGGATGCGCACGGAGTTGCTGCGGAGTACGGATACCAAGCAACCGGCAAACCAGCCCAGTATCGTAGAAGTGCAGATTCGGCATTTTAACCGGTTGCTTGCGTAGAATCGCTCGAAGAGGCGGCAAGCGGAAAGCGATAAAGCTGGTTTCGCGGATCTAGAGCCAAGCTTTCGCCGTCGGTCGCGAGATACCGCACCCCCCCGCGAGGTAGGAGTAGTTGAGCAACTGCGCTGTTCGTCCCGCGCAATACGCGACGAAGCGCTGAAAAGTTGTGAGATCGCTGACGCTGCTGATCGTCCGCACATCGCTCTCGATGTAGGCGGCGGCGTAGGAACCGAGCCAGCCCGAGGCTTCCTGCCCTTCATCGAATATGCGCGGGTAGGACCCGGTAAGGAGAGTCTCGCCGAGAGTTTCGGGATGCCGTGAAAAACGTTTCGTCTCGCATCGTGCCAGCGGGAGCAAGTTGCGCAAGGCCGTCGTTCCGGCAAGCGACTGGCTGACCGATTCTAGCAGCGAGCGACTTTGCGACCCCGTGATAATCCATCGGCCCGGCGCCGGGTCTGCGTCGATGACGCCTTGACGTAGGAAAGCAGGTCGCGCTCTCTCATTACCTCGTTGAGAATTGCTCCTTCGGGATACTGGGCCGGGAATCCACGGTGGTCTTCGTGCGGCTGTAGCCGATCATCGGCGAGCTCCTGCAGAGCGTCTGCGTCCACGAGGTGAGGGAGATTCGGCAATCGCGCGGCCGCACATTATACTGTTCGGCGCTCGGTCGCGAATCCCGATCCAAATGCCGCTGGAGGCTTGTTGCG
This sequence comes from Albidovulum sp., assembly GCA_028823855.1. Classification (GTDB taxonomy): domain Bacteria; phylum Pseudomonadota; class Alphaproteobacteria; order Rhodobacterales; family Rhodobacteraceae; genus JAPPFL01. The sequence continues at coordinate 106,528 of JAPPFL010000012.1, forward strand.
GCGTTTCGGTCGCGCGTTGCGGGGACGGCACGCGAATTGCCACCGACTCGCCGTACCCGCACTAGAGACTCCTTTGACTCCAAGTTGAAATCGCCCTCAAGTCAAGAAGCGTGAAACGGTGGCTCGCGGCGCTCAAATCGCGAATTCGGCGCGCTCGCTGACTGAAAGACGGGACACCAGTCCTTTTTCCCAGTCAAGGTACCGGCGCGAGGCCTGCAAATCGCCGTCGTGTCTGCCGCTTGCGAAACGAATTTCGTCGATTGGCTCGGCAGCAGGAAAATTTATTCCGGGTTGGATCGGCGCCCCCGCCAATCGAAGTGCCTCGAACCCACCGCTCACAATGGCGTACCGGCGACCGCCGAGCCTGGAAAACTCGCGCGCCGCAAGCTCGGCCTGCGGTCCGTCGTCGCCGACGATGAGCCATTTAGGAGCCGGCGAAAGCTCTCGAATCCGGAATCTACTGCACCATTCGGATCCGGCAACGCTAGCTTTCGAGAATGCGGCCGAAGAGCGCACGTCAATGAGCCTAGCCGAACCGCCGCGAACTTCCGAAAGGCTAGAATCCGCTTCGAGTTCGGTCCTTTCAAACTGCCTAGGCCCGGGCAATCCGACGCGACGCAATTCGCGAAGCCTGTCGTCAATGATAGCGACATGGACTTCGAAGCCGAGAGCGCGAAGCCAGAAGGCCGCGACGGAAGCGCGCAGGCCGAAGTCGTCCGCGAGAACCATGCGAGCTCGCCTCACTCCCGCTTTTAAGTCCGTGGTTTGCACGAGCTGTCCAACCGTTATTGCATCGAAGGCATCCAATGGATCCGCGTCCGCCTCGGTTTCCGAACGTACATCAAAAAAGTAGGTAGTACGCTCGTCGCTGCCAAGGAATTTTTTGGCGGATTCGGCATCTACGGAATTTATTCCGAATCCAGCGACCATAGCCTCCGCGCGTTTCCGCGCGTCAATTTTCGCTTGCTGGGCAAGCGGCGGACTGTTGACGGCTTCGGTTCCGCCTTCCAGTTCGAGACCGAGTAGAGACCATCCTTGGGTGCCGTTTTCGAGAGCCAAAATCTCCCGGTCTTTAGCGATAAGAGACAAACTGCAGACGCCAATAATGCTTCGCGTTCGACCCGCGCACGTAATCACAATCGGAGCGCGCGTATCAAGCGTCGAAAAAGAGTTAACGATTTCGCCGGTTGGCATGCAAGTCGCGCCGGGCACCGTCATTTTTCTGAACTCCGAATGCGGCCTGCAATCAAGTAGCGTGAAGTTCTTCCCCTCCCTTTGCCACTCGTAAAGTTCCGACGGCTTAAGCGTCGGCGGTTTCCACCGCTCGAACGCGAGTTCACCGAGTGTCTTCGACGGCACATGCACGCCTTCGAACAGCGTGAAGCCTGCATTCTCCCATCCTCGCACCCCTCCCCTAACTATGGCAATATTCGAAAATTCCATGCCGGCAAGAGCGTCGGCGGCGGCAATCGCGGTCCCGTCGTCGCCATCGATCAGAAGCAACGGGGCCGTCCTGTTCGGAACGATCCGGTCGACGCGGTCCTCAAGCACGCTGTATGGAAGGGATGCCGCAAAAAGAGGATGGCCTTCGGAAAAAACTCCAACTTCTCGTACATCCAAAAAACCGACTTCCTCGGGACCGTGCACCTGCCGGTGCGCTTCGTCCGCCGAAATTACCTTCACCATCGAACTCGCCCTTGAATTGCAGAAGTTTCAAGCCGGCTGAAAGTCTGGCTTGCTTGACTAGGTCCTCCAACTCGACAGCTCACGGGATTCTGGACAACGATGATCGATAACAAATTCCAGAGATCGCATTCCGAATGCCGCTCAGCCGCGTTCAAAATATCAGTAGCCGCCGTTCAATCCTGGAACGAGCGCAGGAATCGATCGTTGAAGGATCCGCTGCTTTCGAACAGCGACCTCGCGAATTCTCTCAGCGACTCGGCGCCTTCCGCCCTCCTTCCGGCGAAAACGAAATTCGCGCGCGCCTTGGCAAGTATTTCTTCGCGCGACATTGGATCCTTGATTCCTCCCCGAAGTTGCGCTTGCCTTTCCTCGAAAGCGCGACCGTCTCTAAGCAGTACTTTGACATGGCCGGTATAGTTTCTGGGATATTCATTGTCCGGATCGATTTCGTATGAGACCTTTCGGGCAAGCGAAAGCACGACTGGATCGCGCAGGGCTTCGTCGGTGAACTGCGCCAATCCGGCATCGCCGTGAACCAACCCGATCGCCACGGCGTACGGCGACGAAAATTTTGCCGCGTAGGGCGTTGGCGGCGATTGCTTGAGCGAAAGAGGCTCCCAGAGCCGGTGAACAGTGCCCTCGCCGACTTCGCAAACTATCCGGGCAATCTCCTCCGGGACGATTGCTTTTTTTTGCAGGCGCGCCGCGCAGTCGATGTACGGCTGAGTCATGGTACCGCAGGCGTATGGCTTGAAGGCCACGCGAGCGCATTGCCATTCTGAACCCAAACTATCGGTAAGGGGAGCGAAGTCAGGCGCGATTGAAGGCGCGAAAGCCGCAAAAAGGCCGTGCGATCCTTCGAACACCGTCGACGGCCCCCGAAATCCGGCCTTTCCCATTCTCGCGGCTCGAATTCCCGACTGCGCCGCCCAGCCGGCGTGCATCCGCTTGGTCCAGCTTCCATCGGCAAGATACTCTATTATTCCTGCCGACATCGACCCCGCGACTCCGAGCGAATCCCGAATCTGCGAAGCCGACTGCCCCATCGCCGCGGCGACGCCCGCGGTCGCGCCCATCGTTCCAAGCACGGCTGTAGGGTGGAATCCCGCCGAATGCACGCCCTTTCCCGCAACGATTCCAAGCCGGTTGGCTATCTCGATTCCGACGACCAATCCCTTTGCGACTGAAGATTTCGATAGTCCCAGATGCTGTCCCGCCGAGAAAAGTGCGGGTATTACCACCGCTCCCGAATGCACGGGACAGCCCTCGAAAGTATTGTCGAAATCTTCGCCGTGCGAGCAAGTTCCGTTGATCGCCGCGGCGCCGTAGGGATCGGCGCCCTCCCCAAGTCCCCAAACCGAACATTGTCCAATCGCGCCGAATGCTTCCCTTGCCGCTCGACCGTAGTCGGTTTCGAGAGCGGCAACGCAGAGGGCGACCGTGTCGATCACTGAATCCTGCGCCGCGATTCGCGCGGAATCGGAGATTTCCCTTTCCTCCAATCCGGCTATCCACTCGGCTAGCAGCGCCGAGCGCGTCGGCGATTTCATCGATTATTCCTGTTCATTTTTGAAACTCCCGCAGGCCGCCAAGGTCGGGCGCCGATTCGAGATTTTCGCAGAAATCGATGAATCGGCCGCCAAGTCGCTCGGACCAGCCGCCGCGCTTCGCATTCGAATGAAATTTTTCGACGATTTCCCGATAGGTCAACGGCTCGCGCATTCCGCCGCGCATATGCGGCTGGCTAAGCGCGATCACCTCGCCCGACTTCAGCAGCACTTCCATGTGTCCCGAATAGTTGCGAGGGTATTCGTTTTCGGGATCGATTCTATATGAGATTTTCGAAGCAAATTCCACGTAGCGCGAGTCGCTCGCCTTTTCATCGCTGAACTGCGCAAGCCCGGCATCGTTTTCAAAAAATCCCAGGGCCATGCAAAACGGCATCGAGAACTTGGCGGCATAGCCGGACGGAGGTGCATGCTTGTCGGCAAGCGGCTCCCATAGCCTGTGCACCAAGCCTTCGCCCGTATCGCAGACAATGCTTTCGATCGCATCCGAACTCTCGACGCGCTTGGCGAGCTTGCGTGCGCAGTCGATGTATGGATGAATCATGGTGCCGCACGCGTAGGGCTTAAACACGATTCTTGTCATGTACCAGTCCGTTCCGAGCCGCTCGGTCAGGTGGGCGTATTCGGGCGAAGCGGTCGGCGCGAAAGCCTTGAAGAAATTGTGCTTCCCGTCGAATACCGTTCGCGGTGCGAAGAATCCTGTCGCGGCGATTCTGGCCGCCTTCAATCCCGACTGGGCGGCCCAGCCCGGATGAAGCCGCTTTGTCCACGCGCCGTCCGTGAGGTATTCTATAATGCCTGAGGAGAAGCTCGCCGCGATGCCGAATGCGGCCGCGAGCCGGTCCCTTTCGAGTCCAAGCGCGACACCGGCGCCGGCAGCCGCTCCCAGCGCTCCGATCACGCCCACCGGATGAAACCCCGCGCGATGCATGTGTCCGGCCGCCACATGGTTCAGACGGCAGACGGATTCCAACCCGGCCGCAATGCCAAGCAGCGCCCTTTCTCCCGACAGCCCCGATTGCTCCGCTTCGGCCAGAACCGCCGGAATCACCATTGCTCCGACGCGGATCGGCGCTCCCTCCAGCGTGTCGTCGAAGTCCTCGCCATGAATTGCAACGCCGTTGATCAGCGCCGCATCCGCGGCGCCTAGCGAATTCCGGTGGCCGATCGCCGTACAGGGCCCCTGGCCCTGGCAGCTGGCCAATACCTGTTGCATGTAGTCCTGCCCGCGCGCCGCGATGCAGAGTCCGCCCGCGTCGACGAAATTCTTCTTTGCGATATGGATCGCCTCGTCGGTTAGCCCGCCTATGACCAAATTTGACAGAAAGTCGGCATACATCTCGGACACGGTCTCGCTATGCGCAGTGTCTTCTTCCATTTGTCTTCCCAATCCAAATCGTCAGGTCCATACTAAGTCTTCCCGATGTCGGCAATTGACACATTGGGGTTTTGGCAACCGGAGGTTAAATGGAATTTCATGGACGAAACGCGAATTCTCGACGGCAAAGTCGCGATGATCACGGGCGCCTCGCGCAGAATCGGTCGAGCTACCGCGCTTGGCCTCGCGGAGCACGGCGCGGAACTGGTGGTTACGGCGCGAACCGCTCAGAGCGAAGTTGAACGCGTCGCGGATGAAGTTCGCGAACTCGGACCGAGGGCAACGGCTCTAATGGGGGACGTAACCTGCGAAGCCGATGCGGCCAGAATGGTATCCGAAGCAATGAACGCGCATGGCCGGATCGATATTCTCATCAACAACGCGGCAATTCGGCGCGCTTGCCCGCTGATTGATATGTCGCTCGAGGAATGGAGGGAGATAATTGCGGTTGTTCTTGACGGCGCTTTTCTCATGTGCCGCTCGGCTATTCCGATCATGATCGCGCAAGGGGGCGGAACAATCGTGAACGTAGGAGGGGTAAGCGGCCACATCGGCGCGAAGGAACGCGCCCATGTGGCGGCGGCTAAAGCCGGCCTAGCGGGACTGACCAAGGCGATCGCGGTGGAATTCGCCGATAGGGGAATTACGGCGAATTGCGTGTCGCCGGGCAAAATCGGAGGAAAGCGCTCGGCGACTTCGGGAAAGTCGCCGGAAATGAGCGTTCCGATTCTACTTGGCCGGCAAGGTGAAATCGAGGAAGCGTCCGGAATCATCGTTTCGATGTGCATGCCCTACGCGCGCTTCATGACCGGCCAAACAGTACACGTATCCGGGGGCCTCTATATGCCTTGACTCCGCTTCATCGCGGCATCCAGAGCGGCCTCAGATCCCGGACATCGGCAAGCGTTGCGATATTTCGAACGGCGGAGATCAGAAGATCGGCGGCTTCGCCGCCAATACGCGTCGAAATCAAGTTCCGGGCTTTTTCTTCAACCTGCTCCTCGCTCATTGGATTGTCCGGCGTGCCTAGCACGGCTCGCGTCCGCTTGGAAAATTTCCGTCCATCCCTCAACTCAATCTCGACAATGGCCTGACGCGCCGGCCGAGCCTCCGTTAGCGATCTGCTGGGTACGAGTTCGACCAGTCGGCGGTAGGAGAGCACGTCTCCGTCCCGCATGCGGGAATGATCGCGAATCGACGAATTGGTTATGCCGCGATCGCATAGCGCGAGAGCGACGAGATGCTGAACGCACACCTCCGGCATTTCATTGTTGTCGACGATCTCGATCCTGTCATCGGGCATAACGACCCGAACCCGACGAATCTCCCGGTCTGACAGGTATGGCGATTCAACGAGCGACGCGGCGGAGTCCAGCACTGCTTGGATCGGCGATCCGACGCTCCATTTTTTTATGGTTGCGGACATGACCTCGAACCCTTCGCCAAGGCCCTCGAACAATTCGTCGGGCCGCGCTCGCTCTGCAAATGAGGACAAGTATGAATGCCTGCCGGTAAGCGACTCTGAGACGCCGGTCGCTCCGCCGGCGACGAACAAGGCCGCAAAGACGCCGTTGCGAGCGCCCATGCCACCGAAATCGAACGCCTTTTCCACATGGTCCGCGTCCCTTTCCCAATAGGCTAGGCCCGATGCCTGCTGCGTCGCGTAGGACAGCAAATGTTCGCATTGAACTTCGTCGAGACCCGCAAGCGCCCCGGCCGCCGCCGCCGCTCCGAAATTCGCGCCGAGGCAGTGGGTGGAATGGCTGCCGCTGCGCGGAGCCGTGAAGCCGAGAGCCTTGGTGAATCTGGCTCCGATGTCGTATCCAGCGGCAATTGCTCGGAGTAGCTCTTCGCCGCTGGCGGCACGAAGCTGAGCTACCGAGAGCGCGGAGGGAACCACTGAACACCCCGGGTGAAACCGGCCTCCGAGGTGCGAGTCGTCCGTTTCGTCGGCGTGAGCGGCCATCGCGCCGGCGAATGCGGCGGTAACGGCATCCGTTACAAGTTCCGTACCCGGAATTCCGGAGTGGGGCGGACCCCCTGTCAAGGCCGCAAACGAAACGGCTTGTCGGCCCGCTCTCAGCTGCGTTCCGTCGATCATCGCCGCCAATGTGTCCAGCAGGTGCAGCCGGGCCTTGCGAGCGACCTCTGGAGGAAGGGGCGTTGCGCACGCTTTCGCGATGTGCGCCGCGACCAGCTCGGTCGGACTCGCTTTGCTCATGAATGATCTCTCCGCAACCGGACGGTACAGCGGTACATAGTTGAACATTCACCGGTTTAATGCAATTAGGCGAGGATTGAGTGGAGTCTTCCGGAAAAAATCTAGGGCATTCATTCCACTCGGAAAAAATGGAGAACAACGATGAAAGTTAGTCTGAAGTGTATTCTTGGCGCCGCATTGGTCGCCACCGCCAGCGCGGCGGCTCCGGTCGCGGTGCAGGCGCAGGACTACCCGCACGATTCCGTGACCTTGGTAACTCACTCGCGGTCGGGCGGCGGAACCGACGTATTTTTGCGTGAAATGGTCAAATATCTAAGCAATTATGTCGGCGCCAACCTGGTGGTCGAAAACGTCCGCGGCGGCTCCGGCGCCAAGGCCATGGCGAAACTGGCGACGTCCCCGGCCGACGGATCGATATTCTACGGAACCACTCCGACCTTTATCAACACTTCGCTTCTCGCCGAACCCGATTACACCTACAAGGATTTGATGGGGGTGACGAACGTGTTTCTCGATCCCCAAATCGTCTATGTTCGATCCGACAGCCCCTATGCGGACCTCAGCGCGGTAGTCGAAGCGGCGCTGGCCGATCCTGGCTCCGTAATCTTCGGTGTCACGACGCCAGGCTCCCTCGACAGGCAGGTGATGGAGAAGTTCAAGGCGCTTACCGGCGTCACTTCTCCTATAGTAACCCATGACGGCGGCGGCGAACTGCTAATCAGCGTACTCAACGGCACCGTGTCGCTCGGCATCGGAGAAATCCAGGAGTTGACGGCGCAGCTGGAAGCCGGCGAAGTTCGCCTGCTGACCACCTACACGCTTGACCGGCTGGAAGACTTCCCCGACGTTCCCACCGCCAGGGAGCAGGGCATTGACCTCGTCATCAACAAATTCCGCGGCATCGCGGGTCCCTCAGGTCTGCCGGAGGACATTCTCGGCGCGTGGGAGAATGCAATCCAGTCCGTTCTGGAAGATTCTGAATTCAAGGCCTGGTACGAAGCGCAGAGCCTCGTCCCCTTCTACATGGGCAGCGCCGAATACAACGCGTTCCTTGAAGACTTCGCAATGCAGCAGCAGGCATTCTTCAAAGAGTATGGCATCGTCGACGACTGATTGCTCCTAGCGGTGCCGGAGAGCGGGCTATGAAACTCCCGGACAGGGACCTCTGGGTCGGGCTGGGAATGCTGCTTGCGGCATCGATTTACTGGTTTGAAGCTAGCAAGATCAGGATCAGCCCGCTCGACGGTCCGGTCAACGCGGCCGGCCTGCCCAAGTCTCTCGCTTACGCCCTGGGAGGTCTGGCGCTCTTGCTCATAGTTCGCAGCGTAGTGAGCGCGGCGGTCGGCGCCCACGCCGCCGCGCAAAGCCAAGCGAACGCTTCAATACTGAATCTATTGAAGCCGCATCTCCGGGCAATTGGAATGCTGGCTATCGGCATAGGATACCTGCTGGCTGTTTCCTGGCTCGGATACGCCGCAACGATCGTCGCGCTTTTGCTTGCGGTATCACTCTACAACGGAGCCCGGTTAAACCTGCGTACCGGCGCATTCGCCGTTTGCGGCGGCATTTTCTTCCATTTCTTTTTCGTTGAGTTTCTTGGCATTCCACTGCCGCCCGGCGCGATATTCGGGCATTTGCTCGGCTAGGGCGGCGAATCGATGGAAGCGATTGGCTACGCCTGGTCGGCCTTGACAACTACCCCCGCCGCGTTCGCCGCCGTGGGCGGCGTGGTCTGGGGAATTCTTGGAGGAGCTCTGCCCGGCATTTCCCCGTCGATCACGATGGCGCTTCTGCTGCCGTTCACCTACACTATGGACCCGATTCCGGCCATCGTCTTGCTGGCGTCGACCTATGTCGGGGCCGAGTACGGCGGCTCTATACCGGCGATTCTGATTCGAACTCCCGGAACGAATGCGGCCGCTGCGACCGCAATCGACGGCTACGAGTTGCAGAAGCAGGGCCGGGGCGGCGAAGCGCTGGGGATTTCGCTAGTATCGGGCGTCATCGGCGGGCTGATCGGGCTTTTTTGCCTAGTGATCCTGACCAAGCCGCTCGCCAGCGTCGCTCTATACTTCACGCCGCCTGCGTACTTTTCGCTGGGTGTGCTGGGCATAAGCGTAATCGCCTCGCTTTCGTCCGGCTCGCTCATCAAGGGTCTCATGGCGGGCATCGTCGGACTCATGATAGCGACCGTGGGCGTAGATCCGGTATCGGGCGTCAGCCGTTTCACCTACGGAGCCCCCGAGCTTCTCGGCGGAATTCCGTTTATACTGGTCATGGTCGGAGTATTCGCGGTTTCGGAGCTTTTGGTGCAGGCCAGCAGACCGGAAGCTAAGACTTCGGGGAAGCGACAGCTGACGATTCGGCTTCCAAGCTGGGCGATGCTCAGGCGGTTGAGAAAACCCCAGCTGATTGGATCGGGAATCGGACTATTCGAGGGATGCATGCCGGGCGCCGGCGGATCCATAGCGGCCTTCATGGCCTACAACGAGGCGCGGCGCTGGTCCAAGCACCCCGAAGAATTCGGCAAGGGATCGCCCGAGGCGATTGCCGCTCCGGAAGCAGCCAACAACACTGTCGCGGGGACCGCGCTGGTGCCGATGCTGTCCTTCGGCATTCCCGGTTCGAATTCGACCGCGATCTTGCTGGGAGGCCTACTGATTCACGGGCTTCAACCCGGACCGCTCCTGTTCCAGCGGCATCCGGACTTTATTTACGGCCTGTATTCAGGCCTGCTGGTCGCCAACCTTTCGCTGTTCGCGCTTGGAATACTAATCATTACGCCGGCGGTGTGGCTCGTAAACCGGCCCAGGCCGTTCCTGATGGCTGGAATTTTCGCCCTTATCTTCTCGGGTATCTATTCCATAGACAACACGCTGTTCGACCTTTATCTTGTATTGCTGGCGGGTTTGGCGGGCTACATCATGCGCCTGCTCGGATTTCCTTTTCTGCCTCTTGTACTTGGCCTCGTTCTCGGATATCTGATCGAGGCGAATTACCGGCGCTCGCTCCTCCTTACCGGCGGCGAGCACCGAGTGTTTATCGAGGATCCGATTTCGCTCGGCCTGCTTTTGACAGCTCTACTCTTCGTGGTCGGCTCCGGGCTGCGCGATCTGAGGGATTCCAGAAAGCGAATGCGCGAGCGAGACTCAAAAAATTGATTCTGCACAAGGTTAGGCCGCAAAAGCCGGGAGAAAGGCTGGCAAAGGAAGACCAGCTCGCATGGAAGATCGCCTGCATGGCCGCGGACCGCGTCGAAGCCGGCCCGGCGGCGGCCGAAATGGCCGCCATGCGCGTAATCGACGACTGGGCCGTATCGATCGCCGCGCTTGACCGCGGCCCGGTGGCCGCGGCTCGAGGCGCCGCGCTGGCCTATCCCCGAAAGAACGGCGCAAGCATTGTCGGCATGGGAACGGAAACGCGCGTCGATGCCTATTGGGCCGGGTACGCAAACGCGACCGCAATTCGCGAACTCGACTTCAACGACAGCTTTTTCGCTGCCGATTCGAGCCATCCGGGCGACGTGATCGGTCCCTTGGCTGCGGTGGCGGAAGCGCGAGAGTTGACGGGCGCCGCGCTGATCAAAGGGATCGCAACAGCCTACGAAACGCAGATCGGTCTTGTAAAGGGAATTGCGCTAAACCGGCACAGAATCGACCACGTCGCGCATTTGGGGCCCGCGGTGGCCGCGGGACTTGGCGCGATGCTCGGACTTGAAGCCAATGTTCTCTATCATGCGATAGGCCTAGCCGCGCATCTGTCGGTTTCGACGCGCCAGACGCGAAAGGGATCGATTTCAACCTACAAGGCCAATGCGCCCGGGCATATCGGCCAAATCGCGATGCTCGCGATCGATCGCGCGATGCGCGGCGAAACGAGCCCTGCTCCGGTTTACGAGGGAGACTACGGTCTCATGGCGATTTTGCTCGACGGTCGGGACGGAGAGGCAACAGTTCCGCTGCCTTCCCCGGGCGAGCCGCCCGTCGCAATTCTCGAATCCTACCCTAAAGAGCACTCGGCCGGATATCACGGACAGGCATTGATCGACCTCGCATTCAAGATACGCGACAGGGTCGGCAACACCGCGCGAATTAGCGATGTCGCGATCCATACAAAGGAACTTACGCACCTAGTGATGGGTTCCGGCGCGGGCGACCCCGAGAAATGGGATCCCGCCGCCACGCGCGAGACTCTTGATCACTCCGCGATGTATATCTTTACGGTCGCGCTTCAAGACGGGAAATGGGACCACGAATCCAGCTACGCGCCCGCGAGGGCAGCGCGACCGGACACGATCGAGCTCTGGCGCAAAGTAAGAACGGTGTCCGATCCAGAATGGACGCGCGAGTTCACGGATCCGGAGCCGCTCGAAAAGGCGCACGGAGCAAGAGTCGTGGTTGCCTACGACGACGGAACGATTTTCGAAGACGAACTGAGAGTCGCCAACGCCCACCCTTGCGGCGCCAATCCGTGGGGAGCGGAAGAATACCGCCGGAAGTTCCTGAGCCTAGCGGAAGGCAGAGTGGCGAAAACGGAAGCCTTGCGCTTCCTCGACCGCGCTGCCGAGCTCCCGAACGCGGGAAAATCGAAGCCTGTCGATCTTTCGATCAAGGCGCAAATTGCGAACTCGACAGGGTCCGTCGCAGGCCTGTTCTCATAAGCCGCCAACGCCGTTCGATCGCCCGAGTCCAGGAATGTCGAAGATTCGTTCTCCGAAAAAAGTCGACGTCGTCGTAGTCGGCGGGGGAAACGCGGCCTTGTGCGCGGCGATTTCCGCTCGCGAGAATGGCGCCGATGTCCTCGTGCTCGAGGCCGCGCCGAAGCCTTTCAGAGGAGGGAATAGCCGGCACACGAGAAACTTCAGGTGCATGCATGCCGAACCATTGGGAACCCTTAGGGAATGCTACGGCGAAGAGGAGTTCTTCGATGATCTCCTCAATGTTACCGGAGGAAAGACCGACCGCGAACTTGCCGCTCTAGCGATACGAACTTCAGAGGAATGCTACGATTGGATGTTTGCGCACGGAGTCCGATTTCAGCCGGCGCTTTCCGGCACACTATCCCTGTCGCGTACGAACGCATTTTTCCTTGGCGGCGGAAAAGCGCTACTCAACGCCTACTATAGAACGGCGGCTGCGATCGGAGTCAGATTCATTTACGAGTCGCCCGTTCTCCATCTCGAATTGGACGGCGGCAGAGTCGCCTTCGTAGACGCCGAGATCGACGGCGAATTCGAGCGGTTCGCGCCGCGAGCCGTGGTTGCGGCATCGGGCGGATTCCAGTCCGATCTAGAATGGCTGGCAGAAGCCTGGGGACCTGCGGCGCGCAATTTCCTGATTCGCGGCACGCCCTACAATCGCGGAGTCGTTCTTCGCGACTTGCTTGATCAAGGCGTCGAATCCGTTGGGGATCCTACGCAATGCCACGCCGTCGCCATCGACGGAAGGTCTCCGAAATTCGACGGAGGAATCGTAACGAGGCTCGACTGCGTCCCGTTTTCCATCGCGGTCAACAAGCTGGGCCGGCGCTTCTATGACGAGGGCGAAGACATTTGGCCGAAACGCTACGCAATCTGGGGAAGACTTGTCGCGGCCCAGCCCGACCAGGTGGCCAATGCCATCATCGATGCGAAGAGCATCGATCTCTTTATGCCGTCGGCATACCCGCCGGTCCAAGCCGAAACCATCGGCGAATTGGCCAGAAAGCTCGGGCTCTCGCCGGATTCCCTAGCCGCGACGGTGGCGGAATTCAACTCTTCCTGCCGCCCGGGCGCATTTCATTCTTCCGAACCCGACGGACTGTCGACCGAAGGCTTGCCCCTCGCCAAATCAAACTGGGCGCGACCGATTAGTCGGCCTCCGTTCTACGGCTACGAGCTTCGGCCGGGAGTAACGTTCACGTATCTGGGTCTGCGCGTCGACCGCAACGCTCGAACGCAAGCGAATGACGGACCCGTAGAGAATCTGTGGGCCGCGGGCGAAATCATGGCGGGATCCATTTTGGGTAAAGGCTATCTGGCCGGCTTTGGCATGACGATAGGAACTGTCTTCGGACGCATCGCCGGTCGGGAGGCCGCCGAACATGCTCGCTGAGACCATTTCTGAAGCCCGGAGGCAGTCGGAAATCTGCAATGCCTGCCGGTACTGCGAGGGCTACTGCTCGGTTTTTCCCTCGATGCACGGTCATCGCTCCTTTTCCGACGGCGATATCACGCACTTGGCCAATCTATGCCACAATTGCAGAGGATGCTATTACGCTTGCCAGTATACCGCGCCTCACGAATTCGACATCAATTTGCCGAGGGCGCTCGCGGAAGTTCAAGTTGCCAGCTGGAAAGGATTCGCTTGGCCATCGGGATTCGCCGCCCTGTTCGACCGGTCGGGCGTGACGATTTCGGCCGCCCTGGCTCTATCGATCGCGTTTCTATTTTGGCTGGCGACGCTCGTCCGGCCGGAATCCGGGAACGGCTTTTACGCCTACATGTCCCACGGCCTCATGCTGGCCGTGTTCATTCCCGCCTTTCTTGCGCCGCTGATTTCGCTTGGAATCTCGCTGCGACGCTATTGGCGGAGCGCTGGCGGCGAGTTGACTTGGAGAGGCATTGCGGCTTCTCTGCGATCAGCCGGTCGAATGAGCAACCTTTCCGGAGGTCACGGCGAGGGATGCAATTTCGAGGACGAAGACCGCTTCTCGAATGCCCGGCGCTGGTTCCATCAGGCAGCGCTCTACGGGTTTATTCTCTGCTTTGCTTCAACTTGCTCCGGAACGCTACTCCACTACGGCTTCGGATTCGAGGCTCCTTACAGCATATTCAGTCTTCCAAAGATACTGGGCGTGCCCGGCGGCGTGCTTCTATGCGCCGGAACGCTGGGACTTGCCTACCTAAAGACCAAGGCCGACAGAAATTTAGGGGCGGTCCGCCTGTGGGGAGGCGAAATGGCCTTCATCCTGCTGCTGTTTTCGGTTAGTTTTTCCGGACTTGCGCTCTACGCAGCAACGGGAACGACAGCGGTATCGTGGCTGCTGCCGCTGCATTTGGGCTTCGTTCTCGCATTTTTCCTGACCGCCCCGTATTCCAAGATGGCGCACGGATTCTACCGGCTGGCCGCGCTCTTGCGCGAAGCTGAATCTCGAGCTCGGGCTTCGCAAGCATAAGGCGAGAGTTATTCCGCCAAAGATTTGCGCTGGGCAATCAAATACAGTGGATGCTCAATCGAATCGCGCTTCATGGGAAAGAATCAGACGCTGCATTGCGGAGGTCTTCCCGCAGCGATTCCCGCTGAATTTCGAAGATGCATTGGTGTCGTACCGGGAACGGGGGAATGGTGTAGCAAATGTCTTTCGAGAACAGGGCCCTCAGTGCGAGAATATCGGTGTCCGAAATGGTATGCTCTCTTTCAGCTATCAATGCGAAACCGCTGTTTTTACTGACGGCCATTCCCTTTCCGATAGTCGTGGCCGGAGCGATGATTTTGACAATACAATGATCGCTTAGTCGCTAACCGACCCACCTCCATCTCTCTTGTCCGGTACCGCGCTCGCCAAAAATCGTAGGCCCGTTGCATTCCGAAAGCGCCTGTCGCGTCGCGCCCGGTCCCCCGTGCCTACTGCATAAGGGAGAGGCCGAAGAGTCCAAGGAATTTCCGCAACGCGATATCGCCGGGCGCGGAGAATTGCGCATGCTCATTTGCTGTCTCGTCAGCGGTAGTCCACGCAATCGACATCAACGGCCACGCCTTCCTTGAACCGGAACTCCACGCGCCGGTTTCCCCACGCCGGGATTTCTTGTGCCGAGACTGAATGGGCATCGAGGCGCAGGCGAGTTTATCGAACACGCCGCGCGCTGGCCTTCGCGCCAGCCGAAATAGTCGAAGGAATTGTCGTTCAGGACACATCGCCTGGTCGCCGAGAGCAAGCTGGCTTCCTTCTTCTACCTGCGGGGCTTTCGGGTTCATTCATGTGCGAGTAGGCGACCTGCCTGCAGGCTCCTTCGGCGGTCTCCGACCTGGTCCGCCACTCTCGCCGGTGGTATTCGTCGCATCGCGTTCGCTCCCGAACGTTTTCGATATTGGAACGGCATTAATCCATCTCTAAGTGCTATCGCCGACGTGGTGCCAGGAAAACGATTTGCGTCGCAAAAACGCGCTCGGCGACGCCCTTCGTCCATTAACTGAAATATATCTTGGCAAAAAATTTCGACTGCGCCCGTGCATGGGTGTTGATTTACTTCCGCAAATATGGTCAATTGGTCAGTTCACTTAGTTAAAAAGTCACGATACCCGTACTGTTGACGGCGAAGTTCGGCAGACGAAATCAAATTGGTGGCCTACGCTCCGCGCTACGCTTGGCGGGGGCCATCCACCAGACCAGGGAGAAAAGATGAAAACCCGTCATCCATTGTTCAAATCAACAGCGGCCGTCGCCTTTGGAGCGGCCATGCTGTTTTCACCCGCCGCAGCAAACGCTCAGGAAAAATTGCTGTTCGCCGAGGCCGATACCGTAGGCAGCCTGCTAAACCTGACCAATATCATGTTTGCGGAGCTCGTGAGCGAACGCTCCGGAGGCGCATTGGCGCTCAACCATGTGCAGGGCTCGCAACTTGGCAACGACACGCAAGTCATCGAGCAGATGATCGAGGGATCGGTCGACATCTACGGCGATGTTCTGGGCTGGTACGCGAAGTGGGAGGACGACTTCAACATTCTAAACTGGGGCTTCACGTTCGATGATGCCGACCATATGCAGAAATTCATCGAAAGCGAGCTGTTTGCTGAAATTGCAGGACGCCTGCGCGAAAGCAACAACATCCACATACTGGCCGCCGCGCCTACCGAAGCGCGGGAATTGTTCGCAAAGCCAGTCGTATCTACTCCCGACGACCTTGTCGGCGTAAAAATGCGCGTTCCCGGAATCCAGACCTACGTCCTGCTCTGGGAAACGCTCGGCGCCAGCCCCGCCCGCGTCGCCTGGGCCGAGGTCTTCCTGGGGCTGAAGACGGGCACCATCGAGGCCGCGGAAGGCCCGCCCAACCCGGCGTATGCCCAGAAATTCCATCAGGGAACCGGCAATGTCATGCTGACCAACCACGTCCAGTCGACAATGCAGCTGAGCATGAATGCCGAGCGGTTCGATTCCTTGTCGCCCGAAATGCAGAAGATTCTAACGGAGGCCGCGCAAGAGTCCGTCGCCTAGGCCCGCGCCGAGGCTGACCGGGGGACCGGCGAAATCCTGGCTAAGATGGAAGCCGAGGGCGCTACGATTCACGAGGTTGACGTTGCCCCCTTCGCGGCCAAGGCCGAGGCTGGAGTCAACACGATGGAGGCCGACGGCGTCTGGTCGACCGGTCTTTGGCAAAAGATCCGGTCTATGAATGACTGATCCGGTCTAGATTTCCGGCTGCGCCTTTCCGGCGCCGCCGGATATTTCGCCAGTACAAGGAGCCCGCCGGCATGGTCGAGGCCATCCTGACACGCATGCGAAGCCTACTCAGGATAGTCGGATGGGTCGAACTGTCCGTCACAGCATTTCTCCTGTTTGCAATCGTCTTTTCCGTCGGCGCGCAAGTCATTTCGCGATATTTCTTCAACAGTCCATTGATATGGGTCGAAGAGGGCGTGGTCTATGCGTTCATATGGTCGGTCTTTCTAGGCGCCAGCGTCGGGCTGAAGGCGCAGCGACATATTCGCATCGAGTGGCTTTCGCATATTTCCGGACCGCGCTTTGCCGCCTTTCTCTACCTCTTGCGGCAGGTTGTCGTGATTGTGATCGTGGTTTTGGTTTTCCCTTTCGCAATTAAGGTGATGAACACCGAAAGCCGCAGCACAACCGTATCGCTGCCCTGGGATATGCCGCGTTTCCTGTTCTTCTCGCTGCCGCTGGCAACCTCATTCGTCTTGTTCGCAGTAACATCTCTCTTTTTCCTTTTCGCGGGCATCCGGGTTCTGCCGTCAGGAGGAACCGTAGACCCGATTTTGACCTTCAAGGATGACGACAATGACGATGCGGCAATTCGGGCGGAGGCGGCATGAGCCTGGGATTGATGTTCGTGATTCTGGCAGTCTTGCTGGTGCTGGAAGTGCCGGTCGCGTTTGCTCTGATATTCTCGTCGATGAGCTTTCTGCTGCTCGACGGCACTTTTCCGCTCAATATTGTCGTTCAGCGCATGGCGCCGGGACTCGACAGCTTTCCGCTGCTGGCCATTCCGCTCTTCGTTTTTGCCGGAAATCTTTTCAACAAGGCGGGAATCGCCGCCCGAATCTTCGACTTCGCGCTGGCGCTGGTCGGGCATATCCGAGGAAGCCTGGCGCATGTGAATGTGGTAGCCAGCATTATATTCGCCGGAATGTCCGGCGTCGCACAGGCCGATGCGGCCGGGCTCGGCGTAGTGGAAATCCGCGCGATGAAGAAAGCAGGGTTTGACGGCGCTTTCAGCGCCGCTGTCACTGCAGCTTCCTCTATCATCGGCCCGATCATCCCGCCCAGCGTCATTCTGCTCATTTATGCGGTTACAGCTCAGACATCGGTGTCGGCGATCTTTCTGGCTGGCGTCCTACCTGGCTTGATGATCGGCGGCCTGCTGATGGTTCTGATCTATTTCATGGCCCTCTCCGGCATGATCACCGCGCCGGTACGCGAAGTTTCCAAACGCAGCGACGTACTCCGAACCTTCTGGCGCGCCATCCCGGCTATTCTGGCACCGGTCGTCCTGGTATTCGGGTTGATTTTCGGCATCGCAACTCCCACGGAGCTTGGCGCCGTTACCGTGATCTATGCTATCGCTTTCGGCTTCATCAGCGGCAACCTGACGGTCAAGAGCCTGATGCGAGCGGCATTCGCCAGTTCATTGACGACCGGAATCCTGGTTTTCATCATCTCGGCAGCTATCCCTTTCGGCTGGGTGATTTCGGTGAATGCGCTTCCCCAAGCGCTGACCGAGTTCATCCTCTCGATCTCGACCAACAAATACGTGGTGCTTTTGCTGATCAACCTTCTGCTGCTGGTGATCGGATGCATCATGGAAACCACGGCGATCCTCCTTATCGCGATTCCGACGCTGCTGCCGCTGCTCAACGCACTTGAGATCGATCTGGTGCATTTCGGGGTGATTATGGTGTTCAACCTGCTGATCGGCGCCGCGACGCCGCCATTCGGCGTGCTGCTTTTCATCATGGTCGATATCGCGGAAGAGCCGTTTGGCAAGATCGTGAAGGCGATCATTCCGTTTTACATTCCGCTGATTCTGGCGCTCTTGCTGATCACTTTCGTCCCTGCGCTGACTTTGTGGCTGCCGGGCGCGTTGGGCGAATGACATGACGAGCATTCACTCGATCAAGCCGTAATCGCCCGTCCCGATCCTAGCAATTTCGGGAAGGCGCGGCAGAAGGCGCTTATTCGTGCCGAGACAAGTGATATTGTTGTCGGCCGGGGCGAGCGCATCGCCATGCGACGCGAAGTCCGCCGCTCCGTTGCCAAGGTCAAAAGCGAGATTTTCCTTACGGTGCCGAAAAGCGATACCGCAGCCGAAATCGACGCGGCCCGGGAAAAGATGCGGCGCAATGCCTTTAGGCAAGGAAACGGCGGCATCCCTTCAACGGCCATATCCGGAATCGACATAACGCCACGTGACATCTCTGGAAAGCACGCCCGCGAACGGCTCTTCGAAAAGTTCGGCAGGCCGCAGCACGATTGGTCGCCGGTAAATGCATCCAGCCTAGTCAACAAGAATGGCGAGGCTGCTTGCGTCGAAGACTTCGTCCGATATCTCAAAACCTCGTTCCGCTCCTGCGAGTTGGACTTCGCTAAGAGAGGTGAGGTCAATGTCGGCGGCGATCCCTATGCCGATGTTCGGTTTTTCCTATCGCTTCGCCGCGCGTTCGGCGGCGAGGTCGATATCCTTGCGGCCGTCCCCGGCATCGACCGCGCCGCGGCCCGCGCGATCCTGGTCGAGCTCGGGCCAAAGGCCGACTCCTTCCCCGCGCGCCGCCACTGCGCCGCCTGGGCCGGACTGTGCCCCGGCAACAACGAAAGCACCGGCAAGAATAAGCGGCTAAACTGGGACGGCGCGTTTTGTCCGGATTTCTCCGGCTTCAGGTTCCGTTCGGCGGATCGGAGGCGCGGCGTTCGACGCCGGTTCCGAGATCCGACTTCATCGGGTCGCCGCCGAACAGATCTTTCCACCGCCTCGGCGCGGGCTCTTCGACCCGCGACGACGGGTGGACCGAGACCCGCTGGAGCACGTCCTCGAGGCAGGCGCGCGGGTCGACGCCCTGCATCCGGCAGGTCGCGACCAAGTCGGCGTCGCCATCTTCGCAGTTTGGCACCGTTCTTTGCCCTGTCCACCGATATCGCCATGCGCGAGGAATTTCGCAGACAACTTGCCCTGTTCCCTGCCGAACTTCCGTACGACTACGAAGAAGAACGGGGAAATTCAGCGCTGGAGGCCGAACTCCAAGAACAGGCCGAACAGTGGGTCGGGTTTGGAGACGCGTCAAATTTTCGTGCATCGATTGCACCGGACGGTCAGCGCGTCATGATCGGGTACGAGTCGCCGGCTCCTATTTCGGCAGCAAGGCAGCAAAAGATGGAAGAAGCTTCAGTCTCACCCAATGAGTTGGACCTTGCAGGGTGGGCAGCCAAATCGCTCCAAAATGGATCGCTCGATTCGTCCAATTCACTGGAGTCCAGTGTTGCGTTCGCAAGTACACGAGATACGTCAACACTTTTCGATAGTCTTGCACCGGCTAGGAGCTGTATGACTCAAAGCGCGGTCTCTGGTGTGGCGGCCTGTGTTTTGCTTCTTGGAGAGTCGCGGCCCGAGGATGAGGCATGGGCGTTGAATGTGATGCGTCGAGTTGAAACCATGCAGGAAGAACGCGATGGCTTCGGTGGCGGCAATAGCCGGTGCAGAGATTGCGGAAGGCGCCGGTGCTGTATCCGGAGCGCCTGGCGACGGCCTCCTCGGTGAGACCATCGACGAATTGGGCCCTGAGGGCTTCGTACAGTCTCTGGGTTGTGCTGTCCGGCTCTTGGAAGCGCCCTGCGTAGTTGTTCATGCCATCATGTGGTGTTAGGTTGTTATTGTCACACTACTATAACTGCCCCGGAATGGCAACCCCCCGATGAGGCCGCGGCCTGGATGTGCTGCGCCCGGCCCGCATTTGGGGCAGGGATTCGGGACGCAGGCGGTCAAGGCCGTGTATTTGAACCTTTTTTTGACCGGGTCCTTGCAAGGCCGGCATCGGCGTCATGCGCTGCCGTGTTTATCGTGCAGATTTGGCCATGAGCGCCAAACAACCTGTAAAATAATGATAACGGCTTCCTTGAAAGTCTCCGTGCGTCGACGCCAACGCGACCGGCAGTCGTCATAGCGCGCAACGCCCCCAAACAAGCTCGGGGCAGCAAACGGAAATCAACGCCGCGGAAGGAAAACCCCCGACCAGAGGATCACCTCATGGTGGAATCACATCCGGGCGGAAATTCCGAGCCGAGCCGACACACGGGAAAATTAACATCAACCGCTACGGTTGGGTATTCAGGCTAGTTGACCGGTTGGTCGGGGAGGCGGGTTGGACGCTTTGCGTGATGGAATCTTATCTAACTCTGGTCGAACGATCCGGGCTGTGTTATCCAATTGATGACTTTGTAGCATTGATGACAAGGGTATTGACGGAATTAGGTGACAATGCCGACGGTTGGGTTGGAACCACAATACCTACACGGATTGCCGGTGCGATCCAGGTGCTTGCAGAAGGCAACTACCCGTTGGAAGCGAAAAGAGCGACGGCGCTGTTACGGCTTCTCGACATGTTGATCGACCTTGGGGACCGTCGCGCAGCCGCAATCGAAGAATCTGAAGTATTCCGAGCGACCCAGACACCATTAGCCGGCAGTAAAGTCGTGAATTTTAGGATATCAACACATTTCGTGCAAAATTGCACGTTAAGCTGAACTTCCGTGCGCCGTGCTAAGGCGCTTCTCTCTGGTGGGTGCGAATCCCACCCAGCAACTGTCGCTCCGGTTGGTAGCAGCCAGGGCGGTTCACGGAGGCAACGAAATGGACTGAAGCACTCTGGCAGAAGGGCCGCCCCGGGCGGCTCAGCGACCATGCAGGCCGGAACGCGCGTGAACGCCGAGCAGGCCTCGAAACGGTTGATGCGGAAGCCGACCCTCCTGAAGCAGGGGGAAGGCCGACGGCAGGACGAGAAGAGAGCGACGCGAGCATCGACCTGCTTCCGCCGGGGCAGTGGCGCCGGCATGCATGGAAGATGAGGGAAGAGGCAACACGGGAAGCCCTGTCGGTGGCGCGCGCGCCAACCGGAAATCCGCGAGGACCGGTCCGGGCCGGCAGGGTGGCGGACAGGCCCGCAGTACTGGAGACGCCGGGCAGCGCCGGTCGAGGGAAGGGGCCCGGCTTCGAGAACGGCATGGAAAGGAAGCAAGGCATGACCACTGGTCAACACCTAGCAGGGTCAATGAAGGTTCGGAAATTCCAGACCATGCTCCATGCGAAAGCGAAGGAAGAACCCGACCGCCGCTTTCATGCCCTCGCCGACAAGGTCTGGCGAATGGATTTCCTGAACGAAGCTTGGGCCGGGGTGCACCGCAACGGCGGCTCCGCCGGGACCGACGGGGAGAGATTCACGGACATCGAGGCGCACGGCGCAGAGCGCTGGCTTGGGGAACTGTCGCGAGATCTGAGGGAAGGGACCTGCGCGCCGAAACCGGTGCGGCAGGCGCTGATCCCGAAGAAGCAGCCCGGCAAGCTCCGGCCATTGAGCATCCCCTGCATACGGGACCGGGTGGCGCAGACATCGGCCATGCTCGTGCTTGAGCCGATATTTGAGGCCGACCTGCAGCCGGAGCAGTACGCCTACCGGCCGGAGCGGAGCGCGAAAGACGCGGCGGGACGCGTCCACAGCCTCCTGAACACGGGGTACAACGAGGTGGTCGACTGCGACCTGTCCAACTACTTCGGCGAAATACCGCATGCCGAACCGGTGAAGAGCGTCGCCCGTCGCGTCAGCGACGGCAGGATGCTCGGTCTTGCCATCGGCGGCTTTGCGATCGGCGTCGGCCTCATGATGGCAAGGCGGTCATCGGCTCCAGATTTACCGAGAGACCGGAACGCAGGCATGTAAAGAACAAGGAAGGGCCGCCATGGCGTCCCTTCCTTCACTTCAGATAAATGGGTACAAAACAATGAGTTATTTCGAGGAAATGCATTTCGACAACACAACCTATGATCTTTCGCACCTTGACCCGTTCAAACTTGGAATCCGATTCGACGGCAACGCCTACACGGCACTCGTCATGTTTTCCTGTCATTGCTTCACGGAGAAATTCGATGCCGCAAGGCATGACGTGCGGGCGGCTTACGAGCACGAAAACGAAACAAGAGCATTCGATGAAGTCCGATACCGGCTTTCTCTTTCGCTTCCTAGCCTGTTCCGGAACCTCGGCAACCAGACCGTCTACCACACGCACAAAGAAAGCTTCTTCTTCATCAGGAACGAGAGGCTCCCGGATAGAGCAGACGGTATTCCATATGCGGTTTTCTTCAGAACGCACAGGGCGGAGGACAGGGACGATGCCGACGTCATCGTAAGGGTAGTGTCAGCCTATGCAAAGCCCGGGATAACCCGCTTCGCGCGCCCTGTGAAATTCCCGCGGGTTATCGATTCGGCAGCCCGGAGAATACGTCTTAAGTTGGGACCACCTTGCAAGGTTAAGAGGCGCTAAGAATGGAAACAGGCTCCGAAGAGCCTGAATCGCACGAGTCCGTCTTGCATCCCACCGGGAACCGCCGAAAGCGGTACGGCCGCCGTATTGTCCGGAAAACCGAACTCACTCGTTCATAGGCGACATAGACAATCTATGGCAGATTGAGACTGAGCGCAATATACTATTTGTTTTTGCTTAAAATTTTCTCCTGTTGTTTTTTCCCCCGTATTCACCACGACGAGAACCCGCGAGACTTGGTCCTCGATGGCCGCCGCGATGCAGTAGCCGCCTTGCGCACAAAAGCCGACATGCCTGCAGATCTCTGTATGGGGCGAGCGATCGGGACCGAACACGGAATTCACCTTCTGCAGACGATTATGATTCAATACTGCCGGCGTGCCCGGGCCGGGCGATACCCTTGCCGTAATACGGATAGATCGCTTCGGCGGCCCGCGAGTTAGTGTTCCGTGTGTTCGCCGCAATCGCGCACTTCGAGCGGCAGCAGATATCCGAGCGCACGAAGGATGGCCTGCGCACCGCCAGAAAGCACGGCCGCACGCCCGGTCGGACGCCGCTTCATGCCGATACGGTCTGCGCTCTGCAGGAACTCGTGAACAACGGAACATCAGCGGCCAGGGCTGCGAAATACGTCGGGATAGGAAGATCAACCGCATACAGGGCAATCCGGGAAACCCGTCCGCAGCGACCGTTCTTCCTCCGTTCCCCCATAGCCCAAGTTGGCAGTTTTGCAAAATGCCGTCCTGCAACCTCCTGAATCATATGCATTATTTTCAGGTCGGATTCCACCCTGTCCCTACATTTTCGAAGATTCTGTTGAATCCGGGCGGCGGGGCTAGGCGTCCAGCGCGCCTCGAGCGGCGAAGTCCAGGCTCGACGCCGGCGGCTCGCGATATCAGCACCTGCTCCGCGCCGGAACAGGGCCGCCTGCAGCGGCTCGGAGGCCTTCTGGAGCCGGTCGGCGATTCTGTAGAGCGTCTTTCGGGACAGGGCTCGCTCGTCGCCCTCCAGCCCCGGAAGCTCCGCCGCGCTGGTCTCGCGCAGTGCCAAATTTCACCAATGTACCACCTTAATTTCATCCAAAGTAGCCGGTCAGTTTCACTCAAAGTAGCCACCTGACTTCAGCAAAGCAGCCACCCGGAGCGAAGCGACGCTATCACGGTGTATTCGGCAATCGGTTCTCCCTTTCCATGTTCGGTCTAGATCTATCTCCGCGAAAGCCCTTTCGCAAGGGTAGGCGGCGAGGCGCGGCTCCCCTCGATGCTCATTCGCCCGCCTTGGCCCTGTCGGCTCGCATCGACGCGCCGCGCAGGTCGAACCGGATCGCGCCCGTGGACAAGGCGGTCGAGCAACGCCCGGTGGTTGCGTACGCGCAGATTCCAATTATGTTACAAAGCAAACGATCTGATTGCCGAGATAGTTCGGCACCGGAACGGATAGGCTTCTCCGTCGAACTGCCCGGGATTTGGGATCAAAGTACAGGACGACGCGACGCGTAGGAGCGCGGATCGAACCATAAACGCCAAGGCGAATCTCGCGCTACCAAGGGCGCCTCCGCCATGTTGCAGGTGGATGCGGATGCCGGCGACAAGTCACGGTCGTCGGGGTCGGCGAACATTAGGGCGCCGGCGGCAGGTGCCAGCGCACCGTCCCATCCAGGTCTTCGTCGACCTGCGCCTTTTGTTCCCGCTGATTGACTCCGGCAACCTGTCGTTTGCCCCCTTTCTCAACCGCGATCCGCTTGCAAGGGCGGTGGAACATTTCTACGTCCCTCATGACGTAGTTTGCGCTTAACACCTGCTTGTCGGCGTTAGTGTGGTTGCGAGAGTTTGAACGCTTATTTTGGATGGCGAAAAAGCTGCTATTTCGTCGCCCGGTAGTGCGAATTTCGACCGCTAAGGCGAGAGTCGCTTTAGGATTTACCAGACAATCTGTTTTTGCGCCTTAGCGGGCAACCGCTCAATCGGCGCGAATTGTAGTTTGCGGTCGGCGCGCCATCGCCGCTTCGCCCGTACTTTCCTGCACCGCTTCATCGCTTAGTAGCGCCGCGACCCGAGACTGCCGATAGCAGTGAATTTGCGTTTTAATTCGCAGCTGCGTTAGGCTCGAGAATTTCCTGCACTTGCTCTTCGCGCTTGCCGGTGAAAGTTGCGATAGCCGACCGCGAATAGCCTTTCGCGGCAAGACGGCGAATCACTTCGGCGTGCGTCTTGTACATTTCATACAGCTCGGTTACATCTTCGGCCCAAATTCCGTCGCTAGCCGTCGCCCTTTCCAGCCCCGCTCCCGGGCGGTCCTCGCCTGCATACTCCGGCAGGACTTCGGGGCGCGGATACAAGACGCTCATCGGAACGGACTTTCCGCTGCTTTGGACAATTCGCACGTGCTCGCGTTTCATCAGCCGAGGCCGAACAACGCCGCACGAATGCGAAATCATTTGAACTTCGTAAACTATTTTCTTGCAGTAGCTTGCGACTTTGACCGCCTTGTCGGCAGGGTTGAGGCCCTTCTGGAGTCTGGGATTATGGGTGGTTATCCCCGTCGGGCATGTATTCTTATTGCACTTTAACGATTGAATGCAGCCAAGCGAAAACATAAATCCCCGCGCCGATACGACGAAGTCCGCGCCCGTCGCAATCGCCCACGCGACTTCGGACGGCGTTACTAGCTTTCCGGAAGCTATAAGCCTTATTCGATCGCGAAGCGCGAATTTGTGCAGCACGTCGGATGCCAACGGCAGCGCCTCCTTGATCGGAAGACCGACATTGTCCATCAGGGGCATAGGAGCAGCACCGGTTCCGCCGTCTCCGCTGTCCACCGTGATGAAATCGGGAGCGCGCTCGATCCCGCGCGCGTGCACCTCTCTGCAGATCTCTTCAAGCCAGTCGAAACTTCCGAACACGGATTTGAAACCCGTCGGCTTGCCCGTCACTTCGCGAATATGTTCAAGCAGGTCCAAGAGTTCGACCACACTGCTAATTTCGGGATGCCGATTGGGCGAAATCGAATCCTCGCCGGCGCGAATTCCTCGAATTTTCGCAATTTCTTCCGTAACTTTTGCGCCTGGAAGGATGCCGCCCTTGCCGGGTTTGGCTCCCTGGCTGAGCTTGAGTTCGAACATGCGCACGCTCTCGTAGGCGGAAACCTCTTTCAGCCTCTCATCGCTTAAGCCGCCATTTTCGTCCCGCACCCCGTATTTTGCCGTTCCGATTTGAAACACGATGTCGCAGCCGCCTTCCAGGTGGTGAAGCGACAGGCCGCCTTCGCCCGTATTCATCCAGCATCCGGCGAGCTTGGCGCCATTCGAGAGAGCCCTGACCGCCGGCGTTGACAGTGCGCCGTAGCTCATGCCCGAAATATTGAAGAACGACGGCGCGTTGTAAGGATGCTTGCAGTACGGCCCGATCCGCATCGGGATCATGTCCACGGCATCTTGCGTCAGCGTGGGAAACGGGCAATTGACAAAAATCGCCGTTCCCGCCGGAGTCAGATTTTTGGTGGAGCCAAAAGCAACAGTATTGTCGTAGTCCTGCGCTGAACGATTAACCCACTCCCGTTCGGCTCGGTTGAACGGCATCTCCTCTCGGTCCATAGCGAAAAAATACTGCCGGAAGAACTCACCGAGCATCGTAAACAGGTAGCGGAACCGGCCCAGTACGGGATAATTTCTTCTGATTGCGTCCTGGGTCTGGCTAATATCGATAACAAACAAAACCATGGCCGTGGCGACACCCAAGCCGATGAAGAAGATAAAGAGCGCAGAAAGAAACTGCAGACTTCCGAACAATATATTCTCTATTAGCAGTGCAACCTCCCGAATTTCCGCAAATAATCGATTTGTCGGCGCGCCAGCGGCTGATCGGGTATGCGGCAATATTTCGGGACCGAAGTCGACGAAGAACTCGGCCCGAACCGCTTTATGCCCTGATCGCAGTTTGTCGCATGTAGGTCAGGCGCATTCAACCAGTTTTCGGTCCCGCAATAAAGCGTAGTTCACGTTTTTTTGGTACTGCAGGCTACTAAATTAGTTCGCGCATTTCTCGATTGCGAAGTGCGAAACCGGATTCTTTCAGGATTCCGAAGATGTATCGAAGCAACTGAGTCTCTGCATTCGGTAGCTAATTCGCGTGGCTTGCATTTGAAGCAGCCGTATTTTTCAAACTCGCGCGCGTAGAGTCTTGTTTTTGTTCATACTGTTGGCGCGGTGGAATTTTGCGACGCCGCAATTCGGCGTAGGCGGCGTATGAACCCCGAGGTTGTTCCTTTCGGTGTGATGATGATTCACCGATTTCTGCACCTCTTCGCCAAGAGATATACTAAGCCACTCAATTGATTTGGCGATATGCGAATTTTTCCCGGCAGCGTCTTCTCCCGGGAATACGGAGCCCTCTAAACAAGGATTCAAGGCAGATTTCAATTGGGTCCGGAGGGGCGGAAGTCGATGGAGGATTTCCGGCTTCGCGCGAGCGCGAGGGAATGCCGGAAATTGCGAGGATGCGCGAGGGCGGCAATCTTGCCGGGGCGCGCGTATTGGCGATCCTGGATCTGGACGACGGCAGGACCCCCGCCTATGATTCGGAGGCGCTGTACGCTAGCGAGAACGCCGTCCGCGAGTGGCGGCAGGCCTGAGCGCGGTAGGGAATCGATCGCGTGGCGGGCTATTCGCAGCGCGTGGACCTTGTCTCGCGGGCGCAGGAAGAGAAGCCGAAGGCCATCTTCGTCCTATGGCTGCCACGCATCGCGATCGCGTTTCGCGCCTGGGACCTGTAGGAATACGGCGTCGCCTACTCCCGGCAGGGCGCGTGCAAGCCGGTGCGCCGCCTCGGCTTTGTCTTCGTCAAGCGGCAGCCCATCCCCAATTTGGCCGACGAGCGGCCCGGCGAGGCTTCTTCAAGCTCTACGAGGGGATCATGAACGGCCTTGGGCGAGGCGAGAGCGTCGTCTTCGCCGACGCGGCGCATATTCGGCATTGCGGGGCCTTCCGGAAATTTGCCTAGGCGATCTTTGGGTTCTTCGACAGAACGCCGCCCGACTAACCGCGAGTCGCTAATCGACGCGATCACGGACGATTGCCGGGTGACTTCGCGCGGCGACCGCCTTGTCGTCGGCTAAACTGGGCGTGATCGAAAGTCGCGAAACACCCGCCGATTCGGTTGCGGGAGTATAATTCCCAAAATTTACGGCAAGATTGAAAGTGATCATGGTGTTTGCGGCGACTAAAACCGAAATTCACCGCATCGGGAGCGGCGAATATGCCATTTATTCAACGGCAGCCAAACTGGCCGGGTTTTATCTGGGACGAAAACTAACTGACACGAAAACTGGCCAACATACGATACGCGCAAGGCCGGACCGTGGGTCGAACGCAGGCTCTTGGCTTCGAATTTCGGAAGGAGGCAAGCCTTGCTGCACTAACCGAATAAATTGTATAATCTTCTGCCATTGAGGGCGAACATCCAGGCATGGCTGAGGTGCGATCATTCGTCGCACGCCACCTTGGCCTCGACTTTGGCGGCTGGTTCCCGCAAGCCGAGACGCGGACGGAAACGTCGAGATGATGCTCGACGCAACTCGGAATTTCACTTTGACCCTGACATTGGAGCGCCTGTTCGACTGGCACGCGGCATTGTTCCCGACAGGCCGTAGCGGAATGAGGCGCATCACGGTCGGTGCCGGTCTCCGAGCGCCGGCAAACCTGCCGCGCCGCCGCCCGAGCCCAGAGGTCCTCGCTCGGGACGGGTTAGGCTGCGCCGCCCGTCAACGCCTAATTGACGTCATCCGCCAGCCGGGAGGACTTCGCATTTATTCCCGACGCCCGGCTATTGAGGCGATCCTTGACGGTAAGGGGTCTTTGCATCCGGCCCGTCTTCCTCGCCTTCCGGACTTTCGCCCCTGTGCTTTTGAGTATTGCCGCCTTCATTTCGTCGGCAGCCCCGGTGCGCGAACCTCGGTAAATCGGCACCGGCCGTCGGGCAGAAAGGAGGCGCTTGGCAACTCCGCCCGCCCCGCCAACCAGATTCACGCAAGTGTCCCATTTCGTCGCTCGGTCCGTTCGCTCACGCTACGATCCTGACCTTTGCTCGCCGCCCTGCCCGACCGGACATCAGCGGTTTCCCGCCTCGGTCCACAGCGGCTTACTACTTCCGGGCACGCCGAGCGAAGGTCTCTCCGAATCCAGCGGGATGTGCTACGGTGCCAAAGTTGGAATTGCGCCGACGGGACTTTTACCCGCTAGTACAGCAGCTAGTCTCGCTGCACCTTTCCCCCGGGACTCTTGTCGACTTTACGATCGCCAGCTAGCCTGGCGCACATTGTTCAAATGAACAGTCGACAGTTGCCTTGCAGTGCGAAGCCATGGAAAATATCGGTTTGTTCCGAAGCTAAAATCAACTGACCGGTCGGACGGAGGAGAAAAATTTTCAGACTTTTCAAAACATCGTTTCGGTTTCTACGCAACTATTTTTTTGGCAATGTCGACGCTTCACCGTTCCAGATTTAGTCTTGGATACGAAATCCGTTTCGAAACCTGTGCAAATGTTCTGCTGGCAGAGTCAGATGCACGGTTGAACCGATGTCTAGTACTCTGTTGCCTTCCGCTCGTACCGTAATCTGACCGTAGTCGTCGTGATGCACATAGATAATCGTATCGGAGCCAAGTTGCTCTGCGTGCCGAATCCTTCCTGTCAGGTCGCCATCGTCGTCTCTAAGACCAATATGCTCGGGCCTAACGCCCAGAGCGTCGCAATCGTGTTGAGACGCAATGGACCCTTCGAAAAAATTCATGCTCGGAGCGCCAATAAATCCAGCGACGAAGCGGGTCTTCGGAGCAATGTATAGCTCCATCGGCATGCCTTGCTGTTCAATCCTGCCGTTGTTGAGAACTACGATTTGATCGGCCATCGTCATGGCTTCGACCTGATCATGCGTTACATAAATCATGGTGGCGCCGATCTTGGAGTGAAGCTCGGCAAGCTCGACCCGCATCTGGCCCCTGAGCGATGCGTCCAGATTCGATAGCGGCTCGTCAAAAAGAAACACCTGCGGGTCTCTGGTAATCGCGCGACCGATCGCCACGCGCTGTCTTTGCCCGCCGGAAAGTTGCTTCGGTTTTCTGTCGAGCAGATGCTCGAGCCGAAGGATCGCAGCGGCCTCTCCAACGCGTTTGTTTATTTCCGCTTTAGGCCTTTTCGCCAGAATCATCCCGAAGCCTATATTCTCCGCAACGGTCATGTGGGGGTAAAGCGCATAGGATTGGAATACCATTGCGATTCCGCGTTGCGACGGTTCCCGGTAGGTCACGTCCCGGTCGTTGATTTTGATCGTGCCCGAGGAGACGTCTTCCAGCCCGGCGATCATGCGCAGGATCGTCGATTTGCCGCAGCCGGACGGCCCTACCAGTACTGTAAAGGAGCCGTCGGGTATCGCGAGGGAAAGGTCGGGTATTACTTCTGCGCTTCCGAACGACTTCCGGACCGACTTGAGCAAGACTTGACCCAATGGATTACCCCTTTATTCCGGTACTGGCGATCGACGCGATAAAGGCCTTTTGGAGAACCAGATAGAAAGCAAGCACGGGAACCGTTATGATCGTCAAATAGGCCATGATCTCGCCCCACGCGGTGTTTAGCTGGAAAAAATACTGCAGCCCCAGCATGACAGGGCGATAACTCTCCTCCTGCACAACCATAATGGGCCAGAGCAGCTGGTTGTTATACATCATCAGGAATTTCAAAATCGCGGCGGTCGCGAGGACGGGTCCGGAAAGCGGCATCACGACTCGGCGATAGACCTGGAACCACGTAGCCCCGTCGATTCTCGCCGCTTCGACCAACTCTTTCGGAAGATCCTTGAAATACTGTACAAACAGGAAAATGGTGAGAGCGTCCGCTATAAAGGGTACGATTTGCACCTGGTAGCTGTTGAGCCAGCTTGTCTTGAACCCGTCCAGTCCAATCCAAGGCAGGTTGTTTACGATCAAAAGCAGCGGAACGGCAATCGTCTCGAATGGAACAATAAATGTGGCGAGAACCGCCGCCATCAGAACACTTCTCCCGACCCACTGCAAAAAGACGAACGAGAAGGCCGCTAGAGATGCCAGAAGCAGCGAAACGCATACCGTAACCGCCGTTATGAATACCGAGTTTAAAATAAAAAGCCCGATCGGCGCGCGCTGGAACGCCTTTGCATAGTTGTCGAACGACAGGTCACCGACGGGCAGGAAAGCCCTCAGGGATGCGCTGTCTCGGAGAAGCTGCAAATCGGATTTGAACGACGACATGACCATGAAAACCACGGGAAACACGAAAACCAGGGCAATCCACGCCAGCAGAAGATAGTCAAGCGAAAGTTTCGCCAGGCGTTGAGCCGGCATCAGTCGCGATCCCTCGTTAGGTAGCGCTGGAAAAGCGAAATCGCCAGCACGAACAAGAAAAGCAGCACGGAAATCGCAGATCCGCCGGCGATATCTTGTTTTTCGTATCCCCGAACAACGGCCTGGAAGACGAGGCTCTGCGTCGAGTCCAGAGGTCCTCCGCGCGTCATCACTTGGACTTGGGGATACAATGTAAACGCTTGCATCGTGATGATGACCATGACCAGAATAGCCGTATTCCGGAGACCGGGCCACGTTACGTAGCGAAACGTCTGCCATCCGGTCGCGCCTTCTATTCGCGCGACTTCGTAAAGCGGCTGCGGAATCGTCTGCAGACCGGAAAGCCAGATCACCATGTGGAACCCGACTCCCTGCCAGACCGACATCGCCATAATGGCGGGCAAGGCAGTCGACGTATTGCCTAGCCAGCTGATCGGTTCGATAGCCCCGAAGCTGAAAATGCCCAGCAACGAATTCAATATTCCGTTCTGCCCGTCGTAAATGAACCGCCACAGCATGGCGACGACGACCATCGATATGACGACCGGCGCAAAGTAGATCGTTCGGAAAACGTTTATCCCCCTAAGCGGCCGGTTGATGAGAAGAGCCAGAATAAGCGCGAGGCCGGACTGCACCGGAGCTACCACCGCTACGAATAAAACCGTGTTTTTCAAAGCCTTTATAAAGACGAGATCTTTGGCAAGAACGACAAGCTGGCGGTCGCCGGGCAAGTCGATCCGAAACCACTCTCGCATGCGATTCAGCCGAGGATAGTCCGGATTTCCGCGCGTAAAACTGCGAATTCGCGGGTATTCGGGCTCTCCTCCCTTCAGCCTTACCTCGCCGTTCTCGTCCCTGAGCGGATCGAGAGTCAGCAAGCCGACGCCGAGAAGCCGCTCGAAATTCCGGAGACCGACGAATTCAGCGGGGTTCGGTGAAATCAGGCGCTGGTTCGTTAGCGATAGCCCGAAAGCCATGAAGAACGGCGTAATTAGGAATGCGAAAATTAGTAGGCAAGCGGGCAGCGCCATTGCCCATCCCGCGCGATTCTGGCGCCTGCGAGCAGCAAGCTGTTCCGCATTCATTCTCGGTCCCGCCGCAACCGTGCCGCCTGGCGGCCAAGAGCCGCCAGGAAGATTTTCGGACTAGCGCACTTGGCGCCGCCGGAGCTACATATAGCCTCCGTTGTTTTCGATATCGGCATCGATTTCGTCGGCGGCTTGGTCCAGAGTATCCGCGACATCGGCACCGTTGGCTATATCCGCCATCGCCTTTTCGAATACTTTGCCTCCGACGATGTACGCAGGCGTAACAGCGCGCAGCGTCGCCTGCCTGTTCGAAAGCTCGAAAAATACTTCAAGCGGACCGCCGGGGCTGTATTTTTCAGACATCGCGGCAGAGCCCGCTGTCGGAGGTATCAGGCCGATGCCGTCGGAAAACGCCGCCAAATACTTGTCCTGAATGGCGAATTCGATAAATGCGCTCGCACCGTCCTTGTTTTCGGAGCTGGAAGAAATTCCGAACTGCCAGCTCGCGGCGCCGATCTTCGGACCGTCGCCAAAATCCGGAGCCGGAAGGAAAAGCATATCGTCGCCGAATTCTTCGATAGCGGGAACGGCCGCCCAGTTGCCGTTCCATTGAAGGGCGTACTTTCCGTCAAGGAATCCGGTTTCGCGATCGGCTCCGTCCTGATCCGTTCCCGGAACGAGACTGCGCGCGAAAAGCGATTGCCACCATTCGCCAAACGCCATTCCCGCCTCGCCATTCAGAGCGCCGTCGGCCATGTTGGCGGAAACGTCGATGATATCGCCGCCATGACTCTGGAGGAATGGTCCGAAAGCGTAGGGATACCATTCGCCCGTCCAGGCCATGCCGAGGTCAAAGGCGTATTCGAACTGCCCGGTCGCCGCCAGTTTCTCAAGAACCGCGTCGAACTCCTCGCCGGTCCAGGGATCGTCCAGCGTCGGAACGCGTATATCGTTTGCTTCCAAAACCGATCTGCGGGCGTAGATCGCGCAAGCCGCGTCCCAGAGGCCGATCGCATAGACCTCGCCGGTCCACCGCCCGATAGCGCCCGGAAGAAAGCCGCTGATTTTTTCGTCGTCAATCGTCAAAGGCGACATATATCCCGCCCAGGCCCAGTTCGGCAAGATCGGGCCGTCCACGTCGATAATGTCGGGCAGGTTGCCCGCGAGCGCGGCCGCGGTGATCGACTCGTTGTAGGAAGCCTGCGGAAATGATTCCAGTTCGACGACCCAGTCCGACTGGCTCGAATTGAAGTCGGCGATGATATTTCCCAAGAGCTCGCTTTCCAATTGGTTGCCGGCGCCGTGATACCACATGCTAAGCTTGGTCTGCGCGTTCGCGACGCCGACCATGGCGCCCGCCGCCAATGCGGCGGCAATAAGCGTTCCGATTTCTCGCATTTCACTCTCCTATTCGAGCGGCCCGGCTCCGAATTGCTCCGGCGAGCCGCTATTTCTTTCCCAAAGGTATTGACAGAAATTCGCAAATTATGTCAACGTTGTCAAACTTTTCTTTGTAGCGCGGAGCCTCAGGCCGTAGCGAAATCCGACTCCAGGCATCCAGGCAATGAAAGGCGGCTCATTTGTGTCCAGCAAGGCAGTGACGATTGAGGAGGTGGCCCGCAGATCGGGCGTTTCTTCCAAAACTGTTAGCAGAGTGTTGAACCGCGAGCCGGTCGTCCGCCCGGAAACGCGCGAAAAGGTAGCTCTAGCCATTAAGGAACTTGGATACCGGCCGCATCCGGGCGCGAGAATCATGCGCGGGCGCCGATCCGGGACAATCGGCATGATAACGAGCGCAATTTCCGATGCCGGCGAACCGGCAAGCGAATCCGGACTGTCTTCGATTCACATAGCAAGGGGAGTGCAGCAGGTTTGCCGAGAGAAAGGCTTCACGCTCATGATCGCGGATTCCAAAGGGAAGACCGATGAAATCCGGCAGTTAACCGAGATTTTCGAGAACCATCGAGTGGAAGGCATAATTTTCGCCGCCGACCACCACAAGCAAGTCGAATTCAATTTGCCCTCCGGCACGCGAGCGGTTTTGGCGAACTGCTTCGGCGAACCTGACACTGCCGCTGTCGTTCCCGACGACGTCATGGGGCAACGCCTGGCTGCGGAGCACCTGCTCGGAAAGGGTCACCGCAAAATCGGTATGGTCGCGCTCAATCCGGAAGTACTGGCGACAGGGCTTCGCCGCGAAGGATACTTGGAGGCTTGCAAGGCCGCCGGACAC
Organism: Albidovulum sp.; assembly: GCA_028823855.1. Classification (GTDB taxonomy): domain Bacteria; phylum Pseudomonadota; class Alphaproteobacteria; order Rhodobacterales; family Rhodobacteraceae; genus JAPPFL01. The sequence continues at coordinate 140,751 of JAPPFL010000012.1, forward strand.
GCTCAAGACCCCGCGTTTTACAGGACGGGCATCGATCCGAGCAGACCGGAGGGCAGGTTCGCCGCTCTCAAGAACGAAATAATTTCGCTTGTCGAATCGAGCGACGGACCGACCGCGATAATGTTCGGCAACGATCTTTTGGCGGTGCGGGCATGGCCTATTCTCGCGGCGACCGGAGTTAGAATTCCCCAAGATCTGTCGGTCATTGGCTTCGACAATGACGAGAGGATTTGCGAAGCTCTGAACCCGCACCTAACCACGATTGCGCTTCCGTACTTCGAATTAGGAGTTCGAGCCGCGGAATTGCTCTTCCGGATGGTTGAATACGGCGACAAGGTTACAGGCATTGAGAGAGTACCTTGCTATTTGGTTGAGCGAGACAGCACGGCCGGCCCGGCGAGCGACCGCGACAAAATCGCGACAACCGGAATTTAAAGGACGCATCGAGCATGCTTGCACTCAAGGACAAATGGATCTGGGATTTCTGGCTGGCGAGAAGGAACGGGCTATGGCACATTTTTTTCCTCCAGGCTCCAAATACCCTAGGCGATCCGGAACTCAGGCACTGGAACGTATCGCAAGGCCACGCCGTATCCGAAGATCTGGTCAACTGGAAATATCTCGGCGTCTGCTTCGGTCCCAGCGCTACGGAGAGCTGGGACGACTACACGACCTGGACGGGGTCGGTTGTGCAAAACGGCAAAGACGACTGGCATTTGTTCTATACGGGAACGAGCAAGCGCGAACGCGGGTTGAAGCAGCGCATCGGGCACGCAACTAGCACGGACCTCCACAATTGGCGCCGAGTCGGCGACGGCCTGGCATTGGATCTAGATCCGGAACTCTATGAGGAATTCGAAGAAGGCAGGTGGCATGATCGAGCGATGCGCGATCCCTGGGTCATGCGGGATCCAGAAGGGGAAGGCTGGCTAATGTTCTTCACGGCCAGAGTCGCGGGCCACGCGGAAAGCAACGAAGGCGGCGCGATCGGACTCGCGGAATCCAGCGATCTTGAAAATTGGACGATTTGCGAGCCGATTTTTACCGGCAGCTTCGGACAGCTGGAAGTTCCGCAGGTGTTCAGCCTTAGGGGCAAGTGGTACTGCCTCTTCTGCACTCATAGCTACGATTGGGCGCAAACCTACCGGAGAAGCTACGGCGCGCCATCCGTTACGGGCACGCATTATTTGATTGGCGATTCATGCCGCGGTCCCTGGAAGCTGGCGGGAGGAAAATTTCTTGATGGGCAGGAACCGGCGAAAAGATATGCCGGAAAAGTTGTGCAGCGCGGAGGAAAGCTCTACTTTCTCGGCTTTCTCGATCGGAACGTCGAAGGAGGCTTCGTAGGAGCGGTCAGCGATCCCATACCGGTCGAGTGCGACGAAGAGGGAAGACTGGAACTTGTCCGAGCTACCGAAATAGTAGCGGGAAATTAAACCCAGCAGTGCCGAACTCGACAGAAATTGAATGCCGCGCTAGATTTGAAACTACCTTGCCGAACACGCGAAATAATTCCGCCAATATTGTACGCCGCGCCAAAATGGCAAAACAATTGGAATCGGCTTTGCATATTCCCGTATTGCCGCCAGGATTGGAACAAGCGAACGCAAAGTTCCAGAGAGTTCATACAATCGAAATAGCTTGATGCCCCAATGAACGCGAAAGTTGCAATTGTGACCGGCGGATTGAGCGGAATAGGGTTGGCCGCCGCCAAAGAACTTGTCCGGCGCGGTCACAGGGTCGCCGTCGGATCCAGGTCGGGCGCCGATAGTAAACGCCGGGAATGCGTTGAAGCAGTTCTCGAGGCTAAGGGAATTGCCCTAGAGCTGGATGTTGGAAGCCAGGAATCCGTGGACCGGTTCGTTGCCGAGACCCGGGACAGGCTGGGCACGCCATTGATTCTCGTGAACGCCGCGGGGATTTTCCGAGAGGGATTCCTTGCAGACCATTCCGACCCGGCGTGGTTCGATCAGATCGACATCAATCTAAGCGGTCCTTTCCGAATGATTCGCGCCGTCTTTCCTTCGATGGCGAGTGCCGGATTCGGCCGCATCGTCAACATAGCGTCGACAGCCGCCGCGAAAGGGGCGAGCGGCTATGCCGCATATTGCGCGTCGAAAGCGGGACTCGTCGGACTCGGCCTCGCAGTTAGCCAGGAGGGCGCGCCTAACAACGTGTGCTGCATCTCGATCAGCCCGACCTGGGTCGAAACTCCGATGATGGATGCCGCCGTGCTGCGCCGGGCGAAGGCAGGTGGCAAAGACACTGAGTCGGCGAGGATCGACATCGAAAACTCAAACCCGCAAAACCGCATCGTGCAGCCTAGCGAAATCGCTTCCATTATCGGATACTTCTGCACCGACGCCCCTCGGGCTCTCACCAATATCGATATTCAGGTCAATGCCGGCGCGGACTGGTAGCTCCAAGCCACACCGCCGGCAAATTTGGCGATGAACCTCAGACTCGCGCCTGTCGCTAGTTCATTAGCGTAGCCTGAAACGAAACGGATCGCCCCGCTTTGCGAACTGGAACTGCGGAAATCAGGACGCTGTAGACGCATTTGATGCCGCCGATTCTCCCGAGGCGAAGGACCTCGAATTCATGATGATGAGGGTGCCCGTCTACAATATAGATCCGCAAGAATTTTGGAACGACCCCTACCCTGAATTGAAATCGATGCGGGCCGAGTGCCCGGTAGCCTATGTGCCGCAACTCGTTGCGGTTCTGCCGACGCGGCGAAGCGACATATTCGAAAACGAAAAGTAGATCGAAATTTTTTCCTCGGTGCAGCCGGAAGGCCTGATGACAAGGCTTTGGGGAGGGAACTTGATGCGCAAGGACGGAGCGGCGCCTCGCCTCGCGGCGGTTCTCGGCGCGAGCCAACTCGCTGCATTGCCTGGAGCAGTACCAGTGCCCGCGGTCGCAGGATTTGCAGACCGCGACCAGCCGGCGGCACCGGCCGCAAAGGAATAGTCGTCCAGTCTCGCACGCCGATCTTCCCGGGAGCGGGGTGGACCCGGACGAGCAAATGCCTGATAATGCGGGGGAGCTCGGCCCCCCGCGGCCGGCTTGTTCGGGTGCGGCGCCGGGTTTTTTTGATCATTGAGCCGGCGCCGCATCGCTCCTGTCTTCCATGCCCGCCTACCATCCCCGCCGGGGCGCGGCCACCCGAGGGCGGTCGCAGCGCCCGGAACCGCCTCGGCGGCAATGGGAGCCGGACAATGGGGAGGGAGAACGAGCAATCCCAGGCCCGGCCGGTCGCGGGACCTCCGCTCCCTCTCCGCGACCCGGACCCGTCAACCGGGTCGACGCGGGGCCCCAAACTACAAATCAGACTGAGAAAGGGCGGACGAGTTGGACGACGGGAGCGGACAATCCCGCAAAAACGCGGCGAATCGCCAGGATCCCGCGCTTTTAAACCGCCAACGACAGAAGGCGTCTGCCCGGGAAACTATCGAGGAGTATTCGCTGCTTTCCGTTCGGCCCAAAGCGGGAATTTCCATGGAGCAGACCGTTACGAATATCAATCTTGCGATGATTTTCGACGACGGAGCGAACTGGATGCAGGCATTCGAAGAATTCGCAAGGCGGATTTCGCCGATCGGAATGTCGCCTCGGCGAGCGGTCAAGCCGTAAGAACCGCGCGGCGCGCGACTCGAAGCCAAAGACCGTGTCCTTCTCATGTTCGGATCCGGGAATCGAGGCGAGCAGGTTTTCGAGAATTCGAATGTATTTGACGTATTGCGGGACAACGGTCCAGCGATTCCGTTCGGCGCCGGACCGCATTTTTTCGCCGGCGCCTGGGCATCGAGGCGCCTGGTGGAGGAAGTCGCCCTGCCCGCCCTATTCTCGCGCTTGCGCAATTTCAGACTCCGCAAGGATCGAGAAACGATTTTCGGCGGCCGGGACTTCCGGGGACCCTTGTCCGTTCAAGTCGAGTGGGGTGACTGAGCGGAATACCTTAGAGTTTGAATCATAAGTCATTGTTAATAAATCCTTTTTTATCAAGGACTTA